>NZ_SOFS01000012.1 GCF_004402235.1 Cryobacterium glucosi
CCGCCGAATCCTGGTGGGCAGATCTGTTGGCCATGAGTGGGCAGTTTTCATGGCCATCAGCGGGCATTTTCCGTGGCCGCCAGTGGGCAGTTCTTCATGGCCCTTGACAAAGGTATCCAAGGGTTTTGAATATCTTGTTTCCGCGCCCTGCGGAAAAGGCAGCCGCGGGTCTGGCGGCGCCTATTTTTGCGACTGCGCGCTTAACAGAGGCCCGAACCCGCGCCTACTTATCAAACGGGCGCGGGATGAGATCTATAAGTTGACACTCAGGACATAGTTGACGCACCCGGAGCCCGTATGGTGTCTCCACCGTCGCCACGTTCATCTCGTGGCCGCAGGCAGGACATACCGGTCCCTCCCAGGGGATGCCGTCATCGTCCATCGTAGGATTCTGCCTCAAATTGTGAAGTCCCTCGCCGACGGGCGACGGACGCTTTCGCTTCCCTGGACTAGCCGCGCAGAAGGTCGATCATGTGTTTGTCGTGTGCGACGAGAGCGGCCGTGACCCTCTTATCGATCAAAGCCGTGAGCTCCGCCATGGCTTGGTGTGCATACTCGTCCGCGCTGAGCTCCGTTGTCGACGTTTTGAAAACATTCTCCGACGATCGTGCTTCTATGTAGCGAATGATCGCGTCTAGCAATTCGCGATTCGGCATTTCCTATCCCCCCCCCCCCCGAGCGTGGTTATTGATCCCAAACGTAGTCCCTCGTGGCATGGCTCGGCAACGAATGTTAACAGCCATGCCAGACTCGGAGCAGCGAGGCTAATCTCGACTCGCCAACCCCTAAGGGTAATCTGTGTGTAGACGACGGAGTCTTGTCGTCCACAGGGTGCGATCCAAGTCGCAATTTCACTGCCTATCCGCGCAGCTTCATTGGAGTCTTCAACGTCGACGACTTATTAAGATAGTTCGGTGCTGTTATCGGCAGAAACGACTCTTGACCATCCCAGGTCGCCCGTTCGCCTTAGTCCATTTCTATTGTCGGAGTCCAGAGCTGATATTCATTTTGACTCTCGTCAACCATTTTTTAGAAGACGATCTCAGCGATCGATGACTTTGGGTTTTGCCTTGACATAGAGCACAAGATGTTTGGTAGGCCTACGGCTTTATGATCCGCACACGGCTCAGTGAGAAGATAACAGCTCCGACGATTACGGTGGCGACGAAGATGACGATGGAATAGATCGCAACGCTTCCGTACCCAGTGGCGGGGTCGAGGAACGGGTAGGGCACCCAGCCGTCAGTTGCACCGCGGATGATGACGACGATGATCCAGAGCACCGGATAGATCAGGACGACCCAGAGTCGCTTCCACGCCAGGGCGGTGCGGTCGCCGAAGAGGATCCAGTCCAGTGCGGCGTAGATCGGGAATGCGACGTGGAGCACCCAGTTCGCCCACTCGAGTGAGACGCCTCCCTCGAGGCCGGCCAGGAGGAGATTATAGACGATGCCGACGATCACGATGTAGGTCGTCGCGCAGGCACGCGCGAACATGAGAAGTCGCGTCTGTGTGCGGCCTATGAATGTGGTTAGAGCGGCGAGGAGCAGGATTACCGCGGTGATGATGTTGCTCTGCATCGTGAAGAAGCCGAAGAAGTTGAACGGGTTGATGTTCGCTCGCGTCGCTGTGTCGAAGAAGGTGGCCACGATGGCGATCACAACTAGCGCGACGATGGCCACTCGGAGGACGGCAAATAGGTATTTCCGTGATCCGGTCGATGGTTCCGTCTTGATATCGCTGGTTGTCGTCATGCTTCTCTCCCCGCTAGATGTTGTGCGTATGTATGAAGCATGAGCGCGATGCTGTCAAGCCTACGAGTATCCGGGGGCATCAGATAGATCGTACCGACCCTTTACTGACGTCATCGCCGAAGGCGATGCGTCGTCCAGCCAGCACCTCTTGCACGTGGTCCCAGGCCTCGTCGTCCACGAGTGGTTCGTGAGTGCCGTCGTGATTGGACGGGCGACCGGATGGGTCGAGCGGACTTTTTCGATGGCCAGATTGATCAACTGTTGTCGGGTTGTCGCGTCAAGCACCGCGCCATATATGCGGGGCTGGCTTGCCCTCCTCGGGGAATCTCTGGGCCCAGACGAACCGATCCACTGGTGGCCAGTCATCGCGCTCGCGCTATCACCGCTTGCCTTCCTGGCAACCCCTGCCCTTCTGAACGACTTGCGCCTTCCTGAACTCATGACGCAGTCTCGCCGTTGGCAAACAAACGGCACGCCGGTAGAGACGGGCGATGTCGCCGGACCTGACTGCCGCCATTGCACGCGGCCAGGGAAACGAGATTGTGGCGATTCCAGCGCTCGGCGATGACGGCGAACCAATGGTTGTGAGTCTCGTTTTGGGCCCGACGAGTTCACTGATCAGCGTCCCGAAGGCGTGGAGTGAGCCAGTACCGGACTACACGGACGCGGTCGAAAGCCTTTACACACTTGCCTACGACGCACTCTCGGCTGGGCCAGGGGGATTTTCAGAAGCAATCGAAATGACCGATTTTGAACTGTACGACCCGGACGACACAGGTTAGGTGGCCCGTGCATCACCTAGCTTGGCAGCAGGTTTACGTGACGCAAGTCCGTTTTGCGACCGGACAGTTCGAGCGGGCGCGGGATCCTTCCGATGCCTTCCGTGCCTCGCCGTGATTGAACAACGCGACGAGAGGGAGGATGGGTCCTTGATTCCTGCGCTGTTCACCCCTAGTCAGCATGCGCCACGGCGGCATCCAGCAACGGTTGAAGAGTTTCACGACCGGTTTATCAGAAGGTAGGGGTTCCTCGAAGAGCGGCGGCGGCGGGGGTTCACCCCGCAGGAGGCTGATCTCGCCCTGCGCGAGGCGGCGGTCGCACTCGGCGTTGTGCCCGGGCCGGCCGCGGTCCTGCGGCTCATCTGGTGGTGCAGATCAGTTGTCGATGCTCACGTGCTGGGTCGCGGCCTCGGCCCGGAGGGTGGCGCCGTCGGCCGCGATTACCTGGATAACGTCGGCGATCGAGAGCGGGCGGCCGAGCAGGAACCCCTGACCGTCGTCGCAGGCGAGGTCGAGGAGGTCGTTGAGCTGGGCGACCGTCTCGATGCCCCCACCGACCACGCTCATGCCCAGGCCATGCGCCATCGCGATGACCGCCGCGACGATCCCGCGCTCATGCGATGACACGGTCAGCTGCTCGAGCTTGACGACACCCACCGGGAACTTCGGCAACCGGGTGAGTGAGGTGTACGTCGCGCCAAAGTCGTCGACCGCGAGCTGGACCCCGAGGGCGGCGAGCGCCTCGAGGGTCCTGCGCGAGTCCGGCCCATCGTAGACCAGGGCTCGCTCGCTGACCTCGAGGCATAGCTGGCCGGGCGCGAGCCCGTGCTGCTCGAGGGTACTGCGGACGAGGTCCACGAAGTGTCGCTCGCGCAGCTCCCGACCCGAGACGTTGACGGACATCGTCAACGAGGCGATGTTCGGGTCCCGATCGGCGGTCCACGCCGCGAGCTGCTCGCAGGCCGTGTCGAGCACCCAGCGCCGATCCGCACGATCAGGCCGCGGGCCTCGGCGACGGCGAGGAAGTCCGCGGGGCTGAGCGTCCCGCGCCGGGGGTGCTCCCAGCGGATCAGCGCCTCGAACCCGAGGACATGCTGTTCCGCCAACGAGAGCCGTGGCTGGTAAACGAGCCTGAACTCCTTGTTCTCCAGGGCAAGCCGCAGCTCGGCTTCGATTGCGGAGCCCTCGGCGGCCTCGATCGGCGCGAGCGGGTCGAAGATCTCGAACCGGTTCCGGCCGCCCTCCTTGGCCCGGTACATCGCCGAGTCCGCGTTGCGCAGCAAGCTCGAGGCATCGTTTCCCGGATCGTCGGTGACGACGGCTCCGACGCTCGCTGAGAGACGCAGAGTCAGGGTGCCGACCTCGAACGGCTCGGCCATGGCGTGCACGATGCGGTCGGCGACCTGCTCGACGTCGTCGGCGGTAGGTACCTGCTCGCACAGGACGATGAACTCATCACCACCGAGGCGGGCGATCGTGTCCGTGCGGCGTCCGGCCCGCTCCAGCCTGCGGGCGACCTCGATGAGCACGCTGTCTCCGACCTCGTGGCCGTACGTGTCGTTGACGTCCTTGAAGCGGTCGAGGTCGACGAAGAAGACCGCGAGCCGGTTCCCAGCGCGCTCCATGCGGACTAGAGCCTGACCCAGGCGGTCCGTCAGGAGGTGCCGATTGGCCAGGCCCGTCAGGGAGTCGTGCATGGCATGGTGGGCCAGGGCCTGCTCTGCACGCTTGATCTCAGTGATGTCCCGCATGGAGGTCAGCACCCCGACGAGGGCGCCGGTCGTGTCCCGGTCGGGTGACAGGGTGGTGTGGAACCACTTCTCGCCGCCCTGCAGGTCGCGCGCCGAGAACTCGATCTCGTCCGGTTCACCGGTCTGCAGCACTGCTCGCAATGCGGGCTCCCACATCGCGAGCAGACCTTGGTCCATCCCCGTCTCACGGTCGGTGCGACCGATCAGCTGCTCGAGCGTCGTGGCACGGGCGCGCTCACCGGCCGGGTTGACGTACCTGTAGCGCAGATCGCCGTCGTACTTCACGATCGCGTCGGTCGAGCCGTTCAGCACCGCCCGCAGCTGGGCCTCGGCCACTATCAGCCGCGCGTGCTCGTCGGCCGCCGCCTTCGCCATCCGCGCGACCTCCTGTTCGGCTCGCCCCTGGCGGGTGACGTCCCGGCTGGCGCCGAACGTGCCGACGATCGTGCCGGTGGCGTCGCGCAGCGGGAACTTGCTCGTCTCGACCCACGTGCCCGGCCGATCGACGAGCCGGTCGACCTCAGCCTTATCGATCAGTGGCTCACCGGTCGCGATGATGCGCTGCTCGTCGGCGAGGAGCTCCAGAGCGTGCGCCCGATCCGTCAGATCGAAGTCCGTCAGACCGACCAACTCCTCCGGCGTCCGGCCCGTGAGGGCCGCACACGCCGGACTGACCCGGATGAACCTGCCCTGCAGATCCTTGAAGAACACGATCGCCCCGGGGGCCTCGAGGAGGTTGCGGGTCCAGAACTCGCCCAGGTCCTCCTGGAGGCCGGGGTCTTCGGCGGCCTGAGGCGCGAGAGCGCCAGGGCCCTGCTCCGCACCGTCAGAGGTCCACGTGCTCATCACTTCACCAATCATCCAGTCGCGGAGCGCCTGAGGTTCGCGATCGCCGCAGATTCGCTCGTTGAGTAAGTCCTTTTGGGCTGGGTCCGCGTGGGCGCTATTAATGGCTGGCGGCGGGCGATAAACCCTTGGTGCGAACAACGAACTCAACACGCTGCCGACCATACTCTACGTCAAGCACCCGGCGTTGCGTCCCTGAGCGTGCTGTAACGGATCCCGGAGACCGTGTCGCCGCAAATGGCGACGGTCACCGCGGGATCCTTCGAGAACAAGGGGACGCCGGCCAGGGGTGACGGCCCAGATGGGACGCATTTCAGAGTTCGAATTCGTCCGGGGCACACATAGATCCCCAACAGACTGCGGCTTTGACGCAAGGTCATGCTGCACCCATCCCGCGTGATCACCCTGGTGTCTGCGCTCAAACCACGGCCATCTTGTTACCCGTCCGATCTGCACTGCGACGCGAGCCAGTGGAGGAACTTCATGGGCAGGAATCATTGGTGTGTCGGAGCACCGGGTGACGCGCGCGATGTCGGCGGGGGCGGCGGGGTGGCCGGAGCTGGCGACCGGGCGGACGGCGACCGAACTATCTAAATATCACTGATGTCCTGATGCACCAGCGCGGCGAGTTTCTCGCGGAGTGCCGTCACGACGCCGGGCTAGAATCACGCGCATGCGAACGATTCGCGAGCGCCGCCGATCAGTTCCCCTGTGGTGCGGCTTGATGAACGCGGTCGTCCTGATCTCGTCGCTCGCAGGGGGCACGACGGTGTCCGCTCGCGCCACTGAATTACCGTCGCCCGGGTGGGCATCGGCGTCCGAGATCAATGCTTTTCTGCAAAAGGAGCGCGCCGATCTGAAGCTGTCGGGCCTCGCCGTGGTCGTGCTGTCTGAGGGATCGGTCCTATTCGAGGGGGCATTCGGCGACGCGACACCGGGCGGGCCCGCCGTCACGCTCAACACACCGTTCGTGCTCGGGTCGACGTCGAAACAATTGGCGGGACTCGCGATCCAACAACTCATTGCACAGGGCAAGCTGTCTCTCCACGACACGGTTGGTACGCTGCTGCGCCGTCTCGGCAGCGAAAGCAGCCCCTTCGCTGACGTGACAGTCGCGGAACTCCTCAGCCACACGTCAGGAATCAGCACTGCCGCAGGCACGGCAGATGTGTTCGACCCAACGCCTGCGTTCACCTCACTCGGAACCGAGACACGCCATCTGTTGACGACCGCGTCGTCGTCGCTGGCGGGCACGAGGTTCGAATACTCGAATGGCAACTACACCCTGCTCGGATCGATCATCGAGGAGGTCACGAGGCAGACATTTGAGGCCGCCTTACAGAGCCTCGTGGCCCGGCCCCTCGGGCTCAACACGACCACGAGCGACCTCACAGCTGCCCAGGCGAACGGGCTAGCGCCGGGCCATTACACATGGTTCGGGATGATCGACTCGACAACGCCCGGCCCGCGCTGGCCGATGGGCGCACCATCCGCCTATACGAGCTCGACCGCGGTCGATCTCTCCCGCCTGCTCGAAGCCGAGCTGGGTCGGCCATCCGGCATCGACTCCGCCGTGTTCGCGGCCGATCACGTGCCGTTGGCCGCCGTCGATAAATACAGCAGGTATGCGAGTGGCTGGTACGTGCGCTCGTTCTGGGAATTACACGATGGTGACGAAAACTTCGACGACCCGGCCCTCCCGCTGATCTATGAGCACGATGGCGACACCACACGGGAAACCTCATACCTGGCGTTCTCTCCCGACCTTGGCTTCGGAGTCGTCGTGCTGAGCAACACCGGGCTCGGCACCGATTCGGGCCGATTCAGCGAATTCACCTACCAGCTCCTCCACACCATCGTCGGCACAACGGCGGCCCCGCATGTGGTTGATCCCGTTGTCGCCGCCGCGCCGATCATTATGATTGCGCTGCCCCTTCTCCAGCTGGCCGCTCTGATCCTTCTGACCGTCTCGTTCGTGCGCCGGCGCCTGGGCCGCCTCGCACGATCGATGCTGCGGGTCATCGCCGCGCTCGTAACAGTGGTCACATTGTTCGTCGCATTCGTTGTCGTACCGGAAAGGACGCACCAGTCCCTTTTCAATCGCGTGTGGTGGGCCGGAGTGCCGGACCTGGCGGTATCGACCGCGTCTAGCCTGTTATTCGCGACGGCGACCATCGCCGTGGGGGTCGTCGCGCTGATTCATGCGCAGCACAGGAGACGCAGCCTGTCTGTGAATGATCCCGCCGACAACGCATCCTGGAAGCAATAAGGAAACGGTTGCGGGTTCGAATCCCCCTGCCGCTCAAGCGGTTTTAGACACCACATCGTGCGCATAGAGAGGCTACCCAAGCCGCATCGATGGTCGGTCTCGGTCAGTCAGTCTCGGCGACCTCTGGATGAGCGGCAGCGTACCCAGCGTGACGACGGTGCCCCTGGAGGCCGTCATGGGTATCTTCATCCAACGAGCGCCATCGAGCGGGCAGCATCAACGCGGCCGCCCCTCCTTGCGACACGTGGGCGGCGAGGAGGATGTCGATGGACGCATCTGTCCGCGCTCACACCCTCCTGGAATGCGCAGGAAGTCTAATAGGACCCGTGCGCCGCATGGCTTGTCTCGGTGGTCGGGACCGGCAAGAATGTGGCCGAACGGAGTTACTTAGTCGACGCCGACGTAGGGCCTGACGGAAATGAGGAGCGAAATGAACAGACAAGATGGCCTTCCGCCCAAAGATCCCCGAGTCACCAGCGAGGCAGTCGCCGAACCGGATGAAAAGGGTGAGTACACCGACGTGGATCCGGACCTGGATTCAGTGAGCGCTGACACCGACAGCGTCTCCGATAGCAATGGGCCCGCGAAGCCCGGGGACGGGTCCGAAGAAGGGGAGTACACCGACAGCGACGAGCCGGACTGACAAATCTCACCGTGCCGGCAGTGGAAATGGAAGTGTCGCGAAGTGGGGCTAGGTTCGCAGTGCCCAGCAGTGGCCCAGGAACGCGGACGATTTCGTCATCACTTTTAGCCGGATCTCGGTGTCCATCCGAGTCATCGATGCTGTCGTTGGCTAAATGCCTAGGCTCTCGTAGCGAGGTCTGTGTTCGCGCGCACGACAAACGGCGGATTCTTCAGCGTCGGCATCTGGCCGCTAATAGCAAGCATGTGTCCGGACGTCGAGTTCGAGCTCGCGCCGAAGTGATGGTCGGCGAAAACGAATTCCTTGGCCAGCCAACTGTAGAACGGGTTCACCGTGTCATTGTCGATTTGGGCGGGCAGGGCCGGGTAGTCGCCCATCGCGTAGTGCACCCAGCTGTTGCGATCGTGAGGTTGATCGAAGTTCGGTCCCGCCGTCAAGAGGTTGCCGCGGTTCTCGACCAGGGCGCCCGAGGCTGACAGGGTTGGGAAGTAGAAATCGTTGGTCTTGTTCTCCTGCAGGAACACGATCACTCGATGCGCCGCTACTGCACCCATGTCATGCCCTCCCTAGTTGAGCGTCACCGATTGGCGCCGGAGACAGGAAAACACGCATGGCGTCAGGTCGCTACAACAACAAGGTGAATTCTTCTGGCCAGATCAAGATCCATTGCCGACACCGAGCGCGCGAGGCCGTGGTCTTTCTGTGCGCTGCTATCGCGATACTTTCCGCTCGACGAGCAGCCGTCGAGCGATATCGCGCTGCGACACGCATCGGAGTGGGTGTTTCCGCGGCGTTCGAGCCAAGCTGGAACAGTGCCAAGTAAATAGCGTTTGCTGTCGGTTTCGTGTGCATCACGCTCGGGCCCGGCAGGCCCCATTTCCTCCCCCGCTATATCGCCAGCGGTTTCCAAAAAAAGTAGTCCAGTCGCGCAGAACTGTATCTGTCTTCAGCTGGCGTTAGTAGAAGCGTTCAGGACCACCCGACCAAGTCCTGCCTGCCTGTATCTCAGGACGCTAATCCGGTGCATGATGACGCTGACAGACGCCATCAACATTGCCGGACTGTCGGTCCGGCCCAGACGCGCACTGATGAAAGGGCTGCCCGGAAACCGGACAGTGCCGAAGGACAAAGGCGGCCCGGTCCGGCGTGGTGCCGAATCCGTCGGGGAAAGCAAGCCGTTCTAAAACCACAAGGAGTGATAAGCATGCTGAAGGAAAATGAGGTCTTCGCGGTCCTTCCAGCGAAGGACATGGCCCGGGCTAGAAGCTTCTATCGGGACAAGCTTGGGCTTGAGCCCGCGGACGTCATGGACGAGGACAACGTCCAATATCGATGCGGGAACGGAACGACTTTCCTGCTGTACAAGACCGACAATGCGGGTACGGCCCAGAACACGCAGGTCGGCTGGAGAACCGACGACATTAATGCTGAGGTTTCGGATCTTCAGAGTCGCGGCATTGTCTTCGAAGAATACGATTTTCCAGGGCTCAAGACGGAGAACGGCGTCGCAACGACACCGGTCGGTAAAGCAGCGTGGTTCATAGATAGCGAGGGCAACATTCTCAACATCTTCCAACGCCCATAGCCCCGACGCCGTGCGTCACTTGATGTGCCTTTAGTGTCCCGTGGGAATCGGCAGACGCCTTCAGGTGTCAGGATCCTCCGAACGGCGCCGATAGCGTGGTGGCGGTGGCGCGGGAGAACTGGTCGAGCAGAGTGGCAAAGTCGGTCACGGTTTGGTCATCCCAGCCTTCCACGGCGTGCCGGAGGAAGCCGATTCGGAAGCCCTTCGCGGTCGCGTTCAATTCCTCACCGGCCGGGGTCAGGTCGAGGGTGACACTCCTCGGGTCATCGGGGCTGGGCGTGCGGCGGATGAAACCGGCCGCCTCAGTCGACGCCACGAGCCGGCTCGCAGTGGAGGGTTTCACCGTCAGGTTCGCTGCGATATCGGCGATCCGGGCCCGCTCCCCATTGTCCCTGAGACGTGCAACCGTGTCCGTGACGAGCATGGCCGACAGGTCGACCGTGCTGGTCAGGTGCGCCGGCAGCTCGAGCAGCCGTCGCATTCGGATCAGGGCGGCGTCAATCGTTTCCCAGGGACTCTCGGTCATAGGTGTACTCTACACATATGATCGAACGAAGAGGGAAGTCTGCTCGGGGGAGAGGAACCCGATGGCAGTCGAAGTGATTCTGGTCACGGGCGCGACCGGGAACGTGGGCAGGGTCGTCGTGGAGCGGCTCCTGGCCGCGGGGCGGCCTGTGCGAGCTGCCGGTCGTACCGCTGAGTCCGTTTCCCGGATGTTCGGCGACCGCGTGCAGGCCGTTCCGCTGGACTTCACGGATGAGTCAACCTGGGCCTCGGCGTTCGAGGGGGTTCACAGCATGTTTCTTATGCGTCCGCCGCAGCTCGGGAAGCCGAAGACCCAAATGGTCCCCGCCCTTGACTATGCCCGTGACCACGGCGTCCAGCAGATGGTGTTCCTCTCGCTACAGGGTGCCGAAGGGAACAAGATCGTGCCCCATGCTGCGATCGAGTCGTGGTTGCGCGCCTCGGGCATTTCGTGGACTTTTGTGCGCGCGTCCTTCTTCCATCAAAACCTCACGACCACCCACCTGACCGACATCCGCGATCTGAACGAGATCATGGTTCCCGCCGGCCGGGGCGCGACCGCGTTCGTGGACGCCGAAGACGTTGGCGCGGTGGCCGCGGCCGCACTTCTGGACCCGCTCTCCTATGCCACCGCTGCGTTGACGGTGACCGGAGATGAAGCGCTCACGTATGACCAGATCGCCGGGATCCTCACCCGGGAACTCGGCCGCCCCATCCGTTATGCCCGACCAGGGATGTTCCGCTACGTTCGTCACGCACGCCGCATTTTGGGGATGCCATGGGGGCTGGTCGCCGTCACGACGGCCATCTACACCACCGCCCGGCTCGGACTCGCCGCCGGTCGCACCGAAACCGTCCGCGAAGTCCTGCACCGCGACCCGATCGGCTTCGCCACTTTCGCCCATCGAGAACGCGACATCTGGAACAACACGTGACTATTGAGGAGATCCGGCGGGCCATCAACACGGATCCCGCGAATTCGGACTGGGCGAAGCAAGGCGCGGGGCCTTTGTTCGTTGCGGACCCTGCCGCTCGGATCGTGATCATCGGTCAGGCGCCTGGCCAGAGGGCGCAAGCCTCCGGCATCCCCTGGGACGACGCAAGTGGCGCAAAGCTCATGATGTGGCTGGGTGTGACAGAGACTCAATTCCGAGACCCCGAGCTGTTCGCGATCCTGCCGATGGACTTCTACTACCCCGGCAAAGGCACCAGCGGGGACTTGCCACCCCGAAAAGACTTCGCACCGAGATGGCATCCGCTCATCTTGAGCCAGCTGCCGCGGATTCGTTTGACATTGCTCGTCGGCAAGTACGCGCAAGACCAGTATCTGGTCGGCCGAGCCAAGAGCAACCTCACCGAGAACGTCCGAGCGTTTCGAGAGTACCTGCCCGAGGTGTTTCCCGTGGTGCACCCGTCCCCGCTCAACTTCCGTTGGCAAGCGCGCAATCCATGGTTCGAGGCTGACTTAGTGCCCGCGCTCAGGGCATCGGTCGCTGACGCGATCGGGTAAGCGCCAACGAGTCATCGACGGCGTCCGCGGCGTTTCGGGTCTGCATTGAGCAGATCGATGTCAGGCCTCGTGCCAGATGAAAAGCCGGAGGCGTGGGGATGGGAGCGGTTCACTAGGGGTATCGCCCTGAATCGCCTTGCCGAGGTCGCCGACGTCGCAGGCGTCGTCTCTTTCCTGGCCGGACCCGACTCCAACTACATCACCGGACAATCGATTCTGGTCGACGGTTGAATGGTCTTCAACTAGTCAGGTAAGAATCTCCGCCCCGTGCAAGATCGGGCAGCCGCACGACTTTCAGCGACAGCCTGAGAGAAATGGGGAATTGATGCGTGCACGTTTATTCAACGTTTATTGCCTCGAGACCGGCCGAGGCGGGCCGAGGGGTTGCGATAAAGTATGTTCCAAACATCGCAAGGAACTCTTGATCAGATCGAGATCAGTCAAGATGAGTCTAGGTTTCGAAAGCTGAGTCGCTTGGCCAAGAAGCGCCCAACGCAATCCGTCGGTCCCGGGTTCAAGTCCCGGCCGCCCTACTCCAAAGTATGGTTTGATCAGGTTTTCTTGTCCTCACAGAAGGGGCAAGACTTGATGCATGCAGTCTCTATCCATTGTTTATTCCGAAGTGCCCGCCTACTGACGGCGCTCATGGAGAAGGTGCGCGACCGAGTTCGCTCGGTCTGGAGTGACCTCGAACACCTACGGGTGGACATCATCGAGGTGATGCTCGGCACAGCGACACGCGCGCCGCTCAGCAACACGACGTTCTCTCCACGAGGCCTACAGTTCTCGCCACGGAGTCAGATCGGGATCGCGCTGTTCATTGTCGGGCTGGCAGTGCTCGCATTCGGTGCCGGCTGGATGCTCGGGCAACGTCAAGCGGCGAGCCAGCGACGATTGTCCGATCCGTGCAGGTCAGGCAACTGAAAGGTTCCGCTGCGTGGCCCGCGAGCCCAACCCCTATCGGGACGCTATCGAGAACGGTGTCACGGGTGATACCGTGTGTCCATGCCAATGACCCTTCGCTTGACCGATGACGAGGCGGACGCTCTGCGTCGCCGTGCCGAGTACGAGAGGCGGTCCATGCAGGACATCGCCAAGCAGGCGGTGCGTGAATACGTCGAGAACCACAGCCGACAGGACCTTCTGGGTAGTGTCCTTGACGAGGAGCTCCCGCGCTACGCCGAAGCGCTTGAACGCCTGGGAAAGTGATCTATCTCACCTACGCTGATCTCCTCTTCGTCGGGCAGCGGGCCCTCGGAGGAGACATGCCGGTCCGTGACCAGGGGCTGCTTGAGTCGGCGCTGGCCCGTCCGCGCGCGAGCGCATTCGGAAGGGATGCCTACGGAAGCCTCAACGAGAAGGCCGCGGCGCTGACGCACTCCTTGGCCCGCAACCACGGCTTGATTGACGGCAATAAACGCCTGAGTCTCGCTGCTCTGCTCGCTTTCCTCGGTATTAATGGAAGACGGCTGACCTGGTCGAATGATGAGGCCTATGAATTCATCATGGACGTTTCTTCCGGGCGGCTTGACGACGTTTCCGAGATTGCGGAACGCATTGATCTGGGAAGCGAGGAGCGCTGAGACGCAGGCGCCGTGGTCGACTCGAGAGTCGTGAAGGCTTCATTCCTCTCGCCGAGGTGTGGGTGACTGTCACTGGAAGTTGAGCCTCTGTCCCAGGGGACCTGCAAAGGCGTATCTGGTCGACTGGTCAGGCATGCCCTACATGCGATTCCTGCTAGGCAACATCGCAAAGGGAGAATCCCTCCCGCAACGGCTCAAGGTGATGGGCACTCTGCTCCGGGATACCCGTGGCCAACTCGCGAGCCTGATCCACTCGCACTGCACCTCGGCAGCTGCCCTGGGCCGGCAGATTGGGCTTTCCGCGGATGTCGAGAACACGCTCGCGTACACCTTCGAGCGATTCGACGGCGAGGGCCTGCCGGCGGCAGTTTCCTGCGACAAGATCCCGATCGAAATGAGAGTCGCCCAGTTCGCGGATGTCGCCGAAGTTCACTACCGGATATACGGGCTCGACGCCGTGATCGCGATGGCCAGAAGCAGGCGGGGCGGACACCTCGATCCCGACGTCGTCGATGCTGCGCTTGGCTCGCCCGACGAGATCTTTGCGCCCGTGCCCGCCGGTGACTCCTGGAGTGATGCTCTTGGCTATGCACCCGATCGGGAGGTCCGACTCACCGACGAGAGTCTCGACCGGTTGGTGTGCGCGATAGGCGACTTCGTTGACCTCAAGTGCCCCTTCGCCTTCGGCCACTCCCGGCGCGTGGCCACGCTGTCGGCGAAGGCAGGTGAATTGTTGGGACTCGACGCCGGTAACCTCCGAACGCTTCGACGAGTGGGATACGTGCACGACCTCGGCTGTCTGGGCGTCTCCAACCAGGTGTGGTCCAAACCGGGCGAGCTGACTCCGTCAGAGTGGGAGCGCGTTCGCAGCCGGGGCCGCCAATGAACGTCTTGGGATGCGCCTGCCGGAGCACACCGACGCCGTTAGGCACGACGAGCGTGCCGCTTCCTCGGCAGAGGAGCAGAATGCTCGTAGTCGAGTTTCAACGTTGACCGGGAGGAAGAATGAGCGACCTCGATGTGCGCGAATCTTTTCTGCGGGCAATCACAGACAACGATCCGGAGGCCATGCGCGAGGGCCTCGAGCGTTTGTTCGGCCTCACCAAGGAGGGGCTCTCACCTGACGCTGAGTTTCGGCTTCGTGATGAGACCTACGTGATGGAGATGCCGCAGTCGGGGGAGCGCATCCGTGGACGTGAGGCCATGCGGGCAATGCAGGAGGCTTTTCCTGTTCCCCCCTCGATCACCCTGCGCCGAGTCGTGGGGTCGGGGCAAATCTGGGTCGTCGAGGGGACGAATGACTATGCCGGGGATGTGTGGCACGTGGTGGTCATCCTGGAGTTCGGAGCGGACGGGTCGATCATCCGGGATACCCGCTATTACACGCGAAAGTCGGAGGCACCCGGATGGCGGTCTGAATGGGTGGAGCCCCTCGACTAGATGACTCTGCTCAGGGGTTGTGTCAGTTGTAATTTCTCACAGAACAGGACACTCCTGGAGCTGCATGAGACCACCTGTTCACTGGAACCCGTGAACCCCGACTGCGGAGTTTCTGTCATTCGCTCCGAGACCTGATCTCGACGGATTCCCCGTTTCCTGGGGAACCTCAAGCGGGCGACGTGCGTGTCAGCCGGGGTACGTTGGGAGACGTGACTAGCCGAAGCGGACGCATCGCCCTCATCGCCGTCGGCGTGATCGCTCTGATCCTTGGTGGCGTCTGGACCGGGCAGGGCATGAATCTGATCCCGGGAAGTTTCATGACGGGTAGCCGGATGTGGCTTTCCATCGGGCTCATCCTCGCAATCGTTGGCATCATCCTGATTTGGCTCGGCCTGCGACGGCCGGGGCACGGCCGCACGAGCAGGTGAGACGTGCCTTCCCCGCAGTCACTCAGCGAAGGTGACCGACGCCTCGTCGCAACCTGGGCTGCTGACTGTGCTGAGAGAGTCTTGGTCCATTTCGAAACGGAGGCGCCAACGGACGGCCGGCCACGTGATGCCATCGCTCGTACTCGGGCATTTGCTCAGGGTGATCTTGATACCGCCGGTGAAATTCGCAGGCGCTTCGTTGCTGGTCGGGCCGCGCAGGCAGTGAACTCTCCCTCGGCAGTGGCAGCTGCTCGGGCTGCCGGACAAGCTTCCGGCGTCGCGCACATGGGCGCGCACGCACTCGGCGCAGCCGCATACGCAGCGAAAGCCGCCGGGCTAGCCGCCGCTGATCAGGCTACGGCAGTCTCCGATGAGGTCTCCTGGCAGCTCGAGCACATGAATGCCCAAGTCAGGGCGGCGCTTCGGCAGTTGCCGCCCCTTGGTGAGGATTCCGCGGGCCCACTCGGTTCAGGTCTTCTCGCGTCGGGCATCCTCGGGTCGATCATTCGGAGGATTCAGGCCGCCTTGGGCAGTAGCTCGACAGAGCAGGGTCTCCGGTAGCCGGACGGCCACGGTGACATTTCAGCGCGGAAGTGCGATCGACCGGGACCGATGGATTGGCTGGAAGTTGACGATCGATTCTCTCCCCTGAGTGACATGCACCAAGCGTGAATTGCGGAGGCTCGAGGTTGCCCACATGTGGTGCCGGGGGAGCTGTTGCGACGGGCGAGCGGCTAGAGTCCGATCACGGAGTAGCGGCGTTCGATTCCCGCGGTGGCGTGACCCCACTCGCTGCTGGCGACACGTTCCTGGTGGGCTTCGAAGGCGGATGCGTGCTCAAAGCGCTCTTCGACCTGCCACACCAGGGGATTGCTCGTCCGGGTGACGTTGAACGACAGGCATCCCGGTTCGGCGCGGGTGAGGGCAAGGTGCAGTTGCAGGTATTCCCGGACAGTTTCCGCTTGGTCCTGGGTGCGACAAACAAGCTGCCCGCTGAGGGACACCTCGCCGCCGACTAGCTTCTTCTTCATCTTGAAATTGGTCAGCTGCACGCCGGCCGTCACCGGATGTTGTTCTGCCTCGACGGTGAATCCGGAGCGCTCAAAGAAGGGGCGGGCTGTAATGCTGACGTCAGCTGTCAGCTCTGTCAGCTGCTCCTGGCGCGCGCGGGCCTCCACGTGGCCGATCAGTTGCCGTGCCACCCCGCGTCCCAGGTAGCGAGGGGCGACGAACATCATGTCGATATGTCCCTCAGAGTCCACGTCGGAGAAACCCGCCGGCGCACCATCCACGGTTGCCACACAACTGTTCCGCGCCTGCATCGCCGTATGCCAAGCGGACAGCTCGCGCGCTTCTGGCCGCGCCCACGCCTGAATCTGCTCCCGCGAGTAGTCGGCGGCAGCGGTTTCTGTCACTGCGGCAAGGAAGATCGCTAACGTGTCTGCGGCATCCGCTTGACAATATGGCCGGATGATAACGGCCGGCGTGTCGGCACCTGTGTTCAGATCCACAGGATCAGCATCCCACGTGGACTGTGCATGACCGTGCGGCATTCACTGTGAATCAACGGGGGCAGTCCGCCGTCGTCGATCTGGTCGGTCGGCCGCAGGGTTGAACGATCCGACAAGGCGACCGAGCAGACTTGCTTACCGTCGTCGACCCGCCCGGTCCTGCGGTCGGCGATCGTGCGCCCAAGAATGCTGGTCTGGGTCTTTCGTCACCTGATCGGCGGGCACGGATTGCGCGCAGAGCTCGGCGTCGTTCTGGTTTCGGAGACGATTGACCCTGAGACACCCCTCGCCTACGCTGGCATCGTGTCCAGGATCTTCGGTACCCAGTTCTCAGCGGTGTATCCGCTCTACGTGGCGAAGGTGGAGCGCAAGGGCAGGACGAAGATGGAGCTCGATCAGGTGATCATGTGGCTGACCGGATTCGACGACACGACGCTTCGCCGTCACGCCCAGGGTGGAACAACGTTCGAGGAGTTCTTCGCAGAGGCGCCGATGAATCCCAGCGCGTCGCTGATCACCGGTGTGGTGTGCGGCATCCGCGTGGAGACCATCGAGGACCCGCTCATGCAAAAGATTCGCTATCTCGACAAGCTCGTCGACGAGATTGCGAAGGGTAAACCGTTGGAAAAGGTGCTCCGTGCACCCGCCACGACCAGGACGGCCTGAATTTCTGATCAGTTCCCGCTGGCTCGACTGAAAGCCACGAGGCGAGCCTGCATTTCCCAGTAGGACGTCGCGGTCGGTGCCTGACGGTTATCGCGCAGGGCCGTGACAGTGTCCACGGCCCTGTCTATGGCTGCACGGTACGGCAGCGACCCCGAGCTCACACGCTTCACCCCCAGATCGCCGAGCTCGGCCACAGTCAGGGAGGGGTGCGCGAGCACATTGACCGGCAGCGCCACAACCGCGGTGATCCTCCGGATGTCCTCAGGATTCACGAGGCCGGGCACAAAGATTCCGTCGGCCCCGGCGTCGGCATAGGTGCGTGCTCGAAGCAGGACGGCCTCGACAGTCGCGTGCTCGCCGAACCAGAGATTGTCCACCCGCGCATTGACGAAGATGTCGGGGCTGAGGTCTTTGACGGCGCTGATTTTGGCGGCAGCCGTCGATGCATCCACGAGATGCCCATCCCGGCTGTCCTCAAGATTGACGCCGGCCACGCCCAGGACCTCTAGCTCGGCCACAAACTCCGCAACCTCCGCTGGGTCGTCGGAGTAGCCGTCTTCGACGTCCGCTGTGATGTGGACCGACATGCGGCCCAGTCGCGCCGCAAGTGCGACGGTTGCCGCCTTGCTGGACCCGCCACCATCCGGCAGGCCGGCGCTGGCCGCGATGCCAAAGCTCGTCGTGCCGACGGCCGGAAATCCGGCGTCCGCGAATGCCAGGGCCGAGCCGACGTCCCAGGCATTGGGTAGCACGAGCGGTGAGTCACGGTAGTGGAGTTGCCGAAAAGTTGACATCGTTGTTCCCGTCCTGCGCCAGCCGAATCGATGAATTCTCGTCAGCGTACTAGTGGGTGGCGAGCGCGCAAGCCGGTCCGAACGCTAACGCTTCTCGTCGAGTTCTTCCGCGGGCCAATGCTCCTGCATTGTCGCCCACCAGCGGGCCAGTGCTTCGCGTTCCGGCTGCGCCGTGACAGCACCGGCTGCAACCAGGTCCCGCCCGATCGGGAGGTCGATGCACGCTCCATCGAGTACCTGTGCGTCGACATAGCCGAGTACCGATCTCAATGTGGCGAGTGCACCGTGCCCGCGTCCCGGTGAGGCCACGTTGATCCACGCGACCGGCTTCCTGGTCAGAACGCTGCTGCCGACAGTCCAATCCAGAAGATTCTTGAAGCTGCCCGGGAGTGTCCCGGCATACTCTGGCGTGCTGAACACCACCACGTCGGCGTTGTTGATCTGTTGTCGCAACTCCGCGACCGGACCTGGAACCGGGTCGTGGTCATCGTCCGGGTTGAAGGCGGGTAGTGCAGACAAGCCTTGGTACACCAGTGCGATCGAGCCTGCTGGCGCCAGGTCGCGCACCGTGGTCAGCGCCGCGTTGTTGGTTGAAGACTGCCGAGTGCTGCCCGAAACAAGGAGGAGTCTCATATTCGTACTTCCCATACAGGCCACAGGCGGAGGAAAGCAGCCGGAAGGATCATCTCGTCGGCGCATCGTCTCCGGCCCGGGCGCATCAGCGAGCCGTGAGTTCGTGTGCCGTACGCGCGGAGCGTACCGATTGGTAATGCCGCGCAGCGCGAGCGCGGTTGCCGCAAGCGACCGAGCACCATTCCCGTCTGGGGTGTGTCTTCACGAAGTAGAGCACGCATCCGGGCGCGTGGCATGCCCGCAGATTCGAACCGTTTTCGCCCAGCAGGTGCTGGGCGTGGTAGGCGACGTCGGCGAGGCCGGCAACCACCGGAGAAACCGCGGATTCGGGGGAGAGCGCGAGAGCCGCTCCGCTCAGCCGCAGCTGCGGGATCGGACGCTGGTTGGCGGCGGCGTTGATAGTGAGCAGCGCGTCCTCCACGCTCGCCATGGGCGATTCGGCAGTCCGACGATCATCGTCCGTCACGTGGGCTGCCAATCGGCGCACCGCGTCTCGCAGATTCCGTGCCGTCAGGAACTCGTCCCGAGTCGTTGCCGCGCCTGCCCGATCGATGCGGACGGCATCCAGCCAGGCGTCTACGCCTGTCGGTGTCGCGAAGTCGTCGTGAAGGCCCTCCGTGTCTGCCCAGATAGTCGCCATCAGGCGGACCGGCATCGGCTCGTCGGCGAGCGCCCAGCTGCGGTCCAAGCTCCTGTTTCCCATGCGGACAAACTATCACGGAAGAAATCACTTGCATACGTTAGAAAGATCGTGATAGTAATTGTCACGGATGAACATGAGTTCATGCATTAGTAAACGAGGAGAAGAACCATGACTGCCACCATCACTGCTATCGTCCCGATCCAGCCCGAAACCGCGACGGGCGTCGCCAGGGACCTGCTTGACCAGGTCCAGAAGGGACTGGGTCTCGTGCCGAACATGGCCAAGGTCATGGCCAACAGCCCCACCCTGCTGAAGGGTTACCTCGCTCTCTCCACCGCAGTCGGATCCGGCAGCCTTTCTGCTGCGGTGCGCGAGCGCCTCGCTATCTCGACCGCTCAGCTGAACGGTTGCGAGTACTGCCTCTCCGCCCATACCTTCATCGGAGGCAACATCGCCAAGGTCGATGCTGCCGAGCTCGACTCCGCGCGCCGAGCGCAGTCACGTGACCCGCATGTGGCCGCACTGCTGACCCTCTCCAACATGATCGCGGAGAATGCCGGTGACGTCGGCGATGACGCGCTTGGTGCAGCCCGTGCCGCTGGTGTGACCGACGCGGAGATCGGCGAGGTCGTCGCGAACCTCGCGCTGAACATTCTGACCAACTACTTCAACGTGCTCGCTCACGTGGAAAACGACTGGCCTGTCGTCGGGCTGTAATCCTCGACTCGATTCTCCAGGAGATGATGACGATGATCGGGACGCCCCAACTCGCCGACGTCGGCTTTCACGCCGGCGAACTGGCCGTGCAGCGCCAGGCCGGTGTCACAATCGACGCGGCCCGCCTGTCAGGGATGCTCGGGCCTGTCACTCTGACCGCCCGGATGGCCGGGTTTCTCAGCGATCGAACGTTTCTCGTCATCTCCGGGAGGGATCGCTCCGGACGCCTCTGGACGTCCCCGCTGGTCGGCCGTCCCGGTTTCTTGGAGGTGCTGTCCGACACCTCCGTTGCCGTTCATGCCGTGATCCCGCCGGGTGACCCACTCCGCGGGCTGCAGGCCGGTCAGAAGATCGGGATGGTCACGGTTGAATTCGCCACCCGGCGCCGGGTGCGTATCAACGGCGCACTCACGGTGAGCGGCGGCGATCTCCTTGTCGTGGACGTCGAACAGGCCTTCGGCAATTGCCCGCAATATATCCAGCAACGTGTTCTCGTGCCCGATGAGATCGATGGGGCGGGCAGCGAGCACGTCAGACACGGCAGCACGCTCTCGATGGAAGACCGTGAGCTGATCAGTGCCGCCGACACGTTCTTCCTCGGCACAGTGAATCCCGAGCGGGGGTCCGACGCGTCCCATCGTGGCGGTCCGTCCGGGTTCGTCCGCATAGACGGGCACGGGCTGTGGTGGCCCGACTACCAGGGCAACAACCTCTTCAACAGTTTCGGCAACATCACCGTCAACCCCGAAGCCGCCCTGTTGGTCATTGATTTCGCGACCGGCAAGTCGTTGCAGCTATCCGGCACGACCCAGATCGAATGGGGTGAACCCGGTCGGCCCGGAGATGACGGACATACAGGCCGCATTGCTCGCTTCACCCTGCAACGCCTCGTGGCCGGCCAGGTTCTTCCGGTCCGGGAGATCACTCACACCCCTTATCCGCGCAACCTCGCGCTGACCGATTGACAAGGACCGTTCCGTTGACACTGGCGGCCACTCCGCACCTACGCTGCAGCGCTGCTCTGGCGTTCCCTCAACGCCCCGGACGAGTTTTAATCGGACAACCGGAATGTGGCGCGGTGAGAGGCGCCGACTGAACTGAACCACGGAAGGAACGTGATCTGCATGAATGCGAATCAGGAGTCCAATGGCGAGACCCGCCTGGCCTACATTCTCGGCGTACCCCTGGCCGAGAATGTCGTGCGCCAATGGCCGCAAATGGGCGAAATCGTGCGCACCAGCACACTCATCGGCAGCGTCGAGGGCAACTTCGCGGAACTGACACTGGAAGTCGGCAGACGCCTGCGCCTCGGGGATGTCCTGGTGGTCGAGTGGACCTGCAACTACGGCGACGGACGCCTCTACCGCAACGTGACCATCGGCGAACTCGAGAACGGGGAAGCCGTGCGCGTCACGGACTACTGGGGCGAACCCACCGACACGCCTCTCTGGCGAGTGCCGCTGACCGACCGCCTCGACATGCCCGGCGACGGCATCTGGAAGGACAACGACCACCTGAGCCACCACTGACGCGAAAGCGACCTGACAACCGGTCCGCGGATTCCGAGCACAGGACGGTCGGGGTGCCGCCGTGCTTGCGGCGCCGTTCTCGGCGCCGATGGCTGCACTGCCTCAGCGGCGGCCCAGCCGACCGATGGCGAACCCGACGACGCCGATGAGCCCGCCGAGGGCGACCCAGCCCGCGGCGCGGCCGCCTCTTGCCGCGTCCGGTAGCGGATGCGGCGACGCGGCCTCCGTCGCCCCCGCCCCGACAATGGCCACGGAAGCCGCCTCTGCCAGCGGCACCGCGGCATCCGCTGCCGGGGCGACGACGGACGCGTTGCGCACGAACAGCACGAACCACGCGAACACGATCAGCACGGCGACGAGTTCGAGGGCGGTGAGGTTGTAGTACCCGATCGGGTACCAGAGCAGCACCGCACCGCCGATCGCGAGTACGAAGACCGTCGTCGTGACGACGAAGCTCCGGGGGAGGTCCTTCAGGACGAGCGGGACCAGCACGATGAGCGCGACGAAGCCGACGACGGCAGAGGTCGCGAAGGTGTTGTGCACGACGAAACTGACGTCGACGGGCACGAGGCCGACTCCGATGAGCGCAACGCCGACGATGATGATGATGATCCGCACGAGCGGGACGCCGCGGAGGTCGCTGCCTGCGGCGCTCCGCCGCGAACGCAGGTCGAGGGTCAGGTAGTCCGCGAGGGTCGTCATCACGAGTCCGGCGAGGAGGATCGTCAGGTTGAACGCGTATGCGGAGGTTGCGTCCCCCATTCCGAGTGCGCTGAAGTTCGCCTGCCACCAGCGCGGGTCGGCCGCCGTGAGCATGCTCGAGAATACCCCGGCGGCGAGGAAGAGGCCCAGGAGTGAGGCGAGGCGGGTCGTCGTGATCTCCGCGGCGAGGAGGAACAGCGCGAAGGTGCTCGCTGCGACCGTCAGCGTGACGAACAGGGTCGCCGCGAACGGGTCGAGCAGCAGTTCGCGGAAGGCCAGCTGGAACACCGCGTAGACCGAGCTGATCAGGAGGCCGGCCATTGCGGCACCGGTCACCGACAGCCCGATGGTGTCGAGGATGCGTCGGATGCGGGCACGACTGCGCCATCGCGGAGAGTGCCGGGTGAAACGGACATAGGACCATCCGAAGACCAGCAGTCCGATCAGTCCGGCGATCTGGGCCGAGAGCCCGCCGACGGAATTTTCGCCGGCGAGGCCGACGGCACGGCCACCGAACACGATCACGGCAGCGAGGAGCCCCGCGAGCGCGCCGACCGCAGCGGCGATCAGGGCACCGGATTCCACCTCGGATCGGCCGTTACCGGTGCGTTCGTCCTCCACCGGCGGTTCCGGGTCCGCGCGGGAAGGAGTCATCTCCCTATCCTGTCGCGCTTTCGAGGCTGCTGTGGCCGCTGAGCGAGGTGTCGGCCTATGCGGGCGGGGCCTCACTCACGAAGCAGGAGATTGCACTCGCGAGGTCCGGCCGGACCATCCGGGCGACCGGGGTGCCGAATTCGATGACCTCGTAGCCGTCGCGGTTCCTGGCGATGAAGCCGATCACGCTCAGCGCGTTGTCCTTCGCGATCCGGGAGTCGCTGACCCGCCACTCCCGTCTCGAGAGCGCGCGCACCTGGACGTCGCTGGGCGAACGGGACTGAAGTGCGGCGGCGATCATGGTGGGTCCTTTCCTCGACATGAACCGACCGTAGGTTCGGTTCCTATCGGTTGCCTTGGGGCCCGATGTGAAGCCGATGAGGCCCGGTACACTCCGATCCGGGACTCAGGTTCCGATCCCGAGCAGCAGGCTCACCGCGATCACGGTCATGATCACCGCGATTCCGATGTCGAGAATCCGCCACGACACCGGCCGGCCGAAGACCGGGCGCAGCAGCCGGGCGCCGAAACCGAGCGCTGTGAACCAGATGACACTGCCGAGCACCGCCCCGAGACCGAAGTACCAGCGTTCGTCGCCGTGGGCGGCGGCGACGGAGCCGAGGAAGACAACGGTGTCGAGGTAGACGTGCGGGTTGAGCCAGGTGAGCGCCGCGGTCGTCGCGAGGACCTGGGTGAGGCTCGCGGCAGTGCCGACGACCGAGGTGTCGAGCGGCCGAGGGAGAACGGCCCGACGTGCGGCGAGCGCCGCGTAGCCGAGCAGGAATGCGGCACCGACGATCCGGACCACGACGAGCAACCACGGCACCGTGCGGATCAGCGCCCCGAATCCGGCGACACCGACCAGGATCAGGACCGCGTCGGAGGCTGCGCAGACGATCACCACGGCGAGCACATGTTCCCGGCGCAGTCCCTGCCGCAGCACGTAGGCGTTCTGGGCGCCGATCGCAACGATGAGGGACAGGCCGAAGCCGAGGCCGGCGAAGGTGGTGAGGATCATTCTCCGACCGTACCTCGGCGGCGAAGGATGAGTACAACGAAACTTTCTTAGCAGGCATTAGTCTGGCTAATCATGACGATTGACAATGCGCAGCTCAGGGCCCTCGCGGCGACGATCGATTGTGGCTCCTTCGACCTCGCCGCCGCGACCCTGCACATCACGCCGTCCGCGGTCAGCCAGCGGATCAAGGCCCTCGAGACCTCCGCGGGCCGGGTGCTGGTGCGGCGGACGAAACCGACAGAGATCACGGATGCCGGCCTGCCGTACCTGAGGCTGGCCCGGCAGATCGACGCTCTCGTCCAGGACGTCGTCTCCGGGTCGGAGTCGGAAGCGCGCGCGGGCGTTCCGCTCGCCGTCAACAGCGACTCGCTCGCGACCTGGGTGCTTCCGGCACTCGCCGGCCTGCCCGACTCGATCACCTTCGACGTACGCCGTGAGGACGAGGATCACTCGGCCGAACTGCTGCGCGCGGGAACGGTGATGGCCGCGATCACGACCGACGCGCGTCCGGTGCACGGTTGCTCCGTCACCCGGCTCGGCAGCATGCGTTACCGGCCGATGGCGCACCCGCGCTTCGCCGCTCGATGGTTCGCCGCGGGGCCCACAGCGGATGCGCTGTCCCGCGCGCCCATGGTCGTGTTCGACGCCAAGGACGACCTGCAGGACCGCTTCCTCCGGGGGCGGAGCCGTCGGCCGCTCACGCCTCCCCGGCACTCGATCCCGGGGTCCGCGGACTTCGCGGAGGCCGTCCGCCTCGGGCTGGGCTGGGGCATGGTGCCCAACCAGCAGATCCTCAGCGGCGAGGCCGACGGTGTGCTCGTCGATCTCGCGCCGGGCCGGCACATCGATGTGGTGCTCTACTGGCAGCAGTGGACGCTGCACACGCCCGTCCTCGCGACGATTTACGAGGCGATCCGGGCCGCGGCCGTGGAGCACCTCGACTGAACCCTGTCGCCACCAACCACTGCCGGCAGGGACCTTGCCGTCAGTCGGCGAGGATTCCGTAGAGGGAACGTCGGAGGTCGTCGATCTGGGTGACGGCCTTCGCGCGCTGCTCCGGGGTCGCGGCGAAGCGGAGTTGGTGGATGACGCCCATGAGCTTGGCGACGCTCTCGTGGAGATTCGCTTCGGCTTCGACGCGTGCCGTCGAACTGTCCCAGACGCGGGCAAGGGCGTCCGCGTTCTCGGTGACGTAGGCGCGGCCGGGCTCGCTGAGCTGGAATTCGGTGCCGGTGCCGTCACCGGTCGGGGCGATGAGGCCCTCGTCGACGAGCTGCTGCAGCGTCGGGTACACCGATCCGGGGCTCGGGCGCCATGTGCCTCCCGAGCGCTCGGTGATCTCCTTGATCAGTCCGTAGCCGTTGAAGGGCGCTTCGGAGAGCAGCGAGAGGATGGCGAGGCGGACATCCCCCTTGAGCTTGCGCTGGGCACCCGGCGGCATGAAGCCGCGCGGGCCGAAGCCGCCGAAGCCCGGGCCGAAACCCGGGCCGAAACCGGCTCCGAAACCGGGCCCGGCGCCCCGGCCGAAGCCGCGGCGCTCGTGCCGGTCGCCGGAGTCGTGGGTATGGGGTTCGCGAAAATCGTTGTGCATGGTGGTGTCCAATCGGGAAGCGGGTGGTCGACGGTCGAGAGGATCGGCGATGGCTTAAAGATATATCGGTGAATAGTCCTGAGCAATGACTCTCAGTGAATACGCAGCCGGGAGGTCGAGCGTGATGCGCGGTGAGTGCGGCAGCATGGACCACATGCAGGCCGACCCAGAGTTCAATCCGGAGTTCTTCGAGATCAACCCACTCTTCTCTCGCCCGGGGGAGGACAGCGTTGCGCCGCGGTACGTCCTCGGCGCGGGCCCGATGGAACCGGAGACGGCATACCAGATCATCCACGACGAGATCATGCTCGATGGAAACGCCCGGCTGAACCTCGCCACGTTCGTCGGAACCTGGATGGACGAGCACGCCGGGCGGCTCTACGCGGAGTCCTTCGACAAGAACATCGTCGACAAGGACGAATATCCGCAGACCGCCGCGATCGAGGAGTATTGCTGGCGGATGATCGCCGGCCTCTGGCACGCGCCCGAGCCGATGGAGACCATCGGCACGTCGACGATCGGCTCCTCGGAGGCCTGCATGCTCGGCGGACTCGCCCTGAAACGCCGCTGGCAGCAGGCCAGGCGAGCGGCCGGGAAGCCGACCGCGCAGCCGAACCTCGTGATGAGTTCCGCGGTACAGGTGTGCTGGGAGAAATTCTGCAACTACTGGGACGTCGAGCCTCGATTCGTGCCCATCAGCGAAGAGCATCCGAGCCTGGACGGGCACGACCTGGCGAGCTACGTCGACGAAAATACCATCGGCGTCGTGGCGATCATGGGTGTGACGTACACCGGGGTCTATGAGCCGGTCGCGGCGATCAGCGCCGCCCTCGACGAGATCGAGGCGCGAACCGGAGTGTCCGTTCCCATCCATGTTGACGCGGCCTCCGGCGGGATGATCGCACCCTTCCTGCAGCCGGAGCTCGAGTGGGACTTCCGATTGGTACGGGTGCACTCGATCAACACCTCCGCGCACAAGTACGGCCTTGTCTACCCGGGACTGGGCTGGATCGTCTGGCGGTCGAAGGATTCACTGCCAGAGGACCTGGTCTTCCATGTCAGCTACCTCGGCGGGAGCATGCCCACGTTCGCGCTCAACTTCTCGCGTCCCGGCGCGCAGGTGCTCCTGCAGTACTACCTCTTCCTTCGGCTCGGATTCGACGGCTACCGTGCCGTGCAGCAGTCCGCCCAGGACGTTGCGCGGTACCTCGCGCGCGGCATCGAGAAGATCGGTGCCTTCACACTGTGGAATGACGGGTCGGACATCCCGGTCTTCGCCTGGCGCCTCACCCCCGGCCACACCCGGAACTGGAACCTCTTCCACCTGTCGGACCGGCTGCGCTCCCACGGCTGGCTCGTTCCCGCGTACTGGATGCCCGACAACCTGTCCGAGATGACCGTCCAGCGGATCGTCGTACGGAATGGGCTCAGCATGGACCTCGCTGCGCGCCTGCTCACAGTGATCGAGGAGGAGACGGCGTATCTCGACCGGCTCGAAGGTCCCATGCCCGTCGAGGGGCAGCATCCGGGCTTCACACACTGACTCCTGACGGGTGCCCCCTTGCCGGTTCGGGCGTCTCTTCCTATGCTCACGACGGGACCGCCGCCCAGGCGGGCCGACGTACAGAGGAGAATGCGATGACGCTCAAATACGGTGTGCTGGCTGTCGTTGAGGCCCGGGCCGGGCAGGAACAGGCCGTCGCGGATTTCCTCGCCGGTGCACAGGCACTGGCGGCCGCCGAGCCGGGCACCCGGACCTGGTACGCCTTCCGGGTCAATGACGATACGTTCGGCATCTTCGATACCTTCGACACCGAGGAGGATCGCCAGGCACACCTCACGGGGGCCATCCCGGCAGCGCTCGCCGAACATGGTCCGACCCTGCTCGTGAGGGACCCCGACATCAGCCTGATCGACATCCTCGCCGCCACCTAGTCGACGGCGAACCCCTCAGCCGCCGCCGACGTGGGTGCCCGGACGGCGGAGCGGGTCGGGTTCGACCTCGCGCATGATCTCCCGCACGACGGGGGCGGTGTCGCCCTGGCCGAGCAGGAGGTAGCGCATCAGATGGAAGAGCGGGTTCCCCTCCGACCATTCGAAGTAGACGTGCGGGCGTACCCCGGAGGCATCCCGCAGGGCGAGCAGGATCGCAGCGATGGCGTTCGGCGCCGCCGGGCTCTGCGCGCGCAGCACCCGGTAGCCTTCGATCTCAACTCCCCGGACGTGCACGATCTTGCTGAAGCCGGAGGGGTCGATGACCTCGATCTCGAGGAAGAGCACGTCCGCGGTTCCGGGAACCGGATTCATCCCACGCTGGTCGGCCTCCTTCGCCGCGTACTCGGCGCGGTCGCCGCTCTGGGGCTTGTTCGCGATGATGTTCAGGGCGCCGTCATAGACGAGGGAATCGGCGACGAACTGCCGGGCCATCCCGTCGAATTCGACGCTGTCCACCCGGAGCTCGGTCGTCCGTGTCACGCGTGAGATCAGGGACACGGCGATGATCGCCGCGATGAAGAACACTGAAATCGTGATCCCGTCCGGTTTCTCGACGATGTTCGCGCCGAGGGCGTAGAGGAGCGCGAGCGACAGGACACTGAAGCCGATGCTCGCGCGGCGTTGCCTGCGGCGGACGGCAGAGATGGTCACGGCGACGGCGCCGGACACCATCATGGCGAGGATCCCGGTCGCGTACGCGCCGGCCTGCGCGTTCACATCCGCCCGGAAACCGATCGTGATCAGCACACTCACCCCGGTGTACACGAGTACGACCGGGCGGATGGCGCGGCTCCAGTCCGGCGCCATCCCGTACGACGGCAGATACCGCGGCACGATATTGATCAGTCCGGCCATCGCGGACGCACCCGCGAACCAGAGGATCAGGATGCTGCTCACGTCATAGACGGTCCCGAAGACCTCGCCGACGCGCTCGTGGGCGAGGAAGGCGAGCGCGCGCCCGCTCGCCGCGCCGCCCGCCTCGAACTCGGCCGGTGGGATGAGCACGGTCGTCACGAAGCTGCTCGAGAGCAGGTAGACGCTCATGATGAGGGCCGCGGTCGTGAGGAGCCTGCGGGTGTTGCGGATCCGCGAGGCGAGTCGTTCCTCGGGGCTCCTGCCGTCCGCGGCGACGAGCGGCATCATGCTGACCCCGGTCTCGAAACCCGAGAGACCGAGGACGAGGAGCGGGAACGCGATCACGGCGGGCCCGAGGATATCGCCGAAACCGCTTCCCCGTGCGGTGAGTGCGTCCATCCAGTTCGCGATCACCCCGGGTTCGGTGAAGGCGTCGTGGAGTCCGACGCCGATCACGACTCCATTGAGCAGCAGATACACCGCGACGAGGGGAATGGCGACGGAGACGGCCTCGCTGAAACCGAGCAGGAAGACTCCGCCGAGGATGAGCAGCAGCACGACCGTGATCGGCACGGCCTGGCCCGCGAGGAAGCTCGGCGCAAACGGGTTCTCAAGGATGTGCACCGTCGCATCCGCCGAGGACAGCGTGATCGTGATGATCCAGCTGGTCGCGACGAAGCCGAGCAGGATGAGCACGAATATCTTGCCGCGCCAGAACGGCAGCAGCCGCTCGAGCATCGCGACGGACCCTTGCCCGTGCGGGCTCTCCTTCGCGACGCGGCGATACATCGGCAGCATGCCGAGGAGGGTGAGCGCGACGATGAGCAGGGTCGCAACGGGTGAGAGCGCGCCGGCGGCGAGCGCTGCGATACCGGGCAGGTAGGAGAGGGTCGAGAAGTAGTCGACGCCGGTGAGGCACATCACCTGCCACCAGGGGTGGGTGGATGCCGTCCCCTCTGCGCTCTCGAGACCCACCGGTTGCACCCGGTTGGCCAGGAGCCACCGGCCCAGGGGCCCATATGCTGCCTTCGTGCGGATCGGACTCGGAACGCTCGCGGGGATCTCGGGACGAACTGCACGGCCCGGAGTCTGGTCCATGGTCACACGAGCTTTCGGGCGTCATCCTCGTCGCGCACGTCGACGATGTCGTGGGCGGCCAGGTCGTGGTGGATCGGTGTCCGGCGGTCGCCGAGCGGTTCACCGGTGCCACCCCACATTCCGGAGATGACCTCGGCCATGATCGAGACCGCGGTCTCCTCCGGCGTGCGGGCGCCGAGATCGAGGCCGATCGGGCTGTGCAGCCGCGCCAGTGCGACCTCGGGCACGGCTGCCGCGCGCAGCCGGTCCAGGCGGTCGTCGTGGGTGCGCAGGGAACCCATGGCGCCGACATAGGCGAGGTTGTCGTCGGAGAGGGCCAGCTCGAGGAGAGGGACGTCGAACTTCGGATCGTGGGTGAGCACGCAGACGACGGTGCGCGCGTCGAGGAGGCCGGCGGCATTCTGCTCGGCGAAGTAGCGGTGCGGCCAGGCCACGACGACCTCGTCGGCTCCGGGGAACCGTGCAGGAGTCGCGAACACGGCGCGGGCATCGCACACGGTGACCCGGTACCCGAGGAAGTCGGCCAGCCGGGTCAGGGCCGCGGCGAAGTCGACAGCGCCGAACACGAGCATCCGTGGCCGCGGGGCGAAGCTCGTGACGAAGACGCGTAGTTCAGCGCCGTCGCGTTCTCCGTCCGGCCCGTAGCCGATCGTCGAGGTGCGTCCCGCCGCCAGGAGGCCGCGGGCATCGTCGCCCACGACGTGGGTGAGCCGTTCGGAACCGAGGTCTCCGGTCACCCCGTCGCCGCGCACGATGAGGTGACGGCCGAGGATGCGGGGGTCGGGGTGCTCGATGACGGTCACGATACCGACCGGAACGGACGTCGCGAGGTCGCGCAGGACTGTGTCGAGCTCCGCGAAGGTCTCGCGGGAGACCGGTTCGACGAAGACGTCGAGGATGCCGCCGCAGGTCAGGCCGACCGCGAAGGCGTCGTCGTCGCTGATGCCGTAGCGCACGAGGGCCGGCCGTCCGGTGCGGATCACCTCCTGCGCGAGTTCGTAGACGGCGCCCTCGACGCAGCCTCCCGATACCGAACCGACGACGGCGCCGTCGCTCGTGACGAGCATCGATGCTCCTGCGGGCCGGGGCGCGGAGTGGAACGTGCGTACGACCGTGGCGAGCGCCGCCGTCCGCCCGCGTTCCCAGGCGGGAACCAGTTCTTCGATGACGTCACGCATTGCGGAGTCTCACGGTCGGCGCCCCTGGCGGATGTCTGCGGCCGAGCGGGCTGCACCGTGCCGGCCGAGCCGGTAGCCGACGAAGCCGACGACGGCGAGCAGGCCGAGAAGCGTGGCCGGGTTGCTGAGGCGCTGCATGATCATCGCCCTGGCGAAGCTGAAGGCGTCGAGGCTCGATCCGGCGGCCGGAGGCGGCGGAGTCCTGGGAACCGGCCGGGCGGGAACATCCGCCGGGTGCGCGATGCCGATCGGTGCCGTCGCGCCCGGCTCGGCGTCCACGGGCACGGTGTTCGCAGGCACGGTGTTCGCAGGCCCGGTGTCCGCCGGCGCGGGGGCCTCGCTCAGCATCGCCTGGAGGTTCTCGGCGAAGAGCGCCATCATCTGGTCGGTGACACTGCCGATGATGCTCTTGCCCATCACGGCGACCTTCCCGGAGAGGTCGACGTCGGCGTTCACGGTGCCGTGGGTCGTCCCGTCCGCCTCGGTGAGCACGAGCGTCGCCGTGCCCTGCGCGGTGCCCTGGCCGCGCGCCTCCTGGGCGCGCCCCTCGAAGACCGCCCGGTGGGCGTCTGCATCCCGCTCGATCACGTTCATCATTCCTTTGTACTGCATTGCCACAGGTCCGAGCTTCACCTTCATGCCGACCTGATAGGCGTCGTCGGAGAGACGGTTCAGGATCTGCGCTCCCGGTACGCAACCGGCGACACGTTCGAAGTCCATCAGGGTCGCCCAGACCTCCTCGATCGGCGCGGTGACGGAAAAGGTGCTGTCAAGCTGCATGGTCATGTCCTTTGGTCGTCGGGTGGGGTCGAGTACGGGGATCGGTGCTGGATGCGGTGCCGGGACGAGTGCGGGGGTCGAGCCGTTCCGCGCGGATCAGGTCGGCGAGTTCGCCGAGCGCCGCGTAACTGTGGCCGCTCACGATGGCGTCGATGTAGGGCAGGGCGGCGTTCATCCCTCCGACGAGCGGCTGGAATCCGGGAGCGACCGTACGCGGGTTGACCCAGACGATCCGGTACGCGAGGCGGCGCAGACGGGCCATCTGGTCGGCAACGAAAGCGGGGTCGTCGAGGGCCCAACCGTCGGAGAGCACCACGATCACAGCGCCCCTGGCCAGTCCGCGCCGACCGTGGTCGTCGATGAACCGGCGGATGCTGTCGCCGAGCCGGGTGCCGCCGGCCCAGTCCGAGGAGCTCGCCGCGGCGTTCGCGAGCGCGGCGTCCGCATCCCGGACGGCGAGTTGGCGGGTCAGCCGGGTCAGCCCGGTCGAGAAGACGAAGGCCTCCGCGTGCGCGCCCGCAACGGCGCCCTGGAGCAGGGTGAGGAACACCCGGGTGTACGGTTCCATCGACGCCGACACATCGCAGAGCAGGACGAGCCTGCGCGGTTGTTCCCTGCGGCGGGAGGAGACCAGAAGGATCGGCTCCTCGCCGGTGCGGTGTGCGGCCCGGACGGTGCGCCTCAGGTCGAGCCGGGCACCCTCCGCCCGGGTCGGCCGAACCCGCCTGCTGCGCCGAAGCGGGGTCGAGAGCGAGATCCGGCGCACGAGGTTCCGAACCTGCTCTGTCTCCTCAGCGCTCAGGAGCGAAAACGAGGTCTCGTGCAGGCGGCGTTCGAGCGAGGCGAGCATCAGGATCGTCTCGCGTTCGACGGCGCCCGGATCTGAGGGCCCTGCTGCGAGAGCAGGCGTCGGAGCCCGGGTCTCTGGTCCTTCGCGCGGTTCCTGCCGTCTTGCGGCGAGGTCGTCGTGTGGCGCCGGGCGGGTCCTGGCCTGCGAGCCGATGGCCGGCGGCGCGTTCGGGTCACCGCGCTGGTCCGCCGGGTCGAGCAGGCCGTCGAAGACGGCAGAGAAGACCGCGTCGAACACCGGCAACTGGTCTCTCGACGAGAGGAGCACGATGCGGCACGTCCAATAGAGTGCCGAGCGATGGGTCGGCGGCACCACCTGGACCGCGTCAGCGAGCCGGGCAGCCCCGTCGACCGAAACCGGCAGGCCCGCGCGGCGGAGCGCGGTGACGAACCCCGCGGCGAATGCGGCCGGTTCAACCCGCGGGGCGGCATCCGCCGGTGCGCGCTCGGTGATCTCTGCCATGTCAGCTCCCGGCCATCCAGTCGGCCCCGCGCACGAGCGCGAGATCGAGGTCGTCCCTGTTCTTGATCAGGGAACCCCAGGTCTGGGCGACGTACTGCGGATCAAGACGGTCGGCCCCGAGAACGGCGAGCGCAGCCGCCCAGTCGATGACCTCGGCGATGCCGGGTGGTTTGACGAGGTCGAGGGAGCGCAACCGGGTGATCGCGGTCGCGGCGTCGAGGGCGAGGCGTTCGGTACTGCCGGGCACCCGGCGGCGCACGATCTCGGCGATCCGTTCCGGGCTCGGGTAGTCGATCCAGTGGTACAGACACCGCCGGGTGAGGGCGTCGTGCAGGTCGCGGGTGCGGTTCGAAGTCAGGATCACGATCGGCGGCACCGCGGCCCTGATCGTGCCGAGCTCGGGGATCGTCACGGCGGCCTCGGCGAGGAGTTCGAGGGTGAAGGCTTCGAACTCGGCGTCCGCACGATCGATCTCGTCGAGCAGCAGCACGGCGGGCCGGGGACCGGGGTGTTCGATGGCCTGCAGGAGGGGGCGTCGCAGCAGGTACTCCGGCCCGAACAGCGCATCCTCGTCGATCCCTGATCCGCTGGCCTCCGCGAGCCGGATCGCGAGGAGCTGGCGCGGGTAGTTCCACTCGTAGAGGGCCTCGCCCGCGTCGATGCCCTCGTAACACTGGAGCCGGAACAGGGGCGTGTCGAGAGCCCTCGCGAGCGCCTTGGCCGCCTCGGTCTTACCGACACCCGGTTCGCCCTCGAGCAGGATCGGCTGCGGCAGGCGTACCGCGAGGAAGAGGGCCGTCGCGAGGCCTTCGTCTGCGAGGTAGTCCTCCGCGGCGAGCGCAGCCTGCAGTGCAGGCACGTCAGGGACCAGTGCCCGGACAGCGGACGTCGCCCCGCCCCTGGCCGGGCTCGAGGGGATTCCCTCAACGCTCGGTGCCATGGTCAGTGCTCCACGGTCGAGGTGTGGACGTGGGTCTTCGTGAGGGCGAAGCGCTCTGGATCTGCGACGAAGGCCGCGCGACAGCCGGGGGAGCAGAAGTAGTGTGTTGCCCCCGCGTGCTCGTAGTGCAGGCTCGTGGGCAGGGCGGCAACCGTCATCCCGCAGACCGGATCGATGGCGCTCGGAGGCTCCAACGTCGCGTCGGCCTCCCCCGGGGACACCGGGAGCGGCAGGGCCCCCGCGGCCCCGGCGAGCCCCGCCGACCGGAGCCTGAAACGTTCGGCGACGAGTTGCGCGAAGACCGACACCGCGATCTCGCCGGGGGTCCGGCCGCCGAGGTCGAGTCCCGCAGGGTTGAACACCCTGGCGCGTTGCTCGGCGTCGACGTTGAGGGAGGCGAGCACTGCGGCGCCCCGGGTGGGGCTCGCGACGAGCGCGACATAGGGCACCCCCGCGCGGAGGGCCGCCTCGAGGGCGGGTTCCTCTTCCCGGCCATGGGACGCGACGATGAGTGCGGCGTCGTCCCGGCGCGGTGACGTGGCCGTGCCGGGGGCGCCGATCGTCTCGCTGAGCTCGACGTCGAAGCCGAGGTCGACCCCGATCGTGGCGAGGGCCCGCGCGACCGGTGTCGCGCCGACGACGATGACCCGCGGTGCCGGATGCCACGGCTCGAGGAAGATCTCGACAGCGCCCCCGCTGAGGCACGGGTTCCGCACCTCGACAGCGCCGTCCTCCGCCACGCCGGACGGGTCTCCTGGCACGACCCGGAGCAGGAGGGGCTCGCGTGCGGCGAGTTGCCTGAGCCCGTAGTACCGAACGGATGCCTCGACGCAGGCACCGCCGACGAACCCGTCGATCCGGCCGGCGGCATCCACAACGGCGGTGTCGCCGGCGTGTGCGCTCGTCGGACGCTGGGCGCGTACGACGGTGGCGCGGACGAACGGCTCGCGGCGTTCGGTGAGTTCGTGCGCCCTGCGGGCGAGGGCGTCCGGAATCGGTGGTGGCATCGGCACGGCAATCAGATCGGCGGGCGGGGACGACCCTGGATGGCCGCCCACACCCGTGCCGGCGTGCACGGCATGTCCATGTGCGTGATCCCGAACGGGGCGAGGGCGTCGACGACCGCGTTGACGATCGCGGGGGGTGAACCGACCGTCGCGGACTCTCCGATGCCCTTCGCTCCGATCGGGTGGTGCGGCGAGGGGGTCACGGTGTACCCGGTCTCCCAGTCCGGCACCTCCATCGCCGTCGGGATGAGGTAGTCCATGAAGGAGCCGCCGAGGTTGTTGCCCGATTCGTCGAATTCGATGAACTGCATGAGCGCCATGCCGACGCCGTCGGTCAGGCCCCCGTGCACCTGCCCCTCGATGATCATCGGGTTGATCCGGGTACCGCAGTCGTCGACGGCGACGAACCGGCGCACCGTGACGTGCCCGGTGCCGGGGTCGACGTCGACGACGCAGATGTAGGCGCCGAAGGGGAAGGTCAGGTTCGGCGGGTCGTAGGTCACTTCGGCGTCGAGGTTGCCGTCGATCCCTTCCGGCAGGGCTACGGTGCCGTATGCGCCCATCGCGATCTCGGCGATGGTCTTGCCGACACTCGGGTCGCCCTTGACGAACCAGCGGCCCTTCTCCCATTCGAGGTCTTCCGGGCGGGTCTCGAGCATGGCGGCGGCGATGAACCGGGCCTTCTCGCGCACCTTGCGGGCGACGAGGGCCACGGCGGCGCCACTGACCGGGGTCGACCGGCTGCCATAGGTGCCGAGGCCGAACGGCGTCTGGTCGGTGTCGCCGTGCACGACGTCGATATCCTCCGGCGGGATGCCGATCTCCTCGGCGACGATCTGGGCGAAGGTCGTCTCGTGGCCCTGGCCCTGGCTCTGCACCGAGATGCGTACCACCGCCTTGCCGGTCGGGTGCACGCGCAGTTCCGCGCCGTCGTTCATGCCGAGGCCGACGATGTCCATGTGCTTGCGCGGGCCGGCACCGACCGTTTCGGTGAAGAACGAGATACCGATGCCCATCAGTTCGCCGCGGTCGCGTTTGGCTTGCTGCTCCCGGCGCAGGTCGTCGTACCCGGCCATCTTCATCGAGAGCCGCAGTGCACGCTCGTAGTCGCCGGAGTCGTACTCCCAGCCGGTCTTGTTCGGATAGGGGAACTGCTCCGGCTTGATCAGGTTCTTCAGGCGCAGTTCCGCCGGGTCCATCTCGAGCTTCGCGGCGAGGATGTCGACGAGCCGCTCCACGAGGTAGACGGCCTCTGTGACCCGGAAGGAGCACGCATATGCGACACCGCCGGGCGCCTTGTTCGTGTAGACGCCGGTTACCGAGCAGTGCGCGGCCTGGAGGTCGTAGCTTCCGGTGAAGATGTGGAAGAAGCCGGCGGGGTATTTCGTGGGCTGCGCCGTGGCGTTGAAGGCACCGTGGTCTGCGAGGACCTTGGTGCGCACGGCGAGGATCCTGCCGTCTTTCGTCGCGGCGATCTCGCCCTGCATGATGTAGTCGCGGGCAAAGGAGGTCGACATCAGGTTCTCCGAGCGGTCCTCCATCCATTTCACCGGTTTGCCGGTCACGATCGAGCCGACGACGGCGAGGATGTAGCCCGGGTAGATTCCGACCTTGTTGCCGAAGCCGCCGCCGATGTCGGGGGAGACGATCCGGATCTTGTGCTCCGGGATGCCCGCGACCATGGCGAACAGGGTCCGGTGGGCGTGCGGGGCCTGGCTCGTCTCGTAGAGTGTGAGCTTGCCGGTCACCGCGTCGAAGTCTGCGACGGCGCCGCAGGTCTCCATGGGAGCCGGGTGCGATCGCGGGTAGACGATCTCCTGGCTGACGACGACGTCTGCTGCGGCGAAGACGGCATCCGTCTCGGCCTTGTTGCCTGCCTCCCAGTCGAAGATGTGGTTGTCGGTGCGCCCTTCCATCTCGTCGCGCACGACCGGTGCGTCTGCGTCGAGCGCCTTCCTGGCGTCGACGACAGGCGGGAGCACGTCGTAGTCGACCTCGATGAGTTCGAGTGCGTCCCGGGCGGCGTAGCGGTCCTCCGCGACGACGAAGGCGACCTCCTGGCCCTGGAAGCGCACCTTGTCGGTCACGAGCACCGCCTGCACGTCGGCGGAGAGGGTCGGCGCCCACGCGAGGCCGAGGCCGAGCAGGTCGGCCCCCGTGATGACGGCGACGACGCCCGGGTGGGCGAGGGCTGCGGTCGTGTCGATCGAGACGAGCCGGGCGTGCGCGACCGGTGAGCGCAGGATCGCGCCGTGCAGCATTCCGGGCAGCGTGATGTCGTCGACGTAGTGGCCGCGGCCGCGCACGAAACGGGGGTCTTCCTTGCGTTGCAGCCGGCCGTAGCCGATCGGGCGGCCCTCGTCGTCCGCCGCCGGGTTGGGTGCGTGTTCCTGCAGGATGGTCATGCGGTCACCTCTTCCGGTTCCGTCTGCGAGGCCGGGATCGCCCTGGCCGCTTCCGCGGCGGCGGCGCCCGGTTCCGTGGTCGTGCCCGCCGAGTCGTCGAGCGCTGCGGGGTCGCCACCTGCGGCATCCGCTTCGGTCATGCCCGCCGGGTGGTCTGCTGCCCAGTGCACCGAACGGACGATCGTCGCGTAGCCGGTGCAGCGGCAGATCTGCCCCGAGATCGCCCGGCGGATCTCGGTGTCGTCTGGGTGAGGGTTCACGTCGAGGAGAGCGCGGGCGGTGAGCATCATGCCGGGGGTGCAGAACCCGCACTGCAGCCCGTGTTCCTCCATGAAGCCCTGCTGCACGGGGTCGAGGGTGCCACCGGTGGCGAGGCCTTCGACCGTCGTGATCGCATGACCATCGGCCATCGCCGCGAGCACGGTGCACGACTTCACCGGCTGCCCGTCCATGAGCACGACGCAGGTACCGCAGTTGGAGGTGTCGCAGCCCCAGTGGGTTCCGGTGAGCCTCAACACGTCGCGGATGTAGTGCACGAGCAGGACGCGCGGTTCGACCTCGTTGGTCACGTCGGTCCCGTTCACCGTCATGGTGATCTGCATGGATTCAGCCTTCCTGCGGTGTGGTGGGGTGCCCGGTCGCGCCGGCGAACTCCGCGACACGATCTGTCGCGCGGCGCAGGACGCGGCGGGTGAGCTCGTCGGCGAGGTGCCGCTTGTAGTCGACCGGTCCGCGCTGGTCGGCGACCGGGTCGGCCGCGAGTGCTGCGAGGCGGCCGGCCTCGATGAAGAGCTGCTCGCCGGGGCGTTCACCGCGGAGCAGCTCCGTGACCGCGCCGACGGTGCCGTCGAGCCCCACGGCGGTCAGGCCGACGGATGCCTCCGCGATCGTGCCGTCCTCCGCGAACGAGAGCGCGGCTCCTGCCGCGGCGACGGCCCAGTCGCCGACCCTGCGCTCGACCTTTTCGTATGCGCTTCCTGAGCGCGGCCGGATCGGGATGCGCACTTCGCAGAGCAGCTCATCCGCGGCGACCGCCGTCTCGTAGGCTCCGCGATGGAACTCGGTCATGGTCAGCATCCGCTCGCCGAGGGGACCGCGAACGATCGCCTCGGCACCGAGCACATCGCAGACGGTCGCGAGGTCCTCCGCAGGATCGGCCTGGCAGAGCGAACCTCCGATCGTGCCGCGATTGCGGACGATCGGGTCTGCGATCACTCGCTCGGCGTCGCCGACGATCGGGAAGAGCGCGGCGATCTCAGCTGACTCGAGGAGGGTCGTGTGCCGGGTGAGGGCGCCGATCCGCAACCGGTCTCCGTCCCGCAGCACGAAGTCGAGTTCGAACAGGTCGTTGATGTCGATGAGCCATTCCGGCCTGGCCAGCCGGAGCTTCATCATCGGCAACAGGCTGTGACCGCCCGCGATGATGCGGGCCTCGGGGCCGTACCGGGAGAGCAGTGCGATGGCGTCGTCGACCGTGTCGGCGCGGGCGTATTCGAATGGTGCCGGAATTTGCACGGACCCTCCCCATTGAGGCATGCCCTGCGGAATGGGGGGCACTGGATGCCACACATAGTGGCCCCGGGCCCCAGCGAAGTCAATGACCCGCCGATCGGGCATTTCCTTTCGGTTCATGGCAAAGACCTAGACAACGCACAGGCTTCGGATTAATCTGCCAGCGTCGGCACCCGTGTGTGTGCCGGCCTCCCCGGGAGACGCTGTGCATCACACGTTCTCTCCGCGGTGCTTGACAACATGCAACCGTCATCTGCTCTCGGCGTACCTGCGCAGCGCTTGTCTTCCGGTGCTTCTGTCCCAGCGGTCGTGGCGAGAGCCGATCGTGAAGAGAACAGAGATCATGACCAGGACACTGCACGGAACAGGACTGCACGGAACGGCACGGCACGGAACAGCACGGCACGGAACAGGACTACGCAGGCGGCTCCTCGCGGGGGTGGCGTGCGCCTCCCTCGCGGTGGCGTTCTTCGGCGCCACCCCGGCATCGGCCGGACAGGGATCCGGACGCGGCGACGGCGACGGGGAAGGAACAGGCGCGCCGGTGACGCTCGCGGAGGGCCTGCTCGGCCCGCTCAGCCTCGAGGTCGGCCGGCACAACACCGTCTACGTCAGCCAGAACTTCGCCGGCGAACTCACGAGGGTGGCCCGCGACGGAACGACAGCGACCATCGCGAGCGCCCCGGGCGACGAGATCTCCGCGGTCACCGCGCGGAAGGGCACCGTCTACTACGCCCGGGTGGCGCAGGACCACAGCGCGGCCACGCTCAGGTCCATCGCGCCGGACGGCACGGACGCACAGCTCGCCGACATCTGGGCCTACGAGAATTCGGCGAACCCGGACCAGGACAACAGCTACGGGTTCGTCGACCTCGACCCGGCGTGTGCCGCCCAGTTCGATCCGGCCCAGCCGCCGTTCATTCCGGCGGCGTACACGGGGGTCGTCGACACGCACCCGTACGCGTCGCTCGCCCTCTGGAACGGGGTGTACGTCGCGGATGCCGGCGGGAACGCGATCCTGCACGTCGACTGGGACGGCACGGTGTCCACCACCGCGGTTCTTCCGCCGAGCGACCCGATCACGATCGATGCGGCGATGATCGCGGATATCGGTTTCCCCGCCTGTGCAGCCGGGCACGACTACCGCTTCGAACCGGTTCCGACGGATGTCGAGCTCGGCCCGGACGGTTGGCTCTACGTCACGTCGCTCCCGGGCGGGCCCGAGGACGCGAGCCTCGGCGCGCGCGGCTCGGTGTACCGGGTCGATCCGGACTCCGGTGACGTCGAACTCGTCGCGACCGGGTTCGTCGGTGCGACGGGCCTCGCGGTCTCGCAGGACGACGGCACGATCTACGTCGCCGAGCTGTTCGGGGGTCCGGACGGCACCGGCCAGGTGTCGGTGCTCGATTCCGGTTCGGACACGCCGAGTGCGCTCGTGGCGGTGTCGCAGCCGGCCGCGATCGAGTTGCGCCACGGTGCGCTCTACCTCACGACGGATGCGATCAGTCCGGACGCGAACGGAGCGCCGACCCCGGTCGGCAAACTCGTGCGCATCCCGCTGACGGGTGGCCACGCCGCGAGCGACTCCCTCGACGACACGACAGACTGACCCTCGCCGCCCACCCGGCCCTCCCGGTCCGGGTGGGCCGGGTGCGGGGATCAGGCAGGGGCCGGGCAGCAGGCAGGGCCGGCAGCAGACCGGCAGGGGCTACGGATCGGGGGTGAAGCGGTAGCCCATTCCGGCCTCCGTGAGCAGATAGCGCGGATGCGCCGGGTCGGGTTCGAGCTTCTTGCGCAGCTGGGCGAGGTAGAGGCGCAGGTAGCCGGAGTCCGTCGTGTGGTGCGGACCCCAGATGTCCGTCAGCAGCGACTGCCGGGAGACGAGCTTCCCCGGGTTGCGCAGCAGGAACTCGAGGATGCGCCACTCGGTGGGGGTGAGCCGGATGGCCTCGGGTTTTCCGGGAGCGCCCCCGGAACCCGTGCCCGTGCGCACGACGCTCCGTGCCGAGAGGTCGACGGCGATCGTGCCGAGCATGATCACCGGTTCGGCACCGGAGTCGACCGGGCCGAGCCTCCGGGTGAGCGCGCGGATCCTGGCGAGCAGTTCGTCGATGGAGAACGGCTTCGTGACGTAGTCGTCCGCTCCCGCATCGAGAGCGTCGACCTTGTCGGCGGCGCCGCTGCGCCCTGAGACGACGAGGATCGGCACCTGGGTCCAGCCGCGCAGGCCGGCGATGACCTCGATCCCGTCGAGGTGCGGCATTCCGAGGTCGAGCATCACGAGGTCGGGATGCTCATGCGCTGCAGCGGCGAGGGCCTCAGCGCCGTCCCTGGCGGTCACGACGTCGTACCCGCGCGCGCCGAGGGTGACCCGCAGCGCACGCAGGATCTGCGGGTCGTCGTCTGCGATCAGGATCTTCACTCAGGTCTCCTCATCAGTGCCAGTGCCAGTGCCAGTGCCCGTGCCAGTGCCCGTGCCCGTGGCTGCGGCCGTGCCGGCTGTCTGGCCCGCCGGCGCTGCGGGGTCGAATGCGGGCAGGGCGATGACCATCGTCAGCCCGCCGCCCGGGGTGTCCTCCGCCTCGAGCCGACCGCCCATGCCCTCGGTGAATCCCTTCGCGAGTGCGAGGCCGAGGCCGAGGCCGGTCAGGTTGTCGGTGTCGCCGAGGCGCTGGAACGGAAGGAAGACCTCATCGCGCCGGTCGGCGGGAATGCCGGGCCCGCGGTCCATGATCCGCAGTTCGACGACGCCGCCGAATTCGCTCGCCGAGACGAGCACGCGCCCGCCCGTCGGCGAGAAGCGGATGCCGTTGGCCAGCACGTTCACGACGACCCGCTGCAGGAGTCCGGCATCGGCGAGCATCGGCGGCAGCCCGGGAGGGAGCTCGAGTTCAACCGTGTCCGGCCCGACGCCGAGCTCATCGAGTGCGGGGAGCACGACGTCCGCAGCGTCGACGGGGCCCAGGGAGACCGCGAGGGCACCGGCCTGCACCCGGCTGACGTCGAGGAGGTTCGTGACGAGGCTGGCCAGCGACTCGAGACTCTCTTCGGCCGTCTCGAAGAGCTCCTCCCTGTCGGCGGGCGACAGCGTGAGTTCGGCCGAGCGCAACCCGCTGATAGCGGCTGTCGCAGCGGAGAGCGGCCGCCGCAGGTCGTGACCGACGGCGGCGAGAAGGGCGCTGCGCATCCGGTCGGCCTCGGCGAGCGGTCCGATCGCACTGGCCGTCTCTGCGAGGTCGCTGTGTTCGAGCGCGGCGTCGAGCTGGGTCGCGATCACGCCGAGCAGTCGTCGCTCGGACGCTGCGAGGTCGCGTCCGGAGAGCTCGAGGGTGCCCCGGGTGCCGACGGGGACCGTTGCGAGGGGGGTGTCCGGGCCGGCCTGGGCGGGCGAGCCGTCGGAGTACAACAACGTCCCGCCCGCGAACAGGCGCACCCCGGTGAGGTTGAAGGCCTCGCGGGTCCTGGCGACGAGCGCGGGAACGGCGTCCTCGCCGCGGAGCACGCTGCCGGCAACGGTGGCGAGGAGTTCTGACTCACCCGCGGCGCGCTGGGCGCTGCGGCTTCGTCGGGCGGCGAGGTCGACGACGTAGCTGACGACGCCCGCGTTGGCCAGGTACAGGACGAGCGCGAGGGCGTGTGCGGGTTCGGCGATCGTGACGGTGTAGAGCGGGTTCACGAAGAAGTAGTCGAGGGTGAGCCCGGAGAGCAGCGCGGCGAACAGGGCAGGCCAGAGTCCGCCGACGAGGGCGACGACGATGACGAGGAGTTGATAGCTGAGCACCTCGCTCGTGATCGATTCCTCGCTGTGGGTCGCCACGAGGAGCGCGGTGAGCAGCGGACCGCCGACGACGGCGAGGCCGAGGCCGGCCAGCCGTCTGCGGAGGCTCAGTGCACCGCCGATCCGGGGGAGGCGCATCCGCTCGCCCGCGGCGGAGTGCGTGACGACGTGCACGTCGATGTCTCCGGACTCCCTGACGACCGTCGTGCCGATTCCCGGCCCGCTGAAGGCCGCCTTGAGCCGGGTACGCCTGCTCACACCGATCACGAGCTGGGTCGCATTCGAGGCCCTGGCGAATTCGACGAGGGCGGTCGGGACGTCGTCGCCGACGAGCTGGTGGTAACTGCCGCCGAGTTTCTCAACGAGGGCCCGCTGGGCCGCGAGCGCGCCGGGGTGTGCGGAGCGGAGTCCGTCCTGGCTGATCACGTGCACGGCGAGGAGCTCGCCCCCGGCTGCGCGCCCGGCGATCCGTGCCCCGCGGCGCAGCAGCGTCTCGCCCTCCGGCCCGCCGGTGAGCGCGACGACGACACGTTCGCGGGCTTCCCACTTGCTGTCGATGCCGTGTTCGGCCCGGTAGTTCTTGAGTGCCGTGTCGACCTCGTCGGCGAGCCAGAGTAAAGCGAGCTCGCGCAGGGCGGTGAGATTGCCGAGTCGGAAGTAATTCGACAGGGCGGCGTCGATCCTGGCGGCGGGATAGACGTGGCCCTCGGCGAGCCGGTCGCGCAGGGACTGCGGGGCGAGATCGATCACCTCGACCTGATCCGCGGCACGCAGCACGCTGTCCGGGAGGGTTTCGCGCTGGGGGACACCCGTGATCTGCTGCACGACGTCGTTGAGCGACTCGATGTGCTGGATGTTGACCGTCGAGATGACGTCGATGCCCGCGTCGAGGATGGACTGGACGTCCTGCCACCGTTTGTCGTGGGCGAGTCCGGGGGCGTTGGTGTGGGCGAGCTCGTCGACGAGTGCGATCGCGGGTGCGCGATCGAGGACAGCATCCAGGTCGAGGTCGGTGAGTTCGATCCCGCGGTGCCGCCTGACGAGGCGCGGCACGACCTCGAGTCCTTCGAGCATCGCGGCCGTCGCAGGGCGGTCGTGGGTTTCCACGACCGCGACGACGACGTCCTTGCCCTCTGCGTGCAGCCGCCTGCCCTCTTCGAGCATGGCGTAGGTCTTGCCGACGCCCGGTGCGGCACCGAGCAGCACCCGCAGTCGACCGCGTTTCATGTCACGCCTTTCAGCCCTGGCCGGGCAGCGCCGCGAGGGCGAGGTTCAGTTGGAGCACGTTGACGGTGGGTTCGCCGAGGAAACCAAGGTCCCGTCCCTGAATCCTAGACTCGACCAGGGCGCTGACCGTCGCGACCGGAAGGCCGCGGGCCGCCGAGACCCTGTTCACCTGGATCCGGGCGTACTCCGCGCTGATCTGGGGATCAAGACCCGACGCGGATGCCGTGAGCGCGTCAGCGGGGATCTGGGCGGCGGTCACGCCGTCGGATCCCTCGATTGCGGACGTCCGGTCGGCGATCGCGGCGATCAGGTCCGCGTTCTCCGGACCGAGGTTACTGCCGCCGGAGGCCGCCGCATCGTAGCCGTCGCCCGCTGCGGATGGCCGGGACTGGAACCACTCCGGAAGGGCCGCTCCCTGGGCATCCGTGAATGACTGGCCGATCAGCGAGGAGCCGACCGCTCCAGAACCCCCCTGGATGAGGGAACCGTTGGCCTGGTTCGGCAGGGCGACCTGCCCGAAGGCCATGATCGCGAGGGGATAGGCGACACCGAGGATGACGGTGAAGACGAGCATGGCGCGAAGGGCGACGCCGTACTGGCGGGCCGAGCTGCGAGGGGAACTCATGGTGACGTTGTCCGTTTCCGTGGAAGTGAGGTTGGGGAGAGGTCCGGCGGGTCAGAAACCGGGGAGCAATGCGACGAAGAGGTCGACGAGCTTGATCCCGAGGAACGGTGCGATCACACCACCCAGGCCGTAGATCAGCAGGTTGCGGCTGAGCACGCTCGCGGCGGCGGCCGGACGGTAGGTGACTCCGCGAAGCGCGAGCGGGATCAGTACAACGATGATGATCGCGTTGAAGATGATGGCGGACAGGATCGCCGAGGCTGGCGAGTGCAGCTGCATCACGTTCAGCACGGCGAGGCCGGGGAAGACTCCTGCGAACATGGCCGGGATGATCGCGAAGTACTTGGCGATGTCGTTGGCGATCGAGAAGGTGGTGAGGGCGCCGCGGGTGATCAGAAGCTGTTTGCCGATTCGGACGATATCGATGAGCTTCGTCGGGTCAGAGTCGAGGTCGACCATATTGCCGGCCTCCTTCGCGGCGCTGGTGCCGGTGTTCATCGCGACCCCGACGTCGGCCTGGGCGAGTGCCGGTGCGTCGTTCGTTCCGTCGCCCGTCATGGCGACGAGATTGCCGCCCTCCTGCTCACGCCGGATGAGGGCGAGCTTGTCCTCTGGGGTGGCCTCGGCGAGGAAGTCGTCGACGCCGGCTTCCGCTGCGATCGTCTTGGCGGTCAGCGGGTTGTCGCCGGTCACCATGATCGTGCGGATGCCCATGCTGCGCAGTTCGGCGAATCGTTCGGCGATTCCCTCCTTGACGATGTCCTTGAGGTACACCACTCCCAGGATCCGCCGCGCCCCGGGTCCAAGGTCCGCCGAGTTGTCCGCCGTGTTGCCCGCAGCGCTGCCCTCGGCCACGACGAGGGGGGTGCCGCCCAGTTCTGAGATCCGTTCGACGGTCGCGTTCAGGTCGTCGAGGATCGTCGACTCGACGTTCGTGGTTTCGCTCACCCAGGCGAGCACGGCGGAGCCGGCGCCCTTGCGCACGAAGGAGCCGTCGGGCAGGTCGATCCCGCTCATCCGGGTCTGCGCCGTGAAGGGCACCACGACGGCGTCGAGGATTCCCGGATTCCCGAACCCGGTTTCGATGGCGAGGTCGACGATCGATTTGCCCTCTGGGGTCGGGTCGCTCAGGGAGGACAGTGCTGCTGCGTTGATGAGTTCGCCTCTGTCGACCCCGGCGAGCGGGGTGAACTCCCGTGCCTGCCGGTTGCCGTAGGTGATCGTGCCGGTCTTGTCGAGGAGCAGGATCGTGACGTCGCCTGCCGCCTCGACTGCGCGTCCCGACATGGCCAGCACGTTGCGCTGCACGAGCCGGTCCATTCCTGCGATGCCGATCGCGGAGAGCAGGGCGCCGATCGTGGTCGGGATCAGGCAGACGAGCAGGGCGACGAGGACGGGCAGGCTCACGGCGGCGGCGGAGTATCCCGCGATGGGGTTGAGGGTGAGGGTGACGACGAGGAACACGATCGACAGGCTCGCGAGCAGGATGTTGAGCGCGAGCTCGTTCGGGGTCTTCTGCCGGGAGGCGCCCTCGACAAGGGCGATCATGCGGTCGACGAAGGTCTCGCCCGGCTTGCTCGTGATGCGGACGACGATCCGGTCGGAGAGCACCCGGGTGCCGCCGGTGACGGCGCTCCGGTCGCCGCCGGACTCACGAACGACGGGTGCGGATTCACCGGTGATCGCGGACTCGTCGATCGACGCGATGCCCCAGACGATGTCGCCGTCTCCGGGGACGAGCTCCCCGGCGGTCACGATCACGGTATCGCCCAGTGTCAGGTCGGCGGAGGAGACGGCGGAGACGGTGGCCCGTTCGGCCGCGGCATCCGCTGCCTCGTCGTAGCCGGCCACGAGGTTGGCGATCGTGCTCGTTCGGGTCTGGCGGAGGCTGTCGGCCTGCGCCTTGCCGCGGCCCTCGGCGACGGCTTCCGCGAGGTTCGCGAAGATCACGGTGAGCCAGAGCCAGAATGCGATGCCGACGGTGAAACTCGCCGGTACGTCGCCGCCGCCCGAACGGGCCGGTCCGCCGAGGAAGGGTTCGACGATCGCGAGCAGCGTGGTGAGCGCGGCACCGACCTCGACGATGAACATGACGGGGTTCCGCCACATCAGCCGGGGGTCGAGCTTGCGCGCCGCCATCGGGAGTGCAGCGACGAGCTGGGCAAGGTTGATCGCGCTCGATGCGCGTTTCCGCGGATGTTCTCCAGCGGGCGCTCGGCCCTCGCCCCGTGGAGAGGTGGATGCTTCGGTGACTGTCGACATGATTACTGCTGCCCTTCCGTCGGGGAGTCCGGCGTGAGTGGTGACAAGGAGAGGAACGGGGGAGCCTGGGTGCCGGAGGCGGTGGTCATGGCTACTGCAGCCCTTCCGCGAGCGGACCCAGCGCGAGCACCGGGAAGTACGTGAGCGCCGTGATGATGACCGTCACGCCGACGAGCAGCCCGACGAACTGCATGCGGTGGGTCGGCAGGGTGCCGCGCGTCGCAGGAACGGTGTCCTGGGCGGAGAGGGCTCCGGCGAGGGCGAGCACGAGGACGATCGGCAGGAAACGGCCGAGGAGCATGGCAACGCCCAGCGCCGTGTTGAACCACGGCGTGTTGGCCGTCAGTCCCGCAAAGGCGGAACCATTGTTGTTGGCCGCGGAGGTGAAGGCGTAGAGCACTTCGGAGAGACCGTGCAGCCCGGGGTTCCAGATGGAGGTGCCCTCGACATCCGCTCGCACGGCGGGGATCGCGAAACTCAGGGCCGTTCCGGCGAGGACGAGGGTCGGGGTCACCAGGATGTAGAGGCTGGCGATCTTGATCTCGCGCGGGCCGATCTTCTTGCCGAGGTATTCGGGAGTGCGGCCGACGAGCAGGCCGGCGATGAAGACCGTGATCACGGCGAGGATGAGCATTCCGTAGAGCCCGGACCCCGTGCCGCCGGGGGCGACCTCGCCGAGCATCATGTTGAGCATCGGCATCAGGCCCCCGAGGGCCGTGAAGGAGTCGTGCATCGAGTTCACGGCACCGGTCGAGGTGAGGGTCGACGCCGTCCCGAAGATGGCGGACCCGATAATGCCGAAGCGCTGTTCCTTGCCCTCCATGGCGCCACCCGCTGCGAGTGGGGCCGTTCCGGCACCGCCGAGCTCGAAGAGGGTGAGCGCGGTGAGGGAGACCACGAAGATGGCGGCCATCGCTCCGAGAATGGCATAGCCCTGTCGTTTGTCGCCGACGATCGTGCCGAAGGTGCGGGGCAGGCTGAACGGGATCGCGAGCATGAGAACGATCTGGAACATGCTCGTCCACGCGGTCGGGTTTTCGAACGGATGCGCCGAGTTCGCGTTGAAGAATCCGCCGCCGTTCGTGCCGAACATCTTGATCGCCTCCTGCGAGGCCACCGGCCCGCCCGGTATGGACTGGGTGGCGCCCGTGATCGTGGTGACGTCCGTGAAGCCGGTGAGGTTCTGGATGACGCCGCCGGCGAGGAGGACGAGCGCGGCGAGAATCGCCACAGGGAGCAGCAGGCGCAGTACCCCGCGGGTCAGGTCGACCCAGAAATTGCCGATCGTGCCGGTCCGGCGCTGAGCGAAACCGCGCACCAGGGCGATCGCAACGGCGATGCCGACCGCGGCGGATACGAAGTTCTGCACGGCGAGGCCGAGCATCTGCACAGAATAGCCCATGGTCACGTCGGGTGAATAGGACTGCCAGTTCGTGTTGGTCACGAATGAGACGGCCGTGTTGAACGACAGGCCCGACGGGATGGCCGGAAAGCCCAGGGAATAGGGCAGTACCGCTTGGGCTCGCTGAATGACGTAGACGAAAAGCACGCCGATGAGGGAAAAAGCGAGCACGCTGCGCAGGTAGGACTGCCAGGTCTGCTGCGACCGGGGATTGACCCCGACCAGGCGATAGAAGCCGCGCTCGACCCGGTTGTCACGCGACGACTGGTAGAACGCCGCCATGTAGTCGCCCAGGGGGCGATAGATGAGGGCGAGGACAAGCGCAAGGGTGAGCGCCTGGAGAACGGCGAACCAGAGGTCCATCAGAACCTTTCCGGCTTCACGAGCGCGAGCACGAGGTAGGCCAGGGCCGCGACGGCGAGGAGGGCGCCGAGCAGGTCGAAGACGATCACAGTTTCTCGACTCCCTTGGCCACGAGGCCGATCAGGGCGAACACGGCGATCACGCCGAGAACGTAGACGATGTCAAGCACGAGGTCGGGCACAGGAGAACTCCATCCACACGGTGACCGCGCCGGTGCAGGCGCGGGTATCCCGGGGTCGGAACCGGGGTACTCCACAGGATTACGCCGGATTCGGGGCGGAGAATGGGGTCCTCACGGTATCCATACGGCGCACCGGCGGAACCTAACGGTTTCTCTGCGCTGGTGCGCGCTCCCGTGCAATGTGCGCGGTCGCTCGTCGCAGCGAGGGTCGTCGGTGCGCGCTGGCAGAATGGAAAGCGTGTACATACTGGTCGGTCGAAGGGGGAACGGGGAGTTCCTCGTCGAGGTGCTGAACGCCGGGGGTGTGACTCTCGGTGCCGCCCGCCCGGTGTCGGCGGACGACTTCCCCGGGTATGTGCTCCAGGAGGAACCCGGGTCGCCGCGCTGGGTCTGGGAGGACACCGCGAGCATCTACCCGGTCCTGCTCGAGGCCGGCGTCCGCGTCGAACGTGCCCACGACCTGCGGCTCTGCCACGCGATCCTGCGCCACTCCGTCCTCACCGCCGCGAGCGACCTCGCAACGGCGGCACCGAGCCGGTGGGATGCCGCCCTCGCCATCGTCGCGGAAACCCGCGATCCCGGAGCCACGCTTTTCGAACTGCTCGGAGAGGACATCGATCCCGCCGGAGAAGCGGACGCGGGCTTCACGGACGCCGGTGCCGAGTTCCGGCGCCAGCTCACGGCCGTCGCCGAGAGCGAGGAGCCGGGGCGGCTGCGCCTGCTGCTCGCCGCGGAGTCCGCCGGCGCGCTCATCGCCGCCGAGATGCGCTTCGCCGGACTGCCCTGGCGCACCGACGTGCACGACGAGCTGCTGACCAGGGTCCTCGGTCCGAGGGTCGGCCCCGGGATCCGGCCGGCGCTCCTCGAAAAACTGGTCGGACGCATCCGCCTGGCACTCGGAGACCCCCTCGTCAACCCGGACTCCCCGCCCGAGCTCACCCGCGCCCTGCGCCGGGCCGGACTCGCCGTGACCTCGACCCGGGCCTGGGAACTCAAGGAGCTCGACCATCCCGTGATCGAGCCCCTGCTCGAGTACAAGAAGCTCGCCCGGCTGCTGAGCGCCAACGGCTGGTACTGGATGGACACCTGGATCGTCGACGGTCGCTTCCACCCGGAGTACCTGCCGGGCGGCGTCGTGACCGGCCGGTGGGCGACCCGCGGCGGGGGAGCCCTGCAACTGCCCAAGCAGGTGCGCGGTGCTGTTGTCGCGGACTCGGGCTGGAAGCTCGTCGTCGCGGATGCCGCCCAGCTGGAACCGCGCATCCTCGCGGCGCTCTCGAGCGACACGGCCATGGCGGATGCCGGCCGTGGCACAGACCTCTACGCCGGCATCGTCGCGAGCGGCGTCGTCGAGACCCGCGCCCACGCCAAGGTGGCCATGCTCGGCGCGATGTACGGTGCGACGACGGGGGAGAGCGGGCGGTTGCTGCCCCGGCTCGCGCGGGCGTATCCGCGGGCACTCGCGTTGACCGAGACAGCCGCGCGCGCAGGCGAGCGCGGCGACCAGGTCACGACCAGGCTGGGCCGGTCCTCGCCGCCTCCCGGAGAAGAATGGTATGCCGCGCAGTCTCTGGCTTCGTCGGAGGGAGCCGGCGATGCCGATGAGCGGAGGGCGCGCACCCAGGCCAGGGACTGGGGTCGTTTCACGCGCAACTTCGTGGTGCAGGGGAGTGCGGCCGAGTGGGCGTTGTGCTGGATGGCGGAAATCCGGCGGGAACTCCGGAAACTGGCGTCGGACGTCGGCGCAGATGCCGGATCCGGGTTGGAGCCCCGGTCTCCTTCCCGGGCTCCTTCCGGGTCTTCTTCCGGGTCCCGTTCCGGTCGGGGCGGTGTCGTGTTCGCCGATATCCCGCACCTGGTGTTCTTCCTCCACGACGAGGTCATCGTGCATACCCCGGAGCATCTGGCGGCCAGGGTCGCGACCATTGTCGAAGATGCCGCGGCCACGGCGGGGAGGCACCTGTTCGGCACCTTCCCTGTCGACTTCCTGCTGACCGTCGCCACCGTCGACAACTACGGCGACGCGAAATAGCGCCCGCCGCGGCAATAAACCCGGGCCCGTGACCGTTGCACTGAAGACACTCACACGACGGGATGGCGCAGGCATGACACAGCAGGTAGAGCAGGGCAGCACAGACCAGGACCGGACGGACGCCGCACTCGCACAGCTCGCCGAATTCCGGGACGCACGCTCCCGCGCGGTCGTCGGCCCGCGCGGCAACCTCGCCCTCGTGAACACCCAGTGGATCACCGGTGACCCCGCGGTCGGCCAGCCGGTCTGGGGCGTCCCCGGGCTCTGGGCGCCGCTCCCCGCTGGGGTGTCCGGGCTCGCGCTGACAGCGGCAGCGAGCGAGGGGATCACCGTCGACGGTGACGTGGTCGATGGATCGGTGCTCGTGGCCGGACTCGACGCGATGCAGCCCTCGAGCATCCGCTTCAGCGACACGCTCACGGGAACAGTGATCGCCGGCGAAGACGGCGGGTATGCCCTCCGGGTCTGGGACGCCGCCTCCGAGGGAATCCGCGATTTCGGCCGGATCGATGCATTCCCCTACGATCCGGACTGGGTGGTCGAGGCGACGTTCACGCCGATCCCCGGGCGGGGTGAGGTCAGCATCGCACACCTGCAGGATGAGGGACGGACCCGCCAGCGCGCCCTGCCCGGCGAGATCACCTTCACCAGGGATGGCATCGACTACAACCTCGTTGCCTTCGAGGACGGGCCGAGCCTGCTCCTCGTGTTCGCCGACGCGACCAACGGGGTCAGCACCTACAGCGTCGGCCGATTCCTGCGCGTCTCACCGGAGGGCGACGGAACGATTCGCCTCGACTTCAACCGGGCCTACCTGCCGCCGTGCGCCTTCAGCTACAACTTCAACTGCCCGATCGCACCTGCCCAGAACCGACTCACCATCCCGATCGAGGCCGGCGAGCGCATGGTCCTGGCCACGGACGGCACGCCGCTGCACGACTGAACCGATCGTCTCGACTTTCGGCGAAGTCGTCCACGGGCTGCATCGTCCACGGGCTGCGTCTCATACTTCTTCCGGACTGGACGCCGTGATCGAGCTATGCCGCCACCGCCGGCCGCCGGCCGCGCCGTGGCTTCTGAAGATTGAGACCGTGCCCGAACTCGCCTGGGGCGGCGGCCAGCGTGCGCTCCGTGCTCTCGAGCCAGGCCAGTGCCGCGGTCGCGAGGGCATGCCGCGCCCCCGCGCCGAGCAGGTCCTGCCCGGCGCCCGGCCGGAGCTCCCCGCCGTGCGCCCCGGCGACGGTGGAGTCGCTTCCTGCGCCGGGACCGGAGTCCGCAAGGTCGGACTCCCACTGCGTGCGATAGCGGGCGATGATGCCGAGAACGTCCGTATCAGGGAGTGACGACGCGAGCAGCACCCGGTCGACGAGGTCGTTCCACTCCTCGCCGACGGCGCTCTCCGTCGCGGTCAGCCAGGCAGATGCTTCGCTCAATCCGGACGAGGTCGCCCGGTACAGGGGGAGTCCGTCGTCAGTGGTCCCTGCCGATTCCACGACTCCCTGTTTCACGAGTCGCTCGAGAGTGCCGTAGACCTGGCCGGCGTTCACGTTCCGGCGACCGGCCGTACGGGAACTGAGTTCAGCGTGAAGCTGGAATCCGTATGCCGGACCGATCGACAGGATCACAAGCAGACAACTGCGTACCGACACCGGGCCTCCGAAGCGAGAGATAACTATACCGAGTATAGCGAACCGGTCCACGGGAAAACGCGCGGGAACCGGTTGAACTGGTGGGATCAAATAACCCGATCTTCCTTGAATACCCACAGGCGGCTGAGGCATAATCCAAGGAGACGGCAGCAATTCCGTCGTAGCGACAAGTTCACACTCGCTTGCATCGTATTGAATCCGCAGTTCTGAGGTCGTTGGGGAAGACGCACCTCACAGAACGGAGAAAATCGATGACAGCAATACCTGCGCGCCGGCCACCAACTGCGCGAGGGGTGCTTTTGGTGCATTCGTCGCCACGGGCACTCAGCCCGCATGTGGAGTGGGCGGTCGGTCGCGCCCTCGGCGAGGCCGTCAACTTCGACTGGTCCGATCAGCCGGTGCTCACGGGTTCCCAGCGCGCCGAATACCACTGGGAGGGCGCACCAGGGACCGGCGCGTGCCTCGCATCCGCGCTGCTCGGATGGGACCACTTGCGCTTCGAAGTGACCGAGGACGCCGGGTTCGGCGTCGATGGCGGGCGGTGGCTGCACACGCCGGAGCTCGGCATTTTCTTCGCCCAGACCGACACCGTCGGGAACATCGTGATCCCGGAAGACCGGATTCGCTACGCCATGGAATCCGCCGGCGCGAACGCCGTCGAACTGCATCGCGAACTGCGCCTCGCCCTCGGGCAGGCCTGGGACGACGAACTCGAACCCTTCAGGCACGCGAGCGACTTCAATTCCGTGGTCTGGCTGCACAAGGTCGGCTGACAGTCCTCATTCGCACAAGGCCGGGGAAAGAGACACCTGGCGGAAACGAGAAAAGGCGGAAACGAGAACAGGCCCGACCCCGGGGGGTCGAGCCTGTTACTGATAGACGTCCGAAGGGACCGAGCTTGTCGACTAGACCGAGCGGAAGGCCACGACGGCGTTGTGGCCGCCGAATCCGAACGAGTTGCTGATCGCGAGCAGGTTGCCGCCGGGCAGGGTGCGCGGTGAGGTCACGACGTCGAGCGGAATGGCCGGGTCCTGCTCGACGAGGTTGATCGTCGGCGGGGCGGTCCGCGTCGAGAGCGCCATCACGGTGAAGAACGCCTCGATCGCACCTGCACCACCGAGCAGGTGCCCGGTGGATGCCTTCGTCGCGGAAACGGGGATGCCCTCGAGCAGGTCGCCGAACACGCGACGGAGTGCGTTGTACTCAGCGATGTCCCCGACTGGCGTGCTTGTCGCATGCGCATTGATGTGGGCGACATCACTGAGATCGGCACCCGCGTTGCGGATGGCGGTGACCATGGCCCGGGCGGCCGCCGATCCCTCGGGGTCGGGAGCCGTGATGTGGTACGCGTCACTCGTGACGGCACCGCCGAGCAGTTCGGCGTAGATGTGCGCACCGCGGGCCTTGGCGTGTTCTTCGGTTTCGACGACGAGTGCTGCTGCACCCTCGCCGAGCACGAAGCCGTCGCGTGACACGTCGTACGGGCGTGAGGCATGGGCCGGGTCGTCGTTCCGCTTGGACAACGCCTGCATCGCCGCGAACGACGCGATCGGCAGTGGGTGGATCGCGGCTTCCGAGCCACCGGCGATGACGACGTCCGCGCGGCCGGCCTGCAGCCGGTCATAGGCGTTGACGAGGGACTCGGTGCTCGACGCGCAGGCGGAGACGACGGTCGTGATACCGGCGCGGGCGTGCAGGTCCATGCCGATTGCCGCGGCGGGACCGTTCGGCATCAGCATCGGGACGGTCATCGGCAGCACGCGGCGTGGGCCGCGTTCGCGCAGGGTGTCCCAGGCGTCGAGGAGGGTCCACACGCCGCCGATGCCGGTGGCCCAGTCGACGGCGAGCCGGTCGGCTTCGACCTCGGGAGATCCGGCATCCGCCCAGGCCTCGCGGCCGGCGATCAGCGCGAACTGGCTCGAGGGGTCGAGACGCTTGATCTCGTGCCTGGCGAGGACCTCGCTGGCGGGGACCCGCGCCTGCGCGGCGAAGGTGATCGGCAGCTGGGTGCGTGCGACCCATTCCTGCTCGAGGGTGGTGGCGCCGGACTCGCCGCTCAACAGCGCAGCCCAGGTCTCGGCGGCAGTGCCTCCGAGAGGGGAGGTCGCACCGATTCCGGTGATAACGATCTTCTTGGTCATATGCAACTCTCCGTGGTACATCAAAACGGCGGGCGGAGCCCACAGCCCAGGCCGGTCGGCGATGCCGGCCGGCCTGGGCTCGTTAGTTTTAGTCCTGGGCCTTGACGATGAAGTCGACGGCGTCGCCGACGGTCTTAAGGTTCTTGACCTCTTCGTCGGGGATCTTCACGTCGAACTTCTCTTCTGCGTTGACGACAATGGTCATCATCGAGATGGAATCGATGTCGAGGTCGTCGGTGAACGACTTACCCATCTCAACCGTGTCAGCCGCAATGCCGGTCTCATCATTGATGAGCTCAGCGAGGCCGGACAGTACTTCTTCGGTGGACAATGCCATTTTTTTCTCCTTGGGGTGTCTCGTATGACCGAGATTCAGTTTAGAGGCGGTACGGGAAAACTACGGGAGCACGACGACCTGCGCGCCGAACACCAGTCCGGCTCCGAAGCCGATCTGCAGGGCGAGACCGCCACTGAGCTCAGGGTGTTCGGCAAGCAGGGTGTGCGTGGCGATCGGGATCGACGCCGACGAGGTGTTCCCCGTTGTGGCGATATCGCGCGCGATGACGACGGACTCGGGGAGCTTGAGCAGCTTCGCGAACTCGTCGATGATGCGCATGTTGGCCTGGTGCGGGATGAAGGCCGCGAGGTCGGCACTGGTCACGCCGGCGGCCTCGAGGGCCTGCTTGGCGACCTTGGCCATGTCCCAGACCGCCCAGCGGAAGACTGTCTGGCCCTCCTGGCGGAGCGTGGGCCACTCGGATTCACCGCGGTGGTATTCCTGCAGGGTGTGATTCATCTGGATCGCGCCGGCCTTGGAACCGTCGGACCCCCAGACGGTGCTCGAGATACCGGGGTAGTCGCTCGGACCGATCACGACGGCGCCTGCGCCGTCGCCGAGGAGGAACGAGATGCTGCGGTCGGTCGGGTCAACGAGGTCGGAGAGCTTTTCGGCCCCGACGACGAGCGCGTAGTGAGCGACACCGGTGCGGATGAGGGCGTCGGCCTGGGCCACGGCATATGCGTAACCGGCACAGGCGGCGTTGATGTCGTAGGCAGCGGCCGGGTTGGCGCCGACCTTGTCGGCGAGGACGGCGGCCATCGACGGGGTCTGGCGGCCGTTGCTGATGGTGGCGACGATGACGGCGTCGATCAGGGTCGGGTCGATGCCGGACTTCTCGATGGCCTCGGTGGCGGCAACGACGGCGAGGTCGACGGCCTGGACGTCCTTGCTGGCCCTGACGCGGCTGATGATGCCGGTACGCTGCTGGATCCACTCGTCGGACGAGTCGATCGGACCGACCAGGTCGTCGTTGGGAACGGTCAGGTCACCGCGGGCGGCACCGACCGACAGGATGCGCGTGAACGCGGGGCCGTGCGACTGCTGGAGTGTGGGCTTGGTCATGGTCTCTTTCCGTCGGGCTTACTGCTGGTCGATCAGTGCAAACGCGGCGGGCAAATCGTCCGGGGTCTTGATCGCGACGCTGGGTACGCCTTTGAGTGCACGCTTCGCAAGGCCGACGAGGGCGCCGGCTGGCGCGATCTCGATGATTCCGGTGACGCCGGCGGCCTCGAAAGACTGCATGCACATGTCCCACCGTACCGGCGAGGAGACCTGGTCGACGAGATATCCGACGAACCGCGCGCCGTCGGCGACCTGGCTGCCGTCCCGGTTCGTCCAGATCGGCAGGGTCGGGTTCGAGGGGGTGAGACGCGCGGCGACCGCGGCGAGCGAGGCGACGGCAGGCTGCATATACCGGGTGTGGAATGCACCGGCGACCTGAAGGGGGATGACACGCGAACGGGCAGGCGGAGCGGCGGAGAGACGGGCGAGTGCGTCGATCGCACCGGCTACGACGACCTGGCCGCCGCCGTTGAAGTTGGCCGGTTCGAGGCCGAGTTCGGTGAGGAGCGTGAGAAGTTCGGCTTCGTCGCCGCCGAGCACGGCGCTCATCCCGGACGGTTCGAGGGCTGCGGCCTCTGCCATCGCCGCGCCGCGTTCGCGCACGAACCCGAGGGCATCGGCGTCGTTCAGGATGCCGGCCCCGGCTGCGGCGGTGATCTCGCCGACTGAGTGCCCCGCGATCCCCGCGATGCGGTCGCGGCGACCGCCGGCGAAGAGCGCCCGCATGGTGAGGATTCCGGACGCAACGATCAGTGGCTGGGCGACGGCCGTGTCACGGATGGTGTCGGCGTCACTGACCGTGCCATGGGTGACAAGGTCGAGTCCGCTCGCGGCGGACATCGCGTCGAGTCCGGCGGCGAAGGCGGGGTCTTCAAGCCAGGGAACGAGGAAACCAGGGGTTTGCGAGCCCTGTCCGGGACAGACGACAACAATCATTCCCCTAGTCTCCCAAGCTCAATTCGCCGCGGAGTGTCGATGATCGACCAAGTATCCGGAAAACGTTTGTGTCTTCCCGCAGAAACAGGTCAAACGAGGGGTGTCAGCGTCGGCGGGTGGAGCCGTCGTGGTCGCTGATCGAGCCGAGGATGAGCGCGGACTGCAGGATGAGCGCCTCACGGGCGCCCGTCGCGTCATAGCCGATGACCTCGGAGACGCGCTTCAGGCGGTAGCGCACGGTGTTGGGGTGAACAAAGAGTTCCCTGGCCGTCGCTTCGAGCGAGCGGCCGTTGTCGAGGTAGCACCACAGCGTCGTGAGCAGTTCGGTCGAGTGCGCCTGGAGCGGCCGGTAGATGCGGTGGATGAGGGTGGCGCGGGCGAGCGGGTCGCCTGCGAGCGCACGCTCAGGGAGCAGGTCGTCCGCCTGGACAGGGCGCGGCGCGTTCCGCCACGACCTGGCTACGGCGAAACCGGCCAGGGCCGCCTTCGCGCTCTTGGAGGCGTCGACGAGGTTGGGCACTTCGTGTCCGAGCACGAGGTGCCCGGCACCGAAGCTCGGTTCCAGTTGCACCGCGATCTCCATGAACGTCAGGGCGGATGCCGTCCCGACGGTGTCCTCGGAGTCCGCTGAGGCGGGGTGCGCGCGACCGATCACGAGAACAAGCCGGTTTCCCTGCACCCCGATCAGCACGTCGGCGGCCATGTGCCGCGCGGAGCGGCGCAGCTGGTCGACATCGAGCATCTTCGGGGTGGTGCCGACGAGCACGCAGACCTCGCCGTGGCCGTGCCAGCCGAGTGCGGCGATCCGGCTCGGCAGTTCGTCGTCGTACTCGCCGCTGAGGATCGAGTCGACCACGAGGGCCTCGAGCCGCACGTCCCAGAGCCCGCGTGCCTCGGCGGCGCGCGCGTAGACATCCGCAGCTCCGAAGGCGATCTCGCGGGAGTAGAGCAGGATCGCCTCGCGGAGGATCTCGCCGCCGTCCTTGACGCGTTCCTCGACGACCTCGACGGAGACCCGGATGAGCTGGAGGGTCTGCTGCAGGCTCACCGAGCGCAACAGCTCCCGCGGCGCGGCACCGAAGACGTCGGCCGCGATCCACGGAGTGGATTTCGGGTCGTCGAACCACGCGATGAAGGACGTGATGCCCGCCTGGGCCACCAGCCCGACCGAGGACCGCCGTCCTGGCGGCATATCGCCGTACCAGGGCAGCGTGTCCTCGAGTCGTTTCAGGGTCGCCGTGGACAGCTCCCCTGAGATGGTGCGCAACCAGGCGAGCGTCTGCTCCTTCGTCTTCGGTGCCGGGGCCACGGTCGGGTTAGCTCTCGCCCCCGGCGGAGCCCGTTGTGCCCGCGGTCACGTCGTGCAGCTGGTACTTCTCGATGGCCTGGCCGACGACCGCCCTGTCGATCTCGCCGCGACGGGCGAGCATCTCGAGGGTGCGGACGACCATGGACGGTCCGTCGATCTTGAAGAACCGACGGGCGGCAGGGCGGGTGTCCGAGAAGCCGAAGCCGTCCGCGCCGAGGGTGGCGAAATCACCGGGGATGAACTGGCGGATCTGGTCGGGCACGGCGTGCATGAAGTCGCTGACCGCGATGAACGGGCCGGCGGCTCCGGCGAGCTTCTTCGTGACGTACGGCACCTGCGGGCCCTGGTCGGGGTTGAGGAAGTTGTGCTCCTCCGCCCGCATGCCGTCGCGGCGCAGTTCGGCCCAGGACGTGACGGACCAGACATCGGCCGAGACTCCCCAGTCGGAGGCGAGCAGGGCCTGCGCCTCGAGCGCCCACGGCACGGCGACACCGGAGGCCAGGAGCTGCGCCTTCGGTCCGGTGACCTGCGAGTGGTTGATCCGGTGGATGCCGTGCACGATGCCGTCGACGTCGACCTCGTCGGGCTCGGCCGGCTGCACGGCCGGCTCGTTGTACACGGTGATGTAGTACATGACGTTCGGGTCGTCGTGCAGGCCGCCGTACATCCGCTCGAGACCGGAACGCACGATGTGCGCGATCTCGTACCCGTACGCCGGGTCGTAGGACACGACGGCAGGGTTGGTGGATGCGAGGAGCGGCGAGTGGCCGTCGGCGTGCTGCAGTCCCTCACCGGTCAGGGTCGTGCGACCCGCGGTGGCTCCGATCATGAAGCCGCGGGCCATCTGGTCGCCGGCGGCCCACATGGCGTCGCCGGTGCGCTGGAATCCGAACATCGAGTAGAACACGTAGATCGGGATGAGCGGCTCACCCTGGGTGGCGTAGGTGGTCCCGACGTTCGTGAACGCGGCCATCGCGCCGGCCTCGTTGATGCCGACGTGCAGGATCTGGCCCTGCGGGCTCTCCTTGTACGCGAGCAGCTGGGCGTGGTCGACGGACGTGTACTGCTGGCCGTTCGGGTTGTAGATCTTGGCGTTCGGGAAGAACGCGTCGATTCCGAAGGTGCGGGCCTCGTCGGGGATGATCGGGACGATGCGGTTTCCGAAGTCCTTGGCGCGCAGGAGCTCCTTGAGCAGACGGACGAACGCCATCGTCGTGGCGATCTCCTGCGTGCCGGAGCCTTTCAGGGTCGGCGCGTACGTCGAGTCCTGCGGGAGGTTGACCTGGGTGTACTTGCTCCGGCGTTCCGGCACGTAGCCGCCGAGGGCGCGGCGGCGTTCGTGCAGGTACTGGATCGCCTCGTCGTTCTCGTCCGGACGGTAGTACGGCGGGAGGTAGGGGTTCTCCTCGAGCTGGGCATCCGTGATCGGCATGTGGGTGCTGTCACGGAAGGTCTTCAGGTTCTCGAGGGTGAACTTCTTCATCTGGTGGGTCGCGTTGCGGCCCTCGAAGCTCGGGCCGAGGGCGTAGCCCTTGACGGTCTTCGCGAGGATGACGGTCGGCTGGCCCTTGTGCTCCGACGCGGCCTTGAACGCTGCGTAGACCTTGCGGTAGTCGTGGCCGCCACGCTTGAGGTTCCAGATCTCGTCGTCGGTGTAGCCCTCGACGAGCTTCAGGGCGCGCGGGTCGCGGCCGAAGAAGTTCTCGCGAACGTATGCGCCGCTCTCGGCCTTGTACGTCTGGTAGTCGCCGTCGGGGGTGACGTTCATCAGGTTGAGCAGGGCGCCGTCGACGTCGCGGGACAGGAGGTCGTCCCACTCGCGGCCCCAGACGACCTTGATGACGTTCCAGCCGGCACCGCGGAAGAAGCTCTCGAGCTCCTGGATGATCTTTCCGTTTCCGCGGACGGGTCCATCGAGGCGCTGCAGGTTGCAGTTGATGATGAAGTTGAGGTTGTCGAGACCCTCGTTCGCGGCGACCTGGAGCTGGCCGCGGCTTTCGACCTCGTCCATCTCACCGTCGCCGAGGAACGCCCAGACCTGCTGGTCGCTGGCGTCCTTGATTCCGCGGTTGGTGAGGTACCGGTTGGTCTGCGCCTGGTAGATGGCGTTGATCGGACCGAGGCCCATCGACACCGTCGGGAACTGCCAGAACTCCGGCATCAGGCGCGGGTGCGGGTAGGACGACAGTCCCTGCGGCGCGTGCGACTTCTCCTGGCGGAAGCCGTCGAGCTGGTTCGCGGTCAGGCGGCCCTCGAGGAATGCCCGGGCGTAGGTGCCGGGGGAGGCGTGGCCCTGGATGAAGATCTGGTCTCCGCCACCCGGGTGGTCCTGGCCGCGGAAGAAGTGGTTGAAGCCGACCTCATAGAGGGCGGCGGATGAGGCGTATGTCGAGATGTGTCCGCCGACGGAGATCCCGGGTCGCTGTGCGCGGTGCACGAGCACGGCTGCGTTCCAGCGGATCCAGGCGCGGTAGCGGCGCTCGATGTCTTCATCGCCGGGGAAGTCCGGCTCGTTGCCGGCCGCGATCGTGTTGATGTAGTCGGTGGTGGGCACCATGGGGACGCCCAGGTGCAGTTCCTTGGATCGTTTGAGCAGGCTCAGCATGATCTCGCGGCCGCGTTCGTGTCCCTGGGCGGCCACGAGTGCGTCCAGAGATTCGGACCACTCTTTCGTCTCTTCCGGATCCGCATCCGTGCTGTTCACCGAGTATGGGTCCTGGTCGTTGACAGTCACAGTCGACCTCTCTCTATCGGGCAGGTCGTGTGATACGCGACCGTGCCTGGTTAGGCGTGCCGCAAAGCGGTCCCTGTGGACCGCTGGCACCACGCCAGCCTACAGATTCCAGCTGTGTGCCGCGCACGCGCGGCCGGTACGCGACGAACGCTGTCAGCGAAAGAATTGTCTAGGTTTCCCCCATCCCCGGGGCTAGGCTGTTCCGGCGCTTGCCACTGGTGGCTGACGCAGGAAAGGACGCACTATGGCTCTGGAGAATGACACCCAGGCACCCGACTTCGAATTGGTCAACCAGTACGGCGAGCACATCCAGCTCAGCCAGTATCGCGGTGACAAGTCGGTGGCATTGGTCTTCTTCCCTCTCGCGTTCTCGGGAATCTGCAGTGGCGAGTTGTGCACCCTGCGCGACAACCTGAGCCTGTTCGAGAACAGTGGTGTTGAACTCCTGGGTATTTCGGTGGATTCCCGGCACGCGCTGCGCGCCTGGGGAGAGCAGGAGAACTACGGATTCAACCTCCTCGCCGACTTCTGGCCGCATGGAGCCGTCGCCAAGGAATACGGCGTCTTCCTCGAGGAGAAGGGTTTCTCGAACCGCGCAACCTTCCTGATCGACCCGGACGGCATCATCCGTGCGAGCTTCATCACGGCTCCCGGCGAGGCGCGTTCGCTCGACGCATACCGTGCCGCGATCGGCGAACTCCAGCCCGCGTGACCCGATCGCCGCTCCCACCGGTATAGTGGTGTCGGTTCAACCCCGGCGGAAGTCGATACGCAGGGGCCTTTAGCTCAGTTGGTAGAGCGCCACGTTTACACCGTGGATGTCATCGGTTCGAGCCCGGTAGGGCCCACCAGTAGGTCAGCACCTCGGGGTGTCCGAGAGTGATTCCCCGGTTGACCGGGATCTGGTCTCGCGGGTTAGGCTTGGGGTAATTCGGTGAGTCCTGCCGGGACTCCCGTGTGAACCGGTCGCTCCTCCGGGAGCCGAAAGGTCGTGTGTGCCAGTGGCTCTCCTGTGGAGTGATCTGCGAGTGGATGTCCCGGTCGGCCGCAACAGGCATGCCCCCGGGGCACAGGACCCGGCCCGTGTCCCCCGTTAGCCGTGCGGCATTCGATACTGCCGCCCGGGAACTCGAAGCCTGGGACGACTCCGGCACGGAGCTCTGCGCCCCGTTCCTGAGAGTGCTCCCCATCGATGGAGCAGCGATCTCCACCCTCGGCGCGCCCTTCGGGACCGAGACGATCAGCGCGAGCGACGCGTTCGCCGCCCGGATCGACGAACTGCAATTCGATCTCGGCGAGGGACCGTGCTGGCGGGCGCTCGCGACCCGGCGCCCGGTCCTCTCGCCGGACATCCGCCTCGAGCAGAATCCGGCCTGGCCGATGTTCCGCGCGGCACTCGACGACGCGGAGGTCGGGGGACTGTTCGCCTTCCCTCTCGTCATCGGAACGCTCGAGATCGGCGCCGTCGACCTCTACTCGTCCGTTGCCGGCCCGTTGCCGCCGGAGGCTGTCGCCGACGCAACGGAACTCGCGGATATCGTCGCCCGGGTCGTGCTGCGCCGGGCGCTTCGAGACCACGTCTCCGTGGAACAGGATCCGGAGCGACTGGATGCCGACGGACCGAACCGTGCCGCCCCGACGCAACCGGAAGCCGAGGGATTCTCGCGCCGCGTGATCCACCAGGCCACGGGGATGATCCTTGCCCAGCTGAATCTCTCCGCCACGGATGCATTGCTGCTCCTCCGTGGTTACGCTTTCTCAAACGGACGATCGGTGCGGTCCGTCGCACACGATGTGGTCGCCCGGAAAATTGATTTCTCCACGGTTATCGCACCTTAGGATTACAACATGGTCACACAATCCCGGGAGGGTCAGCTCGTCGAGACGTTCGTCACGCTGGCCGACACGCTCGTCGTCGGCTACGACGTCGTCGACCTCCTGCAGACTCTCGTCGAGCGGTGCGCGCTCCTCTTCGGAGCGTCCGCGGTGGGTATCATCCTCTCGGCCGGTCACGGAGACTTCGAGGTCGTGGCCTCCACCAACGAGCGCACCCGGCTGGTCGAAATCCTCCAGCTGCGAGCGGGCGCCGGTCCCTGCGTCGAGTGCGTGACGACCGGTGCCGCTGTCGCCATTCCCGACCTCGACGTCGTCGCCCCGAAATGGCCCCTCTTCCGTGCGGGTGCACTCGAACAGGGATTCCTCTCGATGCACGCCGTTCCCCTGCACCTGCGGGCGACGACCATCGGCTCACTCAATCTTTTCTGGGACCGTCTCGGCGGCCTTGGCGCCGAGGACCTGCGCACCGTTCAGGCCCTCGCGGACACGGCGACGATCGGAATCCTGCAGGAACGCGCGATCCGCGAGAGCGACATCGCTCGCGCACAGCTCCAGCACGCGCTCAACAGCCGCGTCGTGATCGAACAGGCCAAGGGCGTCATCGCGTTCATGCACGACGTCGACATGAGCGAGGCGTTCACGATGCTCCGTGACTACGCCAGGAGCCACAACAGGCCGCTCGCCGAAGTATCCGCGGCCGTCGTCGATCGCACCCTTCGCCTCTGAACCGGTTCTGCATATACTGGGGTTGCGCCCCGGACCCTGGCTGCACATGGACAGTTCACTGAGCCAGTGAGGGAAGACGATGAAGCGCATATTCCACGCAGGGGGATCCGTCGTAACCGGGAGTGACCTTGCCGATGCTGTCATGCAGTATGCCGAGAGACTGAGTACCCGAGGCCAGGTCGAAGTTGTCGACATTCCCGTCATCGGCGACAGCGGTCAGGTCGGGAGGGCCCAGTTCCTGATCGGCGCGGCGAGCCAGTTGACGAGCGTCACGTCCCCGACAGGTTTCCGCGAACTCGTCGATACCGACATCACCGCGGGCCTGCGCAGGAAGGCGCTCGCTCCGATGGCGGTGCCCCAGGGTGCTTGGACCGGCGACGGTCTCGATGCTCCCCAGTTCGACGAATTCGACTACTGAGGACGTCCCGTCTGACCGCTTGACGACGTCCCGTCGATTCGGCGCGGAATGACCACGATCGGGCAGGGCAGGTTGAGCAGCACGTCGTGGCTCACCGAGCCCAGGATGAGGCTCCCGACCGAGCCGCGTCCGTGCGTGCCGACCACGAGCAGTTCAGCCTCGGCGGACGCATCGACGAGTGCAGGGGCGGCCGGCCCGGTGTCGAGGATCTCGACGACGTCGAGTCCTGGACGGGCGTCCCGCACCCGTTGGGCCGTGATCGCGAGCGCTTCGGCATTGGCTTCGCGGAGCGCTTCGAACGGCACCGTCGCGCCGAGGTCGATCGCAACCGTCATCGGAATCGACCAGGAGTGCACGATCCGGAGTCCGCGCCCGAGCCTGACCGCTTCGTCGGCAGCCCAGTCGAGGGCTTCCGTGCCGGCGGGGTCGTCGTCGAACCCGACGACGACAGGGCCGATCCGCGGTCGCCACGTCGCCGGAACGACGACGACCGGGCAGTGCGCGTGCGCTGCGAGGCGGAGGGGGAGCGTCCCGTAGACGGCGCCGGTCAGGAGCCCGGTCTTGTTCGAGCCGATCACCATCAGGTCCGCAGAAGCGGATGCCCTGACGAGCTCGTCGACGGGGACACCGTGTCGGATGTAGCTCGTCCTGCGGCACCCCGGAGCCCGGCGTTCCACTTCATGGGTCGCCGCGGCCAGCGCGCGTTCGTAGGCAGGCTGGAAGCTGAGGGCGACGTCGTGCGGCGACCAACCCAGCTCGACGACGGTCGTGAGTTCGAGCTCGATCGGTTGTGCGTCCGATTCGGCGGACGAGCGGTCGACCGCTCGGGTGATCGCCCAATCCAGGGCTGCAGCACTGGCCGGCCCGCCGTCAATCGCAACGATCACGTTCTCCGTCATGCCCGCAGTGTACGCCCGGGGTGCACTGCCAGCCCGCCGCCGGACCGCCGGGCTACTATGGCCCGATGACATCCGCACACAGGGACAGGGTCGTCCCCGGTCCCGGCCAGGAATCGGTGTGGGACTACCCGCGCCCGCCCAGGGTCGAGCCCGTCTCCGAGGAAGTGGTGATCCGCTTCGGTGGGCTCGAGATCGCGCGCACCGAAAACGCGGTCCGCGTGCTCGAGACGAGCCACCCGCCGGCGTATTACCTTCCCCGCGATGCCTTCCGCCCCGGTTCTCTCGTGCCGGCGGACGGCCGATCGGTGTGCGAATACAAGGGAACCGCGTCATACCTGACCGTCGTGTCCGGCACTGCTCGTGCCGTCGGCGCTGCCTGGACCTACCCTGAGCCCGAGCCTGGGTTCGAATCGCTCGCGGGCCGGATCGCACTGTATCCGGGGCGGATGGATCTTTGCACTGTCGACGGTGAAGTCGTCCACGCGCAGGCCGGATCCTTCTATGGCGGTTGGATCACCTCGCGGGTCGTCGGGCCGTTCAAGGGGGAGCCGGGCACCCTCGGCTGGTAGACCTGCCGCGATTTCGGGCATCTGGCTACACTCGGGGCATGTCCGACAGGTACCCGAGGGGGCAGGACGGCCCCGTTCCGCCCGAACCCGCCTCCCCGGCTGACGACGACGCGCTCACGGTGGAGTCACCGGCCGTGATCGAACTGGGCATCACGCCACTGGACGGGAGCGCGCCGAGGACGGCCGCGACCGAGATCGTCGGCTTCGGAGTCGACGACGACCTGCCCGACGACGCCGACGACGTACCGACGGGGGTGGCCGCGCCCGTGGCGAGTCCACGGGTCAGCGACGACGAAATCGTCCTCGTCGATGCCGCTCTCGCCGAGGAGCCGCGGCTCGTGATCGAGCGTTACGCACAGGCTCCGACCCCGGTGGTGAACCGGGTCGGACGCGGAAGCCGGGTCTTCCGTCTCTGGTTCGCGGTCATGGCATCCGTCGTCAGCGTCGCGGTCGGTGCGCGCCTCGCCTACCTCGGACTCAGCATCCGCCAGGTCGTACTCGTCACCGTGCTCGGCATCGTGCTCTCCCTGATCCCGCTCGGCCTGGGAACCCTGGCCGGTCGGCGCAACGGGCAGTCGATGGTCATGCTGTCGCGGGCAACGTTCGGCGTGATCGGAAACGTCGTTCCCACCGTGTTCGCCCTGCTTGTCCGGATGGCCTGGGGCGCACTGCTCCTCGCCATCCTGGGCCGGGCCGTGACCGCAGCAACGAGGCCGCCGACGCTGGCAGGTGGAACCAGGGACGGGTCCGTTCCGCTCCCCGCGCTGGCGGTCCTGATCGTGGCGACCGTGGTCGCGCTCTTCGGCTATGCGCTCATCCGCTCCGTTCAGGCCGTGCTCGCCGTCGCAGGTGCCGCCCTGGTGATCGCGGTGATGGTGCTCTCGGCCGGACTCGTCGACGTGGGCTCGGCGCTCACTGTTCCGGATGGAAGCGGTTTCACGGTGTTCGGCGGGGTCACCCTCGTGTTCGCCTACCTGGGACTCGCCTGGGCGTCGAGCGGCGCAGACCTTGCACGCTATCAGGGCAGGTCCGGTTCCGGATCGAATGCGGTTCTCTGGCTCCTCGCGGGGGTCGGGGTACCTGCCCTCGTCCTCGCCTCCTGGGGGGCACTGCTCGTCTCGTCCCAGGGCCAGCGGGGAGCAGACCTCGCCGTCGACCCGGTCGGAACGCTCGCCGCGCTCCTGCCCGCCGGTCTCGAATGGCCGTTGCTTCTGCTCGGAACGGTCACCGTGCTCTCCGCACTGATCCTGACGTTGTACTCGGGCGGCCTGGCGGCCGCGGCGCTGTCCTCCGGGCTCCCTCGGGCCGCGGGAGTCGCTCTCACGGCGATGGGCGCGGCACTGCTCCTCCTGCCGTCCGGTGGGTTGGGTGTCCGGGCGGCGTTCCTCACCGTGCCACTGACCCTCGCGATCCCGGTCGCGGCCTGGTCGGGGCTGTTCTCCGCCGAGACGTTCGTGCGCGCCAATCGGTACGACACCCGCAGCCTCCTGAAGCGCGGTGGAGCGTATGCGGACGTGCGCTGGGTCAATCTGGCCGCCTTCGTCGTCTTCAGCGTGGTCGGCTGGGGGCTTCTCGTCCCGGGGGAGGGCTGGTCGGCCTGGCAGGGATACCTCTTTGAACCACTCGGCATCGACCCCGGCGGGGAATTCGCGGCGACGAACCCCGGCGTCCTGATCGTCTTCGCCCTGGGCCTCGCGACACCCCTCCTCGCGGGCATTCCGGCGATCCGCAGGCAGGAGAACGCCAGGACCCCGGCGTCCGCGGGGTGAGTCCACGGGTCGCCGGGTGGGTGTCGTGAGACCGGCGCCTGCGAGTCGGCGCCCTGAGAATGGCCGGCGTAGCGCACGGGTAGGCTGACGGGGTGTCCTATTCGCTCGCAGAGATCACCCGGACCGTCCACGAGCTCTGGCCGTTGTCGGGTGCGGAGACGTGGGATGCACCCGGACTCGTGAGCGGCGACCCGTCGAACCGGGTCGATTCCGTCCTCCTCGCGGTCGACGCCGTCTCCGCGACCGTCGATGAGGCGATCGAGGTCGGTGCCGACCTCCTTCTCGTCCACCATCCGCTCCTTCTTCGCGGAGTCACGTCCATCGCAGAGGACCGGTACAAGGGTGCCCTCCTGGCCAGGTTGATCCGGTCGGACTGCGCACTCCTCGCCGCGCACACGAACGCGGATGTCGTCGTCGACGGTGTCTCCGACGTCCTCGCGTCGCGACTCGGACTCGTGGACGCCCAGCCGATCACCGCGGGAACCGTGCCAGGGACCGGTATCGGGCGGGTCGGGCTGCTCGGGACTCCGACCACACTCGGCCAGCTCGCCCGGCGCCTCGCGACGATCCTGCCCGCGACAGCCTCCGGGATCCGCGTCTCGGGGGAGTACACCGCACCGGTTCGCTCTGTCGCGCTCTGCGGTGGAGCGGGGGACTCCCTGCTCAGCGTTCCGTCCGTGCTGGCCGCGGATGTCTACATCACCGCCGACCTCCGTCATCACCCGGCCTCCGAGGCGAGGGAACAGGCGCTGCTCGACGGAAACACACCGGCGCTGATCGACGTGTCACACTGGGCGAGCGAGTGGTTGTGGCTCGACACCGCCGCCGACGCGTTGCGGAACGCTTTTCCGGGACTACGGGTGGACGTGAGCGATCTGCGCACGGACCCGTGGGACTTCGTCATCGTGCAGTAACCTGCACAACCCCACCGACAGTATCCGGCCACCGGGCCGGTCGAACTCAATACCCGTGAAGGTCAGGACTCAAGTGAAGGCATCCCCCATCGAGCAGAAGGAACTGCTCCGGCTCCAGGCTCTCGACATCAGGCTCCAGCAGGTCGACCACCAGACCAGGGCGCTCGCCCAGCACGCCGAACTCACCGCACTCGCCGGAACCGCGGACAAGACCCGGATGAACCTCACGACTCTCCACGGAGAAGTCGAGGACGTTCGTCTCGAACTGAACCGGATCGAGTCCGACGTCGAGGTCGTCGAGAAGCGCATCAAGCGCGACGACGAACGCCTGCAGACGACGAGTTCGGTCAAGGACGTCCAGGCGCTCGACACCGAACTCGCCGCACTCCGCAAACGGCTGCTCGCCCTCGAAGAGATCGAGATCGCCGTGATGGAGCGCCTCGAGGAACGTGAATCCGCTGTTGCGGTCGTCGAAGCGGAACGGGACGCGCTGGCCGCCCGAGTCGAGGAGACCGAGACCTCACGCGACGCCGACCTCGCCACCCTGCACCGCCAGCTCGAGGAACTCCGCCGCGACCGGGCCGTGATCGCAGGGACGATCGCGCCGGATCTCGCGAGCCTCTACGAGAAGCTCTTCGTGAGCGGCCACGGGAACGCTGCCGCGCTGTTGCGCCAGCGCACCTGCAGCGGATGCACCATCACCCTCACCGGAAGCGACCTCGAGTCCGTGCGGTCGTCTGCGGCCGACGAGGTGCTGTTCTGCCCGGATTGTGGTGCGATCCTTGTGCGCACGGAGGAGTCCGGAATCTGATCCTGTAGTCTGGGAGGAAGAATGGGTCGGCAAGACGGCCGCGTCAGCCGGTTCCCTTCGGGGGAGCGGCTGCCGAGGAACGTCCGGGCTCCACAGAGCAGGGCGGTGGGTAACACCCACCCGGGGTAACCCGCGAGACAGTGCCACAGAAAGTAGACCGCCACCGTTTTTCGGTGGTAAGGGTGAAACGGTGGTGTAAGAGACCACCAGAGGCCAGGGTGACCTGGTCGGCTCGGTAAACCTCGTCCGGAGCAAGGTCACACAGGAAACGTTAAGGCGGCTCGCCGAGTTTCCGGGTAGACCGCTAGAGGGCTGCGGCAACGTAGTCCCGAGATAGATGGCCGTCCCCGGTGAAAACCGGGACAGAACCCGGCGTACCAGCCGGCCCATTCCCCTTTTCCCCGTTGGGGCCGCTTCCCCCACGGGGTGCCGTCACCCGGCCACGGGACGAGACCGGTCCTGGTCTAGTCCAGGTCTTTCACGGCGAGGGCCGCAGCCCCGAGAATGCCGGCGTTGTTCTTGTGCACGGCCGGGACGATCGGCGTGTGCAGCGCGAGCAGGGGCAGGAAATCGTCGTGGTGCTTGGAGACGCCGCCGCCGACGACGAACAGGTCGGGGGAGAAGAGCGCCTCGAGCGTGGAGTAGTACCTCTGCAGGCGTGCCGCCCAGGCCGACCAGGAGAGATTCTCCCGTTCCCGCGCGGAGTACGAGGCGCGGGTCTCGTAGTCGACTCCGTCGATCTGCAGGTGACCGAGTTCGGTGTTGGGCACGAGCACCCCGTCGTTCAGGAGCGCCGTGCCGATGCCGGTGCCGAGGGTGGTCAGGATCACCACGCCCTCCACCCCCTGCGCGGCACCGAACTGGGATTCGGCGTACCCCGCGGCATCCGCGTCGTTCACGAACGTGATGGGTGCGCCGAGGCTCCTTGCGAACAGGGCCGCGGCCTCGAGGCCGATCCATTTCTTGGACACGTTGGCGGCCGACATCGTCCGTCCGTGCCTGACGATCGCGGGGAAGCAGATGCCGACGGGGACATCCGTCACGCCAGCAATGGCACTGACCCTTTCGAGGATGACGCGGGTCGTCTCGACGATGTCGGCAGGGCGCCCGCCCTTGGGCGTGGGGAGCTTGACGCGGTCGGTCAGCAGCGCGCCCGTCGCAAGATCGACGAGTGCCCCCTTGATGCCGGTCCCGCCGATGTCGATGCCGATGGCCGTCTGAGAACTCATAGTAGAAAACCTACCGTCTAGGGGAGGGTCAAGACCTCTGCGCCGCGTTCGGTCACGACAAGGGTGTGCTCGAACTGGGCGGTGATGCTCTTGTCCCTGGTCGTCACGGTCCAGTCATCCGCCCACATGTCCCAGTCCGTTCCGCCGAGGGTGAGCATCGGCTCGATCGTGAAGACCATGCCGACCTCCATCACGGTGTCGTACTGCGGGGCGGAGTCGTAGTGGGGGACGATCAGGCCGGAGTGGAAGGCCTCGCCGACCCCGTGGCCGGTGAAGTCGCGAACGACGCCGTAGCCGAACCGCTTGGCGTATGACTCGATGGTCCGGCCGATCACGTTGACCTGACGCCCGGGGGCGACGGCCTTGATACCGCGGGCGAGGGCCTCCTTCGTGCGTTCGACGAGGAGCGTCACCGCTTCGCTCGCCTCCCCGACGATGAACGTGACGTTGGTGTCCCCGTGGACGCCGTTCTTGAAGGCGGTGATGTCGATGTTGACGATGTCTCCGTCTTCGAGGACTGTCGTGTCGGGGATGCCGTGGCAGATGACCTCGTTGACCGAGCTGCACAGCGACTTGGGATAGCCCCGGTAGCCGAGCGTGGAGGGGTACGCGTCATGCTCGATCAGGAATTGGTGTCCGATCCGGTCGAGTTCTTCCGTGGTCACGCCCGGGCGGATGCCCCGGCCGACGGCTTCGATCGCCTCCGCGGCGATCCGGCCGGCCTCACGGATCAGTTCGATCTTCGCGGCGGGGTAGACGTCGGAACCGGTGAATCGCGCCGGTGCGGCGTGGCCGACGTATTCCGGACGGGGGATCCTGGCGGGGACGGGACGGATGGGGGATACCGGGCCTGGCAAGAGGTGACCGGCGGAATCCTTAGGCATAGGATCTAGCTTATGGCCGAAGATACTGAGCACCAGTTCTGGTACAACCTGCGCACGGGCGCCGTCGAGGAGGGAATGGTCTCTCTCGCCGTCGATCGGGTCGGGCCGTTCGCCACCCGCGACGAGGCAGCCCACGCACTGGAGAAGCTCCGCGCGAACAGCGCGAAATGGTCGGCGGAGGACGCTGCGGAGGACCGCTGACAGCTATTCGTAGCTGTGTTCCGGCCCGGGGTACACGCCGCTCTCGACGTCTGACTTGAACTGGTGCACGGCATCCGTGAGGACGCTGCGCACGTTGGCGTACTGCCGCACGAAACGCGGCACGCGGCCCTCGGTCATGCCGGCGAAGTCTGTCCAGACCAGCAGCTGGCCGTCGACGTCTGGTCCTGCCCCCACACCGATCGTCGGGATCTCGAGCTTGCTGGTGACCTCCGCGGCCACGGTCGCCGGAACCATTTCGAGGACGACGGCGAACGCGCCGGCGTCCTGCACGGCGAGGGCGTCTTCGAGGAGTTTCTCCGCGGCGTCGCCGCGGCCCTGGATGATGTGGCCGCCGAGACCGTGTTCGCTCTGCGGTGTGAAACCGATGTGGGCCATCACGGGGATACCGCTCGTCACGATTCTCTTGATCTGCTTGTGGCTGCGCACCCCGCCCTCGAGCTTGACCGCGTGGGCCTGTGCTTCCTTCATGAACCGCACTGCGGTGTGGAGGGCCTCCGTCTGGCCGGTCTCGTAGGAGCCGAAGGGCATGTCAGCGACGACAAGGGCGCGGGTGACGGCGCGGGCGACTGCACGGGTGAGCGGGATCAGCTCGTCGACGGTGACGGGAAGAGTGGTCTCGTAGCCGAAGACATTGTTCCCCGCCGAGTCTCCGACCAGGAGGAAATCGATCCCGGCCTGGTCGAAAATCTGCGCCGTGAGCATGTCGTAGCTGGTCAGGCCCGTAATCGGGATTCCATGCTGTTTCGCGTTCGAGAAATGGCGGGTCCGCACCCGCTTGGGTCCTGCGGGGGCGGGAACGAAGGGATTCAGGTCATTGACGGAACGGGGAGCATCTGACGCGGTCGACTCTGGCATGCCTCCAGTGTAGCCAGCGGCCGATTCCGCCCGCCGGGGCCGTTTTCGCACGCGAGGTCACGACAGCCAGTAACCTAGTGATCAACAAGAAAGGGCGTGGATGGACAAGCAGCGCGACTTCGTTCTTCGTACCATCGAGGAACGGGGCATCAAGTTCATTCGTCTCTGGTTCACGGACGTCGTCGGCACCCTGAAATCGGTGGCGATCGCACCGGCCGAGGTCGAGGGCGCATTCGCAGAGGGTCTCGGTTTTGACGGCTCGGCCATCGAGGGCCTGACCCGGTCCTTCGAAGCGGATGTCCTCGCACATCCGGATCCCACAACGTTCCAGATTCTGCCGTGGCGGGGCGAAGTCGACCCGACCGCACGCATGTTCTGCGATATCACGACCCCCGACGGGCAGCCCGCGGTTGCCGACCCGCGCAACGTGCTCAAGCGCACGCTTGCGAAAGCGGCGGATCGCGGCTTCACGTTCTACACGCATCCTGAAATCGAGTTCTACCTCCTGAAGTCGTCGAAGTTCGGCAAGGACGGGCCGGTGCCCGTCGACTCCGCCGGATACTTCGACAACGTCCCCGGCGGAACGGCCCACGACTTCCGGCGGCGTTCCGTGCGGATGCTCGAGGAGCTCGGCATTTCGGTGGAGTTCAGCCACCACGAGGCCGGCCCCGGCCAGAACGAGATCGACCTCCGGTATGCGGACGCCCTCTCGACGGCCGACAACATCATGACTTTCCGCACGGTCATCAAGGAGGTCGCTATCGAGCAGGGCGTCTACGCGACGTTCATGCCGAAGCCGATGTCCGACCAGCCTGGCTCGGGCATGCACACCCACCTGTCCCTCTTCGAGGGCGAGACGAACGCCTTCTACGAGGCGGGCGCGCAGTACCAGCTGTCCCGCACCGGGCGTCAGTTCATCGCCGGCCTGCTCAAGCACGCACCGGAGATCACGGCAGTCACGAACCAGTTCGTGAACTCGTACAAGCGGCTCTGGGGCGGGGATGAGGCGCCGAGCTTCGTCTGCTGGGGCCACAACAACCGGTCCGCGCTGATCCGCGTGCCGCTGTACAAGCCGAACAAGGGCAACAGCTCCCGCATCGAATACCGGGCGATCGACTCCGCAGCGAACCCGTACCTCGCATACTCGCTCATGCTCGCTGCCGGCCTCAAGGGCATCGAAGAGGGCTACGAGCTGCCTCCGGAAGCCGAGGACAACGTCTGGGGGCTCAGCGACACCGAGCGCCGCGCACTCGGTTACCGCCAGCTGCCGGCGAGCCTCGACCACGCCATCCAGTTCATGGAGGAATCCGAACTCGTCGCCGAGACCCTGGGCGAGCACGTGTTCAACTACGTGCTGCTCAACAAACGGCAGGAGTGGAAGGAGTACCGCTCCCAGGTCACTCCATTCGAGCTGCAAAAGAACCTCGAGATGTTGTAGCGCACGATGGCGCGAGAGGCGCTGACCCTCACCGAACTTGCGAGGGTCGGCTTCGCTGAACTCGGTGAGGTCCGGGCGTGCCTCGACGAGGTCGTCACCAGGGGCGGGCCCGATTCGGCAGAACTCTTGCCGTTGCTCGCCCGCACGGCGAGCCCGGACGCAGCACTCTCCGGCCTGATCGCCCTGCTGCGGCAGGCACCGGCGGAGCTCCTGGCCCTCCTGGCCTGCCCGGGCGCTCCGCTGCGCCTCCTGCTCGTGCTCGGCGCGTCCCGCGGCCTGACCGATTTCTTCCTGCGGCACCCGGAGGAGCTCGGCGTCCTGGCCACCCGCTCACGGTCCCTTCCCGGCCCCGAGGAACTCACCAGGGATCTGCTCGCCTCGGTCGGGGCCGTCGACGGCTTCGCTGCCCTCGTCGACGACGCCGGCTGGGTTGCGCTCCGGGTGCGGTACCGGCGGAGGCTCGCGGAGGTCGCCGCTTTCGATCTCGAACAGGCTGACCCCGTCGCCGGCCTTGACGGTGTCGCCAGGGCGCTGTCCGATCTCGCCGCCGCCGCGCTGGAGGGGTCCCTCGCCGTCGCGCGAACGATGGTGGCTGCCCCCGTTGCCGCCCCTGGCGTCTTCCCCGTCGACCAGGTGCGCTCCACCCGGCTCGCCGTGATCGGCATGGGCAAGGCCGGGGCGAGGGAGCTCAACTACGTCAGCGACGTCGACGTCATCTTCGTCGCGGAAGCAGACCCCGAAACCGGGCTCGAGTCCGGTCGTGCGGTCGACATCGCAACCAGGCTTGCGATCCTGCTGATGCGCGGCCTCAACCAGCCGACGCTCGAACCCGAACTCTGGGAGGTCGACCCGAACCTGCGTCCAGAGGGAAAGTCGGGGGCGCTCGTGCGTTCCCTCGACTCACACATCGCGTATTACGAGCGGTGGGCGAAGAGCTGGGAATTCCAGGCCCTGCTCAAGGCGAGGCCGCTCGCCGGCCATGCCGGGCTCGGTGAACGGTACCTCGCCGCGGTCGGTCCGAAGGTGTGGACGAGCGCCAGCCGGGAGAACTTCGTCGAGTCTGTGCAGCGGATGCGGGAACGGGTGACCGACAACATCCCCGACGACGAGGTCGATGTCCAGCTCAAGCTCGGCCCCGGCGGGCTGCGCGACATCGAGTTCACCGTGCAGCTCCTCCAGCTCGTTCACGGCCAGGCCGACGAAGACGTGCGACAGGCCGGCACCCTCCCCGCACTCGCGGCCCTCGCCGAGTCCGGCTACGTCGGTCGCGCGGAAGCGGCGGAATTCTCGCAGGACTACCGGATCCTCCGGTTGATGGAACACCGCCTGCAGCTCTACCGCCTGCGACGTACCCACCTCGTGCCGCGCGACGAGGCGAGCCTGCGCATCCTCGCCCGGGCGACCGGACTCGCCTCGGGAGCCGCCCAGCTCAGCACGCGCTGGGCGGACACCAAACACCGGGTGCGTGGACTGCACGAGCGCCTCTTCTACCGGCCTTTGCTCTCCGCCGTTGCCGCGCTGCCAGATGGTGAGCTCGTTCTCACGAGCGCGCAGGCCGAGGCCAGGCTCGCGGCGATCGGTTTCCGCGACACCAAGGGCGCCTTCGCCCACATCGCCGCGCTCACCGGGGGCGTTTCCCGTCGGGCGACGATCCAGCGCCACCTCCTTCCCGTCCTCCTGCAGTGGTTCTCCGAGGGTGCCGACCCCGACTACGGCCTGTTGGCCTTTCGGCGCCTCAGCGACAGCCTCGGGTCGACCTACTGGTTCCTGCGGATGCTTCGTGACTCCTCCGGCGCCGCCGAACGGCTGACCCGGGTGCTGTCCTCGTCCCGGTTCGTCGGCGAACTCCTCGAAACCATTCCGGAGTCGGTCGCATGGCTCGAGAACGAGAACGACCTGCGTCCGCGGCCCCTCGCCGTGCTGCGCGCAGAGTCCCGCGCGGTCCTGGCACGCCACCAGACGCCGGAAGCAGCGGCATCCGTCCTCCGTACGGCGCGGCGCCGCGAGATCCTGCGCCTGGCCTTCTCGTCCATCCTCGGCAGGATCAGCATCGACCAGCTCGCGACGGGCCTGACCGACGTCACCGCGACCGTGATCGAGGGCGTCACCGCGGCGATCCGCGGCACCGGCCTCCGGGGCGAGCCCGACGGCGACGCGGACGGCATCGAGTTCGCCGTGATCGGCATGGGCCGGTTCGGGGGAGCCGAGCTGGGCTTCGGGTCCGACGCCGACGTGATGTACGTGTTCCGGGCCGGAAAACTTACCGGCGAGGCCGCGCATGCCCGGGCGATGTTCATCGCGAGGGAACTCAAACGCCTCACCGAGGACAGCCGCCTGCCGCTCGACCTCGACCTCGGGCTGCGCCCGGAGGGCAAGAACGGGCCCGTCGCCCGATCCCTCGACTCGTACGAGGCGTACTACCGGCGCTGGTCGCTGACCTGGGAGGCGCAGGCGCTGCTGCGGGGCAGGGGCGTCGCCGGCGATGCCCGGCTGCTTGCCGACTTCGAGACCCTCGCGGACTCGGTTCGTTTCCCGCTCGCGATCGACGACCAGGCTGTCCGGGAGATCAAACGGATGAAGGCCCGCGTCGAGAAGGAACGGTTACCGCAGGGCGCAGACCCGAACCGGCACCTCAAGCTCGGCCGCGGATCGCTCAGCGACGTCGAGTGGTTCGTCCAGCTGTTGCAGTTGCAGCACGCCGCGGCGATCCCCGAGCTGCGCACGCACTCGACCCTCGGTGCACTGCACGCCGCCGCCAGGGCCGGGCTCGTGAGCGACTCGGATGCCGAGACCCTCCGGGCGGCGTGGATCTTCGCCTCCCGCTGCCGGTCCGCGATGACCCTGTGGATGAACCGGACTGCGGACACCCTCCCGACCGACCGCATCCAGCTCGAGGGCATCGCCCGCATCCTCGAATACCCGCCGGGCTCCGCCAACCGGCTCGAAGACGACTACCTCGCCGTCACCCGGCGCGCCCGCGCCGTGTTCGAGCGTCGCTTCTACGGCCCCGTCGAACACGCGGGCCCGTTCGCCGGCTGACCGGGGAACGACGAACGGGCCGTACCCCGAGAGGTACGACCCGTTAGGGTCAGGCTCGGTGCGGTTTAGACCCCGTAGTACAGTTCGTACTCGAACGGGTGCGGACGCTGCGCGAGCGGCTTGATTTCCTGCTCGCGCTTGAAGCTGACCCAGGTCTCGATCAGTTCGGGCGTGAACACGTTGCCGGCGAGGAGGAAGTCGTGGTCGGCTTCGAGGGCCAGCAGCGCCTCCTCGAGGGAAGCGGGAACCTGCGGGATGTTCTTGGCTTCTTCGGGCGGGAGCTCGTAGAGGTCCTTGTCGACCGGCTCGTGCGGCTCGATCCGGTTCTTGATCCCGTCGAGGCCGGCCATCAGCTGGGCGGCGAAGGCGAGGTACGGGTTGCCGGAGGCGTCGGGCGCGCGGAACTCGATGCGCTTGGCCTTCGGGTTGGTGCCCGTGATCGGGATGCGGATCGAGGCCGAGCGGTTACCGGCAGAGTAGACCAGGTTGACCGGGGCTTCGAAGCCGGGGACGAGGCGGTGGTACGAGTTCACCGAGGGGTTGGTGAACGCGAGGACGGCCGGGGCGTGCTTGAGCAGGCCGCCGATGTACCAGCGGGCGATGTCGGAGAGTCCGCCGTAGCCGGCCTCGTCGTAGAACAACGGCTTGCCGCCGGACCAGAGGGACTGGTGGGTGTGCATGCCGGAACCGTTGTCGCCGAAGAGCGGCTTGGGCATGAACGTCGCCGTCTTGCCCCACTCGTGTGCCGTGTTCTTCACGATGTACTTGAACTTGAGCAGGTCGTCCGCCGCGTGGACCATGGTGTCGAAGCGGTAGTTGATCTCGCCCTGTCCGCCGGTGCCGACCTCGTGGTGGCTGCGCTCGAGGATCAGGCCTGCGTCGATGAGCTTGAGGCAGATGTCGTCACGCATGTCGACGTGCTGGTCGACGGGGCTGACGGGGAAGTATCCGCCCTTGTACGGGGTCTTGTTGGCGAGGTTGCCGCCCTCTTCCTTCTTGCCGGAGTTCCAGGCGCCTTCGCTGGAGTCCACGGCGTAGAAGCTCGAGTACTGGTTCACTTCATAACGCACGTCGTCGAAGATGTAGAACTCGGCTTCGGGGGCGAAGAACGCGGTGTCGGCGATGCCGGTCGACTCGAGGTACTTCTCGGCCTTCTTCGCGACCTGGCGGGGATCCTTGGAGTAGATCTCACCGTTGCGCGGGTTGTAGATGTCGAAAAGCATAATGAGCGTGCGTTCGGCGCGGAAGGCATCGACGTATGCCGTCGTCACGTCCGGGATGAGCTGCATGTCCGACTCGTGGATGGACGCGAAGCCGCGGATCGACGAACCGTCGAACATCTGCCCGACCGTGAAGAATTCCTCATCGACGGTCGACGCGGGGATGTTGAAGTGCTGCTGCACACCAGGAAGATCGGTGAAGCGAATGTCAAGAAACTTGACGTCAGTGTCCTTGATGAACTTGAGTACTTCTGACGAATCGCGGAACATGCGGTTTTACTCCAAACGACGAGGGCGTTAATGACAGAAAGTCGCGCACGGCGGCTACCCAGAGAGTATTACGGCAGCATTACTCAACTGTGACGACTTTGTTTCTCACATGTTACAGGCGGGGCCCTTGGCTAGGATCATCCCGTGCCTCCCTCTGCCTCGCAACCGACCACCTTCGGACAGCTCCCGCCGAGCAGATGGCCGGGGGAGCGACTCGGGCTTCCCGACGCCGGCCCACTGTCCATCGGCCGCGCCGGGCGACGGATGCTGGGACTCCTGATCGACTATGCCCTCGCGATGGCGCTGGCATTCACGGTGTTCCGCTATACGTTCCTCGACTACAACGGTTTTGTCGTGACCGGGACCTATGTCCTGCTCCAGGTCGTGTTCATCCCGACGATCGGCGGCAGCATCGGCCACCGCCTCGTCGGACTCCGGGTGATCCCCCTCGCGGGCGGCTGGGTCGGTCCGTGGCGGCCGATTGTGCGTTCCGTGCTTCTCGGCCTGGCATTGCCCGCACTGGTCTGGGACTCCGACCAGCGCGGCTTCCACGACAAGGTCGCCGGAACCGTCCTCGTCCGCGGCTGAGCCGCGCGCCGACAGGCAGACGCAAGAACCCCTCGTCGTGACGACGAGGGGTTCTTGACGTACGGAATGGATGGGTGGACGCGCCTAGTTGCCGCGCTGGGGGCGGGCCTTGGTGGGATCGACACCCTTCGGGATCGGAAGCTTCTTCGTGATCGAGCTCAGCCGGTTGTTGACGGCGAGCACCTCTGCCTTGGTCAGGCTCGGCTTGATCTTGCGCAGACGGCTCGCGAGCTTGTGCAACGGCACGGCGTCGGAGTCCGGACCGACGGAGAGGACTGTGACGGGCACGTGACCGCCGAGACGGGTGACCGTGCGGCGTTCCTCCTCGAGCATGCGCGCGGTCCGGGTGCGCGGGCCCTCGCTGATCAGGACGACGCCGCCGCGACCGACCGCACGGTAGACCGCGTCCTGGGTCTTGCCGTTGACGGCGATGGGCATCTCGCTGCCGACCCAGCCGCCCTTGAGGGAGCTGCGCAGCACGGCGCCGACGGCGCCGGGCTGGCCTTCGATCTGGGAATAGGCGGCCTTCTCGGCACGACGGCCGAGGATGATCAGCACCGCGAGCACCCCGGCGAGGAGTCCGGCGATGATCCAGAGGACCAGCGTGAGAACGTTTCCGTCCGTCGCAACGATCGCGACGATGATCGACGCCACGAGCGGCACGAAGAAGCCCACGAGGAGGAGCGGAACGATTTTGGAATCGTACCGCCGGGTCATCTGGAACACCTGCCACATCTGCTTGATGCGGCCGGGTTCCTTGTGGGGTTTGGGAGTCTTGTCCTTGCTGCGTGCCATGATGTCGAGTTTACCGAGTCGCCAGAATCTCCGATGACCGATTTTCGGTCGAGTCAGCGACGATGCCGCCTGGGCGGGCGACGGCCTGGGCGAAGCCGAGGGAGGCATCCGCCAGGTGGCGGAGCTCGGCGGGCACCTCGCGGTTCGTCGCGAGCATCGACTGCGCCCAGAGGCGTCCTGCCCGGTAGGAAGAGCGCACGAGCGGACCGGAGAGCACCCCGAGGAATCCGATGGCTTCCGCTTCGGCATTCAGCTCGACGAACTCCTCCGGCCGCACCCACCGGGCGACGGGGAGGTGCCGGGCGCTCGGCCGCAGGTACTGGGTGATGGTGATGATGTCGGTTCCGGCGTCGTGGAGGTCCTGGAGCGCCTGGCTGACCTCGGCTCGCTCCTCGCCCATGCCGAGGATCAGGTTCGACTTGGTGATGAGGCCGGCGTCGCGGCCCTGGGTGATCACGTCGAGGGAACGGTCGTAACGGAAGGCCGGGCGGATGCGTTTGAAGATGCGCGGGACCGTCTCGACGTTGTGCGCGAAGACCTCCGGCTTTGCCGAGAACACCTCGCCGAGCAGGTCGGGGTTGCCGGAGAAGTCCGGGACGAGGATCTCCACTCCCGTACCGGGGCTCTGCGCATGGATCTGCCGGATCGTCTCGGCGTACAGCCAGGCACCCTCGTCGGGAAGGTCGTCACGGGCGACGCCGGTCACCGTGGCGTACCGAAGGTTCATCGCGACGACGGATTCCGCGACCCGTCTCGGTTCGTCGGTGTCGTACTCCGCAGGCTTGCCCGTGTCGATCTGGCAGAAGTCGCAGCGCCGGGTGCACTGCGAGCCACCGATGAGGAAGGTCGCCTCGCGGTCCTCCCAGCATTCGAAGATGTTCGGGCAACCGGCTTCCTGGCACACGGTGTGCAGGTTCTCGCCCTTGACGAGGTCCTGGAGCTTCCGGTATTCCGGTCCCATCTTGGCGACCGTCTTGATCCAGGCGGGTTTGCGTTCGATGGGCGATTCCATGTTGCGGATCTCGAGCCGCAGCATCTTGCGGCCCTCTGGCACGGCGCTCACGCGGCAGCCACCAGTTCCGCGGCGAAACGGGCCCGGATCGGTTCCACCAGTTGCTCCGGTGTCACCTCCCGGCCGAGGACGCGGGAGATCGTGGTGACGCCGGCGTCGCGGATGCCACAGGCGATGATGTGGTCGTAGGGTTCGAGGGAATTGTTGCAATTGAGCGCGAAGCCGTGCATGGTCACGCCTTCGGCGACCCGGATTCCAATGGCGGCGATCTTGTCCTCGAAGCCGGGACGGCCGACCCAGACCCCGGACCGTCCGGTGACGCGACAAGCGTCGACTCCGAACCCGGCGAGGACATCGATGAGGATGCCTTCGAGGCGTCGGACGTACCCGACGACGTCGATGGGTTCGGCGAGGCGGAGGATGGGGTAGCCGACGAGCTGGCCGGGACCGTGCCAGGTGATCTTTCCGCCCCGGTCGGTGTCGATGACGGGAGTTCCGTCCGTCGGCCGCTCATCGTCGGACGTGCGTCTGCCCGCGGTGTACACGGCGGGGTGTTCGAGGAAGATGACGGTGTCCGGTCGTTCCCCGGAAACAACGGCACGATGGACGGTGCGCTGGAGCTCAAGGCCCACGAGATACGGCACGGAGTTGGCGCTTAGCCCCGCGACGAGAAAGTCGAGCATTGGGCCAGTCTAGGTCAGCCCGTCCTCACCAGCTACCGGATCGGCCGGAGTGTGCACAGCCTGTCCTGAGTGGGCTTGCCGCCGGCTCTCAGCGGGCGAAGATCGCCGCGTGACGAGACGTGCGGGAAGTCGGCGGAGTAGGACGCCTGCTGCGGAGTCCCCTGCCGTGGTGGGGGACTCCGCAGCGAAGCCAGCGGATGCCGTCGGAAACGTCGCCGGATACCGGGTGCTGAGGCGCATCGGCTCTGGTGACCTGTCCGACGTCTACCTCGGTGCCTCTGCCGAAGGCGGGATCGACGGCCAGAGGGAGGTCGTCGTTCTCAAGGTGTTCCGTGAGGTGCACGCGGTGGGCGCAGGCACCGGCGGCGCGGCGATCGACAGGGAGGTGCGCGCCCTCGAGAGCATCCCGGACGGCGGGGTGGGCCGGTTGCTGGACGTTGCGACGTTGCCGGACGGCCGGGTCTGCCTCGTCCTGGCCGAGGACCGCGGCGGGGCGCTCGGGGCGGTCCTGGCCGGCGAGCGATTGCTGGACCCGGGGGAGGCGGTCACGATCCTGGCGCCGGTGCTCGCGGCCGTTGCGCGGCTCTACGACGGGGGCTGGCTGCATCCGGGGATCAGCCCGGGTGTGATCCGGTTCGACGGTGCGGGCCGACCGGTCGTCGGGGGCCTGGGCGGTTTGCGGGACCTGCCGCCGCCGGGGCAGGACCGCGACGAACTGCAGGGCGAGGCCAGGTGCGCCTGCGGTGATGTTGTGCAGGCCGTTCTCGACCGGGTCGCGAAGCGCGGGCAGCCGCCGGCCGACGCCCTGTTCGCGGCCTGGCGCTCTGGCACGTACCGGGAGGCGCTTGCCGGACTCGAGCGGGCGCTGTTCGAATGGTCTCCCGCGGCACCGGTACGGTTCGGCGGGCACGACGTCGCCCCGGGACACGGGACGTCGACGGACATCCGGGGGCGTTCCCCCGGCCAGGGTCCGCTGACGAGCCTCGAGGCCGCGCTGGACGCGCACGTCTGGCCGCTTCTGCGGGCCTGGGCGGTTCAGGTCGCCGGGACCATCGGAGGACGGCTGACGGGAATCCGGCGCGTGGTGCCTGCGCCGCGGGCGCACCGCGGCCGGGCGGCGCACTCCTTCGGACCTGGAACGAGACCGGGTCCTGAGCGAAGTCCCCGGCCGTCGACGCGCCGGGGCACGTGGACGGCCGCGGACGACCCCGCCCGCTGGCGGCGCCGAGGCCTGATCCTGGCCGGAGCGTCCGTCGCCGTCATCCTCGTCGTCGGCGCCTGGACAGCGCTCGCCCCACCGTCACTCAGCTCGGGTGCGCACCCGTCTTCGGTCGGCGCTGTTCCTCCGCGGTCTGCACTCGGGAGCGGGGAAGGGCCCGCCACGGGTCCGACCACTGCTGACCAGGTCGTCCTGCGGGGCGAGGACCCCGCCGCTGCCACCGCGGCGCTGCTCCGCATACGGGCCCTGTGCCTTGTCACGGCGGATCGGGACTGCCTTGCGGAAGTGTCCCAACCGGACTCTCCGGCACTGGCAGGGGCCAGCGCCCTGATCGGGCACGCGCCGGACGGTGCGACGGGCAGCGCGACGGGATATCCACACGACAGCAGCGCCCCGACCGTCGACGGTTCCCTACCGACGGTCGTCAACCGGATCGGGAATCTCGCGCTCGTGGCCCTGTCCGTCGGCGGAGCGGCACCCGGAAACGACAAACCGGCCTCCGTCCTTGTGGTCAAGGGCGAGGCCGGTTGGCGATTACGCGAGTTCTTCGGTGCCGGCTAGCAGAACGTGCCGGCTAGCAGAACGTGCCGGCTAGCAGAACGTGCCGGCTAGCCGGACATGCCGACTGGCCGACTCAGATGCCGAGGTTGGCTTCGAAGTCGCCCGCCTCGAGACGCTGCTTCATCGTGACGAGGAAGCGTGAGGCATCCGCGCCATCGATGATGCGGTGGTCGTAGGACAACGCCAGGTAGACCGAGGAGCGGATCGCGATGGCGTCGAGGCCACCGCTCGTCACGACGAGCGGCTTCTTGTAGACGACGCCCGTTCCGAGGATCGCGCTCTGCGGCAGGAACACGACGGGGGTGTCGAACAGTGCCCCGCGCGAACCGGTGTTGGTCAGCGTGAAGGTTCCACCGGACAGCTCGTCGGGCTTGAGCTTGTTGTCCCTCGTGCGCTGGGCGAGGTCGGCGATCTGGGCCGCGAATCCGGCCAGGTCGAGTTCGCCGGCGTTGCGCACGACCGGGGTGAGCAGACCGCGCTCGGTGTCGACGGCGATGCTGATGTTCTCCTGAGCCGGGTACACGATCGTGTCGCCGTCGATCGTGGCGTTGATGATCGGGTTCGCCTGGAGTGCTTCTGCGGCGGCGAGGGCGAAGAACGGCAGGAAGGACAGCTTGTTGCCGGTCTTCTCGAAGAAGGATGACTTGACCTTGTCGCGGAAGATCGCGACGCGCGTGACGTCGACCTCGACGACGGTCGTCAGCTGGGCCGACGACTGCATCGAGATGACGGCGCGCTCGGCGACGACCTTGCGGAGCCGGGACATCGGCTTGGAGGTGCCGCGCAGCGGCGAGACCTCGAATGCCGGGGCGGATGCCGCGGCGCCGGCGGCCGGGATGGCTGCCGTGATGTCCTGCTTGCGGATACGTCCGCCGACACCGGTTCCGGTGACGCTGGACAGGTCGACGCCGGCCTCGTTCGCGAGCTTGCGGACGATCGGGGTCACGTAGCCGGAGGTGCCTGCGTGGGAGCCACGGGAGACGGCGGGCTCTGCCACGACGGGTGCCGCGACGGGCGCAGGCGCTGCGACCGCTGCCGGAGCCGCAACGGGAACCGGCGCAAAGACCGGTGCCGGTGCTGCGACGGGGACCGGGGCGTAGACCGGCTGGGCGACAGGTGCTGCGACCGGGGCGGGTGCGTAGACCGGGGCTGCGACGGGAGCGGGGGCTGCAGGCGCCTCGACCACGGGAGCCGCGGCCGGGGCCTCGACCACGGGAGCTGCGACCGGTGCGGGAGCGGCGGCGGCCGAACCGTCACCGATCAGGACCAGGGCGGTACCCACCTCGACGGTTTCGTCCTCCTGAACCAGGATCGCTTCGATGATGCCGGCAACGGGGGACGGGATCTCCGTGTCCACCTTGTCGGTCGATACTTCCAACAGGGGCTCGTCGACCTCGACGCGGTCGCCCACGTTCTTCAGCCAGCGGGTAACCGTACCCTCTGTGACACTCTCACCGAGTGCCGGAAGGCTAACGGATTCGCTCATGCGTTTGTCTCCTTCAAAACCATTATGTGATCTGTACTTAGCTTATAGACGGTCGGTAGCCTGGAAACGGCTACATCGCGTGGAGGGGCTTCCCGGCCAGGGCCAGGAATGCCTCGCCGAGCGCTTCGTTCTGGGTCGGGTGCGCGTGCAGGAACGGGGCGATGTCCTCCGGGTACGCCTCCCAGTTCACGACGAGCTGGCCTTCGCCGATGAGCTCGCCGACGCGCGCGCCGATCATGTGGATGCCGACGATCGGGCCGTCGTTGACCCGGACGACCTTGATCGAACCGCTCGTGCCGAGGATCGAGCTCTTGCCGTTGCCGCCGAGGTTGTACTCGTAGGACGAAACCTGGTCTGCGCCGAACTTCTCGGAGGCCTTCGCCTCGGAGTAGCCGACGGACGCGATCTCGGGGTCGCAGTATGTGACCTTCGGGATGTTCAGGTCTTCGACGATGATCGGGTTGAGGCCGGCGATCTCCTCGGCGACGAAGATGCCCTGCTGGAAGCCGCGGTGCGCGAGCTGCAGGCCGGGAACGATGTCGCCGACGGCGTAGACGCCGGGGATGTTCGTCGCGAGGCGTTCGTCCGTGAGGACGAAGCCGCGATCCATCGCCACGCCGACCTCGTCGAAGCCGAGTCCGGCCGTGACGGGTCCGCGTCCGACGGCGACGAGCAGGATCTCGGCCTCGACGGTCGAGCCGTTCTCGAGGGTGACGACAACGCCGTTCTCGTGCTGGGTCACGCTCTGGAAACGGATGCCGAGCGAGTACTCGATCCCGCGCTTGCGGAAGGCGCGCTCAAGCTGCTTGGAGACCGATTCCTCTTCGTTCGGGACGAGGTGCGGCAGCGCCTCGATGATGGTGACGTCTGCACCGAAGGACTTCCAGACGCTCGCGAACTCGACTCCGATGACGCCGCCGCCGAGCACGGCGACCTTGTTCGGGACGAAGTTCAACTCGAGGGCCTGCTCACTCGTGATGACGCGGCCGCCGATCTCGAGGCCCGGGAGGGATCGCGAGTACGAGCCGGTGGCGAGGACGACGTTCTTGCCGACGATGCGGTCGTCGCCGACCTGGACGGTGTTCGGCGCCACGAGGCGGCCTTCGCCCTGGATGACGGTGATGCCGCGTGCCTTGATCAGGCCCTGGAGGCCCTTGTACTTGGATGCGACGATTCCCTCACGGAAGGCCGTGACGGTCGCCATGTCGATGCCCTCGAACTGGGTCTTCACGCCGTACTTCGCGGCGTCCCTGCTGACATCGGCCACCTCGGCCGAGTGCAGCAGGGCCTTCGTCGGGATACACCCGACGTGCAGGCAGGTGCCGCCGAGTTTTCCCTTCTCGATCAGGCCGACGGTCAGGCCGAGCTGGACGGCGCGCAACGCTGCTGCGTAGCCACCGCTTCCTCCACCGAGAACGACAAGGTCAAAATTCTGTTCCGACACTCAGGGACTCCCTTTTATTCACATACGGGCGCTGGACACAAGCGCGTACTCACAAGCGGAAAAGCACAAAAAGTCTGCGGGACGGGAATCGATGACACCCGTGAGCCGGGCGCTTTCTTCCCCATGCCACCTCGACTGTACTACGGGCGCGAAAAGTCCTCGGCCAGACGCAGCAAAGCGCGCACCGAAACGCCGGTGGGACCCGCGTTCGTGAAGCCCCAGCCGCCTCCGGTGTTGTGCGCAGGTCCGGCGATGTCGAGGTGCGCCCAGGGGATGGTCACGGCATCGTCCCCGGTCCCGCGGGTCCCGATGAACTCGCGCAGGAAGACGGCGGCGAGGAGCATTCCGCCGGCACTCGAGCCCATCTTGGCGTTCGCTATGTCGGCGACGTCGGAGTTCAGCGTGGAGCGGAGCTCGTCGGGGAGCGGCATCGCCCACAGCTGTTCACCGACACCGGCACCGGCGGCGAGCACGCGGGCGACGAGGGCGTCTTCACCCATGACGCCGTAGTAGCGGTTGCCGAGGGCGACGATGGCGGCTCCCGTCAGGGTGGCGACATCGATGATCGCGTCGGGTTCTTCCTCACCCGCTGCGACAAGCCCGTCGGCGAGGACGAGACGACCCTCGGCATCCGTGTTGAGCACCTCGACCGTGCGGCCGCCGCGGATGCGAAGAACGTCGTTCGGGCGGATCGCATTGCCGGACGGCATGTTCTCCGCGATGCAGAGCCACGCAGTGATGCGCACGTCGAGGGAGAGGCGGGCCGCGGCGAGCACGACAGCGAGCACCGTTGCAGCGCCGGTCATGTCGTATTTCATGCCGACCATGGAGCCGGCCGGCTTGAGGGAGAGTCCGCCGGTGTCAAAGGTGATGCCCTTGCCGACGAGGGCGATGTGACGGCTCGCGGTTTCAGGCGCGTAGCTGACCTTGACCAGGCGCGGCGGACGGGTGGAACCCTGGCCGACGCCGGCGATGCCGCCGAAACCGTCGGCGGCGAGTTCGGCCTCGTCCCAGACCCTGACCGTGACGGGCAGGTCTGCGGCGGCGGCGACTGCGCGGTCGGCGAGCGCCTCGGGGTACAGATCGGACGCCGGCATGTTCACGAGGTCCTTGACGAGGGCGACGGCCTCCGACACGACGAGGGCGTGGGCGACGGCGTCCGTTCCGTCGAGCGCACTGTGCACGGTGACGCGGCCGGCGGGAAGCCGGGTGCCCGCGAGGGACGCCTGGCGGTACTCCGTGTACGAATAGGCTCCGAGCGCGGCGCCCTCGACGACGGCGGTGAGCTCGGCGGTGCTCGCGAGCGGGAACGCGAAGGCGACGCTCTCGACGCCGGTCAGCTGGCGGACGGCGGAACCGGCGGCCGCGCGCAGGGCGTCGACACCGGCGTCCTTGCCGAGTCCGACGATTGCGATCGTGCGCGCGCCGCCGACGGATGCCGGAATGCGGACCACCTGGTCCCGTGCGCCCGTGACGCCGAGGTCGGCGAGGACGGCGGACAGGGCCGCGAACGCCGGGTCGGCGAAGAGCACCGCGGAGTCTGCGGACTGGAGCGCGCCCACGATGAGGACGTCGGCGGTTGATTCGATGGCGGGTTGTGCGGACACGGAGAGAACGGGAGCGGTCATCCTTCGATGCTACTGGCCGCCCCTGTGCGACCCGTTCGGCCGGTGATGCCTGCACGGCCTGTTCGCTTACGGCACTATGCGGGGACCCGCGGATTCCCACCCGGCCGCGAGGACGCGGCCTAGTGTTAACGGCATGCGCGATCCTGGTGACATCTACGAGCTGACGGCTGAATCGGCATCCGTGCCCGAGGGCCTGAACCTCGTCGCGGGCCTGACCGGGTTCGCAGACGCCGGGGGAGCGGTGGCGCAGTTCACCGAATACCTTCTCGGAAACCTCACCCACACGCTGATCGCGTCCTTCGACGCGGATGTCCTCCTCGACTACCGGGCCAGGCGGCCGATCATCTACTTCGATCGCGACCACCTCACCGGCTACCAGCCGCCGGTGCTTCGGCTCTACCTCGCGCACGACGAGATCGGCCAGCCGTTCCTGCTGCTGTCCGGTTTCGAACCGGACTTCCGCTGGGAGCAGTTCACCGCCGCCGTCCTCGAGATCGGCAAGCGTTTCCGCGTCGCAGCGACGACGTGGGTGCACGCGATCCCGATGCCGGTTCCGCATACCCGCCCGATCGGCGTCACCGTGAGCGGCACCCGCTCAGACCTGATCGAGGGCATGTCCGTCTGGCGTCCGCACACCCAGGTTCCGTCCAATGTCCTGCACCTCGTGGAGTTGCGCCTGCACGAGAGCGGCGCCGCGGTCGTCGGGTTCGTGCTGCTCGTCCCGCACTACCTCGCAGACACCGAATTCCCGGCTGCAGCGCTGTCCGCCCTCGAGAGCACGAGCGCGGCAACCGGCCTGATCTTCCCGACGGACCAGCTCCGCGAGCAGAATCGCGATTTCATCAATCGGATCGACGAACAGGTGCGCGAGAACCCGGAGCTCGCGAAGCTCGTTGGCACCCTCGAGGAACGCTACGACACCTACATGGAGGGCAGCAGCGTGCGGTCGCCCCTGACCGATGAAGATGGCGAGCTTCCCAGCGCCGACGAGATCGCAGCAGAACTCGAGAACTTCCTCGCGACCCGCCGCAGCCGCGACGACGGCACGGGCGCCTGAGCCGAGGAACGGCCCGGACCGGATAGATTGGGAGCAATGAACTCCCGTCGCTCCTGGCTCATCTTCTCTATCGGGTCGTTCGCGTACCTATCGGCAGTCCTGCAGCGCACGTCGCTCGGCGTCGCCGGAGTCGCGGCGTCTGAGCGCTTCGGCGGCACCGCCGCGCTGCTCTCCAGCCTCGCCGTCGTGCAGCTCGTGGTCTACGCAGCGGCGCAGGTGCCTGTCGGGGTGCTCATCGACCGGTTCGGACCCCGGATCCTCGTGATCGTCGGGACAACGCTGATGATCGGCGGACAGGTCACCCTCGCGTTTTCCACCGACATCACCGCCGCCGTCGCCGGTCGGATGCTCGTCGGTGCGGGAGACGCCGCCATCTTCATCTCCATGATCCGCCTGATCGGATCCTGGTTCGACGGCCCCCTTGTGCCCCAGCTTTCGCAGTGGCTCGGCAACATCGGCCAGCTCGGCCAGGTCCTCTCCGCCGTTCCGCTCGCCTGGGTGCTGCACACCTTCGGCTGGACGCCCGCGTTCCTGTCCGCGGCATCCGTCGCCGTCGTCGCGCTCGTCGTCGTGATCGTCGTGATCGAGGACCGGCCGGTGGGATCGACGGACGAGGCTCGGCCGACGAGCCTGCGGGAGGCGCTCGTGCTGCTCAAGAAGAGCTTCCGCAGGCCGGGAACGCAGCTCGGATTCTGGTCGCACTACGTGACACAGTCGCCAGGAACCGTTTTCAGCATGCTCTGGGGTTTCCCCTTCATGGTCTACGGCCTCGGCTACGACCCCGCTCTTGCCGCCTCGATGCTGATGGTGCTCGTCGCGGCCGGCATGGTTTTCGGCCCCATCCTGGGCATCCTCACCGCACGCTACCCCCAGCGCCGCAGCAACATCGTGCTCGCCGTTGTCATCCTGATGGCGGCGGCCTGGACCGTCGTCCTCGCCTGGCCGGGAACGCCACCGTTCTGGCTCATCGTCCTACTCCTCGTCACCCTCGGAATCGGCGGCCCCGGCTCCCTGATCGGGTTCGACTTCGCTCGCAGCTTCAATCCGAAACGCAGCCACGGCTCGGCCAACGGCGTCGTGAACGTCGGCGGCTTCACGGCGAGTTTCGTGATGGTGTACCTGATCGGGGTCCTGCTCGACCTGCAGAATGGCTGGCGAGTCGCCGGGGGAGCGCCGAGCAACCTGTACTCCCTGGAATCCTTCCGGGTCGCCTTCCTCGTGCAGTTCCTGGTCGTCGGGATCGGCGTCGTGTTCCTGCTCCGCGCCCGGCGCCGCACCCGATTCCTGTTGTCCCGCGACGAGGGCGTCGAGGTGGCGCCCCTCTGGATCGCCGTGGCGCGGGCCTGGCGGCGTCCGCGTTCGCGCTGAGCGTGTTCGAGAGGCCCTGAACTGGCTCGTTATATACACAAAGCATGCAATAATTGTCAATAGGGCCCGTTCTGGTCCTGGGTGCACCGTTACCAGTTGATGGTGCGCAGCCCGGGACTTGACATGGGTCCTAGTACTGCCCAAAATCCATATCTGCCCGGCTTGGCGCACGGACCGTTTCCCCCGGTTCACCGCACCTGCGGGCAGCGCCGCCGGTGCACACCCGACGGCATGAGAGGTGTTCGAATGGCAACCCGCACAAAGACCGAGCCAACCGAAGAGACCACCGTTGCCGAGACGGATGCCGCGAAGAAGGCCCCCGCCAAGGCCCCGGCCCGCAAGGCAGCGGCGAAGGCCCCCGCCATCAAGCGCGCCCCCACCAAGGCCGCCGTCGCGAAGGCAGCCGCAGCGGCAGCTGCATCCGATGCCGCCGCCGTCGCTGCTGCCGGTTCAGGCAACGACGACGATGACGACGACGATGACGAGCACCGCACGCCGCGCAAGCGGGCCGGCGCGAAGTCCAAGGCCGGCGCGGACGACCACGACGACCTGAACGGTCACGATGAGGTCGAAGACGACCACAACGACGACGACCACGGCAAGAAGACGCCGACGGAGCCCCTCCCGAGCGGCGCGCTCGTCCTGTCCCTCGTCGACGACGAGGACGAGGTCCCCGTCTACTCGAGCGCCATCACCGGCGCAACGGCAGACCCCGTCAAGGACTACCTGAAGCAGATCGGCAAGGTCGCCCTGTTGAACGCGGCCGAAGAGGTCGAGCTCGCCATGCGCATCGAGGCCGGGCTGTTCGCAGAGGACAAGATGTCCCAGATGACCGACGCGGAAAAGAAGAGTGCGCTCGGGCGCGAACTCCTCTGGGTCGCCAAGGACGGCGCGCGCGCCAAGAGCCACCTTCTGGGTGCGAACCTGCGCCTCGTCGTCTCGCTCGCCAAGCGCTACACGGGCCGTGGAATGCAGTTCCTCGACCTGATCCAGGAAGGCAACCTTGGACTGATCCGCGCCGTCGAGAAGTTCGACTACACCAAGGGCTTCAAGTTCTCCACATACGCCACGTGGTGGATCCGCCAGGCGATCACACGCGCCATGGCCGACCAGGCCCGTACCATCCGCATTCCCGTGCACATGGTCGAGGTCATCAACAAGCTCGCCCGCGTGCAGCGCCAGATGCTCCAGGACCTCGGTCGCGAACCCACGCCGGAAGAACTGAGCCGCGAACTCGACATGACCCCGGAAAAGGTCGTCGAGGTGCAGAAGTACGGCCGCGAACCGATCTCCCTGCACACCCCGCTCGGCGAAGACGGCGACAGCGAATTCGGTGACCTCATCGAGGACACCGAGGCCGTCGTCCCCGCGGACGCCGTCGGATTCACCATGCTGCAGAAGCAGCTCGAGAGCCTGCTCGACTCGCTCTCCGAGCGCGAAGCCGGCGTGATCCGGATGCGCTTCGGCCTCGGCGACGGCATGCCCAAGACGCTCGACCAGATCGGTGACACCTTCGGAGTGACCCGCGAGCGCATCCGCCAGATCGAATCCAAGACGATGGCCAAGCTGCGTCACCCGTCGCGGTCGCAGTCACTACGCGACTACCTCGAATAGAATCCCGTGCGCTATGCACCGGCAATCCTGGTCGGCCGAACTGTGCGGGTCCTCGCGCGCTGGCGAAAGCCGGGCGGGGGATCCGCGGTTCCCGGCCTCGTCGTCAACAAGATCGCTCCGGGGTTCCTCGCGAGCGTTCTGAACGGCTTTCCAGACGGTCTCGTGATCGTGTCCGGCTCGAGCGGCAAGTCCACGACCACCAAGATGCTCGTCGCGGCCCTCCGTGCGCACGGCGTCACGGTGTTCACGAACCAGTCGACCGCCAACATCAGCCAGGGACTCACCTCCGCCCTGCTCGAGGAGGTCAGCCTCACCGGTCGGATCCACGGTGACATGGCCGTGCTCGAAATGGATGAGGGGCACGGCGCCCTCATCTCGGCGACGCTCAACCCCCGGGTCGTGGCACTGACGAACGTCATGGTCGACCAGATCGACCGTTTCCACGACTCCGACATGGTCGTGGCCATGCTGGCCAGGATCGCGAACCGTGCGAGCGGGACCGTCGTCATCAACGCAGACGACGCGTCCCTCCTCGGCCTCGTCGACCACCTCGACGGCCCGGCCGCCGTGGCCCGCTACGGTGTGACGGCGGAGATCCTCGCGGAGAACCCGCGCGGTCTCGGCTACAGCGTGACCGCGTCCGAGCGGATGCCGCCGGTCGGCGGCATCCTGCTCACGCGCGTCTCCGGTCGCTCGGCTTCGGTCCTGCTCGACGGCCGGTCCTTCGACCTCGGCTTGCCTGCGCGCGGCGTGCACTACGCCGTGGACGCACTCACCGCGATCGCGGCCGCCCGGGCCGCTCTCGGGGACCGCTTCGACGCGGCAACGGCCTGCGCCGCCGTATCCGCGATCCCGCCCGTCTTCGGCAGGGGCGAGATCGTCACCGTCCGCGGCCGCCGCGTCGAGTTCGTGCTCGTGCAGAACCCGGCGAGCTTCCAGCTCAACGTCGACAGCCTCGAACCCGGCCTCGACCAGGTCCTGGTCGCTATCGGGTCCGATGTCCGCGATCCGTCATACTTCTGGCCGGTCGACACCTCCGGCCTCGGCCGGGTGCTGATCGCGTCTGGATCGAAGGCCCACGACATTGCACTGCAGCTCGCATACGACGGGGTTGTCGTCGACCGGATCGAGCCAGACCTCGGCCGGGCACTCGACGACTTCCTGGCCCTGCCGGATCCGGAGCACGGCATCAAGACCATCATCTTCTCGGCGGATTCGATGCGGCGCACCCGCGCACACCTCGGCCTCGCCTCGAACCGGGAGGGTTGAGCCATGCGCGCACTCACGATACTTTCCGTGCTTCCCGAACTCCTCGACACCAACGGGGACGCCGCCAACGCACGCGTGCTCGCACAGCGCGCCCGCTGGGCCGGCTTCGACGCGACCATCGTGCCGGTCAGGTCGCTCGAGGAACTCCCGAGCAAGGTCGACGCGATCGTGATCGGTTCCGGAAACGACTCCGACCTCCTGGCGACGCGCGATCTCCTGGCCCCCCTGGTCAATGCTCTGCGCGCGTGGACAACGGCGGGCGTTCCCGTGCTCGCGGTCGGAACCGGCTGGGAACTCCTGAGCTGGGGAGTCGAACTCGCGGACGGCAGCGTCGTCGAAGGTCTCGGTCTCGTCGCGGGGCGTGCTGTCCCGCTCGCGGAGCGTGCGACGGGCGACCTTGTCGTCGAATCAGCGTTCGGCCGGCTCGTGGGCTTCGAGAACCACGCCCGCAGCTACGTCGGAGCGGAGGCATCCGTTCTCGGCCGGGTGCTCAGCGGCGTGGGCAACGGGGCGAAGACGGAGGGTCTCCGAATGGGGAGCTTCCTCGGCACGCACCTGCACGGTCCGGTCCTCGCCCGCAATCCGGGTCTGGCGGACCATATCCTCTCCGCAGCCGTCACGCGGGCAGGCGGCGTCTATGTGCGTTCGGAGCGCGCAGCTGCCGCCGATGCGATCGCGGAGGCCGCGACGGCCGTCGTGGTCTCCACCCTCAGCCTCGACGCGGACTCCTAGAGGCACAGCGGACAAGAAAACGGCGCCGCCGCGACCTCAGTCGCGTCGACGCCGTTTCCGGTCGTACTGCCTGTCGCGTTACGAACGCTGGTCTTCGAGGAGCCTGCTGGACTCGTCGTGCCAGCTGTCCGCGATGGCGGAGAGTTTTTCCTGGTGCTTGCGACCGTGGTGGGCGCAGAACATCAGTTCGCTGTTGTTGACGCTGACGCGAATGTACGCCTGCGCGCCACACGCGTCACACCTGTCGGCGGCCGTGAGCTGGTGCGTGGCGCTCTGGTTTTCGATGGCACCATGTGCTGCGATCTGGGACATTTTTTTCCTCCTCCAGACTGATACCAAGCGATACCAATTGAACTTGGTCCTATACAAACACGGCCGAGCCTCGATAAGGAGTCGATTCGGTTACATTTCGCTTACCGCGTAGCGGATTGCTCACTGCAGTGAGGAGGTGAGTCGCGCCAGGCTGTCACCGATTTTCTGGGTGACCGGCCGTGCGAGCCAGTCGGCTAGTTCGAGCCTGACGCTGTTGGCCCGGTAGCCGTCTTCGACGAGCCGCATGCCGGTTGTGAAGTCCCGTCCGTGGACGAGCACCGAAATCTCCATGTTGAGACGGAATGAGCGGATGTCCATGTTGCTCGATCCGATCACGGCGATGTCATCATCGATCGTGAAGTGCTTGGCATGCAGCACCGTCGGGGCTCGGTACAGGTAGATGGAGACGCCTGCGCGCAGCAATGCCTCGTAGTACGACCGCTGGGCGTGGTAGACGAGGGCCTGGTCTCCGACAGCGGAGACGAACAGCTCGACGTCGAGTCCGCGCGACGCCGCGGTGATGATCGCGAGGAGCGTGGACTCCTCCGGCACGAAATACGGGCTCGTGATACTCACCCGGCGTTCGGCCTTGTGGATCAGCAGGGCGTAGAGCTTCAGGTTGTTGTCGTTCTCGAAACTCGGCCCGCTCGGGACGACTTGCGCGTCCAGGTGCTCCACCCGGGGCTCGAGCAGCAGCGGGGTCGTGTCGAGCGGGAGCAGGGCATCCGTCTCGCTGTACCAGTCGGTGACGAAGACGGCGTCGAGCTCCCGGACGACCGGCCCGTCGAGCCGCACCATGAGCTCGTGCCAGCGCAGGCCTCTCGCGAGATTCTTCTTCTTCAGGTAGGTCGGGTCGATCAGGTTCTGCGAACCGGTGAACCCGATCCGACCGTCGACGACGACGAGTTTGCGGTGGTTGCGCAGGTCGGGTCGTTGCCAGTGCCCGCGCAACGGCCGGAGCGGGAGCATGGCGTGCCATTCGGCGCCCATGTCCGACAGGGCGGCGAGTGTCTCGGCCCGCCGGGGCAGGAGGAACCCGGAGAGATGGTCTGAGAGCACCCGGACGGTGACACCCCGCGCGATCGCCCGGCGCAGCGCGTCGAAGAACGGCTCCGTGACGCTGTCGAGCACGAGGATGTAGAACTGGACGTGCACGTACTCCGTCGCGGTGTCGACGGCCGCCGTCATGGCAGCAAGGGATCCTTCGTAGTCCGGAAGCAAGGCGGCTCGGTTGCCGCCGACCATGGGCAGCGCACCGAGGTTGACATTGAGCTGGACCGCGGACGGCAGCCACTGCGGCCACTGTTCGCGGTGGCTGACCTGGTGGAACCCTTCCGTCCGGGACAGGATGAGTTCGTTGACCTCGCGTTGCTTGTCCCGCCGAGGGGCGGGGAGCCGTCCGAACCCCACGAGCAGGAACGCGACGGCTCCGAGGTAGGGGATGAAGACGATCGTGAGTACCCAGGCGATCGCGCTCGCGGGCGACCGGTTCGCCGACACGAGCACGGTGGCCGTGAAGCCGACGATCACGTGCACCATGATCAGGACGAGAGCGACGGTTTCGAGATCCTGCATCCGGGTGCCTCAGCGGGTGTTCCGGGTCGGCGCGATGCTGTCCGCCGCGAAGTTCAGTGCGAGGTCGATCAGCAGCCGGGTGCCGAACCCCGTCGCCCCCTTGGTATTCCATAGCTCGTCTGTTTCCGACTGCATGGTACCCGCGATGTCGAGGTGAGCCCAGGGCACGTCCTTGACGAACTCGGCGAGGAACAGGGCGGCGGCCGTCGCCCCGGCGTACTTGCCGCCCATGTTCGACAGGTCGGCGACGTCGGACTTCAACTGGGGTCGGTAGCGGTGTTCGAGCGGCAGTTGCCAGATCGACTCCGCCGTAGCGCGAGACGCGGCGATGGCGCGGTCGACGAGGGCCTGGTTGTTTCCGAAGACGGCGGCCGTGTGCGTGCCCAGGGCCATCAGCGCGGCCCCGGTGAGCGTAGCGACGTCGATGATCGCGTCCGGATTCTCCTCGCCGGCCAGGACCAGGGCATCGGACATGACGAGGCGGCCTTCCGCGTCGGTGTTCTTGATCTCGACGGTGGTTCCGCCTCGGATGGTGAGGACGTCGCCGAGCTTCATGGCGGAGCCGCCCGGCATGTTGTCCGTGCACATCAGGAAGGCGGTCACCGCGGACGCGCAGTCCAGGGCGCGGAGTGCCGTCATCATGGCCAGGACGGCGGCGGCGCCGGCCATGTCCATCTTCATCAGCAGGTGCATCGGGTCGGAGGGCTTCAGCGAGATCCCGCCGGAGTCGTACATGATGCCCTTGCCGACCAGCGCGAGGTGGGCGGGAGGCGCCTCACCGTCCGTTGGCGCCGCACCGACCGTTGGCGGGGGAGAGTACGTCACCTTGATGATCCGTGGCTCTTCGACGCTTCCGGCATTCACGCCGAGGAGACCGCCACAGCCCAGCTCGATGATCTGCTGCTTGTCGAAGACATCGATGGCCAGCCCGTGTTCGAGGCCGAGGCCGATCGCGATGGTGCCGAGATCGGTGGCGGTGAGGTGACTCGGCGGAGTGTTGGCCAGGTCCCGGGCGAGATTTGTGGCGCGTGCGGTGATCTCGCCGACACGGACCCCAACGCGAGCCTGATCCGCGACCCCGGAGCCGGTACTCGGGGTGTCGAGGACGATGTCGAGGGTGACGAGCGCGCAATGGTCGGAGGAAGGCTGCAGCTCGACGTATCGGTAGCGGGCGAGCAGGACCCCTTCGACGACCGCCTGGCCGACGGTCGCAGCGTCGAGGGGGAAGGTGTCGCCGATCGCGAGTGCGATCCGGGGATAGCGCTGGGCCGCCCGCGCGAAGGTGGCCGCGACGTCGCGCAGGAGATCCGCATCCTGGGCATCTGCGGGTCCGGCACCGACGACGATGAAGATCGGACCGTTCGGTTGGGGGAGAAGCAGGGTCTGCCCGATGCTGCCGGTGAAGCCGGCAGAGACGAGGGTGGCCCGTTCGGCACCCAGCGTCAGGGGAAGGGGGCCATCCGGGCCGATGAGGAATCCGACGGCGTCAAGACCGACCGGCACCTCGGAGACGACGAGGATTCCGACAGCGGAGGCCGGAGTCTGGGATGGCGTCCGGGTGAACGATTCCGGGATGAGTTTGTATGTGCCGAGGGACATGCGCGGTCTACGCGATCGCCTGGGCCTTGAGCAGGGCGAATTCCGCATCGGTGAGGGCGCCGGCAGTGTGCAGAGCAGCGAGGCGCTCGATCTTGCTGATGATGTCCTCCTGGGGTGCCGCTGGCGGGATGGCGACAGGCGCCGTCGCAGCGATGGGCGCAGCGACGGCCGGGGCGGCTGCCGCAGCGGCCGCCTGCTTGCGTGCGGCGGAGCCGTGAACGGCATTGCTCGTCGCGGTTGCTGTTCCGACGATGACGGCAGTGCGTGCCGCACTTGCCGCGAGTCCGCGTGAACGTCGTCCGAATGCCATGGTGTTCCTCTCGAGTGGTTTAACCGGGGTGGTGTTCGTGGTGTTGTGGTCGGGTCAGGTCAGGGGTGGAAAGGCCAGAAGACTGGAACCAGGAAGGTGGCAACGGCGACGAAGAGCAGCAGGAGGGGCAGCCCGAGCTTCCAGTAGTCGCCGAAGCGGTACGCTCCAGGCCCCATCACCATGGTGTTCGCCGGGGTCGCGACCGGGGTGAGGAACGATGCTGCCGCTGCGACCGTGACGCCCATCAGCAGGGGGAGCGGTGAGATCCCCGTTTCGGTTGCGATCGCGATGGCGATCGGACCAAGGATGAGTGCTGTGGCCATGTTGCTGATCAGCTGCCCGAGCACGCTCGTGACGACGGCGATACCGAAGAGCAGCAGATAGGGGCTCGAGGTGCCCACTGCGGCGACGAGCCCGTTCGCGATGACGTCGGCAGCGCCGGAGACCTGGATGGCGGTCGACAGCGGAATCATCCCGCCGACGAGGATGAGGGTCGTCCAGGAGATCGAGCGGTGCGCCTGGGAGACCGTGAGCACGCGCAGGAGGACCATCGCCGCCGCAGCGGTCAGGGCTGCAACCGCCGCAGGCACGATCCCGGTGGCAAGCAGGACGACCATGCCGGCGAGGATCACGAGGGCGGTCGTTGCGCGCGGGCCCATCGGCACGGCCTGGCGACGGATCAGCTGGGGTGCGTCGACGACGACGACGTTGGGGTCTGCGGTGTTCCGGTCGAGCGCCTGCCACGGGCCGCGCAGCAGCAGCACGTCTCCAGCGGCGAGGACGGCATCCGTCAGGTCCTCCCCGCTCCGCTGGATCGCGATGACGACGAGTTCCCCACTGTCCGTCACCATTCCCGTGAAGACGCTTTCACCCACGAAGGACGAGCGTGGTGCGATGACGACCTCTGTGACACCGTTCTTCCGGCCCAGCAGGCTTCCCGCGTCCGCGAGAGAGTACTGGGCTGCGAGGGTACGCGCGTGGTCGCTGAGATCCTTGGGCGCGACCTGGGCGGTTCGGTTGGGCAGGAGCCTCGGGCCGAGGAACACGGTGATCAGGATGGTTCCGACGACGAGCGGGAGGCCGACGAGGCCGAATTCGAAGAATCCGAACGGTGTATGGCCCGTGCTGACCGCGAGCTCGGAGACGAGCACATTGACCGGGGTTCCGGTCAGGACGAGAAGCGACCCGGCATGTGCGCCGAAGGCGAGTGGCATCAGCATCTGGGAAGGAGGCTGCCGAATCCGGATCGCGAGCACGACGACCATCGGGAGCAGGGACGCGACGGCGCCGTTGACGCTGATCAGGGCGGTGACGACCGCAACGAGCAGCATCACGAACGTCACGATGATGCGCCGGTTCGTTCCGGTGCGTTTGGTGAGCTGCTGGCCGGCCCAGGTGGTCACCCCGGTCGCGTCGAGTGCTTCGCTGACGACGAACAGGGCGGCGATGAAGACGATGACCGGGTCGCCGAACCCCGCCAGGGTCTGCTCGAAAGAAATCACCCCGGTCAGGAAAAGCGACAGCGCGACGCCGATGGCGACGATCTCCGCGGGAACCGCGTTCCAGACGAAGAGCACGATCGCGGCGAGAAGCACGAGCAGGGTGATCGAGATGTCGTTCACGGCTGCGCCCCAGGATGCCGGTGAACGGCGTCGCCGCGTGGCCTGCTCATGACCGGGAGGCCGGCCGTTCCAGGCCGTCCTCGTCGTCGTCCGGTTCCTTGCCGCTCGAGAGCGCCGCGGGGATGTCCCCGGGAATGTAGTCCGGCATCCGCCCGGCCGGGATGATCGCGAGGAGTGCGATGCCGGCGAGGCCGAGCAGCGAGATCTGCAGGGCACGGAGCCGCGCGTCCTCGTTGATGGCCACGGCCTCTGCAATCTGCTCCGGGGTGGCGGATGTCTGGCTCAGGACCGACTCGAGGTGGTCGTTGGTGACGAAGTTCACACTGTCGAGGGGCACTTGCGCGACCAGTTCCGGCGGCAGGGCCTGGCTGCTCGCGACACTCGACGCCACGATCGCGCTGAGGATTCCGACGGCGAAGACGCTCGCGACGGCGATGCCGACGCTCCCCGAGATGTTGTGGACGAGGCCGCGCCAGGCGCCTACGTCTCCGGCGAGGCGTTTCGGGGCCGCGGAGAGCAGGGTGTTGAACACGAGCGCCACAATCGCCCCCTGGCCGAGGCCGAGGATGATGAGGCCGATGACGACGGCGAACTGTTCCCATTCGTTCCGGATCGTGAAGGCGAGGATCACCAGCCCGAGGGCGACGACGACGAACCCCACCCGGGCGATCTGGTGCGGCGGGTACCGCTTGTACAGGGTGGCCACGACGGAGCTGGCGATGAAGATCGAGAGGGTGTACGGGATGATCGAGATCGAGGTCTGGAAGCTCGACCGGCCCTGCACGATCTGGATGTAGAGCGGGATCAGGAAGTTCGCCGCGGTTCCCACGAACAGCATCGCCGCCATCGCGAAGGTCGTCGCCTTCTCGGATCCGGACTTCAGCACCTCGAGGTCGAAGATCTGCGGCAGGTGCGCGGCCTTCCTCCGGCGCAACCACACGAAGAACGCCTGCCCGCCGATCGCCCCGAGGAGGATCAGGACCGGCGCAGGGGAGACCCCCAGGACCGTGAAAGGCGCGCTGGGCGTGGCCAGGACCACGCCCCAGGAATTCAGGCCGCTGAACCCGAAGCTCAGCAGGATGATGGACCCCGCAGCGAGGACGGCGCCGACCCAGTCGATCACGACGGCGGGCTGGGGCGGCACGACCTTCAACCGGAAACTCAGCAGCAGGTTCACTGCCGCGAGCGCCACGATCAGGGCGAAGGAATACCGCCAGCCGATCGTGGACGCGAAGGTACCCGCGATGAGGAGCGCGAGCACCCCGGCCGCGGGGATGGCCGCCGCGAGGAACCCGATCGAGCGGGCCTGCTGCTCACCGGAATAGTTCGCCGCGATGAACACCACGAGCGCCGGCGCGATCAACGCGATCACCGCACCGGACGCGGCCTGCGCGATGAACAGCATCGTCGGACTCACACTCACGGCAACGGCCGCCATCGCGAGTCCATGGATGACGACTGCGATCTGGAACACCCGGCGGGACCCGAACTTCGCACCCAGCTTGGCACCGAGCAGGATGAACGCCGCCATCGCGAACGTGCCCGCGGTGATCGCCGTCCCCACACTCGTCGCTGGAGTGTTCAGATCCGTCGTGATGCCCTGCATCGACACCGTCAACGCATTCACCGCGAACGACGCCTGAATCTGCGTGAGCACGACCACGACCAACGGCAACCACGACGCTGCAACGGCAGGGCGGGTGGCACCCCCGGGTACGACGGTCTCTGAGGACATCCTTCACGCTCCCAACTGGGTTTCCGACTGGTTCTGTCTGGGTCTGTCCGGCGAATTCTTGTCAGACTAGGGCCACTGATCCGGCGTCCAGCAGAGTTGGCGCAGGACTGCGCTTGTGCTGGCGCAAGAACGCCGTGCCGGGTCCGGAGCTGTCAGGCGACAACCCGGAGTTCTTCCGCGTTGCATTGTGTTCCCGTTTGGGGGGCGATAGCCTGCGGTTCTGGAATGGATCGCAGGTCTGCGTCGCAGCGGGCCGCGCGGAGATCGCGCAGCAGAAGTGAGGGGTTTCAGATGTGGGTGCCGGTGTCCAGCGACGCGGTGCGGCATCTCACCGTTCAGTCCGGCATCCCGGTTCCGCTTCCCGACGACGCTGTCGGCTTCCTCGCGCAGCGCCTCGAGGTTCCGGCCTCTGACGTGTTTCATTTTTCGGCGATCAGGAAAGCGATCGGCAGCACGACGGTGACGCTCGCCACCCAGTCGGCCTTCCGCTACACAGGGGGCACCGATTCCACCGCGGGGGTCCTGCACGTCGGTTTCATGCTCAATGGCAGCATGACGATCGGACTCGGTCAGCACCCGCCCCAACGGTTCAGCCCGATCAGCGCATACGTGATGCCGGCGGGGGTCGCGTCGTCCGTCCAGACGACGGAGGTCACGCGCGGACTCGGCATCCAGCTTCCCCAGGCCCGCCTGATAGCGAGGGGGATCCAGCTCGAGGGTGAACGCCTGCGCCTCGAACGCTCGGCGTCTCTCGCCGCGCCCCTGCGGGTCCTGGCGCTCGCGGTGGTCGAAGCGGCCTGGACGCCGACGGCCATCGGAGTGTCTGTCACAGAGAGGACGATCGAGGACCTCGTGGTCGGCATGTTTCTGGAGGGCGAGGGTTATGCCATGGACAGCGCTGACCTCCGGGCGGGCCTGCGCATGCGCGCCGTCGCCCACATCGAGGCCAGGCACCGGAACCGCGATCTCAGTCCTGCTGTCGTTGCCGCCCAGCTGGGGATCTCCCTGCGGCACCTGCAGCGCGCGTTCGAGGGCGGGGGCAGTACTGTCGCCGCGGAGATCAGCCGGTGTCGCGCGGAGTCTGCCGCCCAGCTGCTGCTCGCACCGCGCACGGCGGGGCTGACAATCGCCGACATCGCAACGCGTTCCGGATACACGTCCGCTTTCGAGCTCCGCGCCGGGTTCCGCGCACGGTATGGCGTCCTGCCCTCCCAGTACCGCATCGGCGGCATCGCCCTGCCGGAGACACGAGCGTCCGGACGTGCGTAGTCCCCGGTCCTCGGCCAGTATTCTTGGGACGGTGAGTTCTTCTGACTATTCCGCCCGCCACCTCTCGGTCCTCGAAGGCCTCGAGGCCGTGCGCAAGCGCCCCGGCATGTACATCGGCTCGACCGACTCCCGGGGGTTGATGCACTGCCTCTGGGAGATCATCGACAACTCCGTCGACGAGGCGCTCGGCGGATTCGGTGCCGGAATCGACATCGTGCTGCACCCGGACGCGAGCGTCGAGGTCAGCGACACCGCCCGCGGTATCCCCGTTGACATCGAACCGAAGACCGGACTGACCGGCGTCGAGGTCGTCTTCACCAAATTGCACGCCGGCGGCAAGTTCGGCGGCGGTTCGTATGCGGCGTCGGGTGGACTGCACGGAGTCGGCGCATCCGTCGTGAATGCCCTGTCGGAGCGCCTCGACGTCGAGGTCGACAGGGACGGCAAGACCTGGGCGATGTCCTTCCACCGCGGTGAACCCGGACTGTTCGCCGACACCGGGGAGAAGAGTCCGGACGCCCCCTTCACCCCCTTCGAACACCAGAGCGAACTCCGTGTGGTCGGCAAGGTCCGTCGAGGCGTCACGGGAACCCGTATCCGCTATTGGGCGGATCGGCAGATCTTCACCAAGGGCGCGACGTTCCAGACCGAGGAACTGCTCGAACGGGCCAGGCAGACGGCGTTCCTCGTTCCCGGGCTCGCCTTGTCGATCGACGACCGCCGTGGCGATGAGCCCGTTGTCGAGGTATTCCGGTTCGAGGGTGGCATCTCCGAGTTCGTCGAGCACCTCTCGACGGATGCCGCGATCACGGACACCTGGCGCCTCACCGGCCACGGCACGTTCACCGAAACCGTTCCTGTGCTGATGCCGACGGGTGCCATGGTCCCGACCGAGCTCGTCAGGGACTGCGCCGTCGATATCGCGCTGCGCTGGGGGACCGGCTACGACACGATCGTCCGCAGTTTCGTGAATATCATCGCGACGCCCAAGGGCGGCACCCACCAGGCCGGATTCGACGCCGGGCTGATCAAGTTCCTCAGGGCCCAGGTCGAACTCAACGCGCGCAGGCTCAAGATGGGTTCTGACAAGCTCGAGAAGGACGACGTGATGGCGGGGCTCACCGCCGTGCTCACCGTGCGTCTGCCCGAGCCGCAGTTCGAGGGACAGACCAAGGAGGTCCTCGGAACGCCCGCCGTGCGCGCGATCGTCGCGAACGTCGTCGCCCAGGCGATGAACGAACGCTTCGTGTCCACGCGGCGCGACGACAAGACGCAGGCGGCCGTGCTGCTCGACAAGATCGTCGCGGAGATGAAGTCGCGCATTTCCGCTCGTGCCCACAAGGAGACGCAGCGGCGCAAGAACGCCCTCGAAAGCTCCTCCCTGCCCGCGAAGCTCGTCGACTGCCGCAGCAACGACGTGCTGAACAGCGAACTGTTCATCGTCGAAGGCGACTCGGCGCTCGGCACCGCCAAGCTCGCGCGCGACAGCGAGCACCAGGCCCTGCTGCCCATCCGCGGCAAGATCCTGAACGTGCAGAAGGCATCCGTCGCCGACATGCTCTCCAACCTCGAGTGCGCCTCGATCATCCAGGTCATCGGCGCCGGCTCCGGCCGCAGCTTCGATCTCTCGGCGGCGCGCTACGGCAAGGTCATCATCATGAGCGATGCGGATGTCGACGGGGCGCACATCCGCACCCTGCTGCTGACCCTGTTCTTCCGGTACATGCGCCCGATGATCACAGAGGGGCGGGTGTTCGCCGCGGTGCCGCCCCTGCACAGAGTGGTCGTGATGAACCCGGGCTCGAAGCCCAATGAGACCATCTACACCTACTCGGAACCCGAGCTGCACAGCGTGCTTGCGGCCCTGAAGAAAAGCGGAAAGCGGTACCAGGACCCGATCCAGCGGTACAAGGGGCTCGGCGAGATGGACGCGGACCAGCTGGCGACGACGACGATGGAGCGCTCGCACCGGATGCTCCGCCGCGTGCGGGTCGCCGATGCCGAGCAGGCCGGCAAGGTCTTCGAACTCCTGATGGGCAACGACGTCGCCCCGCGCAAGGAGTTCATCATCGAAAGCTCGGACAAGCTCAGCAGGGACCGCATCGACGTGTAATGCCTGTTCACGGTGATATGGTCGCCGCACATTGCCGGCACTGGCGCCGGCACAAGGCGGAGGGCATTCCAGATGAGCACCCAGGCGGACCAGGCAGGATTCCAGCAGGCACGGTTCACGGGCCGGACCGTCATCGTGACCGGGGCGGGCAGCGGCATCGGGAGGGCGACGGCGCTCCGGCTCCTCAGCGAGGGCGCCCGCGTCATCGCCGCCGATATCTCGGCGGAGCGTCTCGCGGCTCTGGAGCAGAGCAGCGGCAGCGGGGAGCTCGTCGGCGTGGCCGGCGACGTGAGCCTGCAAGCGGATGTCGACGCGCTCGTGCTGGCCGCGGGACCCACGGTCGACGGGCTGGTCAACAATGCCGGGATCATGGACTCGTTCCTCCCGACGGCGGAGATCACCGACGAGGTGTGGGAGCGGGTCTTCCGGGTGAACGTGACCTCGCAGATGCGGCTGATGCGTGCCGTGCTGCCCGGCATGGTCTCGGCCGGTTTCGGGCGGATCGTGAACATCGCAAGCGAGGCAGGCATCCGCGCGGGGGCATCGGGCACCACGTACAGCGCGTCCAAGCACGCCGTGATCGGACTGACCAAGAGTACGGCGTTGTTCTACGGGCCGAAGGGGGTGCGCTGCAATGCGGTGGCGCCCGGCGCGGTGAAGACGAACATCGAGGCTCCGTTCCTGTCCGCGTGGGCCGCCGAGCGTCTCGGACCGATCATGCAGACGACCATTCCGGCCCCTGCGGAGCCGGAGGAGCTGGCCGCGTCCATTTGCTGGTTGCTGAGCGAGGACTCGCCCAACGTCAATGGAGCCGTCCTGATGTCCGACGGCGGCTGGTCGACAATCTAGCGAACGCCGGTCTGCGGAGGTCAGGCGGGCGGGGCGAACGCGGAACTGGGCAGGTCGCGCTCCCCGGCGGCGATGGCGCCGACGATCCGCGCGGCCACGGCCTCCGGCTGCAGACCGGCAGGGAAGTTCGGCGCGACGCCTGAGATCGGGTGGTCGGCGAGGCCGGTTTCGGTGTGTCCGGGGCGGGCGTCGATCATGCGGATGCCGCTGCGGCGAAGCTCCCGCCCCGCGGCCTGTCCGAATGCTGCGAGGGCGGCCTTGGACGCCGAGTACGCCGCAAGGCCCGCGGTCGGGCTCTCGCTCACGACACCGCTGAGGGTCACGAAGAACGGTTCCCTGCCGGCGGCGGCGGATGCCGTGAGGCTGTCCGCTGCGGCGCGGAGCAGGCGGATGGGCGCGAGCGTGTTCACGGCGAAGAGTTCCTCCATGGCCGCGTCTCCGAGCTCACGTGCCGGCCCGAAGGCCACGACACCGGCCGCGTTGACGACCCCGTCGAGTCCTCCGGTGGCCTGGACCGCACGGGCGACCAGGGCGTCGACTGCCGAAACGTCGGTGAGGTCACCCGTGACGAGCGTGCCGGGGATCCCGAGGGCTGCGAGCCTGGCCGTGTCACGCCCGGCCAGGACAAGGGTCGCTCCGGCGGCCGAGAGCTGCCGGGCGATTTCACGGCCGAGGCCGCCGGTCGCGCCGACGACGAGGACGACCGAGCCGGGAAGTGTAGTCATTCGGACACTGTAGCCGTCTGAGCCGGCCGCATGAGCCGGACGCATGAGCCGGCCGGCCGGTTCAGGCGATCCGGGCGCCGATCGTGCCGACCAGAGCTTCGAGCATCGTCCCAGAGGCATCCCGCCTGGCCCCGGTTTCCGGAAGGGTGCGCGGGGCTCCGTCCGGACCGACCGCGCGGGCGGGCATCGGACCGACCCACGCGACGGCGATGGCGTCTTCCCCCTTGAGGAAGCGGTGGGCGCGGACTCCGGACGTCGCCCGGCCCTTCGCGGGGAATTCGGTGAACTCGGAGACCTTGGCACTGCCGGGGTCCGTTCCGGCGAGGGTGTGGCTGGACGCTGCGACGGTGGCGACGACGGCCGTCTCCGCGTCGTCGGCCGCGAGACTCGTGAAGAACACGGCCCGGGCATCCGCTGCGAGTTTGATCCCGGCCATTCCGCCGGCAAGGCGGCCCTGGGGCCGCACCGATGCGGCCGGGAACCTCAAGAGCTGGGCGTCGGACGTGACGAAGACGAGCTCGTCGTCCTCCGTGCCCTGCTCGGCCCCGATGACGGAGTCCTTCGGCTTGAGCTGGATGATCTCGAAGTCAGGCCGGTTCGCCCAGTCGCCCGCGACGACGCGCTTGACGGTGCCGAAGGCGGTTCCGAGCGCGATGGAGCGGTCGGACTCGAGGGAAACGAGCGCGAGCACGGTCTCGGACCTGTCGGTCAGGCCCAGGTAGTCGGCCACGCGCACGCCGGCGCCGAGCTGGATGGATGTGGGCGGCATCACGGGCAGGTCGACCGGGGTGAACCGGATCAGCCTGCCGCGGCTCGTGACGGCGCCGACCTCTGCACGGCTCGTCGTGTCCAGGGTGGAGAGCACGGCGTCGTGCTTGCTGCGCCGCTGGGTGGGCACGGTCCTGGTCCGGGGCGCGGATGCCGCGTCACCGGTCTCCGTCGCGGCGTCTCCAGCCGGGAGGGCATCGGGATCGAAGGGGTCGTCAGCAGTGGGCTCGATGGCGGCGAGGTCGACCCTGGCGATGCGACCGGTGGCACTCAGGTAGACCCTGGTCGGCGTGTCGGTGAGTTCGAGCACCGGGGCGTTGCGTTTGGCGACGGCGCCGGCGATGCTCGGCTTGGCCTCGGTGAGGAGGGTGCGGCGCGGGGTGCCGAACTTCTCCGCCACGGCGGCGAGCTCGTCGGAGACGAGGGTGCGGATGGCCTGCTTGCTCCCGAGCAGTTCTTCGAGGAGGGCGATCTCGGCGAGGAGCTGGTCGCGTTCGGCCTCGAGTTCGATCTGGGAGAAGCGGGTGAGGCGGCGCAGACGGAGTTCGAGGATGTACTCGGCCTGGATGTGGCTCAGCTCGAAGACGTCGATCAGGCGCGTGCGGGCCTGCTCGGTGTCGTCGCTCGTGCGGATCACCTGGATGACCTCGTCGATGTCGACGATGGCAATGAGGAGGCCCTCGACGAGGTGCAGGCGTTCCGTGCGCCTGGCCAGGCGGTAGGCGCTGCGCCGGGTGACGACCTCGATCCGGTGGCCGACGTAGACGGACAGCAGCTCGCGCAGGCCGAGGGTCTGCGGTCCGCCGTCCACGAGGGCGACCGCGTTGATGTTGAAGGAATCCTCGAGGGGGGTGTAGCGGTAGAGCTGTTCGAGAACGGCCAGGGGGCTGAAGCCGGTCTTGATGCCGATCACGAGCCGCAAGCCGTGGGTGCGGTCGGTGAGGTCTGTGACGTCGGAGATGCCGCTGAGCTTCTTGGAGGTGACGCCGTCCTTGATCTTCTCGATGACCCGCTCCGGGCCGACGAGATAGGGGAGCTCCGTCACGACGAGGCCCGATTTCCGGGCCGTGATGGCCTCGACGGAGACCTTGGCGCGGGTCTTGAAACTGCCGCGGCCCGTGAGGTAGGCATCCTTGATCCCCGAGAGACCGACGATCGTCCCCCCGGTCGGCAGGTCGGGTCCCGGAACGTATTCCATCAGCTCGTCGAGCGTCGCGTCGGGGTGCGCGAGCAGGTGCCGCGCCGCGCCGACGACCTCGATGAGGTTGTGCGGCGCCATGTTCGTCGCCATGCCGACGGCGATGCCCGCGGCCCCGTTGACGAGCAGGTTCGGGTAAGCGGCAGGGAGCACATCCGGTTGGGTCAGCTGGTTGTCGTAGTTCGGGACGAAGTCAACGACGTCCTCGTCGAGGTTTTCCGTCATGGCGAGGGCGGGGGCTGCGAGGCGCGCCTCGGTGTACCGCGGCGCGGCGGGGCCGTCGTCGAGGGACCCGAAGTTGCCGTGGCCGTCGATGAGGGGAACGCGGAGGGTGAAGGCCTGGGCCATCCGCACGAGCGCGTCGTAGATCGCGGTGTCACCGTGCGGGTGCAGCTTCCCCATCACTTCGCCGACGACGCGCGCCGACTTCACGTGGCCCTTGTCCGGACGCAGGCCCATCTCGGCCATCTGGTAGAGGATCCGGCGCTGCACGGGCTTGAGCCCGTCCCTCGCGTCGGGGAGGGCGCGGGAATAGATCACCGAGTACGCGTACTCCAGGAACGATCCCTGCATCTCCGTCGAGACATCGACGTCCTCGATGCGTTCGGTGAATGCTGCGGGCGGGGTAGCGGGTGTGCGACTCATTCGTGAATTCTGCTTGGGGTGCTCCGGTGGCAGGACCAGCGGCACGATCGGGTGGGCGCGCAGGCTGCGCGCCAGTGCAGGGCCGTGTCCATGACAGACTTGACCCAATGCCCCCCATGCTACCGGCCCGCCAATTCAGTGCGCTGCGCCTTGCCGACGTCCTGTCAAGTTGCCACGCTGCGGTCCTCGGCCGGGAGAATGCGCTTGCCCTCGCCGCTGTCGACAAGGCCGTCGTCGTGCTCGTCGACGGCCTCGGCGTCAGCTCGCTGCGGGCACGGGCAGGCCACGCCCGGTACCTCATGTCGAAACTGACCAGGGCCGGGGTCGTCGATACAGTCTTCCCCGCCACGACCGCCGCAGCGATCACGAGCCTGACCACCGGGGTCGAACCCGGTCGGCACGGGCTCGTCGGCTACCGGGCCCTCGACGCCGCCAACGACAGGGTCGTCAACCAGCTGAGTGGCTGGGACGAACGGATGCCGCCGGAAACGTGGCAGCGGACCCGTACCGTCTTCGAACACGCCGCCGATGACGGTGTGCCGAGTTTCACCATCGGCCCGAAGCGCTACGCCCACTCCGGATTCACCCTCGCGTCCCTCCGTGGTGCGCACTACGTGCCGGCGGAGAGCATCTCCGATCGGTTCGCGGCGGCCCGTGCCCTGCTGGACACCGAGTCGCGCGCCCTCGTCTACCTGTACGTGCCCGAACTCGACGTCGCCGCACACGCGCACGGCTGGGAGTCCGCGAAATGGCTCGCGGCCCTCGAAGCCCTCGACTCGGCCGCCGGGCGCTTCGCTGCCGGTATGCATCGGGACGAGGGGCTCATCGTCACCGCAGACCACGGCGTCCTCGACGTCCCCGCCACGAAACACGTGCTCTTCGACAGCGTTCCCGAACTCGTCGCGCCGGTGCGGCACATCGGGGGAGACCCGCGCTGCCTCTACCTGTACCTCGACGAGTCCCGCGGCGACGCCGGAACGTCCGCGTCAGAGGCGGCGACCATGCTGGCCGAAACCTGGCGCGCGGTCGAGGGCGACCGGGCGTGGATCTTCACGCGTGCGGAGGCGGTCACGGCCGGACTCTTCGGCAGGGTCGATGACGAAGTGCTGCCCAGGATCGGCGACGTGATCGTGGCCGCGCGGAAGGCCGTCGCATACTACGACTCCCGCGAGCCGAACCAGTCCGCCCGGTCGATGATCGGCCAGCACGGGTCGCTCACGGACGAGGAATTGCGCGTCCCCGTGATCCGCGACGGTGCCTTCGGCGCGTAGCCGCGGCATCCGCACGGGGGAACACCTCAGGCCCGCCCCCGGGGGGACGGGCCTGAGGGAGAGCCTGATGCTCAGGAGGGGTACTGGCCGCGCTTGACCTGGGGCTTCGGAAGCCGCATTGCTCGCAGCTGGAGCGCGCGCATCGCCGCATACCAGCGCACGCGCTCCGCCTTCGCGTCGCCGAACTTCGCTTTGACCTTCCGGGTGAGGGTGAAGCCGAGCACGGTGCAGTCCACGACGGCGATCAGGAAGAAGGCCCAGAGCGCGAGGATCCCGTAGGTCTGCACGTTACGGTCGGGGAAGAACGTGAGGAGGATGACGAGGAACATCACCGGGATCATGAACTCGCCGATGTTCACCCGGGCGTCCACGTAGTCGCGCACGAAGCGCTTCTGCGGGCCGCGCTCGCGGACGGGGAGGAACTTGTCCTCACCGGCGGCCATGCCGATCCTGGCCCTGTCGCGGGTCTCCGCGGACTTGGCACGTGCCTGGCGTGCCGCGAGCTTGCGGTCGTCCGGCACGAGGGGGCGCCGGTTGGCGGCCTCCTGCTCCTTACGGCTCGGCGTCGGCTGGCCCTTCCCTTCCGGGTGGCCGGCGGGGTGGGCGGCGGCGAGGCGCGCCCTCGTCTCGTCGATCGATTCAATCGGCGATTGTGCGTCTGGGTTCACTGGCTTGGCCACATCAGTTCCTTGCAATTAGTTGGCTTAAGATTACCTGATGACCGTTACTCCAGATACTGCACCCGAAGCCGCACTCGCCGACGCGCCTGTGCGCGCCGCGGTCGAGGCCGCCCTTCCCGCCACGATTGCCGACCTGTGCGCCCTCGTGCGCATCCCGTCCGTGTCCTGGGACGCGTTCGATCCGGCCAGGGTGGCGGAAAGCGCGGAGGCCGTCGCCGCCCTGGTGCGGGGGCTCAACGTCTTCGACGAGGTTGTCGTGACCCGGTCGGGAATTCCCGGCACCACGGAACTGGGCCAGCCTGCCGTGCTCGCCCACCGGCCGGCCCGCAACGGCCGACCCACGGTCCTGCTCTATGCCCACCACGATGTGCAGCCCCCCGGCCACGACATCGACTGGGAATCCACCCCGTTCGAGCCGACCGTTCGCGGGGATCGGCTCTACGGAAGAGGCGCAGCGGACGACAAGGCAGGGGTGATGGCGCACGTAGCGTCGATCCGGGCACTCGCCGAGACGGCCGGCCCCGACTTCGACCTCGGAATCGCCGTGTTCATCGAGGGTGAGGAGGAGTTCGGCAGTCGCTCGTTCGCGGCATTCCTCGAGGACAACCGGGAGTCGCTCCGCGCCGACGTCATCGTCGTCGCCGACTCCAACAATTGGGACGTGGACACCCCCGCCCTCACGGTCGCCCTGCGGGGCAACGTCACCTTCCGACTGACCGTGCGCACTCTCGACCACGCCTCCCACTCCGGAATGTACGGGGGAGCGGTGCCCGACGCCATGATGGCAACCGTGCGCCTCCTCGCGAGCCTCTACGCGGAAGACGGCTCCGTGGCCGTCGACGGGCTCACGAGTCGGGACGTCCCCGCACCCGAATACACCGAGGAACAGCTGCGCCTGGAAACCGGCCTCCTCGATGGTGCGACGCCCATCGGCCACGGCCCGCTGCTCAGCAGGCTCTGGTCCCAGCCCGCCATCACGATCACAGGCATCGACGCCCCGAGCGTCGCGAACGCGTCGAACACCCTGTCCCCGGTCGTGAGCGTGCGTCTCAGCACCCGGATCGCACCAGGACAGCCCGCTGCTGAGGCTTACCAGGCCCTCGAGGCGCACCTGCGCGCCCACGTCCCGTACGGGGCGAGCATCACCATCGACGACGTCGACACCGGCGAGGCGTTCCTCGTCGACGACAGCGGCTGGGCCGTGCCGCTCGCGCTCGGTGCGATGACGGATGCCTGGGGCAAGCCCCCGGTCAACGTCGGCATCGGCGGCTCCATTCCGTTCATCTCGGACCTCGTGCGGGTGTTCCCGGAGGCCCAGATCCTCGTCACGGGTGTCGAAGACCCCGATTCCCGGGCGCACAGCCCCAACGAGTCCCTCCACCTGGGCGTGTTCAAACGGGCAGTCCTCGCCGAGGCGTTCCTGCTCGACCGGCTCAACCGCCGCACCGGGACTCTGGAGGCCCCCACCCGATGAACCCATCAGCCCCGGTCAGAGACGAGAGACCGGCAGGCGGGAATTACTGCGGCGGACTCACCGTTGCTGCAGGTAGAATCTGTCAGAATTCGAGCACAGCGCAAGGAGCGTCATGACCGACACCATCACAACCAGCACCGCCGCCCACGGAGTGGGCCTGAGCGAGGCCGCAGCGCTGAAGGTACGAAGCCTGCTCGCCCAGGAGGGCCGTGAGGACCTGCGCCTCCGCGTCGCCGTCCAGCCCGGCGGCTGCTCCGGCCTCATCTACCAGCTCTACTTCGACGAGCGTGTGCTCGACGGTGACGCGCTCGTCGACTTCGACGGTGTCGAGGTCGTCGTCGACAAAATGAGCGTTCCGTACCTGGACGGGGCCTCGATCGACTTCGAGGACACCATCCAGAAGCAGGGCTTCACCATCGACAACCCCAACGCCGGCGGCAGCTGCGCCTGCGGGGACTCGTTCAGCTAGGGAACCACAGACGATGCCGGGCAGGCCGCCCGGCATCTTGGCGTGGATTCGTTACCGGATCAGCGCCTGCGCTGCACCCCGAAGCGCATCCCGCGCAGTAGGCTGTCATTCACACAGAGGCACTTCCGATGAAGTGATGTCGAGACTCCCCGAAAGGTTACTGGTGCGCAAAAACCACCGTCTCCGATGGGCTGCAATTCCGATCGCAGCGTCGTTGGTCATTGTTCTAGCGGGGTGCACCCAAGCCCAGCTCCACGGCTTCCTGCCCGGCTTCGTCGAGGGCGAACCGGCGGTGACGAACCAGACCGACCGCGTCGCCGGACTCTGGACGACATCCTGGATCGTGCTCCTGATCGTCGGCCTGATCACCTGGGGCCTGACAATCTGGGCCGTGATCGTCTACCGGCGCCGCAAGGGCCAGACCGGACTTCCGGTCCAGCTGCGGTACAACATGCCGATCGAGATCTTCTACACGATCGTTCCTCTCATCCTCGTCATCGGTTTCTTCGCATTCACCGCGAGGGACCAGGCCGCCATCGAGGCCCGCTTCGACTCACCGGACGTGAAGATCGAGGTCATCGGCAAGCAGTGGGCCTGGGACTTCAACTACGTCAACGAGAACGTCTACTCCGCCGGCATCCAGGGCCAGCCGAACCTCGACGGGCCCAAGGGCTCGCTCGTCGAAGCCGAGTTGCCGACGCTCGTCCTCCCGGTGGGCAAGAAGGTCGAACTCGCGCTCGAATCCCGCGACGTCATCCACTCCTTCTGGGTCATCGACTTCCTCTACAAGAAGGACATGATCCCGGGGAAGACCAACTACATGTCGGTCATCCCTGAACGGATCGGCACCTATTCCGGCAAGTGCGCCGAGCTGTGCGGTGAGTACCACTCGCTCATGCTCTTCAACGTCAAGGTCGTGTCAGAGGCCGACTACGAGGCGTACACGGCCTCGCTCAAGGCCGCGGGCAACTCCGGGCAACTCGACAACGGGTACAACCGCAACCAGAATCTTCCGGGCACGTCCGCCCCGGCGGTAGAGGAAGGCAAGTAGGCCATGACCACAACCGCACCCGCAGCACCCGCGACGCCGGCAGCCCCGGCCGCTACCCGTCGTCCCACGGGCGTCGAGCGCAAGGGCAACGTCCTCGTCCGCTGGATCACCTCCACCGACCACAAGGTGATCGGGTACATGTACCTCATCACCTCCTTCGTCTACTTCTGCCTCGCCGGCGTGATGGCGCTCGTCATCCGCGCGCAGCTCTTCGAGCCCGGCCTCGAGGTCGTGCAGACCAAGGAGCAGTACAACCAGCTCTTCACGATGCATGGAACGATCATGCTGCTGATGTTCGCGACGCCGTTGTTCTTCGGCTTCGCGAACTCGCTGATGCCCCTGCAGATCGGCGCTCCTGACGTCGCCTTCCCGCGCCTCAACGCCTTCTCGTTCTGGGCATTCTTCTTCGGCAGCCTCATCGCCGTCGGCGGGTTCCTGACGCCGCAGGGAGCAGCATCCTTCGGCTGGTTCGCCTACCAACCGCTCGCGAGCACGACCTTCTCGCCCGGCGTCGGCGGAAACCTGTGGATGGTGGGCCTGGGACTGTCCGGTTTCGGCACCATTCTCGGCGCGGTGAACTTCATCACGACCATCATCACGATGCGCGCCCCCGGCATGACCATGTTCCGGATGCCGATCTTCACCTGGAACACGCTCGTCACCTCGCTGCTGGTCCTGATGGCGTTCCCGGTGCTCGCCGCGGCCCTCCTTGCAGCGGCCTCTGACCGCATCTTCCTCTCGCACATCTACGACCCGGCCAACGGCGGTGCCATCCTCTGGCAGCACCTGTTCTGGTTCTTCGGCCACCCCGAGGTGTACATCATCGCGCTGCCGTTCTTCGGCATCGTCTCCGAGGTGTTCCCGGTCTTCAGCCGCAAGCCGATCTTCGGGTACAAGACGCTCATCTACGCGACCATTTCGATCGCCGCCCTGTCGGTGGCGGTCTGGGCCCACCACATGTACGTGACCGGTTCGGTGCTGCTGCCGTTCTTCTCGCTCATGACGATGCTCATCGCGGTTCCGACCGGTGTGAAGATCTTCAACTGGATCGGCACGATGTGGCGGGGGTCCCTGACCTTCGAGACGCCGATGCTGTGGGCGCTCGGCTTCCTCGTCACCTTCACGTTCGGCGGGCTCACCGGTGTCATCCTCGCCTCGCCGCCGCTCGACTTCCACGTCTCCGACACGTACTTCGTCGTGGCGCACTTCCACTACGTCATCTTCGGAACCGTCGTGTTCGCCATGTTCAGCGGCTTCTACTTCTGGTGGCCGAAGTGGACGGGCAAGATGCTCAACGAGAGCCTCGGCAAGTGGCACTTCTGGTTCCTGTTCATCGGATTCCACACCACCTTCCTCGTGCAGCACTGGCTCGGAGTGGTCGGCATGCCGCGCCGCTACGCCTCGTACTCTCCGGAGGACGGCTTCACCTGGATGAACCAGCTGTCCACCATCGGGTCGATGATCCTCGCCGTCTCGATGATCCCGTTCTTCCTGAACGTGTACATCACTGCCCGCAAGGCGCCGAAGGTCACGGTCAACGACCCGTGGGGCTTCGGAGCCTCCCTCGAGTGGGCCACGTCGTGCCCGCCGCCGCGGCACAACTTCACGTCGATTCCGCGCATCCGCTCGGAGCGGCCGGCCTTCGACCTCAACCACCCCGAGGTCGCCATGCCGGTCGGGATCGGGCCGGGCAAGGACGCGCCCGATGCCCCCGTCTACGACGCCGCAACGAACGAGGTCAAATAAATGAGGGCAAACACCAACCTGCTCTGGCTGCTCGCGGGCTTCTTCGCCCTCGTCACGGTCGCGTACATCGTTTGGGGTCTCGTCGACCCGCACCAGCACAGCATCGAATGGGCGGGGACCTTCGCCCTGGCACTGAGCTCCGTGTTCGTGAGCTTCGTCGCCTTCTACCTGTCCCGGGTGCACGGCGCTCAGGGAGGAGAGCTTCCAGAGGACCGCCTCGACGCCAACGTCGACGACGGCGATCCCGAAGTCGGCTTCTTCAGCCCGTGGAGCTGGTGGCCCATCCTCCTCGCCGCCAGTGCTGCGTTGCTTTTCCTCGGCCTCGCGATCGGGTTCTGGATCTCGATCATCGCGGTCGGCATCGGCGTGATCTGCCTCATCGGCTGGGTCTACGAGTACTACCGCGGTAACTTCGCGCGCTAGCCGGTCCGCGAAAGCGGGTGAGCAGTTGGTCTCGATTCCTGAGACGGCGGCTCACCCGCTTTCGCGTTAATGGGTGAGAGCGTGCAGGGCGCGGCGCCGGAAGCCGAGCACGTCGAAGGAGAACGTCACGGGACTGCGGGAAGGCCAGCGGCCTGCGATGGCCTCCGTCCCGGTGTGATGTGCCGACGGGCCCATGCCGATCAGGACGGCAACGGCGTCCGCGCCGAGGTCGTGACGACTGGTGACCCTGATCCGGGTCTCCAGGGCGAACCAGGGCTGCAGGGAGTCCCTGAGGTCCTCGGCTTTGTTCGGCGGGATATCGAGGGCCAGTCCGGCATCCCTGAGCTCGCGAAGATGGTCGTCGTGGGGAACGACGACGGCGAGGAGACCCCTGTCGCGCAGCACGCGATGGAATTCGGCCGGGTTCCGCGGTGCGAAGACGTTCAGGAGGGCATCGGCGACTCCGGTCCGCACCGGAAGGTCGGCCCAGACGTCGGCGACGAGCCCGTCCACGTGCGGCGGTTCAGGGAGCCTGCCGCCTGAGGCTGCAGCATGTTCGTGCCCAGGCGCGGCGACGGTGCGGGCAGCGGCCACAGTTCGGGCCACGGCGACGGGGGAGAGGTCCATTCCGAGGTATCCGGCGGTCGGACAGGCTTCGGTCACTCCGCGGAGGTAGTACCCGGTGCCACAGCCGATGTCGAGCACCCGAGCGGGCTGTTCCGCTGCGATGAGCGTCGTGACGGCCGTGCGCAGGTCTTCGTACCAGCCGGCTTCGAGGAAGGCCTCACGCGCGTCGAGCATCGCGGCGCTGTCACCGACCACGTGGCTGCGCCCGCCCAGGAGCGACAGATAGCCGCGCCGGTTGGCGTCGAAGGAATGCCCGGAAGCACACCGCAGCACGAGGCCGCCGTTCGCCGCGAGGGGCGACAAACAGTTCGGGCACCGAAGCCACTCCGACAGGGTCTGGAGGGACATCGATGCCCGATCTGTTCATGTTGTGTTGTGTTGAATGTGGAACTACCGCTGGTTAGTGGTGGTCTCCGTGGCTCTGCTCGAGCTCCGTCGTGGTGACCGGAACAATCCGGTCCTCGAAGAACCAGCGAGAGAGTCCGCCGCGCAGGCGCTGGCCGGTCGTGATCTTGCCCTGGTCGTTCGGGCGGATCATCAGCGGCTTGTAGTCCGAGTAGCTCACGAGCTTCCAGCGCTCGTACTCGTCGACGGGCTGGTGCACCTCGATGTACTCGCCACCGGGCAGGCGGACGATCCGGCCGGATTCGTAACCGTGCAGGACGATCTCGCGATCCTTCTTCTGCAGCGCGAGGCAGACCCGCTTGGCGACGAAGAACGCGATGAACGGTCCGACGATCGTGGCGAACTGACAGGCGTGGATGACGCCCTCCATCGTCACGTGGAAGTGCGTGGCGATGATGTCCGAGGATGCGGTCGACCAGAGCGCGGCGTAGAACGTCACGCCGGCCGCGCCGATCGCCGTGCGGGTCGGGGCGTTGCGCGGGCGATCGAGGATGTGGTGCTCGCGCTTGTCCCCGGTGACCCAGGCCTCGATGAAGGGGTAGATCAACACGACCAGGATGAAGAGTCCGAGGCTGATCAGAGGGATCAGGATGTTGAACGACCAGGTGCGGTCGAGCCAGACGAACTCGAGTCCCGGCGGAATCAGGCGCAGGGCCCCGTCGGCAAAGCCGATGTACCAGTCCGGCTGGGTACCCGCCGAGACGGGGGAGGGGTCATAGGGTCCGTAGTTCCAGATCGGGTTGATCGTGAACAGTGAGGCGATCAGCATCACGACACCGAAGACGATGAAGAAAAACCCGCCGGCCTTGGCGGCATAGACCGGGAGGACCGGGTAGCCGACGACGTTCTGGTTCGTGCGTCCGGCACCGGGGTACTGGGTGTGCTTGTGCACGACGACGAAGAGCAGGTGCATCGCGATGAGGGCGATGATGATCGCGGGCAGCAGCAGGATGTGGAGCGAGTAGAGCCGACCCACGATCGCCTCGCCCGGGAACTCGCCGCCGAAGAGCAGGAAGGAGATCCAGGTTCCGATCAGCGGGATGCCCTTGACCATTCCGTCGATGATCCGCAGGCCGTTACCGGAGAGCAGATCGTCGGGGAGGGAATATCCGGTGAAGCCCTCTGCCATCGCGAGGATGAACAGGATGAAGCCGATGACCCAGTTGAGTTCGCGGGGCTTGCGGAACGCACCCGTGAAGTAGATCCGGAGCATGTGCAGGCCGATGGACGCCACGAACAGCAGCGCAGCCCAGTGGTGCACCTGGCGCATCAGGAGGCCGCCGCGGATGTCGAAGGAGATATTGAGCGACGAGGACATCGCCGCCGACATTTCGACGCCCTTGAGCGGAACGTACGAGCCTTCGTAGTGGACGGGTGCCATCGAGGCGCTGAAGAAGAACGTCAGGAACGTCCCGGACAGCAGGATGATGACGAAGCTGTAGAGGGCAACCTCACCGAGGAGGAAGGACCAGTGGTCTGGAAAGATCTTCCTGCCGAGTTCCTTCACCGCGGTGGAGATGCTCGTGCGCTCGTCGATGTAGTTCGCCGCCGCGCCCGTGAAGCCGCCGTTGGTTTTCGTCGTCTCGACCACGCCTGTGGTCGTTTTCGTGATACTCAATGCCGCTCCCAGAAACTCGGTCCGACGGGTTCAGTGAAATCGCTCTGCGCAATGAGGTAGCCCTCAGAGTCTACGGCGATGGGCAGCTGGGGGAGCGGCCGCTTGGCCGGCCCGAAGATGACCTCGCAGTGGTTCGACACGTCGAACTGTGACTGGTGGCACGGGCAGAGCAGGTGGTGGGTCTGCTGTTCGTAGAGGGCGACGGGGCAGCCGACATGGGTGCAGATCTTGGAATACGCGACGATGCCGTCGTACGACCAGCCTGCACGCTCGGGGAGTTCGTTGAGGTCCTCGGGCTTGAGGCGCATCAGCAGCACGGCCGCCTTGGCCTTCTCTTCCAGACGACCGCTCGGAAGGTCCTGCAGACCCTCCGGAATGACGTGGAAGGCGGAGCCGAGGGTGACGTCCGAGGCCTTGATTGGTGTGCCGGTCGGGTCGATCGCCAGTCGGGTCCCCTTCGTCCACATCGTGTGGGTGAGCAGCTCGGAAGGGTTCTCGTTCATCGGGCCGAGGCCGCGGAAGAGCACGACCGCGGGAAGGGGGAAGGCGATGAGCGCGCCGATCAGGCTGTTCCGAATGAGGCTGCGTCGTCCGATCCCGGATTCCTCGTTGGCTTCGGCGAAGATTTCGACCGCCCTGGCCCTCGTCTCGTCTGAGCCGCGGACCGGGTGCCGGACATCGATGCCTTCGTGGTCGCTCATCAGCGCCTTGCCCCAGTGGACGGCGCCGATGCCGATCGCCAGGAGCGCGAGGGCCAGACCGAGGCCAATGAAGAGGTTGTTCAGCCGCACGGAACCCGGGTCGGTTTCCACGATCGGGAACGCCATGTACGCGGCGATAGCAAAAACGCTGCCGACGATCGAGAGGTAGAAGAGCGTGTACACCGTGCGCTCGGCACGGCGCTCGGCGCTCGGGTTCAGGTCGGTGACGCGGGGGCGGTGCGGCGGGAATCCGGGGTTGTCCACGGCGTCGCGCACGACAACGGCCGTGCCGGCGTTCGCGGGGTCGTGCCCGGCGCCGGAGTCAGCAGCGGTGAGGTCCTTCCCGCTGTTATCGTCCGTGGCCATTGTGCTCCTTTGTCTGCTGTGTGTCGTGCAGTTGTGTGCTGAGCAGGTGTGTCTGCTGCATGATTCTGATTCCGCGCCCTGTTCGGATGCGGGTCAGTTCGATTTTGCGGTGATCCACACCGTCAACCCGACGATCGCGCCGAGTCCGAAGATCCAGAGGAACAGTCCTTCGGAAACCGGACCGAGCGAGCCGAGGGCGTATCCGCCCGGGGACGGGTTGTTCTCGAGGTACTTGAGGTACGTGATGATGTCGCGTTTGCTCTCCGGTGAGATGTTCATGTCGTTGAAGACCGGCATGCTCTGCGGTCCCGTGATCATGGCCTCATAGATGTGCTGGGCGGAGACGCCGTCGAGTGCGGGTGCGAACTTGCCCTCCGTGAGGGCGCCTCCGGCGCCTGCGACGTTGTGGCACATCGCGCAGTTGATGCGGAAGAGCTCGGCGCCCTTGGCGGAATCGCCCTGCGCGTCGAGGTACCGCGCATCCGGGATGGCCGGCCCGGGGGCGAGGGAGGCGACGTATGCGGCGAGGGCTGCGATCTGTTCGTCCGTGAACACGACGGCCTTCTTCTCAGCCTGAGGCCCGTCCATCTGCATGGGCATCCGGCCGGTGCCGACCTGGAAATCGACGGATGCCGCACCGACACCGATGAGGCTCGGGCCGGATCCGGTTCCCGCGGCGCCGAGGCCGTGACAGGTGGCGCAGTTGCTCGCGAAAAGCTTCTGGCCCTCTCCGATGGTCTGCTGAGACGAGGCATCCGTCTGGGCACTCGCGGTGCTCGTGCTGAACAGCGCATAGGCGCCGCCCGTGAAGAGGAGGCCGATGGCGATCAGGGCGACACTGGCAAGTGGGCTGCGGCGGCCGGACTTGCGCACGCGGGCCGGCTTGGGGGTGTTGGTCTTGGTCATTCTGAGGTGTCCGCTCCGGATCTCTATTTGAGGACGTAAATGACGAGGAAGAGGCCGATCCAGACGACATCGACGAAGTGCCAGTAGTACGAGACGACGATGGCGCTCGTCGCCTCCTTGTGACCGAAGTTCTTGACCGCGAACCCGCGGCCGATGACGAGGAGGAAGGCGATCAGGCCGGCCGTGACGTGGATGCCGTGGAAGCCGGTGGTGAGGTAGAACGCCGATCCGTATGCGTTGCTCTGCAGCGAAACGCCCTCGGAGACCAGGGTGGCGTACTCCCAGATCTGCCCGGAAACGAAGACGGCGCCGAGGGCGTACGTCAGGAAGAACCACTCGACCATGCCCCACTGGCTGGGCTTCCAGCCCGTTGAGCGGGCCTGGAGACGCTCCGCGGCGAACACGCCGAACTGGCAGGTGATCGACGAGGAGACGAGGATCAGGGTGTTCACGAGTGCGTAGGGAAAATTGTGCTTCTCGGCTTCGAATTGCCAGAGTTCCGGCGATGTCGACCGGAGCGTGAAGTAGATGGCGAACAGGCCCGCGAAGAACATGACTTCGCTGCCCAGCCACACAATGGTGCCGACAGCAACGCTGTTGGGCCGATTAACCACGGGCGCTGTGGCTGAATAAGTTATCGAAGGGCTCGTCACTCGTCCATTATGGCCGATTTCGCAGCCGGGGTGCGCACCATGCGGACGCGGGTGCGTCATTTACCCAAAAGGTAACCAGATTGGAACGAAAGCGCCGCTGGAGCAGATTCGGAACGCGGGAGCCGATGCGCTTAAGATCGGTTTCATGCTCGAAATCCAGTCCTGGCCCAATGTCCTCAGCGCCCTGCTCAGTGGAGAGGACCTGAGTGTCTCCGATGCGGCGTGGAGCATGGAGCAGGTGATGCAGGGGCACGCGACCCAGGCCCAGATCGCCGGGTTCCTCGTCGCCTTGCGCGCCAAGGGGGAGACCGTCGACGAGATCGTCGGTTTTCGTGACGCCATCCTCGAGCATGCCGTCGCCCTCCCGGTCAACCCGATGGCGCTCGATATCGTCGGCACCGGCGGTGACCGTTTCGGCACCGTCAACATTTCGACGATGGCTTCGATCGTCTGTGCCGGCGCGGGCGTTCCGGTGATCAAGCACGGGAACAGGGCCGCGAGTTCGGCATCGGGCGCCTCGGACGTGCTCTCGGCGCTGGGCATCGACCTGACCCTCTCCGCCGAGAAGGTCGCCGAGATCCTCGAGGCGACCGGGATCACCTTCGCCTATGCGGCGGCATTCCACCCAGGATTCCGTCACGCCGGACCGGTCAGGGCCGAGCTGGGCATCCCGACGGTGTTCAACTACCTCGGCCCGCTCTGCAACCCGGCGCGTCCGGAAGCCTCCGCTGTCGGTGTCGCCGGACTCGACCGGGTACCGCTCATCGTCGGTGTCTTCCAGACCCGCGGAGCTGCCGCGCTCGTCTTCCGCGGGGACGACGGTCTCGATGAACTCACGACGACCGGTCACAGTCACGTCTGGGAGGTCTCCCGGGGACTCGTGACCGAGCATGACATCGACCCGCGCGAGCTCGGCATCCGCCGCGCCTCGATGAGCGAACTCCTCGGCGGCGATCCGGAGCACAACGCGGAGGTCGTGCACCAGACGCTCGCCGGACAGGCGGGCGCCGTGCGCGACATCGTGCTCCTCAACGCAGCGGCCGGTCTTGTCGCCTTCGATCTTGCGAAGAATCCGGTGTCCGCGCAGTCGAGCATCCTCGACCGATTCCGCGACAAGCTGGCCGTGGCAGCGGAATCCATCGATTCAGGGGCCGCTACGGCCAAGCTCGCCGAATGGGTCGCGGCCAGCCGCGCCTAGCCAGCCTGCACGCACCGATTCGACGGAGATTCTGGTGGGAAAGCGCCTGAGACGCGCTCCCGCGTGTGTGGAACCCGGAATCTCCGTCGAATCGGTTGGTTGTGCGGCAGCGAGTTGTGCGGCTTAGAGCACGTCCTCGTCGACCCAGCCGAAGGTCTTCGTGACGGCCTTCTTCCAGTTGCGCAGCTGCCGGTCGCGCTCGGCGACCGTCATCTGCGGCGTCCAGCGGCTGTCCTCCTGCCAGTTGGCGCGGAGCTCGTCGAGGTCGCTCCAGAAGCCGACCGCGAGGCCGGCCGCGTATGCGGCACCGAGCGCCGTGGTCTCCGCGACGACGGGCCGGACGACGGGCACGCCGAGGATGTCGGCCTGGAACTGCATGAGCGTGTTGTTGGCGATCATGCCGCCGTCGACCTTGATCTCGGTGAGCGGGACCCCGGAGTCGGCGTTGACGGCGTCGATCACCTCCCGGGTCTGGAACGCGGTCGCCTCGAGGGCCGCCCTTGCGATGTGACCCTTGTTCACGAACCGGGTCAGCCCGACGAGGGCGCCCCGGGCGTCCGAACGCCAGTACGGCGCGAACAGCCCGGAGAACGCCGGCACGAAGTAGGCGCCGCCGTTGTCGTCGACGGACTTCGCGAGCGTCTCGACCTCTTCGGAGGAACTGATCATGCCGAGGTTGTCGCGCAGCCACTGCACGAGCGCGCCTGTGACGGCGATCGAGCCCTCGAGCGCGTAGTGCGGTTCGGCGTCGCCGAGCTTGTAGCCCAGGGTCGTGAGCAGCCCGTTCTTCGAGTGCACGATCTCGGTGCCGGTGTTGAAGATCAGGAAGTTACCGGTGCCGTAGGTGTTCTTGGCCTCGCCCTGGTCGAACGCGGCCTGGCCGAACGTCGCGGCCTGCTGGTCGCCGAGGATGCCCGCGATCGGCACCTCGCGAAGCAGGCTGTGTTCGTTGACCGTTCCGTAGACTTCGGAGGAGGAGCGGATCTCGGGCAGCATCGACCGGGGCACGTCGAAGGCGGCGAGGATGTCGTCGTCCCACTGCAGGGTCTCGAGGTCCATGAACATCGTGCGGCTCGCGTTGGTGACGTCGGTCGCGTGCACGCCGCCCTCGAGGCCGCCGGTGAGGTTCCAGAGCACCCAGGAGTCCGTCGTGCCGAACATCAGCTCGCCGGCATCCGCCTTGGCCCTGGCGCCTTCGACGTTCTCGAGGATCCAGACGATCTTCGTGCCCGAGAAGTACGTGGCGAGCGGCAGGCCGACCTGCTTCTTGAAGCGCTCCACGCCCCCGTCGGCGGCGAGGCGGTCGACGATGGGCTGGGTGCGGGTGTCCTGCCAGACGATCGCGTTGTAGACGGGGAGCCCGGTGGTGCGGTCCCAGACCACGGCGGTCTCGCGCTGGTTGGTGATGCCGACGGCGGCGATGTCGTGCCGGGTCAGGTTCGCCTTGGACAGGGCCTGCCCGATGACCTCACGGGTGTTGTTCCAGATCTCCATCGGGTCGTGCTCGACCCAGCCGGCCTGGGGGAAGATCTGCTCGTGCTCGAGTTGTCCGGTCGAGACGATCGAACCGGCCTTGTCGAAGATGATCGCCCGCGAACTCGTGGTGCCCTGGTCGATGGCGATGACGTATTGGGCCATGGAATACCTCCTTGTATTGTTCTGACACGTTGTGCTGAGACGTACTGACTACTGATGGACATGCAGAAGCCGACCGGTCGGTCCTGGTTGGGGAACCGGCCGGTCGGCAGGCGCACTAGGTGAGAATGGGCAGGAGAGCGTACGAGGCCCATCCGGCGAGGACGCCGCCGATGACGGGGCCGACGACCGGCACCCAGGAGTACGCCCAGTCGGACGAGCCCTTGCCCTTGATCGGCAGGATGAAGTGCGCGATGCGCGGTCCGAGGTCACGGGCCGGGTTGATCGCATACCCGGTCGGGCCACCGAGCGAGGTGCCGATCACGATGACGAGCAGGGCCACCGGCAGGGCGCCCAGGGCCGCGAGGCCGCCGGACGTGCCCTGGCGACCGCCGCCGAAGGCGATCACGACGAAGACCAGAACGAAGGTGCCGATGATCTCGGTGACGAGGTTCCAGCCGTAGGAGCGGATGGCCGGACCGGTCGAGAAGACGCCGAGCTTGTTCGCCGGGTTCGGTTCCTGGTCGAAGTGCTGCTTGTAGGCGAGCCAGCAGAACACGGCCCCGATGATGGCGCCGAGGAACTGAGCCGCGATGTAGACGAGCACCGACAGGAAGTTCACCGGGACCCCGGAGCCGAACTCGGTCGCGCCCGATGCGACGAGGCCGAGGGTGACGGCGGGGTTCAGGTGCGCACCTGAGTTGTACGCCACGATGACGCCGGAGAAGACGGCGAAACCCCACCCGATGGTGACCATCAGGAAGCCGCCGCCGAGACCTTTGTTCTTGGCCAGGGCGACGTTGGCTACGACACCGGTACCGAGGAGGACGAGCATCGCGGTGCCCACGACCTCCGACAAAAATACGACTCCAATATTGTCCACGTTGACCTTCCTAGGTAGGGCTCGAGCGCTGAACAGTCTGGCCGCGGTGAGCGACTGGCAACACCATAGCGCGCTGGTATCCCGAGCGAAATGGGCAGGTCGAGGCGTGGTTCGTCCCTTACTTCCCCGGCTACCTGCGCGTAGGTTAAGGACAGCTCCGTATCGAATCGCACGATGCGACGCCGACCGATCGTCACCATCCGACCCGAAGGAAGAGTCATGAAAAAGCTCGTCAATGATCCCAAGAACGTTGTCGATGAGGCCGTGGCCGGCTTTGCAGCCGCGCACGGCGACATCGTGCGCGTATCCAGCGACCCTACTTTCATCGTCCGCGCCGATGCCCCGGTGTCGGGCAAGGTCGGCCTGGTCAGCGGAGGCGGAAGCGGCCATGAGCCGTTGCACGGCGGATTCGTCGGCGTCGGCATGCTCGACGCCGCCGTGCCAGGCGCGGTCTTCACCTCGCCGACCCCCGATCCCATCCTCGCGGCGACGCAGGCGGTCAACGGCGGCGCAGGGGTGCTGCACATCGTGAAGAACTACACCGGCGACGTCCTCAATTTCGAGACGGCTGCCGACCTGGCCCTCGCGGATGGGATCGAGGTCCGCACGGTCATCGTCAATGACGACGTCGCCGTGAAGGATTCGCTGTACACCGCCGGACGTCGCGGAGTCGCCGGAACGGTCCTCGTCGAGAAGATCGCCGGAGCTGCGGCCGAACGCGGCGATGACCTCGCCTCCGTTGCCGCCGTCGCGGAGAAGGTGATCGGGCAGGTGCGCACGATGGGTGTGGCGCTGACGCCGTGTATCGTCCCGCACGCGGGAGAACCGAGCTTCACCCTCGCAGAGGACGAGATCGAAATCGGCATCGGCATCCACGGCGAGCCGGGCCGGGAGCGGATCAAGCTCGAACCCGCAGACGCCATCGTCGACCGTCTCCTCGGACCGATTCTGGAGGACATCCCGTTCGTGAGCGGGGATTCGGTGCTCCTCCTCGTCAACGGCATGGGCGGCACTCCCCAGATCGAGCTCTATATCGTCTTCCGGAGGGCCGCCGAGGTCCTTGCTGCCAAGGGGATCACTGTCACGCGGACGCTGGTCGGGAATTTCACCACCTCCCTCGAAATGCAGGGCATGTCCATCACGGTTCTCAAGCTCGATGACGAGCTCACCGCGCTCTGGGATGCGCCGGTGCAGACTGCGGCGCTACGGTGGGGACGGTAGAAGGAGATTCGATGAATCTGAGTGTCACCTGGGCTGAAGCCTGGATCCGGCAGTGTGTGGACGTTATCGCTGACCATCGTGTGGAGCTGATCACCCTCGACAGGGACATCGGCGACGGCGACCACGGCGAGAACATGGACCGTGGTTTCCAGGCGGTGCTGGGGAAACTCGACACGCTCCCGGCAGACGCCGTTCCCGGCGATGTCTTCAAACTCGTCGCGACGACACTCATTTCCACGGTGGGCGGCGCCGCGGGGCCGCTCTACGGAACGGCTTTCCTGAAGGCGGCCGTCGCCGTGGCGGGGAAGCCGGACCTGGACGGTGCCGCGGTCGTCGCACTCCTGACGGCGGCACGCGACGGAATCGTGCTCAGGGGCAAGGCGGAGAGCGGCGACAAGACCATGGTCGACGCCTGGACGCCCGCTGTGAACGCTGCAGCGGCCGCGGAACGCGCCGGAGCGACGCCCGTCGCCATCCTCGTCGAGGCCGCGGATGCTGCGGAGGCCGGCGCGGTTGCGACGGAGCCGCTCATCGCGCACAAGGGACGCGCGAGTTACCTCGGCGAACGCGCCATCGGGCATCGCGATCCGGGTGCCCAGTCCAGTGCCCTGCTTCTGCGTGCTGCCGCCGACACCGCCGAGCAGGTTGCGGATGAGTGATTCAGAACCCGCCGTCCCCGCCGTACTCGTCGGCCTTGTCTTTGTGTCGCACAGCTCGCTGATCGCGAGGGGCCTCGTCGATCTCGCCCGCCAGATGGCTCCGACCGTGCGGATGCTGCCGGCGGGCGGCACCGACGACGACCGGATCGGAACGAGCTTCGCCAAGGTGGCGGCGGGCATCGAGGCCGCAGAAGCAGGCAGGGGAGTTGTCGTGCTTTGCGACCTCGGCTCCGCAATCCTGACGGCGGAATCAGCGCTCGATTTCCTCGATGACGACACTCGATCCCGGGTCGTCATCGTCGACGCACCCCTTGTCGAGGGCGCCGTCGCCGCCGCCGTCGCCGCACAGATCGGTGGCGACCTGCCTGCCGTGGAGTCTGCGGCCCGGTCGGCTGGGGCAGCGTACTCGGGTGCGCCCTCGGCCCAGGCGCCGGTCCCGGCCGCAGATGCCGGGTCCGGTCAGTCGGGGGCCGACACGACGGTGATGAGGACGGTGACCCTGATCAACGCTGACGGCCTGCACGCCCGCCCCGCCGCGGAGTTCGTGACCCTCGCCGCGGCGCTCGGCGTTCCGGTCACGGTCAATGGCCGCGATGCCGCGAGCCTGCTGGCCATCATGGGCCTCGGGTTGACCCGGGGCGCACGGGTTGAACTCTCGGCAAGCGGTGCCGGCGCGGCCGCGGCGGTCGACGCCCTTGCCACACTCCTCGAATCGGGGTTCGGCGAGGCCTGAGAGTCCCGGGGGAGCCAGCGGCATGGCGGAAGATCGCGCCGGGAAATTTCGGCTCATACCGACCCGATTGGTTCTATGCTGGCCGCATGATCCAGGACACCACAGTGCCGTGCCCCGTGTGCGGCCATGCCATGAGTGAACACACGATCGTGCACGGCGTGCACGACACGATCCTGAACTGTCCGGTGCCCCATCCGGGCGCCTGGGACAGGGACGCATTCGAACCGGTGAACGAGTTCGGCATGGTCACCCACCAGCACCCTGCGGAGGACCCTCCCGTTCACGGCTGAATTCTCCTGCTCCGCACCTGCAACGGCTGGTCAGCGTACGAGTTCACCAAGAATTTCCCCGGATGCCCTATTGTCTGCAGTGCAGATCTCCTGCACAACGTCGTCCCACCTAATCCAGACGGTATCCATCGAATGAGCGCCACAGCCAAGCGTGTGATCGGGCTCGTCCTCGCGGGCGTGCTCGTCGTCGGCGTGGTCATCGTCGTGGTCGGCGGTCGCCTGTTCGGAGCACCGACAGGGACGGCTCCGGTGACCACGGACCTCGCTGTCGTCCACGGGGTCATCGGCTCGGAGAAGAAGCCGTTCTTCGACGACCCGGCCGTCCGGGCGGTCTTCGCCGAGAAGGGCCTCGACGTCGAGGTCGTGACGGCGGGATCACGCCAGATCGCCACATCCGTCGACCTCACCGGCGTCGATTTCGTGTTCCCGTCCTCCGCGCCCGCCGCCGAGAAGATCCGGCGCGAAGCCGGGGCGCGCAGCGTGTTCTCCCCGTTCTACTCGCCGCTCGCGATCGCGACCTTCACGCCGATCGTGGCCCTCCTGCAGTCCGCGGGGATCGCGAACCAGGACGCCGCGGGCACCTGGCACCTGAACGTCGCGGAATACCTCAAGGCCGTCGCCGCGGGAACCCGCTGGAATCAGCTCCCCGGTGCGGCGGCGAGCTACAACAGCTCCCGTTCGATCCTGATCTCCAGCACGGACATCCGCCAGTCGAACTCAGCGGCCATGTACCTTGCGATCGCGTCCTACGTCGCCAACGGGAACAGCGTCATCAGCTCCGCCGACGCGGAGGCCGCCGTCATCGACCCGATGGCCGCGCTCTTCCTCGAGCAGGGCTTTTCGGCCTCCTCCTCCGAGGCACCATTCGAGGACTACCTCTCCCAGGGAATCGGCTCGAAACCGCTCGTGATGGTCTACGAGGCACAGTTCCTCGGCCGGCAGATGAGCGTCACCGGCCGCAGCGCCATCACCCCTGACATGGTCCTGATGTATCCGGACCCGACCGTGCTCTCCAAACACACGGTGGTCCCGCTGTCCGAGCAGGGAACCCAGGTCGGCGAACTCCTCCAGTCCGACCCCCGCCTCGCCCGGCTCGCGGCGCAGTACGGGTTCCGGCCCGCCGACCCGGCCGTGTTCACGGCAGCCCTCGCCGGCAACGGCCTCGCGGCGCCCGCAAGCCCCGTCAACGTCATCGAACCGCCGAGCTACGAGACGCTCGAGGCGATGATCACGACCATCAGCGGGCGGTACGACACCCCTCTTGCCTCACCAGACGCCAACGTCGACAAATGACCAGACGAACACCCGCCGAACGATCACCCGGAGACCAAGGAGCACCATGGCAGACTCATCCCTCGATCTGAGCACTCCCACACCGGGCGAGAGGCCGGCCGCCGCTGCGACGACAGCACCGCGCGTCGACACCGGACTTGTGCTCGTGCCGCCGAACGCTGTCCCGGACATCGGTGGCACCCAGGCCAGCGCGATGATGCCGATCGACGACGCCCGCACTGAGGAACTCGCCGGACGCGCCAGGGCCTTCGTCGCCGACCTCATCGACCGCGATCCCTCGGCCCCGGAATTCCAGAAGAAGATCTCGGACGTGGCCCAGATGGGCCGGGACGAGATCCGGGCCGCGTCCGAGGTCAGCAACCGGATGCTCCAGCGCCCGGTCGCAGCGCTTGCCGCCGCGCGCGGAAAAGGCGACGAGGCCGACGCGCAACGGCGCGTCGCCAGCACACTCGTCGAACTGCGCGGAACGATCGAAGACCTTGACCCGTCCAGGGCCGACGGCGGGGTCGCCCAGTTCCTCCTGAACCTGATCCCGTTCCGGGACAAGCTCCGCAGCTATTTCGCCCGGTACGCCTCCGCACAGAGCCAGCTCAACAAGATCATCCACTCGCTTCAGAACGGCCAGGACGCCCTTCTCAAGGACAATGCGGCGGTCGAGGGGGAAAAGGTGCGGCTCTGGGAGACGATGAATCGCCTGCAGGAGTACGCCCTCCTCACGAGCGCCCTCGACACCCAACTGGTGGAACAGATCGACACGGTCAGGACGACCGACCCGGCCAGGGCCGACGCGCTCACGAGCGATCTCCTCTTCACGATCCGACAGAAGCACCAGGACCTGCTCACCCAGCTCGCCGTGAGCGCCCAGGGCTACCTCGCCCTCGACGTCGTGCGGAAGAACAACGTCGAACTCATCAAGGGCGTCGAACGGGCAACGACGACGACCATATCCGCCCTGCGCACGGCCGTGATCGTGGCACAGGCACTGGCCAACCAGAAGCTCGTCCTCGACCAGATCACCGCCCTCAACACGACGACCTCGAACCTGATCGTCTCGACCTCGCAGATGCTCAAGACCCAGTCTGTCGCCATCAGCGAGCAGTCGGCATCCGCGACCATCAGCCTCGAATCGTTGGAAACGGCCTTCCAGAACATCTACGAGACCATGGACGCCCTGGACAGCTACAAGCTCAAGGCGGTCGCGACGATGGCCCAGACGGTCGACACCCTTCAGACCCGCCTGGCCGAGGCAACCGCATACCTCGAGCGAGCCCGGCCGGAAGCCCACTGAGCATGCTTCGCCTCCTGAGGAGCTTCGGCGTGGTCGCGGTCGCGGCGCTGCTGCTGGCGGGCTGCACCGTTGCGCAGCCGAACGAGCAGGACGGCCTGCCCAACGACGCCACGACTCTTCGGGTCCTTGCGGGCAGCGAGGTCAAGGATATGGCTCCGATCCTGGAGTCCGCGGCCGCAGACAAGGGAATCCGGGTGGTCTTCGACTACACCGGCACCCTCGCCGGCACGGAACTCGTCGCATCCGGTCGTGCCGCCGGTCGCTACGACGCGACGTGGTTCCCGAACAACCGCTACCTGTCGCTGCTTCCCGGGGCGGCCAAGGCCGTCTCCTCGAGCGTCAAGATCATGAGCTCCCCGGTCGTCCTCGGGCTTCGGCCCGCAGTGGCGGCGCGGCTCGGCTGGGACTCCGCCCCGCCGACCTGGGCGGACCTCGCCACCGCCGCTGCCGACGGTGAATTCACATACGGCATGACCAATCCCGCGGCCTCGAACTCCGGGTTCAGCGCCCTCGTGGCGGTCGCGACGGCACTGTCCGGAACGGGAACCGCGCTCACCGATGCGGACGTCACTGCGGTCGGTCCTGAGCTGACCCGGTTCTTCTCCGGGCAGAAACTGACCGCCGGGTCCTCCGGCTTCCTTGCTGACAAATTCGTCGCAGACCCCACCCTCGTCGACGGCGTCATCAACTACGAGTCCGTACTCCTCGGTCTCGCCGGCAAGGGTGCACCGCTCACGATCGTCCGGCCGACCGACGGAGTCGTCACGAGCGACTATCCGCTCACCCTGCTGGCCTCGGCCGACACGGGCAAGCGTCCACTCTTCGACACCCTGACGGCCTGGCTCACCACTGACGCCGTACAGAAGCGAATCGTGTCGGAGACCCACCGTCGGCCAGGCGTTCCCGGGATCGACACCGGGTCGGCCTTCCCGGCCGGCATCCTCTTCGAGACGCCGTTCCCGAACACGCTGGACGTCGCCAACACCCTGATCGCGACCTACCTCGACACGGTGCGGGCTCCCGCGCAGACGCTCTTCGTGCTCGATACCTCCGGGTCGATGGCGGGGGAGCGGCTCACCGCGCTCCAACAGGCGCTCAAGAACCTCGCCGGGGCAGATTCCTCGACGACGGGCGGTTTTGCCGCGTTCCGCAACCGTGAGCGCGTGACCCTGATCCCGTTCAGCACCGCCCCGGATACCCCGACGATCGTCGACGTGCCTGCGGCGGACAAGACCGAGGCCCTGCAACGGATTCGCGATGTCGCGGATGGACTCTCCGCAGACGGCGGCACGGCGATCTATGACTCGCTGGAACGGGCGTATGCCCTCGCGCGGCAGCAGAAGGCCGAGCGGCCGGATACCTTCGTCTCGATCGTGCTCATGACCGATGGTGAGAACACCGACGGTGCAACGGCGAAGGACTTCTCGGACTACTACGCGACCCAGGGTGCGGATACCCGGTCCATCGCGACCTACGTCGTTCTCTTCGGCAATGGCAACGTCGATGAGCTCACGAGCGTGGCGAAGCTCACGGGCGGGCAGGCCTTCGACGCGCTGAACGGCGACCTGTCGAGCGCGTTCCAGGACATTCGTGGGTACCAGTAGCGTGTCGCGGTGGCTCGCCTCCACGAAGAACATCGTGGGCTCGGTAGTCGGCATCGCGACCCTCGGCGCGCACGTCGCCGTCGGCCTCGGTCCGCTGTGGCCCGTTGTCGTCGTCGCGATGTACGCGGTCGGCGCGCTCGTCGCACCGCGCGACAGGGTGGACCTGCGGCCGGGACCACTGCATGGAGAGGGGGGAGTGGCGTCAGCCGCGGACCTTGCTGCCCAGCTGGCCGTGCTGAGGAGATCGATGACGGCGGAGAACCGCCGCCTGCCGGACGAAGCGACCTCGAGGCTCGCCCGAATCCTGGATGCCCTCGATCAGGTCATCGCCCGCTGGACGGACCTGACCGAAGCGGCCGATCAGGCTCACACGGTCGAGCAGATGATCCTCGACTACCTGCCCACGTCGATTCAGCGGTTCCTGAACCTGCCGCGGAGCTTTGCGATCGCAAGCCGGGTCGAAGGGAAGAAGACGGCTGAGGACGAACTGATCGAGCAGTTGGACATCCTCGAGACGGAGAGCGATCGCATCCGCACCGCACTCTACGCGAAAGACCTCGCGGCGCTCGAAGACCAGAGTCGTTTCCTGCGTGAGAAATTCGGCCGATCCGAACTGGACCTCTGATTCAGGCGAGCCCGGGCAGGGGGACCGGCGGCGCCGGTGCGACGGGGGCCGCTGGGCGATAGGTCGCGATGATGACACCCGTGCTCGTCGTCGTGCTGTCGACGAGGTCGAGGGATGCCGAGGGGCCACCGTCCGGGAAGAGGCGTCGACCGGTGCCGAGCACCAGGGGGTGGATCAGGAGCGTGTACTGGTCGATCAGGCCCCAGCGCATCAGTGCACGCACGAGCTCGCCGCTGCCGAGGATCACGATGTCCTTGCCGGGCTGCTGGCGCAGTTCCGCGACGGTCGTCGTCGCCTCACCGCTCAGGAGGATCGAGTTGTTCCAGGCCAGGGGGCCGGGGAGGGTCATCGACGTCACGTACTTCGGGATGTTGTTGATCACCTCGGTATACGGGTTCTCCAGGGTCATCGCCGGCCAGATCGAAGCGAAATCCGCGTACGTCTTGCGTCCGAAGAGCAGGGCGCCGGCATCGCCGATTCCCGCGGCCATGACGCTGCCCATCACCGAGTCGGCATAGGGCTGGGCCCAGCCGCCGAGGTCGAAGCCGTCCCGGCGATCCTCGTTCGCCCGGCCGGGCGCCTGCATCACGCCATCGAGGGTCACGCTGTTGGTGACCACGATTCTGCTCATCGAAATCCTTTCCTCCGTCTGCAAACTTACTGCCCGATGCCGAATCTCCTAATTCGGGGGACAACAGATGACGCCTGCTCCAGACAGCCTTTCACCTTCTTGACAAAAAATATTGTCGGTGGAAGGCTGGTTGCATGCTCGAAGTCGCCGTCATCGACACCGCCGGAGCGGCGGCAGCGTCGCTCGAGCCCACACGGAGCCGGCTGCTCGCCGAGCTCGGCGAACCGGGTTCGGCCACGACCCTGGCGGCCAGGCTCGGCCTGCCGCGCCAGAAGGTCAACTATCACTTGCGCGAACTGGAACGCCACGGTCTCATCGAACTCGTCGCCGAGCGTCGCAAGGGGAACATGACCGAGCGGGTGATGCGGGCGACGGCACAGTCATTCGTGATCTCGCCAACGGCGCTCGGGGGAGTGGCTCCCGATCCGCGGCGTGGCGTGAATGAATTCTCGGCGCGCTGGATGCTCGCGGTTGCCGCCCGGCTCGTCCAGGAGGTCGGAATCCTGCTCGACCGCGCGGGGCGCGCACACCGCCCGCTTGCCACATTCACAATCGACAGCGAGCTGCGCTTCGCTTCGGCGGCCGATCGTGCCGATTTCAGCGCGGAACTCGCTCTCACGGTCGCCACCCTCGTCACGCGCTACGACGCGCCGCAGTCCCCGGGCGGTCGCGCCCACCGGCTCGTCCTCGCGCTGCACCCGAGCATCACCCGACCTCCGGAAGAACCCGGTAACCCAGCAGGCAAGGAGAACTGACATGAGCAAGGACTTCGAGATCGTCGTCGAGGGGGAGTTCCCCGGCGATCCTGAGCAGATGTGGGACGCCATCACCCAGAACACGGCGGCGTGGCTGTTCCCGACGGACGACATGCCCGGGGTTGACCTGGTCTCGGAGCGCCCGACCCATCACGTGAATCGGATGGAGGGACCCGACGGCTGGTTCAACCAGCTCGAACAGGTCATCGAACCGCGTCCGGGTGGGCATTCGTTCCTCCGCTGGGTGCACAGCGGCGTCATCCAGGACGACTGGGACAACCAGTACGACAGCGCGAGCAAGCACACCGTGTTCTACCTGCACACCCTGTCCGAGTACCTCGAGCACTTCGCCGGCCGCAGTGCCGTCTACGCCGATGTCCAGGGACCGGAGGCCTCTTGCGGTCCCGAGGGATTCGAGACGCTCCGGAGCGCACTGGGTTTGACTCCCACGTCGGCCGTGGGGGAGACCGTCACCGTCGCCCTGCCCGGAGTCCCGGCGGGAACGACAAGCGTCGACTGGAACGCAGAGCACTTCATCGGCCTCCGCACGGCCGACGCTCTCTACCGATTCTTCGGTCGGAACGCCTTCGGTGCTGTCGTCGGGCTGACCGTGCACCGGTTCGGCGACATCGGGAGCGCGGGACTTCCCGAGGACTGGAAGACCTGGCTCGACGCCCTGTATGGCTGACGCCGGTCGGGAAGCAACGTCCGGGCACGTCGGACCTCTGGAAACCGTGTGCCTCGCGCGCTACCGTGGCAGCATGAGCGCAATGGATCTGGCCACCCTCCGCCGCCTGGCCGCGGAGGGCAACGAAGAGGCCGCGAACCGGCTCGCCGAACTCGCGGCGACTCGCGGCGACCTGGCCGAACTGCGCGAGCTGGTAGATTCCGGCAACGAACTCGCCGGCGAGAAGCTCGCGCAGCTCGCGGGGGAGCGCGGCGACATCGACGAGTTGCGCCGTCTGGTCGGCGCGGGAAACGAACTGGCGGCAGACAAGCTGGCCCAGTTCGCCGCGGCGCGGGAGGACATCGACGAACTCAGCCGTCTCGCCGACGAGGGCAACGAGGTTGCTGCGACACTCCTGACCCAGCTCATCCGTGGAACCGGGTAGGGGAGCCGACCATGGCAGTGACGGGTATCGGCGGGCTCTTCTTCCGCAGCAATGATCCGGACACCCGGGCGGCCTGGTACCGGGAGCACCTCGGTATCGAAGCGGGCCAGGCCGGCGTCTGGCAGCAGCAGGCAGGCCCGACCGTGTTCGCGCCGTTCCCCTCCGAAAGCGACTATTTCTCAGAAAAGCAATCGTTCATGCTCAACCTCCGTGTGACGGACCTCGACGCGCTCACCGCACGGCTCACGGCGGCGGGAGTCCACGTCGAGCGTCGCCCAGAGTGGGATACGACCGACTACGGCCACTTCGCCCGCATCCACGATCCCGAGGGGCTTCCGATCGAGCTCTGGGAGCCTCCGGCCTGAACGGGCCGGATCGCATCAGCCGACCCATTCGCCCTGTAAACTGACATAATGTGCATTATCGGTCATTACCGGGTTCCTGTAATCTGAGCCGTGTCGCCGTTGTTTCGTCGTCGTTGTTTCGTCGGATTCTGCTAGACGGCCCCCGGAGCCGTGCGGCCCGGTCAGGCGCCGACGTACGCAGCGAGGAACTGGCCGGTGAGGGTCGACCGGGCGGCGACGAGATCGGCGGGCGTTCCTTCGAAGACGATCCGTCCGCCGTCGTGGCCCGCACCGGGGCCGAGGTCGATGATCCAGTCGGCGTGTGCCATGACCGCCTGGTGGTGTTCGACGACGATCACGGACTTGCCGGAGTCGACCAGCCTGTCGAGCAGGCCGAGAAGCTGCTCGACGTCGGCGAGGTGGAGGCCGGTGGTCGGTTCGTCCAGGACGTAGATGTCGCCTTTCTCTGCCATCTGGCTCGCGAGCTTGAGCCGCTGCCGTTCGCCCCCGGACAGGGTCGTCAGCGGCTGTCCCAGGCCGAGATAGCCGAGTCCGACATCGGCCAGCCGGACGAGGATCGCGTGAGCGGCGGGCGTGCGCGCCTCCCCCGAACCGAAGAAACTTTCGGCCTCGGTGACCGACATGGCAAGGACCTCGCTGATGTCGCGCCCGCCGAGGTGGTAGTCGAGCACGGATGCCTCGAACCGCTTGCCCTCGCAGACCTCGCAGGTCGTCGCGACGGTGGCCATCACGCCGAGGTCGGTGTAGATGACGCCTGCCCCGTTGCAATTGGCGCAGGCGCCCTCGGAGTTGGAACTGAACAGCGCAGGCTTGACCCCGTTGGCTTTGGCGAAGGCCTTGCGGATCGGCTCGAGCATTCCGGTGTACGTCGCCGGGTTGCTGCGTCGGGAACCCCGGATGCCACCCTGGTCGATCGACACCACATCCGCGCCTGCCGGGATGGAACCGTGCACGAGCGAACTCTTTCCCGACCCGGCCACCCCGGTCAGCACGACGAGCACGCCGAGCGGGATGTCGACGTCGACGCCCTGCAGGTTGTTCCTCGTTGCGCCGCGGATCTCGAGCGCCCCCCTGGGCGTGCGCACGGTGTCCTTGAGGGCGGAGCGGTCGTCGAAATGACGACCGGTCAGGGTGCCGCTGGATCGGAGTTCCTCGACGGTGCCCTCGAAGCAGACCGTGCCGCCGGCCGTTCCCGCGCCAGGGCCGAGGTCGACGACGTGGTCGGCGATCACGATCGTCTCCGGCTTGTGCTCGACGACGAGCACCGTGTTTCCCTTGTCCCGCAGCTGCAGCAGCAACGTGTTCATCCGTTCGATGTCATGGGGGTGCAGCCCGATGGTGGGTTCGTCGAAGACGTAGGTCACGTCGGTCAGCGAGGATCCCAGGTGCCGGATCATCTTGGTGCGCTGGGCTTCACCGCCGGAGAGGGTGCCGGCCGGCCGGTCAAGGGAGAGATAGCCCAGTCCGATCTCGACGAAGGAATCGAGGAGCTGGCGCAGCGCGGTCAGGAGCGGCAACACGGAGGGTTCGTCGAGAGCGCGAACCCACCCGGCCAGGTCGCTGATCTGCAGGGAGCAGGCATCCGCGATACTGATGCCTGCGACCTTCGAGGACCGCGCGGCCGCACTGAGGCGGGTCCCCCGGCACTCCGGGCAGGTCGTGAACGTGACCGCGCGGTCCACGAACACGCGGATGTGCGGCTGCATCGCCTCGCGGTCTTTGGAGAGGAAGGCCTTCTGGACCTTGGGGACCAGACCCTCGTAGGTCATGTTGATGTCCCCCACCTTCACCTTGGTCGGTTCCCGGTACAGGAAGTCCTCGAGCTCCTGCGCGCTGTAGTCGCGGATCGGCTTGTCCGCGTCGAGGAAGCCCGACCCCGTGAAGATCCGCACGCCCCAGCCGTCCGGGGTGTAGCCGGGAATCGTGAGCGCACCCTCGTTGAGCGATTTGGCGGAATCATAGAGCTGGGTGAGGTCGATGTCGTTGACCGTGCCCATGCCCTCGCACCGGGGGCACATGCCGCCGGTGATCGTGAAACTGCGTCGTTCCTTCACGGTCTTGCCCGCCCGTTCGAGCGTGACCGCTCCCGCTCCGCTGATCGAGGCGACGTTGAAGGAGTACGCCTGCGGCGAGCCGATATGCGGCTGCCCCAGCCGGCTGAAGAGGATGCGCAGCAGCGCGTTCGCGTCGGTCGCGGTTCCGACCGTTGACCGGGAATTGGCGCCCATGCGCTCCTGGTCGACGATGATCGCGGTCGTGAGCCCCTCGAGCACGTCCACATCCGGCCGCGCGAGGGTCGGCATGAAGCCCTGCAGGAAGGCGCTGTACGTCTCGTTGATCATCCGCTGGGACTCTGCGGCGATCGTACTGAACACGAGGGAACTCTTTCCCGAACCGGAGACGCCGGTGAACACCGTCAGGCGACGTTTCGGGATGTCGATGGTGACGTTCTTGAGGTTGTTCTCCCTCGCGCCCTGAACCCGAATCAGATCGTGGATGTCGGCGGCGTGCGGAGGAAGACTCATCATGGCTCCATTCAACCAGCATCGCGCAATGCGCGAGCGGGGTGAACTCCCCCGGCGACCATTGCGCGCCAGGGGCCCTCCTCGCTACAGTCTGGGTGACCGAACCAGACGCCCAGGCGTCCCCAGTGGTATTTCGAGTCCGAGGAGCGCAGTCATGTCTCATCCCGTCACCGAATTCGATCTCACGGTGGACACGAGCCGCCTGAGCAAGCCCGAACTGACCACGATGCGAACCGCCATGGCCGTCGGCGGGGTCGTCGCCATCGTGCTCGGCGTGATGATCCTGGTCTGGCCGGGAGCGACGCTCACCATCGTGGCCGTCCTCTTCGGCCTCTACTTCCTGATCGGCGGAATCGTCCGGATCGTGCGCGGCATCGTCATGGCCGGCGGCGGCGCAGGCGTCCGGGTGCTGAACATCCTGCTCGGTGTGCTGCTGCTCGTCGCCGGTGTCATCGCGATCCGCAATCCGATCGGGACGATCGCCGTGCTCGGCATGGTCATCGGGATCTCGTGGCTGATCGAGGGTGTTGCGGCGCTCGTCGAAACGGCCTCGGACTCGAGCAGGTGGTTCGGCATCCTCTTCGCTGTGATCAGCATCGTGGCCGGAATCGTGGTGCTGCTCTCCCCCGTGAACTCGCTCGGCGTGCTCGTCATCGTCGGCGGGGTGTTCCTGATCGTGTCCGGCCTGGTCCAGCTGGTTGTGTCGTTCACGCTCGGACGCGGCGCGCGCACCAGCGTCACAGACTGACCTCGCTAGTCGGTGACCATGTCGGTGGTGTCGCCGACGTACCGGGTGTTGCCCGCGGGAACCGGCTCGACGGCGGCCAGGGCCACCTCTGCGGCGAATTCGCTCACGTTGTACAGGCGACCTGCGGCGACCTTGCGGGCGCTCATCGTTCCGGGGCTCGAACGCTCGAGGAGCGTCGCGGTGACGGTGCCCTCGATAATGTCTCCGGAGACCACGACGAAACCGATGCCTTCGGAGTCGAGTTCGGGGATGAGCGCGCGCAGCGCGTCCTCACCCGCACGCTTGCTCCGCGCGACCGGTACGTACTCCGGCATGGTCGGGGCTGTCTCGAAGAAGTGCGCCTGGTGGCTCGTGACGAACACGACCCTGGCGCCGGCGCCCAGCAGGGGGCGAGCGGCCGCGAGCAGGTTGAGCTGGGCATCCCGGTTGAGCTTCATCGCGTAGTCGGGGGCCATCCCGGTTTCCATGCCGCCTGAGGCATTCATCACGAGGATGTCGAGTCCGCCGTATTCCGCGCGGATCGTTTCGATCATGGCTGCGACCGAGGCCTCATCGGTGAGGTCGGCGCCCGCGGTGATGGCCGTTCCGCCGGCCGCGCGGATGGCGTCGGCGACTTTGATCGCCCGCGCCTCCTTGTTGCGGAAGTTGATGACGACGCTCGCTCCGGCCTCCGCGAAGATTCCGACGGTCGCGGCTCCCACGCCCCGGGAAGAGCCGGTGACGAGGACACGCTGTCCGTTCAGTGAACCTGCGGCAAGTGGGTTGGTCACACGAACTCCTCAAATAACGAACTGGGTCTAGCAGAAGACCTTACCAAGAACCCCGACCCCGCCCTTGTCGGCACACCTGCTAGTTTGAGAAGGGGAACACAATGGGGAGGGTCACTATGGACGTATTCGCTGCGAATTACGCGTGGGTTGTCTGGCTGGTGCTCATATTGATCTTCATCACGATCGAGATGGTCACTCTTGACCTCACGTTCCTGATGATCTCCCTTGGCAGCCTCGGCGGCCTGATTTCCGGCCTGTTCGGTGTGCCGTGGTGGGGCCAGCTCGTGATCGCGGCGCTCCTGTCCATGGTGCTGCTGCTCGGCATCCGCCCGCCCCTGCTCCGGGTGCTCAAACGAGGTGGCGACCCGACCCTCAGCAACGTCGACGCCCTCCTCGGCCAGGACGGTCACATCGTGAGCTCGACCGGCGCCCTCGCCCAGGTGCGCCTCGCGAACGGTGAGACCTGGACCGCGCGCTTCTCCCCCCTCGTCGAGCCGGCCGTTTTTACGCCGGGCGAACGCGTCATCGTCATCGCCATCGACGGGGCGACCGCAGTGGTCATCCCCGCAGAAAGGAACATTTCATGAATGATCCGACCCAGGTCGTCGTGCAGGTGATCGTTGTGGCCTTCGTCGCGGCGCTGGTCATCTTCGTGATCGTCACCCTCGCGAAATCCATCCGCATCATTCCCCAGGCCAGGGCCGGGGTCGTGGAAAGGCTGGGCCGGTACCACAAGACGCTCATGCCCGGCCTCAACATCCTGATCCCGTTCGTCGACAGGCTGCGTCCCCTCATCGACCTGCGCGAGCAGGTCGTGTCCTTCCCGCCCCAGCCGGTGATCACCGAGGACAACCTCGTCGTGTCGATCGACACGGTCGTGTACTTCCAGGTGACGGATGCCCGGGCAGCGACCTATGAGATCGCCAACTACCTGGGCGCGGTCGAACTGCTCACGACGACGACCCTCCGTAACGTCGTCGGCGGGCTGAACCTCGAGGAAGCGCTTACGAGCCGTGACAACATCAACGGCCAGCTCCGCATCGTTCTCGACGAAGCAACGGGCAAGTGGGGCATCCGGGTCGGCAGAGTCGAGCTCAAGGCCATCGATCCGCCGCACTCCATCCAGGACTCGATGGAGAAGCAGATGCGCGCCGAGCGTGACCGTCGCGCGCTGATCCTGACCGCAGAGGGCACCAAGCAGTCCGCCATCCTCACGGCGGAGGGCGCCCGACAGGCGGCCATCCTCTCCGCGGAGGGCGACGCGAAGGCGGCTGTGCTGCGGGCCCAGGGTGAGGCCGAGGCCATCACGACCGTGTTCCGGGCGATCCACGAAGGCGACCCCGACCCGAAACTCCTCGCCTACCAGTACCTGATGACCCTGCCGAAGCTCGCAGAGGGCAGTGCGAACAAGCTGTGGATCGTGCCGAGCGAGCTCACCGAGGCGATGAAGGGCATCGGCCGCGCTTTCGGAGAGCGGCCCGTCGCCGGTTCCTCCACCTCCCCGGCCGCCGCTCCCCCGACTGCCGCGTCCGCCGGGCCGTCCGTGGAGATTCCCGCCGACGCGCCGGCCGGCTCACACGCCGCAGAGGGGTAGCCCCGTGGTCTCGGGCGGCCCCCCTTCATTCCTGGCCGGGTCGCCCCCGCGCATTTTCGCGCACCGCGGCCTCGCACTGAACGCCCCCGAGAACACGGTCCTCGCCTTCCGGCACGCGCTCGAGCACGGCGCGACCCACCTGGAGACCGACGTGCGCGCCTCCCGTGACGGGGTCGCCGTGCTCAGTCATGACGCGAGTCTGGCACTGCCCGAGTTGGACATCCCGCTCGAGGAGCTGCGTATCGCCGAACTGCAGCGGATCGACCTCGGCTACGGCCAGTCCTTCTCCTCACTGACGGAAGCCCTCGAGGCCTTCCCGGAGGCGCTGTTCAACCTCGACGTGAAATCCGAGGGCGCCATTGCGGCGACGGCGGCCGCCGTTCTTGCGGCGGGAGCGACCGGGCGGGTCCTGGTCACCTCGTTCTCCGAGGAACGACGCAGGAAGACGCTCCGGCTCCTTCCCGGAGTCGCGTCGAGCGCGTCCGCGCCGGTTGTGGCTCAGTCCGTTGTCGCCGCGCGGCTCGGGAACAGGGCGCTGCTGCGACGCGTTCTCAACGGATGCGTTGCGGTCCAGGTTCCGGAGACGGCATCAGTGCTGCGAGTGGTGACACCCCACTTCGTAAGGGCCATCCACTCGGCGGGCGTCGAGGTTCACGTCTGGACGGTCAACGACCCCGCCGCCATGGAACGACTGCTGGACACCGGTGTCGACGGCCTTGTCACCGACCGACCAGACCTCGCCGCCGCGCTCGTGGACCGCAGATCCGACCGTGGAACCGACCGCGGAACAGCCCGCGACACGCCCGGCATGCCATAAATCCCACTTCCGAAACTGAGAGTTATCACCGAGTAGGGGCATAACGGAAAGATAACGCCCAGCTTGACGGTTTATAACTGAGAGTTGCATCGCGAGAGGAGACCACACAATGGCGGATCGCAGTTTGCGTGGCATGAGGTTGGGCGCACAAAGCCTTCAAAGCGAAGAGGGCGTAACCTTTTCACCACGAGTTAGTCACACATACCTGTGTGCAACGTGCTCACGAGAGACGGTGATGATCTTTTCGGCGGAGGCGGAAGCCCCCGACGAGTGGGAATGCCGGTTCTGTTCCCAGACGGCCACCCGGCTCGTCGATTCCAAGCCCGTCATCGTCGATCACTCGGCCGAGAAGGTACCGCGCACACACTGGGACATGCTCCTGGAACGTCGCACCCGTCCCGAGCTCGAGGAACTGTTGCAGGAGCGCCTCGCGTTCCTCCGCGCACGTCGCGGCCAGCAGAAGATCGGCGCCTGACACCGAGCAGACACTACGCACGCACCCGATTCCGTCGGGTGCGTTCTGCGTTAACCGGCCGGATCGATGCCACCTCTGCACGCCGGCGCGCATCGCTCCGGGCGGACGGCGCGAAGAACAGGCAGAAGACGAGCCCCGCGAGTCCGAGCCCGGAGACAAGCCACTCGATGCCCCGACCGGCAACCATCGCGGGGGTCAGCGTCGTGCTGAGCGGAACGGTCTGCACCATGGCCCCTGGCACCCACGTCGGCAGGCTGTCCATCGTGTGGCCGTCGGGCGCGATGATGGCGCTCGACCCGACCGTCGAAATATTGACGACGGTCCGCCCGGCCTCGATTGCGCGCAGACGGGCGATCGCGAGCTGCTGGACGCTCTCGTCCGTGTGCCCGAAGTCGGCGTTGTTGGTCTGCGCCAGGATGACCGTGGCCCCGGAGTCGATCATCTGGTGAACCAGCTGGTCGTCTGCGATGTCGAAGCAGATCGCGATGCCGGCCAGGATCCCGTTGACGTCGAAGACGTTCGGCTGGGTGCCGAGCTGGTAGTCCCGCGAGATCAGGTCGATCAACTCCGGGGCAAAGGGGCGCCAAAATGCCCGATCAGGCATGTATTCTGCGAACGGTACCGGGTGGACCTTGTCGTAGAGCGCTGTGACGCCCTCCCCCGCCTTCCAGAGCAGGCTCGTGTTGTAGTACTTGCCGTCCCGGTACGTGATCGTTCCCGTGATGAGCGGGGCCACCATCGCGCGGCTGACGTAGTCGAGGACGTCGGCGGCGTCCTGCGACCGGGTCGGGTCGATGTCACTGCCGTTCTCCGGCCACACGACGAAGTCGACCGGCTGCCCGACGAGCGGGAGGGTGGCTGAGGTGTGGTCGGCGAGGATCTGCCCCGGCGAATACCGCGCAAAGAGCCCGGCATCGGAAGCGCCCTGGACGGCGGCGATCCTGGCCTCCCCCGACTGGGCGATGGACACCGCCGGCACGAGGAGGAGCAGGGCGACGGATGCCGTGAGCACGGTCCACCTGGCCAGCACGCCCCAGCCGACCTCACGCAGCAGCTGCAGCGCGAGCGCACTCAGCCAGACCATCAGGAAGCTGAGCCCGGACATCCCGACCCAGGCGACGAGGCCGGCAAACGGACTCTCCGACTGCGAGATCGCCACGCGGCCCCAGGCGAAGCCGCCGTACGGCCAGACCGCGGAAATCGCCTCACGCGCCGTCCAGAGGCCGGCCACGACCAGCGGAACCATGCCCAGGCGTCCCCATCGGGTCGGCCAGGCCAGCGGTCCGCGGTTGAGGACCACGGCGATGAGCCACAGCCCGACGCCGAAGAAGATCGCCTCGAGTCCGCCGAGGGCGAGCCAGGGCACCGGGCCGAGGTAGAGGGTGATCCAGCTGATGTGGATCAGCCAGAAGGACAGTCCGGCGACCATGCCGACCAGAAGCGCCGGTCCCGGCCGGCGGCCGAGCAGGGCGAGGAACATCAGCAGTACGCCGACCGGAGCGAGGATCCACCAGGAGCGGTCGGGGAACCCGCCGTCGAGGATGGCGCCCGCGCCCGCGGCCAGCACCAGGGCGGCCGGGAGCGGCAGGCGGAAGTCCCCGCGGTCCGCGGACCTCCCGACGCGGTTCACCTGTACGTCGACACGGTTCACCGGGGCGACACTCACCGGCACGACACTCACCGGCACGACACCCGCCTGCACGACACTCATCTGCACGGCCTAGGCGAACGACGAGTATGCGACGATGCCGCGTCGAATGGCATCGAGCGCGATCCGGGCTGTCGCGCCGACCGGGGCATCGGCGACGACGGACAGCTGATCAAGGAGGTCGATGGTCTGCTTGGTCCAGCGCACGAAGTCCCCCGCGGCCATTTCGGCCTCGTCGAGGACGTCGATGAGCGAGCCCTCACGGGCCCATTTCCACATGGCAAGGCTGAGCCCGACCGCGAGCGGGTTACTGCCAGGCAGCTGGTGGTCCCGTTCGAGGTCGTCGAGGCGGCTCCAGAGCTCCTGGGTGTCGTGCAGGGCTGCGCGGAACGGGCCCCGCGGCAGGTAGCGCTCGTCGATCAGTCCCTCTTCGCGTCTCGGTTCGAAGACGAGGGCGCAGGCCATCGCCGCGAGTCCGGCCGGGTCGAGGTCGTTCCACAAGCCGCGGCGCAGGGACTCGGCGACGAGCAGGTCCCTGTCGGCATAGATCCGCCGGAGGATGAGGCCGCTCTCGCTCAGGGTCACCGCACCGTCCCGGTCTTCGAGCAGGTAGCCGTAACCGAGGAGGACCTCGGTGACGCGGTCGAAGACGCGGGCGACGGCTCCCGTGCGGGTCGTGATCTGCTTGGTGAGGGCATCCGTTTCCCGACGCAGTTTCCACCACCGCTGCGCCCAGCGGGCGTGCGACTCGCGCTCGGGGCAGTTGTGGCACGGATGCGCGCGCAGCCGCTTCCGGAGGCTCGCGAGCTCGCGCTGGCGGCGTTCCTTCGCCGCGCGGGCGCCGGTCTCCCCCGTGAGCGTCTCGCGTTCGACCTCGGTGAGGCGGCGGCGGATCGCCGAGTACTCGGTGAAGTCTCCGAGGTGGCAGACCATCGAGGCGGCGAAGCCCGTGAGGGATTCCTCCTGCTGGCGGACGGCCCTGGCCATGTCGACGACGGCCCTGTCGGCCTGGAACTGGGCGAATGAGGATTCCAGGACCGTGCGTGTGCGGTCACGGCCGAACTGGTCGATCAGGTTCACGGCCATGTTGTAGGTCGGCTTGAAGCTCGAATTGAGCGGGTACGTGCGCCGGGAGGCGAGCGATGCGACGGTCTGCGGGTCGAGTCCTGAGGCCCACTGGATGACCGAGTGGCCTTCGACGTCGATGCCGCGGCGGCCGGCGCGGCCGGTGAGCTGGGTGTACTCCCCCGGCGTGATCGGGACCCGGGCCTCGCCGTTGAACTTCTCGAGCTTGTCGAGGACGACGGTTCGCGCGGGCATGTTGATCCCGAGGGCGAGGGTCTCCGTCGCGAAGACCGCTTTGACGAGCTTCTTCTGGAAGAGTTCCTCGACGACCTCCTTGAAGGCGGGGAGCATGCCGGCATGGTGGGCGGCGACGCCGCGTTCGAGACCGTCGAGCCATTCGAAGTAGCCGAGCACGCCGAGGTCCTCGTCGAGCAGGGTGCGGCAGCGTTCGTCGACGATCGCACGGATCTCGGCCCGTTCCGCGGCATCGGTCAGGCGGACGCCTGCCCGCAGGACCTGGTTGACCGCCTGGTCGCAGCCGACCCTGCTGAAGATGAAGAAGATGGCGGGGAGCAGATGCTTGCCGCCGAGGAGCCGGACGATCTCGGCTCGGTCCATCCTGCCCGGTTCGAAGGTCGAACGCGGGGGCTGCGCGCGGCCGCGGTTGCCCCCGTGCCTGCCGTCCTGGCGGACGGAGACCCCGCGGCCCGCGCCCTGGGCCAGACGGACCAGTTCCGGGTTCACCCGGTGCGTTCCCGCGGCGCCCGCAGCGTCGAACAGGTCGAGCATCTTGCTCTTGACGAGCACATGCTGCTCGAGCGGCACCGGCCGTTCCTCGGAGACGATCACGTCGGTCTCGCCGCGAACGGCCTGCAGCCAGTCGCCGAACTCCTCCGCGTTGGACACGGTCGCACTCAGCGACACCATCCGCACGTTCTGGGGCAGGTGGATGATGACCTCTTCCCAGACGGCGCCGCGGAACCGGTCGGCGAGGAAGTGCACTTCGTCGAGCACCACGAAGGCGAGGTTGGTGAGCAGGTCAGAGTCCGCGTAGAGCATGTTGCGCAGCACCTCGGTCGTCATGACGACGATCCGGGCCTGCGGGTTCACGTTGGTGTCGCCGGTGAGGAGGCCGACTTCGTCCGCCCCGTACTCGGCGACGAGCTCCTGGAACTTCTGGTTGCTGAGCGCCTTCATCGGGGCGGTGTAGAAGACCTTTTTGGTCGACTGCTTCATCGCCAGGTAGATCGCGAACTCCGCGATCAGGGTCTTGCCCGCTCCGGTCGGTGCCGCCACGAGGACGCTGTTGCCGTCCTCGAGGGAGGCGCAGGCGGCGATCTGGAACGGGTCGAGGTCGAACCGGAGGCCGGCTCGGAAAGCTGAGAGCCTGGGGCGGCTCGCCCGGTCGCGGGCCGCTGCGAAGCGCTCGGCCGGCGTCGGCTCGGCCGGGGTCTGGAGAGAGGTCATGGTCGACGCCTAGAGCGCCAGCTCCTGTTCGAATGCGAGGGCGCGCCGGGCGGCACGCCGGTCGTGCAGCACGGCCACCCCGTACGCGGCGAAGTACAGCACCACCATGGGGATGGCGAGGAGGAACATCGACACGACGTCAGCGGCGGGGGTCGCGATCGCGGTGAAAAGGATGATCACGAGGATGGCGACCCGCCAGGACTTGATGATCGACTGCGCACTGATCACCCCGGCGAAGTTCAGCAGCACGATGAAGACGGGCAGCACAAATGCGATCCCGATCGCGACGACGAGTTTCAGCACGAAATCGAAATAGCTCTGAGCGGTGATGAGCGCGGCGTCCTGCGACGGTGCGAAGCCGGTCATGAGTTCAACGACGTGCGGGAGGACATAGAAGCCGGCGGCACAGCCCGCCAGGAACAGCGGCACCGCGGTGAAGAAGAAGCCGAAGGTATAGCGCTTTTCCGTGCGGGTCAGGCCGGGCATCAGGAACGCGAAGACCTGGTACAGCCACATCGGGCTCGAGATGACGATTCCGACGTAGACGGAGATCTTGAGCTTGAGGTCAAAGGCGCTCGTGATGTCCGGGTAGTTCAGCTGCGCGCTGCGCCCCTGTGCCGACGCGATCGTGTAAATCGGCTCCCTGAGGGCGTTCCACACGAAGTCGGACAGGAAATAGCCGATCACGGCGCCGACGAGTATTCCGGCTGCCGCGAGGAAGAGGCGTTTCCGCAGCTCGAGCAGATGCTGTCCGAGGGACATCTTCCCGTCGGAGTTCGTGCGCCGAGGAGTGCGCCCAGGCACGGAGGTTACGGCTTTGTCGTCGGATCGGGCGCGTCGACTCCCGGGGCGGAGTCCGTCCCCGGTGCGCTCTTCGTCTCAGCGGGCTCATCGCTGCGGATCTCGCTCTTGAAGATCTTCATCGACTGGCCGAGGCTGCGCGCGAGTGCGGGAAGCTTGGGCGCACCGAAGAGCAGCAGAACGATGACAAGGATGATCAGGAAGTGCCATCCGGTCAGGTTGTTAAGCATGAGGGCGTGTCCTCTTCATCGGTGGGTCTGGTCTAACGATCGGGCCGTGTTGCAACAGCTTACCTCTGGCGATCCGACGATCGCGCCGTTCCTGCCTGGAGCGTTCACGCGCGGTGCGGTGCAGGTCGACGGTCAGGGCGAGTTCGTTCACGTCCGCGAAGATCGCAGGACGCCGCGGCGGCCGTGTCTCCTCGGCCGGGTCCGTGTCGAGTTCCCCGACGAGGTCACCGAGCGCGCCGACTGCATCCGCGAGCGCCATCAGCTTCCGGAAGAGCATGACGGCGAACCAGGCCAGCATGCCGAGGAGGACGAGCACCAGGCCGGTCCAGATCAGGAGCCAACTCCACCACGGCATCGGCTACTCCCCCGGCCCTGCCGGTGCACTGGGTGCCGCAGGCTCCGAATACCGTGCCGCGCCGGCATCCGCCCACGCGCGCACGATCTCGCGAGCGGCGGCGGGCTCGACGACGGTCACGACCCCGGAGAGACCCGCGACGAGGCGTTTGAGTGCGTGGTAGTGCGAGACACGCAGGGTCGCCCTGACCAGGTCACCCGCGAGGTGCTGGACCGGGCGGCCGGAGAGGTAGTCGCCCAGGAGCGGCAGCGCACCGGCAGCGAGCTCCACGACGACGTCCAGGTCGGATTCGGAGCCCTGGAACAGGGTCTCCGGCAGCACGAGTTCCTCTGTGCGGCTCGTCACGGGGCGATCGGTGACGGTGAGGGCGCTCATCCGGTCGAGCCGGAACGTCCGGACGGCTCCGCGCAGGTGGCACCAGCCGCGCAGGTACCAGTCCCGGTCGACGGATTCGACGCGGAGCGGGTCGACGTAGCGTTCTTCCTGCCCGCCGCGGGCGTTCAGGTAGTCGAACCTGACCTGGACGCCGGAGCGCAGTGCGGACTGGATGAGGGAGATGGCGTCTCCCGAGGTACGAGCGGATACGGCGAGCTGGCTCGGCGCGGCGGTGGCGCTCCGGCTGAGCTTGGCCATCAGGGATGCGATCGCATCCCGGTCGGCGTTCTCGGGAAGCGAGGAGAGGTATTGCAGTCCTGCGATGAGCGCGGCGGCCTCGCGGGCGGAGAACCGTGGCGAGTCCTCGATCGCCACGAGGTGGGTCAGCACGATCGTGTCGTCGGCCTCGAACTGGCCCCACTCGATGTCGAAGAGATCCCCTGGCAGGTACTGGCTCGTGTCTCCGGGCACCCCGGAAACGGCGATGAGGGTGACCGCGTCGCGCACCCGCTCTGGCGCGACGCCGAAGTGAGCGGCGACGTCCGTGACGCTGATGCCGTCGTGGTCGATGAGATAGGGAACGAGCGAGAGCAGGAACGTGAGCTTGTCGGGGGCGCCGAGGGGCACGCGGGGGGTCATGAACGCACCTCGAGCGGCTCATGGGCGTCGCGGACGCGGAGCAGCCGGTCGAGCACGGCGTCCCGGAGGGCCGGCGGGGAGAGCACGAGGACCTCGGGCCCGAACCCGGAAAGCTCGTCCGCGAGGATGTTGAGGTCCGTGTAGTGCAGGACGAGTGCCGCGATCGGCTGGGCGCCGCCGGAGGCATCCGCCGCCCGTTTGCCGAGACGCACCGCGGCATCGCTGCCCGGGAGGACCTCGATCTCAGCGACGTTGGCCGCGGAGAGCGCATCGAGTTCGGCGAGGGCGGTCTGGCCGGCGTCCGGCCCGGATTCGGGTGCGACCAGGTCGGGGACGACCACGACCGGTCCGACGATGCGGGACAGCAGGAACGTGCGGGTCGCCCCGGCGTCGAGGTCGGTACCGAACAGGTGCCAACGGCTTTCGTGCTGGACGACGGCGCGCGGCGCCACCTGACGGCGCCGGGGCGCCGCCTCGCCGGGCTTGAGGTAGAGGAAGGAGACCACGTGCGCGCGGTCCATGGCCTTGCTGAGCGGTTCGAAGGACGCGTCGCGGACCCGGAGGGTCGGGGCGTACCCGAGCACGGGGTCGCCGTCCGCTCCGCCGAGCGCGTTGAGCTTGGTGAGGGCGCGCCGGGACTCCGCCGAGAGCGATCCCTCGCGCCACACGGTCGCGGCGAGCTTGAGCAGCATCAGTTCGTCACCGGAGAAGGACACGTCGGTCGGAAGTTCGTAGAGCCCCTTGGGGATCCGGTAGCGCAGGTACCGGTTATTGCCGGGATCGTCGGGCTGTTCGACGGTCTCGAGCGGGATTCCGAGTTCGCGGATGTCGTCCTTGTCCCGCTCGAACTGCCGTTCCAGGCTCGCATTGTCGCCGCTGTGCACGTAGCGCTGCCGGTAGCCCTGAACGGTCGAGAGGATGTCGGCCTTCGTGAGGCCGATCTCGGTCGCTATCAGGGCCAGCACGAGGCTGAACAGGCGTTCTTCAACCGTGACGCGGTTGATCGGTTCGGGGGTCGTCGACACCCCGTGAGTCTAACCGAGCGCCGGCACACCGCCCGTGTCGCGGAGCGAGAAGCGGAGGCGACTCGTTGCCCGGGTCACTGGTCATGCACGGTTGGGCGGTCCGGTGAGGACTTGGTGGGCGCGGTGCCTGTTCGGTGGCCGCCAGAGCCGTTGCGGGTCGATGAGTCCGGGGGCCCGCACCTGGGGTGAGCCCTTCACCATCCGGATCTCCCACCCGGAGGTGTCGATGGTGTGGTGATGGAACCAGCACAGTAGGACACCGTTGTCGACGTTGGTCGGTCCGTCCTGCGCCCAGGGCTTCACGTGGTGTACTTCGGCCCAGTGAGCCGGGGCTTTGCACCCGGGGATGATGCAGCCGCCGTCCCGGGCGGTGATCGCCCGGCGTTGCGCCCGGTTGAAGTACCGCCGCTCCGGACCGAGCTTGAGGACTTCGTTGTTTTCCCCGAAGAGGACCCCTTGGAAGCCGCCGTCGCAGATGCGCTGGTGCACTGTCTTGAGCGATACCGGGGCCTCGACCCCGTCGATCCACCCCACCCCGACCCCGGAGGCGAGGTCGGCCGCGTTCACGTGCACCATCACGGTCGGGGCGGATCCGCCCATGCTGGGCGTGTCCTCGTCGCGGGCCGCGTGTTCGAACAACGCCCGGAGGATGTCCGCGCGTTTCTCCCCGCCCGTGCGGGTGTCCGCGCGGCGCTCCCGCAGCTCCGCCTCGATCACGTCCAGATCCGGGCCCGCGTCGGCGTCGGTACCCGCGGTCTCGGCGCCGGGGATCATCTGCCCCGAATCCATCAGGGCCTGCTCCTCGGCGGTGGGGAACGCCGGGCGGGAATGGAAGCTGAGGAAGGCGTCGAAGAGGGTGTTCATCACGCCGAACAGTTCCGGTGTCACTCCACCCTTCACCGGGTACAACCCGTTCTTCAACTGGCCGAAGCCGATGTTGGACTTCGCCTCGAACAGGTCCTCGGTTGGGAGGACCCCGTCGGGGTCCAGGGCCGCCTGCCATTGCGCGACCATGCCCCGGATCAGGTCCGTCGTCACCGGGACACCGGCCCCGGCCAGGTCCTCGGTCTCCGGGGTGATCAGCCCCGCCGCCGTGGCGACCAGGGCCCGCTCCGCCGTCAACAGGTCATCCGGCGCCACCCGGTGACTGATCACCTGTAGCCGGGCCACGATCAACTCCGCCGTCTCCACCCCGATCTGCCCCGCCGTCAGCGCTGCCCCGACGGTCGGGAACAAGGGCGGCAACCAGCTGCTCCCGCCGCACGGCCGCGGCAACACCGCATCGCCGAGCTTGACGCGCCGCTTCACCTCCCGGGCCGAGACCCGTGTCACCCGGGTGAGGACATCCCACGGGCCCGTGCAGCCCATCCGCCAGGCCAGGCCCTCGCGGCCGAGGACCCGGGCCCTCCGGTCCACATCCGTCGCCGTGCTCACCCTGGCCGCGTCCACCGTGCGCCCGATCGCCTCCACGGTGCTCAGCGCCGTGACCGCTTCTGTGTCGCTGAGCAGCCCCACCGGGATCGCCGCCAGGGCGTCTGCGAGAACCGCCTGCGCCTCGGCGAGCCGGGCGACAGCATCCGCATGAACCGATGGCACCGACGGAACCGAACCGGCCAACCCCTCAGCGCCCTCGAACCCCTCGGCAACCGCGACCGGATGGGCCGACTTGACGCCTGCGGTGGGCTGGTCACCCGCGGCCCCGGAACCGGGTGTCTGCGGGGTGTGTGACTGGGGATCTGAAGCTCCTGCCATACCCCGATTCAACCCCGAATCGAACACGAATACGAGACTTACTCACATAATTTTAGGCTTCTCATCTTGAGTTACACACCTGAAGACGGTTGATTCTCCTGCCCATGGTTCCGAATTCAGGAGATCCGCCCGGGCGGGCAACTCGGGTCCGCGGACAAGTGCAGCCGATCCCACCCGGCCGCACGGAACTCCTGAATTCGACACACTCAGGCGACCCCACGCGGCCCCAGGCGGCCGCGTGGTCCTGACCAGAGATTCGTGGGGCATCCATGAAGACCCGGCTCACCGGCGAAAGCACGGGCCGGTCGCCCGAAAGCACGCGGCACCCTCGCTCTCGTGAACGGAGGGTGACGCGTGCGGCAGTGGAGCGGTGGGGCTAGCCGATGCCGAGGATGTCGATGACGAAGACGAGGGTGGAGCCGGCCGGGATGGTTCCCTGCGCTGCGTCTCCGTAGCCCTTCGCGGGCGGGACAACGGTGAGGATCTGCGAGCCCACGGTCTGTCCGATGATCGCGGTCGCGAAGCCGGGGACGACGCCGCCCTGCGTCTTCGAGCCGTCGACGGCGAGGAGCTGTGCCGGCGCGCCCTTCGTCCAGCTGGAGTCGAAGACCTTCTTCTCCGCCCAGAGGACGCCGGTGTAGTGCACGGTGACCGTGTCGCCCTCCTTCACGGTGTCGCCGGTGCCCTTCTTCAGGACGGCGACCTGAAGGTCGGCCGGCGGCGTGCCGCCCGGGATCGTGATCCCGGGGGTGCCGTTGGCGTCGAGCACGACGGCGGGAAGGCCGTTGATCGGAGTCTGGTCGGCACCGTTCGCCCGGAGCAGGTAGGTCTTCACAACGTCGATCACGAAGACCAGGGAGTCCGTTGCGGCGATCCCGAGGGTGGAGTTGCCGCCCTGGGGTCCGAACGCGTCGTCCGGGGAGACGACGACGGCGATGCGCGAGCCGGCCTGCGCGCAGGCGAGCCCGTCGGTGATGCCCTTGATGGTCTGGTCGTTGAGGGTGAGCACGTTCGCGCTCGTGCTGTCGTACTTGCTGACCTGGATCGGTGAGCCCGTCGTCCCGTTGTAGACGTTCAGTTCGATCTTCGCCTGCTGGCCGGTGACGAGCCTGTCACCGGAGCCGGGGACGATGACCCTGCCCTGGGTCGTCCCCGTCATGAGCGGGGTCGGGAAGTCGACCTTCGGAACGGCGCCGAGGTTGTCGCTGACCGTGACGAGCTTCGAGGCGGCGCCATCGCTGATCGGTGCGACGCAGCTCGACGCGGCATCCGCACTGCTGCTGCACCCGGTGAGGGCGGCAAGCAGCAGGCCGGCAGTCGCAATGAGGGCAGAAGCTCTACGCACAGGATCTCATTTCAGTGTGGGACGTTCAGCGTGCGGCGCCCTCTGGCGCCCACAGTCGGGAGGCCGAACACGGCCGGAGCCTATCCTAACCGGCGTCGGCTGCGGTGTCGGTCGCGGCGTCGGCTGCGGTGTCGGCCGTGGTCTCGGTCGTTCGGGGCAGGTCGAGGGGCGCAGCGACGATGGCCGGGCCCCGACCGTCGAGGCCTCTGGCCTTGGAGGTGGCTGCGCCGGCCTCCGCGATCCGGACCCGCTTGCGCATGACCTTTCCGCTCACACTGCGTTCGCCGAGTGCGCCAGGGGTCCAAGCCTCGACATCCGCATCCGAGAAGTCGGTCTTGGAGGGCCGGCGCTTGAGCTCGGGCAGGATCGTGTCGGGGGCGAGACGCCGTGCCGTGATCAGGAACCCGGTGTGCCCGATCATGCGGTGGTCCGGGCGGACCGCGAGACCCTCGACGTGCCAGCCGCGCACCATGGTCTCGTTCGAATCCGGGTTCGTGTAGAACCCGGTTCCACGGATGGCCTCGGCCACCCGGGAGAGCTGGGTCACGGTCGCGACGTAGCAGAGGAGCACGCCGCCGGGCTTGAGGGCGGCGGAGACGGCCTCGAGGCATTCCCAGGGGGCGAGCATGTCGAGCACAACCCGGTCGGCCGTCTGATCCGGGACCGCGGACGGCAGTGCGTCCGCAAGGTCGCCGAGGGTGATCGTCCAGTTCGTGGGGTCGGCACCGAGGAACGTGGCGACGTTGTCCCTCGCGACGTCGGCGAACTCGGCCCGGCGTTCGAAGGATGCGAGGTGGCCGGCCGGCCCGATCGCGCGGAGCAGCCAGAGGGACAGCGCTCCGGAGCCCACCCCGGCTTCGACGACCGTCGCACCGGGGAAGATGTCCGCCTGGGCGAGGATCTGGGCCGCGTCCTTGGGGTAGATGATCGCGGCTCCCCGCGGCATCGACATGACGAAGTCGTTGAGCAGCGGGCGCAGGGCGAGGTGCTCGACCCCGACGTTGTTCACGACGACGGATGCATCGGGCAGGCCGATGATGTCGTCGTGCGCGAGGATTCCCCTGTGGGTGTGGAAGACCTTGCCCGGCTCGAGCGTGATGGTGTTGAGCTTGTTCTTGGGGCCGGTGAGCTGCACGCGATCGCCAACCCGGAAGGGCCCGCTGCTCTGGATGACCTGGGTGTATTCGCCGTTCGGGGTGATGCCGTTGCCGGCGCTCATGGTGCCGGTTTCGCTCATGTTGTCGGTGTCGCTCATGCGTGGATGTCGTCCTCGGTCGGATGCGGGCCGGAACCGGGCCGCGCGGGTACCTCGGCGACGGCAGCGCGCCGCTCGGCAAAGACAGTGTGGACGCCGGCCAGCGTGCGTCCATGCAGGGTCGGCCACAGTTCGTACCGGGCGCTCGCCTCGATCTCGACCATGTGCGGGACCGCGATGACAACGGCGCCGGAGGCGACGGCCGCCGCAATGCCGGGCAGCGAGTCCTCGACGGCAACACAGTCGGCGGGGGTGACACCCAGCAACCGGGCGGCCGAGAGATAGGCCTCAGGGTGCGGTTTGCTCTGGAGGACCATGTCACCGGCGACGATCGCATCGAATGCGGCGAATCCGACCTGGTCGGACACCTGCTGCGCCATCCGGTGTTCCGACATGGTCACGAGGGCCATCGGGATGCCCGCGGCCTTGACCTCCGTCATCAGCTCGAGGGCGCCGGGGCGCCAGGGCGCACCGAACTCACTGAGGAGGCCCTGGACCCGCGTGGTCAGACGGTCGACGATCACTTCGGCGTCGAGGCGGACACCGCGATCCTGCAGGATGGCCGCGGAGCCCAGCAGGCCGCTTCCGACCAGAAGCATGCAATCACTGTGCGTCCAGACACCGCCGAAGCTCTCGACGAGCTCGGTTTCGGCACGCATCCAGTACGGTTCCGAGTCGACGATCGTGCCGTCCATATCCCACAGCACGGCCGCGGGCAGGGGCGAAAGAGGACGGAACGGGTTCACAGGGTCCAAGTGTAAGGGGCACCGCTTATCCTTGACTGACGGTGCTTTTCCGGGCGCCCCGGCAGATCGAGGTTTCACGCAGTGACAGATGGCAATGGATTCCTGGGCGGACGCCTCCTCGTGGTGGCGTTTGCAGGCTGGAACGACGCGGGTGAGGCCGCGACCGGTGCCGTTGGCATCCTCAGGGACCTCCTCGACGTGTCCTCCCTCTTCGAGGTGGACCCCGAGGTCTACTTCGACTACCAGTTCAACCGGCCGACGATCTCCACGGATGACGAGGGTCACCGCCAGCTCGAATGGCCCGGCGCGACCCTGTTCGGTCCTGCAGAGCCTGGCGTCGTCGGGGAGCCCCTCGCCGACGACGCACAGCTGCGCGTGAGCGGCAGCAATGCGGGCAACATCTACCTCCTGCTCGGCACAGAGCCGAGCCGCAGCTGGAAGGGATTCACCGCAGAGGTGCTCGACGCGGCCCTCGCTGCGGACATCGGCGGAATCGTCTTCCTCGGCGCCATGCTCGCGGACGTTCCGCACACGCGCCCCATCTCCATTTTTGTCTCGAGCGAGAACCCCGAGGTGCGCAGCGAGCTGCAGATCGAGCGCAGCAGCTACGAGGGTCCCGTCGGGATCCTGAGCGTGCTCTCTCACGCGGCAGAGCTCGTCGGCATCCCGACCCTCTCGATCTGGGCGTCCGTCCCCCACTACGTGCACAACGCGCCGTCGCCGAAGGCGATGCTCGCCCTGATCGACAAGCTCGAGGAAATCATCGACGTGGTCATCCCGCGCGGCGACCTCGTCACCGAGGCCGAGGAATGGCAGACCGGCATCGACACCCTCGCGGCAGACGACGAGGAGATGGCGGCGTACATCAACCAGCTCGAGCAGGCCAGGGACACGGTCGACTCGCCGGAGGCGAGCGGCGAGGCGATCGCCCAGGAGTTTGAGAAGTACCTCCGTAAGCGCGGCGACGGCCGCGACGGCCAGTCCGGGCGCGCGGACGGGCGTCCGGGTCCTGACGTGCCGCGTCAGCCGTAGCCCTCGGCCGACCTAGAGGGTGATGCCCAGCAGGGCGTCGATGGCCCGGGCCACCAGTTCCGGCGCAGCCGTGCCCGCTTCTGCGGCGGCGTCCAGGATCCGCAGCGCGGCCGGGGTGTCGAGGTCGTTGACGAGCGCTGCGCGCAGCGCGACGATGACCTCGTCCGCGTTCGCGACGGCATCCGTGTTGACGTCGTCGACCAGGTCTTCGTCCACCGTGCCATCGGCGGCGGTCGTGTCTCCGGTGGCACGACCGAAGGCGTTCGTCCAGGCCTCGAGGCGCGCCTCGGCGGCGGAGAGCGAGTCGGTGGTCCATTCCCAGTCGCTGCGATAGTGCTGCGCGAGCAGGGCCAGGCGGATGGCCCGGGGGTCGGTGCCCCCGGCGCGTAGCGCCGAAACGAGCACGAGGTTGCCGAGCGACTTGCTCATCTTCTCGCCCTGGTATGCGACCATGCCGGTGTGGCTGTACACGCCGGCGAGCGGATGCCCCGAGAGGGCGGCCGCATGGCCGGCGCTCATGTCGTGGTGCGGGAAGATCAGGTCCGAGCCGCCGCCCTGAACGGTGAAGTCCGTGCCGAGTTCGGTGAGGGCGATCACGGAACATTCGATGTGCCAGCCGGGACGGCCGGCGCCGACGCGCGAGTCCCAGGCCGGTTCGCCTACCCGGGCGGCACGCCAGAGCAGCGGGTCGAGGGCGTCGCGCTTTCCTTCGCGGTCGGGGTCGCCGCCACGCTGGGCGAACAGGGTCAGCATCTGCTCGCGGTCGAGGTTGCTCTCGTCGCCGAGCTGCCAGGGCGCCACCCGCTCTGCGGCGGCGATATCGAAGTAGATGTCGGAGCCCGCAGCCTCCGCCGGACCTGCGGTGTCCGAGAGCTCGGCGGCATCGACGGCAACGGCGTATGCGAGGCCGTCGTCCCAGAGCTGGGCGACCGCGTCGGCGACCTCTTCGATGACCTCGGTCACGGCGACGTAGTTGTCCGGAGGGATGATGCCGAGGGCTTCCATGTCCGTGCGGAACAGGTCGACCTGGGACGCAGCGAGGTCGCGCCAGTCGACGCCGGTGGCCGTCGCCCGCTCCAGGAGCGGGTCGTCGACATCCGTCACGTTCTGTGCGTAGTGCACGCGGTAGCCGGCATCGAGCCACACCCGCTGGAGGGTGTCGAAGGCGAGGTAGGTGTTCGCGTGGCCGATATGCGTCGCGTCATACGGCGTGATCCCGCAGACGTAGAGCCGGGCGACGTCGACCGGTTCCGCGAGCACGAGTGCTTCCGTCGCCGTGTCGTACAGGTGCGGTGCTTCGGAGTTTCCGGGGAGGACGGGGATGTCGGGGTGTCGCCAGGCGCGCATTCCAGGGCCCCTAAGCCGCGATGGTGTTGGTCGCGAGCAGGGCCATCAGAGCGAAGCCGAGCACGATGCGGTAGATGACGAAGGGCAGGAAGCTGCGCTTGGAGATGTAGTTCATGAAGAATCCGATGACGAACAAGGCGACGACGAAGGCGACGACGGTCGCGACCGCGGTCTCGGCCGGGCCGAAGATCTCCGGGGTGCAGTTGGTGGCGCCCTCGAGGCAGGGGTGCGCGATGGCCTTGTACATCTCGTAGAAGCCGCTGCCGAGCACAGCCGGGATGGCGAGGAGGAATGCGTAACGGGCGGCGGCGCGGCGCTCGTAGCCCATGAACAGGCCGGCCGTGATCGTTCCGCCGGAACGGGAGACGCCAGGGATCAGCGCGAGCGCCTGGGCGAAGCCGTAGATGACGCCGTGCGTGACCGTGATGTCCTTCAGGCGGCGCCGGTGGGCCCCGACCGCATCGGCGACACCGAGCAGCACGCCGAAGACGATGAGCACGGTCGCCGTGATCCACAGGTTGCGGAGGGTGGACTCGATCTGGTTCTGGAAGACCAGGCCGAGCACGATGATCGGGAGCGATCCGAAGATGATGAGCCAGCCCATCCGCGCGTCGGGATCACTGCGCGGGATCTTGCCGAACAGGGACTTGACCCAGTGCGTCACGATGCGCGAGATGTCCCGCCAGAAGAACAGCACGACGGCCGCCTCCGTGCCGATCTGGATGATCGCGGTGAACCGGGCGCCCGGGTCCCCGCCCATGCCGAGGAGTTCGCCGACGATGCGGATGTGGGCGCTGGACGAAACCGGGAGGAACTCGGTCAGACCCTGCACGAGTCCCAGGATGATGGCGTTGAGGAAGTTCACCGGAGCTCGCTTTGCTAGTAGGTCGACAACAGGTCGGTAAGGACCCGCCTGCCAAAGACTAGCGCGTCGAGCGGAACCCGCTCGTCGACCCCGTGGAACATTCCGGGGAAGTCCAGCTCAGCCGGAAGGCGCAGCGGGGCGAACCCGTACCCGCGGATTCCAAGCTTGGACAGGGCTTTGTTGTCGGTGCCCGCTGACAGGAGATAGGGAAGCACGGGGGCGCCCGGGTCGTGCCGGTGCAGGCTGCCGACCACGGCGTCGACGAGCGGGCCGCCGAAGTCGGTCTCCAGGCCGATGTCGCGGTGCATCACGACGATCTCGATGTCCGGGCCGACGAGGCTCGCAACTTCGGCGAGCACCGCGTCCTCCTCGCCGGGCAGAGTGCGGATGTCGATGAGCGCCTCGGCGAGGTCGGGGATCACGTTGTGCTTGTACCCGGCCTTGAGCAGCGTCGGGTTGGTCGTGGTGCGGAGGCTGGCCTGGATGAACCCGGACGCTGTTCCCGTCGCGAGCGCGAGTTCGTCCGGGCCGACGCGCTGCGGATCGACGTCGAGGATCCGGGCGATCTCGGCGAGCAGCTGGGTCGTGGTGTCGGTCAGCCGGATCGGCCACTCCCGGCGGCCGATCGCCGCGACGGCCGTTGCGAGCTTGGTGACGGCGTTGTTCCGGATGAGCCTCGAGCCGTGGGCGGCGTCGCCGCGGGCGACGAGCTTGATCCAGATCAGGGCCTTCTCCCCCGTCTGCAGCAGGTAGGCGCGCTGGCCGCCGAGCGTGATCGAGTACCCGCCGACCTCGCTGATCGCCTCGGTGGCGCCTGCGAAGAGCTCCGGGCGGGTGTCGACGAGGTAGTGCGAGCCGAGCACTCCCCCGGCCTCTTCGTCGGCGAAGAACGCCACGATGAGGTCACGGGCCGGTGCCTCGCCCGCGCCGAGGATGTCGCCCAGTGCCGCGAGGATCATCGCATCCATGTTCTTCATGTCGACGGCACCCCGGCCCCAGAGCAGGCCGTCCTTGATGACACCGGCGAAAGGGTCGACCGACCAGGTCTCCGGGTCGGCGGGGACGACGTCGAGGTGGCCGTGCACGACCAGGGCGCCCGCGTCGCGGTTCCGGCCGGGCACGCGCACGACGACACTCGTGCGCCCCGGCTCCGAGTCGAAGAGCTCCGGCGCGAGGCCGAGGCCCCTGAGGTGCTCGGCGACGTACTCCGCGGCATCCGTTTCACCGTTGGAACGGCCCTCGCCGTAGTTCGTGGTGTCGAACCGGATCAGGTCGCGGGCGAGTTCCGCGGTCAGATCGAGGGGTGTTGCCGGATCGGTGTCGTCTGCCCAGGAAGCCATGACTTCACGCTATCGGTTGTCGCTGCGGGGAGCTGTCCCGGGGGTTCACGGACTGTCATGTGCGGGTGTGCGGTCGGGTTGTGCGGGAAGGCCTCGAAATCCGTGCTAGATTATTGACTCGTCAGCCGGTCACCGGCTGGCCAGCACCAGCCCGGGTGGCGGAATGGCAGACGCGCTAGCTTGAGGTGCTAGTGCCCTTATGGGCGTGGGGGTTCAAGTCCCCCCTCGGGCACAGAATGAAGATCCGGTAGTCCAGGTTCTTCGCTGTGAGAAGAAATAGGTCGAGACATCCAACGGATGTCCGGCCTATTTTTTTGCCCGGATCGGATACTCAGCGCTCCTTGCGATATGTGCAGCCTGCAGTTTGCTGACAGTGGCCCAAGGATTCGTTCCGATACGTTCCTGATCGTGCCGCCCGAGTCCTGAAGAACGGCTGACGTGCCTGCCCACCCGCTGTGCCCCGGGAACGGGAATGGTCGCGCCATGCGGCGGTCATTGGACGGTTGCAGTGAGCCTGCTGAGGTTGTCCAGGACCTGCGTGCCAAGCGGACGTTGCAGCCACTCGTCGAGCAGAACCTCCCGGGAGTGGCTCCGGTAGTCGTCCTGAATCCTGCGCAGCGCGTCGACGAAACGTCTCCCCCGGACCAGCAGCGAGATTTCGAAGTTGAGGCTGAACGAGCGCATGTCCATATTGCTCGACCCGATCACCGCGACTTCATCGTCGACGGTGAAATGCTTGGCATGCAGGACGACCGGTTTCTCGTACAGGAAGATGCGCACTCCCGCCCGCAACAGGGTCTCGTAGTACGAGCGTTGTGCGTGGTATACGAGGGCCTGGTCGGCGACTTCGCAGGCGTACAGGTGCACCGTTACTCCCCGTTCCGCGGCCGTCGTGATCGCGTAGAGCATGGAGTCGTCGGGGACGAAGTAGGGGCTGGCGATGACGAGTCGTTCCTGGGCCGAGTAGAGCAGGGCGTTGAAGACCCGCAGGTTGTTCTCGCCTTCGAACCCGGGCCCACTCCGAACGACCTGGCAGTCGAGGGTGTCCTCGGTGGTCACGGAATAGATCGGGTCTGCCTCACGGGTGAGGAGATCTTCCGTCTCGGAGTACCAGTCGGTGATGAAGATCGCGTTGACGCCCGCGACGACGGGGCCTTCCAGTCGCACCATCAGATCCTTCCACCGCAGGTTCCGTTTGATGTTTCCCCTGGTGTTGTAGCTGGGGTCGACCATGTTCTGCGAGCCCATGAATCCGACGATTCCGTCGATCACGAGCACCTTGCGGTGGTTTCGCAGGTCCGGGCGCCGCCATTGCGTTCTGAAAGGATGGAAGGGGAGCATTTCGTGGGAATCGATGCCGACGTTCCTCAGCCAACGGCGGGTCGCCCGGCCCTGCGGGCTCCGGATCGTCGAGATGTGGTCGTACAGAACCCTGACGATCACACCCCGTTCATGGGCTGCGAGGAGGGCGTCGAAAAACGGCATCGTCGTCCGGTCTCGGCTGAGAATGTAGAACTCCACGTGCACGTACCGTTCGGCCCGCATCACTTCCTCGGTCATCGCGGCGATCGACTCCTCGTAGTCGGGCAGAAGCACAGCGTCGTTTCCGCCGACGAGCGGCATGGCGCCCAACGTGTGGTTCAGTTCGACGACGGATTCGAACCATTGGGGCCAGGTCTCCGTCTTGGAGACCTGGTCGAGGCCGGCGGTCGTACCGAGGATGTAGTCGTTGATGTCCTGTTGCTTCTCGCGCCGTGCCTTCGGGAGCCTGCTGCTGCCGAAGATGCTGAAGAGCACCGCTCCCGGGATCGGCGCAATGAAGATCGCCATCAGCCAGGCCATCGCCGCCGTGGGACGGCGGTTCGGCGGAATCCTGATGACCGCCCCGACGCGGATGGCCATCTCGAGGACGAGGACCGCGATCGGCAGGGCCTTGGGCAGTTTTCGCAGGTTCACTCTGGAAGTCCGATCTGACGTGCGGCCGCGCGGATTCACGTGTCCCCACCTTAGTTGGGCCGCCGGTACCCCGGGAGGTAAGCTCGCCTTCACCCACGATCACCGCATGAGCATGGTGACCGGTCGGTGCCCATCAAACGATCCTTTGGCTGGAGTCATGGCCGGTAGTTCAACCGAACGCTCGGATGCAGCGCCCGGCGCGCGTCCTGAACGTGCGGCAACGTCGGGTGCACGCCGCGTCTCCCGCCGGTGGCCGCTGATCAGTGGCCTCGCAGCCGTCGCCCTGGCGTGTGCGCTGGGCGCTCTGATCGCAACGCGTGATCATGGGCTGCCGTTGCCCATCGATGTGGAATGGATGCGGGAACTGGTTGAGAATCGCGAACCCCTCTGGCAGGTCCTTGCACTGACGATGGACTTCCTCGGAGGAGGCGTGGTGGCGACCCTCGTCGTGCCGGCCCTCGTCGCCGTCGCGCTGCTTGTGGCACGACGTCCCTGGGCGGCGGCTTACTACCTGGTCGCGACCATCGTCACCGGAGCAGCCGTCCAACTCCTGAAACAATTCTTCGGGCGCGCACGCCCGGAAAATTTCCTGACGAACCTCGATTTCGGATCTTTCCCATCTGGCCACGTTGCGAATGCCGCGACGATGGCCGCAGTCATTGCGATTCTCCTGCCACGGATCTGGGTTGTGGTCGCCGGGACCGTTTACACGGCCCTCATGATGATCAGTCGCACCTATCTCGGTGCACACTGGCTCACCGATACCCTGGGCGCCCTGCTGCTCGGAATCGGCGTCGCGATTGTCACGTGGGCGCCGCTCGCCGCCAAGCTCGACGGTGAACGCGCACTCGCCAAGGAACGCAGGTCACGATCAGCGAAAGGAATTGCCCCGTGAATCCTCCCCGCACCAACGGCCAGCGGCCTTCCCTGCACGGCATGCGCACCAGATTCATCGCAGAGGAACGCGTGCTGGAGCCCGCCTCTCGCCGGCGATTCTATGTGACGTCGATTGTTCTGGTCGGCTTCGGCGTCGTCTGTTTCACGGCAATCCTCGCCTCCGTCCTGCAGCACAACGGACTCACCGTGGTGGACGCGCCTGTGCAGGACTGGCTCTTCGGTATGCGCTCGCCAACCCTGACCGCGATCATGATCGGACTGGCGATCGTTTTCGGGCCCGTCGCACTTCCCATCCTTCTTCTCGTCGTGTGCGTGGTCTGGGGCATCATAGGTAAGCACGGCCGACGTCCACTCATCCTGGCATCGGCCATGTTGGTCGGAGTCCTCTTGGGGCAGGTGATCGGACATGCGGTGGACCGCCATCGACCGCCGACCGATCTCATGCTCTTCGGCCCCGATCCCTCCTTCTCCTTCCCGTCCGGACACGTCCTGGGCGCATCAGACTTCGTCCTGTTGACCGCGTACCTCGTGTTCTCACGTCGTCGAAGCATCCGTGGAGCAATGGCAGGCTTCGGCTTCGCGCTCCTGTGCATCGTCGCCGCGGCGGTCAGTCGCGTTTATCTGGGCTACCACTGGGCAACGGATGTCATGGCATCCGTATCACTTTCCCTGGTCATTCTGGGCAGCGTGATCGCCTACGACACGTGGCGAAGCCTTCGGGCTTCCGGGGAGCTCCAGATCACGATCCCGCACTCTGCGGAATGACCTGAACCCGCGTGAACCTCAGATGTCAGAGCCGGGCGCGCCAGGCCCTGACGAAGCAGTACAGCCCATAGGCGATCAGACCCGCACCAAGAGCAGACAAGATAGGCCCGCCGTACGGAAGAGCGACGAGGGACCTCAGCGCCCCGTCCAGGCCGGTCGACTGGCTCGGGTCCACGGTGATGGCCGCAACCACGATGAGGACCGCCACGACGGCCAACACGATTCCCTTGGCGACGTAGCCGACGATTCCCAAAGCGAGGACAACCTTTCCAGCCGACCCGCTCGGCACCGAGATATCTGCCGTGAACTTCTGCAACGCACCCTTGCGCACGAAGTAGACCCCGATGGCCAGCACGAGAAGACCCCCGGCCAGGAGGACGATCACGCCTCCTGGCGCCGCAAGAAGCGATGCGCTGGCATCACGGGTACTGCCGGCGGAACTCGTCGCTCCCCCCTGCGCAAAGGTGAAAGCGGTCCCCGCAAGAAGGAAGTAGACAACCGCCTTGCCGACTTCAGTGACGCGCCGGGACCACTGACGTTTGGGGTCTGCGCCGCGCATCAGGAACGCTCCCAGAAGCAGCCAGAGCCCGAGGGCAGCCAGTCCCGCGACCACAACCCACAGAACGAATACTCCGCCCGGGCTCGTCGCGAGCTGCCCGAGAGCACCGGACTGATCTGCACTACCGCTTCCGGCACCAACCGCGATGGCGATGGCTATCGCGGCGATGAGGATGTGCAACAAGCCGTTGACGGCGAAGCCCAGGCGGGCAAGCATCTGCAAAGTGCGGCTGTTCTTTGCTGTGCTGGCAACGCTGGCCGCTGAGTTACTGATCACGGCCTCAGCATAGGACGACATCGGTGGTCCGGACTATCCTTCTTCCCTAACGAACTTCCCCAACGAATCAGGGAGTCCACCAGGGCCGCAGGGGCAGGCTCCCGAGGCCATCACCGTCCGACGGCTTCACCGCAAGGACCTGGTGCAGCTGGATTCCCCCGGTCTCGAAGGCGAGCCGTGAGCCGGCCATGTACAGGCCCCAGACCTTCGCGGTCTGCAGTCCGACGTCGGCGACGGCCTCATCCCAGTGCTCGACGAGGTTGGTGCACCAGTCGCGCAGGGTCAGGGCATAGTGCTGCCGCAGGTTCTCCTCGTGAAGCACCTCCAGGCCGGTGTCCTGTGCGGCGCTGATGATGCGGCCGGAGCCGGTGAGCTCGCCGTCGGGGAAGACATACCGGTCGATGAACCCGCGGGTGGACGCTTCGGAATGGTTGTCCGGGCGGGTGATGCAGTGGTTGAGCAGGAGCCCGCCCTGGCGCAGGCGGGACTGCAGGAACTCGAAGTACGCGGGATAGTTGCGCACGCCGATGTGCTCGAGCAGCCCGATCGACGACACGGCGTCGAAGCCGGTCTCGGCGATGTCGCGGTAGTCGCCGAACCGGACTTCGGCCAGACCGGCGAGGCCTTCCTCGGCGATCGCACGCTGCGCCCAGCCGGCCTGCTGTTCCGACAGGGTCACTCCGGTGGCCCTCACGCCGCGGCGGGCCGCGTAACGCACCATGCCGCCCCAGCCGCAGCCGACGTCGAGCAGCCGGTCGCCCGGCTTCAGCCGCAGCTTCTCGAACACCAGCCGGTACTTGTTCTCCTGAGCCTCGTCGAGGGAGGCGTCCGGGCGCGGGTAGCACGCGCACGTGTAGGTCATCGACGGCCCGAGCACCCACTCGTAGAAGGTGTTCGACACGTCGTAGTGGTGGTGGATCGCCTCGGCGTCCCTGCTCTTGCTGTGCCGGAGTCCCCCGGCGATCCGGCGCCAGCGCGGCGGTGCTTCCAGTTCCGGCGGTTTGATCGGGCGCAGGTGGCCGACTCCGATCGAGCGGATGATGGTGGCCATCACCCGGGGCGACGGCAGCGTGAAGACCAGGTCGCCGGTGAGCGCTCTGAGGAGCTCGTACGGGTCGCCGGGGTGCACCCCGTGGATCTCGAGGTCACCGGCGATATAGGCGCGGGCCAGGCCCAGGTCGCCGCGGCCGGTCGCCAGGTAGGTCGTGCCCCGCGGCGTTCTCAGCTCCAGCCCGAGCGGTGCCTCCGGCGGGCCGGCCGAACTCCCGTCGTAGGCGGTGAAACGGAGCGGGAGCCGACCGCCGGCCAGGATTTCGAGGATCCCGGCGAGGGCGAGCTTCCCCTCCGGCTCCGACGTGCGAGCCCCTTCCGTGGCTTCCGAGGATCGCTGCTGGAATGTGGTCATCGTCGTAACACCGCCTTTGCGTAGAGATCGAGGAGACGCGAATCGGGGTCGTATCGGTCCTTGACGCTCCGATAGACGTCTCCGCCATAGAGTCCGTCGAACTTCTCCGGAGAGTAGTACGAGTCCGAGTACAGCGACTTGTGCCCGTCGAACTCGCCGACCGCATCCTCGATCCGACGGTTCGTCTCCCCCTCGGTCGACCCCACCGGCACCGTCGACCAGAACCCGACGTTGACATACGTCTGTCGCGGCCGGATCGGGTACAGCGGCCAGCCGCCGTCGTCACGCAGCCGCAGCGGGCAGAGCCAGATCGGTTCGATCGGCACAGTGGCCAGAAACCACTCCAGGAACTCCGCACAGCGCTCGATCGGTATCTCGACGTCCTGCACGACACGTTCCCGGCGTGGACGATTCCGCAGCCACTCGAGGCGATCCCCGATCTGGAATCGCTGTTCGTAGCGCATCAGCTTCCCGTAGAAGCTGCTGCGCCGAAGCGTTCGGGGCCAGAGCCTGCGGACGAGCGGACGCTGTGCGCCGAATGCCGCCGAGCACCAGAACCAGTCCGTGTCCCACCGCCACAGGTAGTCGTGGATCGTGAGCCGGTCGACCGTGGTGCCGGCGTCGTGCTGGATGGACCGGTAGTAGATCTTCTGCCCGGTGTAATCGCTCACCGGGCCGGACGCGGCGGTCTGGGCGCCCACGCAGAGGTAGCCTTCGTCGGCGCTGAACACCACGCCGTCGAGGTAGTCGACGCGGTCGCCGTCCAGGTCACCGGTCGCGACGATGCGGTCCATCGCCGCGATGAGGTCGGGGAGCGAGTGGAACCGCAGGTGCCGGATCTCGACGAAGGGGTCAACCTGCTCCAGCTCAATGCGGAGGCGCACCGCGTACCCGAGCGTGCCGTAGGAGTTCGGGAAAGCGCGGAAGAGGTCCTCGTGCTCAGCCGGCGACGCCGTGATGACGTCGCCCGTTCCGGTGAGAATGTCCAGCTCCAGCACCGACTCGTGCGGAAGGCCGTTGCGGAAGGACGTCGATTCGATGCCGAGGCCCGTGACCGCACCGCCGAGGGTGATCGTCTTCAGCTGTGGGACCACGAGCGGAGCCAACCCGAGCGGCAAGGTCGCGGCGAGGAGGTCCTCATAGGTGCACATGCCGGCCACGTCGGCCGTCCGCGCTTCGGTATCGACCGCGATGACGCCCGTCAATCCCGACGTGTCGAGGCCCGGGGCGTCCGACTTCGCGCGTGACCGGAACAGGTTCGAGGTGTGCTTCGCGAGCCGGACGGAGGCCGTCGGCGGGACCGCCCGATAGCTCGCGAGCAGCCGCTCGACGCCGGCGGCGTGAATGGTGTGTGCGTCGATCGAGGGAGTGGACACCCACCCAAGCTAGTCCTCGATCGCCCAGCCCGCACGCATCGCCGTTACGAGAGATCGAGACTGGACCTGGCGAAACGAGCGGAGAGGAACCGGCCGTTGATCAGGAGACCTTCGGCATCATCACGGACGGCCGCGTCGTACATCTCGGTGACGGCCGTCTCGAGAACGGTCAACTGAGCGGCCAGTGCCGTGTCAGGCGTGGTGCCGTCGGCCAAGACGTGATTGTGCGCCCACTCGGCAGGGAGCGCAAGATACGTGCGCAGAGTCTCGGGGAGATACGAGGTCGCCGTTCGCCTGGCCGTCATCTCGGCTTCCAGGTTGCCCGCCAGCCTCGGCAGTGTCTCCAGCAGCAGCCCGGTGATCCGACGGACGGCCGTCACGGCTTCCGGCGGGAGACGGGACTCCACCCGCGCCGGAAGGCTTCTCAGATCGACGTCGAGGGTCGCATCGGCAACCCGTACGTCCGACCCTGTCGACTCGATGCCGAGGGTGTGGAGTGCGTGCGCCGCCGCGGAAGCCTCGCCCGCGGCATCCCCCGCCACGGCGGCGATACGGCCGGCGAAGACGCTGAGCCATTCGCCGAGGGTCAGGGTCCGCCGTGAGATCACGACGCCGCCGGAAACCTTCTGGGCCTGGGCGAGGAACCGGGGTCCCGCGAGGTGAGTGAGGGTCAGGGTCTCACTGTTCGCCCCAAGTCGAATCTCACGGATGGACCCGGGCTTGCCGGCCAGGCGGTCTGCCAGCGAGCGGTTCCGTTCCACCGTCAGGACACTCGCGGCCACCGGTGCGGACAGCGCACGTATGGCTCCGTCGGCGAGGCCGGCCAGAAACGCCTGGGGGTCGGCCGTGGCTTGCTCGAGGGTCACCAGCGGCCACCGTCCGTCAGGGGAAGCACGAGGCTCGGAGTGGCGATGACGTGATCCTCGCGCAGTTCGCGGACCGCGCTTCCGATCGCGAAGAATTCCGTGGTGTGCCCGCCCCACCGGTGCGGCAGCGACAGGAGTTGCACTCCGACGATGCCGTCAGCCGCGAGGGTTTCGGCCTCCGTCTGCATTCTCCCCATGGCCAGTTCGCGAGCGTCGTACAGCGCCTCCGTGAATTGGGTGATCTCGACGTTCGCTCCCAGGCTGCTGAGGGCGGCTATCGTTCCCCGGTGGGCGATGTGATAGACGCAGGTTCCCATCACGAGGCCGAGCGGTGCGTAGCCCGACTGGATCAGGGTCCAGAAGTCCTGGCCGGAGAGGTCCGAGGTGAACGGAAGACCCTTGTTGTTGCGCCAGGTACCGCTCGCCGGGGCGTGGTCTGCCACGACGGCTGTTCCGATGGCCACGAATTCGGCAAGGTTGTTGCCGTAGTCCTTGAACTCGATCTCGAGCCGAACGCCCACGATGCCGTCTGCGCCCAGGGCGTCGGCCTCCGCCTCCATGCGCGTCATCGCGAGTTCCCGAGCGTGGTACATCGCGGCACTGAGCTTGTCGAGCTCCATGTTCTGGCCCCAGCGTCGCGTCTGGATCCCGACGTGGTAGACGCTCGAACCGAGCACGAGTCCCACCGGGCGGAATCCGGCTTGCCGCACCAGGAGGAACTCGTTGACGGACAGGTCGGACGTGAACAGATGCTTCTTGCCGTCGGCCAGGCGCGCCCGGGCGCTCGCCGAGAGGGAGACGCCGGAGAATGGGTCCGTCATGGGGTGGTCGTCCGTTCGCTCGTCGTGGGTGCTGGGGAGATCATCGTTCAGGCGTTCGTGGGCGTTGCGGGGAATCGCGCAGGGGCATCACGGTCAGGGGCGGAGGAACGGCCGACCGGTTCCGCGCGCGCGGCAACGCCATCAGGGTGGTGCCGACGACGACGAATTCGGCGTGCAGGTCTCGCGCATCCGAGCCGCCGCACGCGGTGTCGAACTCGGACAGCGTGGTGTCGGTCACGACGAGATCTGCCGCACCCGTGTGCGTGACCCGGCGCGCGAGCCGCTCCCTGGCTTCGCGCCGCGCCGCCTGGACCAGCCTGGTCATCCCGGTCACTTCGCCGTTGATCCAACTGGTGCGCTGCTGCTGAAGCTGCCAATCCTCATGCTTCGTCGACACGGACATCCCGAGCACGACACTGTGCGGGAGATATCCGGCCAGGAGAGCCGCGGCGCAGTCTTCTCCGCTCAGGTTGGTGTACCAGGGGTCGGCCGCGGATCCGGGAGAAGGCACGAGAGAGGAATCCGTGGAGCGCACGGCCGTACCGAGGGCGCTGAATTCCCAGGCCGTGCCCTCGACGCGGGTGCGACGGATGCGAATGTCAACGACTCCGTGCGCCCCGAGTGCCTGCGCTTCGACGCGCATCCGCTTGAGTGCGCCATACCAGCCGCGTTCGTATGCGCCGACGTAGGGGGCGAAGCTGCCCCAGGTGGACCCGCCGCCTGAGGTCGTCACGGGCGAAACCTGGCCTATCGACGATCTCCCCATCTTCGCCCCCGACGTCCACCAGGCACAACCGCTGCCCTTCCACCCGAGGTTCATGACGGCGCAGCCGAAGACTTCGCCGACGGCGGTCAGCCCGACGCTCTGGATGCTCGCCGCCGCGGCGACCGAGAGCAGCGACCCCGCTGTTCGACTGGCCTTTTGTCCAGCGATGCGGGCATGCGCAGCAGGCGGCAGTCCCCCCGTCCATTCATCCACGTGCTCATATAAGCACCCCGGACCCGGATAGCCAGGCACGTCCGCGGTCGGACACGGTTTATTTCCCGGTGACGCAGAACGCCCGGTGCGCCGGAGACTCTCTCGGGCGCACCGGGCGAATGCCGGCCGGGGTGACTACAGGGTGGCGCGCACCTGCACGACGGCGCCGTCAGGGGCGTACGGCACGGTGCGGCCTTGGATGGCCACTCCGTCGACCTCGAGGCTCGCGCGCGACCCCTCCCTGCCCGAGTTGGCAACGGTGATGACGTAGGTCGCACCGCGGGCCCGGCGAGTGACGGTGAATTCAGCGACGTCCGGTCCGAGCTGCGGGTCGACGACGAGGCCGTCGTAGTCGGTGCGCACGCCCAGGAGGTACTGGGAGACCGTCACGAAGTTCCACGCGGCTGTGCCGGTGAGCCAGGAGTTCTTGGCCTCGCCGTGCCGGGAGGCCTCCTTGCCGGCGATCATCTGCGCGTACACGTACGGTTCGAGGCGGTGCACCTCGGAGATCTCCTCACGGTAGGCCGGCGTGATCTTGCGGTAGTGGTCGAAGGCCTTGGCGCCGCGGCCGAGAACCGTCTCGCCGATGATGACCCACGGGTTGTTGTGGCAGAAGATTCCGCCGTTCTCCTTGTAGCCCGGCGGGTACGTCGAGACCTCGCCGAGTTCGATGCGGTAGCTCTTGTACGCCGGGTATTGCAGTACGAGTCCGTGTGCGGAGCCGAGCAGGCGGTCCACGGAGTCGAGGGCTCGGAACGCGGGGCTTGTAGCGGACGGGGTTCCGTCCGCGTTGTGCTCGACGCCGACGCCGGCGAGGACCGCGAAGCCCTGCGGCTCGATCCAGATCTGGCCCTCGGTGTCTTCGTGGGTGCCGACCTTGTTGCCGTAGAAGTCGTAAGCGCGCAGGAACCACTCGCCGTCCCAGCCGTCGGAGAGCAGCACCTGGCTCATGGTCGCAGCGGCCTTGCGGGCGCGGTCGGCCTGCTGGGTGTCGCCGCCGCGCTCGGCGATGGTCGCGTACTGTCCGGCAGCGAGCACGAACTGGGCCGCGATGAATGTCGACTCCGCGACGCCGCCTGCCTGGTTCTCCGTGGTCTGGAAAGACTCGCCCGGCGTCGTCGAGAAGCAGTTCAGGTTCAGGCAGTCGTTCCAGTCGGCGCGCCCGATCAGGGGCAGGCCGTGCGGGCCGAGGTTGTTGAGGGTGAACTCGAAGGAGCGCGTGAGGTGGGTGTAGAGCGTCTGCGCGAGCGCGTCGTTGTTGTCGAACGGCACGACCTCGTCGAGGATGCTGAAGTCCCCGGTCTCCTTGAGGTAGGCATCCACCCCGATGATCAGCCAGGCCGGGTCGTCGTTGAAGCCGCTCCCGAGCTCGTTGTTGCCGCGCTTGGTGAGCGGCTGGTACTGGTGGTAGGCCGAGCCGTCCGGAAGCTGGGTGGCGGCGATGTCGAGGATGCGTTCGCGGGCGCGGTCGGGGATCAGGTGTACGAAGCCGAGCAGGTCCTGGGTCGAGTCTCGGAAGCCCATCCCGCGCCCGATTCCGGTCTCGAAGTAGGAGGCCGAGCGGGACATGTTGAATGTGACCATGCACTGGTACTGGTTCCAGATGTTGACCATCCGGTTGAGCTTGTCGTCCGGCGAGGTCACGGTGTACGCGGAGAGCAGGGTGGTCCAGTACTCCCCCAGGGCCTCGAACGCGGCATCCGCCTTCTCGGTCGTGTCGAGCCGGGCGAGAAGTTCGTGCGCCCGTGTCTTGTTGATGACCTGCTTGGCATCGTCGGCCCACTTGCCCTGGCCGTTCTCCTCCGTGTTCTCGACATAGCCGACGACGAACACGAGCTCGCGGGTCTCGCCGGGCTGCAGGGTCGAGTCGACCTGGTGCGAACCGATCGGGTACCAGCCGGACGCCATCGAGTTCTGCGCCGTGCCGGCGTTCGGGACCTTCGCCTCGGCCAGGGTCTCATAGAGCCCGACGAAGGTCTCCCTGTCGGTGTCGAACCCGGCGATCTCGGCGTTCACCGAGTACACGGCGTAGTGGTCGCGACGCTCGCGGTATTCGGTCTTGTGGTAGATCGTGCTGCCCTCGACCTCGACCTCGGCGAGGGAGAGGTTGCGCTGGTAGTTGGTCTGGTCGTCCTGGGCGTTCCAGAGGCAGAACTCGAGGTACGAGAAGAGGGAGAAGGTCTTGACGTGGTCCGAGGTGTTGGTGATCGTCACCTTCTGCACCTCGGACGTCTCGCCGAGGGGTACGAAGTACAGGGTGGAGACGCGCAGGCCGCCGCGCTCGCCGGTGATCCGGGTGTACCCCATGCCGTGGCGGGTCTCGAAGAAGTCGAGGTCCTTCTTCATCGGCAGCCAGCTCGGCGTCCAGACGTCGCCGCCGTCGTTGATGAAGAAATATCGTCCGCCGGAGTCGGTGGGAATGTCGTTGTAGCGATACCGCGTCAGGCGACGCATCTTCGCGTCCTTATAGAACGTGTACCCGCCGGCCGTGTGAGAAATCAGGGAAAAGAAATCTTCGCTGCCCAGGTAGTTGATCCACGGGTATGGCGTGAGCGGGGTCTCGATCACGTATTCCCTGGCCTCGTCGTCGAAATGACCGAACCTCATGTGTGCACCTTTGCGATATGCGGAGGACCGGATAGCGACGGGATCCGAAAATATCGGAATCCATCGATGCACCAGACCCAAACCTGTGTGAGAGCGCTCTCATTGGCGCCCACGGCTACCCTAGCAAAGGTAGACCCCGGGGTGCCACACCGCACGCCCACCGGATGCATACCCCGCCGGCTCCACTCTGCTGTGGCACGCTGGGACCATGGATCTGGAGGTGTCACCCGCGCTCACGATTCCCGCATCGGAACTCGGCTGGCGGTTCTCGCGGTCGCCGGGGCCTGGCGGGCAGCACGTGAACACCTCGGATAGCCGCGTCGAACTGTCCTGGAGCGTCGCCCTGTCGCCGTCCCTGTCCGACGACCAGCGGGCAAGGCTCCTGGCGCGACTCGACCGGCGACTCGTCGGCGGGGTGATCACGGTCGCAGCGTCGGAGCAGCGCTCCCAGCTCCGGAACCGCGAGATCGCCCTGGCCAAGCTCGCCGAACTCGTGTCCGCGGCCCTGGCCCCGGATGCCGCTCGCCGCCGGGCGACCAAACCGACCAGGGGTTCGAACCGTCGGCGCCTCGCGGCCAAGGAACAGCGTTCGGCGACGAAACAGCAGCGCCGGAGGCCGTCGGAGGACTAGCGCCGGCCAGCGGGAGGTCCCGTACGCTGGTCGGATGAAGCCGATCCGTCCCGCCGTGCCCGCCGATGTTCCCGAGATCCTTCGGCTGGTCGTCGAACTCGCCGAATACGAACGCGAACCCGACGCGGTCGCGGCGACGGAGGAGGGATTCCTCGCCGCCCTCTTCGGCGACGAGCCCGCGGTCCACGCGTTCGTCATCGACGGCGAGGAGGCCGGTACCCTGGCCGGGATGGCCGTGTGGTTCCTGACCTTCTCGACCTGGGAGGGCGTGCACGGCATCCATCTCGAGGACCTGTACGTACGGCCGGCCCACCGGGGCGGCGGGTATGGAACCGCACTCCTCACCAGCCTCGCGGCACTGTGCGTCGAGCGCGGGTACGCGCGCCTGGAATGGGATGTCCTCGACTGGAACGCGCCCGCGATCGGCTTCTACGAGTCTCTCGCCGCCCGGCCCCTCGACGGCTGGACGACGTACCGTCTCGACGGCGCAGCGTTGCGGCGCGCCTGAGCCCGCGCATCCGCTTCACCGGCCCGGTCCCGGACGTCGACTAGACTCGGTCCAGACTTCCGGTCGCTGATAACTTCAGCGAACGGACGAGCGCTGGTTGAGACAGTGCAGGAAGGCCCCCGGATTCGTCCGGGGGCCTTCTCTTTTGCCTCGGCTCGGACTTCTTATTCTGGAATGGGAATGCGGAACCGTCGGCGCCGATTACATCCCTCGTACCGAAATGACGACGGAGGCCGCATGAGCACGACTGAAGTAGGTTTCCGATCCGCGCGCGGCCCGATCCTGATCGCCCTGATGCTGACGACGGGGCTCGTGGCGATCGACGCGACGATCCTCGCCACAGCGGTGCCGACGATCGTCGGCGACCTCGGCGGATTCGCCCAGTTTCCGTGGCTGTTCTCGATCTACCTGCTCGCGCAGGCCGTCTCCGTGCCGGTCTACGCGAAACTCTCGGACACGCTCGGCCGGAAACCGATCGTGATGATCGGCATCGGACTGTTCCTTCTCGGGTCCGTGCTCTGCGGCCTGGCCTGGAGCATGCCTGCGCTGATCGCATTCCGGGCGATCCAGGGCCTCGGCGCCGGCGCCGTGCAGCCGATGGCGATCACGATCGCCGGGGACATCTACACCGTCGTCGAACGGGCCAAGGTGCAGGGCTACCTCGCAAGCGTTTGGGCGATCTCCTCGGTGGTGGGACCGAGCCTCGGCGGGATCTTCTCGCAGTTCCTGTCCTGGCGCTGGATCTTCTTCGTGAACATCCCGCTGTGCCTCATCGCTGCCTGGATGCTGCAACGCACCTTCCACGAGACCGTGACGGCCCGCCGGCACCGCGTCGACTACCTCGGCGCCGTCCTCCTGACGACGGCACTCACTCTTCTGATCCTCGCGGTCCTCGAGGGTGGTCAGGCCTGGGCCTGGGATTCCGTGCCGAGCATCGCGGCCTTCGCGACCGGGGCCGTGCTCCTCGTCCTGTTCGGGTTGGCGGAGCGTCGTGCCGCAGAACCGGTGCTGCCGCTCTGGGCGTTCAGCAGGCGCCTGCTGCTCAGTACCGCGTTGATCTCGGTCGGCGTCGGCGCGATCCTGATCGGGCTGACCTCCTTCGTTCCGACCTACCTCGAAGGCGTGCTCGGCACGCCGCCGCTCGTCGCCGGACTCGCTCTCGCCGCCCTCACGGTCGGCTGGCCCATCTCCGCGGCGCTGTCCGGCCGGTTCTACCTCAGGATCGGCTTCCGGAACACGGCGCTGATCGGCGTGTCCATCGTCCTGTTCGGCGCCCTGCTCCTCGCGGGGACGGCCGGCACTCCGATGGTGGTGGTGACCGCGCTGAGCTGCTTCGTCGTGGGCCTCGGCCTCGGCCTCGTCGCAACACCCACGCTCATCGCGGCGCAGTCGAGCGTCGAATGGGACGAGCGCGGCGTCGTGACCGGCGCGAACCTGTTCTCCCGGTCCATCGGCAGTGCCGTCGGTGTCGCGATCTTCGGCGCAGTGGCGAACGGGATCATCGGCTCGTCGGCATCGGGCGTGCGGGATGCCGCGAGCGTTCAGGCGGCATCCGTCGCCGTCTTCGTCGCGGTCGCCATCACCGCCGCGCTGACCGTGGTCGCCGCGGTGTCGATGCCCCGGCGCGCCCGGGCCTGAGGCCGATCCGGTCAGGGGGTCTCGTCGACGATTCCGATGAACCGGGTGCCGACACCGTCGACCTCTGTACGGCTGAGACCGGCGGCAGGCTCCGGCAGTTCGTCTGCGCCATGGTCGTCACACGTGAGGTACGTGAAGGCCGGCCACCACTTCTTCGGGCGGGCCGCCTCCGAGAAACCGCAGACGTCGCAGCGGAGCTCGACCCAGACCGGTTTCTTGCCCGTGCGGTTGGCCCGCGACTGCACCAGCCAGTCCGGCGGGTTGTTCTCAATCTCGGCCAGTTCCGCTTCGGTCAGGCGCGAGGGAAGGTCGTGTCGCTGCGCCATCTCGAGCGGAATATCCAGTCGCAAGGCGGCCATTCGTCTCGTAGTCATCGTGTTCAAGGATAGTCGCCGCCGGCCGGGTCTGGTCCGCCGACATCACCCGGGACGGTACCCCGGACGACATCCCCGACACCACCGCGGTATCCGGCGTCAATTCGGTGCTGAGGAACGTGCCAGCAGGCCTTTCGTGCGCGTAGGCTGATCCCTGCACTACGCGACCTCCAGACCAGTAAGGGCCCCTCGTATGCCTCACTCCTCGACGGAGGCCGGCTCCACCGCGGTTCCCCGACCCGTCACCACCCGGCGGGACCGTCTTTCGCACTGGCTCCTTCAGGACAGTGAGCGCCCGCACCAGGGTCCGCACGCCCGCACAGCGGAGAAGACGCACAGCTGGTGGCGCGTCATGTGCCTCACCGGCGTCGACTACTTCTCCACGCTCGGCTACCAGCCGGCCATCGCCGCGCTCGCGGCCGGCCTGCTCTCCCCCTTTGCAACGATCGTCCTCGTCCTGCTGACCCTGCTCGGCGCGCTCCCCGTGTATCGCAGGGTCGCCCGCGAGAGCTTCAACGGCTCCGGGTCCATCCACATGCTCGAACACCTCCTGCCCTGGTGGGCGGGCAAGCTCTTCGTCCTGGCCCTGCTCGGCTTTGCGGCCACCGACTTCATGATCACGATCACCCTCTCCGCGGCGGATGCCACGGCACACGCCATCGAGAATCCCTTCGCCCCCGAATGGTTCCACGGCAACGAGATCGGCATCACCCTCGCCCTGATCTCGCTCCTCGCGATCGTGTTCCTCAAGGGTTTCAAGGAAGCGATCGGCATCGCCGTCGTGCTCGTCGGCGTCTACCTCGCGCTCAACCTCGTGGTCGTGTTCGTCTCCCTGGCGCAGATCGCGAGCCGGCCGGTGATGATCACCGACTGGTGGAGCGCGCTCAACGCCCAGCACGGTGATCCGCTGATCATGGTCGGGATCGCCCTCATCGTCTTCCCGAAGCTCGCCCTCGGCCTCTCCGGCTTCGAGACCGGCGTCGCCGTGATGCCGCAGATCACCGGCGACCCGACGGACACACCCGAGCGTCCCGCAGGGCGCATCCGCGGCGCCGGCCGCCTGCTGACGACGGCCGCCGTGATCATGAGCGGCTTCCTGATCCTGACGAGCTTCATGACGACGTTCCTGATCCCCCAGGCCGAATTCCAGCCGGGCGGGCAGGCCAATGGGCGCGCGCTCGCGTACCTCGCACACGAGTTCCTCGGCCCGGTGTTCGGAACCGTGTACGACGTCAGCACGATCTGCATCCTCTGGTTCGCCGGGGCGTCCGCCATGGCCGGACTCCTCAACCTCGTGCCCCGGTACCTGCCGCGCTACGGCATGGCACCGCAGTGGGCTCGCGCCGTGCGGCCGCTCGTTCTCGTCTTCACCGCGATCGCGTTCATCATCACCGTCGTCTTCCAGGCCAGCGTCGACGCCCAGGGCGGCGCATACGCGACAGGCGTTCTCGTGCTGATCACTTCGGCGTCCGCCGCTGTGACCCTGTCCGCCCGCAGGCAGGGCCAGCGCAAGCGGACGATCGGCTTCGGAGCCATTTCCCTCGTCTTCGCGTACACGACCGTCCTCAACGTCATCGAACGCCCGGACGGCCTGCGCATCGCCGGGCTGTTCATCGCCGGGATCCTGCTCATCTCGCTGATCTCCCGGGTACGCCGGTCCTTCCAGCTTCGGGCGACATCCGTGGCCCTCGACGAGAGGGCCCTCGCTTTCGTGAAAGCGGATGCCGCCGACGGCGCAGTCCGGGTCATCGCGAACGAACCGGACGACGGCAGCGAACACGAGTACCGGCACAAGGACCGCGACGAGCGCCGGTACTCGCACATTCCCCGCGACTCGCAGACCATCTTCCTCGAGGTGCACGGCACCGACTCCTCCGAGTTCGAGGAGGACCTCCTCGTTCGCGGCGTCGTCAAGCACGGCTACCGGGTCCTCGAGGTCTACAGCGGCAACATCCCCAACACCCTGGCTTCCGTGCTCCTCGAAATTCGCGACGTGACCGGCATCGTCCCCACGATCTACTTCGAGTGGACAGAGGGCAGCCCGATCTCCAACATGGCCAGGTTCCTGTTCTTCGGAAACGGCGAGGTCGCCCCGGTGACCCGCGAGGTGCTCCGCGTCGCCGAGCGCGACGTCAAGCGCCGTCCGGCGGTGCACGTCAGCTGACCGCTGCCCAGGCCTCGCTCCGTACCGGGAGGGCAGGACACGGGTATGGTCTGCTGCATGAACGCGAGCGCAATGCCGCCGGAACGTCCACCGGTCCAGCCCCGAACGCCGGTGCCGCCCCAGCCGGCCGTGCCCCCGCAGCCGGATCGGCGCCGCGGAGGGCGGGCAGGCCTCATCGTCGCCGTCGTTGTGCTCGGCGTCGTCATCCTGGCCGGGGCCGCACTGCTCATCCTTCTTCTGACCGGCGGCGCGGTCGGCACGCCCGTCCATCTCGCAGCGGATGCCGAGGCCGGGTCGAGCGTGGCTGTCCGGGTTCCGAACTCCGCCATCCGCTTCGAACCCAGCCCCGATTCGCAGGTGCATGTGCGGGCAGACGGCAGTTCGCTCGGCGCCACGCCGACGCTGGCGATCACAACGGCGAACGGCGTGACCGAGGTCACCGGCGGGTGCCCGAGCCAGTGGCTCGGCTTCTGCTCCCTGAACATGACGGTGGCCCTCCCTGCTGCACTCTCCCTCACCGCGGACGGGGTGAACGGGCAGATCGAGGCGTCGGCACTCACCGGCGCGCTGAGGCTGACGACCACGAACGGAGCCGTCGAGACGACGGGTACGCTCGGCCGGGTGGAGGTCCACACCACCAACGGCGCGATCAGGGTGCGCGATGCCGGTTCCCGCCGCGTGGTCGCCACGACCACGAACGGAGCCGTCGAGGTCGATTTCCGGGATGCCCCTGAGGCCGTCGAGGCCCGCAGCACCAACGGTTCGATCACGGTGCGCATGCCGGCAGCCGGACTCTCCTACCTCGTCGACGCGCGGACGACGAACGGGAACGTCGACACAGGCTCCGTCCCGAGCGATCCCTCCGCACGGCGCACGATCATCGCCCAGACCACCAACGGTGATGTGCGCGTCACGACCGGCTGACGCCCGTCGACGGGCGGCCGCGCACCGGGCGGGCCGTGCACCGGGTTGGCCGTGCACCGGGCGGCCCATGAAACAATGGAGCCATGCCAGACAGCCTCCCTCCCCTCGGCCTCCTCCTCGACGTCGACGGGCCGATCGCCAGTCCGGTCACCCGAACGATCCGGCGCGACAGCATCATCGCCGACCTGATCACGCTCGCGGCCGCGAACGTGCCGATCGCCTTCATCACCGGCCGGTCGGCGCTCTTCATTCGCGAGCAGGTCATCACGCCCCTCCTCGCGGCCGGCCTCCCGGAGACCATGCGCATGTACGGTGTCTGCGAGAAGGGCGCCGTCTGGTTCCCGATCACCGCAGCGGGAATGGGCGACGTTGTCGTCGACCCGAGCGTCGCACTGCCTGCGGCCGCCGTCGACGCGATCCGTTCGCTCGTGCACGACCGTTTCGCCGACACCATGTTCTTCGATGAGACCAAGCAGGCCATGGTCTCGGTCGAACAACGCACGGATGCCGCAGACTCCGACTACGCGGCGGCCGCTGCCGACTTCAACGAGGCCTCATTCGCGATCCTCACGGGCCTCGGGCTCGGGGTCCGCTTCGGTGACCGGGTCTCCCCGGACGCGTCGGGTGCTGTGCCGTTCCGGATCGATCCCACGATCATCTCGACGGACATCGAATCCGTCACCCTCGACAAAGACCACGGCGCCGAACGCGCCCTCGCCTTCTTCGCCGAGACCGGCCCGCTCCCCCGGGTGTGGCGCTCCGTCGGCGACTCACGCAGCGACTACCTGATGGCCGACCACCTGCACACCGCCGGGTACGAGGTCGCCCACGTGGATGTGCGCCCGTCCGACGGGGTCCTCGAGCGACCGTACCCCGTGATCATCGAGGGTGACCTGATCCACGACGCCGCCGGCGCGAACTTCCTGGCCTACTGGGTCGACACACTCGGCCTGCGCTAGACCCGGGCCGAGTGGCGCGGGCCGCTAGTCGGTGACGAAGCGGATGCCGTCCTGCAGGCGGCTGCGCAGGTCGAACACCTTCTCGAAGCTGCCCCGATCCATCCCCGGCAGCCCCTCGCGCAACAGGCCGACGAGCCGCGACCGCGGAATGATGACGACCGTGGGACGCCGGCCGCGGCCGGGTACCGCAAGCGGGTCGGACAGGGCGTCGTCGGGGAGCACGACGACGAGGGCGGTGAAGCGCACGCCAAGGGCGCGCGAGAGCGCCCGCGCGGCATCCTCGAATTCATGAACGGGACGGTCCTCCGGCCGGAGGGTCTCCGCGAGGAGCTCGCCGCGCCGGAGTTCGACGGAGGCGCCCCAGTCCTCGGAGAGGATTGCGAACAGCCCGGCGGGGCCGAGGACGACATGGTCGATCGGGTCGGGGTGGGAGCCCGCGAGCACGTCGTGCCAGGCCGTGTAGCCGATGCCGAGCAGGGACACGAGGTGTGCCGTCGATTCCTGGGCGAGGGCGCGGGCCAGGCAGTGCCGGATCTCGCGGGGCGCGGAGCGGACGAGCTGGGGCGCGTACGGATCGTCGATGACGGTCCCGCGGCCGACCCACTCGCGCAGGAGCTCGAGGTACCGTTGCCGGGCGTGGCCCCCCGGGTGTCCGTACATCCGCGCACGCGGACCTGTCGCCGCCGACGAAGCGCGCGCCGAGCCTGCGGACGAACCGGAACCGGACGAACCGGAGGCGGAGCCGGTGTGCACGGTCCCGTGCTCGTTGTCCGGGTACCGGCGCCTGTCGTAATCGGCCCGGCTCTCGGGATTGCCGATCCGTTCCCACGCCACCTGGACGGCCTGGAAGTCGGCGGCGCGACCCCCGACATCCGGGTGGGTGAGACGCAGCCTCTTGCGGTAGGCGCGTCGCAATTCCTCGCTGGTCGCCTCAGGGCTCACGCCCAGCACCTCATAGGGTGATGCCGCCGCCGGGCTCTCTGACATCCTCGCGGTCTCTTTCGTTCGATCGTGTGCGGCAAGCCGCCGTCCGGGGTCTGACCTGTGTCAGACGTTCTCTTCACCTTATCGACCGTTTCTGTCATCTCGCCCCACCCGAGCCGCTCACGGGATCCTGACGGATCTGTGGGACGATCGGCCCATGAAGACCTGGGAACGCCTGACGGTGCGTCGCTCGAGCACCCGCCTGATCGTGATGGCCGTGATCGGCCTTGCCGCCGGGGTGGTGGCGTCGATCGGGGGCGACTGGGTGCTCGCCCCGATCGTGGGCTGGGCAGCGGCCTGCGTGACGTTCATCGCCTGGGTCTGGATCGTGATCGGGCCGATGGACGCCGCGACGACCGCGACGCATGCGACCCGTGAGGACCCGTCCCGGGGCGTGTCCGACCTGCTCGTGCTCCTGATCAGCCTCGCGAGCCTCGGCGCGCTCGGCCTTCTGCTCGTCGAAACGCATTCCACGACGGGAGCAGCGCAGGTCGTGCTGGCCCTGTTGTCCGTGCTGAGCGTCGTGCTGTCCTGGACGCTTCTGCACACCTTGTTCACCCTCCGCTATGCCCGGCTCTACTACGAGGGGGCGGATGGCGGGATCGAATTCAACCAGACAGCGCCGCCGAGCTACGGGGACTTCGCCTATCTCGCATTCACCCTCGGCATGACGTTCCAGGTGTCGGACACCAACCTGAAGACACACATCATCCGGATGACGGCGCTGCGCCACGGCCTGCTGTCCTACCTCTTCGGATCCGTGATCCTTGCGACGATGATCAACCTCGTCGCCGGGCTGCTGCACTGAGCCCGGCTTCGGGCCAGGCGCTGGGCCGGACGTTCAGCCGGCGAACGCGCGCACGGGCAGGCCGGTGACCCCGGCATCCACCCGGAACAACGATCCGGCGAGTGCCTCTTCCCCGTCGTCGAGGCCTTCCCGTGACGTCGTGATGAAAAGCTCGTCCAGGTTCGGTCCGCCGAAGGTGCACGCGGTGACGCGGCTTGCGGCGACCTCGACGACCTCGTCCAGGCGGCCATCCTGCGTGTAGCGATGCACGGCGCTGCCGCCGTAGAGTGCCACCCAGACCCCGCCGTCGCTGTCGACGGTGAGACCGTCGGGAAAGCCGGACTCCGCCGGGATCTCGACAAAACTGCGCAGGCCCGTCAGGCCCGTCTCTGCACTGTAGTCGAACACCGCGACCCGGCCCGTCGCGGTGTCGTTGTAGTAGGCGAGGGAGCCGTCCGGGCTCCAGTCCAGCCCGTTGGAGATGGTGAGGCCGGTCAGGACGACCTCGACCGAGCCGTCCGGGTCGAGGCGGCGGAGGGAACCGGCGCCCGGGTACTGGTCGAACGCCATCGAACCGCAGTAGAACCGGCCGTCCGGGTCGCAGCCGCCCTCGTTGAGTCTCAGGAGCGGATCGCTCCAGAGCTCCCCGAGTTCGGTGATCGTCCCTTCGGCATCCTCGAGGGCGAAACCGCGCTGCAGGGCCAGGACGGCGCCGCCCGCGCGGCGCGGCCGCACGGTCACGACCATGCTGCCGACGTGCCTGCGATGCACGGTGTCACCGTCCAGCGAGAGGATGTCTCCCGCGAACATGTCGAGCCAGCGCAGGCCGCCCCAGGACGGGGACCATACGGGGCCCTCACCGTGGAAGGCGAGGGGATCGGTACGCTGTTCGGCCTGCACGGGGTTGCTCAGTCGCGCAGGATCTGGACGGGAATCGCCACGGCGAGGGCCACGCAGAGGATCCCGCCGAAGAAGATGGGCAACTGGCCCGCGGTGACCGTGAAGGCGAACCCGAAGAGCCACAGTCCGAAGACGAACACGGCCATCGCGACGATGAAGGCGACAATTTTCATAGGGGTCCTTTCGACACCGGCCCGGCCGTTCCGTGCCATGACGAGCGTAGCCGCTCAGGCGACCGGTTCGATGAGTTCGGGCCCGTCGCCGATGAGGGGCGCAACCTCGTGGAACCGCAAACCCTCCACGGATTCCGCGGAGGCGGCCACGGCCGCGTCCACGAACTCCTGGTCGCCGACCGTGTGCGGGTCGAGCCACTGGTCCCAGGTCTCCTCCGGGAGCACGACGGGCATCCGCTCGTGAAGGCCCCGGAGACGGCCACTCGACTCCTGGGTGAGGATCGTGGCGCTCAGCACCCATCGCGCCGGGTCGTCTTCCGTGAGGGCAGGGTTGCGCCACCACGCGTAGAGACCGGCGAGGGCCAGGGGCAGCCCATCGTCCGAGTGAACGAAGTACGGGGTCTTGACGGTGCCTTCGGTGTGCCATTCGTAGTAACCGGTGGCGGGCACGAGAGCACGCCGCGATGCGAGGGAGGGCTGGAAGGTGGGCTTCTCCCCCACCGTCTCCGACCGGGCGTTGAACGTCGGGAACTTCGACACGAGCGCCGACGCGAAGGACGGAACGAGCGACCAGCGCGCAGACTCGATCCTGCGCACGACGGCGCCTGATTTCGCCGACTCGAGCACGATCGGAATCCGCTCGGTTGGCTTGATGTTCCACGACGGTTCCGGGAGGTCCTCGCCCTCATGCTCGACGTCGAACATCGCGGCGAGGTCCGGCGCCGTGTCCGTGATGATGAATCGACCACACATGGTCTCAGGCTAGCGCGGCCCACCGACAACCCTCTCCCCGGGCATCGGCCGTGCATCCGCCCGCCCCGGATCGTCTTGACTTAATCGAATGTCTGTTCGAATATGGTGGGGTGTCCAGTTTCCCCGTCCCCCGCAGCGGACCCGACCCGCGAGAACTCGCGGCCGGGTTGCAGGCGCGCATCCGCGGGATGGAATCCACTCGGGCGGGACTCGAAAGCCGCCAGGCGGCAACGGGATTCGCCGGCCTCCTGCCGGGCGGCGCGCTCAGGCCCGGGTCGGTCTACACCGTGGACGGCTCCGTCTCCCTCATTCTCGCGCTCCTCGCCGGGCCGTCCCAGGCCGGGTCCTGGTGCGGGATCATCGGGCTGCCCGACCTCAGTCCCGAAGCGGCGACGAGCCTCGGCATCGACCTCACGCGCCTCGTCCTGGTCCCTGCGCCGGGCGACCAGTGGCTCACCGTCACGGCGGCCCTCGCGGACGTTCTCCCCGTCGTCGCGGTGCGACCGACGCGGCGGGTCTCGGAGGCGGAGGCCTCCCGGCTCGCCGCCCGGCTCCGGCAACGCGGGTGCACACTCCTCGTCGCCGGCGATTGGCCGCAGGCCGAGGCGAGGCTCTCCGTGCGCTCAAGCACCTGGACCGGGCTCGGCGACGGTCACGGTCACCTCACGGGACGCGAGGTGACCGTCGCGGCGTCCGCGCGCTCCGGCGCACCCCGCACCGCACGGATGTCGCTCGCCGGCGGCCCGGCGGAGGCAGAGTCCGTCGACCCGCCCCGCCTCGGTATCCCCTTCGGCGCGCACCGGTACAGCGAGGCGGTCTGACAATGACAGCACTCACCGGTACGACAGTGGGGCACCCGCACGGACCCGAGCGCACCCTGGTGCTCTGGTGCCCCGACTGGCCCGTGACGGCGGCCAGGGTGCGCGCCGGGCTCCCGGAGGACGTGCCCCTCGTGCTCGTCGACCGCGGCATCGTATTTGCCTGCTCGCCGGCGGCCCGCACGACGGGCGTGCGGAGAGGACTCGCCGCCCGCGAGGCCCAGTTCCGCTGCCCGGAGCTCGTCGTGCTCGGCTACGACCGCGTACTCGACGACCGGGCCTTCGAACCCGTCATCGAGCGGCTCGAGGACACGACACCCGGCGTGCAGGTCCTGCGTCCCGGACTCTGCGCCATCCGCTCCCGCGGGCCTGCCCGGTTCTACGGCAGCGAAGAGGCGGCCGCGGACGCCCTCGTCGCGTGCGTCGCGGGGCTCGGGATCCCCGGCGCCCGGGTCGGCATCGCGGACGGCGCCTTCGCCGCGGAACAGGTCGCCAGGGACCAGGCCCCCACCCCGGTCAGGGTGGTTCTCCCCGGGGGGTCAGCGGCCTTTCTCGCCGTCCGCCCGGTCACGACCCTCGTCGACGCCGGGCTCATCGACAGGGACCTCGCGACCCTGCTGCGCCGCCTGGGCGTGCACACGCTGAGGGACTTCGCGGCGCTCCCCGCCGACCGGGTGCGGCACCGGTTCGGAGCGGCAGCGGCCCGCGCCCACCGGATCGCAGGGGCGGCGGACGATGGCCGAGTCGTTCCCCGGGTCCCTCCCCGCCACCGGGAGGTGGCCTTCGACTGGGAACCTCCCCTCGACAGGGTCGACCAGGTCACCTTCGCCATCCGGGCGGGACTCGACGCCTTCGTCGGCGACCTCGCCGCCTCGCGCCTGGTCTGCACCGAAGTCACGATCGAGGTGTGCACCGAGGCCGCGGCGGGGGCAGGAGCCGTGCACACGCGTTCGTGGCGGCATCCGCGTTGGTTCACCGGCGCGGACATCGCCGACCGGGTGCGGTGGCAACTGCAGGGGGCCGGCCCCGGTGCGAGCGAGCTCGAAGCCGCCATCACCCGGGTGCGGATCATCCCCGAACGCGTGGACTCGACAGCCGATCACGAGCAGGGTCTCTGGGACTCCGGGCCAGACGAGCGGATCCACCACGCGCTCACCCGGGTCCAGGGCCTGCTCGGGCACGACGGGGTGCTCACCGCAATCAGTGCGGGCGGCCGGCTACTCAGGGACCGCCGGGTGCTCGTTCCCTGGGGCGACGCCGTCCCCGTCGTCCCCGCCCAGCCGGCCTCGGCACGCGAACGCACGGCCACGGCGCCCTGGCCTGGCAGCCTCCCCGGGCTCTCCCCCGCGACCGTTTTCCTGGAATCGCCGTCGGTCCTGCTCCACGCCACGGACGGCGCTGCCGTCGGCGTCGACGAGCGGGGCATCCTCTCCGGGACTCCTGCCGCCTTCTCTCAAACCGGGCGAACCGACGACCTGTCCCCTGTCACGGCCTGGGCCGGACCCTGGCCGCTCGTCGAACGCTGGTGGGATCTCGCCAGGGCGCACCACGGCCATCGCCTCCAGCTCGTGGACGGATCGGGCGCGGCCTGGCTGCTCCTGCTCGAGTCCGCCCGCTGGGTTGCGGAGGCCCGGTATGACTGACGACGGAACCACTGGGAACGGTATGGCTGAGAACGGTATGGCTGACAACGGTATGACTCAGAACGGAACCGACTGATGGGCTGGAGCAATCCCCCGATCCCGTGGTCCGAACTCGAGCGCGCCCTCTCCGACCGGCGCCGCCCCGGCGGTCCGCCCGCGGGAGCCGACGGCGGCGACAGCCCGGCGTGGTCGGGCAGGCGCAGGCCATACCGCCCGGCGGAGCCCGCCGTTCCGGCCGGCTCAACCACGCGGGCTGCCCTCGTGCCGTACGCCGAACTGCACGCGCACTCCAACTTCAGCTTCCTCGACGGCGCGAGTTCGCCGGAGGCCCTGCTCGAGGAGGCCTCGAGGCTCGGACTCTCCGCTCTCGCCCTGGCCGACCATGACGGGCTCTACGGCGCCGTGCGCCTCGCCGAGACGGCCGAGAGCTTTCCCAACCTGGCCACCATCTTCGGAGCAGAGCTGTCCCTCGGCCTCGGCGAGCCGCAGGCCGGCGTTCCCGACCCGGTCGGCTCCCACCTGCTCGTTCTCGCCCGCGGCCAGGCCGGCTACCATCGGCTCGCCGCCGCCCTCACGAGCGCCCATCTCGCGGGAGGCGAGAAGGGCCGTCCGGTCTACGACATCGAGGATCTCGCAGCCCAGGCCGACGGCACCTGGGCCGTGCTGACCGGATGCCGCAAGGGCGCCGTGCGCCGGGCTCTCGTCACAGGGGGGCCTGCTGCTGCGGCGAGGGAACTGGCCGGACTCGTGCGCCTCTTCGGCAGGGACAACGTCTTCGTGGAACTGTACGACCACGGCTACCCCGCGGACAGCGCCGGCAACGACGCCCTCGCGGGCCTCGCCGCTGACGCGGGCCTGCCGGTGCTCGCCACGAACGCCGTGCATTACGCAACGCCGGCAGGTTCCCGGCTCGCCTCCGCGCTCGCCGCCGTGCGCGCCCGGCGCAGCCTCGACCAGATGGACGGCTGGCTCCCCGGCTCCGACGGAGCGCACCTGCGCGGCGGCGCCGAAATGGCCGCCCGGTTCGCGCGCTATCCCGGCGCGGTCGCGAACACCGTTCCGCTCGCCGCCGAACTCGCCTTCTCGCTACGCCGGGCGCGCCCCCGCCTTCCCCGCCAGGATGTCCCTGCGGGGCACACACCGATGACCTGGTTGCGGTCCCTGGTCACGGACGGCGTCGCCGAGAAGTACCCGGGAGCTTCTCCGTCGGTGCTCGAACGCATCGAGAAGGAACTCGCGGTCATCGAGGCCAAGGACTTCCCCGGCTACTTCCTGATCGTGCACGACATCGTCCGGTTCGCGCGCAGCCGCGGCATCCTCTGTCAGGGCCGCGGCTCTGCGGCGAACTCGGCCGTCTGCTTCGTGCTCGGCATCACCGCGGTCGACTCCATCTTCTACCGGCTCCCCTTCGAACGCTTCCTGTCGAGCCTTCGCGACGAGGAGCCGGACATCGACGTCGACTTCGACTCCGACCGGCGCGAGGAGGTCATCCAGTACGTCTACGGCCGTTACGGCAGGCTCAACGCGGCCCAGGTAGCGAACGTCATCACCTACCGGCCGAAGGTCGCCGTGCGCGACATGTCCAAGGCGCTCGGCTTCAGCACGGGCCAGCAGGACGCCTGGTCCAAGCAGGTCGAGCGCTGGAGCGAATCCGTCTCGAGTCCGGAACACGACATCCCCCCGCTCGTGACCGACCTCGCCGAGCAGCTGCTCGGCTCCCCCAGGCACCTCGGCATCCACTCCGGCGGCATGGTCCTGACCGACCGCCCCGTCGGCGAGGTCTGCCCGATCGAGCCGGCCAGGATGGACAACCGGACAGTGCTGCAGTGGGACAAGGACGACTGCGCCTGGATGGGCCTGGTGAAGTTCGACCTGCTCGGACTCGGCATGCTCGCGGCCATCCAGTACACCTTCGACCTCACCGCAGAACACCTCGGCGAGACCTGGACCCTCGCGACCATCCCCCGCGAGGAAGCCGGCGTCTACGACCAGCTCTGCCGGGCGGACTCCGTCGGAGTCTTCCAGGTCGAGAGCCGCGCCCAGATGGGCACCCTGCCCCGCCTCCAGCCGCGCCGCTTCTACGACCTCGTCGTCGAGATCGCCCTGATCCGGCCGGGGCCCATCCAGGGCGGCGCCGTGCATCCCTACATCCGGCGCAAGCTCGGCCAGGAACCGGTGACGTACCTGCACCCGAAACTCGAGCCCGTGCTCGAACGCACACTCGGCATCCCGCTCTTCCAGGAGCAACTCATGCAGATGGCCATGGCCGTCGGCGGGTGCTCCGGCGAGGACGCCGACCTGCTCCGTCGCGCGATGGGATCCAAGCGCGGCATCGAGAAGATCTCCACCCTCCGCGACCGGCTCTACGCCGGGATGGCGTCGAACGGCATCACCGGGGACGTGGCCGACACGATCTACGCTAAGATCGAGGCCTTCGCCAACTTCGGCTTCGCGGAGAGCCACTCGATCAGCTTCGCCCTGCTCGTGTACGCGAGCGCCTGGTTGCGCCTGCACTACCCCGGCGCCTTCCTGGCCGCCCTCCTCCGCGCCCAGCCGATGGGCTTCTACTCTCCGCAGTCGCTCGTCGCGGACGCCCGCCGCCACGGCGTCACCGTGCTCCGTCCGGACATCCTCCGATCGGGCGCCGACGCGGGCCTCGAAACCACCGACGGTCCCCCGACAGTTCGCCGTTCGGTGTGCCTGTGCCCAGAGCAGCCTCCGGTGCCGCCCTTCGACCGAGCTGTTCCGCCGGACTGGGCAGACCACCGCAGGGACGGCGACTTCGCGGTGCGCCTCGGCCTGGCCGAGGTCTCCGGCATCGGCGGCGACCTGGCGGGCCGCATCGTCGCAGAGCGCGGCCTCAACGGGCCGTACCTGTCGATGGCGGATGCCGCGGGGCGGGTCGGCCTGAACACGGAACAGCTCGAGGCGCTCGCCGCCGCCGGTGCTTTCTCCGGTCTCGGGCTCGAACCGCGGACCGCGCTGTGGACGGCCGGAGAGGCGGCGACCGAACGACCGAACCACCTCAGCGGAACCGCCGTCACCGTGCAGCCGCCTCTGCTCGACCTGCTCAGCCCCGTCGAACAGGTCGTCTATGATCTCTGGGCAACCGGCATCTCCCCGGACGACCATCCGATCAGCCACGCGCGCGCGGGCCTGGCCGCACGCGGTGCCCTTCCGATCGACCGGCTTCCCGCCGCCGAGTCCGGACGCCGGATCCAGGTCGGCGGCGTCGTCACCCACCGGCAGCGCCCGTCGACCGCCGGCGGGGTGACCTTCCTCAATATCGAGGATGAAACCGGGACTCTCAACGTCATCGCCGGAATCGGCGTCTGGAACCGCTACCGAAGAATCGCGAGGGAATCGCCCGCGCTCGTGGTGCGCGGCATCCTGGAGCGTTCCCCGGAGGGCGTCACGAATCTCCTCGCCGACAAATTCGAAACCCTCACCCTCGCGGCGCCGACGACCTCCCGGGATTTCCGCTGAGAGAGCCGTCCCTCTCCCGTGGGTCTTCGGCTAACGTCGAACGGGTGAATGACGATCGATACGGACAGGACGCCCTGAGGCCGGGCTGGCGCGAGGTGGGACGGAAGGTCATCCCGACCCACGACGCCGTCCGCGACCTCGTCGTCGAAGAAGTCGCCACGGGGTTCTGCGGCGCCATCGTGCGCCTCGAGAAGCAGATCGTGACCCTCGAGGACCGGCACGGCGCGCTCCGGCTCTTTCCCCTCGGCTCAGCGTTCCTGATCGACGGGGAGCCCGTCAGGCTCGTCGTGCCCGCCAGGGCGGCCCAGCAACGCGCCCGGACGGCATCCGGTTCCCTGGCCATGGCCGCGACCCGCGCGCGGGTCGCCCGCGGCAGCCGGATCTTCGTCGAGGGTCGGCACGACGCCGAACTCGTCGAGAAGGTCTGGGGCGCCGACCTCCGGATCGAGGGCGTCGTCGTCGAATACCTCGAGGGAGTCGACAACCTCGAGGAACTCCTCACCGAATTCGGCCCGGGACCAGGCAGGAAGGTCGGCGTGCTCGTCGACCACCTCGTACCAGGGTCCAAGGAGAGCCGGATCGCCGGGAACGTCGCTCGTGGCCCGCACGGGCGGAGCGTCCTCGTGGTCGGGCACCCCTACGTCGACGTCTGGCAGGCCGTCAAACCCGAGCGACTCGGGATGAAGGACTGGCCGACGATCCCCCGCACGGTCGAGTGGAAACACGGGATCTGCGAGCACCTGGGCTGGCCGCACGAGGACCAGGCCGACATCGCCAGGGCCTGGCAACGCATCCTGGGCCGGGTCCGGTCGTATGCCGACCTCGAGGCCGCATTCCTCGGCAGGGTCGAACAGCCCATCGACTTCGCGACCGTCGATTGACAGGTGGGCTGAATACCGCCCCTGTTCGGGCGAAATATTCATAAAACGTAACGGTTATGACTCGAATTCGCCCCAAATCCGGTTCTTACCGAGCGAAGTGGTCTAGTCTTGTCCCAGTAGTTGTAGTGCTTGCACGTCTTAAAACGCACGGACTTCGGTCCATGCGGCGTATTCCTTTCGGAAGCGGACGACGAATACCGCGACGAACGGCCCCGACAGTCGGGGTCGGTCTAACACTCCTGGAGGAGTTTCAAAAATGGCAACAGGTACCGTGAAATGGTTCAACGCTGAAAAGGGCTTCGGATTCATTGCTCCCGACGACGGAAGCGCCGACGTGTTCGCGCACTACTCCGCGATCGCTTCCAATGGCTACAAGTCCCTCGACGAGAACCAGAAGGTCGAGTTCGAGGTAACCCAGGGCCCCAAGGGTCCCCAGGCCGAGAACATCCGCGCCCTCTGATTCTGCTCAGTGCTGAATCAGCACACTGCTTGAACTGCGTCTGACCGAGGTCATTCGCCCAGAGAGCTCCAGTAATGCCCCCGCTTCGGCGGGGGCATTACTTCGTTAAGCCGAAGCTTTTCTCGCCGCCGCCCTAGTCTGCGCGGCCGTCTCCGACGAAACGCTCGACCCGCCGGTCCGGCACCAGCCAGATGAGTGCGGCGATCGCGAAAACGCCCATGGACACGAGCGGCTGCACCAGGGCGAGCAGAATCCCGGCCAGGTAGATGAAGGGCGAGCCCTTGCCCTTCCAGTCCCGTCCGAGGGCCGTGGCGAGGGCTCCGTCGGCGCCCTGGTAACGGATCAGGGTCCGCTGCAGGATGTAGAACGCCACGGCGGCCAGGAGCAGCGTGAACCCGTAGACCATGACCGGGACCTCGGCGAAGCCGGACTCGTCGCTCCACCTCGTAGCGAAGGGGAACAGGGAGAGCCAGAACAAGAGGTGCAGGTTCGCCCAGAGGATGCCGCCGTTCACGCCGGAGGCGAGGCGCAACAAGTGGTGGTGGTTGTTCCAGTAGATCCCGATGTAGAGGAAACTCAGCAGGTAACTGAACAGCGTGGGCAGGATGGTCACGAGCCCCTGCCAGGTCGGTTCCTCCGGGACCCGGATTTCGAGCACCATGATCGTGATGATGATGGCGAGCACGCCATCGCTGAACGCTTCCAGCCTGTTCTTGGTCATGTGCCTCCGGTCCCTGTCGTCCGTTCAGGTGCGCTGAGGGCATCATCCCAGATTCCGTTCGCCCTGTCAGGAGCCGGATTTCGCACAACCTGTCCGGCCGTCGGTGGCAGACTCAGGGTATGAGTGAGCGCACCCTGATCCTGCTGCGGCACGCCAAGTCCGACTGGTCCGGCGAGGTCTCCGACCTCGAGCGCCCGCTCGCCGAACGGGGACTGCGCCAGGCGCCGCTCGCCGGAGCGTGGCTCGCCCGCAATATCGGGCACATCGATCTCGCGGTCGTCTCCCCCGCGCACCGCGCTCGCAGCACCTGGGAAATCGCCGAGGGTGAACTGACGGAATCGCCGCCGACCGTGGTCGACAGCCGCGGCTATGCGGCATCCGCCGACGAACTGCTCGACGTCGTCAGGGAGCTTCCCGACGAGGACCACACGGTCGTTCTCGTCGTGCACAATCCCGGGATCACCGGCCTCGCCGAACTCCTCACCGGAACGTGGATACCGATGCCGACCAGCACCCTCGCCGTGCTGGGCCTGGCCGGACCGTGGTCTGACGCCGGCAGGCGACCGGCCGAGATCCTGGCGACCGGGCGCCCGCCGGAAGACTTTCCGCACCGTCACCGCGCTCAGTGAGGGGACGGTCGTCGACTAGTTGACGAGGTCCTGCCAGCCGTCACCGTCGACGTACTCGAAAATGAGGTTGGTCTCGGTGTGCGCGACAGCAGGATGCTCGGCGAGATGTTCGAGCACGAAGTCACGCAGCGCGGACGCGTTCGCCGCCGCGACGTGCAGGAGGTAGTCGTCGGCCCCCGCGGTGTGGAAGAGACCGATGACGCCGGGCCAGTGCGGAGCGGCATTACGGAAGTCGTCGATCTGCACCCGGGCGTGTTTGACGAGCCGCACCGAAATGAGCGCCTGCAGGGAGGCTCCGAGGGCTGCGAGGTCGATGTTCGCCCGGTACCCGCGGATGTGGCCCAGCTGCTGGAGCCGGCGCAACCGGAGCGACACGGTTGACTCGGCGACACCGATCTCGGCAGCCAGTGCGGCGCCGGAGGCTCGCGCGTTGACCGAGAGGGCCTTCAGCAATGCCCGGTCGACCCTGTCGATTTCGGCTTTCTTCGGTTCCATCAGTCACACTCTTTCGTCCCTAAGAGCTTATGCGACGAATCATTCCTTGACGCAAGGGTCTGCGCCCTGACCGGGTAACGATCGAGGATCGATCGCGCGAGGCGGTGGCTTCAGCTGCGGCCGAGGCGGCGACGCAGCAAGTCGATCCGGTTCTGCAGCTGGGTCACGCTCGCCTGGGCAACTGCGGGTCCCCCGCAGACCCGCCGTAGTTCGGCGTGTACGATCCCGTGCGGCTCATTCGCGAGTTTCGACCACATGCCCACGAGACTCGCGAGCAAGGTCCGCTGTTCCTTGAGGGTGCGGTAAAGCGGCGGCGGTTCCTCGGGGGCGATCTCGCCCGTGACCGGGTTCTTTCGCCGGTCGGTCGACCGTTTGGCCTGGCGGGACTGCCGTTGCCGGAGCAGCTCAGAAACCTGTTCCGGCTCGAGGAGTCCGGGGATGCCGATGAAGTCGAATTCCTCGTCCGTTCCCGGTTCGGCGAGTTGGCCGAACTCGTCGCCGTCGAACATGACCATGTCGAAGGTCGCCTGGGAGTCGATCGCCTGCCAGGTGAACTCGTCCTCGCCGAGTCCGTCCGACCCCTTCTCGTCCCGGTTCGCCGCGGCGACCATCGCGTCTTCGGGGTTGTACATCCCGTCGTCGCCGTCGTCCCTGTTGCTCCGGTCGAGCGCGTGGTCGCGTTCGAGTTCGAGGGCGTTGGCGAGGCTCAGCAGGCTCGGCACGTTGGGCAGGAAGATCGAGGCCGTCTCGCCGCGCCGTCTGGCGCGCACGAAGCGGCCGATGGCCTGCGCGAAGAACAGGGGTGTCGATGCGCTCGTCGCGTAGACGCCGACGGCGAGCCGGGGAACGTCGACACCCTCTGACACCATCCGGACGGCGACCATCCAACGCCGGGTGTTCTTCGAGAACTCGTCGATCCGGTCGCTCGACTCCTTCTCGTCAGAAAGCACGACGGTCACCGGTTCCCCGGAGATCTCCTCGAGGATGGTGGCATACGCGCGTGCGGCTGACTGGTCCGTTGCGATGACGAGGCCGCCGGCGTCCGGGATGCCGTGCCGGACCTGGGTGAGGCGCGAGTCAGCGGCGCGCAGCACGGCGGGGATCCACTGCCCGGTCGGCTCGAGCGCCGTACGCCAGGCCTGGCTCGTGATGTCCTTGGTGTTGCCCTCGCCGAGTTTGGCTTCCATCTCGTCGCCGGCACGCGTGCGCCACTTCATGTGCCCGGCGTAGACCATGAACATGACCGGGCGCACGACGCCGTCGGCAAGGGCGCGACCGTAGCCGTAGTTGTAGTCACTCTGCGAGAGACGGATGCCGTGCTCGTCCGGCAGGTAGCTGACGAAGGGGATGGGCGAGGTGTCTGACCGGAACGGGGTCCCGGTCAGGGAGAGGCGGCGGGTCGCCGGTTCGAAGGCCTCCCGGATCGCATCGCCCCAGCTGAGGGCGTCGCCCCCGTGGTGCACCTCGTCGAGGATGACGAGGGTGCGGCTGGACTGGGTGAGCTCGCGGTGCAGGGCGGCCCGGCTGGCGACCTGAGCGTACGTGACGGCGACACCGTGGAAGTGGTTGCCGTAACGCCCGTCCGCGTTCTTGAACGAGGGGTCGAGGCGGATGCCCGCGCGAGCGGCGGCATCCGCCCACTGGCGCTTGAGGTGTTCGGTCGGGGCTACGACGGTGATGCGGTCGATCAGGTGCCGCGCACGAAGCTCGGAGGCGAGCCGCAGTGCGAACGTGGTCTTGCCTGCTCCCGGTGTCGCGGCGGCGAGGAAGTCACGGGGCTGGTGCACGAAATAGGCGGCCAAGGCCTCTTCCTGCCAGGCGCGCAGCTTGGTCGCGGTACCCCAGGCGGCCCGGCCGGGGAACGACGGGGACAGGTGTTCGGCTGCACTCGTTCCCTGGTTCGGTTCGAACGCTGCTGAGGTAGTCACTTCAATAGAACCTAGCAAGGTGAACCGACAGTTTCGTGCAAACGAGGAGAATGGACTGATGACAACGCCATTGCATCCCTGGTCGCGGTACGTAGCCGTCGGCGATTCCTTCACGGAGGGTGTCGGGGATCCCGAGCCCGCGTGCCCGGGAGGATTCCGCGGCTGGTCAGACCGCGTCGCCGAGGTACTCAGCCAGGGCTCGACGGACTTCGCGTATGCGAATCTCGCCGTGCGCGGCAAACTGATCCGGCAGGTCATGGACGAGCAGCTGGAGCAGGCCCTCGACGTGCATCCGGACCTGATCACCTTCTCGGCAGGCGGCAACGACGTGATCCGACCGGGGTCAGACCCCGACGAGATCGCCGCCCGGTGCGATGAGGCCGTGCGCCTGCTCAGCCGCGACGGAGCCACGATCGTGCTGTTCACGGGCGCCGATGTCGGGTTCGCCCCGGTCTTCCGCGGGATCCGCGGCAAGATCGCGATCTACAACGAGAACATCCGTGCCGTCGCTGCGCGCTACGACTGCGTCGTCGCCGACCTGTGGGCCCTCACCGAGATCCAGGACGCACGGATGTGGGCGCCCGACCGGCTGCACCTGAACGCCCTCGGACATCACACCGTCGCCCGGATGGTGCTTGACGTGCTCAACGTGCCCAACAGTCTCGAACCCTCCGAGCCCGAGCCGTTGCCCGCGCAGACCTGGCGCCAGGCGCGCAGCGAGGACATGGTCTGGGCGCGGGAGTATCTCGTGCCGTGGGTGCTGCGCCGCATCAGGCACCAGTCGTCCGGGGACCACGTGCTGCCCAAACGCCCGGAGGCCGGGCCGTTCCGCCAGGCCGTCAAGTAGCCCAGCTCTTCACACAGCGCAGAGGCGTCAGCGGGACGCGAGCAGTTCGCCAGGGTGCGTGAAGCGCCAGCCGGGTCCGGGATCGCTGAGTGTGCCGTCCAGCACCAGGGGCACACTGATCTTCTGGGTGCCGACCACGAAGTCGAGAGACCCGACGGCGTCTCCGTCCGAGCCGACCCCGACCGAACGGGCCGTTGCGACGCCCGTGACGGCCGTGTCAGACCAGACGAGGGCGGATGCCTTCTCGGCGGCCACGACCGAACCGTTCTGCCCCCAGACGCTCGCGTACGCTCCATAGGACGCACCGGCTTCGGTCAGGGTGACCTCACGGAAGCCGGGTTTGACGCTCTCGATGAGCCGCCCGATGTCGGCGTCGAGGGTGTCGTGGGTGGTCCCGCCGAGCAGGACCCCGACGAGGGTCACGGTCGTGTCTCCGACGGTGAAGTCCGCGGAGAAGAGCAGGCACGCGCCGGCTTCGTCCGTCGTCCCGGTCTTGATGCCGTCGACACCGTGCTCGCCGAGCATCTCGTTGGTGTTGGTCACCGTCCCGATCGTCGGCAGCGTGGCCGTCTTCTCCGAGACGATCGAGGCGAGCGCCGGGTTCTTCAGCACGAGTTTGCCGATCTCGACGAGGTCGGCCGGCGTGCTGGCGCTCAGCGGCGAAATCCCGCTCGTGTCCGCGATCGTGGTCCCGGTCAGGCCATGGTCGGTGAGCCAGGCCCTGGCGACCTTCAGATACGCGTCGACAGAACCGAACGCCCAGTTCGCGAGGGTGATGCTGTAGTTGTTCGCGGAGGGCAGCAGCATGCCCTCGAGGGCCTGGCGCTGGCTCAGCACCATCCCGGACACGACGGGGGCGACCGAGCCGTCCTGGGCGAGCACGTCGTAGTAGATCTGCACATCGGCGTCGGTGAACTTCACGTCGGGACCGGCCTCGGTGGCCGCGAGCGGCTTCGCCTCGAGCAGCACGAGGGAGGTGACCATCTTGGTGATGCTCGCGATCGGCACGGCGGCCTGGCTGCCGTTGGAGCCGAGCACCCCGTCGTAGCCCACGGCGCCGATCGCGCCCTCCCCGATTCCCGGCCATTTCATTGCCGTCGCCGGCTGGGTGAGCGCGGCAGGCTGCGTGAGCGTCGCTGACGACGCTGGAAGTGCTGCGGCACTCGTTGTCGCGAAGTAGCCCCCGAGGAGGATCACGACGAGCAGGCCCCCGAGGACCGCGAATCGGCGACGCAGGATGGTGGAACGACTCGCGGAAGGCATCCGCTCACTTTACCGATCCACGGATAGGGAAACGCTGGACACCGCGGCGCGGCGCAGTCCCGGTCAGCGCAGCGCGTACAGTGCGACCGCGCTCGCGGATGCGACGTTGAGCGAGTCGACGCCGTGCAGCATCGGGATCGTGACGACCGTGTCCGCGACAGAGAGCGCCTGCCTGCTGAGCCCGTCGCCCTCGGCGCCGAGCACGATCGCGAGCCGCTCCGGCGGGTCGATCGCGAAGTCGTCGAGGCTCACCGCGTTGTCCGCGAGGGCGAGTGCTGCGAGGTGGAAGCCGGCTTCGTGCAGCAGAGGAACGGCTTCGTCCCACTCGGGGAGCCGGGTCCAGGGCACCTGAAGCACCGTGCCCATGCTCACGCGCACGCTGCGCCGGTAGAGCGGGTCGGCGCAGCGCGGGGTGATCAGAACGGCGTCGGCGCCGAGTCCGGCGACCGAGCGGAAGATAGCGCCGACGTTGGTGTGGTCGACGATGTCCTCGAGGATCACGATCCGGCGGGCGCCCCTGACCAGATCGGACACCGGCGCGAGCACGGGTCGGTGCATCGCGGCGAGTGCCCCCCTGTGCAGGTTGTACCCGGTCAGTTCTTCGAGCACGGATGCCGCGCCGACGTAGATCGGCACGTCCGGCCAGTCGGCGAGCAGTTCGAGGGCGTCGGGCAGCCACTGCTCCTGCAGGAGCACCGAGCGGGGGCGATGTCCGGCCTCGAGGGCGCGCGCGATGACCTTGGTCGACTCGGCGATGTACAGGCCGCCCGCCGGTTCGGACTTCCGCCGGAGTGCGACATCCGTGAGCTGGGAGTAGTCGGCAAGACCGGGAAGGTCGAGGGAGTCGATGGGGATGATCTGCACGGTGATTTGCCTTTCGAAGGAGAACACGTCCAGACTGCCAGTTGTCTCACCCGGTCACGTACTCGAGGTCACGTACCCGTGTTCTGTAACAAGGACGAAAACTGGCCAGCTTAGACTCGGAGTGGACAGGACGGAGCGTTATGACCACCGAGACGATTCCCGTCGCGGGCGAGGTTTCGGCCGACACCCTTGACACGGTCGCCGAACTCCTGCGCGGAAAGCGTGCTGCGGTGCTGACCGGCGCCGGGCTCAGCACGGATTCGGGCATCCCCGACTATCGGGGGAAGGGCGCGCCGGTCCGCACCCCGATGAACTATCAGACCTTCATCGACGACCCCAGGGCCCGGGTCAGGTACTGGGCGGGCAGCCACCTCGGCTGGCGTCGGTTCCGCGCAGCTGAGCCGAACCTCGGGCACCGTTCGCTCGTCGCCCTCGAGGCCCATGGTGTCATCTCCGGCGTGATCACCCAGAACGTCGACGGGCTGCACACCAGGGCCGGTTCCCGCCACGTCGTCGACCTGCATGGCTCGATGGATCTCGTCGTCTGCCTCGGCTGCGGCCAGGCCTTCGACAGGGAGAGCATCGCGGCCCGCCTCGAAGCCGACAACCCGTCCCTGCGGCGGCTGGACTCCGCCCGTCTCGCACCGGACGGTGACGCCGACGTCACCGACCTCACGGGCTTCGTCATCCCCGCGTGCACGGTCTGCGGCGGGATGCTCAAACCCAACGTGGTCTTCTTCGGCGAGCTCGTGCCGACGGTCAAGTTCGTCGAGGCCACCGCCCTCGTCGCCGGGGCCCAGGCGCTCATCGTCGCCGGATCGTCTCTCGCGGTGAATTCGGGCATCCGACTGCTCGAACAGGCCCGCCGGCGCAAACTGCCGATTATCGTCATCAATCGGGGCGTGACCAAGGGAGACGCGCGCGCACTGGTTAAGCTGGAAGCCGGCACCTCCGAGGTGCTGGCCGGGCTCGCCGAACGCCTCACGGGGTAGAGGAGGTCCTGGTCGCCAGACGGGACAGCGCCAGACAGGACAGCGCAGACAGGGGCCACGCGAGACCATGCACCGGTTGCAGACCAGGCTTTCGATCGTCCGACACGGCCAGACCGACTGGAACCTCGCCACCCGGATCCAGGGCCGCACCGACATCCCACTGAACTCGACGGGACGGGCCCAGGCCGCCGAGACCGGCCTGCGGCTCCTCAAGCGCAGCCGCGCGGGGTTGGCGCCCAGCCTCGACGGCGGCCTGACCGAGAGCTCCGCCGCCTGGGAGAAGATCGTCTCGAGCCCGCTCGACCGGGCCGCGGAAACCGCCCGCATCATCGCGGGGGAACTCGGCCTGCCGCGGCCGGAGATCATCGACGACCTCACCGAGCGTCACCACGGCCACATCGAGGGCCTCACGTTCGCAGAACGGCAGCGCCAGTTCCCGAACGGGATGCCGGTGCCCGGCCTCGAGTCGCGCCAACAGGTCCTCGACAGGGTGCTTCCGGCCCTCGGCCGCGTGGCCGAGGAGTTCCCGGGTGACGCGGTACTCGTGGTCTGCCACGGCGGCGTGATCGGAACCCTGATCCGCTACCTGACCGCCGGCGTGCGCCCGCACCCCGACGAGATCATCGCCAACGGATCCGTCCACGACTTCCTCTGGACCGACGGCCGGCTCGAGCTCGAGCACTTCGACGCGACGATCCGCGGTTTAGCGGAGAACACGCACTACTCGGGCTGAGCGGTCTCCCGGATCGCGCGGAGCAGGATCTGCGCGGAGTCCGCCCAGTTGTACCGGGCGGCCTGGTCGATGGCGAGCCCTGAGCGCTTCGCCCACTCCCCCGGTTCGTCGAGCTGGTGCACGGCAGCCGCGAGCCCCCCGGCGTCGCGCGGTTCGAAGTAGAGCGCGGCCTCACCGCCGATCTCCCGGAAGATCGGAATGTCGCTCACGACGACCGGGATCCCGAGGCTCATCGATTCGACGAGGGGGATCCCGAAGCCCTCGTCGAGGGACGCGGTCACCAGGGCCGTCGCCGAATCGAGCAGGGACACGTACTCCGCGTCGGAGACGCCGTCGTGGAAAACGATCCGCGCTCCGGGGGCGAGCCCCTGCAGGCGGGCCTTCTCCGTGTCACCGATCCGGCTGAGCAGGTGCAGGTCATGGCCGGAAAGGTCAGCGAGGGCGCGCACGAGCGTGTCGACGTTCTTGTACGGCATGAACGAGCCCATGTAGACGAGGCTGCCCGTTGCCGGCCCGGTGCGACGCACGCCCGTCCCTGCGCCTGCCGCCTCGCCGAGGGCACCGGCGGCGTTGGGGACGACCGTGATGGGCTTGCGGGTGAGGCGGTGCTTCAGCATGAGTGCCCGTGTCGTCTCGGAGACCGTGACGACACCGTCAGCGCGGTTCAGCAGCATCCGCTGGGGCCACCAGGACAGGTGGTAGAACCGCCAGAGCAGCCGGATGAAGGCGGGCAGGTCGCGCGGGGGTGTGCGGTTGCGATAGTAGATCAGGTCGTGGACGGTGAGCAGCAGTCTGTAGTTGCGGCCCCACGAACCCATGGTCTGCATCGGGCTGAAGACGACGTCGGGGTGCAGCCGGTTGACGCGGAGGGCGACGAGGGGCTCGCGGATGCTCGTGGGCGCGTTCACGAGCTGCCACGGGAGCGCGGGGAGCATCGCGAGTTGCCTGTGGTCGCTGATGAGCATCGTCACGGCGTGCAGCCGGCTCAGCTCGGTGACGAGTTCGGAGGTGTAGCGGCTGATGCCGTCGTGCCGGTCGAACCGGGTGTAGCGGCAGTCGAAAACGATCCTCATGCTGTCAACTCGATCCTGCTTGGGCCGATCATGCCGGGGCCGATCATGCCGACGCCGCCTCGTCGAGGAAGCGGCGCAGCTGTTCTGCCGCTTCGGCGGGAACTTCGTAGTGGATGAGGTGCCCGACGTTGGGGATGACATAGAGACGGGCGTCCGGGAACAGCGCGTGCAGCCGGTACTGGGCCTCGACGGGGGTGATGTCGTCCTTGTCCGCCGCGATCAGCAGGGTGCGTTGCGGAATGCGCGCGGCGAATTCACTCACGTCGCTTCCGACGGACGCGCGGAAGGCTTCGAGCACGACCCGGCGATCGGAGAAGGCGGAGAAATACCGGTCGTGCTGGTTGTGGATCCAGCGGCGCAGGGCGGGGTCACGGGTCTTGGCCATCGCGATGCTCATCACCCGCACGATGACGCGGTTGCGGAGCAGGGCGAAGCCGAGCCGCTCCGGTAGGGCGGCCGCTGACCAGTAGTAGAACACCGCGAGGCGGGTGAGGATTCCGCGGGGACCGGACAGGGCCGGCGCCGCGATCGGGTTGACGAGCACGACGACATCCGCGGGCAGTCCGCCCGCGACGGCGGAGGCCACGATGATCGAGCCGAACGAGTGCCCGAGGATCACGGTGCGCCCGGTCGGGGCGACCGCCGAGACGAAGCCCCTGAGCCACTCCGAGTAGCCGGGCACGTCGTGTCCCAGGGTCGTGAGCGCCGCCGATTCGCCGAAGCCTGGCAGGTCTGGCGAGAGGATGCGATACCCCGCGAGCTGGGCGACGACGGGCTCGAGGCCGTGGTGGTCGCCGCGGAAGCCGTGCACCATCACGATCGTCGTCGTCGCTGCCGGATCCCCGTACTCCCAGTAGCGGGTGTCGGTCCCGAGCACCGGGACGGTGTGAACGCTCACCGGGATCCGGGCGAGCTGGGCGTCGTATGGCGAAGGAACAATCATCCCCTCCAGTTTACGCAGGACTCGCGCGACGGGGCGGCGTCGACGCCCGGGGATGTCGGCGGTCGGCCCTAGGCTGGCCCCATGAGCAACTGGAGTGACACCCTCGCCGTCTTCGACCTCGAAACGACCGGAATCGACGTGGAGACGAGTCGCATCGTCTCGGCGACGGTGGCCGTGATCGATGTCTCAGGGGCCGTCGTCGAGCGCATCGACTGGCTGCTCGACCCCGGCATCGAGATCCCCGAGCAGGCGACCAACGTGCACGGCATCACGACGGCCCAGGCCGTTGCGAACGGGCGCGCCGCCGGCGAAGGTGTCACCGAGATCGTCGCGACCATCCGGGAACTGCTCAGCAGGGGCCTTCCGATCGTGGCATACAACGCGCCGTACGACCTCTCCCTGCTCAACCGGGAGGCCATCCGCTACGGGGTCGCACCACTCGTGTCGCCCTCCCCCGTCGTCGACCCGCTGGTCATCGACAAGCAGGTGGACCGCTACCGCAAGGGCAAGCGCACCCTCGAGGTCACGAGCGCCTACTACGGGGTGTCCCTCGACGACGCCCATGACGCCGGTGCGGACGCGATCGCCGCGGGCAGGGTCGCCCAGGCCATCGCGAAGGCCCACGTCGCCGTGCTGCCGGGCACGGTCGCCGAACTGCACGAGCTGCAGGTGCAGTGGTCCATGCAGCAGGCCGAGCGCTTCCAGGACTACATGCGCCGCGAACGCGACCCGAAGTTCGTCGCGAGCGGCGCGTGGCCCGAGCGGTAACGCGAGCAGCACCGCAGGCATCCGCGCGGGGTACGGAACGCGGGGTACAGAAAAGGCGAGCAGCCGTGGCTGCTCGCCTTTCGTGTATCGCGCTCGAGTGCGTCGGTCTTATTTGCCGAAGCCCTTGTAGCGGGAGTTGAACTTCTCCACGCGTCCGGCGGAGTCCATGATGCGCTGCTTGCCCGTGTAGAACGGGTGCGACTCAGAGGAGATTTCCACGTCGATGACGGGGTAGGTGGATCCGTCTTCCCACTCGATCGTCTTGGCGCTCGAGACCGTCGAACGGGTCAGGAAGGTCGCACCCGACGCGAGGTCGCGGAAGACCACGGGGGCATATGTGGGGTGGATGTCAGACTTCATGAAAACTTCCTTATATGAGTTGCGCCGGTCCGGACCGGATGGCCCGGGGAACGGCGGCAGGAAAAAGTTACACGGCCCGAGGACCGACTGTCGAGTCTAGCAGAAGCGAGCGTCAGGCCGCACGGGCCGTGAAGCGACCGGCGTCCTCGCTCAGGCCGATCGGCAGGCCGAACGTTTCGGTGAGGGTGTCCGCCGTCAGCGACTCCGCGAAGGGGCCGGCCGAAACGACGCGTCCGCCAGAGAGAAGCAGGGCGTGGGTGAAGCCGAGGGGGATCTCTTCGACGTGATGGGTGACCATGATGATGGCCGGTGAACTCTGCTCGAGGGCATAACCGCCGAGCAGGCGCAGGAGTTCTTCGCGGGCGCCGAGGTCGAGGCTCGCCGCCGGTTCGTCGAGCAGGAGCAGTTCGGGGTCGGTCATGATCGATCTGGCGATCTGCACTCGCTTCTGTTCACCGTCGCTCAGGGTTCCGAAGGTGCGATCGGCGAGGTGGTCGAGGCGCCATTCCTGGAGGACACGCTGGGCGCGGCGCTCGTCGATGGCCTCGTATTCCTCGGTCCAGCGACCGGTCACCGAATACGCGGCGGTCATGACGACGTCGATCACCTTTTCACCCGCCGGAACCTTCCGGGCGAGCGCGGTCGACGCGAAGCCGATGCGCGGACGCAGCTCGAACAGGTCGGTGCCGCCGATCGGCTCCTCGAGCACCTCGGCTGTGCCCCGGGTGGGGTGCAGCATCGCGGCGGCGATCTGGAGGAGCGTGGTCTTTCCAGCGCCGTTCGGGCCGAGGATCACCCAGCGCTGATCGTCATCAACACTCCAGTTCACTGAGTCGAGGATGGTTGTGCCAGCCCGGACGACGGAGACGTCGGTGAATTGAAGAACGTTGACCATGCATCCATGTTATCTGCCGTCGCCGAGGCGTCGGCACGCCGGGCGGGGCTCAGAGCAACCCGGCGTAGATCTCCCGGGTGCTCGTGGCGATCTGGCTCCAGCTGAACTTTTCCTCCGCCCTGATCCGGCCGGCCCTGCCCATTTCCGCGGCACGATCGGGGTCTGAGACGACCTCCAGGAGGGTGCGGGCGAGGTCGGCGACGAAACGGTCAGGGTCGATCGGCGTGCCGGTGCCATCACTGACCTGGTCGATGGGCACGAGTCGTCCGGTGACCCCGTCGTCGACGACCTCGGGGATGCCGCCGGTCGCCGAACCGACAACCGGGAGGCCGCACGCCATCGCCTCGAGGTTCACGATGCCGAGAGGCTCGTAGACCGAGGGACAGACGAAGACGGTGCCGGCCGTCAGGACGGCGGAGAGGTCGTGCTGGGACAGGTGTTCCGGAATCCACACAACCCCGGTGCGCTCGGCCTGGAGCGCCCTGACTCCAGCGGTCACCTCGGCCATGATTTCTGCGGTGTCCGGTGCCCCGGCGCAGAGCACGAGCTGGACCTCAGGCGGGAGAGACGCTGCGGCACGGAGAAGATACGGGAGTCCCTTCTGCCGGGTGATCCGTCCGACGAACACGACAGAGGGTCGGGTCGGGTCGATGCCGAGCGAACGGACGATGTCCTCGTCCGCGGTCGGCTTCCAGGCCTCGAGGTCGATGCCGTTGTAGACGACGTGCACCCGGGACTCGTCGAGTGCCGGATAGCTGCGGAGGATATCCGCCCGCATTCCCCCGCTGACGGCGATGACGGCATCCGCTGCCTCGAAGGCCGTGCGTTCGATCCAGCTCGAGACCCGGTAGCCTCCGCCGAGTTGTTCGGCCTTCCACGGCCGGAGCGGCTCCAGGCTGTGTGCAGTGACCACGTGCGGGACGCCGTGCAGGAGCTTGGCGAGGTGCCCTGCGCCGTTGGCGTACCAGGTGTGCGAGTGCACGATGTCGGTGCCCGCGGCGTCCTGGGCCATCAGCAGGTCGACGCCGAGTGTCGACAGGGCGCCGTTCGCCGTCGCAAGCTCGGCGGGGACGCCGTATGCGAAGGTATTCGGTTCGTCGCGGGGCGAACCGAAGCAGCGCACCACGACGTCGATGTCGGTACGGAGGGCCTTGACGAGCTCAGCGACGTGCACGCCGGCCCCGCCGTAAACCTCTGGTGGATATTCCTTGGTCAACAGATCGACTCGCATGAAAGTAAAACTAGCGCAGCATCGCATCCGACACACCGTTTTCGGGTGGCCACAGGCCCCGGATGCCCTTACTGTAAAGACATGGCATCGAAGAAGATCTTTGGAATCGTACTCGCTGGTGGCGAGGGCAAACGACTGATGCCGTTGACGGAGGACCGCGCAAAGCCGGCCGTTCCGTTCGGCGGCAACTACCGGCTCATCGACTTCGCACTGTCCAACCTGATCAATTCCGGGTTGACCCAGATCGTCGTCCTGACCCAGTACAAGTCGCACAGCCTCGACCGTCACGTCTCCCAGACCTGGCACGTCTCCGGCGGCTTGTTCAACTCATACATCGCGTCCGTGCCCGCGCAGCAGCGCCTCGGCAAGCGCTGGTTCTCCGGCTCCGCGGACGCAATCCTGCAGAGCCTCAACCTGATCCACGACGAGAAGCCCGACATCGTCGTCGTGGTCGGCGCCGACCACGTCTACCGCATGGACTTCAGCCAGATGATCGCGGCCCACATCGCCTCGGGGGCACAGGCGACGGTCGCTGCGATCCGCCAGCCGATCGGCCTCGCCGACCAGTTCGGCGTCATCGAGGTCGACGGGGCCACTCCGGACCACATCCGGGAGTTCCGCGAGAAGCCGAAGGACGCGATCGGCCTCGCCGACGCGCCGCACGAGGTGTTCGCCTCGATGGGCAACTACGTCTTCAACGCCGACGCCCTGATCGAGGCCGTGCTGCGTGACGGAGAACGCACCGACTCGAGCCACGACATGGGCGGGGACATCATTCCCGACTTCGTGTCCCGCGGCGAAGCCGGTGTCTACGACCTCCAGCGCAACGAGGTACCGGGCTCCACCGATCGCGACCGGTACTACTGGCGCGATGTGGGAACCATCGACTCCTTCTTCGAGGCACACCAGGACCTGATCAGCGCGCTCCCGGTCTTCAACCTCTACAACCAGAAGTGGCCGATCTTCAGCCAGCAGCTCAACTCGCCGCCGGCCAAGTTCGTCCGTGACGGGCGTGGTTCGCTCGGCACGATGATCGACTCGATCGTGTCCCTCGGCTGCGTCATCTCCGGCGCCCACATCGAGCGCAGTGTGCTCGGGCCGTGGGTGGCCATCGATTCCGGCGCCCACATCGCGGACTCGATTCTCTTCGACCGGGTGCAGATCCTGCCCGGCGCGACCGTCCGTCGGGCCATCCTCGACAAGAACGTCGTCGTCGCCGCCGGAGCCTCCGTCGGTGTCGACAGGGACCGTGACCTCGCGCGCGGCTTCAGCGTCACCGAGTCCGGCATCACCGTCGTCGGCAAGGGCGTGCACGTACACCCGTGACCCGTCCCACTCGTTTCCTTGTCGTCCTCGATTCCGATTCCACCCTGATTGAAAACGAAGTGATCGAGCTCCTGGCGGATGCTGCGGGCTCGCTCGAACTCGTCGCTGCGGTGACCGAGCAGGCCATGCGCGGTGAGATCGACTTCGCCGAGAGCCTCCGTGCCCGGGTGAAGACCCTCGCCGGGCTGCCGGAGAGCGTCTTCACCGACGTCGGGCTCCTGGTGCGCCCGACTCCGGGCGTGCACGAGCTCATCGCCGGACTGCATGCCCACGGCAGCAGAATCGGGGTCGTCTCCGGCGGTTTCCACGAAGTGCTCGATCCGCTCGCGGAGAGCCTCGGCATCGACCACTGGCGAGCCAACCGGCTCGAAGTCGTCGGCGGCCACCTCACCGGCAACCTCTTCGGGCCGATCATCGACGCAACCGCGAAGGCGGATACCCTCCAGGAGTGGGCGGCGGAACTCGGCGTCGCGCTCCCCCAGACCGTCGCCGTCGGCGACGGAGCGAACGACCTGAAGATGATGCACGTCGCGGGTCTCGGCATCGCGTTCAACGCGAAGCCTCTCGTGCGGGCACAGGCGGATGTCGCGATCGACATCTGCGACCTCAGCCAGGTCCTGCCCATCCTCGGCCTCCGCGGCTAGCACTTCCACTACAGGCGCCGCCGTGTCCGGTGGACTCTAGTCGCGTCTGGGTGGTCCGGTGAGGACCTGGTGGGCGCGGTGCCTGTTCGGTGGCCGCCAGAGTCGTTGCGGATCGATCAACCCAGGGGCCCGCACTTGCGGTGAGCCCTTCACCATGCGGATCTCCCACCCGGAGGTGTCGATGCTGTGGTGATGGAACCAGCAGAGTAAGACCCCGTTGTCGACGGTCGTCGGGCCGTCCTGGGCCCAGGGCTTCACGTGGTGTACTTCGGCCCAGTGCGCCGGGGCTTTGCACCCGGGGATGATGCAGCCGCCGTCCCGGGCGGTAATCGCCCGGCGCTGGGCCCGGTTGAAGTACCGTCGTTCCGGCCCGAGCTTGAGCACCTCGTTGTGCTCGCCGAACAGGACCCCTTGGAAGCCGCCATCACAGATGCGCTGATGCACCGTCTTCAAAGACACGGGGGCTTCGACCCCGTCGATCCACCCGACCCCGACCCCCGAGGCGAGGTCGGCGGCGTTCACGTGCACCATCACCGTCAGCGCCGACCCGCCCATCGACGGGGTGTCCGTGTCGCGGGCGGCGTGTTCGAACAACGCCCGGAGGATGTCGGCGCGTTTCTCCCCGCCCGTGCGGGTATCCGCCCGGCGCTCCCGGAGCTCTGCCTCGATCACGTCCAGATCCGGGCCCGTGTCGCTCTCGCCGTCCGCGGTCTCGGCGCCGGGAATCATCTGCCCCGAATCCATCAGCGCCTGTTCCTCGGCGGTGGGGAACGCCGGGCGGGCGTGGAAGCTGAGGAAGGCGTCGAAGAGGGTGTTCATCACCCCGAACAGTTCCGGCGTCACTCCACCCTTCACCGGGTACAACCCGTTCTTGAGTTGTCCGAAGCCGATGTTGGACTTTGCCTCGAACAGGTCCTCGGTTGGGAGGACCCCGTCGGGGTCCAGGGCTGCCTGCCACTGCGCGACCATGCCCCGGATCAGGTCCGTGGTCACCGGGACACCGGCCCCGGCCAGGTTCTCCGTCTCCGGGGTGATCAGGCCCGCCGCCGTGGCGACCAGGGCCCGCTCCGCCGTGAGTAGGTCATCCGGCGCCACCCGGTGACTGATCACCTGCAAACCCGCCACGATCAACTCCGCCGTCTCCACCCCGATCTCCCCCGCTGCCAGGGCGGCCCCGACCGTCGGGAACAAGGGCGGCAACCAGCTGCTCCCGCCGCACGGCCGCGGCAACACCGCGTCGCCGAGCTTCGTGCGCCGCTTCACTTCCCGGGCCGACACCCGCGTCACCCGGGTGAGGACATCCCACGGGCCCGTGCAGCCCATCCGCCAGGCCAGGCCCTCGCGGCCGAGGACCCGGGCCCTCCGGTCCACATCCGTCGCCGTGCTCACCCTGGCCGCGTCCACTGTCCGCCCGATCGCCTCCACGGTGCTCAGCGCCGTGACCGCTTCTGTGTCGCTGAGCAGCCCGACCGGGATCGCGGCCAGGGCATCGGCGAGAACCGCCTGGGCCTCGGCGAGCCGGGCGACAGCATCCGCATGCACCGACGGCACCGACCCGGCCAGACCCTCCGCGCCCTCGAAACCCTCGACAACCGCAACCGGATGGGCCGACTTGACGCCTGCGATGGGCTGATCTCCCGCGACCCCGGAACCGGGTGCCTGCGGGGTGTGTGACTGGGGATCCCAAGCTCCTGCCATACCCCGATTCTACCCCGAATCGAACACGAATGCGAGACTTACTCACATAATTTTAGGCTTCTCATCTTGAGTTTCACACCTGGAAACGAGGGTACCGACCCCTGACGGACGCTGTGCATGTGACCGGCGCCGTTCGCCAGCGGTGTGACGATCCGTCCGACCTCAGTCGGGGAGTTCAGCGCGGAAGGACGACGAGTTTTCCGCCGGCGGTACCGGCCTCCATGTCGCGGTGGGCCTGCACGATCTCATCGAGCCTGTAGACACGGCCGAGCGGGACGCGCGCGTGACCGGCTGCGACGGCGTCGAGGAAGGCCTGCAACTCCGCTGATGTCAGGTCTGCGGCCTCTCCGGAATACGCGGTGAGGCGCACTCCGTTGGGAAGCCAGTCCATCGGGTAGAACTCGTCGATCGTCCAGGTGTCGGAGAGCATCCCGGTGAAGCAGACGGTGCCTCCGGCTCGCACCGCTCGGAGGGTGTCGCGCAGGACGTTGACGCCGACGAGCTCGACGGCTCCGTCGACACCGCCAGGCACGATCTCCCGCACCCGGCGCGCGACCTCGCCATCGTCGATGATGACGTGGTCGGCGCCTGCAGCCTCGAGCAGGCCGACGCTCGAGGGATTCCGCGTGGTCGAAAGCACCCGCATCCCGCGCAGCGCGCCGAGGGTGGCCAGCGCGAGGCCGACAGAGGACGTTCCGCCGCGGATGAGCAGGCTCTGGCCGTCGGCGGCCTGCAGCCCGACACGCAGCGACCCCGCCGCGGTCTGCAGCATCTCGGGCACGGCACCGAGCACGTCCCAGCCGAGTCCGCTGGTGAAGGGCACGACGATCGCGGCCGGCACCGACACGTATTCGGCGTAACCGCCGTCGAAGGAGCGGCCCATGCCGCCCATCATCGCGGCCACCTGGGCGCCGACGGGATACTCCCCACCCGGGGCATCCGCTATCGTTCCGACCGCTTCGATCCCAGGAATGCGCGGAAACGAGCCGGTCGACGCGACACCGGAACGGAAGTGGAGTTCGGACCGGTTGAGCCCGAAGGCCTCAACCCGGATCAGCACCCATCCGGGTCGCGGCGTCGGCATCGGCACGTCACGGACGCGCAGAACACCGGGGTCACCAGGCCCGTCGACGACAACCGCCCGCATTGTCGCCGTCATTGTCGGTCTCATGGCGGAGGTCAGTGACCCATTCCGAGTCCGCCGTCGACCGGGATCACGGCGCCGGAGATGTAACCGGCGTCGTCGCCCGCGAGCCACGTGACGACCTTGGCGACCTCGGCGGGGGAAGCGAAGCGTCCTGCCGGGATGTTCTTCTTGTATTCGGCCTGGACGGCCTCGGAAAGCTCCGCGGTCATCTCGGTCTCGATGAAGCCGGGTGCGACGACGTTCGCAGTGATGCCGCGGGCGCCGAGCTCGCGGGTGACCGAGCGGGCGAGCCCGACGAGCCCGCTCTTGGAGGCGGAGTAGTTGACCTGCCCGGCGGAACCGTAGAGGCCGACCACGCTCGAGATGAGCACGATCCGGCCGAACCTGGCCTTGAGCATGCCCTTGGATGCGCGCTTGACGACGCGGAAGGCACCGCTCAGGTTCGTGTCGATGACGGAGGTGAAGTCGTCTTCCGTCATCCGCATCAGAAGGGTGTCTTTGGTGATGCCGGCGTTGGCCACGACCACTTCAACCGGTCCGAGGGACGCTTCGATCTCGGTGAACGCGGCGTCGATCGATGCGGCGTCGGTGACGTCGGCACGTACCGTGAGGCTGCCCTCTGGGCCGGACCCGGAGCGGGCCGTGACCGCGACGCGATGGCCCTGGCGCACGAATTCTTCGGCGATGGCAAAGCCGATCCCACGGTTGCCCCCGGTCACGAGAACGGTCCTGACGGAGGGCATACGGTTCCAATCTATTCCCAGCGAACGACCAGCCGTACGCACGTATATTCCAGTTTACGGTGTCATCCCACAGACCGGGCGAGACGTAGGCTTATCAGGCAAAACCTCCACCGGTTGACCGAAGCGATGAGAGTATGAAACAGCAGTCGATCACGTCCCTGCCTCCGTCTCCGGAGGCCGAGCGACGCGCCCGGATGATCAAATACTCGGTGACCATGGGCATCCGGATGGTGTGCATCGTCCTGATGCTCTTCGTGCACGGCTGGTGGCTCCTGGTCTGCGCCGCCGGAGCGATCCTGCTCCCCTATTTCGCGGTCATCGTCGCAAACGTCCACGGAAACGGCGCGGGAACCGCCGTCGTCCGCCCGGGAGCCGTTCAGCTCTACCGCGGTCAGTCCTCGACCAGTCCTGAATCCTCGTCGGCCGCCCAGTCGCCCCCCGGGCAAGCCTCCGACCGGCCGGCGCCGACTCACGACCCGTCCCGCGGCCCGGGTACGGACGAATGATCGGTTTCGACGACGACCTCGACGTACCGCGTTGTTCGAGGGCCGGCTGCCGGGAGGACGCGCAGTGGCGCATCGACTGGCGCAACCCGCGTATCCATACCGCTGACCGGGTCAAGACCTGGCTCGCCTGCCCGGAGCATGTCGAGTATCTGCGGGAATTCCTGGGTGCCAGGGATTTTCCGGTGGCCGTCTTCGCGCTCGAAGCTGCACCGGACACAACACCGGGCCGCCCGGCCGCAGGGACGGACCCGTCGTGACCGGCTGGAAGTTCGCCTTCACCCGCAGGTGGGCCGGATACCTCGTGCTCACCATCATCTTCGGCGCCGCCTGCGCCGGCCTCGGTATGTGGCAGTTCGCCAGGCGCAACGAGGCCCTCGTCGAGATCAACAAGGTCGACGCGAACTACGACCACATCCCGGTGAGCCTGACCGAAGCACTTCCCACTCTCGATTCCTTCAACGAGTCACAGAAGTGGCTGCCGGTGACGATGACGGGAACGTACCTCGTCGCCGATGAGCTGATCGTGCGGAATCGCCCGCTGAACGTGCACCCGGGCTTCGAGGTGCTCACGCCGCTGCTCCTCGCTGACGGCACGGTCTTCGTCGTCGATCGTGGCTGGGTCCCCACCGGCGAGACGGCGGAGGCCCCCGGCCCGGTTCCCGCAGCGCCGACGGGTGAAGTCACGGTCATCGCCAGGCTCAAGGCCGGAGAACCGACCCTTCCCGGGCGCACGGCGAGCGGGAACCAGATCGCCACGATCCACCTCGCCGACGTCGCCGACCGGGTCGGCGCACCCACGTACACCGCGGCATACGGCCTGATGGCCTCCGAGGATCCCGCGCCGGCCACCCGGCCGGCCGGCGTGACCAGGCCGGTCGCGGACGAAGGCTCGCACCTGTCGTACGCGTTCCAGTGGATGCTGTTCGCCCTGCTCGGCTTCATCGGGCTCGGCTGGGCGGTGCGGCAGGAATTCCGCTCTCTCAACGCGGACGACCCCGAAGAGCGCACGCGCGCAGAGGAACGCGCCCGCCGTGCGGCCGCCAAGCCGCGTACGGACGCAGAGGTCGAAGACGACCTCATCGACAGCACGCACTGACAGACAGTACGCACCGACCGATAGCGGAAGCTAGGCGAGCATGATCAGGTCGAGGTAGTCCTTGTTCCAGTGGTCCTCTGTGCCCTCCGGCATAATCAGCACGCGTTCCGGGTTGAGCGCCTCGACGGCGCCCTCGTCGTGGCTGACCAGAACGACGGCACCCTCGTAGTGCGCGAGCGCGTCGAGGATCTCGTCACGGCTCGCGGGGTCGAGGTTGTTCGTCGGTTCGTCGAGGAGTAACACGTTGGCGCCGGAGACCACGATCATCGCGAGGGCAAGCCTGGTCTTCTCTCCACCGGAAAGAACCCCGGCCGGCTTGTCGGAATCGTCACCGGTGAACAGGAACGAGCCGAGGACCCGGCGGGCTTCCATTTCGGTGATGTTCGGCGACGAGGACACCATGTTCTGCAGAACGCTGCGCTTGACGTCGATGGTCTCGTGTTCCTGCGCGTAGTACCCGATGCGGAGACCGTGGCCGGGGACGATCGTGCCGGTGTCCGGCTTGTCGACGCCCGCGAGCATCCGCAGAAGCGTGGTCTTGCCCGCACCGTTGAGGCCGAGGATGACGACCTTGGACCCGCGGTCGATCGCGAGGTCGACAGCTGCGAAGATCTCGAGGGAACCGTAGCTCTTCGAGAGGTCGTTCGCCATCAGCGGGGTGCGGCCGCACGGGGCCGGCACGGGGAAGCGCAGCTTGGCCACGCGGTCGACGGCGCGCACGGCGTCGAGTCCGGAGAGCAGCTTCTCAGCCCGGGCGACCATCTGGTGAGCCGCTGCCGCCTTGCTCGCCTTGGCGCCGAACTTTGCGGCCTGCAGCTGCAGGGTGGACGCCTTCTTCTCGGCGTTGGCGCGTTCCTTCTTACGACGGTCGGCGTCTGCGAGGCGCTGGCGCTGGTAGTTCTTCCAGTTCATGTTGTAGATGTCGATGACCATGCGGTTGGCATCGAGATAGAACACCCGGTTGACGGTCTCGCCGACGAGTTCGATGTCGTGGGAGATGATGATGACGCCGCCGCGGTAGTTCTTGACGAACTCGCGCAGCCAGACGACGGAATCGGCATCGAGGTGGTTGGTCGGTTCGTCGAGGATCATCGTCTCCGCGGCGGAGAACAGGATGCGGGCGAGCTCGATGCGGCGGCGCTGGCCGCCGGAGAGGGTCTGCAGCTCCTGGTCGAGGATCCGGTCCGGAAGGTTCAGGTTGCTCGCGATCGAGGCCGCCTCCGCCTCCGCTGCGTAGCCGCCGAGGGCGTTGAACTGGTCGGTGAGGTTGCCGTAGACCTTCATGGCCTTCGCGGCGACCTTGGGGTCGTCGCTGCCCATGTCGAGGCCGGCCTGGTAGAGGCCGAGGGAGATCGTGCCGAGGCCGCGGGCGTCGAGGATACGGGTGCGCGCGAGCATGGTCGGTTCACCGGAGCGCGGGTCCTGCGGAAGGTAGCCGATCTGGCCGGAGCGGTCGATCTGGCCGTGGGTCGGCATCGTCTCGCCCGCGAGCGTCTTCGTGAGGGTCGTCTTTCCCGCACCGTTGCGGCCGACGAGGCCGATCTTGTCGCCGGCGGAGACGCGGAAACTGACGTCTTCCATGAGCACGCGCGCCCCGACTCTGATTTCGAGGTTTTGCACACTGAGCACAGCAATAGTCCGTTCGGAAGGTTCGTGGGAGGGGTTCGGCCCGACCGGGCCAGCTATCTAGTATATTCTCGCGCGGCGACGGGGAGGGACGCTCAGAAAAGTGTGGCCCGGAGCGTGTTCCCGAGCCACTCCCGGTAGGCCCCGAGGGACCAGTCCAGATCGAGCACGAGGGAGCGGTAGACCTGCGGGTGGGCGAGCGCCCAGATCGCCGCGGCCGCCTCGTGGTCGCTGAGGCCGCTGCGCAACGCATGGCGGTCGCGCAACGCCGTTGCCGTCTCGCTGAAGTTGTGCAGCAACCGTGCGGACTGGCGCAGCTCGAGACGCGCCACGTCGGCATCGACCCCCGCGGCCTGCGCGACGACCCTCCGCAGGGCGGCGGTGCGCACGTTCGTCTCGACGCACCAGTCGACGAGGAGGCGGATGATGTCGGTCGCCGAGCGCGGTCCGCTCGCCTCCCGGGGTGACGCCACCGGATCCTGGAGCGCGGACTCCCCACTGCCCGACGGCTCCGTGGCACCACGCTCGAGTACCGCCGCAAGCACGTCGGCCTTGAGGCCCACGGAATTGTAGATGGTCTGCACCGCGACACCGGCCTCCGCGGCGATCGCCGCGATGGATGCCGCGATGTACCCGCGCTCGAGCATGAGGCGCTCGGCCGCGTCGAGGATGACCGTCCTGGTCGCCTCGCTTTGCGCCGATCGACGGCTCGGCCGCGTCCTTCCGGGGGAATCCATCTCATTAGCATAGCGTTCCAATGAGTGGAGGAGCATACTAATTCAGTCGCGGGCGTGGGGATGCCGCCGGCCGACGGCATCCGCCGATTAACGCAGTGTCGCCCCGGATCGGAATCCGGGGCGACACTGGGCGGGTGATACTGGGGCGACGGTCAGATCGCGAAGCCGAGGGCGCGCATCATGTCACGGCCGTCGTCGGTGATCTTCTCAGGGCCCCACGGCGGCATCCAGACCCAGTTGATCCGGAACTGGTCGACGACCCCGTCGAGCGCTTCGGCGGTCTGCTCCTCGAGCACGTCGGTCAGCGGGCAGCCTGCCGAGGTCAGGGTCATGTGGATGATCAGGGCGTCGTTCTCGTCGTCCCAGCCCAGGTCGTAGATGAGGCCGAGGTCGACGACGTTGATGCCGAGCTCGGGGTCCATGACGTCTTTGAGCGCCTCTTCGATCTCATCGAATCGCTCGGGTGACAGCGTTGAAACCATGCGGTCAGCCTACGTTCGAATCGACGAGAAAGCGATCGTAGCCTTCGTCCTCGAGCCGGTCGGCAAGCTCGGGTCCGCCCTGCTCCGCGATCCGCCCGTTGACGAACACGTGCACGAAATCGGGCTCGATGTAGCGCAGGATGCGGGTGTAGTGCGTGATCAGGAGGATGCCGAGTCCGGTGTTCGCCTTGGCGCGGTTGACGCCCTCCGAGACGATCTTGAGCGCGTCGACGTCGAGGCCGGAGTCGGTTTCGTCGAGGATCGCGAACTTGGGCTTGAGCAGTTCGAGCTGCAGGATCTCGTTGCGCTTCTTCTCACCACCGGAGAAGCCCTCGTTCACGTTGCGCTCCGCAAAGCTCTTGTCCATGCGCAGGTTCGTCATGGACTGGCGGACGTCCTTGATCCAGGAACGGATCGCGGGCGCTTCGCCGTCGATCGCGGTCTTGGCGGTGCGCAGGAAGTTGGTGACGGTGACTCCGGGGATCTCGACCGGGTACTGCATCGCGAGGAAGAGGCCGGCGCGGGCGCGCTGGTCGACGGTCATGGTGAGGACTTCCTCACCGTCGAGCAGGATCGAGCCGCTGTCGGCGTGGTACTTGGGGTGGCCGGCGATCGTGTACGCGAGGGTCGACTTGCCGGAGCCGTTCGGCCCCATGATGGCGTGGATCTCACCCTCGTTGATCGTGAGGTTGACACCCTTCAGGATCTGCTTGGTGCCCTGGTCGGTCTCGACGCTGACGTGCAGGTCCTTGATCTCAAGAACTGACATGGATTCTCTGGTCTCTTTCATTCAACGGCGCGCAGGCGCCGGTACGTGTGGGGGTTACGCGGTGACGTAGTGCGGGGTCGGGTCGATGAAGACGTCGCCGTTGATCAGCTCGACCGTGAACACCGGAACGGGTTCGTAGGCGGGCAGGTTGAGCGGGCGACCGCTCTTCAGGGAGAACTTGGAGCCGTGTGCCCAGCATTCGACCGTGTCGTCTTCGACGAATCCCTCGGAGAGGGAGATGTCGCCGTGCGTGCAGGTGTCGCCGATCGCGAAGACGTCGCCCGCGCTGTCCCGCACCACGACGATGGGGACTCCGTCGATCTCGACCTTGACGGCCTGATTCTCTTCGAGTTCGTCGAAGGCGCAGATCTTCGTGGACGCCATGGTCAGTTCTCCTTGGTTGTTGCGGGTGCGCGGACCTCGTCGGTGCTGCGCAGTTCGGCTTCGATGGCCGCCTGGAGGCGGTCTTCGAGCGGTTGGGATCCGATGTGCTGCACGATCTCGCTCAGGAAGCCGCGCACGACGAGTCGCCGGGCCTCGTCTTCCGTGATTCCGCGGGACTGCAGATAGAACAGCTGCTCATCGTCGAAGCGGCCGGTCGCACTCGCGTGCCCGGCGCCCTTGATGTCACCCGTCTCGATCTCGAGGTTCGGGATCGAGTCCGCGCGGGTGCCTTCGGTCAGCACGAGGTTGCGGTTCTGTTCGTAGCTGTCGGTTCCAGGGGCGTTGCGACCGATCAGGACGTCGCCGATCCAGACCGTCCGAGCGCCTGCGCCCTGCAGGGCGCCCTTGTAGGTCACCCGGCTGCGGCTGTTCGCGGCGTCGTGGTGCACGTACACCTGCTGTTCGAGGTGCTGGCCGGCATCCGCGAAGTAGAGACCGTAGAGGTCGGTGTCGGAGCCGGGACCGGCGAGGCGCACCGAGGGGTTGACCCGCACGATGCTGCCGCCGAGGGACACGACGACGTGCTTGAGGTAGGCGTCGCGGCCGACGGATGCGAAGTGGTTGGCCAGCTGAACGGCACCGGTGTTCCACTCCTGCAGCGTGACGACCGTGAGGTGGGCGGACTCGCCGACGATGATCTCGAGGTTTTCGGTGAGGCGTGCGTCGCCGGTGTTCTCGAGGATGATCGTCGCCCGGCTGAACGGCCTGGCCTCGATGATCGTGTGGGCGCCGCGCGGGCCGGTGCCGAGACGGGCCCGGGTGATCGTGATCTCCTTGTCCTCTTCACCGGTGACGGTGATGGCCAGGGCCTTCTCGAAGCTCGTCCAGGCGTTGGCGGCGGCTTGTTCCTCCGGGGCGCCGACCGAACCGATGCGAGCGTCATCGCGCCCGACCCAGTCGATCGCGACACCGTCGGTCGGGGTCGAGTCGACGTCGTAGGCTGCGCCGTCGAGCTCGCCGGCCGTGAGGTCGGTGAACTTGGCGACCGGTGAGAGCTTCCATACGGCCTCGCGCCCCGTGACGGGGGCGAAGTCGGCGACGTCGACGCTCTTGAAGCGGTCGTTCCTGGTCTGCACGGGGACGAAGCCGAAGCGTCCGTCCGAGTGCGCCTTGATGCCGTGCTGTTCGCTGGTGGGCAGTGCTGCTGTTGTTGAAGTCGGGGCGGCGGACATTTAGCCGACGGATCCTTCCATGCCCATTTCGATGAGCTTGTTGAGTTCGAGGGCGTACTCCATCGGGAGCTCCCGTGCGATCGGTTCGATGAATCCTCTGACGATCATGGCCATGGCCTCGTCCTCGGGCATACCGCGGCTCATCAGGTAGAACAACTGCTCCTCGCTGACGCGGGAGACGGTGGCCTCATGGCCGAGCTGCACGTCGTCGACACGGATGTCGATGGACGGGTAGGTGTCGGAGCGGGACTGGGTGTCGACGAGCAGCGCGTCGCAGCGCACGGTGTTCGCGGAGTGGTGCGCACCGGCATCCACCCGGACTTCACCGCGGTACCCCGAGCGGCCGCCGCCGCGGGCGATGGACTTGGACACGATCGAGGACTGCGTGTACGGAGCCATGTGGATCATCTTGGCGCCGGCGTCCTGATGCTGGCCGGGACCGGCGAAGGCCACGGACAGGGTTTCGCCCTTGGCGTGCTCGCCCATCAGGTAGATCGACGGGTACTTCATGGTGACCTTGGAGCCGATGTTGCCGTCGATCCATTCCATGGTCGCGCCCTCTGCGGCTGTTGCGCGCTTCGTGACGAGGTTGTAGACGTTGTTCGACCAGTTCTGGATCGTCGTGTACCGAACTCGGGCGTTCTTCTTCACGATGATCTCGACGACGGCGGAGTGCAGCGAGTCCGACGAGTAGATCGGGGCGGTGCAGCCCTCGATGTAGTGCACGTAGCTGCCCTCGTCGGCGATGATGAGCGTGCGCTCGAACTGGCCCATGTTCTCCGTGTTGATCCGGAAGTACGCCTGGAGCGGGATCTCGACGTGCACGCCGGGCGGAACGTAGACGAAGGAGCCGCCAGACCAGACCGAGGTGTTGAGCGCGGCGAACTTGTTGTCACCGGAGGGGATCACGGTGCCGAAGTACTCCTTGAAGACCTCGGGGTATTCCTTGAGCGCGGTGTCCGTGTCCATGAAGATGACGCCCTGGGCTTCGAGCTCCTCATTGATCTGGTGGTAGACGACCTCTGACTCGTACTGGGCCGCGACGCCGGAGACGAGGCGCTGGCGCTCCGCCTCGGGGATGCCGAGCTTCTCGTAGGTCTTCTTGATGTCGTCAGGCAGGTCTTCCCAGGTCTGGGCCTGCTTCTCCGTTGAACGCACGAAGTACTTGATGTTGTCGAAGTCGATTCCGGACAGGTCGGCGCCCCACGTGGGCATCGGCTTGCGCTCGAACAGTTCGAGGGCCTTGAGCCGGCGCTGCAGCATCCAGTCCGGCTCGTTCTTGAGCTTCGAGATGTCGGTCACGACCTCTGGCGAGACGCCACGGCGGGCGGATGCGCCGGCCGCGTCGGAATCGGACCAGCCGAATTCGTACGTTCCCAGGCCCGCGAGTTCGGGCCGGTCGAGCAGGACGTCAGACATATTTACCTCTTCTCCCATCCACGACAACCCGGATATTAGTCCGGTCATTCCCGCACGGCTCCAGGCGAAGACGTGCGATGAACGGGTTGCGTGGGCGGCTACGTTGCGTACCTAAGATGATTAGAGGCGGCGAGGTGTCGAACCGCGGTTTGTACAACCGCGTGATCACCGCCCAGAAACACCTAATTCTACAGGTTCCCGATGCGTTAAGTGGCCGGACCCGGCGATTTCACATGCACCAGGCCCGAGAGGAAGCAGAACCCGTGAAACGGATTTCGGAATGGCTGCCCACGAGCGTTGACCGAAGGGTCCGCCTGATCGCGTGGGTGTACCTCGCCGCGCAGATCCTCCTCGTCGGCACGGGCGGCCTCGTCCGCCTGACGGGATCAGGGCTCGGTTGCCCGACCTGGCCGAAATGCACCGACGGTTCGCTCGTCAACACGCCGGAGATGGGCATCCACGGCGTCATCGAGTTCGGCAACCGCCTGCTCGGTGCCGTACTCGGCCTCGTCGCGGTCCTTGCCTTCCTCGCCGTCGTGCGGCTGCGTCGCGAACGCCCCGACCTGTTCCGCCTCGCCCTGTTCGCCGGGCTCGGCATCCCCGCCCAGGCGGTCATCGGGGGCATCAGCGTGCTCACGCAGCTCGACCCCACCGTCGTCGGACTGCACTTCGTCATCTCCGCAGTGCTCGTGGCGCTCTGCACGGCCTTCGTCTACCGGGTCTACACCGGCAACGGCCAGCGGGCTGCCGTCGTGCCCCGCTGGTACGCGATCCTCACGCATGTGACGAGCGCCGTGGTCGCCGTCACAATCGTCGTCGGCATCCTTACGACCGGTTCCGGGCCGCACGCCGGTGACGAGAACGCACCGCGAAACGGGCTCGACTCGGAGTTCCTGCAGCACGTGCACAGCTGGCCCGCCTACCTGACCGTCGCGCTCACCATCGCCCTCGTCATCGGCGCCTGGGGCCTCGGCCGGTCGCTCCGCACCTGGACCCTGGCCCTGCTCGGTGTCGAGGCCGTCCAGGTCGTCGTGGGGCTCGTTCAGGCGAACACCGGACTACCGACCGGCCTCGTCGGAATCCACATGGTCCTCGCGTGCGTACTCGCGGCCGCGATGACCGCCGTCGTACTGCACCTCAAAGAGCCGGTGGCGCAGCCCGTCGACGCCACTCCCCCGGTTCCGCACCAGGCAACCGCACGCTGACGCACCCGGCTCTGCTGGGAAGCCCCCGCGCGACCTAGAAGGGGAGCAACGGGTCGACGCCCACGGCGACGAAGAGCAGTGTCAGGTACGTGATCGAACCGTGGAACACCCGCATCGGCGAGACCACCTCGTGACGGATAGCGAGGTTGTACAGGCGGTGGGTCTCGTAGATGAACCAGCCGCCGGTGACGAGCGCGACCCCGGTATAGAGCAGGCCCATCGAAGCGACCGGGATCAGGAGCAGTGAGCACGCGACGGTCGCCCACGCGTAGAGGATGACCTGGAGGCCGACCTGGGCGCGTCCGCGCACGACGGCGAGCATCGGGACGCCGGCGGCCTGGTACTCGGCGCGGTATTTCATGGAGAGCGGCCAGTAGTGCGGCGGGGTCCACAGGAAGATGATCGCGAACAGGATCAGCGGCGGCCAGGACAGGTCGCCGGTGACGGCGGCCCAGCCGATCAGTACGGGCATGCAGCCGGCGATTCCGCCCCAGACGATGTTCTGGGCGGTGCGGCGCTTGAGGATGATCGTGTAGAAAACGACGTATAGCAGGATTGCGCCGAGCGAGAGAGCCGCGGCGACCCAGTTCGTGAAGACCAGGAGCCACACGATCGACGCGGCACCGAGCACCCACGCGAAGACGAGGGCCTCCCGGTCGCTGAGCTCGCCGGTGACGAGCGGCCGGTTCATCGTGCGCTTCATCACGCGATCGATGTCGCGGTCGATGTAGCAGTTAAACGCGCCGGCGGATCCTGCGCTGAGCGCCCCGCCGATGAGGGTCGCGAGCACGAGCCACAGGCTCGGAATCCCGCGTTCGGCGAGCAGCATGGTCGGCGCTGTCACAACGAGTAACAGTTCGACGACCCGCGGCTTGGTCAGGGAGAGGTAGGCGAGGAAGGTCCGACGGAAGCCTCGCGCTCCCCTTCCGCCGGGCGCCTGCACGCCCGCGGGGGTCGCGTCCTGGGAGATCTGCATAGTGGATTGAGTCTAACCAGTCCCGGCCGGGCGGAAGCCCATTCGAGGATCGTTCAGCTTTACGCCGGTCAACCTCACCCGGCCATGCCGACTGCCTATACTTGGGGGTGCTCGCCAATCATGGCGCGTGTCGGTGCGTCCTGGAAAATGGGCATTCGCCTGCCGCGCCGGATGACGTCGATGTCCACGGGCGCGCTCAATCCAACGGGTGCGGGTTTCCAAGGCCTGCCCTAGCTTGACGAAGGGTAACTACGAAGTGGCAGCACTGCAGTGGGATTCGATTGACAACAGGGCGGTCGACACGGCTCGCATTCTCGCGGCGGACGCCGTGGAGAAGGTCGGGAACGGCCACCCGGGCACGGCGATGAGCCTCGCCCCCGTCGCATACCTTCTCTTCCAGAAGGTCATGCGCCGCGATCCCTCTGACAATGAATGGATCGGCCGCGACCGCTTCATTCTCTCGGTCGGCCACAGCTCCCTGACCCAGTACGTCCAGCTCTACCTGGGCGGTTACGGCCTCGAGCTCGACGACCTCAAGGCTCTCCGCACCTGGGGTTCCAAGACCCCCGGTCACCCGGAATACGGCCACACCGACGGTGTCGAGATCACGACGGGCCCGCTCGGCCAGGGCCTCGCGTCCGCCGTCGGCTTCGCATACGCGTCCCGCTTCGAACGCGGACTGTTCGACCCTGAGACCGCGGCGGGCGAGAGCCCCTTCGACCACTTCGTCTACGTCATCGCGGGCGACGGCGACATGCAGGAGGGCATCACGAGCGAGGCATCCTCCCTCGCCGGCCACCAGCAGCTCGGCAACCTGATCGCGATCTACGACTCCAACCAGATCTCGATCGAGGACGACACCAACATCGCCTTCACCGAAGACGTCGCCGCCCGGTACGAGGCCTACCACTGGCACGTGCAGACCGTGGACTGGAAGAAGACCGGCGAATACGTCGAAGACCTCCACGCTCTCAACGACGCGATCGACGCGGCGAAGGCCGTCACGGACAAGCCGTCGCTGATCATCCTCAAGACGATCATCGGCTGGCCGAGCCCGAAGAAGCAGAACACCGGCAAGATCCACGGCTCGGCGCTCGGCGCCGCGGAACTCGCAGCCGTGAAGGAGGTCCTCGGCTTCGATCCGGCCGAGAACTTCTTCGTCGCCCCCGATGTCATCGAGCACACCCGCGAGGCGCTCACCCGCGGCTCCGACGAGCATGCCCGGTGGACGGTGCAGTTCGACGCCTGGGCCGCCGCGAACCCGGACGGCAAGGTCCTCCTCGACCGGATCCTGGCCGGCGACCTGCCCGAGGGCGTGGATGCCGCGCTGCCCGTCTTCGAGGCCGGCACCGAGGTCTCCACCCGTGCAGCTTCCGGCAAGGTCCTCACCGCGCTCGGCGCCGTGATCCCCGAGCTCTGGGGCGGTTCCGCCGACCTCGCCGAGTCGAACAACACCACCATCGGCGGTGCCCGGTCCTTCATTCCGGCCGAGCACTCGACCCACGAGTGGACCGGCAACGAGTACGGCCGCGTCCTGCACTTCGGGATCCGCGAGCACGCGATGGGCGCGATCCTGAACGGCATCGTGCTGCACGGCAACACCCGCCCGTTCGGTGGCACCTTCCTGATCTTCAGCGACTACATGCGCCCGGCCGTTCGCCTCGCTGCGCTGATGAAGGCGCCGTCGATCTTCGTCTGGACCCACGACTCCGTCGCCCTCGGCGAGGACGGCCCGACCCACCAGCCGGTCGAGCAGCTCGCGACCCTCCGCGCCATCCCCGGGCTCGACGTCGTGCGCCCCGGCGACGCCAACGAGGTCTCCTGGGCGTGGAAGACGATCCTCGAGCGCCGCGAAGGCCCCGCGGGCATCGTCCTCACCCGCCAGAACATCCCCGTGTTCGAGCGCGGCGACGGCGACGCGAGCGGCGAGGTCTTCGCCTCCGCCCGCAACGTCGCCAAGGGCGCGTACATTCTCGCCGAAGCGCCGAACGGCACCCCCGACGTCATCCTGATCGCCACGGGTTCCGAGGTCCAGCTGGCCGTGAACGCCCGTGCGGCGCTCGCGTCCGAGGGCATCAACGCCCGCGTCGTGTCTGCGCCGAGCCTCGAGTGGTTCCGGGAGCAGACAGCGGAGTACCGCGAGTCCGTGCTGCCCGCCGGCATCACCGCCCGCGTGTCCGTCGAGGCCGGTATCGCGCTGACCTGGGACCGCTACGTCGGCGACCGCGGCCGCAGCATCTCGATCGAGCACTTCGGCGCCTCCGCAGATTACAAGACGCTGTTCCGTGAATTCGGAATCACCACCGAGGCCGTCGTCGCCGCCGCGAAGGACTCGCTCGCCGCTCACTGAGCTCCCCGCCGGGCGGGGAGCCTGCGGCAACGCTGAGCTCCCCGCCCGACTCCCGCACACGTCACACACCATGTATCACAAGGAGATTGTCCCCATGACCGATACCACCCCCACCGCCGAGCTCTCCGCCGCCGGCGTCAGCATCTGGCTCGACGACCTCTCCCGCCAGCGCATCGCCTCCGGCGGGCTGCAGGACCTCATCGACACCAGGAACGTCGTCGGCGTCACGACGAACCCGACCATCTTCGCCGGCGCGCTCAGCAAGGGCGAAGCCTACGTCGACCAGGTCGCCGCCCTCGCCGCGTCCGGCGCGACCGTGCAGGAAGCCGTCTTCGAGATCACGACCGACGACGTCACCGCAGCGAGCGACATCTTCCGTCCCGTCTACGACCGCACCAACGGTGTCGACGGCCGCGTCTCGATCGAGGTCGAGCCCGGCCTCGCCCACGACGCCGCCGGAACCGTCGCCCAGGCCCAGGAGCTGTGGGCCAAGGTCAACCGCCCCAACGCCATGATCAAGATCCCCGCGACCATCGAGGGCCTCGAGGCCATCACCGCGACGATCGCCCTCGGCATCAGCGTGAACGTCACCCTGATCTTCAGCCTGCAGCGTCACCGCGAGGTCATCAACGCGTACCTGTCCGGCCTCGAAAAGGCCAAGGCCGCCGGGATCGACCTGAGCACGATCCACTCCGTCGCGTCCTTCTTCGTCTCCCGCGTGGACACCGAGATCAACCAGCGCCTCGAGGCCATCGGCACCGAGACGGCGATCGCCCTCAAGAGCAAGGCCGGCGTCGCGAACGCGCAGCTCGCATACGAGGTCTTCCAGCAGGCCTTCTCCACCGAGCGCGCCCTCGGCCTCCTCGCGGCCGGCGCCAACAAGCAGCGTCCGCTCTGGGCGTCGACGGGCGTCAAGGATGCAGCGCTCCCCGACACCCTCTACGTGACGAACCTCGTCGCGCCCGAGGTCGTCAACACCATGCCGGAGAAGACCCTCGACGCGACCTTCGACCACGGGGTCATCCCGGCGGACTCGATCACGGGCGCATACGACGAGGCGAACGCTGTCCTCGACGCCCTTGCGAACGAAGGCGTTTCCTACGTCGACGTCACGCAGGTCCTCGAGTCCGAGGGCGTTGCGAAGTTCATCATTTCCTGGAACGAACTCCTCGACACCGTGACGGTTGCCCTGGACGCAGCCAAGAACAACGCGGAAGCCCCGTCGGCCCTGTGAGTTTCCGCATCGCGGTGACCGGGGCGGCGGCCGATGCGGCACGCCGAACCGTTCCCACCCTGGTGTCCGACCTGGTCGCCTCGGGGATCACGGCCCTCGACCCCGCACTGTGGGGCCCTGAGGCCGAGTCCGAGGCGGCCAAGCGTCTCGGCTGGACCGAGTCCGTTGCCGTTTCACGCCCGCTCGTCCCGGAGATCCTCGCTCTCCGGGCGACCCTGGCCTCGGCCGGTGTCACCCGGATCGCGCTCGCCGGCATGGGCGGTTCCTCGCTCGCACCGGAGGTCATCACCCGCACGGCCGGCGTCGCGTTGACCGTGCTCGACTCGACCGACCCCGGCCAGGTACTCGCGGCCCTCGACGACCACCTCGCGGAGACGGCGCTGGTCGTCTCCTCGAAGTCCGGGTCGACCGCGGAGACCGACAGCCAGTGTCGCGTGTTCGAACGCGCCTTCCGGGAAGCCGGCATCGACCCCATCGGCCGCATCGTCGTCGTGACCGACCCCGGTTCGCCGCTCGACACCTCCGCTCGGGCGGCCGGTTACCGCGTCTTCAACGCGGACCCGACCGTGGGAGGACGTTTCTCCGTGCTCACCGCGTTCGGGCTGGTTCCATCGGGACTCGCCGGCGTCGACATCGGTGAGCTGCTCGACGAGGCGGAGGCCGTTTCGCTCGCGCTCGCGGTCGACAGCCCGGAAAACCCCGGGCTCATCCTCGGCGCCGCGATCGCTGCGACGGAGCCACGGCGTGACAAGCTCGCGCTCGTCGCAGACGGCACCCACATCGTCGGGTTCCCTGACTGGGCGGAACAGCTCATCGCGGAGTCGACCGGCAAGATCGGCACCGGAATCCTCCCCGTTGTCCTCGAGCTCGGCGCCCCCGAACTCACCGAGAACCTCCCGGACCTGCAGGTCCTGCGCCTCGTCGAGGACGCGGGCACCACGATCTTTCCCGCGGACGGCACCGATGAGATCCGCGTGAGCGGCACCCTCGGCGCACAATTCCTGGTCTGGGAATACGCCACCGTGGTCGCTGGACGGCTGCTCGGGATCAACCCCTTCGACCAACCGGACGTGGAGGCAGCCAAGGTCGCCACCCGCGCGCTGCTCGACGGCCGACCCGAGCCGGCGCCCGCGGCGTTCATCTCCGACGGCATCGAGGTGCGCGGCACCGCACACGTCATCGGCGCGGCGAGCGACCTCGCCTCAGCGATCGACGCGCTCCTCGAGGAGCTCGGCCCCGACGGGTACGTCTCCGTCCAGGCCTACGTGAACCGCCTCGAGCTGCCACAGCTCGCCGGCATCCGTGACCTGGTCGCGAAGCTCTCGAAACGTCCCGTCACATTCGGCTGGGGCCCCCGGTTCCTGCACTCGACCGGCCAGCTCCACAAGGGCGGTCAGCCATCCGGTGTGTTCCTGCAGATCCTCGCGACCGCACAGGAGGACCTGTCGATTCCGGATCGTCCGTTCACCTTCGGCGAACTCATTCAGGCGCAGGCCAGCGGCGACGCGAGTGTTCTCGCTCAGCACGGCCGTCCGGTGCTCACCCTCACTCTCACCGACCCCGCGGCGAATATCGCCGCCCTGTTCGGCGCCCTCAAGTAGAAGTCGTCCCCTGCAGCGGGGCCTGCTCCGGCGGGCCTCGTTGCCACAGAAAAGGAGTTGCATGTCCCCGGTGGAAATCACCCCGGAGTTCAATCCGCTGCGGTCGTCCTCTGATTACCGTCTGAATCGCATCGCGGGGCCCTCGAGCCTCGTGATCTTCGGCGTAACCGGCGACCTGTCCCGGAAGAAACTCATGCCCGCGGTCTACGACCTCGCCAACCGCGGACTCCTTCCGCCCGGATTCGCCCTCGTCGGCTTCGCGAGGCGCGACTGGGACGACGAGGACTTCTCCCAAGTGGTCCACGACTCGGTCAAGCAGTATGCCCGCACCGAGTTCAACGAGGATGTCTGGGCCCAGCTCTCCGAGGGCATCCGCTTCGTGCAGGGCACCTTCGACGACGACGACTCCTTCGAACGGCTCAAGGACACCATCGCCGAGCTCGACCGCGAGCGGGGCACGATGGGCAACCATGCGTTCTACCTGTCGATCCCGCCGAAGGCGTTCCCGCAGGTCGTCGGCCAGTTGCGCCGGTCCGGCCTCGCCGAGCAGAAGGACGGTCAGTGGCGTCGTGTCGTGATCGAAAAGCCCTTCGGCAGCGACCTGAAAACCGCCCGTGAGCTCAACGACGTCGTCGAATCCGTGTTCCCGCCCGACTCCGTGTTCCGGATCGACCACTATCTGGGCAAAGAGACGGTGCAGAACATCCTCGCGCTGCGCTTCGCGAACCAGCTCTACGAACCGATCTGGAACTCGAACAACGTCGACCACGTGCAGATCACGATGGCCGAGGACATCGGCGTCGGAGGACGCGCGGGCTACTACGACGGAATCGGTGCCGCCAGGGACGTGATCCAGAACCACCTCCTGCAGCTCCTCGCCCTCACGGCGATGGAGGAGCCCATCTCCTTCGACGCGGCCGACCTGCGCACCGAGAAGGAGAAGGTCCTCGCATCCGTCCGGCTCCCGGACAACCTCGCGACCGGAACCGCCCGCGGCCAGTACGCCGGCGGTTGGCAGGGCGGTGAGAAGGTTCTCGGATTCCTCGAAGAGGACGGAATGGACCCGGAGTCGCTCACGGAAACCTACGCGGCGCTGCGCCTCACCATCGAGACGCGCCGCTGGTCCGGCGTGCCGTTCTATCTGCGGGCAGGCAAGCGCCTCGGCCGCAGGGTGACCGAGATCGCTGTCGTGTTCAAGCGCGCCCCCCAGCATCTGTTCGCCAAGGAGAACACGGCTGCCCTCGGATCCAATGCACTCGTGATCCGGGTGCAGCCCGACGAGGGCGTCACGATCCGATTCGGCTCCAAGGTCCCCGGCGTCGGCATGCAGGTGCGCGACGTCACGATGGACTTCGGCTATGGCCATGCCTTCACCGAGGCGAGCCCGGAGGCGTACGAACGGTTGATCCTCGACGTGCTCCTCGGCGACCCGCCGTTGTTCCCCCGTCACGAAGAGGTCGAACTCTCGTGGAAGATCCTCGACCCGGTCGAGAAGTTCTGGTCCGAGCAGGGCCAGCCCGAACAGTACCGCCCCGGAACCTGGGGCCCCTCGTCCGCGGACGAGCTCTTGGCCAGGGACGGCCGTCAATGGAGGCGCCCATGATCGTCGATCTGCCAGACACGAACACCTCGAAGATCTCGAAGGCCCTCGTCCGCATCCGGGAAGAGGGCGGCGCCGTCGCCCTCGGCCGGGTGCTGACCCTGATCATCGCGTCGACCATGGGACGCGAGGAGGAGGCCATCGAGGCCGCAAACGACGCATCCCGTGAACATCCGATGCGCGTCATCGTCGTCTCCACCCAGGAAGAAACCGAATCGGAGACCCCCGTCGACGCGAAGGTCGACGCGGAGATCCGCGTCGGCGGAGACGCCGGGGCGAGCGAAGTCATCGTGCTGCGCGCGTACGGCGAAGCCGCGAGCGACCCGGAGAGCCTGGTCACAGGCCTCCTGCTGCCCGATGCCCCCGTCGTGACGTGGTGGCCGGGCGTCGCCCCCGTCATCCCGGCGGACTCTCCGCTCGGGCGCCTCGCCTACCGGCGGATCACGGATTCCTCCGCCCAGCCGGACCCGCAGGCCGCCCTGCACCGGCTGTGCTCCTCGTACCGCCCCGGCGACACCGACTTCGCCTGGACGCGGCTCACGCTCTGGCGGGCACAGCTCGCCGCCGTTCTCGACCAGCCGCCGTACGAAGCCGTCACAGCCGTCCAGGTCTCCGGCGCGGCCGACTCCCCCTCGACGACGCTGCTCGCCGCCTGGCTGCAGCTCCAGCTCGCCGTGGACGTCGACTACGAGTTCACCGGTGGGGCCAAAGCGAGCGGAATCCACGGCGTGCACTTCACCCGGGCATCCGGTGTGATCTCGCTCGAGCGTGAACTGCCGGGCATCGCAACCCTCACCCAGCCCGGCCAGCCCGTGCAGGACCTCACCCTCAAGCGCCGCAGCCTCCGGGATTGCCTCAGCGACGAGCTTCGCCGGCTCGATCCCGACGAGTTGTATGGTGAAGTGATCACCCGCGGACTGCCGAACCTGGACGCGGTTGCAGACAAAACCGGAGGACGACCGTGACACACGAACGACGCGTACTAGTGCATGCAGACCGGGCGGCCCTCGCCGCATCGGTCGCGGCACGATTCATCACCACCGCGGTCGACCTCCTCCACGAGGAGGGCGACATCCATGTCGTCCTCACCGGGGGAAGCGTCGCGACAGAGGTGCTCGACGCTGTCAACGCTTCCGCGGCCAGGGACACCGTCGACTGGGAGCACGTGAACTTCTGGTGGGGCGACGAACGCTGGTTGCCGTACGCCGACCCGGAACGCAACGAACTCCAGGCCCGTACCGCACTCCTCGACCACCTCGACATCCCCGCGGAGAACATCCACCCGTTTGCGTCCTCCGACGGACCGCTCGACCTCGACGCGGCCGGAGCAGCCTATGCGGAGGAGCTCGAGGCAGCCTCGAACGACGGAACCGTGCTGCCGCGCTTCGATATCACCTTCCTCGGCGTCGGCCCGGACGGGCACATCGCCTCGCTGTTCCCGCACCTCCCGGGAATCCGCGAGGACACCGCGAGCGTGCTCACGGTGCGCAATTCCCCCAAGCCCCCGGCCGAACGGCTCACCCTGAGCCGCCCTGCCCTGAACTCGTCGCGCTGCATCTGGCTGGTCCTCGCAGGGCCGGACAAGGCATCCGCCCTCGGGCTCGCACTCACCGGTGCCAGCAGGGACGAGGTTCCTGTTGCGGGCATCAAGGGGCGCCGCTACACGAACTTCTTCGTGGACCGGGAAGCGGCCGCAGAGGTACCGGAGAACCTGACCGCGTCGTCGTTCTGACACCGTTCGCGCACGAAAAAGCCCCGACCGTGGTCGGGGCTTTTTCGTGTCCGATGGACGAAAGGTCCGGAGCTAGTTGGTGGCGGAGAGCTTCCCGCGGCGAATCCGCAGCTGCAGAAGGGCTTCCTCGAGAAGCGAGTCCGCTTCCTCTTCCGTGCGGCGCTCCTTCACGTAGGCGAGGTGCGTCTTGTATGGTTCGAGCTTCACGACGGACGGCGGGTTCTCCTTGTCGCGGCCGGCCGGAAGCCCAGAGGACGGGCAGTCGATCGTCTCGGGGATTTCATCATCGGGCAGGTTCGCCGCGAAGTAGCGGACGGTCTCGTTGCCGAGAGCGTCCCAGTAGGAGACGCGGATCCGGTCCGCCTGGAAACCGCGGTCCTGCTCCCCCATGGGGCCGGCTCCGACCCTGGATCCACGAATTGCGCTGCCACCAGATGCCATTGTGTTCCTCCATGAAAGGCGATTGTGCTTGTGGCCGCACGGCCACGGGTGTGGGAAAAGCGAAGGGGGTGTGAGGGAGTTACAGTGCCGTGTCGAACTTGGTGATGAGGCCCAGGACGACGATGCACGCGATCCAGAGGACGGCGAGGATCACGGTGATGCGATTGAGGTTTCGTTCCGCAACGCCGGAGGCGCCGAGGTTCGAGGTGACGCCGCCACCGAACATATCGGAGAGGCCACCACCACGGCCCTTGTGCAGGAGGATGAGCATGGTGAGCAGGAGGCTCGTCAGTCCGAGGACAACCTGCAACACGACCTGGAGAATCTGCACGCGAAACCTTTCAGAATGGTGGAGTTTCTCCACCGGGATCAGTGATCATCATAGCCTGACTGACGAACCAGCCCGCCTCCCCTGGTCAGGGTGGCGGGCTGGAGCGGTGATATCAGGTGGAACTTCGGGCTAGACGCCCACGTGCTTCTGGAATCGGACGATGCTCGAGAACTCGTCGATATCCAGGCTTGCCCCGCCGACGAGCGCTCCGTCGACGTTGGGTTCGCGCATGTAGCCCGCGATGTTGACGCCCTTCACGGAACCGCCGTAGAGGATGCGGGTCTTGTCGGCCACATCCTGTCCGAGGGTCTCGCTGAGGACCAGGCGCAGCTGGGCTGCGACCTGTTCGGCCTGCTCAGGCGTTGCCGCCTGGCCGGAGCCGATGGCCCACACGGGCTCGTATGCCACTACGATGTCAGCCGCGCTGTCGATGCCCGACAGTGCGGTGCGCAGCTGGGCGACAGGGACGGCGCTCGGACCGTGCAGTTCCAGGTCCGCGGCGGTCTCGCCGACGCAGATGATCGGAACGAGTCCGTGCTTGACGGCGGCGGTGACCTTCGCGGCCACCTCCTCGTCGTTCTCCCCGTGCAACGTGCGACGCTCGGAGTGCCCGATGAGCACGTACGTGCACTCGAGCTGAGCGAGGAACGCGCCGGAGATCTCACCCGTGAAGGCGCCGGAATCGTGAGCCGAGACATCCTGCGCGCCGAAGACGACGGGCAGCTTGTCGGCTGACACGAGCGTCTGCACGGAGCGAAGGTCGGTGAACGGCGGGAACACCGCAACCTCGACGGCCGCGAAGTCGTGCTTGGCGTCCTTGAGGTTCCAGGCGAGCTTCTGCACGAACGCGATGGCCTGGAGGTGATCCAGGTTCATCTTCCAATTGCCTGCAATCAGCGGGGTGCGCTGAGTGTTTACTGCCATCCGAGGACCTCCAGTCCTGGGAGACGCTTGCCTTCGAGGAACTCAAGGCTCGCGCCGCCACCGGTAGAAATGTGACCGAACTGGTCGTCCGTGAATCCGAGCGTGCGCACGGCGGCGGCGGAATCGCCACCTCCTACGACGCTGAGACCGTCAACCTCTGTGAGTGCTGCGGCCACCACACGGGTGCCCTCAGCAAACGGTGCGAGCTCGAACACGCCCATGGGCCCGTTCCAGAACACCGTCTTCGATGCGCGGATGATCGCGGCGAATGCCGCGGCCGTGTCCGGTCCGATGTCGAGGCCCAGACCGGTGGCACCGAATGCGGTGTCCTCAATCGAGTCGGCAGCGGTGACCACGTGCTCGGCGTCAGCTCCGAATTTGGAGGCGACGACGACATCCGTCGGCAGGACGATCTTCACGCCCAGGCGCTCGGCCTCGACCAGGTAACCGCGAACGGTTTCGATCTGGTCGGCCTCGAGCAGGCTTGCGCCCACCTTGTGGCCCTGAGCTGCGAGGAAGGTGAAAAGCATTCCGCCACCGATGAGCAGCGAGTTGACCCGCGGCAGGAGGTGACCGATCACGCCGAGCTTGTCCGAGACCTTGGAGCCGCCGAGGACGACCGTGTACGGCGCCTCCGGCTTTTCGGTGAGACGGTCGAGCACGTCGAGCTCGGCAGCGATCAGCAGGCCGGCAGCGCTCGGCAGGATTGCTGCCAGGTCGTACACGCTTGCCTGCTTGCGGTGAACGACGCCGAAGCCGTCAGACACGAGGACGTCGCCGAGGGCGGCGAGCTCGGTCGCGAAGGCGACCCGCTCTGCGTCGACCTTGCTCGTCTCCCCCGGGTTGAACCGGAGGTTTTCGAGCACGACGACGTCGCCATTGGACAGCGCGCCGACGGCGGCCTTTGCGGCGTCACCGACGGTGTCGGTCGCGAAGGCGACGTCGTGTCCGAGCAGTTGCGCAAGGCGCACTGCGACGGGCGCGAGGCTGTACTTCTCTTCCGGTGCACCCTTCGGCCGTCCGAGGTGGGAGACGATGACCACGCGGGCGCCCTGTTCGAGCAGCGCCTTGATGGTCGGGAGGGACGCGCGAACGCGACCATCGTCCGTGATCTCGCCGTCTTTCAACGGCACGTTCAGGTCACAGCGGACGATGACGCGTTTTCCGGTGAGCAGCCCCAGCGATTCGATTGTACGAAGCGTCACTGCGGGCCCCTGCTACAGGCTCTTGGCGACGAGCGCGGTGAGGTCAACCATGCGGTTGGAGTAGCCCCACTCGTTGTCGTACCAGGACGACAGCTTGACCTGGTCGCCGATGACGCGCAGCAGGCCGGCGTCGAAGATCGAGGAGTGCGGGTCCGTCACGATGTCGCTGGAGACGATCTCGTCTTCCGTGTACATCAGGATGCCCTTGAGGGGACCGGACTCCGCAGCAGCCTTGTAGGCGGCCTTGATCGCTTCGATCGTGACGGGGCGCTCCGCGATGACGGTGAGGTCGGTGATGGAACCGGTGGGAACCGGAACGCGCAGTGCGAAGCCGTCAAGCTTGCCCTTGAGCTCGGGGAGGACGATGCCGAGGGCCTTGGCCGCACCGGTCGAGGTCGGGATGATGTTGATGGCTGCGGCGCGGGCGCGACGCAGGTCGGAGTGCGGGCCGTCCTGGAGGTTCTGGTCGGCGGTGTACGCGTGGATCGTCGTCATCAGGCCGGACTTGATGCCGAAGTTGTCGTTGAAGACCTTGGCCAAGGGCGCGAGGCAGTTCGTGGTGCAGGACGCGTTGGAGATGATGTCGAACTTGGCCGGGTCGTAGTCCTGCTCGTTGACACCCATGACGATCGTCGCTGCGTCGCCTGAGGCGGGAGCGGAAACGATGACCTTCTTGGCGCCTGCGGTGATGTGCTTGCGCGCATCCTCTGCCTTGGTGAAGCGGCCGGTGGACTCGATGACGATGTCGACGCCCAGGGCGCCCCAGGGAAGGTTGGCCGGGTCGCGCTCGGCGAGAACCTTAATCGGCTTGCCGTTGACGAGGATGGAGTCGCCCTCGACGGAAACGGTGGCGTTCAGGCGTCCGGTGATGGAGTCATATTTAAGAAGGTGGGCCAACGTCTTCGTGTCGGTCAGGTCGTTGACGGCGACGATCTCGATGTCGCTGCCCTGCGCCAGGGCGGCGCGAAGATAATTGCGGCCAATGCGGCCAAAGCCATTAATACCGATCTTTACAGACACGAATGTCTCCTAATCTTGTGCGCCGAAGCGCGGTTTCTTGTGGGTGAAATACACGGGGGACGGGCCCCTCACGGGGCCCGTCCTACGGCTGCGCTATGAGAGCAGCAGAAGCCCGTTGGTCTTTTCGCGAGCGATCGTGAATCGGTCCTGGACGTTCGCCCAGTTGACGATGTTCCAGAATGCCTTCACGTAGTCCGCACGCACGTTGCGGTAGTCGAGGTAGTACGCGTGCTCCCAGACGTCGAGCATGAGTACCGGAATCGTGCCGGCTGCGAAGTTCGACTGCTGGTCGAAGAACTGCTGGATGATCAGGCGCTGCCCGATCGAATCCCAGGCGAGCACCGCCCAGCCGGATCCCTGCACACCGAGGGCTGCCGCCGTGAAGTGCGCCTGGAACTTGTCGAAGGAACCGAAGAAGTCCTCGATGGCGCTCGCAAGCTCGCCTGTGGGCTTGTCGCCGCCGTCCGGGGAGAGGTTGGTCCAGAAGATGGAGTGGTTGACGTGACCGCCGAGGTTGAAGGCGAGGTCTTTTTCAAGCTTGTTGACGTTGGCCAGCTGGCCGGAGTCGCGAGCTTCCGCAAGCTGCGCGAGGGCGGTGTTCGCGCCGGTCACGTAGGCCTGGTGGTGCTTGCTGTGGTGAAGTTCCATGATGGTGCCGCTGATGCTCGGCGCGAGCGCCGAGTAGTCATAGGCGAGAGCGGGCAAAGTGTATTCAGCCATTCATATCTCCTCTGTCGAGTTGGCGCGAAGTACTCCGCCACGAGTGTGTAAGCGACGTTTCAAGTCTACTCAGGTCAGGGTGCCCCGCTGACGAGGGGGCCTCAAACATCGTCGAGGTCAGCCGGAAGGTTCGCATCGGTTCCGGGGATCCCGAGGTCGACGGCCTTTTTGTCCGCCATGGCGAGCAAGCGGCGGATGCGTCCGGCGACGGCGTCCTTCGTCATGGGCGGATCGGCGTGGTGGCCCAGTTCGTCGAGGCTGGAGTCGCGGAACGAGAGGCGCAACTCGCCTGCGTAACGGAGGTGTTCCGGAATATCGCTGCCGAGGATTTCCATCGCGCGCTGCACGCGGGCGCACGCCGCAACGGCGGCCTGCGCGCTGCGGCGGAGGTTGGCGTCGTCGAAATTGACGAGGCGGTTGGCCGTTGCGCGCACCTCACGGCGCTGTCGGAGCGCTTCCCAGTTGAGCACGGTCTCCGCCGCACCCATGTGCACGAGCATGGCGCCGATGGCGTCGCCGTCGCGGATCACGACCCGGTGCACGCCCCGCACCTCACGGGCCTTGGCGACGACGCCGAGTCGACCGGCCGTACCGACGAGGGCCATCGCGGCCTCGTTGCCCGGGCAGGTCACTTCGAGGGCCGCCGAGCGACCGGGATCGGTGAGGGAGCCGTTCGCGAGGAACGCACCGCGCCAGACGGCGGCGATCTCTTCCTTGGACCCCGTGGTCAGCCGGTTCGGCAGACCTCGGATGGGGCGTCGCCGGGCGTCGAGCAGGCCGGTCTGTCTGGCCAGGGTTTCTCCCCCATCGAGCACGCGCACCAGGAAGTGGCTGGTGCGGCGCAGGCCGGATGCCGAAATCACGGAGACTTCGCTGCGGACGCCGTAGAGTTCGGCGAGGTCCTTCCGCACCCGGCGGGCGAGGAGTGCGGTGTCGAGCTCGGATTCGATCGCGATCCGGCTGTTGATCATGTGCAGGCCGCCGGAGAATCGCAGAATCGTCGCGAGCTCCGCCGCCCGCACCGTGGTCTTCGACACGTCAACCCGTGCAAGTTCATCTTTGACGTCGGCCGTGAGTGCCAATCGTTTGTCCATTCTGTCGTACTGACCCCAAAATGGGTCGGTCTGTGGTCTGTGTGGCCCGGCGCAGCCCGCGGGGCGGCGCACCGGGCGGGGTCTTACTCCCGGCCGAGGTCGCGATTCTTGAGGCTTATCGCGACTCCGGGCAGATCGCCGATCCGGCGAGCGATTTCGCGGGCCATCGCCACCGAGCGATGCTTGCCGCCCGTACAGCCGATGGCGATGGTGGCGTGGCGTTTGTTCTCGCGCTGGTAGCCCGCCAGCACCGGTGCGAGCGCCAGGGAGTAGTGCTCGATGAAGTCCAGGGCGCCTTCCTGGGCCAGCACGTAGTCCCGCACTTCGGGGTCCTGTCCGGTGTGGGAGCGGAGTTCGGGCACCCAGAACGGATTCGGCAGGAAGCGGACATCGGCGACCATGTCGACATCCGTGGGAAGACCGTACTTGAAGCCGAAACTCATGACCGTGACGTGCACGCCTGCGGCATCTTCGGCCGCGAAGCGTTCGCTGATGGTCGTCGCGAGCTGGTGGATGTTGAGGTCGGACGTGTCGATGACCATGTCGCACGATTCACGGACGGCGCGCAACCGGGTGCGTTCGGCGTCGATGCCATCGAGGATGGTGCCGTCGCCCTGCAGCGGATGCGGACGGCGCACGGACTCGAAACGCCGCACGAGGACGTCGTCCCTGGCCTCGAGAAAGATCACGCGCAACTGGGAGCCGTTGCGGAGGGACTGCACGATCTCCTGGAAGTCCGCGAAGAAGTCACGGCCGCGGATGTCCACGACGGCGGCGATCTTGGGCAGGCTCGTGCCCGCCTTGCCGGCGAGTTCGACGAGCGGGCGCAGCATTTGCGGCGGAAGGTTGTCGACGACGTACCAGCCGAGGTCTTCGAGGGCGTTGGCCACTGTCGAACGCCCGGCCCCGGACATTCCCGTGACGATAAGCATTTCCTGCTTGTCGTTCTCCGTCATCCTGGGGGTGCGCCTTCTGTCGGTGGTGGGCCTGTCAGTCCAGCCTACCGACCGAGATCGGTTTCAGGCGCGAAAGTGCTGGTGGATCGTCGCCGCGAGGCCTGGTCCGATGCCGCGGACCTCCGCGATTGCCTCGATGGGGGCCTCTTTGAGCCGGGCGACGGATCCGAAATGCTGCAACAGCACTTTGACCCGTGCCGGGCCGAGGCCGGCGATCTCGCCGAGGACCGTTGCGATGTCGCGTTTGCGGCGGGCGCGCTGGTGGGTGATCGCGAAGCGGTGGGCCTCGTCCCGGATCCGCTGGATGAGGAAGAGTGCGTCGCTGTTGCGCGGCAGGATGACGGGATAGTCCGAGTCCGGCAGCCAGATCTCCTCGAGGCGCTTGGCGATGCCGCACAGCTGGATGCCGGTGACCCCGGATTCGCGAAGCGCCCTGGCCGCCGCAGCGACCTGCGGCTGGCCGCCGTCGACGATCAGGAGGTTCGGCTGGTACCGGAACTTCTTGCGTCTGGCCGGCGAGTCCGGCGACGCACCCGCGGGATCCGGTGCGGGCTCCGTGCCGGCATCCGTTGCAGGGCCGTCGTCTGGCACGAGGTAGGCGAGGCGCCTGGTCAGGGTGCGGTAGATCGAGTCGGTGTCGTCTGTGGACTCCGGGATGCTGAAGCGCCGGTATTCGTCCGTGCGTGGAAGCCCGTCTTCGAAGACCACCATCGAGGCGACGATGTTCGTGCCGCTCAGGTGCGAGACGTCATAACACTCCATTCGGAGCGGCGCCGAGTCCATACCGAGCGCCTCCTGGATGTCCTCGAGCGCCTTGGAGCGTGCGACGAAGTCGGAGCTGCGGCGGGTCTTGTAGAGCATCAGTGCCTGCCGTGCGTTCTGGGTGGCCGTCGCGAGCAGAGCGGCCTTCTCGCCGCGCTGGGCGGCCACGAGGTGCACCTTGCGCCCGGCGATGCCGCCGAGCCATTCTTCGAGCGCTGCGGAGTCGTCAGGAAGCAACGGGACGACGACCTCCCGCGGCGGCACGGCGTCCCTGGAGTATGCGGTCTGCAGCACGGAATCGATCAGCTCCCCTGTTGTCAGGTCCAGCTCCTTGTCGACGACCCAGCCGCGGACACCGCGGATCCGGCCGCCGCGCACGATGAACAGCTGCACAGCCGCAGCGAGCTCGTCCTCCTCGACGGCGAACAGGTCGATGTCGACGTTGTCACGCAGCACGACCGCACTCTTCTCGAGCACGTTCGTGAGCGCCTTGACCTGGTCCCGCCGTTTGGCCGCGAGCTCGTACTGCTGGCCGAGGGCAGCGGCCTTCATCTCGTTGGTCAGTCGGTTGATCATGGTGCGGTCCTGGCTCGCCATGAAACTCACGAATTCGTCGACGATGACGCGGTGCTCCTCGATCGAGACCTTCTGGGAGCACGGGCCGAAGCAGCGGCCGATCTGGCCGGCGAAACACGGTTTCCCCGATTGCATGGCGCGTTTGTAGTTGGCGTTGTTGCAGGTGCGGATCGGGAAGGCCTTGAGCATCAGGTCGATCGTCTCGTGAACGGCCCAGACCTTGGGGTACGGGCCGAAATAACGCGCGCCGCGGATGCCGGTGGTGCGGGTGACGAGGGCGCGCGGCGCCTCGTCTGCGAGGGTCACGGCGAGGTACGGGTAGGACTTGTCGTCCTTGAACTGCACGTTGAACGGCGGGTCGAACTCGTTGATCCAGGTCCATTCGAGCTGGAGGGCCTCGACCTCGGTTCCGACTGTGGTCCACTCGACGGACGCGGCCGTCGTGACCATGCGCCGGGTGCGCTCGTGCAGGCTGCTGAGCGGCGCGAAGTAGTTGCTGAGGCGGGCGCGCAGGTTCTTGGCCTTGCCGACGTAGAGCACCCGCCCGGTCTCGTCGCGAAAGCGGTACACGCCAGGGACCGTGGGGATCTCCCCCGCCTTCGGCCGATAGCTCAACGCGTCCGACATGAACTCTCCTGGTACTTCCCCGCGCCGGACAGAAACCGGCCGAACAGAATTTTAGCGCGCCGCCAGGATCTCTTTGAGGAAGGTGCCCGTGTGGCTCTTCTTGACGGTCGCGATGTGCTCCGGTGTTCCGGTCGCGAGCACGCGCCCGCCGCCGGACCCGCCCTCCGGCCCGAGGTCGATCACCCAGTCGGCCGATTTGATCACGTCGAGGTTGTGCTCGATCACGATCACGGTGTTGCCCTTGTCGACGAGACTGTTGAGCACCAGCAGGAGCTTGCGCACGTCTTCGAAGTGCAGCCCGGTCGTGGGTTCGTCGAGCACGTAGACGCTGCGGCCGTTCGAGCGACGCTGGAGTTCGGTGGCGAGCTTGACGCGCTGCGCCTCACCTCCGGAGAGCGTCGTGGCGCTCTGGCCGAGGCGCACATAGCCGAGTCCGACCTCGACGAGGGTCTTCAGGAAGCGGTGGATCGCCGAGATCGGCTCGAAGAATTCCGCAGCCTCGCTGATCGGCATGTCGAGGACCTCGGCGATGTTCTTGCCCTTGTAGTGAACGGTGAGGGTGTCGCGGTTGTACCGCGCTCCCCCGCAGACCTCGCACGCGACATAGACGTCGGGCAGGAAGTTCATCTCGATCTTGATCGTGCCGTCGCCGGAGCAGGCTTCGCAGCGGCCGCCCTTGACGTTGAAGCTGAACCGGCCGGGCAGGTAGCCCCGCGCCTTCGCCTCGATCGTCTCCGAGAAGAGGGTGCGGATCTTGTCGAACACGCCCGTGTACGTCGCCGGGTTGGACCGAGGGGTGCGGCCGATCGGGGCCTGGTCGACGTGGATGACCTTGTCCAGCTGCTCGAGCCCGGTGACCCTGGTGTGCTTGCCGGGGAGCTTGCGGGCGCCGTTCAGCCGGTTGGCGAGCACCCGGTAGAGGATGTCGTTGACGAGGGAGGACTTTCCGGAGCCGCTCACGCCGGTGACGGCGGTGAAGGTGCCGAGCGGGAACGTCACGGAGACCTTCTTGAGGTTGTTCGCCTCCGCCCCGATCACGTTGATCTGGCGGTCAGGGTCGATCGGCCTGCGCGTCTCAGGCGTCTCTATCGACTTGCGGCCGGCGAGGTAGTCTCCCGTGAGCGACTCCCGGTTCTCCAGGAGGCTCGCGTAGGAGCCGGAGTGCACGACGTGGCCGCCGTTCACGCCGGCGCCGGGACCGATGTCGACGATCCAGTCGGCCATCTTGATGGTGTCCTCGTCGTGTTCGACGACGATGAGGGTGTTGCCGAGGTCGCGGAGGGCGACGAGGGTCTCGATGAGTCGCCGGTTGTCCCGCTGGTGCAGGCCGATGCTCGGCTCGTCGAGCACGTAGAGCACCCCGGTCAACCCGGAGCCGATCTGCGTGGCCAGACGGATGCGCTGGGCCTCTCCGCCGGAGAGGCTCGCGGCTGCGCGGGCCAGGTTCAGGTAGTTGAGGCCGACCCGGATCAGGAAGTCCAGCCGCGCCTTGATCTCGCGGAGGACCTGGGCCGCGATCATGGCCTCACGGTCGGTCAGTTCGAGCAGGTCCATGAACGACCGGGCGTCCGCGAGGCTCAGGTTGCAGACATCCGCGATGCTGGAGCCGTGGATCAGCACGGCGAGGACCTCGGGCTTGAGCCGGGTGCCCGAGCAGACCGGGCAGTCGATCTCGCGGAGGTACTCGCCCCAGCGGGCCCGCTGGGTGTCGGACTCCGCCTGCAGGTACTGGCGTTCGATGTACGGCACGACGCCTTCGAAGCCGGAGGTGTAGCTCATCTCACGGCCGTAGCGGTTCTTCCACTTCACGCGGACCTCGAAGTTGTCGCCGCGGAGCACGGCATTCTGCACGTCGGGCGTGAGTTCGCCCCAGGGGGTGTCGAGTGAGAAGTCGAGGTCGTGCGCGAGGCCGTCGAGCAGCTTCTCGTAGTACTGGAAGAGTCCCTTGCCCTGGGTGGTCCAGGGCAGCACGACGCCCTCCGCGATGCTGAGCTCAGGGTCGCCGAGAAGGAGATCCTGGTCGACGGACATTCGCGTGCCGAGGCCGGAGCACTCGGGGCAGGCGCCGAAGGGCGCGTTGAAGGAGAAGGTGCGCGGTTCGATCTCGGTGAGCTGCACGGGGTGGTTGTTCGGGCAGGAGAGCTTCTCGGAGTAGCTCTGCCACGCCGCGTCACCCTCCCCGTCGACGTAGTTGATCTGGACGATGCCGTCGGTGAGTTTGAGCGCGGTCTCGAGGGAGTCGGTCAGGCGGCTGAGGAGTTCCGGCGCCGCGACGAGGCGGTCGACGACCACGGAGATGTCGTGCTTGAGCTGCTTCTTGAGCGTCGGCGGTTCGCTGAGCTGGATCTGGGTGCCGTCGACCATGGCGCGGGAGTAGCCGCCGGCGGCGAGCTCCTTGAACAGGTCGACGAACTCGCCCTTCTTCTGGGAGACGACCGGGCTCAGGATCTGGTACCGGGTGCCCTGCGGAAGTTCCATGAGCTGGTCGGCGATCTGCTGAACGGTCTGGGCCTGGATGACCTCGCCGCAGACGGCGCAGTGCGGCACTCCGATGCGCGCCCAGAGCAGGCGCATGTAGTCGTAGACCTCGGTGATCGTGCCGACAGTCGACCGCGGGTTGCGGTTGGTCGACTTCTGGTCGATCGAGACGGCGGGGCTGAGCCCCTCAATGAAGTCGACGTCCGGCCGGTCGACCTGGCCGAGGAACTGGCGTGCGTACGCGGAGAGCGACTCGACGTAGCGGCGTTGCCCCTCCGCGAAGATGGTGTCGAACGCGAGTGAGGACTTGCCCGAACCGGACAGTCCCGTGAAGACGACCAGGGAATCCCTGGGGATCTCCAAATCGACGTTGTGCAGGTTGTGCACACGCGCACCGCGGACACTGAGCTTGGACCCGGACGTTACCTTGGAAATTGACACCGTTCGAGTCTATTGAGTGCCACCGACACTCCTGCGCCCCGGACGCACGCCCTGAGCGAACAAACGTTCGAATTCCGACCGCGACGTTGGGCGGTTGTTGATCAGATGTGCCCGGCCTTCTCCATCTGGCGGAGTTCGCGTTTGAGTTCGGAGACCTCGTCCCGGAGCCGGGCAGCGAGTTCGAACTTGAGCTCGCCCGCGGCCTCGAGCATCTGGCCACTGAGGTCGGCGATGATCGACTCGAGGTCGTTGGCTCCGTTCGCGGCGATGCCGGTGCGGAGCGGGGTCGCCGCGACCTTGCGCCGGGCGTCGCGACCGGCGAGGAGCTCGGCGGTGTCGGCCTCTTCCCGCGCGAGGATGTCGGTGATGTCGGCGATCCGTTTGCGGAGCGGAGTGGGGTCGATGCCGTGCAGGGTGTTGTAGGCGACCTGCTTTTCGCGGCGGCGGTCGGTCTCGTCGATCGCGCGTTCCATCGAGGCGGTCAGCCGGTCGGCGTACATGTGCACCTCGCCGGAGACGTTCCGGGCGGCCCGGCCGATCGTCTGGATGAGGGAGGTTGCGGAGCGCAGGAACCCTTCCTTGTCGGCGTCGAGGATTGCGACGAGCGACACCTCGGGCAGGTCGAGGCCCTCCCGGAGGAGATTGATGCCGACGAGGACGTCGTACACGCCCGCGCGGAGCTCGGTGAGGAGCTCGACCCGGCGCAGGGTGTCGACGTCGGAGTGCAGGTAGCGCACCCGGACGCCGGCCTCGGTGAGGAAGTCCGTGAGTTCCTCGGCCATCTTCTTGGTGAGGGTCGTGACGAGTACCCGCTCGTTGAGTGCGACGCGCTTGTGGATCTCCTCGAGGAGGTCGTCGATCTGTCCCTTGGACGGCTTGACGATGATCTGCGGGTCGATGAGCCCGGTCGGGCGGATGATCTGTTCGACGATGCCGTCTGCGATGCCCATCTCGTATTTCCCGGGCGTGGCGGACAGGTACACGGTCTGGCCGACCCTGTCCTTGAATTCGTTGAACTTGAGCGGCCGGTTGTCGAGGGCGCTCGGGAGCCGGAAGCCATGCTCGACGAGCGTGCGTTTGCGGGACGAGTCCCCCTCGTACATCGCCCCGATCTGCGGGACGGTGACATGGGATTCGTCGATGACCATCAGGAAGTCGTCGGGGAAGTAGTCGAGGAGACAGTGCGGCGCCTCCCCCGGTGACCGCTGGTCGATGTGCCGGGAGTAGTTCTCGATGCCGGAGCAGAAGCCGATCTGTTCCATCATCTCGAGGTCGAAGGTCGTGCGCATCCGAAGTCGCTGCGCCTCGAGCAGTTTGCCTTCCCGTTCGAGCTGGCCGAGCCGTTCGGCGAGTTCTTCCTGGATGGTGACGATGGCCCGCTGCATGGTCTCGGTGCTCGCGACGTAGTGCGAGCCGGGGAAAACGGACACGGATTCGAGCTTGCGGACGATGTCACCGGTGAGCGGGTGCAGGCTGTAGAGCGCCTCGATCTCATCGCCGAACATCTCGATCCGGATCGCGAGTTCCTCGTACATCGGGATGATCTCGATGGTGTCGCCGCGCACCCGGAAGTGGCCCCTGGAAAAGTCGACGTCGTTGCGCTGGTACTGCATCGCAACGAACTTGCGGATCAGCCAGTCACGGTCGACCTTCTGGCCCACCTGGAGGGCGATCATGGCCTCCATGTATCCCTCGGGTGTGCCGAGGCCGTAGATGCAGGACACGGTGGAGACGACGACGACGTCGCGGCGGCTCAGGAGCGAGTTCGTGGTGGAGTGCCTGAGCCGCTCGACCTCGGCGTTGATCGAGGAGTCCTTCTCGATGAAGGTGTCCGTCTGCGGGACGTACGCCTCCGGCTGGTAGTAGTCGTAGTACGACACGAAGTACTCGATGGCGTTGTTCGGCATCAGCTCGCGGAACTCGTTCACGAGCTGGGCTGCGAGGGTCTTGTTGTGCGCGAGCACGAGCGTCGGGCGCTGCACCTGTTCGATCAGCCAGGCGGTCGTCGCGGACTTGCCGGTTCCGGTGGCTCCGAGGAGCACGATGTCGGTTTCACCGGCGTTGATGCGTTCGGCGAGTTCTTTGATCGCGGTCGGCTGGTCGCCGCTCGGCGTGTATTCGCTCACGACCTCAAAGGGATGTACGGATCGCGTGGGTTCCATCCCTCCAGTCTAGATTCGACCACCGACACTCTCGGTGCCGGCAGAGTTTCCGGCGCTCCGCACGCGTTCCCAGAGCGCGTCGACCTGTCGCAGGGTGTGTTCCAGGGTGCCATCGGTGTCGATCACGACGTCGGCGATCGCAAGCCGTTCGGCATCATCGGCCTGGGCGCGGATGCGCAGGGCCGCGTCCTCCTGGCTCATCCGGCGCAGGTCGACCATCCGTTGCATCCGGGTCTCCGGAGTCGCCTGGGTGACGACGACGAGGTCGAACGGATGCTCGACGGCCGCCTCGACCAGAAGGGGTACGTCGTAGACGACCACCGCCGAGGGATTCGCGAGCCCGGCTGCACGAATGCGTGCGTTCGTGAGCGACCGCACTGCGGGGTGCACGATCGCGTTGAGCCTCGCCAGGGCCGCCGGGTCGCCGAAGACGATCGCGCCGAGTCTGGGCCGGTCCAGCGCACCGTCCGGTCCGACGAGAGCGGTGCCGAACTCCGCCGCGATCGCCGCCAGGACGGGGCTGCCCGGTTCGACGACCTCGCGGGCGAGGCGATCCGCATCGATGACGACGGCCCCGTGTTCCGTGAGGGCGCTCGCAACGGTGCTCTTGCCGGATGCGATCCCGCCGGTCAGTCCAATGAGGTACACCCCGGCAATGCTACCGATGTGGCCAGGGCGCAGAAAACCGGCCGGGCCCCGAAGGGTCCGGCCGGTTCTGGTGTTGCGGTGGAGCTGCGTGCTAGTTGTTGCTGCTGAGCTTCTCGCGCAGTGCGGCGAGTGCCTCGTCGTCAGCAAGCGTTCCGGCTCCGGCCGTCTCGCTCGAGAACGAGTTGCCAGCTGCGGAGGGAACGTCGCCGACGGCGATGATCTCGTCGTTCGCGGACGCGACCTGCTTCTTGTGGGCTTCCCAGCGAGCCTGGGCTGCAGCGTAGTCCTGCTCCCACTTCTCGCGCTGGTTTTCGAAGCCTTCGCGCCACTCGTTGGTCTCCGGGTCGAAGCCCTCGGGGTACTTGTAGTTGCCCTGGTCGTCGTACTCGGTGAGCATTCCGTAGAGCGCCGGGTCGAACTCGGTGCCCTCGGGGTCGACACCCTCGTTGGCCTGCTTGAGGCTCAGCGAGATGCGGCGACGCTCGAGGTCGATGTCGATGACCTTGACGAAGACCTCGTCGCCGACCGAAACGACCTGCTCGGCGAGCTCGACGTGCTTGCCGGAGAGTTCGCTGATGTGGACCAGGCCCTCGATGCCCTCTGCAACGCGAACGAACGCGCCGAAGGGGACGAGCTTGGTGACCTTGCCCGGTGCAACCTGGCCGATGGCGTGGGTGCGGGCGAAGACCTGCCACGGGTCTTCCTGGGTGGCCTTGAGCGACAGCGACACGCGCTCGCGCTCGAGGTCGACCTCGAGGATCTCGACGGTGACTTCCTGGCCAACCTCGACGACCTCGCTGGCGTGCTCGATGTGCTTCCAGCTGAGTTCGGAGACGTGAACCAGGCCGTCAACGCCACCGAGGTCGACGAACGCACCGAAGTTGACGATCGAGGAGACGACGCCCTTGCGGACCTGTCCCTTCTGGAGGTTGTTGAGGAACGTGGTGCGGCTCTCGGACTGCGTCTGCTCGAGCAGGGCACGACGGGACAGCACAACGTTGTTGCGGTTCTTGTCGAGCTCGAGGATCTTCGCTTCGATCTCCTGGCCCAGGTACGGGGTCAGGTCGCGAACGCGGCGAAGCTCGATGAGCGAGGCCGGCAGGAAGCCACGGAGGCCGATGTCGACGATGAGCCCGCCCTTGACGACCTCGATGACCGAACCGGTGACAACGCCATCGGATTCCTTGATCTTCTCGACGTCGCCCCACGCACGTTCGTACTGGGCGCGCTTCTTCGAGAGGATGAGGCGGCCTTCTTTGTCTTCCTTCTGGAGAACAAGGGCCTCGACCAGGTCGCCGACCTTGACAACCTCGGAAGGGTCAACGTCGTGCTTGATGGAAAGTTCGCGGGAGGGAATGACGCCCTCGGTCTTGTAACCCACGTCGAGGAGGACCTCGTCGCGGTCGATCTTCACAACGGTGCCCTCGATGAGGTCTCCGTCGTTGAAGAATTTCAGAGTCTTTTCGACCGCGGCAAGAAAGTCTTCAGCAGATCCAATGTCGTTGATGGCGACCTGCTTAGGTGCCCTATCGGTCGTTGCGATTGTCATGTAGTAGTTGCTCCAGGATGGACATAAGTCGGGCCATACGCGAACGGGTGGGGATTGTGGACTCCGCGCATGGCAGCGGATAGTTCGTCACAAACGTGACAGTCAAGCTTAGCTGTTTGCAGGGGCCACCGGCAACATCCGCTTGTCACGTCGTGTACGCGGAGAGACGTCAGGACAGCAGCGCCGCGCGGAGGGTGTCGAGGCCGACGCCGCCGAGGTCGAGGGCTCGCCTGTGGAAGTCCTTGATCGAGAACGCCGCACCCTCCCTGGCCGTGCTGGCGTCGCGGAGTTCCTCCCAGATGCGCTGGCCGATCTTGTACGAGGGCGCCTGTCCCGGCCAGCCGAGGTACCGGTTGACTTCGAACTGCACCGTGCTCTCGTCGACGTTGGCATTGCGGCGGAAGAAGTCGAAGGCATGCTCGGCCGTCCAGACGCCGCTTCCATCCGGCAGGGTCTTGCCGAGGTGCACGCCGATGTCGATCACGACGCGGGCGGCGCGCATCCGCTGGCCGTCGAGCATGCCGAGACGGTCGGCCGGGTCGTCGAGGTAGCCGAGCTCGCTCATCAGGCGTTCGGCGTAGAGCGCCCAGCCCTCTGCGTGCCCTGACGTGCCCGCGAGCTGGCGACGCCAGGTGTTCAGGATGCCGCGGTTATGCACCGCCTGTCCGATCTGCAGGTGGTGGCCAGGAACACCCTCGTGATAGACGGTCGACAGTTCGCGCCAGGTGGAGAACTCGGTGACGCCTGCCGGAACCGACCACCACATCCGGCCCGGCCTGGAGAAGTCGTCGCTCGGCCCGGTGTAGTACACGCCGCCGTCCTGCGTCGGGGCGATCAGGCACTCGAGCGCGCGGATCTCCTGGGGGATGTCGAAGTGACTCACCGACAGTTCGGCGACGGCGCGGTCGCTCGTCTCCTGCATCCAGCGTTGCAAGGCCGCCGTGCCGTGCAGGGTGCGGCTCTGGTCGGCGTCGAGGTGGGCGATGGCCTCCTGCACGCTCGCTCCCGGGAGAATCTGCCTGGCGATGCCCTCCTGCTCCGCGACCATCCTGGCGAGTTCCTCGATCCCCCACTCGTAGGTTTCGTCGAGATCGACAGCGGCCCCGAGGAACCGGCGGGACTGGAGCGCATAGATCTCCCGGCCGACCGCATCCGCCTCTGGCGCGGACCGTTCGAGCTCGTCGCCGAGGAATGCGGCCAGCGCGGAGTATGCGGCGGCGGCGGCGCGGGCGCCGGACCCGAGGTCGGTCGCGAGACTCGCGGGCAGGCTGCCCGTCACGGGACTCGCCTCCGCGGCGAGCGTGGCGAAGAAGCCCGTCTTCGCCGCGTGCCGGCGTGCCTGAACTGCGACCTCGCGCACCTGGCGCTTCGCGGGCATGATGCCTTCGCGGATGCCGAGGCGCAGGGTCTCGATGTAACCCGCGACGGCCTCGGGCACGGCGCCGAGCCGCGTGGAGATGGTGCGCCAGTCCTCGACGGTTTCCGTCGGCATCAGGTCGAAGGCCGCGCGGATGTCCTGCGCGGGCGAGGCGAGATTGTTCAGGTCCCGAAGCGGCAGGCCCGCATCGGCGCTCTCGACGCCGAGGGCGAGTTCGCTGCGCAGATCCGTGCGGGTGACCTCGTCGACCGCGTCGACGACGACAGCGGCATCGAGGCGCCTGATCGTTGCGAGAGACGCGAGGCGATGCCGTTCCAGGCCCGCCGGGGAGTAGTCGCCATACCGGTCGGCGCCCACGCTGCGGCCGATGTAGGTGCCGATCGTGGGATCGAGGTCGACGAGGGTGTCGACCCAGTCTTCCGCGATCGCATCAATCGCTGTGGGCGTACGCACGGTGTCTTGGCTCATGGACCGAGCCTAGATCACCGTACCGGCAGCGACACAGGGAGCGAGCCGGGACCTCAGTGCGCCGCGGCGTCCCAGTTCGCACCCCTGCCGACCTGCACGTCCAGGGGCACGAGCAGCGCAGCGGCGGTCTCCATCCGGTGCGTGACGACGGTGCGGAGAGCGTCCCACTCGCCGGGCGCGACCTCGAAGATCAATTCGTCGTGCACCTGGAGCATCATCCGGGACTCGAGGCCTTCCTCGAGCATGTCCTCCGCGATGTTGTTCATTGCGATCTTCATGATGTCGGCGGCCGAGCCCTGGATCGGGGCGTTGAGCGCAGCCCGCTCCGCGTTCTCCCTGAGCACGCGGTTGGAACTGTGCAGTTCGGGGAACGGGCGGCGGCGCCCGAAGATCGTCGCCGTGTACCCGTCGACCTTGGCCTGTTCGACGACGTGCCGCAGGTAGTCGCGCACGGCGCCGAACCGGGCGAAGTAGTCCGTGATGAGCTGGCGTGCTTCCTTCTGGTCGATCCGGAGCTGCTTGGAGAGGCCGAAGGCACTCAGCCCGTACGCGAGTCCGTAGGACATGGCCTTGACCTTGCTGCGCATCTCGTTCGTGACCTCCTCCGGCGTGACCCCGAAGACGGATGCGCCGACGAAGCGGTGCAGGTCTTCCCCGGCGTTGAAGGCCTCGATCAGCCCGGCGTCTTCGGAGAGGTGCGCCATGATGCGCATCTCGATCTGGGAGTAGTCGGCCGTCAGCAGGCACTCGGCGTCCGGGCCGGAGTGGAAGGCTGCCCGGATCCGCCGGCCTTCCTCTGTGCGCACGGGGATGTTCTGAAGGTTCGGATCGGCCGAGGAGATCCGGCCTGTGGCAGTGCCGATCTGCACGTAATTGGTGTGGATGCGCCCGGTCGCGTCGATCGCCTTGTCAAGGGTCTCGACGATTTGGCGGAGCTTGGTCGCGTCCCTGTGCTGCAGGAGGAGACCGAGGAAGGGATGCGGGTTGCTCGCCTGGAGATCGGCGAGGGCGCCGGCATCCGTCGTGTATCCGGTCTTGTTCGCGCGGGTCTTCGGCATGCCCAGTTGCTCGAACAGGACCTCCTGGAGTTGCTTGGGCGAGCCGAGGTTGACCTCGCGGCCGATCTCGGCGAACGCGCCCGCCGCGTACTCCGCCGCCCGCTCGCCGAGCTGGGCCGACAGGACGGACAGCTCCTCGTGTGACACGGCGACGCCGGTGAGTTCCATGTCGACGAGGGTCAGCAGGGTCGGCATTTCGATGTCGGTGAGCACAGACTGGGAACCCGGATCGAGCAAGGCCCCGAGCGCGGCCGAGAGCCGGTAGGCGTACCAGGCCTCGGTGGGCACGCCGCCAGACTCCGACTCGTCCGGCACCAGCTGGTTGGGGTCTGCGACAGGGAGCGTCTCGTCGAGGTAGCGGGTGACGAGGTCGGCGAGGGTCTTGTCCGGCCCGCCCGGGCGCAGCAGCCAGGCAGCTACGAGGGTGTCGGTGACGAGCCCACCGAAGCCGAGGCCACTGCGGCGCAGGGCCTTGAGCTGGTGCTTGGCGTCGTGCATGATCTTGGGCGCGTCGCTCGCGAGCCAGTCCTCGAAGGGCAGGTAGTCCGTGCGTCCCGGCTGCCACGGAAGGTTCACGGACTCCTCGAGCCCGGACACACCGAAACCGATCGCCTTGCCGTCCTGCACCTCGACCTGGAGGCCGAGTCCGCCCGGGTTGGCCGCTACGACCCGGGTGAGCCAGGCATCCAGCTCCTCGTCGAGAAGGTCCTTGGCGACCGGCGCGGAGGGCGCATCGTCACGCTCGACCGGCACGACGGCCGCGCCAGACTCGTCCGCGCCGCCCTCGAGCTTGATCACGCGTTCGAGCAGGTTCTTGAACTCGAGGCGACCGAAGACCTCGCGCACGGCGGCTTCGTTGATCGGGGCGCGGACGAGGTCTGGCAGTTCGACGGGGAGGTCGAGGTCGGTCACGAGCCGGTTGAGGCGGCGATTGCGGATCGCGTTCTCCTTCTGCTCGCGCAGGTTGTTTCCGACGACACCCTTGATCTCGTCCGCGTGTTCGAGGATGCCGGCAAGGCTGCCGTAGAGGCCGAGCCACTTGACGGCGGTCTTCTCGCCGACCTTGCTGATGCCGATCAGGTTGTCGCTCGTCTCGCCGACGAGGGCCGCGACATCGGGATACTGGGCCGGATCGATGCCGTATTTCTCGCGCACACGTGCCGGGTCGTACCGGGTGAGCGCCGAGACGCCCTGGCTCGCCGGGTAGAGCAGGGTCACGTTGTCGTTGACGAGCTGGATCGAATCCCTGTCGCCGGAGACGACGAAGACGTGGTACCCTTCCGCGGTTCCGCGGACGGACAGGGTCGCGAGGATGTCGTCCGCCTCGAAGTCTTCCTTCGTGATGGTCGTGATGTTCATGGCCGCGAGGGCCTCCTGCAGGAGCGGCACCTGACCTTTGAATTCCGGAGGGGTACTCGCCCGGGTTCCCTTGTATTCGGGGTATTCGCGGGTGCGGAAAGAGGCGCGCGAGATATCGAAAGCGACGGCGATGTGCGAGGGGTTCTCGGTGCGCAGCAGGCTCAGCAGCATCGAGATGAACCCGTGAATGCCGTTGGTGTGCTGGCCGTCCCGGGTCTGGAAACTGTCGACCGGGAGCGCATGGAACGCCCGGTAGGCCAGTGAATGGCCGTCGATGATCATCAGGGTAGGCTTTTCGGAATCCGACACACAGACAGCCTACAAGCGTCGTCCGACGGCGCAGGGCCCTATCCAAGGTGACCATGACCCAGAAGACCGAAGACGCCCTCAGCTGGGTGCAGCAGCGCGGCGGCGGGGCCCTCGCCGACAAGATGGGCATCGAATTCCTCGAGTTCAGCCTCGAGCGGGCGGTGGCACGGATGCCGGTGTTCGGCAATACCCAGCCGGCCATGCTCCTGCACGGGGGCGCCTTCGTGGTGCTCGGCGAGAGCCTCGGATCGATGTCCGCGAACCTGCACGCGGGACCGGGCAAGCTCGCCGTCGGCATCGAGATCAACGCGACGCACACCCGCTCGGCGACGAGCGGCTGGGTCACCGGCGTCTGCACGCCGATCCACCTCGGGCGCACCCTGACGACCCACTCGATCGAGATCGACGACGATCAAGGCAGGCGCTGCTCGACGATCCGGATCACGAACCTGATCACCGACCGCCCCGGCATCGCCTGATCTGTCACGCCCGCCGTGCACACACGACAAAGGCGGGCCCGGTCGCCATTGACCGGACCCGCCTTTCGTCTGTGCAGTGGTGCTACTTCTTTGCGGAGAGCTGCTCGATGATCGCCTGGGCGACATCGTGCATGGTGAGGCGGCGGTCCATCGACGCCTTCTGGATCCAGCGGAACGACTCCGGTTCGGTGAGGCCCATCTTCTCGTTGAGCAGGCCCTTGGCCCGGTCGACGAGCTTGCGGGTCTCGAAGCGCTCGACGAGGTCGGCGACCTCGGCTTCGAGGGTGATGATCTGGCTGTAACGGGACAACGCGATCTCGATCGCGGGCAGCAGGTCGTTCGGGGTGAACGGCTTGACGACGTATGCGAGTGCGCCGGCTTCCGTCGCCCGCTCGACCAGTTCCTTCTGGCTGAACGCGGTGAGGAGCACAACCGGGGCGATGTGCGCCTTGGTGATCCGCTCCGCGGCCGAGATGCCGTCGAGGTGCGGCATCTTGACGTCCATGATCACCAGGTCGGGTCGCAGCTCGGTCGCCAGGGCCACAGCGGTTTCGCCGTCGCCGGCCTCGCCGACGACCTCGAATCCGGCGTCACGAAGGATTTCGACGATGTCGAGACGAATGAGGGACTCATCCTCGGCCACGACAACACGGCGAGGAGGTACTGGGGTTGAATCTTGGTCGGTCACGGGTCAAAGCCTACGGTATTCTGAACCAGGTGTTGTGAGCCGGTGTGGCGGAATGGCAGACGCGGAGCACTCAAAATGCTTTGTTCGAGAGGACGTGTGGGTTCGAGTCCCACCACCGGTACCAACACAGGTCAGTCATGACGCGGAACTCGGGCGAATCAGGCGCCGGTGGCCCACACGTGAAGCTCCGATTGCGTGATCGAGGCGGTCTGCGACGGCGTCCAGGTCGTCGTCGTCAAAGAGGTCTTCTGCATCAGCCAGGTGGCGACTAGTCCCGTTTCGCCAGTCTTGCCGAGGTATCGTGTGCGCATGGCTGACCGCATCGGAACTCTCGTCATATTCGGAGCGGGCGGGGATCTCTCAAAGAGGTTGCTTCTTCCGGGCCTGGGCCAGTTGCTCAGTAGCTCCCGGGGCTACGATCTTCGCCTGATCGGTGTGGGATCCGATCCCATGACGAGTGCGCAGTGGCGTTCCCGTGTCGTCGAGTCCTTCGCCGCAGGGGGATCCGAGAGCGCCCGGTCTGCCAGGGTGGCGAACAACTCGATATACCTCCAGGCCGACGTGACGAAACCAGCTGACCTCGCTCGCGTGCTTGCTGCCGCAACGGGCACACCGGCGCTCTACTTCGCTCTGCCGCCGAACGTGACGATTCTCTCGATCGCTGCACTGGGGAAGGTCAGGCTGCCTAAGAACACCGTTCTCGGGATGGAGAAACCGTTCGGCACCGACTTGCGCAGCGCCCAGGCGCTCAATAGGCGGCTCGTGAGGCTTCTGCCAGAGAACCACATCCACCGGGTGGACCACTTTCTGGGAAAGTCCACGGTGCTCAACCTGCTCGGCCTCCGTTTCACCAACCGCTTGTTCGAGCAGGTCTGGAGCGCAGAGCACATCGAGCGAGTGGATATCGTCTTCGACGAGACCCTTGGCCTCGAGGGTCGCGCCGGGTATTACGACAAGGCGGGCGCCCTCGTTGACATGATCCAGAGCCACCTGCTTCTCGTGATGGCGCTCACTGCGATGGAGCCCCCGTCGAGTCTGGACGCCGACGATCTGCGCGGATCAATGGCCCAGGTACTCCGCGCCACCCGCGCCTGGAAGGGCGACCCGGTAGCCAGCAGCCGCCGTGCCCGATACACCGCCGGCACAATTGACGGGCGAAGACTTCCCGCTTACGTGAAAGAGACGGGCGTGACTCCCGAACTCGACACCGAAACACTCGCGGAGGTGACCGTCGGGATCGAGAACTGGCGTTGGGCCGGCGTTCCATTCCGACTTCGGTCGGGAAAAGCCATGGCCGACCGCCGCCAACAGATCGTCGTAACTTTCAAGGATGTACCGCACCGGCCCTACGGCTTCACCGGCAACCCCGGTCCCGCGCGGCTCACTATCTCGCTCACCCCGGACAGTATCGATCTCGACCTCAACATCAACGGCGAAGATGATCCTTTCGCTCTCGACCGGGTCAATCTTCAGGTGCAATTCGCCCAGGGAGAACTAGGCCCGTACGGCGAAGTACTGCACGGAATCCTCTCCGACGAACCCACCCTTTCGGTGCGTGCAGACGCGGTGGAAGAGTGCTGGCGCATTGTCACTCCGATCCTCTCCGCCTGGCGCAAAAGCTCCGTACCTCTCGACAACTATCGAGCCGGCTCCGCGGGGCCAACCACCTGGCGCTAGAAAAACTCCTCCCGTGGTCGGCCTCGTCCGGGGTTCCCAATCCGAACCGCACGGGGGATGATCGAGCCAACACCTCGAGCGCGAACACTCACCGTTTGACATTGTCGCGGAGGAAGAAGGCACCGATGGGGGTCGCCACACCAGGAGACCAGCCGCCAGCGCGCCTGGGACCGCGTAACGATCCGCCGGTGCGGCTGCCCGCTCGGCGGCCGTTGCCGGTCTACGCGTTCGATCCGATGTCAACTCGACTGAGCGGCCGATTTTTGACGGTCGATGTTCCGTTCGAGCGCGATTTGGAGCCGGGACCATCGGGCCGGCTGGTGCAGGTCGTCGACTACGACGCGGCTCGCGATGTCTGGTATCGGCCGGTCGATCTGAATGATCCGGCGATCCTGGCCCAGGGCGGGCTTCGTCCGTCCGAAAGCGATCCGCGCACCCACCAGCAGGTTGTCTACGCCGTCGCGATGAGCGTGATCGAACGGTTCGAACGTTTCGGTGGGCAGCGTTTCCGCTGGCGGGGCGGGCGGGAGTTGCGGATCGTGCCGCACGCGTTTGAAGGCCGCAATGCGTTCTTTGATCCAACGCGGCGTGCGGTGCTCTTCGGCTACTACAAGGCCGACGAACGCGATCCGGGATCGAATCTGCCCGGCCAGGTGATGTTCACGTGCTTGAGCGTCGATGTTGTGGCGCACGAAGTGACGCATGCAATCGTCCATCGCATCCGCAAGTACTTCTCGGAGGCATCGAATCCGGATGTGTTCGCGTGGCACGAGGCATTCGCCGACCTGGTGGCGCTGTTTCACCACTTTCTCTTCCCGGACGTGGTGGCTGAGGCGGTGGCCAACTCGAGCACAGACCTTCGGGAAGGGTCGGCATTGCTCGACCTGGCGCTCGAATTCGGGGAGTCGACAGGCCGCGGTGCGGCGCTGAGGTCGGCCATCGGGTCGCCGCGCACGCCGGACGCGTTCCTGGCGGCGACCGAGCCGCACGCGCGGGGGGCGTGCTTCGTGGCGGCGGTCTTCGACGCCTACCTCGACACCTATTTGAAACAGATCAACGATCTGCGCCGGCTGGCAACCGGCGGAACCGGAGTCCTCCCACCAGGGGCCTTGCCAACCGACCTGGTGAAACGGGTGACGGTCGAGGCGATCCGGAACGCAGACCGTATCCTTGGGATGGTCGTGCGGGCTTTCCAATACCTGCCGGTGGTCGACGTGACGTTCGGGGACGTGGTCCGCGGTATCGTGACGGCCGACCGGGCGCTCTACCCGGATGATGCGATGCGTTTGAGGACGAACCTCGTGGAAGCTCTGCGGCGGCGCGGGATCTATCCGCCGTCGGTGTCCTCGCTGACAGAAGAAGCATTGACCTGGCCGGGGCCGGCGGATCCGGCACTCAGCCTGACCCGCGGGGCACACAGTGTCGACTTGGCGCCCCTCATCCTGGAGGCGACGCAGAACCTCGACTTGGGCGGCGAGGCGTCGACGACCATCACCGGAGCGGACGCGGACCCGGAGATCGAGGGGCCGGACAAGTCGGATGCACGGCCACGGGTATCCACTCGTGCGCGACCCGCGGTGCCGGCGGTTCCGGCGGTTCCGGCGGTTCCGGCGGCACAGTCGGGAGCCCTGAAACCGGCGCCGGCGACGACAGCGAATTCGGCGACGGTCGTGGCGCTCATCGAGTGGGGCAGGTATCACGCGTACGAACTCGGCCTGGATCCGGACCTCCCTCTGGAATTGGTGGGCGTGCACGCGGTGTTCGTGCAAGCATCCGACCTGCAGCCCCGGCCGATCGTGGTGGCGCAGTTCGCGCAACGCCATCAGGAGCTCGAAGACCAGTCCCTGCCCGCGGGTAAACGCATGGCGATCCGAGCGGGAACGACGGTCATCGCCCGCGTCGACGGGCAAGTCGTGCACGTGGTGGCCAAGCCACTTCCCTTGTCGAACCCCGATGCGTTGACGAAGCCGGAGACATTCACCGGGAAACCGGACGCGGTGCGAGCGTTCGCGGAATCGAGTGCTGCGATCGGTGCGAAGCGGGCGAAAGCGCTGCAGGCGTGGAGCGACCACGTGACGTCGGCGGATGCGCTCGCGGCCTGGACCGACCAGCCCTCGCTGCTTCGCATGACGTTCGCGTCTCTCCACGCCGCAGAGGAGGTCCCGATGCCGAAAGTCGTGCCCCATGCCTGACCAGACGACCGTTGCCGTGCGGATGTACAACGTTGGCTTTGGTGACTGCTTCCTGGTCACGATCACACGAGGTCTACAGGTGTGGCGGATGCTCGTCGATTGCGGTGTGCACAGTCAGGGCCGCGCGACGATCAACGGTGTCACCCGGGACATTTCCGATGTGGTCCACACGGTCATCGCGGACCTCACAGCGGTTGCCGCTGCCGGCTCTCCCCCGCACCTCGACGTTGTCGTCGCCACCCACCACCACCAGGACCACATCAGCGGCTTCGCGGTCGACGAGTGGACCAGCGTCGATGTCGGCCAGGTGCTGGTCCCGTTCGTGGAGGACACGAGCGATCCGGCTGCCCAGGCGCTGCGCAATTCACTCGTGTCCACAGCGACCCAGATCCACGGTTTCATCGAGGCGAAGGCCCAGACGAACTCAGGGGATCTGCCGGCTCCGCTGGCATTGGCCAGCGCCCTGGCAGCCAACTCGATGGGCAACGCGAAAGCAACCGACCGGCTGCTCAGCCGCAACGGCACCCAGTTCAAGAACACGCCGCCGGTCATGTTCGTTCCCAACCGGGACCCCGCGAAGAACGTGATCGCCGTGCCCATCGAGGGGGTGAGCATCCACCTGCTCGGCCCGTCGCGCGATCCGAAGCAGCTCGCGTTGATGGACCCGCCGGTGTCAGCACAGTGGCTGCAACTCGATCCCGACCAGCACCCCGACGACGACGACGAAACACCGACCATCTTCGATCCGATCTATGTAGTGGCGGACGAGGACGTCCAGTCGATCCCTTCGGAGCTGAGGGACGCGCGCGCCTCCCTGCGCCTGACCCAGCTCGGCACCGACGACGACGCGCTGCTCGACGCAGCGGCCGTTCTCGAACGCTCCGTCAACAACACGAGCGTGTACTTCGTGCTCGACGTGTCCGGGACGCGGTTGCTGTTCGTGGGCGACTCGCAGGAAGGCGCCTGGGAGCACGTGCTCGACGACCCCGTGTCGAAGGCTCTGGTCAGCAGTGTCGCGTTCTACAAGATCGGGCACCATGGATCGCACAACGCGACTCCGAAGCCGTTCGTTGAGTCCGTGCTCGGGCAGGGGGCCTATGCGATGCTGCCCTGGGGACTGGTCAAACAGTGGGAGAACACCATTCCCAAGGCAGAACTTCTCACGGCCCTGGCTCAACTCAACACGCATGTGGTTCGAGCGGATGCGCCAGTCGCCGCGCCACCGGCTGTAGTGGTGGACCCGGGACTGCTGTGGAGTCAGGTGACCTTCACGGTGTAGTGGGTCGGGTCGCTACGGCCGCTGGCGCGGGATGCTCCGTAGGCGCCGGAGCGGACTCGATCGGATTGGCGGCTCGGACCGGGACGGGCGCGAGGTCGATCCAATTCGGGTCAGCCCACTGCACGCCCGATGGGATCCGCGTTTCATAGAGGCCCGGGGCCTCCATACGGGGCCTGACGCTGGAGTGGATGAACGCGTTCGCCGGGATCGGGCGTGTTCGGTCGATAAAGATCTTCCACATCCAGCTATTCGCGTGCACGGTTCCGTCGGCGCTCAGCTCAGTGACGGTGCACGCTTTCGCGTACGGACCAGGTTCAACGAGCATTCCCTCCTCAAGGGCGCCCTCGACGATCCACTTGAGGGTGACGTTCGAGAGGCGCGGGTCGTCCTCGAAAGTGCCCCCGACATCCGTGTGCACACCCGCGAACCAGACCTCCTCAAGCTGGGACTGAGGGGACGGCGTGACGAGGTATTCGCGGAAGGGTCGGCGCTTCTCATCGATCGACACGGCATGACGCACGCGCACATCATTGTCCAGCTTGCGCGTATAGGGCCATTTGATATCCCATTTGAGGAATCCAGCCGCCTTCACCGTGTCGAATGCGCCGAGGTACGCGACGCGCACGGTACTCCGCCCGTTGACTTTGCGGGCGAAGTTCTCGGAGAACTCGTCGATTCCTGCCCAGAATGCCCTCGACGCGACAGTCTGCGGGGTGCGAGGTGCGGCGTTCGTGGGGGTCTTCCCGCTCGGGGTGGTGACGCCGTCCTTTCCCTGGGGACGGTCATCCTTGCTGCGCTTGGTGAACTCGGAAACTGCATAGGGCACGAGGTTCTCCGAGCCGGCATGAAGAAGGCCGATCGTGCGCAGCATGCCTGATAGAGCGCGGGCGGTGTATGCGCCGCGGCTGAATCCGAACACGAAGATGCGGTCACCCGGATTCCACTCCCGCATCAACCATGTGTATGCCTCGCCCAGGTTCTGGCGAAGCCCATTGCCGAACGCAAGCCCGCCGACGCGCGAGAGCCAACGCGCGAGCGGACCCCACGAGGCCGACGACGAGAATGTGCCCACCCCCGGGTCGTAGTAGGCGATCTGTTTCGTCGGGTCGGTGAGGTCGAGCATCCCGAACACCTTGATGACGTTCGAGTCACCCCGTGCTCGCGGCTGGGCGCCCGTGCCATCAAGACAGATGACCAGATTCCTAGCCATGAAGTTCCTCCCCTGGCTCGCGTAGCGGTATCAACCGGACGGGTAACAAGATAGCCGTGGTTTGAGCGCAGTTACCAGAGCGATCACGCGGGATGGGTGCAGCGGGACCGTGCTTCGAAGTGCCCGGCATTCCCCTCCGTGTGAATGTTCGCCTCCGCCGCTTGCCATTCCTGATCGGGATCAACGGAACCTGACCGGCTCTGACCGTCGTGCAGCGAGCCAGAGCACGTCGCGGCCAAAGGATTCGAGGAGCAGGACGAGCGCCAGCGCGACGAGCAGGGCATCAAGACCGGGGAGAAGCCGTGTCGCGGCCGTCGCCAGGGCGATGCCCTGCACGGCCGTGACGACCTTCCGCCAATACCGGGATGGCAGCTGCCGGCGGAGCCAGGGAAAGATCCACCCGGCGATGACGAAGAGGTACCGCATGGTGCCGATCGCGAGGACCCAGGTCCCCAGGTTCTTCGACACATAAACGCTCAGCACGAGCAACAGGAACGCATCGACTTCCATGTCGAACCGCGCGCCCAGCTCGCTCGTGGAGTTCGTGTGCCGCGCGACCCAGCCGTCGACGGCGTCCAGGACGAGGGCAGGCACGACGAGGGCCATCATCAGGGTGGTGGGAACCGGCGCGACGAACGATGCAACGACGATCCCGCTGATCATCCCGACGAGCGTCGACCGCACGGCCGTGACACGGTTCGCTGGTCCAAATCGTGTCGAGTTTCTGCTCCGTAGCCCGCGCACGAGCAGGGCATTCGACACGACCAGGTAGCTGAGGGCCACCAGCCAGCCGACAGCGGGCGCCCACGACCGGTCCCAGGACCCAGCGGCAAGGCCGAGGACCGTCGCGGCCGCCGTCCCCGCGATTGCTGAGGAAATCGGCGCGAATTGAACTCTGCGCATCCCTGTCTCGTTTCTTTGTTAACTCATCTGTTAAGACGGCGCTCCGGCATAAATCGTTCACGAACGGGAGGGACTGTGGTCGAGTCATCCGCATTCTGGGTGGAGTCGCCCCACGTCGGGGTGCTCCGCCGGGAAACCGTGCCGAAACCCGGCGATGGAGAGGTGCTCGTAAGGACCCTCTACACCGGGGTCAGCCGAGGCACGGAGATTTCGGTATTCAGCGGACACGTCCCGCAGAGCGAGTTCGACCGGATGCGTGCCCCCCACCAGGACGGTGAGCTTCCGGGCCCGGTCAAATACGGTTATCTGAATGTCGGCGTCGTAGACCAGGGACCCGAATCCCTCGAGGGCCGGATCGTGTTCACGCTGTTCCCCCACCAGTCAGCGTTCGTCGTCCCCGCCGATGCGGTCGTGCCGGTTCCCGCCGGGATACCGGCACGTCGCGCCGTGCTCACGGGCGCGGTCGAAACAGCCATCAATGTGCTCTGGGATGCTCGTCCACTTATCGGCGACCGGGTGTCCGTCATCGGCGCCGGCATGATCGGGTGTTGTGTCGCACGACTGCTCCGCGGCATCCCCGGGGTCGAGGTCACTCTGATCGACGTCAACCCGGCGCGCCAGGTGGTTGCGGATCGACTGGGCGTGGGCTTCGCCGACGTCGCGCGGCCGCCGGGTGACCGGGACATCGTAATCAACACGAGCGGTTCGGCCGCCGGGTTGCAGCTCGCCCTCGAAACAGTGGTCACCGACGGTGAGGTCCTCGAGGCGAGCTGGTACGGCGATCGCCCGGTCACGCTCATGCTGGGCGCCGACTTCCACTCGCGACGATTGACGATCCGGTCGAGCCAGGTCGGAGCGGTGGCGGCGAGTCGCCGGGGAAACCGGTCGAGGCGTGAACGCCTGGAGCTGGCCATGCGGCTCCTGCACGACCCGGCCTTCGATGCCGTGCTGACCGGTGAGTCCTCGTGGCGCGACCTTCCCGAGGTGATGGCGAGCCTCGCCCGGGGGGCTCCGGATGTCCTGTGTCACACCATCACGTGGGGAGAACCAAAATGACGTACACGGTCACGGTCCGCGATCATCTGATGATCGCCCACAGTCTCACGGGCGACGCCTTCGGTGCTGCCCAGCGACTCCACGGAGCCACATTCATCGTCGACGCGACCGTCGCGTCGGGCGGCCTCGACGCCAACGGTGTGGTCGTGGACATCGGCAGACTGGCGAGCGCGCTCGCGGAGATCACGGGGGCGCTCACGTATCGCAACCTCGACGAAGACCCGCGGTTCCGGGGCCGGAACACAACCACCGAAGTGCTCTGCACAGCGATCGCCGATCTGCTGGCCGAAGGGGTGAAGGCAGGGTCACTCGGCCCCGTTCAGCAGCTGGACTCCATCACGGTCACGCTTCATGAGTCACACATCGCGTGGGCAAGCTACACGAGGACGGCATGAGCATGTCCGCCGAACGTCGGGTCTCCTTCTTCGTGCCCGCAGCGATCGACGACCCCGCCAGGGTCAGCGGTGGCAACGTCTACGACCAGCACGTTCGCGACGGGCTCCGACGCAGCGGCTGGGAGGTGCACATGGTTCCGATCCCGCCGGATGACGGCATGCTCACGGGCCTGACCCTGTCGAGGCTGCCGGACGGTGCCCTCGCCCTGGTCGACGGCCTGATCGCCGCACGCGAATCGGTGGCATTGGGCCTCCAGGCCACCCGGCTCCGGTTGATCGTCCTCGCGCACATGGTCACGGCCGACAGCCGTGAACGAGACGCATTCCGGGCTGCGAAACGCATCATCGCCACGAGCGGATGGACCCGGTCTGAGATCATCACGCGTCACTCCCACGCGGCCCACGACGTCATCGTCGCTTACCCGGGAACGGATCCCGCCGCCACGACGAACGCTTCACCAGCAGGCGACCGGCTGCTCTGCATTGGCGTGGTTGCCCCGCACAAGGGCCAGGACCTGCTGATCGGCGCCTTGGCGCACCTCACCGACGTTGACGGCTGGACGTGCACCTTCGTCGGATCACTCGACGGTGCACCAGGTTTTGTCGACGAGCTGACGCGCGCCCGTCACCGGGCACGCCTCACCGCCAGGGCACCGTTCAGGGGTGCGCTGGTCGGAACACGGTTGGACAGCGCATACGCCAGGACCGACCTTGTCGTCGTGCCATCCCGGTACGAGAGCTTCGGAATGGTCGTCGCAGAGGCCCAGGCCCGCGGCATCCCCGTCCTGGCCTCCCGTATCGGTGGCATTCCGGAAGCGCTCTCGAACGAGTCGGCGGGGATCCTCGTCGCGCCGGAGGATCCGCGGGCGCTCGAGGTCGCGCTGCGCCACTGGTTAGCCAGTCCGGCACAGCGGTCGCAGCTCAAGGCAGCCGCCGTGGCGGCCAGCAGACGGGCCAGGCCGTGGAGTGCGACGGTAGCCGCCATTGCGTCAACGCTCATCGAGGTGGCATTCCGTGAAACGGCGGTTTCCCCATGACCGGCATTCCCCTGGTCAGTCCGGACTGGCTGGCGCTGCGTGAACCGGAGGACGCAGCTGCGCGCTCACGCGATCTTGCGCTCACCGCCGCCGCCAAAATCCCGGATGGACCGGTGATCGTTCACGATCTCGGCAGCGGGACCGGTTCGATGATGCGCTGGCTCGCTCCCCTCCTCCCCGGTCCGCAGACCTGGATCCTGCACGACTGGAATCCGGACCTGATCGAATCGGCCATCGGCAGGATGCGTCCGCGGGACGGGAACTCGGCAGCGATCTCCGTTCTCGCCCGACCGGGGAACCTCGCCGACCTGCGGGCATCCGACCTTGAGGGTGCGTCCCTCGTGACGGCATCCGCCCTGCTCGATGTGCTGACCTCCCACGAGACCCACACCATCGTGGACGCCTGCGTTGACGCCAGCTGCCCCGCTCTTCTCACCCTCAGCGTGACAGGCCGGGTTCGCCTGAGCCCACGGGACCACCTCGACGCGGCATTCGAGGAAGCCTTCAACGCACATCAACTTCGACTGGCAGACAATCGCAGGCAGCTCGGTCCGTATGGCGCGCCGATTGCGCGCGGACTGTTCACACAGGCCGGCTGGGAGGTGCGCCAGACCGCCACGGAATGGCTGCTCGACCACAGCAGGCACCGCCTGCTCCTCGACTGGTTCTGCGGATGGGTGGACGCCGCCGTCGAGCAGGATCCCCGGCTGGGCGCTGAGGCCGCGCGCTTCCGGCGACTTCGGATGTCCCAGATCCGACGCGGGGAGCTGGCAGCGCGCATCCGCCACGTCGACCTGCTGGCCTGGCCGCGCGGATGACCCACCGCAGCCGAGCCCTGATTCGCCAGGTCTTGCGGTCGGCGGGATTCCGCCGTGCCATCCGTCCGGTCCTCGGCGCCGGCGTCCTCATCAGCGTCATCGGCCAGGTGGGAACGGGCCCGTTCCTGCAGGGCATCGTCAGCCTGGACGGACCGACGATCGGCGCGGCGCTGCTTCTTTCGGCCGTTGCAACGGTGGCTGCTTCGTGGCGGTGGCAGCTCATCGCGACCCGCCTGGGAGTTCCGCTCCGCTTGTCGACCGCCATCGGAATGTACTACCAGTCCCAGTTCTTGAACACGATCCTTCCGGGCGGAATCGTCGGGGACATCCGCCGGGCAGTCGACAGCGGCCCGCGCGGCACAAGCGTCAGGCCCGCCGCGCGCGCTGTCGCGGTCGAGCGCCTGTCGGGGCAGGTCGTGCAGCTCGGCCTGGCGCTGATAGTGCTGGCGTGCTTCGGAACCGAGTTCGAGGGCTACCTGCTGCCGGCGCTCGGGATCGGATTCGGCGTTGTCGTCGCCGGGCTTGCCGCGACGATAGCGCTGAGCACACGCGCCCGTGCGGTGCTGTTCAGCGAGGCGCGCGAACTCCGGGCCGGCCTCGGATCACTGCGCACCTCCCTGCAGGTCGCGATCGCGTCGGTCATCGTCGTCGGCTGCCATGTCACGACTCTCACGCTCGCAACTACGGCCGTTGGCGCGAGGATGCCGGGGCTGCGGATGCTCACTCTCGCTCTCGTCATCCTGCTCGGCGCCTCGATCCCGCTGAACATCGGCGGCTGGGGACCTCGCGAGGGCATCGCCGGCTGCGCATTCGCAGTTGCGGGATTGGGCGCGCCGGCGGGGGTGGCGGCATCCACCCTGTTCGGCGTGCTCACGATGCTCTCGATCACGCCGGGCGCGCTCGTCGCCGCCGCTGTCGCCGTTCGTCTGCGCCGACCGGAGTCCATTCTCGTTCCACACGCTCTCGACCAAGAGGAGACATCGTGACACTCACGCCATACGTCACCCTGAGCTGCGCCATCTCGCTCGACGGGTATCTCGACACAGCGCGTCCACCGCGGCTCACCCTGTCGAATGCAGCCGACCTCGATCGTGTTGACGCCGTGCGGGCAAGGAACGACGCAATCCTGGTCGGTGCACGAACCGTGCGAGCCGACAACCCGCGATTGCTGGTGAGGAGCGCTGCCCGCCAGAACCGTCGAGAGGCAGCCGGCCTGCCGCGCTCACCGTGGAAGGTCACGGTGACGGCAACGGGCGACCTCGATCCGAACGCGGCATTCTTCACATCCGGCGACACCACACGGCTCGTGTACTGCCCCGCACCGCTGGCCGGCGGCCTCCGGCGACGACTCGGACCCGCCGCCGTTGTCGTCGGTCTGGACGGTGGAGTGAGAATGGCCGACCTCGTCGCCGACCTGGGTCAGCGTGGGATCAGCACGCTCATGGTCGAGGGAGGAGCGATAGTCCACACGCAGTTTCTGGCGGCCGATCTTGTCGACGAGCTCCAGCTATGCGTGGCACCGTTCTTTGTCGGCTCAGCCGGGGGCGCCCGCTTCGTCGGCGACGCCCTGTTTCCCTGGACGAGTGACCGGCGGGCTCACCTCGCAGAAGCCAGGCCGATCGGTGACATGGTTCTGATGCGCTACGCGCTCTCAGATCGGTTCACCGAGCACGACGCGGAAGCCCACCCGGCTGTGATCACGGCGCCTCTCATGGCGGGAATGCGGTGAGCGCCAACCGTCCGCCGATGGTTCGACGACGGGTGGGTTTGGCCGCCGCCCTCGTCCTGGCATTCGTCTCTGTCCTCGCGCCTGGATGGATCAGCACGGGGTCGCTGCTGGCCCTGGTGCGCGTACCCCTGGAATCGGTCGTCGTCGTCCTGATCCTGGCGGGACTTCGGCGTCCGTTCGCGCGCCGGACCGTCTCGATCCTCGCCGCCATGGTCTTCGTCGCAACCATCGCTCTCGCGGCTCTCGATCGGGGGTTCAGAAGCACGGTCGGTCAGCCGTTCAATGTGGTGACCGGCTGGCCGGAGGTGCGGGACGCCTACGGTGTCCTCCGGGATTCTGCCGGCCCGGTCGCATCGGTCACACTGCTCATCCTGATCCCGATATCGTTTTCGGCTGTCACTCTCATTCTCGCTGGTGCATTCCTTCGGATCACGGACGCAGTGGGTCGGCACCGCCGCCCCGCAGCGATCGGTGGCTTCGTGATCGCAGCGAGTTGGATCGCGCTCGGATTCAGCGGCGCCCAGGTCGTACCCGGCGAATCCGTCGCCGCTGCGGACACGATCCACACGGTCGTCGTGAAAGCCGAGCAGGTCAGGATCGCGGATGCCGACCAGGCCAGATTCGCACGCGCAAGCGCAACCGACGAATACGCCCGATTGCCGGCATCCTCTCTCCTCACCGGGCTGAAGGGAAAGGACGTCATCGTCGCGTTCATCGAAAGCTATGGCCAGGTCGCCGTCCAGGACACGTTCTTCTCCGTCGGCGTCGACGACGTCCTGCGCAGGGGAAACACGGAGCTCGCGGCCAAGGGCTATTCGGAACGCAGCGCCTTTCTCACTTCGCCGACGTTTGGCGGAATCAGTTGGCTCGCCCACGCCACCCTGCAGACCGGGCTCTGGATTGATTCACAACAGAAATACGATCAGGTGACCGCTGGAAACCGGCTCACCCTCAGCAGGGCCTTCGCTGAGGCGGGCTGGCAAACCATCAGCGACGTGCCATCGGACAGCGGGCCGTGGCCGATCGGCCGATCGTTCTATCATTTCGGGACAGAACTCACCTCCCAGAACGTCGGATATCAGGGTCCTCCGTTCAGCTATGCCCTGATACCCGACCAGTACACCTGGGAATACTTCCAGAAGCACGAACTGGCCGGACCACACCGTCCGCTGATGGCGGAGATCGACCTGGTGTCCTCGCACACCCCGTGGACTCCCCTGCCCCACGAGGTGCCGTGGACCGCTGTCGGGGACGGCTCACTCTACGACCCCCAGCCGGACCAGGGACTGTCTCCGAGCGAGGTCTGGCAGAACCCGCATCTGGTGCAACAGCTCTACGGACAATCCGTTGAATACTCGCTCAGCACGCTCATCTCGTTCCTCACCACCTACGACAACCCGAACCTCGTCCTCGTCGTTCTCGGCGACCACCAACCGGCGACCGTGGTCAGTGGCGAAGGCGCGAACCACACCGTGCCGATCAGCATCATCTCCCGGGATCCCGAGGTCATGAGTCGGATCGCTTCCTGGCAGTGGCAACCGGGAATTCTGCCGGATCGCGCGGCACCCGAATGGCGGATGGACGAGTTCCGTGACCGGTTTTTCGCGGCATTTGAGTGACGACCTGTCCTCAATAGTGTGCTGGTCAGAGGAAGTTTCCACACACCTGAGCCATGCTCACAGAATGTCGGTGGTCGGTCGTAACGTGGGGGCATGACCAACCTCCCGGAGTCGCCCGCCTCACCCGACAAGCCGCACGGCGACCGGGAGCATGACGACCCGGTGCTCGGCGGCGGCGTGCTCGGCGGCGGAGTGCTCGGCGGGTTGCGCTCGATGGCAAATGTCGTCACCGGGTTGGGCGGTTCGTCCGCCGCCGTCGACACGCTCAGTGACGAGGCGGTGCTCGAGGGACACGCACTGATCGCGAAAGCCCGGCGGGCCCTCGACACCCAGGCAGCATGGTTCGCAGCGACCCTGGCCCGCAGGTCCCGGCCCGACCTCGGCGGGAAGGGTCTTGCGGCCCGGAAGGGGTTCCGCTCCCCGGAGGACCTGCTGCAGTCGATCTCCGGGTCGAGCAAGGGCGATGCGGTCAAGCTCCTCGGGGTGGGCCGGCTGGTGGCCGAGATCGACGCCGCTGAGAAGGCCGCCCGCGACGCCGCCGAGGCCCAGAAGCTGCTCGACGGCACCCCGCCCCTCGACGGGGCCGCTCCAGATCTGCCGCCGGTCGACCAGCCGGTTCCGTCGGCAGCGGTACCACCGTGGCACGCCCCGATCGGCCGCGCCCTCGCCGAGGGCTGGCTCAGCGTCGAGAAGGCGGACTCGCTCCGGAAAGGGCTCGGCGACCTGGACCGGGCGATCACCCCGGAGAAACTCGCGACGGCCCTGGCCCGGCTCCTCGCCGAGGCGCGCACGGTGAACGCTGACCAGTTGTTCAAGCGCGCCCGGCGGGTGCGGGACGTGCTCGATGAGGCCGGCATCGCCGCCCGCGAGAAGGCCGTCTACGACGACCGGTCCCTGCGGTTCTGGCGACTCCACACGGGGCAGGTGCGCCTGGTCGGCCTGTTCGCCCCCGAAGACGGCGAATACCTGATGAGTACCTACGACGCCATCACCAGCCCCCGCCGGGGCGGGGTCCGCTTTGTGAACAAGGAGCAGGCAGCGTGGGCGAAGCGCGTGCAGGACGACCCGCGCACCACCGAACAGCTCACCGCGGACGCATTCCTCGCCCTGACCAAACTCGGCGTCAAAGCCGACCCCAAGCGCATCGCCGGAGGACGAAGCCCCGCCGTCCGCATGATCACCATCCGCCCCAGGAGCACCACACCGACCAGCACCACACCGACGGGGACCGCATCCACCGGCACCGCACTCATCGGCGTCGCACCGCACGGGACCGCGCCGGTCCGGACCGCGTCGATCGAGACCGCAGCCGGTAGGACTGAACCGAGCTGGCCGACTCCCGACGCGGTGACCGGACCCACGTCCGATGCCGAGGCAGGCCGCCGAGACGAGGCACCCGCGCTCCAGCCGGGCGTGATCGAGGGAACCGCGGTTCCGGTCTCCACCGAGACTCTAGAACGGAACCGGTGCGACACCGGACTCCTCGACGTCACCTTCGACGACCACGGCAGCGGCGTCGACCTCGGCCGCGAACAACGCACCTTCAGCCCCGCCCAACGCGACGCCCTCGCCCTTCGCGACGGCGGCTGCATGTGGCCCGGCTGCGACCGACCACCCTCCTGGACCGAAACCCACCACATCCAGCACTGGAAAGACGACACCGGCGCAACCAACCTCGCCGACGGGATCCTGCTCTGCCGGGCCGACCACCTCAGACTCCACAACGAACACTGGCGCATCACACGCGACGACACCGGCCACTACTGGCTCACACCACCCCCGGGACTCGACCCCGAACAGAGACCCATCCTCCTTACCAGCAAAAGCCCGATCCTCCGGGACGACGACTGAGTCGGCGAGGAAGATCGGCGGTGTAGCGGGGACGGCAGCGGCACCGACCGCCGAGTCTCCTTGTTCCGTACTAACGGTGTTCGAAACTGGACGTTTCGGACCCGGCAGTTCAGACATCGGCGCTTCAGACCTCACCGCTTCAGACCTCACCGCTTCACACTTCACGGTTTCAGACCAACCGTCTTGCCCGCGGCGGGTCCGACCGCCGGATCCGCTCCTACTGGTGCGGGACCTCGGCGGTGTCCCGCAGCGGGGCGAACATCCGGTCGAAGACGTTGCGCCGGTCGAACTGCATCGCATACTCGCGCGCACGGTCAGCCCAGTCCCTGCGCTCCTCCGCCGTGGTCTCGAGAATTGCGCGGTCGATCGCCTCGGCGATCGCCTGCGGGTCTTCGACGGGGATGATCAGGGCGTGGTCGCCCACGGCTTCGCCGATGCCACCGGTGACGGTGGTGATCACGGGACCGCCGCCGGCGAGCATCTTCTCGGCCAGTGCGATGCCGAACGTCTCCACGAACTCCGGCCGCGGCTTGCTCGGAAGCACGAAGGCGGCGCATCCGGCCATCAGGTACGGCTTCTCCGCATCGCCGACGTCGTCGAGGAACCGGATGCGATCGGCGAGCGGCGAGGCCGCGGCGATGGCCCGGAGTGCCTCGGACTGCGGGCCGCGGCCTGCGATCACGAGGATCTTGTCCTGGCTGGCTGCGCTGATCGCGTAACCGGCGATGAGATCGTCGACGCCCTTCGCCGCGGTGAGCCGGGAGAGGAACAGGATGTACCCGTCCCGTTCGAGGCCGCGGGCGGTGAGAACGTCGTCCGTCACGCTCTCGTCGAGGTGCAGGTAGGAGTCTGCGTCGATCGCCGGGTAGGAGATCGTGATCCTTTCGCGGCACTGGGCCGCGTAGCGGGTGCCGTGGTGCTGGTCGACGAGTTCGGCCTCGGTGATGATGAGCTGCCGGGTGTACTCGGACACTGCGACGCAATAATCCTGGCTGAGATAGCTCGACAGGATGTGCGCAGCGGCGCCGAATCGTCCCTCGTTGACCGCGGTGCGCACGACATTCGTGACGTCCGAACCCACGGCTTCCGCGATCGTGGTCACGTTGACGGGCAGTCCGGTCCCCCAGGCAGCGCGCACGGCGTCGGAGACCGCGAGCGTGTGCGGCGTGAGGTAGAGCGAGAGGCAGACCGTGGGCACGCCATCGGTGAAGAGCTCGATCAGCCGGCCGGTGACCCCGGCGAGGTGGCGCCCGTCGAGCACCTTGTAGTCCCCGACCGGTGCGGGGCGGTCGACGAAGATCCCGGGACTGTACGGCAGCACGGAATCGAGCGGTTTGAGCGGCAGTCCGGACGCCTGGAGCTTGTCGATCGGCCACGTCACGATGCGCACCTCGTCGAAGCCGCGCTCGAGCGCGGTCTCAGCGAGATTACGCGCTTCGACGGAGTGGCCGCAGATGACCGGATCGGCCCGGACCACGATGACAAGCCGGTTCTCAACAGAATTCATGGTGTCTCTCCCGTGGATCGTGACGCTCGTGATGGTGACAAGGATGATGGCGTCGAGGGTGGGAAGTCCGTCGTTCCCCAGCTGCCCGGCTCAGGCCCCAACTCCACGACGAGTTCGCCACCGGCGTGGAATTCATTTCCACTGAGCCAGGTGCGCCCGAGCGGTTCCCCGTTGAATTCCATAGCCTGCACATACTGTACGGGTCCGCCCGGTGCCGGTTCAATGAATCCACGAGTACGGATGGTGAACGAGTGCTTACCGACAGAAAACGTCGACTTCTCGAAGGAGGGTGCGTTGACGAGGAAGATGTTCTGGCCGGCCACCGGGAACAGCCCGAGTGACGCCCAGACGAACCAGGAACTGAGCCCGCCGGAGTCGTCGTTTCCTGGCAGCCCTCCCCGGCCGGTGCCGAACTGCTGATGCACGATGTTGTGCACGATCTCGGCCGTGCGGTCCGGCCGGCCCACGTAATGGTACGACCACGGCGCTTCCATGTCGGGCTCGTTGTTGAGTCCCTCGAATCGGCCGAGTCGGTAGCCGGCGATGACTTCCTCCGGGCCGGAGCCCCGGACGAGCTGCTTCACCGGCTCGGCGCCGTAGCCGAAGAACTCGTCGAGCTGGGCGATGAACCGCTCGGCCCCTCCGCTCAGGGCGATGCGGGCATCCATGTCCTGCACCAGCCGGAACGAGTAGTTGTGCCGGGTGCCCTCGTAGTACGTGGAGTCCTTCAGGAGACCGGTGACCGGGTCGTACGCATTCACCCAGCGTTCAGCGAGGGCGACGAACTGCTCGACGAGGGCCCTGTCGCCGACGTGCCCGGCGACCTTCGCGGTGCACCAGTATCCGAAAGCCAGGTCGAGGGTGTGGCTGATCGGATGCGCCTCCCCGTGAACCAGGAACTCCTCGCCGTAGGTGCGGCGCAGGTCGTCGGACATGTGCACGAGGGCCCAGTCCCAGTCGATGCCGGGGAGGCCGAGCTGGCACAGGTCGGCGAGGAAGGTATGGGCGAGAGCACTCGCCTGCCGTGAGAAACGGTCGCTTCCGCGGGCCATCCGGTACCCGATGGGGAAGTTGCCCTCCTCCTCCGAGATGGTGATCATCGCGTTCGCGAGCTCGACCGCTCGTTCCGGCATCAGCGCAGTGATCAGGGGAAGCTGGGTGCGGTAGATGTCCCACATGGTGCTGATGTCGAAGACGAACGGTCCGTCCGTCGGCCAGAACGGGCTCTCCGAGGGGGCCAGGCAGGGCTTGATCAGGGCGTGGTAGAGCGCCGTCGAGAACACCGTCTGGCGAGCGGCAGACGGTGTCCTGACCGTGATGCCCTTGAGCTTTTTGCGCCAGACCTTCTGGGTCCGCTCCCGGCGGGGCGTGAACTGCGCCGGTCCGGTTCCGCAATCCGCCTCGAGGTTGCGCTTGGCCTGGTCGACGCCCCGCAGGGAGAATCCGATCCGCAGCTCGATCGTCTGGCCCTCCTCGCTCGGACCGGCCCACATCAGGCCGAACGGGCGCAAGGTCGTCGGGCGGATGTGGTCGAAGTCGAGCCGGGTCCCACCCGGCATCAGGCGTCTGTCGTACCAGAGCATCTGACGCCACTGGGGGTTGTCGCACTCGATGTACACCGAAAGAGGGGCGCCCTCCACCACGATCTCCCCGCTGGCGACTCCGGGCTCGAGGCACTCGAGATGGGCCCGCACCGGGATCGTAGCGCCGTACGGAATCGACAGTCCACCGTGCGAGAAGTCGATGACCACCCGCGCCTTGGAATGTGCCGGAAAGGTATACCGGTGCACCGCACTCTTCGGCCCGACGGTGAGCTCTGCGGTGATGCCGGAGTCGAGGGTTCCTGAATACCAGCCCGGCTCGGCTTGTTCGTCGGTCAGCTCCCAGGTCCGACCGAGCACGTCGAGTGGTTCGATCATCGGCGTGACGCGGAAGTAGTTGTAGTACTTTCGGATGGCGCCGGTACCGGACTGCTGGAAGTGCGCGAATCCCGAAGCGAGGTGACGCTCGTGCAGGAGGGGCGGGATGCCCTCGAGAGAGAGGTCGTACCGGCCGTACCCTGTCGGATAGGCCCCCGAATACGCGCAGGCCGATACCATCCCGAGCGGGTAGGTAGCGCCCGGGTGCGTGTTCCCGATTTGAGGCTTCGGCCACCACCAGGTGGCGGCGAGGCCGGTCTGGGGAGGAAGGTCCGTAACCTCGGTGCCGATAAACGGGTCAACGCGACCGATCATGCAGTATCTCCTCTGAATGCCTTCCTCGGAGAGTAGCCGCTGCACTGCGTCGAAGATGACGCGACTCCGTTACCGCGAGGTAAATTCTCGCGCCGCCGCTACCGTTGAAGGATGACCACCCCAGAGCCCGAGGGCGCAGACCTGACGCCGAGCTACATCGAACCCGGACAGCCCTTCGATCGCGACACCCACTACATCGAGGACCGCATCACCCGGGACGCCCGTGACGGCTGGCCCGTCGAGCCCGGCCGGTACCGTCTCGTGGCCGCGCGGGCGTGCCCGTGGGCGAACCGGACCGCGATCGTCCGGCGCCTGCTCGGGCTGGAGGCGGTCATCTCGCTGGGCCTGCCGGGACCGACGCACGACAGGAACAGCTGGACCTTCGACCTCGACCCCGGCGCCGTTGACCCGGTGCTCGGCATTGAACGGCTTCAGCAGGCCTATTTCGCGAGATTCCCGGATTACCCGCGCGGCATCACCGTTCCCGCGATCGTGGACATTCCGAGCGGACGGGTCGTCACCAACAACTACCCGCAGATCACGATCGACTTCGAAACCGAATGGGTGGAGTATCACCGTGAGGGTGCTCCCGATCTGTATCCGGTCGAGCATCGCGCCGAGATCGACGAGGTCGCCGACCTGGTCTTCCACGACGTCAACAACGGCGTCTACAAGTGCGGCTTCGCCGGCAGCCAGAAGTCCTACGAGCGGGCATACGACGCCCTCTTCGCCCGCCTGGACTGGCTCGAGGAGCGCCTCGCGACCCAGCGCTTCCTTGTCGGCGACACGATCACCGAGGCCGACATCCGGCTCTTCACGACGCTCGCACGGTTCGACGCCGTGTATCACGGCCACTTCAAGTGCAACCGCAACAAGCTCAGCGAGATGCCCGTCCTGTGGGCATACGCGAGGGACCTCTTCCAGACGCCGGGTTTCGGCGACACGATCGACTTCGAACAGATCAAGCGGCACTACTACGTCACCCACAGCGACATCAATCCGAGCGGCATCGTCCCGAAGGGGCCGGATGCCCGTGGCTGGCTCGAACCGTCTGGTCGCGAGGCCCTGGGCGGGCGTCCGTTCGGCGACGGCACCCCGCCGGGGTCTCCCCTGCCGGCAGAGCGGGTGCCGGCGCTCTGACTCTGTCCCGGGGACAGCACCGCGGGCATGCTCCGGCACGATGACCCTGCGCGTCTGACGAATTCCGATTCCCGCCTGCCGCTCAGTATTCTGGGGGGCATGAAGATGCCAGTACTCGTTACGCTCACCCTGCTCGGAGCGCTGGCGCTCAGCGGTTGCGCCACCGGCCCGTCCACGTCGCCCAGCGGGACAGCCGCGCCCGGAGCCGCAGCAACGGCCGCCGCCACGGAGTCCGCCTCGCCAGAGGCCTGTTCCGGGGTGAGGGTTGTCGTCGATTTCGGAACCCTCGCCGCACCGAAGATCACCGACTGTGTGGACACCGGGACGGCGACCACGATCGCTGCAAGCGCCGTCATGAAGACCGCGGCCGTCGCGACCGAGGGAACCGTCCAGTACGGCGACCAGGTCGTCTGCCGCGTGAACGGGCGCCCTGCCGCCGACGAGACCGTCACGGTCACGGGCCAGGCCTCGTTCGTCGAATCGTGCCAGTCGATGGCGCCCGCATACGCATACTGGGCGCTGTGGATCCAGCAGTCCCCCGGCGCGGCCTGGGAGTACGCCCAGGAGGGCCTCGGGAGCCTCCAGGTGACGCCGGGTCAGTCCCTCGGCCTCGTGTTCACCACCGGTACCGAGACTCCGACGCCCGGGAGCTAGGGCTCCGACCCCGGTGTTCCGCTTTCGCCTGGCCCCCCTCCGCGCGGCCGTGCTCTTCGCGCTCGGATTCGTGGTGCTTCGGATCGGATACCGGGTGCTCTTCGGCGGCGGCGGGGGCACGGGGCTGGTGCTGCTCGACCTGCCGCGAGTCCCCCTCGCCGGACCGTTCAGTCACGTCGTGCTGTTCGGACCTGTCACGACCGGCGGCATCGGGAACGCGGCGCTGAGCGCGCTCCCGGTCGCGGCCGTGATCCTCGTGTTCGGGGTGCTCAACGCGCTCGTCGACGTGAGCCGCCTGTTCGCCCGCGGCGCCAGGCGCGGGCCGCTGCGCACGGTCTCCCGCGCGCTTGTGATCGCGTGGGCCACGTTTCCCGCACTCCTGGACTCGGTCAGGCGCGTCCGCCTGGCCGCTGCCCTCCGGGGTGAGCGGACCGTGGCAGCCCTGCTCGTCCCGGTGTTCGAGCAGACCATCGAGCGCGCCCTCGCCCTCGCTGCATCGATGGAGGCGCGGGGGTTCGCGTCCGTCGGGGCCGTCGGCGGCGCCTGTGACCGGCCCGTCGTCCTGGCGGATGCCGCGCTCGATTTCGACGGGGACTGGCGCCTCGAGCACCTCGACCTCGCTCTCGCCCCCGGCACCCTCACGGTCATCGTCGGGCCGACCGGTTCGGGCAAGTCCGGCCTGCTCCAGGCGATGAGCGGGCTGTTCCAGCACTTCCACGGCGGCCGCCAGCACGGCCGGATCGAGATCGGCGGCGTCGACAGGGCCGAGACTCCCCCGCGCGACACCGCCGGTTTCGTCGGCCTGGTGCCACAGGATGTGCGGCTTTCCTTCGTCGCGGAGACCGTGGCGGAGGAGATTGGTTTCGCCCTCACCGTGCGCGGCGTCGCCGCGGTGATCGTGGAGCAGCGTGTGCGGGAGGTGGCCGCGCAACTCCGCATCACGCCGTTGCTGGGTCGCCCCGTCTCGGCGCTCTCCGCCGGGGAGGCCACCCTCGTCTCCCTCGGTGGCGCCCTGATCTGCCGGCCGGTGCTCCTGCTCGTCGACGAACCACTCGCCGAACTCGACACCGAGGCGAGGGACAGGGTCCTCCGCGTGCTCGACCGGCTGGCCCACGAGGCCGGAGTCTGCGTCGTGGTCGCCGAGCACAACAGCCGCGAGTTCGAAACGATCGCGGATGCCTGGCTCGTGCTCGACGGGCACCGCGCGCGCATGCTGCCTCCGGGTGATCAGCCGCCGAACCGGGTCGGCGATCGCAGCGTCCCGAGCAGGAACGCACGGGCCGGGCACCGTCCGAGTCCCGGATCGGAGTCGGAGGCCGGGCTGCGCGCCGCGGTGCCGTTCGCCGGAAAGCCGCTCGCCTGCATCCGCGGGCTGACGGTTCGACACGGCGACCGGACCGTCGTCGACGCGGTGTCACTCGAGCTGGCAGCCGGCGAGATCGTCGCCCTCGAGGGCCGGAACGGGGCGGGCAAGAGCAGCCTCCTGAACGCGCTCGCGCTGCCGTCGACCCGTGGCACCGTGATCGTCGCCCGGCAGGATGTTTCGGCCATGCACAGGAGGAACCGGCGCCGGGCGGTCGCGCTCGTTCCGGAGAATTTCGACGACCTGTTCTTCGCTACGACGGTCGCGGACGAGTGCCGCCGCAGTGACCGGTCGACGCGGCGACGCGCGGGACGACGCGCGGGCTTCGCACCGGGCTCCACAGCCGGGACGTTCGCGCGGCTTCTGGGGCACGACTCCGCCGCAGCAGCTCCCCTCCTCGAGCGTCACCCGCGGGACCTTTCTGCGGGCCAGCGGCTCTGCCTCGCGATCGCGATCCAGCTCGCGGACACCCCTGCCCTGCTACTCGTCGATGAGCCGACCCGAGGCCTCGACGCCGCAGCCCGTTCGCTCGTGGGCACGGCGCTGGAACGCGCGTCCAGCCGGGAATCCGCGGTGCTGTTCGCGACGCACGACCACGACTTCTCCCGGTTTTTCGCCACCCGGACCCTGCACCTCGAGGCCGGGTGCCTGAGTGCAGAGCTGTACATCGGCGCCGGGGCGTCGGGCGCGGCCTCAGCTGTCGGTACTCCGGGCCGGGACAAGCCGGTGACGCCGTGAAGCGCCGCAGCGGGCGGTGGACATCCGCGGTGTTGTGGGTTGGCAGCCTGCTCGCCGCCGCGGGTTTCGGCTGGCCGCTGTTCGCGACCGCCGTTCCCCGGGACGCGCAGGGCGCTGTTCCGTTCGTCGCGTTCGCCCTCGTGCCCGCCGTGATCGTCGCGCTCGCCCTCGTGGTGGACCGCGAGATGTACACCGCGAAGACGGTGGCCCTGCTCGGGGTGCTCGCGGCAGTGGGAGCTGCGGTCCGGATCGCGGGCACGGGCGTCGGCGGTGTCGAGGCCGTGTTCATCCTGCTCATCCTGGCCGGACGGGTCTACGGTGCCCGGTTCGGGCTGCTGCTCGGGCTGCTGACCATCGCCGTGTCTTCGGTGCTCTGGGGCGGGTTCGGGCCGTGGACCCCGTTCCAGATGTTCGCCTGCGGCTGGGTCGGCGCGGGTGCAGCCCTGCTGCCGCGCCTGCGCGCCGGTGGGCGACTCGGCCCGCGTGCCAGGGCACGCCTCAAGATCGCGCTCCTGGCCGGGTACGGCGTCGTCGCGTCCTACCTGTTCGGGCTCGTGATGAACCTGTGGTTCTGGCCGTTCGCCGTTGGAACGGGGACCGGCATCTCCTACTCCCCCGGAGCGTCCCTGGGCACGAACCTGGCCTCCTTCGGCCTCTACTCGCTCGTCACGTCGACGCTGACCTGGGACACCGTTCGCGCCGTCACGACGGTGCTCGGCATCTTCCTGGTCGGCCCGGCGGCCCTCGCCGCCCTGCGCCGGGCGAAACTGCCCGCCGCCAGGAGCGCGCCATCGCCGGGCGACGCTAGACCGAGAAGTACTTCGCTTCCGGGTGATGGAACACGAACGCATCCGTCGACTGCTCCGGATGAAGCTGCAGCTCCTCGGACAGCACGACGCCCATCCGCTCGGGCCTGAGCAGTTCGACGACCTTGCGGCGGTCCTCCATCTCGGGGCAGGCCGGATAGCCGAGTGAGAAACGGGCGCCGCGGTATTCGAGCTTGAACATGCCGGCCACGTCGGCCGGGTCCTCGGCGCCGAGACCGAGCTCTGAGCGCACGCGAGCGTGCCAGTACTCGGCGAGGGACTCGGTCAGCTGCATGGTGAGACCGTTCAGCTCCAGGTAATCGCGGTACTTGTTCGCAGCGAAGAGCTTCGCGGTCACGCTGTCGACGTTGGCGCCGGCCGTGACGAGCTGGAGGGCGACGACGTCGACCTGCCCGGACTCGCGCGGACGGACGAAGTCGGCCAGGCACAGGTGCCGGTCCCGTCTCTGGCGCGGGAAGGAGAATCGCAACCGTTCGGTGCCGACCGCTCCGCCGGAACCGCCGTCGGGCGCGAGCAGGCCCGGCGTGCCGAGGCGCCCGTCCGGGTCGTCGTCGTGGTGCAACACCACGAGGTCGTTGCCCTCGCTGTATGCGGGGAAGTAGCCGTACGCGACGGAGGCGTCGAGCATGCCCTCCGCGAGGATCCGGTCGAGCCAGTACCGCAGCCGCGGCCTGCCCTCGGTGTCGACGAGTTCCTGGTAGCTGGCGCCGTCTTCCGCGCGGCTGGGCTTGAGGCCCCACTGGCCCATGAAGGTCGCCCTCTCGTCGAGGAACGCCGAGTATTCGGCGAGGGCGACGCCCTTGACGATCCTGGTCCCCCAGAACGGCGGAACGGGCACCGGGTTGTCTGCGGCCACGTCGCTGCGCACCGGCATGGCGTCCGGCTCGGTGACGGTGAGCAGGCTGCGCTTGTGAATGCGTTGTTTCAGCGGTGGCAGGCCGACGGATGCCGGGTCTGCGCCGCGGGCGATGGCCACGAGCGGCTCCATCAGCTTCAGGCCCTCGAAGGCGTCCCTGGCGTACCGGACCTGCCCCTCGAACAGTCCGGCGAGGTCTTCCTCGACGTAGGCGCGGGTGAGGGCTGCGCCGCCGAGGATCACGGGCCACTTCTTCGCGAGCCCCCGGTTGTTCAGTTCGAGCAGGTTCTCCTTCATCACGACCGTGGACTTGACCAGCAGGCCGCTCATCCCGATCACGTCGGCGTTGTGCTCCTCCGCGGCCGCGATGATCTCGTTGATCGTCTTCTTGATCCCGATGTTCACGACGTCGTAACCGTTGTTGGTCAGGATGATGTCGACGAGGTTCTTGCCGATGTCGTGCACGTCGCCGCGCACGGTCGCGAGGACCATCGTGCCCTTGCCCGCTGCCTCCGACTTCTCCATGTGCGGCTCGAGGAGCGCGACGGCGGCCTTCATCACCTCGGCGGACTGCAGCACGAACGGCAGCTGCATCTCTCCGCTGCCGAACCGGGCGCCGACGATCTGCATGCCGGCGAGCAGGTGCACGTTGACGATGTCGAGGGCACTCATCCCTCCGGCGCGGGCGAGGTCGAGGTCGGCCTCGAGCCCCTTGGCCTCTCCGTCGATGATGCGTCGCTCGAGGCGCTCGCCGACCGGCAGGGCCGCGAGCTCCGCCGCGCGCTCGTCCTTCAGTGCGGCGGAGTCGACACCGGCGAACAGGTCGAGGAGCGCGGCCAGTGGGTCGTAGGTCAGGTTGCCGTCGACGTCGTACTCGCGGCGATCCCAGACCAGGTCGAGCGCCACCTTACGGCGGTCGTCCGGCACCGAGGCGAGCGGAACGATCTTGGCCGAGTTGACGATGGCGGAGTCGAGCCCGGCCGCTGTCGCCTCGTGCAGGAACACGGAGTTGAGCACCGACCTGGCCGCCGGGTTCAGCCCGAAGGACACATTCGAGACGCCGAGCGTGGTGTGGATGCCGGGATACTTCGCCTTGATCTGCCGGATCGCCTCGATCGTCTCGATCCCGTCCCTGCGGGTCTCCTCCTGGCCCGTGGCGATCGGGAAGGTCAGGGCGTCGACGATGATGTCTTCGACCCGCATCCCCCAGGCGTTCACGAGGGTCTCGACGAGCCTCGTCGCGATGCGCACCTTGTGCTCTGCGGTGCGGGCCTGGCCCTCCTCGTCGATGGTGAGGGCGATCACGGCGGCTCCGTGTTCCTTGACGAGCGGCATGATCCGGCCGAAGCGACTGCCGGGTCCCTCGCCGTCCTCGAAGTTGACCGAGTTCACGACCGGGCGTCCGCCGATGAGTTCCATGCCCGCCTGCAGCACCGCAGGCTCTGTGGAGTCGACGACGAGCGGCAGGGTCGAAGCGCTCGCGAGCCGGGAGATGACCTGGCGGATGTCGGCGACGCCGTCCCGCCCGACGTAGTCGATGCAGACGTCGAGCAGGTGGGCGCCGTCGCGGACCTGGGCGCGGGCGATGTCGACGCAGTCGTCCCAGCGTTCCTCGAGCATGGCGTCGCGGAATGCCCGGGAGCCGTTGGCGTTCGTGCGCTCCCCGATCGCGAGGAAGGCACTGTCCTGGTCGAAGCTGACGTGCTGGTAGAGGCTCGCCACGCCGGAGTCCTCTTCGATCGTGCGTGCACTGACGGTGGCGCCGCGCAGGCGGTCGACGACCGCGCGCATGTGCGCGGGAGTCGTCCCGCAGCATCCGCCGACGAGGCCCAGCCCGAACTCCTTGACGAACTGTTCGTGCGCCGTCGCGAGCTGGTCCGGCGTGAGCGGGTAGCTCGCCCCCGTCGCCGTCAGCATCGGCAGGCCGGCGTTCGGCATGCACATCACCGGAACGTGCGAGTAGCGCGCGAGATGGCGCAGGTGTTCGCTCATCTCTGTCGGACCGGTGGCGCAGTTCAGGCCGATCGCGTCGATGCCGAGGGGTTCGAGCGCCGTGAGCGCCGCCCCGATCTCACTCCCCATCAACATGGTGCCTGTGGTCTCCACGGTCACCTCGACGAAGATCGGCAGGCGGATGCCGGTCTCCGCGATGGCCTGCTTGCAGCCGTTCACCGCGGACTTGGTCTGGAGCAGGTCCTGGGAGGTCTCGATCAGGAAGGCGTCGGCACCGCCGCGAATGAGACCGACGGCCTGCTCGGCGAAGGTCGCCTTGAGGTGGGCGTATGTGGTGTGGCCGAGGCTCGGGAGCTTGGTGCCCGGACCCATCGAACCGAGCACCCAGCGCACCCGGCCGTCCCTGTACTCGTAGTCCTCGACGCTCTTCCTGGCGATCGCCGCTCCGAGCCTCGCGAGTTCCTCGATGCGGTCCTCGATGTCGTAGTCGGAGAGGTTCGACCAGTTGGCTCCGAAGGTGTTGCTCTCGACGGCGTCGATGCCGGTGTCGAGGTACGCGCCGTGGATCGCCTCGATCATGTCGGGACGACTCACGTTCAGGATCTCGTTGCAGCCCTCGAGCTGCTGGTAGTCGTCGAGGGTGGGGTTGTGCTCCTGCAGCATCGTCCCCATGGCGCCGTCGGCGATGACGACCCGTTCCTTCATCGTGTCGAGCAGGGCCTGCGACCGGGCCGGGCGCACGGCATCCGCGAATTCGGGGTGCTGCACGGCATCGGATCTCACTGTCAGTTCACTCACCCGTCTACAGTAGCGGCCCGGGCCAGAGACCTGGCCGCTCCCCGCAGCGCTCGCCCCGGCCGCCGGCGTGGTCAAATAGTGGACGATGAACACTCGAACAGCGCCCGCCCACCGCTTCGTCTACTCCGCGGACGGGGTCAACCTCGCGACCTACGAATTCGGTGATCCGTCGGACCCGACCGTGCTCGCCGTGCACGGCTTCGCGTCGAGCGCCGTCGCGAACTGGCACGCCACCGGCTGGACGAGGGACCTCCTGCGCGCGGGCTTCCACGTGATCGCGATCGACCAGCGTGGCCACGGCCTGAGCGACAAGCCGCACTCCCCCTCCGCGTACACGATGGACACGCTCGTCGCCGACGTGCAACAGGTCCTCGACGCCTACCTGCTCGACGAGGTCGCCTACGCGGGCTACTCCCTGGGCGCACGGGTCGGCTGGCAGGCGGCGAGTGAGCTCGAGGGGCGCGTGACCCGCGCGGTACTCGGCGGCATTCCGGACGGTGACCCGCTCACGCGGTTCCAGGTCGCCGATGCCCGCGCGCACATCGAACACGGCACCGAGGTGGGCGACCGGCTCACTGGCGCGTACCTCACCATGGCCAAGGCGTTGCCGGGCAACGATCTCGAGGCGCTCGTCGCGCTCGTCGAGGGCATGCGCGGCGGTCCCCAGCCCGGACCAGACAACGCGCCGTCCCAGCCGCTCCTGTTCGCGACCGGGAGCGAGGATCGAATCCTCGAGGCTTCGCGGGCCCTCGCGGAGGCCACGCCTGCCGGATCGTTCTTCGAGATCCCCGGCCGCAACCACTTCAACGCCCCGACCTCCCGCGCCTTCCGCGACGCGGCCATCGCGTTCCTGGGCACGACGGACTGATCCCGCCCGGACACTGGAAAAGCCCCGCCGACCGAAACGGTCGACGGGGCTTTCCTTCCAACGGGACTACTGCTTGACGTATGCCGGAGCAACCTCGTTGTGGGCGTCGCCGATGCGGTGCACCCGGATGTCGTTCGTCGAGCCGGCGATTCCGGGAGGGGAACCGCTGATGACGACGACCTTGTCACCGAGCTGGGCCAGGCCCTGGCCGAGCAGGATGTCGTCGACCTGGCCGAACATGGAGTCCGTGTGCGTGACCCGGTCCACGAGGTACGTCTGCACGCCCCAGGTGAGCGCGAGGCGGCGGCGGATGCCGGGCTCAGGCGTGAAGGCGAGCATCGGGATCTTCGACCGCAGGCGGGACATCCGGCGGGCGGAGTCTCCGGATTCGGTGAAGATGCAGAGGAACTTCGCGTCGACGAATTCCGCGACCTCGATCGCGGCGAGGGTGATCGCCCCGCCCTGGGTGCGCGGCTTGTTCGTGAGCGGCGCGATGCGCTCCAGGCCGTGGTCTTCGGTGGATGCGACGATCCGCGCCATGGTCTGAACCGTGACGACGGGGTATTCGCCGACACTGGTCTCGCCGCTGAGCATGACCGCGTCCGCGCCGTCGAGAACGGCGTTCGCGACGTCGGACGTTTCCGCACGCGTCGGGACCGGGCTGTGGATCATCGATTCGAGCATCTGCGTCGCGACGATGACCGGCTTGGCCATCCGGCGGGCGAGCTCGACGGCGTGCTTCTGCACGATCGGCACGGCTTCGAGCGGGAGCTCGACGCCGAGGTCACCACGGGCGACCATGATCGAGTCGAAGGCGTCGATGATCTCTTCGAGGTGCTCGACGGCCTGCGGCTTCTCGATCTTGGCGATGACGGGGACCTTGCGGCCTTCCTCTGCCATGATCTCGTGCACGCGGGTGATGTCTGCCGCGTCGCGCACGAAGGAGAGGGCGATCAGGTCGGTGCCGAGGCGGAGGCCCCAGCGCAGGTCTGCTTCGTCCTTCTCGGACAGTGCGGGAACGTTGACGGCAACACCGGGCAGGTTGATGCCCTTGTTGTTCGAGACCGGGCCGGCGACGATGACGCGCGTCGTGACGACGATGCCGTTTGTCGCGACGACCTCGACCTTGACCTTGCCGTCGTCGATCAGCAGGAAGTCGCCGGGCTTGACGTCGTTGGGCAGGCCCTTGTACGTCGTGCCGGAGAGTTCCCTCGTGCCGAGGACATCGTCCGTGGTGATCTTAAAGATGTCGCCGACGGCCAGTTCATAAGGGCCGCCCTCGAACTTGCCGAGCCGGATCTTCGGGCCCTGCAGGTCGACCAGGACGGCGACCGCACGACCGGAATCATTCGCTGCCTTGCGGATGTTCGCGTAGACGGCCTCGTGCACGGTGTAGTCACCATGGCTCAGGTTCATCCGGCAGACATCGACACCCGCGTCGATCAGGGCTCGAATTTGATCGTAACTGGCGGCTGCCGGCCCGAGGGTAGCGACAATTTTGGCGCGTCTCATTCTGAAAGTGCTCCGTTTTCCGCGCCGGGTAGGCGCATTCTTGTTCTGTGGTTCTGGAGGCCGCTTGGTGGCGTCCTCCGGCTAATCGCTCACTTCACAGGGACCGTTAGATGGCGAAGGCATGGTCGGTCGGTTTGACCGGAGCAGGTAGTTGTGTCTCACCTTCGAGGAATCGATCGACGGCGGCTGCAGCAGCACGACCTTCAGCGATCGCCCAGACGATGAGGGACTGTCCGCGACCGGCATCGCCGGCGACGAACACGCCCTCACGGCTGGTTTGGTAGTTACCGTCTCGAACGACATTACTCCGCCCATCGAGCGGCACGTGCAGCTGGCTGGTGAGCTCCGCCGATTCCGGGCCGGTGAATCCGAGTGCGAGGAGTACGAGGTCCGCGGGGATTTCACGTTCCGTACCCGCCTTGGGCACGCGCCGGCCATCGAGGTACTCGGTTTCAGCGACGCGGATGGCGCGCACCTCGCCGGCCTCGTTGGAGAGGAACTCGATCGTCGAGGCGAGGTATTCGCGGGTGCCGCCCTCTTCGTGGGCGCTCGAGACCTCGAACAGGGTCGCGGACATCGGCCACGGCTGGTGTTCGGGCCGTTCTGTGCCGGGCTGCCTGCCGATCGCGAGGTTCGTGACGGATGCCGCGAGCTGGCGGTGCGCCGTGCCGATGCAGTCGGCGCCGGTGTCGCCACCACCGAGGACGACGACATGCTTGCCCTCTGCGGTGATCTGGCTGTCGACCGTGTCCCCAGCGCCCGTGCGGTTCTGCTGCACGAGGTATTCCATCGCGAAGTGCACGCCGGGGAGGTCGCGGCCGGGGACGGGCAGGTCGCGGGGTACGAGCGCACCGGTCGCGACGACCACGGCGTCGTACCTGGCTCTGAGGTCGTCCCAGGTGATGTCGACGCCGATGTTCACGCCGGCGCGGAACCGGGTTCCCTCCGCCGTCATCTGCGCAAGGCGCAGGTCGAGGTGCTTCTTCTCCATCTTGAAGTCGGGGATGCCGTAGCGGAGCAGGCCGCCGATCCTGTCGTCGCGTTCGAACACGGCGACCGTGTGACCTGCGCGGGTGAGCTGCTGGGCCGCGGCGAGACCGGCGGGCCCCGATCCGACGACGGCGACCGTCTTGCCGGTCAGGCGCCCCGGCGGCTGCGGCTGCACCCAGCCGTTGGAGAAGGCCTGGTCGATGATCGAGACCTCGACCTGCTTGATCGTCACGGCTGGCTGGCTGATCGCGAGGACGCACGCAGACTCGCACGGGGCCGGGCAGAGCCGTCCGGTGAACTCAGGGAAGTTGTTCGTGGAGTGCAGGCGCTCGATGGCCTGCCTGCCTTCCTCCCGCCAGGTGAGATCGTTCCACTCCGGAATCAGGTTGCCGAGCGGGCAGCCCTGGTGGCAGAAGGGAACGCCGCAGTCCATGCAGCGGCCGGCCTGCCGTTTGAGAACGGCGGCGTCTCCCTGTTCGTAGACCTCTTTCCAGTCCATCAGGCGCACGGACACCGGGCGACGCGGCGGCAGTTCGCGCGCCTTCGTCGTGAGGAATCCCTTCGGATCAGCCATTGGTAACCTCCAGGATGCGGTTCCAGACGACGTCGCCGTCGGGGTCGAGACCCTCGGCGACGGCGTTCTGCCTGGTCGCCAGGACGGCGGCGTAGTCCCGCGGCAGAACCTTGACGAATGTGGACATGGTTGTTTCGAGATCCGACAGGAGAGCCGCGGCGAGCACGGAATCCGTCTGGTCCCGGTGTTGTTCGAGGAGATCGCTGACGATCTCCCTGTCGGCGCTTCCGAGCGGGAGAAGAGTGAGCTCCCCGGACTCGAGCGCCTGGCTGTTGACGTCCTCCGTGCGGAGTCCGTAGACGTATGCGGTGCCGCCGCTCATGCCCGCACCGAGATTGCGGCCGGTCTGGCCGAGGATCAGGGCGAGCCCGCCCGTCATGTATTCGAGGGCGTGGTCCCCGACGCCTTCGACGACCGCGGTCGCTCCGGAGTTGCGCACCAGGAACCGTTCGCCGACGATGCCGCGGATGAACATGCTGCCCTGGGTGGCGCCGTAGCCGATCACGTTGCCGGCAATGACGTTCTCCTCGGCGGAGAAGATGCTCGAACGGTCGGGGCGGACCACGATCTGACCGCCGGAGAGGCCCTTTCCGACGTAGTCGTTCGAGTCGCCTTCCAGCCTGAGGGTGATCCCGCCCGGCAGGAAGGCCCCGAACGACTGTCCCGCCGAACCGGTCAGCGTCACGTCGATCGAGCCGGCCGGAAGGCCGTTCTCGCCGTGCCGGATCGTCACCTCGTGGCCGAGCATCGTGCCGACGGCCCGTTCGGTGTTGCGGATCGGCAGGGCGATCTCGACCCGGCCGCCGTGCTCGAGCACGCTTCCCGCGCGCCTGATGAGCTCGTTGTCGAAGTGTTTGTCGAGTTCGTGTTCCTGGGGTCGACCGAACTGTCTCGGCTCGGAATCCGGGAAGTCAGGTCCGTCGAGGATCGGCGCGAGGTCGAGGCCCGCTGCCTTCCAGTGTTCGAGTGCGCCGTCGACGTCGAGGATCTCGTGGTGGCCGACGGCCTCCTGGAGGCTGCGGAAGCCGAGCTCCGCGAGATACTCGCGCACCTCCTGGGCGATGAACTCGAAGAAGTTCACGACATGGTCTGCCTTGCCCGTGAAGCGCTTCCGCAGCTCGGGGTTCTGGGTGGCGACGCCGACAGGGCAGGTGTCAAGGTGACAGACCCGCATCATGACGCAACCCTCGACGATCAGGGGCGCGGTCGCGAAGCCGAACTCCTCCGCTCCGAGCAGCGCGCCGATGATGACGTCCCTGCCGGTCTTGAGCTGGCCGTCGACCTGCAGGACGACGCGGTCACGCAGGCCGTTGAGCATCAGGGTCTGCTGGGTTTCCGCGAGTCCGAGTTCCCAGGGCGTCCCCGCGTGCTTGAGCGAGTTGAGCGGGCTCGCCCCGGTGCCGCCGTCATGGCCGGAGACCAGGATCACGTCCGACAACGCCTTGGCGACGCCGGCAGCGACAGCGCCGATGCCGGACTGGCTGACGAGCTTCGTGTGGATGCGAGCATCCGGGTTCGCCCGTTTGAGGTCGAAGATGAGCTGCTTGAGGTCTTCGATCGAGTAGATGTCGTGGTGCGGCGGCGGTGAGATCAGACCGACGCCCGCCGTGGCGTGCCGGGTGCGCGCGATCCAGGGATACACCTTGGTCGGCGGCAGCTGGCCGCCCTCACCGGGCTTGGCTCCCTGGGCGAGTTTGATCTGGATGTCGTCGGCGTGCGACAGGTACATGCTCGTCACCCCGAACCGTCCGGAGGCGACCTGCTTGACGGCGCTGCGGCGCTGCGGGTCGATCAGCCGGTCGAGGTCCTCGCCGCCCTCCCCGGTGTTCGACTTGCCGCCGATCCGGTTCATGGCGATCGCAAGGGTTTCGTGGGCCTCCGGGGAGATCGAGCCGTAGCTCATCGCACCGGTCGCGAAGCGCGTGACGATCGACGCGACCGATTCGACCTCGTCGAGGGGTACGGGGTGCCGCTTGTGCGTGTCGAAGGTGAACATGCCGCGGAGCGTCATGAGGCTCTCGGCCTGGTCGTCGACGAGTTTGGTGTACTCGCGGAAGATGTCGTAACGGCCGGTCCTGGTCGCGTGCTGGAGCCGGAAGATCGTCTCCGGGTTGAACAGGTGCGGGGAGCCGTCGCGGCGCCACTGGTACTCGCCGCCGGTGCTGAGGCGTTCGTGCGCCGTGACCGCTGCATCTTCCGGGTAGGCCGAGGCGTGGCGTGCTTCGTTTTCCGCGGCGATGACATCGATGCCGATGCCGCCGAGCTTGCTCGTCGTCCCGGTGAAGTACTGGGCGACAAAGTCCTGGCTCAGGCCGACGGCCTCGAAGGTCTGGGCTCCCGCATAGGACGACACCGTCGAGATGCCCATCTTGGACATGATCTTGAGCACGCCCTTGCCCAGGGCCTTGATGACGTTGCGCACGGCCTTCTCGGGTGAGACGTTCGTGATGTACCCGCTGCGGACCAGGTCCTCGCAGGTTTCCATCGCGAGGTACGGGTTGACCGCTGAGGCGCCATAGCCGATCAGGAGCGCGACGTGGTGCACCTCGCGCACGTCACCGGCCTCGACGACAATGCCGACCTTCATCCGGTTCTCCGTGCGGATCAGGTGGTGGTGCACGGCGGCGATCATCAGGAGCGACGGGATCGGCGCGAGATCCTTGTTGGAATCGCGGTCGGAGAGCACGATGAAACGGGCTCCGGCCTCGATGGCGTCGTCGACTTCGAGGCACATCGCGTCGATGCGGTTGGCCAGGGCGTCCGGGCCATCGTCGAAACGGTACAGGCCCCGGATGGTCGAGGTCGTCCGGCTGCCGGGGGCGGGGTCGATGTGCTGGATCTTGGCGAGTTCGTCGTTGTCGATGACCGGGAAGTCCAGGACCACCTGGCGCGCATGCTCCGGTCCGACGGACAGGAGGTTCCGCTCCGGCCCGAGTCCGAGCTTGAGGGAGGTCACGACCTCCTCCCGGATCGAGTCGAGGGGCGGGTTTGTCACCTGGGCGAACTGCTGGGTGAAGTAGTCGAAGATGAGCCGGGGCCGGTCGCTCAGAACGGCGATCGGCGTGTCGCTGCCCATGGCGCCGAGGGGTTCCCCGCCGGTGCGGGCCATCGGGGCGAGCAGGATGCGCACTTCTTCTTCGGTGTAGCCGAAGGTGCGCTGGCGGCGCACGACGGATGCCGGCGGGTGCACGATGTGCTCGCGCTCAGGGAGGTCCTTGAGGTTGATCCGGCCGGCGTCGAGCCAGTCCCCCCACGGTTCCATCGCGGCGAGTTCTGCCTTGATCTCGTCGTCCTCGATCAGCCGGCCCGCGACGGTGTCGACGAGGAACATCTTGCCGGGGCGGAGCCGGCCCTTGCGGACCACGCGGGCGGGGTCGATGTCGAGCACGCCGATCTCGCTCGCGAGCACGACGAGGCCGTCGTCGGTGATCAGGTACCGGCCGGGGCGGAGCCCGTTGCGGTCGAGCGTGGCGCCGACGAGGGAACCGTCGGTGAAGACGATCGCCGCGGGACCGTCCCACGGCTCCATCAGCATCGAGTGGTACTCGTAGAACGCGCGTCGTTCCTCGTCGAGCGCGGTCTGGTTCTCCCAGGCCTCAGGGACCATCATCATGACGGCGTGCGGCAGGGAGCGGCCGGAGAGGCTCAGGAGCTCGACGACCTCGTCGAAGGACGCGGAGTCGCTGCCGCCGGGGGTGACGATCGGCAGCAGCGGGGCGAGGTCTCCGAGCAGGGAGGATTCGAGCTGGGACTGGCGCGCGCGCATCCAGTTGCGGTTGCCCTGCACGGTGTTGATCTCACCGTTGTGCGCGATCATCCGGAACGGCTGCGCGAGCGGCCACGACGGGAAGGTGTTGGTCGAGTACCGGGAGTGCACGAGGGCGAGCTTCGAGACGAAGCGCGGGTCGGAGAGGTCCGGGTAGAAAGGTTCGAGCTGGAGGGTCGTGACCATGCCCTTGTAGACCAGGGTGCGGCAGGAGAGCGACGCGAAGTACGTCTCGAGTTCCCGCTCCGCGCGCTTCCGCAGCCGGACGGTCTGGCGGTCGAGCGCGATGTCCGCGACGCGTTCACCGTCGTCCTCCGTGCGCGAACTCTGGACGAAGAGCTGCTGGATCGCGGGCATGGCCGCCCTGGCCAGGTTTCCGACCTCGTCGGGGCGCACGGGGACTTCGCGCCAGCCGAGGATCTCGAGGCACTCCTCCTGGGCGATCCGGCCGATCTGGCGCTTGACGGCGCTGCGTTCGGTCGGGTCTGTCGGGAGGAACACGTTGCCGACGGCGTACCGCCCGGCGGCGGGGAGCTCGAATTCGACGACCTGGCTCAGGAAGTCGTGCGGGATCTGCGTGATGATGCCTGCGCCGTCGCCGGTTCCGGCGTCTGACCCGACCGCGCCGCGGTGTTCGAGGTTCCGGAGGGCGTCGAGGGCGATCGTGATGATGTCGTGCCCGGCGGTTCCGCGGAGTGTCGCGACCATGGCGAGCCCGCAGGCGTCCCGCTCGTCGGCAGGGTTGTACAGCCCCTGGGGCTGGGGAACGGTGCTGAAGCGGGAAAAGAGGGGTGACTGCGGCATGGGACCGTCCTCAGAGATAGCTGGCAAGTGGGGACGACGCTGGCCCGCGGGGGTGGAGATCATCTGCGTACAGTTGCGCGCCGACCCGTCGTACCGGGAGGGAGGCGGGAGCCGGGTGTACGGTCTCAGGCCTGGAGGCGCGGGTTGCTGGTGCTTGTGGCTGCAACGTCGCCCGATGCGGCGGGTTCGACGGCCTCATCACCGTGGTCCTCGAAATCCGTATCAAACTCTTCAGATTCTACCTCAGGGACGGGGCGCTTCCATTCCCGACCTGGGCGATAGACGCTGACTTCGAGTCCGGGGTGCCTGCGGCCCTGCACCACGATGAGGATGATGCCGAGGACCACCGCGATGATCGCTGCCCAGACGTTGGTGCGGATTCCGAAGAAGATCTCGCTCGGGTCGATGCGGATCGATTCGAAGAACGTCCGGCCGAGGCCGTACCAGACCAGGTACACACCGAAGGCGCGGCCCCAGCGGAGCGTGATCCGGCGTTCGATGAGGAGGATGACGATCACGCCGATCGTGTTCCAGATCATCTCGTAGAGGAAGGTCGGGTGGAACAGGGTGCCGGCCGGGAGCCCGACGGGGAAGGCCGGGTTGGTCGACGGCACCTCGAGGCCCCAGGGCAGGGTCGTCGGCAGGCCGAACAGTTCGGTGTTGAACCAGTTGCCGAGGCGTCCCATCGCCTGCGCGATGAGCATTCCGGGGGCGAGGGCATCCGCGAAGGACCAGAATTTCACGCCGGAGATCCGGCAGCCGATGTATGCTCCGACGGCCCCGCCGATGAGCGCACCGAAGATGGCGTTTCCGCCGTGCCAGATCGCGAAGACCTCCCAGGGGTTCGCACCGGCGTAGAAGTAGTCGGCAGGGTGGGTGAGCACGTGGTACGCCCGGGCGCCGACGATGCCGAGCGGAACGGCCCAGAGGATGATGTCGAGCACGACGCCCGGCTCGCCGCCGCGATTGCTGAGGCGCCTGCTCGTCATGACCGTCGCCGCGATGATGCCGGCCAGGATGCACAGCGCGTACGCGTGGATCGGGAACATACCGAGGTTGAAAGAACTCCACTCGGGGCCTGGGCTCGGAATGCTCAGCAGAAAAGACACCTGGGTATTACCTTTCGTAGCGGGGAAGCGTGGGAGCTCGCCTCGGTCAACTTACCCTAAACGGTCGCGTGCCCTAAACGGCGGCGCGGATCCCGGTCGCTCCGGCTGCAAGCCGGGCGGCCAGGGCTCCGAGGGCGGGGACTCCCCCGTCGGACAGCGCCTTGACCAGCGCGGAACCGACGATGGCGCCGTCCGCGTAGCCGAGGATCTCGCGCACCTGCTCCGGTGTCGAGATCCCGAGCCCGACGCACGCGCTCGTCGCGCCGGCGAGGCGCAGCCGGTCGATCAGGATGCGGGCGGCCGAGTCGACGTCGGAACGCGCCCCGGTGATGCCCATGGTGGAGACGGCGTACACGAAACCCCGGCTGACCTCGACCGCGTGGGCGAGCCGTTCGTCTGACGACGAGGGCGCGGCGAGGAAGACCCGGTCGAGCCCGGTGCGGTCGCTCGCCGCGAACCAGTCTGCTGCGTCGTCGGGGATGAGGTCGGGGGTGATCAGGCCTGCGCCGCCTGCGGCGAGCAGGTCGTCGGCGAAGCGGTCGACCCCGTACTGCAGGATCGGGTTCCAGTAGGTCATCACGAGGACAGGGGCGTCGACGCGTGCGGTGATCGCCGCGACGGCTTCGATTCCGTGGCGGAGCCGGAAACCGTTGGCGAGGGCCTGCTGGGTGGCCGCCTGGATCACGGGGCCGTCCATCACGGGGTCGGAGTACGGGAGCCCGAGCTCGATGATGTCGACGCCGTTCTCCGCGAGGGCGACGGCGGCCTCGATGCTCTCAGCGAGGGTGGGGAATCCGACGGGAAGATAGCCGATCAGGGCACCGCCGCCCTCTGCCTTGCGCCGGGCGATCGTGGCTTCGACCCTGCTGGTGCGGTTGGGCGTCATCGGTGTGCTGGTCTTCGTCGTTGCGGTCATAGCTGCTGTGCACCCTCGTCGAGCAGGTCGAAGTATCGGCCCGCCGTTTCCATGTCCTTGTCCCCGCGACCGCTGAGGCTGACCAGGATGGTCGCCTCCGGTCCGAGCCGTTTGCCGAGCTCGAGGGTTCCGGCGAGGGCATGGGCCGACTCGATCGCCGGGATGATGCCCTCCGTGCGGCTGAGGAGGCGGAACGCGTCCATCGCCGCGGCGTCGGTGACGGGCAGGTACGTCGCCCGTCCGATGGTCGAGAGCCAGGAGTGCTCCGGTCCGACCCCCGGGTAGTCGAGTCCGGCCGAGATGGAGTGCGACTCGACGGTCTGGCCGTCCTCGTCCTGCAGCATGAGGCTGCGCGCCCCGTGCAGGATCCCCGGGCGTCCCTTGGTCAGGGTCGCGGCGTGGCGCGGGGTCTCGATGCCCTCTCCGCCTGCTTCGTACCCGTAGAGGGCGACAGCAGGGTCGTCCAGGAAGGCGTCGAAGATTCCGATGGCGTTGGAACCGCCGCCGACGCACGCGGTGACGGCGTCGGGGAGGCGCCCGGTGAGTTCGAGCACCTGGGCGCGGGCCTCTTCTCCGATGATCTTCTGGAAGTCGCGCACCATCGCGGGGAAGGGGTGCGGACCTGCGACGGTGCCGAAGATGTAGTTGGTGGTCTCGACGTTCGTGACCCAGTCGCGCATGGCGTCGTTGATCGCGTCCTTCAGGGTGCGCGACCCGGTGCGGACGGAGACGACCTCTGCACCGAGGAGGCGCATCCGTGCGACGTTGAGGGCCTGCCGTTCGGTGTCGACCTCGCCCATGTAGACGACGCACTCGAGCCCGAACAGCGCGGCGACGGTCGCGGTCGCGACGCCGTGCTGGCCGGCGCCGGTCTCGGCGATGACCCGGGTCTTGCCGATGCGCTTGGTAAGAAGCGCCTGGCCGAGGGCGTTGTTGATCTTGTGTGACCCGGTGTGGTTGAGGTCTTCGCGCTTGAGGATCACCCGGGCGCCGCCGGCGTGCGCGGCGAACCGCGGCACCTCCGTGATGATCGACGGTCGGCCGGTGTAGCTCCTGTGCAGTTCCATCAGCTCAGCGGCGAAGGCCGGGTCGACCTTGGCCAGCGCATATTCGTTCGTGAGCTCGTCGAGGGCTGCGACGAGCGACTCCGGGACGAACCGGCCTCCGAAGTCGCCGAAGTACGGGCCTGTTTCGGTTCGAAGGGACGTGGACATTTAGACCGCCAGAAATTCGGTAAGGGTGAGGATGGGATCGTTCGTGACGAGCGCTTCGCCGACGAGGACGACGTCGGCGCCGGCGGCACGATAGTGGGCGACGTCCGCGGCCGTCTTGACCGCTGATTCGGCGACGCGGATGACACCGGAGGGGATCCGGTCTGCGAGGCGGCCGAAGAGCTCCTGGTCGAGCTGGAACGTCGACAGGTCGCGGGCGTTGACCCCGACGAGGCTTGCACCGATATCCAGCGCACGGTCGACTTCTTCGGCGCTATGGGTCTCGACGAGGGCCGTCATGCCGAGTTCGCGGACGAGGGCCTGGAGGGACCCGAGGGTGGCCTGGTCGAGTGCCGCGACGATGAGGAGCACGAGGTCTGCGCCCGCGGCCCTGGCCTCGAGGACCTGGTACGGCTCGCCGATGAAGTCCTTGCGGAGGACAGGGATGGACACGGCGGATCGCACCTGTTCGAGGTCGGCGAGGGACCCGAGGAAACGGCGTCCCTCTGTGAGCACGCTGATGGCGCTCGCCCCGCCGAACTCATAGGAGACGGCGAGGGCGGCAGGGTCCGAGATCTCGGCGAGGGTGCCCCGGGAAGGACTCGCCCGCTTCACTTCCGCGATGATCTTGACCCTGTCGGCCGGTGCGAGGGCGTGCAGTGCGTCGATGGCGGGGGCGCGATCGAGGGCCGCCGATTCGACGGCGGCGAACGGACGGGTGAGGCGCCGTTCAGCGGCGTCTGACAGTGCCCCGGCGAGGAGTTCGGACAGCACTCGGCTAATGACTTTCGTGCGGCGCTGCGTCGGCGACGCCGTAGCCCAGCCGGCTCAGTACGAACCCGGCGATCGGGCCGAGGACGAGGAGGACGACAGAGGCCCACACCAGCCACGGCACATCGAGGAAGAAGGCGACGGTGCCGATCGTGATCGCGACGAGCATGACGACGACAGCCGTCCAGGCCGCGATCGAGTGGCCTTCGCCTGGGTCTACCGACTCGAAGCTCATGGTTCTCCTTCTGGGCGTCAACTGCGTACGCATGGGCGTCATCTGCGGACGCGTGGATTGTGGGTCCTGGTGCGGCTCAAGTCTAGCGGCGGCGCCGATCACCGGTCACCGGCCGTTTCGGTGGGATCATCGCCGCGCGTGAGCCCGTCCCAGGTGATGACGGCATCCTCTCGCGCGTCTTCACCGGCGGAAGCAGCCGGCTGGCCGCCGGGTGCACCGTCCGCGGGCTCGAAGCGCACGGCCTGGTATCGACTCGTCGCGCCGGGCCAGCGGCGATTCGTGACGAGGATGCCGACACCGGCCGCGGCCATGATGACACCGGCCGCGAAGCCGGCGAAGGCCCAGGGTGTGAGGGCGGCCGCAGTGACGCCGTCCTGGATCGAGGCGTTACCCGCGATGCCCGTCGCTTTGGTGATCGCGGCCGCGCTCGCTGCGGCGGGGTTGCCGATGGCGAGGCCGGCACCGAGGGAGACCGAGAAGCCGAGAAGCACCTCGAGGGCGCCGAGTACGACCCGGATCACGGGGCCCGCGATCGTGAGTGCGCCGGCGAGGGCGAGCCCGGCGAGGGCGAGGGCGCTCAGCGCGCCCGCTGCGGTCGAACCGCTGATCGGCAGGTCGACGGTCGATGACCCCTGCACGACGCGCACGTCGATCCAGACCTGGCTCCAGGCGAGGAGCGCGAGTCCGCTCGCGGCGATGACGAGGAGCACCAGCCGGAGCTTGAGGGTGCGACCGGTTCGCTTCACCTAGTGCACCCGCTTCATGGCGTTGGCGATCGCGACGGCGCGCAGCGGTGCCGCGGCCTTGTTGACCGATTCCTGGAACTCGCTCGCGGGATCGGAGTCTGCGACGAGGCCTCCCCCGGCCTGCACCCTGGCCACACCGTTGCTGATCGTGGCGGTGCGGATGGCGATGGCCAGGTCCGCGTCCCCGGCGAACCCGAAGTAGCCGACCACTCCCCCGTAGACACCGCGCTGGGTGGGCTCGAGATCGTCGATGATTTCGAGCGCCCGCGGCTTCGGCGCCCCGGACAGGGTTCCGGCCGGGAAGGTCGCCCGGAACACGTCGATGGCCGTCTTCCCCTGCAGCAGGTTGCCCTCGACGGACGAGACGAGGTGCATGATGTGGCTGAATCGCTCGATGCGTTTGAACTCGGTGACCTCGACGGAGCCGGGTGCGCAGACCTTGAGCAGGTCGTTCCTGGCGAGGTCGACGAGCATCAGGTGTTCCGCACCTTCCTTGGGGTCACCGGCGAGCTCGGTCTCGAAGTCGGCGTCCTGCTCCGGGGTGGTACCGCGCGGCTTGGATCCGGCGATCGGGTGGGTGAACACGCGCCCGTTCTGGACCTTGACGAGGGCCTCAGGGGACGATCCGACGATCCAGTACGGTTCCCCTGTCGCGGACTCGAGGCCGAGCAGGTACATGTACGGGCTCGGGTTGAGGCTGCGGAGCACCCGGTAGACGTCGATCGGGTCGGCCGTGCACTCCTGGTCGAAACGCTGGGAGATGACGACCTGGAAGATGTCCCCGTCGACGATGTGCCGCTTGGCGGTGTCGACGGAGGCCAGGAAGTCGTCGCGGGTGGTGCGGGCGCGCATCGTCGCGGGGGCCGACATGTCGACCTCGGCGAGCCAGGCCTCCGCAGGCACGGCGAGCCTGGCCTGCATCGAATCGAGCCTGGCCTGGGCGGTCGCCCAGAGCGTGTCCGCGGCGTCGATCCCGTCGTTCAGGACGTTGGCGATCAGCTGGACCGTGCCGAACTTGTGGTCGATCGCGACGAGGTCTGCCACGAAACTGAAGGCCTGGCCTGGTACGTCATAGTCTGCGGTGGGCTGGTTGGGCAGGCGTTCCAGCTGACGAACGGCCTCCCAGCCGATGAACCCGACGAGACCGCCGGTCAACGGCGGGTGCCCGGGAAGCCGCGGCGTCTGCCAGCGGGCGTACAGGGTGGCGAGGGCCTCGAGCGGCGGCTGGGCCGCTGCCGGGCCGAGGACGCGTGCGGCGTCGACGCCGTAGGGGATCCACCGGGTTTCCGAACCCTGCTGGGTCAGGACGCCGAACGACGACACCCCGACAAAGGAGAACCGCGACCAGATGCCGCCCTGTTCCGCCGACTCGAGCAGGAAGCTGCCCGGTTGACCGGCCGCGAGTTTGCGGTAGATGCCGACGGGGGTCTCCCCGTCCGCGAAGAGTTCGCGGATCACGGGGATGACGCGGTGCCCTGCTACCAGCGCGTCGAACTGCGCGGCCGTCGTCGTGCCGGCCGTACTCGTCTGGGAATCCGTCGTCATGCGTGTTCTCCGTCTGTCGCGTCGGGGTCTGTCGCATCGGGGTCTGTCGCATCGGGGTCTGTCGCATCGGGCCTGGCGCCGTGGGCGACGTCGATGTCCCGCCCGTCGAAGCACGTGTGGGTTCCGGTGTGGCAGGCCCCGCCGACCTGGTCGACCTGGACGAGCAGGGTGTCTGCGTCGCAGTCGAACGCTGCGCCGCGCACGTACTGAGCGTGCCCGGACGTGTCGCCCTTGCGCCAGTATTCCTGGCGCGAACGTGACCAGAATGTCACGCGGCCCTCTGAGAAGGTCCGCCGGAGGGCTTCCTCGTTCATCCAGCCCAGCATGAGCACCTCGCGGGTGTCCCACTGCTGGATCACGGCGGGCAGGAGGCCGTCCGCATTGAAGACGGCGCACCCGAGGGCATCCTCGATGGTCTGCAGGGGTGTCATCAGCGCACCACGAGTCCTTCCCTGGCGAGTTCGTGTTTGACGTCTCCGATACTGAGTTCGCCGTTGTGAAAGACGGATGCCGCGAGGACGGCGTCTGCGCCTGCCCGGATCGCGGGCGGAAAATCTTCGACCCGTCCAGCGCCGCCGGAGGCGATCACGGGTACGCTGCTGATTTCGCGCATGAGGCCGATCAGCTCGAGGTCGAAGCCATTCTTGGTCCCGTCCGCGTCGATGGAGTTGACGAGCAGCTCCCCCGCTCCGAGTTCGATCGCGAGCCTGGCCCAGGCGAGGGCGTCGAGGTCGGTCTCCGTGCGGCCGCCGTGGGTCGTCACGACGAACCCGGATTCCGTGCGGTCGCTGCGCTTCACGTCGAGGGACAGCACGAGCACCTGTGAACCGAAGCGGTCGGCGATCTCGCCGATCAGGGCAGGGCGGAGGATTGCGGCGCTATTGACGCCGACCTTGTCAGCGCCGCTCGCCTGCAGCCGCGAGACGTCTTCGACTCCCCGGATCCCGCCGCCGACGGTGAGCGGGATGAAGACCTGCTCCGCTGTGGCGCGCACGACGTCGTACGTCGTCGCCCGGTTGTCGACGGTCGCGGTGACGTCGAGGAACGTGAGTTCGTCTGCACCCTGCTCGTAGTACCGTCGCGCCAGTTCGACCGGGTCGCCCGCGTCCCTGAGGTTCTGGAAGTTGACGCCTTTGACGACCCGGCCGTTGGCCACGTCGAGGCACGGGATGACCCGCACGGCAAGACTCACGATTGCACCTCCGGGGCTCTGCTGCCCAGTGTTGTTCCGCCCGTTGCTATTCTGCCCACAATCGGGTTCTACAGGCGGGCGTTGTGGATGGCGCTGATCAGGATGGCCCGGGCGCCGAGCTCGTAGAGGGCGTCCATGATGTGGTTGCTGTCGTGACGCGGGACCATCACGCGCACGGCGACCCAGTCGGGGTCGTGCAGGCTCGACACCGTGGGTGACTCGATCCCGGGGGCGAGCAGGCAGGCCGCGTCGAGTTTGACGAGCGGGATGTCGTAGTCCATCAGCACGTACTGGCGGGCGACGAGCACGCCCTGCAGACGGCGGAGGAGCGTGTGGATGCCGGCGTTCTCGTTCTCGGAGGTGATCAGGACCGCCGTCGATTCGAGGATGACCGGGCCGAAGATCTCGAGGCCGGCCTTGCGCAGGGTCGTTCCGGTCGAGACGACGTCGGCGACAGCATCCGCGACACCCAGCTGGACGGCGGACTCGACGGCGCCGTCGAGGGTCACGAGGGTGACCGTGACGGAGTGACGGGCCAGGAAGGCTTCGACGAGACCGGGGTAGCTCGTCGCGACGCGGAGCCCTTCGAGGTCACTCAGCTCGCCGAAGCGTCCGGCGGGGCCCGCGAAGCGGAAGGTCGAGTCGCCGAAGTCGAGGCTCGCGATCTCCCGTGCCGGGGAGCCGGAATCAAGCAGAAGGTCCCGGCCGGTGATTCCGACGTCGAGCGCCCCGCTGCCGACGTAGGTGGCGATGTCCCGCGGACGCAGGTAGAAGAACTCGACGCCGTTGCGCGGGTCGGACACGACGAGGTCGCGCGGGTCGCGACGCCCGGTGTACCCGGCCTCGTGCAGCATCTGCGCCGCGGTTTCGGACAGGGAGCCCTTGTTGGGCACGGCAATTCTCAGCATCTCAACACTCTCAGCAGGTCAGTTCTCGGGGTAGGGATGGCGGCGCCGGCCGCTGCGGCGGCCGGTTCAGAGGTGCTTGTAGACGTCGGCGAGGGTGAGCCCCTTCGCCAGCATCATGACCTGCACGTGGTAGAGCAGCTGGCTCATCTCTGCGGCGGTTTCCTCGTCGCTCTGGAACTCCGCTGCCATCCAGACTTCGGCAGCTTCTTCGACGATCTTCTTGCCGATGGCATGCACTCCCGCGTCGAGTTCATGGACGGTTCCGGAGCCTTCCGGCCGGTTGAGTGCTTTTTCGCCCAGTTCAGCGAAGAGGTTGTCGAATGTTTTCACTCCCCTAGGTTACTAGTGCGCGTGCGAGTGCGCGGTCGCAGCAGTCCTCAGGAGAGCGATCCGGGCCTCGGGATCCGGGAAACCGAACACGCTCGAGCCGGCGACGAAGGTATCCGCGCCCGCCTCTGCGGCCACGACGATGGTCTCCTCCGTGATGCCGCCGTCGACCTGCAGCCAGATGTCCCTGCCACTGGCCCTGACGGCATCCGCCACCGTGCGGAGCTTGCGCATGGTCGACGGCAGGAAGCTCTGGCCGCCGAAACCGGGCTCGACGGTCATCACGAGGACCTGGTCGAATTCGGCGAGGAACTCGAGGTACGGCTCGATGGCGGTGCCCGGCTTCAGGGCGATGCCCGCGCGGGCGCCTGCTGCCCGGAGCTTGCGCGCAAGCGCGACCGGGTTGGTCGTCGCCTCACCGTGGAAGGTCACGGAGAACGCTCCGGCCTCGGCGAATTTCGGTGCCCACCGTTCCGGATCCTCGATCATGAGGTGCGCGTCGACGGGCAGCGCAGAGACCTGCATGATGCGCTCGGCGACGGGGAGCCCGAAGGTGAGGTTCGGCACGAAATGGTTGTCCATCACGTCGACGTGCACGAGGTCGGCGGTGCGGATGCGACCGAGGTCGCGTTCCAGGTTCGCGAAGTCTGCGGCGAGAATGCTGGGGCTGATCCTGATCGGCATGCCTTCACCCTATCGCCGCAGGCATGCCACCCCACTCCGTGAGGTGTCGCACATCGACCTTCATTCGCCCGGCGAACGTCGATATGCGACACCTCACGAGTATTGCTAAGCGGTGCGCTCGAGCAGGGTGATGAACATCGCGTCGGTTCCGTGGCGGTGCGGCCACAGCTGCACGCTCGTTCCGTCGCCCGGCAGGTCGAGCGGGGTGCCGCTGAATCCCTGGACGACCGCGGCCGTGTCGACGGCCCGCACCCGGTCTCCCCACTTCTTCAGCGCCGTGGCGACAATGCCGCGGCTCTCCGCGATGTGCGGTGAGCACGTGACGTATGCAAGGAGGCCGCCGGGCTTCAGTGCGCCGAGCGCCGCGTCGATGAGGCCGGACTGCAGGTCGGAGAGTTCGGCGACGTCGCGCGGAAGCTTGCGCCAGCGCGCCTCCGGCCGGCGACGCAGTGCGCCGAGACCCGTGCACGGTGCGTCGAGCAGGATGCGGTCGAATTCCTCGGAGTGGTTGACGGCGATGCGGGTCCCGTCGAGTTCCCAGACCGGAACGGTGCCCGGGACCGCGGAGAGGGCGCGGCGCACGAGCGTGGCCCTCGCCGGAACGAGCTCGTTTGCAACGAGTTCGGCGCCACCCGCGCGCGCTTCTGCGGCGAGCAGGGCCGCCTTGCCGCCGGGTCCGGCGCAGAGGTCAAGCCAGCGTTCTCCCGGCGTGATGGGGCGTGCCCGGCTCAGGGTGAGTGCTGCGAGCTGCGAACCCTCGTCCTGCACCCGGATGCGGCCGTCGTGGTCGGTGACGAGGTGAACGGGGTCTCCGCCCGCGAGCATGAACCCGACCGGGGAGTACTCGTTGGGTCGGCCGAGGCCGGCGGTCTCCTCTGCTGTCGTGATGCCAGGCAGCGCGACCATGTTGACCCGGGGGGCGGCGTTATCGGCGATAAGCAGGTCTTCGAGTTCGTCCTCACGGCCTTCGAGGCGCAGCGACTGCCTGAATGCGCGCACGACCCACACCGGGTGCGAGTGTTCGGCGGCGAGCCGGTCGTCCGCGGAGCCTGCTCCGGCGAGGACCCGTTCGCGCCACTCCTCCGGGGTCGAGCGGGAGATGGTGCGAAGCACGCCGTTGGTGAAGCCCGTCGCTGCACGGGAGCCGACCTGGCGGGCCAGTTCGACGGATTCGTTGACGGCGGCGTGGGTCGCGACGCGCGTCGCGAGCAGCTGGTGGGCGCCGAGGCGCAGTACGTCGAGAATGGCCGGGTCGATCGCGGAGACCGGCCGGCCGGCCGCTTCCGCGATCACGAGATCGTAGTAGCCCTGCATGCGCAGGGTGCCGTAGGTCAGTTCGGTGGCGAGGGCGGCATCCGCCGTGCTGAGGGCGGCCCGCTGGATACGGGTCGGCAGCAACAGGTTCGCGTAGGCGTCCGACTCACGGACGGCCGCGATGACCTCGTAGGCGACGCGGCGGGCGGGCTGGACGAAGCCCTGGTGCTGTTGGACGCTCATGAGGCGACCACGTCCGTCGCCGCCATGCCGCGCCACCAGTCGATTGCCTTCATCTGTGTCTTTCCAGCCGGTTGCACCGTGACGAGCTCTAGCGGCTCCGTCCCGGTTCCAACCAGCACTTTCTTGTCGAATTCGCGAATCACGCCCGCCGGAAGCGGCTGGGCGCCGTGGGTCGGCGCGAGGTCGAGGACCTTGAGGCGCGCTTCGCCGAGCATGGTGAAGGCTCCGGGTTCCGGCGTCACGCCGCGCACCCGGTTGTAGACGACCTCAGCGGATGCGGCCCAGTCGATCCTGGCGTCGGCGAGGCCGAGCTTGGCGGCCGTGGTCGGCTCGCCCACCTGGGGCACCGCCTCGATCGTGCCGGCCTCGAGCTGGTCGACGACGTTCCTGAGCAGCACGGCACCGCTGTGACTCAGGGACTCGAGGAGCCCGCCGGCGGTCGCGTGCCGGGAGATCGGTTCGGAGAAGCTCGCGAACACGGCGCCGGCGTCGAGCTCGGCGACGAGCTGGAAGACCGCGGCTCCCGTCCGTTCGTCTCCGGCCATGATGGCGCGCTGCACGGGCGCTGCCCCGCGCCAGCGCGGCAGCAGGGAGAAGTGCAGATTGATCCAGCCGAGGCGGGGAACGGAGAGCAGGGGTTCCCGCACGAGCCCGCCGTATGCGACGATGACGCCGAGGTCGGGTTCGATGGCTTCGATTCGTTCCGTCGCCGCAGCGTCGAGGCGATTGGTCTTGAGCAGCGGAAGTCCGAGCCCGGCAGCGGCCTGCGCGAGGGGTGACGGGGTGAGCACGCGCTTCCGGCCGAGGGGGGCATCCGCCCGGGTGATGACCGCCGCGATGGAGTGCGGCGAGTCGGCAAGGGCCTGGAGACTGGGCACCGCCACCTGGGGCGTGCCCGCGAATACGAGTTTCATTTAGAGCAGCTCCGGGTCGTCGAATCGTACTTTGAGTGTAGGTGCCGGGCGGAAGGCGGCGCCCTTGGCCCGGCGGCGGCGCGCTGCATTGCGCACAATCGCAGCCTTCACGAGCCTCGCCACGTCGTCGCCGTCGACGTAGTTGAACCGCACGACGGCCCGGACGAGGGGGTCGACGGTTGTGACAGGACCGAGCACATCGAGGCCGGGAACGTCCGTGAGATCCTCGACCGCCGCTGCGACATCGGCGGCGGTCCCCGTCACAGAGGCGACGCGCACGGCGGGCGGGAAGCGCAGCTGCCTGCGGTCAGCGAGTTCTGCCGCTGCGAAGGCACCGGGCTGCCACGCGTTGAGCGCCGTCGCGAGTGCCCCGCCGACGCCGGCGAGCATGACGGACGCGCCGGGGGCGGCGAGGGCTGCTGCGTTGCTCCACCAGCGCAGGCAGTCCTCTGCGACGCCGAGGGACTCGCGGGCGAGCATCTTCTCACCGTCGAGCAGGAGGATCGCCCGGTAGCCGCCTTCGGGGATCGGCTCGGCACCGCGCGTCGCGACGACGAGGGCAGGGGCGGCCCCGATCTGCTGCAGCGGATGCTCCCCGTCGGCGACGAGGACCAGCGCGCCGGGAAAGGCGCGGCCCAGTTCCTCGGCGGTGCGCCCGGTTCCGAGGGACACCACCCGCAGGGACCTGCCCTCACAGTGCAGGCAGCTCCAGCCTGCCGCAAGCTTGCCGCACCAACGGCAGGACGGCACGGCGTTCGCGCTCGCGAGGGCGAGCGGTCCCTGGCAGTGCGTGCAGCGGGCCGATTTCTTGCAGGTCTGGCAGGCGAGGGTCGGCGCGTACCCGGGGCTCGCGACCTGGACGAGGACGGGTCCGTCAGCGAGGGCGGCCCTGGCCACCTGCCAGGCGGCGGAGGGGATCCGGTTGGTCCGCTCCTGGCGGTCGGGACTGAGCTGGAATTCAGTAGGGATCACCCGGGGATGCCGAGGGCTCAGGGGGTGCGCCTCGCCGAGAAAGCCCAGTTCGAGGAGCCGCTGCACGGGCACGCTGCGGGTGTGCCCGAAGAACATCAGTGCGCACCCGCTCAGGGCCTGGCGGACCAGTGCTGCGTCGCGGGCATGGACGTAGGGGCTGAGCGGTTCGGAGTGCAGGGGGTCCCCGTCGTCCCAGAGCAGGATCGCCCCGAGGTTGTGCGCCGGCGCGTAGACCGCAGACCGGTTGCCGAGGATGATCCGCGGGGTGGGTTCCAGGCAGGCGAGGAAGGCGCGGTAGCGCTCGGGGTTGGGCTGGCGGGCATCGACCCTGCTCACGGTTCCCGCGGGCGCGCAGGCATCGAGGGCGGCCTGGAGCTGGTCCTGGTCGCGGTAGTCGGGAACGCAGAGGATGGCGCTTCGCCCGCTCCGAACGGTTGCCGTGGCGAGTTCGGCCATCGTGGTGGCCCAGTGGCCGACGGTGCGCCCGTCCGGCAGGGCGACGAGGGCGGGTACGGCGGCCACGCTGAGGCGCCTCTGCTCGGCCAGGGCCGCGTCGAGCAGACCGGCCGGGTAGTCAGCGAAACCGGCGGATGCCGCCGGTTCGGCTTCCGGAGCAGGTTCGGCTTCGTCCTGCGCGGCTTCGTCCTGCGCGGCTTCGTCCTGCGCGGCGAGCCAGGCCTTCTCGACCCGCACAGCGCGAGGGGGGATCGCGAGCCGGAGCACGTCGCTCGCGTTGCCGGCCGCGCGGTCGGCGACGCGACGTGCGAGCCGCCAGACCTCCGCCGTGAGCACAGGGGCAGCGGACACGATGGCCTCGACCGGGCTCAGGGCGCCATGGAAGTCGGCGGCGGCGTCCTTCGGGGGCTCGATGCCGGACACCGGTGCGTTCAGGGTCGCGAGGACGGCTCCCCCGGCATCGAGGACCTCGATCAGGTAGCCGTCGGCGACGCGTCCGGCCGAGCGCAGGGGCACCCGGACCCGCACTCCCGGCCGCGCGGCCGCGGCGAGGTCGTCCGGGATGCCGTAATCGAAGAGATGGTCGAGCTGGGGCAGTGTCGACTCGATCAGGACGCGTGCCACGAGGCCCGTGCGTCCCATGATCAGATCCCGGAGGCGCTTCTCAGCTCGTCGACGCGGTCCAGCCTCTCCCAAGTGAACTCGGGGAGCTCGCGACCGAAATGACCGTATGTCGCCGTCTTCTGGTAGATCGGGCGGAGCAGGTCGAGGTGGTGGATGATCGCGGCCGGTCGCAGGTCGAAGACCTCGCGGATCGCCGCGGTGATCTCCTTGTCCGGCAGTGCCCCTGTTCCGAAGGTCTCGACGTAGAGCCCGACGGGCGCTGCTTTGCCGATCGCGTATGCGACCTGGATCTCGAGCCGTTCGGCCAGCCCGGCTGCCACGGCGTTCTTGGCGACCCAGCGCATCGCGTAGGCGGCGGAGCGGTCGACCTTGGACGGGTCCTTGCCGCTGAAGGCGCCACCGCCGTGACGGCTGGATCCGCCGTAGGTGTCGATGATGATCTTGCGGCCGGTGAGTCCGGCGTCGCCCTGGGGGCCACCGATCTCGAAGCGGCCCGTCGGGTTGATCAGCATGGTCAGGCTCGAGGAATCGAGTTCGACGCGGGACAGCACCGGGCGGATCACGAGCTCTTCGACCTCGGCGCGAAGACGCTCCGTCGTGACGGAAGGGGCGTGCTGGGTGGACAGGACGACGGTCTCGACGGTGCGCGGGATGATGCCGTCGTAGCCGATCGTGACCTGGGTCTTGCCGTCGGGGCGGAGGTAGTCGAGTTCGCCGGACTTGCGGACTTCGGCGAGGCGTTCGGCGAGGCGGTGCGCGATCCAGATCGGGATCGGCATGAGCTCGGGGGTCTCCCGGGTGGCGTAGCCGAACATGATGCCCTGGTCCCCGGCACCCTGGCGGTCGTAGTCTTCGGCACTCGCCTGTTCGCGGTGCTCGAAGGCGTCGTCGACGCCCTGGGCGATGTCGGGAGACTGGCCGCCGATGGAGATCTCAACGCCGCAGGAGCGGCCGTCGAACCAGACGTCGGAGGAGTCGTAGCCGATGTCGGTGATGCACTTGCGCACGATCGACGGGATCTCGACGTACGCTTCCGTCGAGACTTCGCCGGCGACGTGGACGAGGCCGGTCGTGACCAGGGTCTCGACGGCGACGCGGCTGTTCGGGTCCTCGGTGAGGAGGGCGTCGAGGATGCTGTCGGAGATCTGGTCGCAGATCTTGTCCGGGTGACCTTCGGTGACGGATTCGGAAGTGAAGAGGCGAAGATCGCTCATCTGGCCTGTCTCTGTGTCGTTGGTAGAAAAGTATGGATGGAGGGGATCAGCCGAGTCCGGCGACCACAACGTCAAGGATGCGTCCGGCCACCGACATTTTTGTCCCCGCGGCCTCCGCCACTATAACTCCGGCAGAATCGAGGATCCGAACCTCGTTGCGTTCCGCGGCGAACCCTTCGGTCCAGCCGACCCTGTTGAGAACAAGGTAGTCGCAGCCCTTGCGCGCGAGCTTCTCGCGGCCGAGGGAGAGGAGCCGGTCGGGGTCCGCCTCCGTCTCTGCCGCGAATCCGATCACGAGCTGACCGGTGGTCTTCGCCGCGGCGAGGCCCGCGAGGATGTCCGGGTTCCTGACGAGTTCGAGGGTGAGGGTGTCCCCCTCGTCGTCTTTCTTGATCTTGTCGCCGCGGACCGTGGCCGGGCGGTAGTCCGCGACCGCTGCGGCCATGATGACGGCGTCCGCGCCCGCAGCCGCGTCGGTCACGGCGGACTGGAGTTCGAGTGCGGTGCCGACGAGGCGGGTCTCGATGCCCGCGGGTACCGGGATCTCGAGGTTCGCCGCGATGAGCACGACCGACGCTCCCCGCGCGGTGGCGGCTTCGGCGAGGCGGACGCCCTGCTTGCCACTCGATCGATTGCCGAGGAAGCGGACGGGGTCGAGGGGTTCCCTGGTGCCGCCGGCTGTGATGACGATGCGCCTGCCGGAGAGGTCTCTGGCCGGGGTTCCCGGGTGAAGGGCGGCGAGGGCCGCAGCGACGATGACGTCGGGTTCTTCCATCCGGCCGGCACCGGAATCCGATCCGGTCAGGCGTCCCACGCCGGGGCCGACGACGATGACGCCGCGGTTCCGGAGGGTCTGCACGTTGTGCACGGTCGCCGGGTTGTTCCACATCTCGGTGTGCATCGCCGGGGCGATCACGAGTGGCGCGGTGCTCGCGAGGATCGTGTTGCCGAGCAGGTCGTCGGCGAGGCCGGCCGCGAGCTTGGCGATCGTGTTCGCCGTCGCAGGGGCCACCACGATCAGGTCCGCCGACTGCCCGATCGCGACGTGGCGGACTTCGGCGACGCCCTCGTAGAGGTCGGTGTGCACCGGGTTCCGGGAGATCGCCTCGAGTGTCGGCCTGCCGACGAAGCGCAGGGCCGCTGGGGTCGCCACCACGTGGACGGAGTCCCCGAGCAGCACAAAAGCGCGCACGATGTTGACCGCTTTGTACGCGGCGATGCCGCCGGTGATTCCGACGACGATCGTGCGTCCTTGCGACATCCTGCGCGCTTCTGGTGTGCTTCTGGTCTGCTTCGTGTTACTCGACGATCGGTCGGGAAACGAGCTTGTCTTCGTTGATTTCGCGGAGGGCGACGGAGAGCGGCTTGTCGTCAACGGTCGAGTCGACGAGCGGTCCGACGTTGTCGAAGAGGCTGCCTTCGTGCAGGTCAGCGTAGTAGTCGTTGATCTGACGAGCGCGCTTGGACGCGAAGATCACGAGCGCGTACTTGGAGTCGACCTTGGTGAGCAGGTCGTCGATGGGCGGGTCAATGATACCGGTGGGCTTGTTGGCCAAGGTGGCACTCCTTCAGAGCGTTTGCGGCGAGTAGACGGATAAGTCGGAGTGCGTTAAAGCAGCGAGGGTGCTTTACGCAGATTCATCAAGTCTACGACTTCCCGGGCCGCCACATTGACCTCCTGGTTGACCACACGGAAATCGAACTCGTCCTGGGCCGCCAGCTCGAGCTTCGCGGTCTCCAGGCGGCGTGCCTGTTCCGCGGGGCTTTCGGTGCCGCGGCCGATGAGGCGGCGGACCAGTTCATCCCAGCTCGGCGGAAGCAGGAAGACCATTCGCGCTTCGGACATGGCCGCGCGCACGGAGCGTGCGCCCTGAAGGTCGATTTCGAGGAGGACGCTGTGTCCGCTCGCGAGTGCCTGTTCCACGGGCTCGCGAGGGGTCCCGTAGCGGAAGGCATTGTGGACGACGGCCCACTCGAGCAGCTCCCCCGACGCGACCATACGGTCGAATTCGGCGTCGGAGACGAAGAAGTAGCTCTTTCCTTCGACTTCGCCCGGCCGCGGGGCACGGGTCGTCGCCGACACGGAAAGATGCACATCGGGGTAGTTCTCGCGGATATAGCCGGCGACGGCACCCTTACCGACCGCCGTCGGCCCGGCGAGCACGACGAGGTGTGCGTCGGTGGATCCACGACGGGACACGGTCCGGTTCGCGAGGAATTCGCGCAGGCGGTCGCGCTGGTGCTTGCCGAGGCCGCCGAGCCGTTTGGACGGCGAGATCTCGAGCTGGGTCATGATCCGGCGCATCTTCGTGACACCGATGGCCGGGATGCTGACGAGGAACTCCGTCGCGCGCAGGCGTCCTTCGACGCCGTCCGGATGCTCGATGGCGGCAGAGAGCACGGCAAGCGGCGTGCGCTTCCCTGCTGCGATCTCGGCCTTGACCGCTGCGCGCGCTCGGCGCGCTGCCACGGCTGCGCGCGATGCGGCAACCCGATCGACGTCTGGTGGGGTAGGGCGATTCTCAGCCACGGGCCGCTCCTGCTTCAAGTACTCGGCGTGCGATCGCCTGTCCGATTCGTTCCGGGCCTGCTGACAACACGCTACGAGATTCACTCACTATTACGGAATGAGCGTACCCCCCAAAGAGGTTTCCCAGATCAGCGACATGCGCACCCTGGTGACCAAATCCGGGAGCGAGGATCGGGGTGGCTCCTCCGACGGGTGCAACCGAGAGGTCGAGGCCGAAATCGGCGAGGTCGAGTGTCGCACCGAGCACGACGCCGATCGAGCCGAGCCGACCCGTTCCCCCCGCCCTCGCGTTGCGTTCGGCGACGTCGTCGAAGACGGCACGGGCCACTGTGGCACCGGCGTGCGGGCCGTCGGGGACGCGGGCGCGCTGGATGGCGCTCGCCTCCGGATTCGAGGTTGCCGAGAGCACGAAGAGCCCCTTGCCCGCAGCGGCGGCCCGTTCGAAGACGGGCTCGAGCGAACCGACGCCCATGTACGCGTTGACGGTGATCGCATCCACTTCGAGCGGGGAACCGGGGGTGAGCCAGGCCTCACCGTACGCAGCGACGCTCGTTCCGAGATCGCCGCGCTTCACGTCCGCGATCACGAGCAGTCCTGCTGCGTGGGCATCCGCGAGCACGCGTTCGAAGGCGAGGTACCCCCGCGACCCGAAACGCTCGTAGAAGGCGAGCTGGGGCTTGATGAGGCCGACCCTGCCTGCGCACGCGGCGACGACGAGACGCCCGAAGGTCTCGGCGCCGTCAGCGGTGTCCGGCAGGTTCCAGTCCGACAACAGCCAGGCGTGGGGGTCGATACCCACGCAGAGCTGGCCCCACCGGCCGAACGCGGCCTCGACACGGTCGCCGAACGTGGCGTCGATCACAGGGCGGCTTCCCGCGTGAGTGCATATTCCTGGAGCGATGTCACCTCGAACCCGCCTCGAATCGCGTCGATGGATGCGACGGCAGCGCTGAGCTCCGCGATCGTCGTGAACAACGGCAGGTCCGCGGCGACGGCCGCCGCCCGGATCTCGTAGCCGTCGGCACGGGCGGTGCGACCGCCGGGGGTGTTGATGACGATCTGAACCTCTTCGCGGCGGATCAGCTCGACGATCGACGTGTCTTCCTCATCGTGCTTCTCGCTGAACTTCGTGACGACCCTCGCGCGGATTCCGTTGCGCTGCAACACCTCCGCGGTGCCCTCCGTGGCGGCGATCTCGTAGCCGAGCTGCTGCAGGCGCAGCATCGGCAGGATGATCGCACGCTTGTCGCGGTCGGAGACCGAGACGAACACGGTTCCGCTGAGCGGGATTCCACCGTACGCGGCGAGCTGGCTCTTGGCGAAGGCGCGGGGGAAGTCACGGTCGATGCCCATCACCTCTCCGGTCGAGCGCATCTCCGGGCCGAGCACGGAATCGACGACGTGGCCTTCCGGGGTGCGGAACCGGTTGAAGGGAAGCACGGCCTCCTTCACGGCGACCGGCGATTCCATCGGGACGCGGGAGCCGTCGATGAGCGGCAGCTTTCCACTCGCCTTGAGTTCGGCGATGCTGGTTCCGACCATGATGAGCGCGGCGGCCTTGGCGAGGGTGATCCCGAGAGCCTTCGCGACGAAGGGCACCGTGCGGGAGGCCCGCGGGTTGGCCTCGAGCACGTAGAGCACGCCGGCCCCGATGGCGAACTGCACGTTGAGCAGGCCGCGCACGCCGATGCCCTGCGCGATCCCGAGGGTGGCCTCGCGGACCCGGTTGATCTCGGCACGGCCGAGGGTCACGGGTGGCAGGGTGCAGCTCGAGTCACCGGAGTGGATGCCGGCTTCCTCGATGTGCTCCATGACGCCGCCGATGTACAGCTCGGTGCCGTCGTAGATCGCGTCGACGTCGATCTCGATGGCGTCGTCCAGGAACCGGTCGACGAGCACGGGGTGCGACGGGCCGATGATGCCCTGGCCCTGCATCCGCTCGAAGTAGTCGGCGAGGGACAGGGAATCGTAGATGATCTCCATGCCGCGGCCGCCGAGCACGTAGCTCGGGCGGACGAGGACGGGGTAGCCGATCTCCTCAGCGACGACGACGGCACCGGTGAAGTCGGTGGCGACGCCGTTGCGGGGGGCGAGCAGGCCGGCCTCGTCGAGGATCTTCGAGAACAGGCCGCGCTCCTCCGCGAGGTCGATCGCGGTGGGCGAGGTGCCGAGGATCGGGATTCCCTCCGCCTCGAGCCCCTTCGCGAGCCCGAGGGCCGTCTGGCCGCCGAGTTGCACGACGACGCCGACGAGTTCGCCGCTCTGGCTCTCCGCGTGGATGACCTCGAGCACGTCCTCGAGGGTGAGCGGCTCGAAGTAGAGCCGGTCGCTCGTGTCGTAGTCCGTCGAGACGGTCTCGGGGTTGCAGTTGATCATGATGGTCTCGTAGCCGGCCTCGGAGAGGGCGAACGAGGCGTGAACACACGAGTAGTCGAACTCGACGCCCTGGCCGATGCGGTTCGGGCCTGAGCCGAGGATGACGACCTTGCGGCGGTCGCTGGGGACGACCTCCGTCTCCTCGTCGTAGCTCGAGTAGTGGTACGGGGTCAGGGCGGGGAACTCCCCCGCGCAGGTGTCGACGGTCTTGTAGACCGGGCGCACGCCGAGGATGTGTCGGACCTTGCGGACATCCGCTTCGCCGAAGCCGCGGAGCTCGCCGATCTGGGCGTCGGAGAAACCGTGGTCCTTCGCGGTACGGAGGATGTCCATGTCGAGCCGTTCGGCGGCGGCGACGTCTGCGGCGATCTCGTTGATCAGGACGATCTGGTCGATGAACCACGGGTCGATCTTGGTGGCTTCGAAGACCTGATCGATCGTGGCGCCCTTGCGGAGGGCCTGCTGAACGGTGACGATGCGGCCGTCCGTCGGGATCGAGGCAACCTCGAGGAGTTCCTCGAGCGTGCGGGTCTCCTCACCCCAGTGGAAGGACGATCCGCGCTTCTCGAGCGAACGCAAGGCCTTCTGCAGGGCGGATGCGTAGGTGCGGCCGATCGCCATGGCCTCGCCGACGGACTTCATGGTCGTGGTGAGGCGCGGGTCTGCGGCGGGGAACTTCTCGAACGCGAAGCGCGGGACCTTGACCACGACGTAGTCGAGGGTCGGTTCGAAGCTCGCCGGGGTGACCTGGGTGATGTCGTTCGGGATCTCGTCCAGGCGGTAACCGAGGGCGAGCTTCGCCGCGATCTTCGCGATCGGGAAGCCGGTGGCCTTGCTCGCGAGGGCGGACGAACGCGACACGCGCGGGTTCATCTCGATCACGATGATGCGCCCGTCGGCCGGGTCGATCGCGAACTGGATGTTGCAGCCGCCGGTGTCGACGCCGACGGCACGGATGATGTCGATGCCGATGTCGCGGAGCTTCTGGTACTCGCGGTCCGTGAGGGTGAGCGCGGGGGCGACGGTGATCGAGTCACCGGTGTGCACGCCGACCGGGTCGACGTTCTCGATCGAACAGACGACGACCGTGTTGTCGGCCGTGTCGCGCATCATCTCGAGTTCGTATTCCTTCCAGCCGAGGATGGATTCCTCGAGGAGGACCTCGGTGGTCGGGCTCTGGTGCAGGCCGTCGCCGACGATGCGGCGCAGTTCCTCTTCGGTGTACGCGAATCCGGAGCCGAGGCCGCCCATCGTGAAGGAGGGGCGCACCACGAGCGGATAGCCGAGGTCTTCGGCGAAGCCGATGGCCTCATCGACGGTGTGCGCGATGTGCGAGCGGGCGACGTCTGCGCCGGCGTCGAGCACGAGCTGCTTGAAGATCTGGCGGTCTTCGCCCTTCTGGATGGCCTCGAAGGACGCTCCGATCAGTTCGACGTCGTACTTCTCGAGGATGCCGCGCTCGTGCAACTGGATGGCCGCGTTGAGCGCGGTCTGGCCGCCGAGGGTCGGTAGGATGGCGTCGGGGCGTTCCTTCGCGATGATCGTCTCGAGGATCTCCGGAGTGATCGGCTCGATGTAGGTCGCATCCGCGAAGTCGGGGTCCGTCATGATCGTGGCCGGGTTCGAATTGACCAGGATGACCCTGACGCCCTCTGCGCGCAGCACGCGGCAGGCCTGGGTTCCTGAGTAGTCGAATTCGCAGGCCTGGCCGATGACGATCGGCCCGCTTCCGATGACCAGGACGCTGTTGATATCGTCGCGCTTGGGCATTACTTGGCGTCTCCTGCTCCGGTGGCCGCCGTGTGGGCGGTCACCATGTCCCTGAACCGATCAAAGAGGTAGTTGGCGTCGTGCGGGCCTGCCGCAGACTCGGGGTGGTACTGCACGGAGAACGCGGGGATGTCGAGGCAGCGGATGCCTTCGACGACCTGGTCGTTCAGGCTGTAGTGGCTGACCTCGACGCGGCCGAAGCCGGTGCGGGAGTCGCTGACGCCTTCGATCGGCATGTCCACGGCGAAGCCGTGGTTCTGCGACGTGATCTCGACGCGGCCGGTGGTCTTGTCGAGCACGGGCTGGTTGATGCCGCGGTGGCCGAAGGGGAGCTTGTAGGTGCGGAAGCCGAGCGCCCTGCCGAGGAGCTGGTTGCCGAAGCAGATGCCGAAGTACGGCACGCCGGCGCGGAGGACCTCCTGCAGCAGGGTGACGTGCGCATCGGACGCCGCAGGATCACCGGGTCCGTTGGAGAAGAAAAGCGCGGTCGGATTGAGCGAGAGCACGTGCTCCGCCGTGACCGACTGGGGCAGCACGAGCACTTCGAAGCCGCGTTCGGCGAGGTAGTTCAGCGTCGACGTCTTGACGCCGAGGTCGAGCACCGCGACGGAGCCGATCCGTTCGCCCTTCGCCGGAATCTGGAACGGTTCGACCGTCGACACCTGGTCTGACAGGTTGCGGCCGCGCATGGGGGCGCCGCCGCGGACGAGTTCGAGCTGCTCGCCTGCCGACAGGTCGAAGGCGGGCCCGGAGAAGATGCCGCTCTTCATGGCGCCGGCCGAGCGGATGTGCCGGGTGATCGCCCGGGTGTCGATGCCGCTGATCCCGACGACCTCGTTGTTCGTGAGGTCCTCGTCGAGGGTGCGCGTCGAGCGGAAGTTCGAGGCGATCCTGGCCGGTTCGCGCACGATGAACCCGGCAACCCAGATCCGGGAGGATTCCATGTCCTCGTCGTTGGCCCCGGTGTTGCCGATGTGCGGGGCGGTCATCAGGACGATCTGGCCGGCGTACGACGGGTCGGTCAGGGTCTCCTGGTAGCCGGTCATTCCGGTCGCAAAGACGATCTCGCCGAGGGTCTGTCCTCGGCTGCCGTATGCGTGGCCGACGAAGCGCCTGCCGTCCTCCAGGACGAGCACGGCGGGAGCCGTGGTCGGCGTGGTGGGTGTCTCCGGTGTCGTCGGTGTCGTCTCGTCGGGTGCCGCCTGGGCCTGGGCCTCGGTGTCGCTCACGCTACGCCTCGCTTTCGTCGTGCGCGTCCGGGTGCAGGGCACCCGCCGCTTCGGTTCGGATCGACGCGCTCACGCGGGCGCGGTCGGTGGGGTCAAGGATGCGGAAGTAGCTGTCGACGACCTGACCTGCGGCATCCGCTTGCGGCTGGAGGCGCCAGCGGAGCAGGAGCAGACCGCCGGTCTCGACGGCGCGGTCGATGGTCCAGGTGGCGTCCTCGAGTCCGGTGACGGCCGCCATCGGGATGAAGACCGGGTTCTCGCCGACGAGATCGAGCAGAACGCCGGTCCCGGTCACGGTGACCAGGGCGCGGGCCCGAAAGCCGAGGCCGCGGATGTTCAGGCGTTCGAGCTGTCGGCCTTCCCGTGTGGTCGCGACGTAGAACGCTTCGGCCGTTGCGAGCACGGCATCGGCCGATTCCGGTCCTGGGAGCGGGTAGCCCGCGGCCAGCGCGGCATCGCGGCGGGTGCGTGCACGCCAGCTTCGGAGCATGAGCGCGAGCACGGCGACGAGGACCAGACCGATCAGGATGGCGGGGATGGTGCTATCCATGCTGGGGTTCCTCTCGTCCGCCGAGTTCAGCGGGGGCCCTGAGGACCCCGTCGAGCACGGTCGCCGTGCCGCGGTGGAAGACGGCGACGACCCGACCGGGCAGGGTCATCGCGAGGTATGGCGAGTTGGTGCTCTTGCCGGCGAGGTCGTCCCTGCCGAACTCCCGGCTCGCTGCCGGGTCGTAGAGGGTGACGTTGGCGGGGGCGCCGACCTCGAGCGGCCTGCCCTGGCTCGCGAGGCGCCCGATCCGTGCCGGGGTGGCCGAGAGCACCCGGGACACGTCCCGCCAGTCGAGAAGTCCGGTGTCGACGACGGATGCCTGCACGACCGAGAGCGCGGATTCGAGTCCGACCATCCCGTTGGCGGCCGCATCCCATTCACAGTCCTTGGACTCGACGGGGTGCGGGGCGTGATCGGTTGCGACGATGTCGATCGTGCCGTCGGCGAGGCCGGCGCGGAGGGCGTCGACGTCTTCGCGGCGGCGCAGCGGCGGATTGACCTTGTAGCGGGCGTCGTAGCCGCGGACCAGGTCCTCGGTGAGGAGCAGGTGGTGCGGGGTGGCCTCCGCGGTCACGTTGATGCCGCGCGCCTTGGCCCAGCGGATCACGTCGACGGCGCCTGCTGTCGAGACGTGGCAGACGTGCAGGCGGCTCCCGACGTGCTCGGCGAGCAGCACGTCGCGCGCGATGATGGATTCCTCGGCGACGGCAGGCCAGCCGGCGAGGCCGAGTTCGCTCGAGAGTGCGCCCTCGTTCATCTGGGCCTTCTCGGTGAGGCGCGGTTCCTGGGAGTGCTGGGCGATGACGCCGTCGAAGGCCTTGACGTATTCGAGGGCGCGACGCATCAGCAGCGGGTCGGAGACGCAGAAGCCGTCGTCGGAGAAGACCCGGACCCGGGCGCGGCTGGTCGCCATGGCGCCGAGCTCGGCGAGCCGCTCCCCCGCGAGCCCGAGGGTGACGGCGCCGATCGGCTGGACCGTGACGTACCCGGCCCGTTCACCGAGGGCGAGTACCTGTTCGACGACGCCGGCGGTGTCCTGCACCGGCGAGGTGTTGGCCATTGCGAAGACGCTCGTGAAGCCGCCGATCGCGGCGGCCTGGCTGCCGGTGAGGATCGTCTCGCTCTGCTCGTAGCCGGGTTCGCGCAAGTGGGTGTGCAGGTCGACGAGTCCGGGAAGGGCGACGAGGCCGTCGGCGTCGATCACCGTCGCGCCGGCGTGTGAGAGCGCGGTGCCGATTTCCTGGATGCGACCGCCGAAGAGCAACAGGTCGGTGCGGGTGCCGTCGGCGAGGCTCGCGTTTCGGATCAGATAGCGGGTGGCCGTGTTGTTCATTTAGCTTTCCTCCCGGTCGCCCGACATGAGCAGGTACAGTGCCGCCATACGTATCGAAACACCGTTCGCGACCTGCTCGAGCACGGTCGATGCGGCCGAATCTGCAGCGGCTGAGGAAATCTCCAGGCCGCGGTTCATCGGGCCGGGGTGCATGACAATGCTAGTCGGCGCGAGCCGGGCGAAGCGCTCATCGTCGAGTCCCCAGCGCCGCGAGTACTCGCGGCTGTTGGGGAAGAAGGCCGCATTCATGCGTTCCTGCTGGATCCTGAGCATCATGATCACGTCCGGCCCTGCGTCGATCGCGTCGTCGAGATCGAAGCTCACCGCCGCCGGCCAGCCGGTCATGTCCATCGGGAACAGGGTGGGTGGCGCGACCATCGTGACGTCGGCTCCGAGCGTCGTCAGCAGCCACAGGTTGGAGCGCGCGACCCGCGAGTGCAGCACGTCGCCGACGATGGTCACCGTGACGCCGTCGAGGCCTTTGCCGCGCGACGCGGTTTTGTGCAGGCGACGGCGGATGGTGAACGCGTCGAGGAGCGCCTGGGTCGGGTGTTCGTGGGTGCCGTCCCCGGCGTTGATGATGCCGGCGTCGATCCAGCCGCTCGTCGCGAGTACCTGGGGGGCACCGGATGCCGGATGCCGGATCACGACGCCGTCTGCGCCGATCGCGGCGAGCGTCTGGGCGGTGTCTTTGAGGCTTTCGCCCTTCGAGACGCTCGAGCCCTTGGCGCTGAAGTTGATCACGTCAGCGCTCAGGCGCTTCGCGGCGGCTTCGAAGGAGATCCGGGTGCGGGTGCTGTCTTCGAAGAAGAGGTTCACCACGGTCTTGCCGCGGAGTGTCGGGAGCTTGCGCACCTCGCGCGTGGAGACATCCGCCATGTCTTCTGCGATGTCGAGGAGCGTGATGGCGTCGTCGCGACTGAGGTCCTTGGTGGAGAGCAGGTGCTTCATTCTGCGCTCCCCCCGTCGATGCTCACGAATTCGTCGCCGTCGACCTCGAGGAGGTGCACGTTGATGCGTTCCTCCGTCGAGCTCGGGAGGTTCTTCCCGACGAAGTCCGCGCGGATCGGCAGCGCCCGGTGGCCGCGGTCGACGAGGACTGCGAGGCGCACGATCGCGGGACGGCCGTGGTCGCCGAGAGCGTCAAGGGCCGCGCGGATGGTGCGGCCGGAGTAGAGCACGTCGTCGACGAGCACCACAGTCGCGCCGTCGATGCTCGCGGGTACGAGGGTGCGGGACGGTGTGCGGGTGCGGGTGTGGGCGAGGTCGTCGCGGTACATCGTCACGTCGAGGGAACCCGAACTCACGGGTGCCGCGGCGGGTTCGATCCGCTCGATGATGTCGGCGATCCGCCGGGCGAGTGCAACGCCCCTGGTCGGGATGCCGAGGATGACGAGATTGTCCGGTCCCCGGTTGGACTCCAGGATCTCGTGGGAGATCCGAGTCAAAGCCCGGGTTATTTCAGCCTGGTTGAGCACAATGCGTGACAAAACGAAGGCCTCCTTCCCCGCCTCACCGGACGGTTGTTAAAGGATGGCTGTTACCGCTGTTCAGCCTAGCAGCAGCCCCGGTCATGCGCGGTTGGGTGGTCCGGTGAGTACCTGGTGGGCGCGGTGCCGGTTCGGTGGCCGCCAGAGCCGTTGCGGATCGATCAACCCAGGGGCCCGCACTTGCGGTGAGCCTTTCACCATGCGGATCTCCCACCCCGAGGTGTCGATCGTGTGGTGGTGGAACCAGCAGAGTAAGACACCGTTGTCGACGTTGGTCGGGCCGTCTTTCGCCCAGGGCTTCACGTGGTGTACTTCGGCCCAGTGAGCCGGGGCTTTGCAGCCGGGGATGATGCAGCCGCCGTCCCGGGCGGTGATCGCCCGGCGTTGCGCCCGGTTGAAGTACCGTCGTTCCGGACCGAGCTTGAGCACCTCGTTGTGCTCGCCGAAGAGGACCCCTTGGAAGCCGCCGTCGCAGATGCGCTGGTGCACCGTCTTCAAAGACACGGGGGCCTCGACGCCGTCGATCCACCCCACCCCGACCCCGGAGGCGAGGTCCGCTGCATTCACGTGCACCATTACCGTCGGCGCTGACCCGCCCATCGACGGGGTGTCCTCGTCCCGGGCGGCGTGCTCGAACAACGCCCGGAGGATGTCCGCGCGTTTCTCCCCACTCGTGCGGGTGTCCGCGCGCCGCTCCCGGAGCTCTGCTTCGATCACGTCCAGATCCGGGCCCGTGTCGGCGCCGGTACCCGCGGTCTCGGCGCCGGGGATCAGCTGCCCCGAATCCATCAGGGCCTGCTCCTCGGCGGTGGGGAATGCGGGCCGGGAATGGAAGCTCAGGAAGGCGTCGAACATCGTGTTCATGATCCCGAACAGTTCCGGTGTCACTCCACCCTTCACTGGATACAACCCGTTCTTGAGTTGTCCGAAGCCGATGTTGGATTTCGCCTCGAAAATGTCCTCCTGGGGCAGTATCCCGTCGGGGTCCAGGGCCGCCTGCCACTGAGCGACCATGCCCCGGATCAGGTCCGTCGTCACCGGCACACCGGCCCCGGCCAAATCCTCGGTCTCCGGGGTGATCAGCCCGGCCGCAGAGGCGACCAGGGCCCGCTCCGCCGTGAGCAGGTCATCCGGGGCCACCCGGTGGCTGATCACCTGCAACCCCGCCACGATCAACTCCGCCGTCTCCACCCCGATCTCCCCCGCTGCCAGGGCGGCCCCGACGGTCGGGAACAAGGGCGGTAACCAGCTGCTCCCGCCGCACGGCCGCGGTAACACCGCGTCGCCGAGCTTCGTGCGCCGCTTCACTTCCCGGGCCGAGACCCGCGTCACCCGGGTGAGGACATCCCACGGGCCCGTGCAGCCCATCCGCCAGGCCAGGCCCTCGCGGCCGAGGACCCGGGCCCGCCGGTCCACATCCGTCGCGGTGCTCACCCGGGCCGCATCAACCGTCCGCCCGATCGCCTCCACCGTGCTCAGCGCCGTCACAGCTTCTGTGTCGCTGAGCAGCCCGACCGGGATCGCCGCCAGGGCGTCTGCGAGAACCGCCTGCGCCTCGGCGAGCCTTGCGACAGCATCCGCATGCACCGACGGCACCGAGCCGGCCAGACCCTCCGCGCCCTCGAAACCCTCGAAACCCTCGAAACCCTCGACAACCGCAACCGGATGGGCCGACTCCGCCGATGGGGCCAGCTGGTCGCCCGCTGCGGTGGGCTGGTGCCCCGCAGCCCCGGAACCGGGTGTCTGTGGGGTGTGTGACTGGGGATCTGAAGCTCCTGCCATACCCCGATTCTACGCCGAATCGAACACAAAGACGAGACTTACTCACATAATTTTGTGCTTCTCATTCCGAGTTTCACACCTGAAGACGGTTGATTCTCCTGCCCGTGGTTCCGAATTCAGGAGATCCGCCCGGGCGGGTAACTCGGGTCCGCGGACCAGTGCAGCCGATCCGACCCGGCCGCACGGAACTCCTGAGTTCGGGACGCTCACCGACGTGCGGAACATCGCGCAGCAGAGGTCCGAGATCCTGTCGGCCGGCTGCGGGAGGGCGCGGAATCGAGTCAGTGAGCGACTCAGCGGAAGCGGGTCTCCTTGACGAGGCTGCCGTCCCTGGCCCAGGTGCGCCAGACGCCGATCTGGCGGCCGCGGTCGAATTCTCCCGTACGCATCAGCGTGCCGTCTGTGCGGAACCACTCCCACTCACCGTGGAGTTCGCCATCGAGGGTGCTCCCGCTCGCCTTGGTCTCACCAGTGGCATAGTGGTCGACCCGCGACGTGGGCGACGACGCGTGCAGACCGTCTGGTGCAGCGGACGACGGGATCGGCTCTGGGCTCACGCCCCCAGTCTGCCAGCCGACGGCTCACGCCGACAGTGGCGGAGTGACCTCAACGCCGCCGACCAGTCGGCGACGTGCGGACGGATGCGGACTTCCCGGCTGTTCTAGGCGCCTCCGGCCTGACAGCCCTTTCTGCCAGGCGGACGTGCCCTACCATCGAGGTCATGGCACTCATCCACCGGGCCCAGCTTCGGCCGTCCAAGCTTGAACTCGTCGAACCCTGGCTGCGGATGCAGTCCTGGTTCGCCGGCGATCCCTCCGCCCCCCTGACGGCCGTCGCGGCATACCGTTTTGACGATCCGGCGGGTGAGGTCGGCATCGAAACGCTGCTCGTGCGTGCCGGCGACGGTCCGGTGCTCCAGGTGCCGCTGACGTATCGCGATGCGCCCCTCGAAGGCGGCGACGCCTGGTTGATCGGCACGATGGAACACTCGGTCCTGGGTCGTCGCTGGACATACGACGCCACCGGGGATCCCACCTACATCGCCGCGCTCGCAACGACCATCCACCGCGGCGGCACCCAGGCCGACGAGTTCGTCGACGTCGACGGGGACCTCGTCTTCCGGGAGTCCACGGCGACGGTCGCAGGCAGCGGGACCACGGATGCGTCCACCCCGGCACTGTCGTCGACGACAGCTCTCTCGACCAGGGACGAGCCCGGTTCGACCGTGGTCGAGGCCGGCTCCCTGCGCCTCGTCGTACTCAGGGTGCCCGGCAGCCCTACTGCGGAGACGAGCGTTCTCGCGGCCCGGACGCCCACCGGCGGCGTCCCGGAGCACCTCTCCGGCACCTGGGCCGATCAGCCGCGCTCACGGATCCTGGCCCTGGCCATCGCACTCTGACCTGCCCGCCTGACCTGCTCCGCCTGGACCACGCCGACACCGTCACCGGGTGTTCACCGAACAGAAGTTGCGGTCGGGCCCGGCACACGTCAGGATTGTCCCGCGGCAGGCATCCGCTGGCGAAAGCACGTACAGATGAAGGATTTGAATGGACCGGACGGACCTCGTTCAGTTGTTTTCCGTCGTGGACGCCGGCCCGGCGCGCTGGGAGGTCCGTCACGATGTGACCGATGAACTCGCGGGCATCCTCGAGCGCACGCCGCGCGGGTTCCTGCTGGTCAACGAAGACGGGCAGCGGATCGGCAGCTTCGACTCGATCGCGAGCGCCCTCGAAGGCCTCTACGCCGTCCTGTAGCCAGGCCGGATTGCGCTCAGGCGCCCGACGACCCCTCGGTCGTCGACTGGCCGGATCCTGAGCCAGAGTCGAGGAATGCCTCGAACTCACGGCTGTCGGTCAGTCCGCCCGGGTACTGCGCCCCGTCGACGAGCACGGTCGGCGTGCCCTGGATCGAATCGATCTCCGCTCCAGGGATGGGCCCGTTGAGGGCGGCATCGGTGTTGGCCTCCGACCACATCTGGTAGTCGCCCTGCGCGATGCAGGCGGAGATGTCCGTACCGGCCGGCGAAAGCGCAGCGAGTTCAGCGTCAGTGAGGCCCTGGGTGTTCTCCTGCGGCTGGTTCGCGAACAGGGCCGCGAGGTAGTCGAGGGTCGAGTCCGGAGCGAGTGTTGCGACGCAGGTGAGCGCGGAGGATGCCCTGCTCGAGTAGTACGTGCCCTGGGAGGCCTGGTCGAGGAAGGTCAGCGCGTGCAGGCGCAGTGTGATCGAGCCGTCATCGACGCGGCTCGCGAGCAGCGCTCCGTTGGTCGCCTCGAACTGGGCGCAGTACGGGCACATCGGGTCGATGTACTCGTCGACGATCTGGCTGCCGGTGCCGACGGACACGTAACCATCGTCGAAGTGGGCCGCGCCGAGCGTGCCACTCGGCAGGAGGCCCTGCGAGGCGTCCGGTTCGCTCGTCGCCGAGGTGACCGGCCCGCCGAAGCCGCCGTGCTGGGCCATGTTCAGGAAGACCCGACCGAAGGCCGCAGCGAACAGGATCGAGAGGACAATGAGGACGGCCGTGGACGCCAGTCCCACGTAGCCGATCACAAGACCCGCGATGGCGAGGCCGCGCCCCCGTTCACCGCGGCGTGCGATCTGGCCGAGCGCGATGTGCCCCGTGATCACGGCGACGAGGGACACGACGAACGCGGACACGAGAGAGACGATCGCGAGCGTGTTCGTGCGGGGCACCTGGGGGTACTCCTGCTGCCGGTAGTCCTGCTGCGGGTACGGCTGGAGCGAATCCTGATGCGGCGTTCCCTGCTCGGGGGACGCCGGCAGACCGGACTGGTCCGGGTAGGACGGGAACGGCTCTGGATTGTCGTTGCTCATGATCTTCCCCTGGACGAACGGTACGGGACGGTGCGGACGAGCCTAGGGTGCTGCGGGAGCAGCCGACGCCGGCGGGGCCGTCTGCGCGATCCTGCCGAGCAATCCGTTGACGAACCCGGCCGAATCATCCGTCGACAGGATCTTCGCGGCCTCGACGGCCTCATCGATCGCGACGGCGTGAGGAACGGCATCGTTGAACAGGATCTCCCAGATCCCGATCCGCAGGATGGCACGGTCGACGACCGGCATCCGCTTGAGCGTCCAGCCCTGCGAGTAGGTCTCGATGAGTTCGTCGATCTCCTCGCGGTGATCGACGACGCCGTCCACGATCTCGCGCGCGTACAGCCAGGAGGCCATCCGCGCGGGTTCGCTCGCGGCCCGCTGCGCCTCGGCGGCGAGCGATTCGGGGATCGTGGTCTGCCGCACGTCGGCGGCGTACAGGATGTCGAGCGCGCGCTTACGCGCCTTCGTTCGTGCGCTCACTAGTTGACGCGGCCGAGGTAGTCACCGGTGCGGGTGTCGACCTTGACTTTGGTGCCCTGTTCGAGGAACAGCGGGACCTGGATCTGGAACCCGGTCTCCACGGTGGCGGGCTTGGTGCCGCCGGTGGAGCGGTCGCCCTGCAGGCCGGGTTCCGTGTACGTGATTTCGAGCACGACGGATGCCGGCAGCTCGACATACAGCGGGTTGCCGTTGTGGAGGGCGATGGTGACGTTCTGGTTCTCAAGGAGGAAGTTCGAGGCCTCGCCGACGACGACGTTGGAGACGGTGAGCTGGTCGAAGTCGGAGACGTCCATGAAGACGTAGGAGTCGCCGTCCGCGTACAGGTACTGGAAGTCCTGGCGGTCGACGTTCTCGGTCTCGATCTTGGCTCCGGCGTTGAAGGTGCGGTCGACGGTCTTGCCCGTGACGACGTTCTTCAGTTTGGTGCGAACGAAAGCGCCGCCCTTGCCCGGCTTGACGTGCTGGAAGTCGGTGACGGCCCAAAGCTGGCCGTCCATGTTGAGGACGACGCCATTTCGGATATCGGCGGTTGATGCCATGGAAAGCGTTTCCGTTCATTCAGTTCAGTTAGGAAGGTGCGCGGCCGAATCGGCCTCAAACGAGTGTAGTTGCCCGGAGGCTGAGAGCCAAAGGCGGGCCAACGGGCACTCCGCAGGTTCGGCCACCCCCTGTCGCGAGTCACGAACGACCGGGGATGGGCACGACCTTCCCGAACGAGCCCTCAGCCGAAGCTTTCCATCAGGCGGGACCGGATCAGGAAACGCACGCCGCGCGGAGCCTCGAGGGAGAAGCCGCTGCCCCGGCCGGGGACGAGGTCGACCGTCAGGAACGTGTGGCTCCAGTATTCGAACTGTTCCGCCGACATCCAGAAGTCGACGGTCTGGGCCGTTTCACCGGCCGGCGCGATGTCGAGCCGGCCCAGCAGCACGTCGCGGTCCGAGGTGATGAACTCCCCGGCCGGGAAACACATCGGCGAACTGCCGTCGCAGCATCCGCCCGACTGGTGGAACATCAGCGGTCCGAACTCGGCCCAGAGCTCGCGCAGGGTGTCGACGGCGGCCGGCGTGAACTCGACGCGCGGCGTGGTCTCCCCCGGAACCGTGACGGAGGCGATGACCGTGGTTGTTGAGGGCGCTGCTGGCGACATTGCCTGGCCTTTCATCGTTCGATTCACGCTCGATGGTCATCGGGCGGGATGTGCACCAACGGTAGTCGAGCTGCGGGACGGCCGAAAGGGGCCACCGGTCGATACCGGCGGCCCCCTTCGGCACGATGCCGTTTAGAAGAAGCCGAGGGGCTTCTCCGAGTAGGACACGAGCAGGTTCTTGGTCTGCTGGTAGTGCCCGAGGGCGAGCTTGTTGTTCTCGCGGCCGATGCCAGAGCTCTTGTACCCGCCGAACGCGGCGCCGGCAGGGTAGTGGTGGTAGTTGTTCACCCACACCCGGCCGGCGTGGATGTCGCGCCCTGCCCGGTATGCCACGTTGCCGTTCCGGGACCAGACGCCCGCGCCGAGCCCGTAGAGGTTGTCGTTGGCGATCGAGATGGCGTCCTCGTAGTCGGAGAAGCTCGTGACCGCGAGGACCGGCCCGAAGATCTCCTCCTGGAAGATGCGCATCTTGTTGTTGCCCTCGAAGATGGTCGGCTGCACGTAATAGCCGCCGCTCAGGTCACCGCCGAGGTCGACACGCTCACCGCCGAGGGCGAGACGGGCGCCCTCCTGCTTGCCGATGTCGATGTAGGACAGGATCTTCTCGAGCTGGTCGTTGCTCGCCTGGGCCCCGACCTGGGTGTCGGTGTCGAGCGGGTTGCCCTGGATCGCCTTGCGGGTGCGCTCAATGGCGCTGCCGAGGAAGCTCTCGTAGATCGGCTTCTGCAGGAGCGCCCGGCTCGGTGCCGTGCAGACCTCGCCCTGGTTGAAGGCGAAGAGCACAAAACCTTCCTGGGCCTTGTCGTAGAAGCTGTCCTGCTCCTGAGCGACGTCGCTGAAGAAGATGTTCGCGCTCTTGCCGCCGAGTTCGACCGTGGCAGGGATGATGTTGGCGCTCGCGTACTGCAGGATGAGGCGGCCCGTCGTGGTCTCGCCCGTGAACGCGATCTTGCGGATCCGCGGGGAGGACGCAAGCGGCTTGCCCGCCTCGAGGCCGAACCCGTTGACGATGTTGAGCACGCCGGGCGGCAGGATGTCGCCGATCAGTTCGATCAGCACCATGATCGACACCGGGGTCTGCTCCGCCGGCTTCATCACGATCGCGTTCCCTGCCGCGAGGGCGGGGGCGAGCTTCCAGACGGCCATCAGGATGGGGAAGTTCCACGGGATGATCTGGCCGACGACGCCGAGCGGCTCGTGGAACTGGTACGAGACGGTGTCGTTGTCGAGTTCGGCGTGGTCGCCGTCCTGCGAGCGGATCGCAGCAGCGAAGTAGCGGAAGTGGTCGCTCGCGAGCGGCAGGTCGGCGTTCAGCGGTTCGCGGATCGGCTTGCCGTTGTCCCAGGTCTCTGCGACGGCGAGCAGTTCCTTGTTCGCGTCGATGACGTCGGCGATCTTGTTGAGCACGGCGGCGCGTTCCGTCGCCGTCGTCTTGCCCCAGGCCGGCGCGGCCCGGTGGGCGGCGTCGAGCGCGAGTTCGATGTCCTCCGCCGTTCCGCGGGCGACCTCGGCGAACGGCTTCCCGTTCACCGGAGAGATGTCTTCGAAGTACTGGCCCTTGACGGGCTTGACCCAGCCCCCGTTGATCCAGTTCTCATAGCGGGGCTTGAAGGTGACTTTGGCGCCCGGGGTCCCGGGGTTGGCATAGACGGTCATTTCTCTCCTCGTCGACGACGTTGTCGGTGGGGTCCGCCTGCTGCGGACCTGGCCCGAGCGTACGCGGAGGGACCGTTGCGTCAGGGTTGCGGGAGGTTGCGCCCGCCACCCGGGGCGCCGGTTTCGGCGAGGTCCGCCTCGATCTTCGCGAGGCGAGCGACGACGGATGCCCGTTTCGGCGACCGGGGCGGCAGCAGTTCCAGGCACGCGCGCCAGACCTCCTCGTCCCAGGCCGCCTCGTCGCTGCGGGCGTACTCGAGGAGCAGGTCGGGGCTCGCGTCGCTCAGCAGCGCCTGCCGCAGCCGGGAACTGATCTCCGAGCGGATCTCGACGATGCCGGGGGCGACGGAGGCGGGCAGCAGCGGCCCGCGGTAGGTGCCGAGCGCCACCCGGTGGGCGCCACGTTCGAGTAGGGCGAGCACGCGTTGCGCATCCAGCTCGACCGGCGAACCGAGACGGTACGGCCGGGAGGCGATCGAGATGGGCGGGGCCGTCCCGTCGAGGACCTTCCGCAAGCGAACCATCTCCGCGCGCAGGTTGTCGACGGAGTTCGACTGGTCGCTCAGCAGCTGGGACAGCCGGTCGGCGGTGAGGCCGTCCCGGTACCAGGCGAGCAGGGTCAGGATCTCGGCGTGCCGCGGACTCAGTTCGAAGGACCCGAGGCCGTTCTCGAGGAACCCGGTGTCGCGCCCGAGCACGGACACCCGCGCATTCGTCGGGCGTCTCTGGGTCGTGGGCGGCGGCGCCTGCGTGAATCCGGCGACACGCACGATCGCGCGATCGCGCGGGCCTCCGTGCCCTGGTCCGTTGTCGTTTCGATCGCGGAGCCGCTGGATGCGCAGTTCGGCCTCCATCGCCCAGGCCGCGGCCTCGACGAGCGGAAGGGTCTGCGGACCTACGGCGTCGTCCCCTCCCGTGACGTCGATGACGCCCAGGATGACGCCGGAATCGGGGTCGTGGATGGGCACGGCCGTGCAGCTCCACGAGTGCGCCAGCCGGTTGAAGTGCTCCGCCCGCTGGATCTGGATTCCGTGATCGAGCGCGAGCGCCGTCCCAGGGGCACTCGTCCCGACCCGGCGTTCCGACCAGTCGGCTCCCTCGACGAACAGCATGCCTTCCGCCTGGCGCCGCACGGTGCGGTCGCCGTCGATCCAGAGCAGCCTGCCCGACTCGTCTCCGATGGCGACGATGAGACCGGACTCGAGCGAATGCCGGATCAGGAGGTTCTGGACGACAGGAAGCACCGCGGAGAGCGGATGCCGGTCGCGCAGCTCCCTGAGCGCGTCGGACGACAGTTCCGGCTCGGGTGCCGGGCGGGCGGGATCGATCTGCAGTGACAGGGACCGTTCCCAGGATTCCTGGACGAGCCTGCGGACTCCGCCGCGGGCATCCGCGTGACTGGTCGAATCGGCGTGGGCTTCCGCGCCGAAGCGCGGAAAGAGGCGGGCCGGCCCCGCACCTGCTCCGGCACCGAATGCCGAGCCGAATGCGGACTCGTGCGCCCTGGCCAGTTTCAGCACGACATCCCGAACGGGTTCGCCTGTCGACCCCACGGTCCACTGGTTCACTGTCTGTCCTCCGATCGACTCTGGTCGGCGACCGGGTCGCTGCCCGCTCAGGGCATCATTCTAGGACCCATTCCTCGACGACGACGCTAGGAGCCGATTTCCTGGTACGCGGCGAAGAGCAGCGACGTGTCGGGGCCCTCGAGCACCGTCGGCTTGCCGATGTCGTCGAGAACGATGAAACGCAGCATTCCGCTGCGGGTCTTCTTGTCGCGTTGCATCGTCGCAAGCAGGGTGTTCCAGCGGCCGACCGGGTAGCTGGTCGGCAGGGTGAGCGATTCGAGGATGCTGCGGTGCCGGTCGGCCGCCTCGTCGGACAGCCGTCCGCTCAGCCGGGCGAGCTCCGCGGCGAACATCATGCCCACAGAGACCGCGGCGCCGTGCCGCCAGCCGTACCGTTCGGCGTGCTCGACGGCGTGGCCGAGGGTGTGCCCGTAGTTGAGGATCTCGCGCAGGCCGGATTCCTTGAAGTCAGCGCCGACGACGCGGGCCTTCATCTCGATCGCGAGTTCGAGAACGCGGCGGAACTGCGGCGTCTTCGGGTCGGTCACGGCCGCGACATCCGCTTCGACGATGTCGAGGATCTCGGGCACCTGGATGAAGCCTGCCTTCACGATCTCGGCGAAACCGGCGAGGATCTCGTTGCGGGGCAGGTCGTCGAGGGTGTCGAGGTCGCAGATCACGGCGGCGGGTGCGTAGAAGGTGCCGACCAGGTTCTTGCCTTCGGCGGTGTTGATGCCGTTCTTGCCGCCGACGGCGGCGTCGACCATGCCGAGCACGCTCGTCGGGAGCTGGACGAGGCGAACGCCGCGCAGCCAGGTCGCCGCGACGAAACCGGCGAGGTCGGTCGCGGCTCCGCCGCCGAAGCCGATCACGGCGTCCGTCCGGCTGAAGTCGGCCTGGCCCATCACCTGCCAGCAGAACGCGGCGACCTCGACCCGCTTGGCGGCCTCGGCATCCGGGACCTCGGCGATGAGCACCTCGTAGTGCGCGAGCAGGCCCTCGCGGAGGGCGGCGGCGCGCGCGCCGAGCGTGGAGGTGTGCACGATGAGCACCTTGCCGACCTTCGGGCCGAGCTGTTCCGCGACCTCGGAGAGCAGTCCCCTGCCGATGATGACCGGGTAGCTGTCGGTTCCGGACACCGTGATGACGGTCGTCCCGGTGGTCCCGGTGGTCTCGGTGGTCTCGGTGGTGTTGTGAACGTCAGTCATGCGTGTTCTGCCCTCTCTGGGTCCAGGCCACGACATCGTCGGCGATGGAGTCCATCTGGCGATTCGAGGTGTCGATGTGGAGACCGGCAAGCTCTTCGTAGAGCGGGCGGCGAAGTTCGTAGATGCGGATCCAGTCGGAGAGCCCGCCAGCAAGCAGCGGTCGTTTGCCGCCCTTGATCCGGCCGGCGACGGCCTGCTCCGTCACGCTCAGGTAGACGACCCGGCACCGGGCGAGGTCGGCGCGGGTACCCGGATCGAGCACCGCTCCCCCACCGAGGGAGACGACGGCCCTGGTGGCGAGGGCCTGGCCGACGGCGATCCGTTCCAGCGCGCGGAAGTGTCCTTCGCCGTACCGGCTGAAGAGGTTCGCGATGGACCCGTGTCCGGAGACCACGAGCGCGTCGGTGTCCACGAACGGAACGCCGAGCACCCGCGCCACCCGCTTGCCGACCCTGGTCTTTCCGGCGGCCATCGGCCCGATCAGCACGAGCGGGAAGTCCGGGAGGTCACCGTCCCCTGCCGGTTCCGGCACGGCGGGCAGGTCCGCTGTCACAGTGCCGCCGGGATCACAGCGAGGCGTCGCTCGACGCGCCCGTCTTGAGGTTGCCGGGGATGTGTGCGAGGTAGGACTCCAGGTTCCGCCTGGTCTCGTCGATCGAGTCTCCGCCGAACTTCTCCAGCACCGAGTTGGCGAGAACGAGCGCGACCATGGCCTCGGCGACGACGCCTGCGGCAGGAACGGCGCAGACATCCGACCGCTGGTGGTGGGCGGGGGCCGCCTCGCTCGTCGTGACGTCGACGGTGCGCAGTGCCCGGGGGATCGTCGCGATCGGCTTCATGCCTGCCCGCACCCGCAGCACGGTTCCCGTGCTCATGCCGCCCTCCGTACCGCCTGCGCGGTCGCTGACCCGCTGGATGCGGCCGTCGGACTGCACGAGCTCATCGTGCGCGTGCGAACCGCGGCGGGTCGTGGTGAGGAAGCCGTCCCCGACCTCGACGCCCTTGATCGCCTGGATGCCCATCAGGGCCGCCGCGAGCTGGGAGTCCAGTCGCCGGTCCCAGTGCACGAACGAACCGAGACCGGGCGGCAGGTCGTATGCCAGCACCTCGACGACACCGCCGAGGGTGTCTCCGTCCTTGTGAGCCTGGTCGACCTCGGCCACCATCAGCGCGCTGGTCGCCGCGTCGAAGCAGCGCAGCGGGTCGGCGTCGAGCATCCCGACGTCGTCCGGGTGGGGCAGCGGAGCGTCTTCGGGCACGCGCACGGGCCCGATCGACAGGGTATGGCTGACCAGGCGGATGCCGAGCTCGGCGAGGAACGACCGTGCGACGGCACCGAGGGCCACCCGTGCGGCGGTCTCGCGAGCACTGGCCCGTTCGAGGACGGGCCTGGCTTCGTCGAAGCCGTACTTCTGCATGCCGACGAGGTCGGCGTGACCCGGCCTGGGCCGGGTGAGCGGGGCGCCGCGGCCGCGGGTGCTCTGGGCTTCGCCCGGCGCCGTCTCGACGGGGTCAGCGCTCATGACCTCTGACCACTTCGGCCACTCGGTGTTGCCGATCCGCAGCGCGACGGGCCCGCCGAGGGTGAACCCGTGCCGGACACCGCCGGAAATGGTGAGATCGTCCTGCTCGAACGTCATCCGGGCGCCCCGGCCGTAGCCGAGTTTGCGGCGCGCGAGATCGAGGCGGATCGAATCGAGTGTGACCGGGATCCCTGCGGGCAAACCCTCGACAATGGCGATGAGTTCGGGGCCGTGGGACTCTCCTGCGGTGAGCCAACGAAGCATGCCCACTATCCTTCCACAGGCTTTCCGTGGTTCTCGCGCTCAGGAAGCGGGGGTGTCGTGCGCTCAACCATATTCGGGGTGGTCCTTCATCCAGGCCTGCCATTGGGCGACACCGGCTTCGTGTTCGGCTGCGGTCGTCGAGAAGATGGTCTCGCCGGTGTCGAGGTTCCAGGTCACGAAATACAGCCAGGTCCCGTCTGCGGGGTGCAGGGCTGCGTTGATCGCGAGGTCCCCCGGGTTCGAGATCGGGCCGACCGGGAGTCCGGGGTGGACATAGGTGTTGTATGCGTTGCCCGCGTCGGCGCGTTCGGCATCCGTCGTCGTGACGACGTTCGTGTGGCCGGTGCCGTATGCCACCGTCGCGTCGGACTGCAGCAGCCCGCTCTCCCACTGAGCCGGGTCGAGCCGGTTGAGGAACACCCGGGCGACCTTGGGGTAGTCGGCGGCGAGGCCGGCCTCCCGCTGGATGAGTGCGGCGAGCACGATGGTCTTCCACCGGTCGGCGGGCGCGACCCCTGCGGAGTCGAGGGCCTGGAACTGGCGGTCAACGAGGGTCTTGAGCGCGTCCTTCGCGGTGATGCCCGGAGCGAAGGTGTACGTCGCGGGGAACAGGAAGCCCTCGAGGGTCGTGGCCTCTGCCGGAAGGCCGAAGGCCGCGACATCGGTGGACGCCGCCTGGAGGTCGGCGAGCGGGAGGTTCGTCCCCTCGCTGACCAGTTGGAGGATGTCCGCCTCCGCCGTTCCTTCCGGGATCACGACGGTCTGTTCGAGCTTGCTTGCAGGGTCCTGAAGTGCGGTGAGCGCGGCGCTCGCGCTCATCTTCGTCATGAGCTGGTACGCGCCTGGCTGGAAGACCGGAGCGGGGGTGACCTTCAGCAGCAGCTTGTAGAAGGCGTCGTAGCTCTTGACGACGTCCTGGGCCACCAGCGTGTTCGCCACGTCCGATCCGGTCTCACCGTCATGGATCATGACCACGACCTTCGTCTCGCCAGACCCGGAGTAGTCGGCGGGACCAGCGAGGGTCGCCTGGAGCTGGGAGATCGGGCCCTGCAGGGCGAAGAAGGCCCCCGCCACGAGCGCCACCAGCACGACGAGGGCGATCAGACAGCCCCACGCGCCCTTGCGACGCCGCTTGGGCGGTCGCGGTGGCTCGGAGCCGAGTTGGGAGCGACGGCTCGATCGTGAGGTCGACGGAGCCTGGGCGGTCGTGCGGAGCGACCGGCGGGTGGGGAAGTCACCGCCGTCGGCGGGGGCCCCTGCGTGGCCCGGCTCGCCGGACGCCGTCGTCCCGGCGTGCGGAGCCAGCAAAGATGCCCAGGGATTGACCGGGGTTTCCTCGCCGGGAGCAGGAGTCGGAGGAGTACCGTGCGCGTGGGGCGCCGCTGAGTTCCGGCCTGCCGGGTCGTCCCGGGGGTCGAGCGGTGGGTGGGACACGATCAGGACCCTTCGATCGGGGCGGCTGGCGACGGTGGCGTGGCGGGAACGGCCGGCACAACGGCAGAACCTGGCGGATGCCCGAGACCGCGTTCGGTGTCGAGAGCATGCTGGAGGATGATGGTGGCCGCTACCTGGTCAATGACCGGGCGCTGTGTCTTCGCCTTCCGGCCTGCCGTGCGGAGGACTCCCTGGGCGGCGACGGTCGAGAGCCGTTCGTCGACGAGGCGCACGGGAACGGGAACGGCCAGGGCGAGCACCTCCGCAAAGCCGACGGCGTCCTGTGTCGACGCGGTGTGGTTTCCGGACAGGGCGAGCGGGAGGCCGACGATGACCTCCATTGCGCCGAGATTCTGGACGACGGCGATGATGCGGGCGACATCGGTGACGCCGTTCCCGTCCCGGGGAACGGTTTCGACCGGGGTCGCGAGCATGCCGTGCGGGTCACTCATCGCGAGACCGATCCTGGCCTTGCCGACATCGACTCCGACCCGCACGCCATGCCGCATTCTTCAGCCCGCGATCGTGGTGCGGACGGCGACGAGGGCGCTCGCGATCTTGTCGACGTCGGTTCCGCCGCCCTGGGCGAGGTCGTCCTTGCCGCCGCCCCCGCCGCCGAGGATGCCGGCGACGAGCTTCGCGAGGGCCCCGGCGCGCTGGCCCGTCTCCCGCGCTGCAGCGTTGGTGGCCACGATGATGACTGGTTTGTCGTCGACGACGGCCGCAAGCGCGACCACCGCAGGGTCGGAGCCGAGCTGCGCCCGGGTTGCCGTGACCAGCATCCGCACCTCATCGGGAGAGTGCAGGGTGCCGAGGTTCTCGGCGACAAGGCGTACTGCCCCTGCGCGCTGGGCGGTCGCGACGAGTGCGGGGACGCGCTCGGTCAGCGCTTTCGCCTCGAAAGCCGCGATCTTCTTCTCCGCGGCCTTGAGGCTCGTGAGCAGCTCGCCGATGCGTTCGGGCAGTTGTTCCTTGGGAGTCTTGAGGTTCGCGGTCAGCTGGGAGACGATCGCCCGCTCAGCGGCGAGGTCCCGGAAGGCCTCGAGGCCGACGAGGGACTCGACGCGGCGGTTCGTGGACCCGACCGAGGCCTCGCTGACGAGGTTGATCATTCCGATCTCGGCGCTCGAACCCACGTGGGTTCCCGCGCAGAGTTCCCGTGACCAGGGTCCGCCGATGTCGACGACGCGAACCCGGTCGCCGTACTTCTCGCTGAAGAGCGCCATGGCCCCGAGTGCCTTCGCCTCGGCGAGGGGAAGCTCACGGGTGACGACGGGCAGGTTGTCGCGGATCGCGTTGTTGGAGATCTCCTCGATCTCGCTGCGGGTCGCGGCAGAGAGCGCCTGGTTCCAGGAGAAGTCGAGACGGAAGAATCCGGCCTTGTTGTACGAGCCGGACTGGTGCGCGTTCGGGCCGAGGACCTGGCGCAGTGCCGCGTGCAGCACGTGGGTTCCGGAGTGCGCCTGCCGGGCGCCGCGTCGCCAGTCGGGATCGACGACGCTCGTCGCAGGGTCTCCCACGCCGACCTCACCGCTAGTGACGTGCACCTTGTGGCTGATCAGGCCCTTGACGGGCTTCTGAACGTCGAGGACCTCGAGCTCGTAGCCGCGGCCGACGATGAGGCCGGCGTCGGCCTCCTGGCCGCCGGACTCGGCGTAGAGCGCGGTCTCGGCGAGGATCACTTCGGCGATTTCGCCCGCGACAGCCTTCGTGACGGATGCGCCGTCCACGATGATCCCGAGCACGCTGGACTCGGTCTGCAGCTCCTCGTATCCGGTGAACACCGTCTCGCCTGACGCACGGAAGGCACTGTAGACGGAGAGGTCGGCGAGGTGGGTCTTCTTGGCCTTCGCGTCCGCCTTCGCCATCGAGCGCTGCTTGGCCATCAGGGCGTCGAATGCCGACCGGTTGACGCTCAGCCCGGCTTCTTCCGCCATCTCGAGGGTGATCTCGATCGGGAACCCGTAGGTGTCGTGCAGCAGGAACGCGGTGTCCCCCGGCAGTTCGGTCTTCTTCGCCTTGATCGTCTTCGCGACCGCGACGTCGAGGACCGTGCTGCCGCTCGCGAGGGTGCGGAGGAAGGTCTCCTCCTCGGCGTATGCGCCCTGGCTGATCCTGGCGTAGTCGCCGTGGACCTCGGGATACGCGCTCATCATGGCGTCCCGCGCGGCGGGGAACAGTTCGGGGAAGGTCGCGACGTCCACGCCGAGCAGGCGCATGGCGCGTACCGTGCGGCGCATCAGCCGCCGGAGGATGTAGCCGCGACCCTCGTTGGACGGCGTGACGCCGTCGCTCATCAGCATGAGCGAGGACCGCACGTGGTCTGCGACGATGCGCATGCGTACGTCGTCGTCGTGCACGGCGCCGTAGCGGCGTCCGGAGAGGGCGGCAGCGAGGTCGAGGACCGGACGGACCTGGTCGATCTCGTACATGTTCTCGACGCCCTGCTTGAGGAAGGCGACACGTTCGAGACCCATGCCGGTGTCGATGTTCTTCTTCGGGAGGTCGCCGAGGATGACGAAGTCGTTCTTGCCGGTCCCCTCGCCTCTGAGGTACTGCATGAAGACGAGGTTCCAGATTTCGACGTACCGGTCGTCGTCCGTCGCCGGGCCGCCGTCGGCACCGTACGCGGGGCCGCGGTCGAAGAAGATCTCGGAGCAGGGGCCCGCTGGGCCCGGCTGGCCGGTAGACCAGTAGTTGCTGTCCATTCCGAGGCGCTGGATGCGGTCCTCCGGCAGGCCGAGGGCGCGCCAGTAGCGGAACGCCTCGTCGTCGTCCTGGTAGACGGTGACCCAGAGGTCCTTCTCCTGGAATCCGTAGCCGCCGTCGGCCTCCGACGTCGTCAGGAGCTCCCAGGCGTAGCCGATGGCCTGTTCCTTGAAGTAGTCCCCGAAGGAGAAGTTGCCGTTCATCTGGAAGAACGTGCCGTGGCGGGGTGTCTTACCCACCTCTTCGATGTCGTTGGTCCTGATGCATTTCTGCACACTCGTCGCACGGGGATACGGCGCGGGGACGAGGCCGGTCAGATAGGGCACAAAGGGCACCATCCCGGCGACGGTGAACAGGAGGGTGGGGTCGTCGCTGACGAGTGACGCCGACGGTACGACGGTGTGTCCGCGGTCGGCAAAGAAGTCGAGCCAGCGCCCGCGAATTTCAGCAGTCTGCATGGGTTCCGTAGTTCGTTGAAAATGAATAGGCGAAAAAGTAGCGAGGGCTGAGCGGGCTCAGGGGCGGGTCGTTCCGCCGAGCGCGTCCGTTCCGGCGTCGGCGACGTCGCCGAGCGCGTCGCGCAGCTCGGCTTCGCGCTTGCGGTAGCCATCGGAGATGGCCTCGCCGAACTCGCGGGCCTTGGTGTCGAGGTCACTGAAGAACAGCTTGCCCTGACGGGTGTTGTTGGCTTCATGCGCGATCAAGAATCCGATGCCGACCCCGATGACCAACCAGATGAAATTCTTCATGACAAATGCTCCCTGAACGGTGTGGAGACCCTGATAAGAAATGCGCGATGGCCGCGCGTGTGGTGCGGCCGGCGTATCCCGGACTCGACCAGCCTCTTTCCAGCGTAGCCGACTACCCGCGCCGACGGCCTGCGCGCGTCGGGGATGCGGCGCGGAAACCCGCCCTGACGGCGGCGGAGAAGCCTGCGAGTTTGATGAGCGGTCCGCCGACGGTCGCGGCGAACAGTGCGACGAGTGCCGAGACATTGCCCGTCACGTCCGCGACGTTTCCAGTGATCGTGTCGACCCTGGCCAGCTGTTTGTTGGTTTCCTGCAGGGTCGTCGTGGTTTCGGAGAGGAGCGGCGTGACGTTCTGGCTCAGCTCATGGATGGCCAGGGTCGTCTCATCGAACACCCGGCCGAGCTTCAGCAGCGGGACCGCGAGGAGCCCGACGAGAACGGCAAACACGACGGCGGCGGCGAGGCCCGCGATATCTCCACCTGACACTGGTGACTCCATCCATTCCGAGAGGGGCATGCATTGGCACCCGGCGTGCTGCACCGGTTAACGCACGAAGCGGACCACCCCGTAGGGGGTGATCCGCTCTCCAGCGTAGTTCAGATGCCGTCTGACAACGGGCAGGGGAACCTAGCGGGCTGCGTAGTACTCGACGACGAGCTGGACTTCACACGTCACGGGGATTTCAATGCGCTTCGGGCGACGCACGAGGCGGGCCTGCAGCTTGTCGATCTCGACCTCGAGGTACGGCGGGAGCTTCGGGAGCACGTCGACGTGTCCGCCGGCAGCGGCGACCTGGAACGGTTCCATGCCCTCGCTGCGAGCCTTGACGTGGATGAGCTGGCCCGGCTTCACGCGGAAGGATGGGCGGTCGACGAGCTGGCCGTCGACGAGGATGTGACGGTGCACGACCATCTGGCGGGCCTGAGCTGTCGTGCGGGCGATTGCCGCGCGAACGAGGAGTGCGTCGAGGCGGGTCTCGAGGATCTCGACCAGGTTTTCACCGGTCAGGCCCTGGGCGCGACGAGCTTCTTCGAAGGCGATCTTGAGCTGGGCTTCGCGGATGCCGTACTGGGCCCTTAAGCGCTGCTTTTCGCGGAGACGCACGGCATAGTCGGAATCGGTCTTGCGCTTGGTGCGACCGTGCTCGCCCGGAGCGTACGGACGCTTCTCGAGGTAGCGGGCGGCCTTCGGGGTCAGGGCGATGCCCAGGGCCCGCGACAGGCGGGTCTTACTGCGGGTACGTGACTTGGTAGACACGGTGTCCTTTCAATGGAACGAGCAACAGAAAAGGTGGAATCCAGGGCGCCCGCACGTGAGCAGGCGTCATGGGAGATCAGAGGGGTGTGCCACGGGGTGCCCGGCTACAGGGCTCCCTCTCCAACCTGGAATCGGACGCAGCCGCATACCGATGCCAGTTGTAGGCCTGAAAAGAATACCACACCGGACCCCGGCGGCCGTGCCGGTGCGGGACGGGGCGCGGGAGTGCATTCGGCCCTGTCGCGCGCGCCCGCCGTCAGTCGCCGCGGATGATCCGGCGCAGCTTGCCGAGGCGTGCCGAGACTTCGCGTTCGTTGCCGTGTTCGGTGGGTTGGTAGTAGCGGACCGCCTTGAGTTCGTCCGGCGGATACTGCTGCTGCACGACTCCGACGGTGTCGTCGTGCGGGTAGCGATAGCCCTTGCCGTGCCCGAGTCGTTTGGCGCCGGCATAGTGGGCATCGCGCAGGTGCTTCGGCACCCGGCCGGTTTTGCCGGCGCGGACATCAGCGATCGCCGCGTCGAGCGCCATGTACGCGGCGTTGGACTTGGGTGCGGTCGCGAGGTGCACGACGGCCTGGGCGAGCGGGATCCGCCCTTCCGGCATCCCGATCAGCTGCACGGCGTCGGCTGCGGCGACCGCGATCACGAGGGACTGGGGGTCCGCCATGCCGATGTCCTCCGAGGCGAGGACGATGATGCGGCGCGCGATGAACCGCGGGTCTTCCCCCGCCTCGATCATCCTCGCGAGGTAGTGCAGGGATGCGTCGACATCCGATCCGCGTACCGACTTGATGAAGGCACTGATCACGTCGTAGTGTTCGTCGCCGTTGCGGTCGTAGCGCAGCAGCGCCCTGTCGACGGCGAGGGCGACTGTGTCGCTCGTGATGACCGGTCGAAGGTCCGGCTCCGGCGCTTCGGGATCGACACCGTCATCGTCATCGTCATCGTTCACGGTGCCCGATGCTGACGTCCCTGACAATGCAGAGACGGATGCCGCCTCGAGCGCCGTGAGCGCACGGCGGGCGTCGCCGGAGGCAAGCCTGATGATCGTGGCACGGGCGTCCGGTTCCAGCACGAAGCGATCGGCGAGACCCCGGGCATCCGTCACGGCCCTGTCGATGACGACCCCGAGGTCCTCGTCGCTGAGCGTTTCGAGGGTGAGCAGGAGGGACCGGGACAGCAAGGGCGCGATCACGGAGAAAGAGGGATTCTCGGTCGTCGCGGCGACGAGGATGATGACCCCGTTTTCGACCCCGGGCAGCAGTGCGTCCTGCTGGGCCTTGCTGAACCGGTGGATCTCGTCGAGGAAGAGCACGGTCGACAGTCCGTAGAGGTCGCGGCTCGTGCGCGCCTCCTCCATCACCTGCCGGACGTCGCGCACGCCGGCGGACACGGCGGAGAGTTCGACGAAACGACGGCCGGAGCTGTGCGCGATCGCCTGGGCGAGGGTCGTCTTCCCGGTGCCCGGCGGACCCCAGAGAATCACCGAAACCGCGCCGCGCTCCCCCGACTTGTCACTGGCCAGGCTGACCAGGGGCGAACCTGGGGTGAGAAGGTGCCGTTGGCCGGCGACTTCAGCGAGGGTCGTCGGGCGCATCCGTACCGCGAGGGGTGTTGCGCCGCTGCGCAGTCCGGGTTGTCCATCGACCATGCCTCAAGCGTAGTTCGCACCGCTGACACCGGCGTCCGAGCTGCGGTCCTCTCGTTGTAGAGTTCAAGCTGGTTGCGGAACGAGTCCGCGCGGATTCCCGGAGGACAGCCGTGGCAGCGAACAAGAAGCAGGATCGCGACGAGCGCGAGGCCCGCATCCGGGTTCGCGCATACCAGGCCCGCCGGGCTGTTCACGAACACCAGCAGTCCCGCCGCCGCAGGGACAACATCGTGGCAGGCATCGCCGTCCTCGTCGTCGCCGTGCTCGCCGTCGTCGCCCAGGTCTACTTCTTCAACGGCGGTCCCGGCACCCCGGCGCCGAGCTCCTCCGCAACGGCAGCACCCACGGCCACACCGTCGGCGACCCCGACCGCTGCGGCCGGCGCGAACACCGGAACCGTCCCTCCGAGCACGCTCGCCGAGGGCCGCACCTGGACGGGCACCCTCGGCCTCAACGGCATCAACCTCGGGATCGAACTCGACGGCGCGGCGGCCCCGCAGGCGGTCTCGTCCACGATCAGCCTCGTCCAGTCCGACTTCTACTCCGACCTGACCTGCCACCGCCTGACGACCTCGGGCATCTACGTGCTCCAGTGCGGCGACCCGGCAGGCGACGGCTCAGGCGGCCCCGGATACAGCTATGGGCCCGTCGAGAACGCGCCGGCAGACAACGTCTACCCGGCGGGATCGATCGCGATGGCACGCCAGAGCGCCAATGGGTACAGTCAGGGCAGCCAGTTCTTCATCCTCTACGAAGACTCGACCATCCCGGCGGATGCCGCAGGCGGCTACACGGTGATCGGCCATGTCACGAGCGGGCTCGACCAGGTGAAGGCGCAGATCACGGACGCCGGAGTCGCAGACGGTTCGACGGACGGCGCCCCCAAGGTCACCACGTTAATCAGCGCCTTCAGCGTCCAGTAGTTCCAGCCGTCCGGGCCTTGCAATAGGCTTGACCGGGTATTGGCCCAGTGTGGGCACACACACATCGACATCTAAGGTGAGACTCTTGACTACGACAGATCAGCAACCATGGGGTCGCGTAGACGAATCCGGCACGGTTTTCGTGCGCGAAGCGTCGGGCGAACGCGCGGTTGGCCAGTATCCTGACGCGACGCCGGAGGAGGCCCTGGCCTACTTCGAGCGCAAGTACGTCGAACTCAACGGACAGGTCACCCTTCTGGAACAGCGCGCCAAGGGCGGCGCACCGGCTGCGGACATCGCAAAATCGGTCTCGCACCTCGCGAAGACCGTTGCGACCGCCAACGCCGTCGGCAACCTCGCGGCCCTCGTGGAGCGTCTCGGCGCCCTCGGCGGCGCCGTCAGCGAACTCACGGAGCAGCAGGGTGCCGAATCGAAGGCCGCCGCAGTGGCCGCCGTCGCCGAACGCGCCGCGATCGTCGAGGAGGCCGAGGCGCTCGCAGCAGAAGACCCGGCCAAGACGCAGTGGAAGCAGACAAGCGCAGCCCTCGACGCACTGTTCGCCAAGTGGCAGGCGCACCAGCACGATGCCCCTCGCATCCCCAAGGGTGAGGCCAACGAGCTCTGGAAGCGTTTCCGCGCTGCACGCACGACCATCGAGCAGAACCGTAAGGCGTTCTTCGCCGAGCTCGACACGGCGCACAAGGACGTCCGCAACCGCAAGCAGCAGCTCATCGAGCAGGCGGAGGCCCTCGCGCCGAAGGGCGCAGACGGGATCCCCGCCTATCGCACGCTGCTCGACGAGTGGAAGCTCGCCGGCCGCAGCGGCAAGAAGCAGGACGACGCCATGTGGGCGAAGTTCAAGGCCGCCGGCGACGTGCTGTACTCCGTCAAGTCTGAGATCGACGCCCAGGACGACGAGGAATTCGCTGGGAACCTCGTCGAGAAGCTCGCGCTCCTCACCGAGGCCGAAGCGCTCCTCACCGAAACCGACCGCACCAAGGCCCGCACCGCGCTCAGCTCCGTGCAGCGCCGCTGGGACGCGATCGGCAAGGTTCCCCGCGACTCCGTCAAGGTCGTCGAAGATCGCATGCGCAAGGTCGAAGCGGCCGTCCGCAAGCTCGATGACGATCACTGGGTGCGGAACAACCCGGAGACCAAAGCGCGTACGGAGGGCCTCGCCGGCCAGCTGCACGACGCGATCGCCAAGCTCGAGGCCGAACTCGCGACCGCAGAGGCAGGAACCGATGCCCGCGCGATCACGGAAGCCCGCGAGGCGCTCGAGGCCCGCAAGGCGTGGCTGAAGGCCATCGGCCAGTAGGCCGCAACCCGCGGAGTCCGTCCACAAGCGACGGGGCTCCGGCAGCTGTCCACAGATGCCGGAGCCCCGTCGCTTTCGTGTACTCCCGGGGCGCACCCTGTCCAGGTGCCCATCCGACTCCCCGACGTCCTTTCCCCGCGCGATCTCCCCCTCGCGGAGCTCTCGAGCCTGTGCCTGGACGGAGAGCTGTTCCGCGTCGGCGACTTCTGGAGCCCGGTGGACCTCGCGGAAGACCGGGACCAACGGGCGCGGTCCCTCGCCCTCCTGGTGCCGGCCAAGGCGATCGCGGAACGGCTGACCGCCGCGTGGATCTACGGCCTCGCTCCCGAGCCGGGGCGCCACCAGTTCTGCGTGCCCATCACGGCGCGGGCGTACTTCCCGCCGTCACCGCGTTTCGGCGTCCGCGAGGTCGCCTGTGACCTCGAGAACACGATCCGCGTCGGCGCCCGCACCGTGCGCAGGGACGGTATCCTGCCGGGCGGCCTTCTCGTCACCCGGCCGCTGCGCACCGCACTCGACCTCGCGCGCTGGCCTCCCCCGGAGTCTCCCGCCCCGTCAGCCCTGATCGGTGCACTGCTCCGCCTGGCCGGCCACCCGGACACCTCGGCGGCGAGGCGCACCTGCGCCATCGACCGCCTCCCGTACACCCACAGGGCGCTCGTTCAGCTCGACGCCGCGGAAACGGCCATGCAGGCGCTCGGAGAGCCTACCCGTCGTTGACGCGGTAGACGTCGTAGACGGCGTCGATGCGACGCACGGCGTTGAGTACCCGGTCCAGGTGGGTCGTGTCACCCATCTCGAAGACGAAACGGCTGATCGCCAGCCGATCGCTCGAGGTGTGCACGGTCGCGGAGAGGATGTTGACGTGATGTTCGGAGAGCACCCTGGTCACGTCCGACAAAAGTCCTGAGCGGTCGAGGGCCTCGATCTGGATCTGGACCAGGAACAGGCTCTTCGACGTGGGGGCCCAGTCGACCTCGATCATCCGCTCCGGCTCCTTGAGCAGCGACTGCACATTGCGACAGGATGCCTGGTGCACGGAGACTCCGGCGCCGCGAGTGATGAACCCGACGACCTTGTCTCCCGGAACCGGGGTACAGCAACGGGCGAGTTTGACCAGGATGTCCGGGGCACCGCGGACGAGGATCCCGGAGTCGCTGTTGCGCAGCGTCTGGGTGCGTCCGTTCGGCGCGAACGGCAGATCGGTCGCATCGCTCTCCTCGACGCTCTGCAGGGTCGCGACGACCTTCTCGAGCACCGACTGCGTGCTGATGTGCCCCTCGCCGACGGCGGCGTAGAGCGCGGAGACGTCCTCGTACTTCATCACCGCTGCGACCTCGGCGAAGGAGTCCTGGTTCATCAGCTTCTGCAGGGGAAGGTTCTGCTTGCGCATCGCGCGGGCGATGGCGTCCCTGCCCTGTTCGATGGCCTCGTCGCGGCGTTCCTTGGTGAACCACTGCCGGATCTTGTTGCGGGCCCTCGGGCTCTTGACGAAGTTGAGCCAGTCCTTGCTCGGCCCCGAGTCCGGGTTCTTCGAGGTGAAGACCTCGACGACGTCCCCGGTGACCAATGGGCTCTCGAGGGGCACCAGCCGCCCGTTGACCTTGGCACCCATGGTGCGGTGGCCGACCTCCGTGTGCACGGCGTAAGCGAAGTCGACGGGGGTCGCTCCCGTCGGCAGGCCGATCACCCGGCCCTTCGGGGTGAAGACGTAAACCTCTTTGGCGCCGATTTCGTAGCGCAGCGAGTCCAGGAACTCGCCGGGGTCCGCGGTCTCGGCCTGCCAGTCGGAGATGTGCGCGAGCCAGGCCATGTCGGTGTCGCTCTGCGGGCCGGGCCCCGAGCTCTTGCCCGTGGTCTGTTCCTTGTACTTCCAGTGCGATGCGACGCCGAACTCGGCACGCTGGTGCATCTCCTGGGTGCGGATCTGGATCTCGACGGCGCGACCGCTCGGGCCGAGCACCGTCGTATGCAGGGACTGGTAGAGGTTGAATTTGGGTGTGGCGATGTAGTCCTTGAACCGGCCGGGCAGCGGCGTCCAGCGGGCGTGGATCGCACCGAGCACGGCGTAGCAGTCCCGAACCGAGTTCACGAGGACACGGATGCCGACGAGGTCGTAGATCTCGTCGAATTCGCGTCCCCGCACGACCATCTTCTGGTAGATCGAGTAGTACTGCTTGGGCCGTCCCGCGACCTTGCCGCGGATGCGCGCGGCCTTGAGGTCTTCGACGATCGCGTCGATGACGTGCTGCACGAACTCCTCGCGCTGCGGGGTGCGCTGCTTGACGAGGCTTTCGATCTCGGCGTAGAGCTTCGGATACAGGACCGCGAAGGACAGGTCTTCGAGCTCCCACTTGATGGTCTGGATCCCGAGGCGGTGCGCGAGCGGGGCGTAGATCTCGAGCGTCTCCGTCGCCTTGCGCACCGCGGACTCTGCGGGAACGAATCCCCAGGTGCGCGCGTTGTGGAGCCGGTCTGCGAGCTTGATGATCAGTACCCGGATGTCCTTGGACATCGCGACGATCATCTTGCGAACGGTCTCGGCCTGGGTGCTGTCGCCGTACTTGACCTTGTCGAGCTTCGTCACGCCGTCGACGAGCATCGCGATCTCGTCGCCGAAGTCGGCGCGCAACTGGTCGAGGGTGTACTCGGTGTCTTCGACGGTGTCGTGCAGCAGGGCGGCGGCAACGGTCTTCGGGCCGATGCCGAGGTCTGCGAGAATCTGGGCGACGGCGACCGGATGGGTGATGTACGGTTCTCCGCTGCGGCGCACCTGACCCTCGTGGGCGCGTTCCGCTGCGGTATACGCGCGCTCGATGATCGACAGGTCGACCTTCGGGTGGTGCATCCGCACGGTCCGCAGCAGGGTGTCCACGGCGCCGACCGGCTGGGCGCGGGAGAAGATCCGCGGAACGAGGCGTCGGAGGGAAGCGGCGGGCAGCGGCGCGTTCGGTGGCGGTGTCGTCGTTTCCGTCATCTCACACCTCGTTCGCGAGCGCCCGGCCATTCCCGGGCATCCAGCAATTATCGCGCCTTTTTCGACCGCTCCGTGCCGCTCCCCTCGAATTAGCCGGGGAGCGGCGCTATTGGCGGTGATCCGGTGCGGCTAGACGGTGACGCGCACGTCCGTCTTCGGCGCGGAGGACGCCTTGGCGCGCAGGGCGAGCGCCTTCTTGTCACGCTTGCGCACTCCGGGTTCCATCGTGCGGAGCTGGGCGTACAGCGGAGATGCGATGAAGATGGTCGAGTACGCGCCGGCGATGATACCGATCAGGAGCGCGAGCGAGATGTCGCGCAGCGTTCCCGCCCCGAGCACGAACGCGCCGATGAAGAGGATCGAGCCGACCGGGAGGATCGCGACGACGGAGGTGTTGATGGAACGCACGAGCGTCTGGTTCACCGCGAGGTTGACAGAGTCTGCGAAGGTCCTGCGCGATTCCGGTCCGTCTTCGCGGGTGTTCTCTCGGATCTTGTCGAACACCACGACGGTGTCGTAGAGCGAGTAACCGAGAATCGTCAGGAACCCGATCACCGCGGCCGGGGTGATCTCGAACCCGGTGATCCCGTAGAACCCGGCCGTGATGATGAGGTCGTGCAGCAGCGCGACCATCGCGGCGAGGGACATCTTCCAGGTCCTGAAGTACAGGGCCATGCCGATCGCGGCGAGGACGAGGAAGATCCCGAGGCCCCTGAGTGCCTGACCGGTGATGTCAGCACCCCACGACGGGCCGATGAACGATGCCGTGACCTGCTCGGCGGGCACGCCGTACGCGTCGGCGAGTGCTGTGCGCATCTGCCGGGTCGCGTCGCTCGACAGCTGGTCCGTCTGAATGCGGATGCCGGTGGTGCTGACGTTCGACACCTTCGGGACCGCGGAGGGCTCGATGCTCGTCACGGCCTTGACCGCGAGCGACTGGTCCTGGGTCGCGACGTCGCTCACGACGAATTCGGAGCCGCCGGTGAATTCGATACCGAAGACGAAGCCGCCGCGAAGCTGGGGCACCACGAGCGCGATCAGGATGGCGATACCGGCCAGGGAATACCAGACCTTGCGACGCCCGATGATGTTGAAGGAGCGCTTGCCGGTGTGCAGGTCGTTGCCGAACTGGGAAAAGCTCGCCATTAGGAATCCTTCCCGTCGGTCGACCGATCCGAGGAGGATCCGACGAGTTCTGATGCTTTCCGCTCGGCGATGGTCTGGCGCTTCGCGGCCTCACGGCTCGCGGACGACAACTTGGCGGAGGCGACCTCGTCTGAGGGCCGGAACTTCGCCCTCCCCCGGTAGGTGGCTCCGAGAGCCCTCGGGTCCAGGCCGCTGAACCGGTGGCCCTCGTTGAAGAAGCGGGTCTGGGCGAGCAGCTGCAGGACCGGGTGGGTGAAGAGCGCAACGACGACGACGTCGACGATCGTCGTGAGCCCGAGCGTCAGGGCGAAGCCCTTCACGTTTCCGACGGCGACGATGAAGAGCACGCCCGCGGCGAGGAAGTTGACCGCGTCGGAGGCGAGGACCGTGCGGATGGCGCGCTTCCAGCCCGCTTCCACGGCCGATTCCAGCCCGCGGCCGTCGCGCAACTCGTCGCGCACTCGTTCGAAGTACACGATGAACGAGTCCGCCGTGATTCCGATGGCGACGATCAACCCCGCGACACCGGCGAGGGAGAGCCGGTAGCCCTCACGCCAGGACAGGATCGTGATCAGCAGGTAGGTGATGACGGCGGCGACGACGAGCGACGCAACCGTGACGAAACCGAGCAGTCGGTACTGCAGGAGCGAGTACAGGACGACCAGGATGAGTCCGATCAGGCCGGCGATGAGGCCGCTCACGAGCTGGGTCGAACCGAGGGTCGCCGAGATCGTGTCCTGGCTCTGCACGGTGAAGCTCAGCGGCAGGGCTCCGAACTTCAGCTGGTCCGCGAGAACCTTCGACGATGCCTGATCGAAACTGCCGCTGATCTGGGCGTTGCCGTCCGTGATCACGGCGAGGGTGCGTGGCGCGGAGATGACCTTGCCGTCGAGCACGATCGCGAACTGGTTCTGCACGCCGGTGAGGCCGCTCAGCCGGGTGCTGACCGTCGCGAAGTCCTTGGTGCCCTGATCGTCGAACTTGATGTTGACGACCCACTCGCCGGTGGTGGCACCGGACTGGGTCGTCTTCTGGCCGTTGGTGGCGTCGGAGACGTTCTCGCCGCTGACCTCCACCGGCCCGAGGATGTACTTGACCGAACCGTCTGTCTCACAGGTCACGAGCGGCTGGTCGGCCGGTGCGACGTTGGAGGTGTCGATGGTCGAGCAGTCGAAGGCGTCGTACTGCGCCTGGAGCGCCGGGGTCACCCAGCTGAGATCGCTGCCGTTCGTCGGTACGGCCGTCGGCGTGCTCGACAGGCTCGGGTCGACCGTGGCTACCGGAGTCGGCGTTGCGGTGCCGTCGGCGCCGACAGCTGCCGTCGACGGGGCGACGGCGACCAGGACCGGGCGGAACTCGAGCTTCGCGGACGATTCGATCCGGTTGATGGTTGCGTCGTCCGGGATTCCCGGGATCGACACGACGATGTTCTGGCCGCTCGTGTTGATCTCCGCCTCGGAGACACCGGAGGAGTCGATGCGCTGCCGGATGATCGACACCGCCTGGTTCAGCTGCTCCTGGGAGACGGACTGACCGGACTCGAGCTTCGGCGCGAGGATGATCTGCGTGCCACCCTCGAGGTCCAGGGCCAGCTTGGGCGCCCAGGACCCTCCGGCGGTGAGGACACCGAAGAGGTTGACTGCGACCAGGCCGATGACGATCACCCCCAGCCACGTCAGGGAACGCCAGGCCTTCTTGGCCGGAGTCGACTTTGCCACCTTGGAACTCAGCTTTCTATACGCGTGCGGGCGCCACAAGGACGCGAGCCGGGCGAGGGTTGGTTACGCGTCGCCCTTGGTGGGGTCGCTCTTGGTCGAATCGGTTGAGGGGGCCTCGTCGGCGATGCGCTCACCGAACTCTGGTTCGCCCAGGAGGATCGCGTCGTCTTCATTGAGCCGGGCCGCGCGGGCGTCGTCGGTCGACGACTCGAGTTCGGCATCGGCTTCGTCGGCGGACTCGTCGGTGACGGCGGGCTCGACGACGCGGGAGATCGCCTGGCGGTGCATCTGGACGACGGTTCCGGGAGCAATCTCGAGCTCGACCTTGTTTGCTTCCTCGTCGATCGACAGAATGGTTCCGTACATACCGAAGTTGGTCATGACGTTCGCGCCCGCGACCATCTGCGACTGCAGCGACGCCTGTTCCTTCTGGCGCTTGCGGCCGTTGCGGAACATAAAGAACACCAGCAGCGCCAGTACGGCGAGCATGACGAGAGTCAACGGATCCATAGTGCAGCAAAGCCTTTCAGTTGCGGCGCGGTGGCCGAAGCGTGTGCGTACATGCGGCTCGGAGCGAACCACATCGAATTATAGGTCATCAAGCGGAAGGGCGGGTTGGCGGCCGACGTCGTTCGGATCGGCGAGCCCGAAGTGCCGCCAGGCGGCTGCCGTGGCCACGCGGCCACGCGGGGTGCGCGTGAGGAAGCCTATCCGTACCAGGAACGGCTCAACGACCGACTCGACGGTCTCGGCTTCTTCCCCCACCGAGACGGCGAGGGTGTTCAGTCCGACCGGCCCACCCCCAAAACGGGTAAGGATGATGTTCATGACCTCGCGGTCGAGCCTGTCGAGGCCGATCGGGTCGACGTCGTAGAGCTCGAGGGCCGCGTGGACGGCCGCCAGGTCGGCGGCACCGCCATGGACGAGGGCGTAGTCGCGCACCCTGCGCAAGAGCCGGTTCGCGATACGCGGCGTTCCCCTGCAGCGACCGGCGATCTCCGCGATGGCCTCCCTGTCGATGTCGAGGTCGAGCATGGTCGCCGCGCGGGCGAGGACCTGTTCCAGCTCCTGGCTGGCATAGAACTCGAGGTGCGCCGTGAACCCGAACCGGTCGCGAAGCGGGTTCGGGAGCATCCCGGACCGTGTCGTCGCGCCGACGAGGGTGAACGGGGCGAGGTCGAGCGGCACGGACGTGGCGCCTGCGCCCTTGCCCACCATGATGTCGATGCGGAAGTCCTCCATTGCGAGGTAGAGCATCTCCTCTGCGGACCTCGCCATCCGGTGGATCTCGTCGATGAAGAGCACTTCGCCTGGCACGAGGGAGGACAGCACCGCTGCCAGGTCGCCGGCGTGCTGGATGGCCGGACCGCTCGACATGCGCAGCGGGCGGTTGCCCTCGTAGGCGATGATCATGGCGAGCGTTGTCTTGCCGAGGCCGGGAGGGCCGGCGAGCAGGATGTGGTCTGGTGTGCGATTCTGCATCGTTGCGGCGGTGAGCATGAGCTGCAACTGGCCGCGCACCTTCTGCTGGCCGACGAATTCCGCGAGGCTCCGCGGGCGGAGCGCGCCCTCGAATGCCAGCTCGGCCTCACCCTCGAGCAGTGGGCTCGTGAGCTCGACCCCGGGGTCCGGCGTCGCCGCGAACTGGTCCGATGTCACTGCCGGTCCTCCGAAGCCTGGTGCGCCGGTCCGAGCCGGGCGAGGACGAGCCTCAGCAGGGCGGCGACACCGATCAGGTCGGGTTCGGCGGCCTCGGCGAGGGTCTCCCTGACGGCTTCCTCCGCGACGCGCTCGGACCAGCCGAGGCCGATCAGGGCGGCCTGGACGCTCGCTGCGGGGCTTGCCACGGCAGGACGCCTGGTGCGGGGTGCGCCGTCGACGGCCGAAACCACGACCTTGCCGGCCAGGGACAGGATGATGAGCTTCGCGGTCTTCGGCCCGATGCCGCTGACCTTGCGGAAGACGGCGTCGTCTTCACCTGCGACGGCCTGGGCCACCTGGTTCGGGGTGAGCACGGCGAGTACGCCGAGCGCGGACTTCGGGCCGACCCCTGTGACGCCGATGAGAAGTTCGAAGACGGACAGCTCGTCGGCGGTCGCGAAACCGTAGAGGGTGAGCGAGTCCTCCCTGACCAGCAGGGTTGTCAGCAGGCGCGCCTCGCTGCCGTGCCGGAGGCCGAGGGCGGTCGTCGGCGTCACCTGCACGGCGAGCCCGACTCCCCCGACCTCGAGCACCGCCGTCGAGCCAACGGCGGAGAGGACGAGTCCACGTACGGAAGAGATCATCGCTTAAGCCTACGGGGCACCGCCGACGCTGCCGCTCCGCGCTCCGCGGCGCGCCACGCAGCCTGTGCCGGCGTGAGTGCGCCGCCCGCGAGCCCGTCCGTCGTCGGAAGGGTGCCTCCTGATGCCCCGGTTCGCCAGGCGTGGCAGATGGCCAGTGCGAGTGCGTCCGCGGCATCCGCCGGTTTCGGGACCTCGCTGAGGCCGAGCACGCGGGCGACCATGGCGCCGACCTGGGCCTTGTCCGCCGAGCCGTAGCCGGTGATCGCCGCCTTGACCTCGCTCGGGGTATGCAGGGTGACCGTGAGGCCGCGCTGGGCGGCGAGCAGGAGGGCGACCCCGCTGATCTGGGCGGTGCCCATCACCGTGCGCACGTTGTGCTGGGCGAAGACGCGCTCGATCGCGACGAAGGCCGGCTTGTGCCGGTCCATCATCTCCTCGAGTCCTCGGCTCAGCAGCAGCAGGCGCTGCTCGAGTGGCAGGTCGGGCGAACTGCGCAACACGGTGACGTCGACGAGGGTCGCCGTGCGGTTCGGCGCGACGTCGACGACACCGACGCCGCAACGGGTGAGCCCGGGGTCGATTCCGAGCACCCGCACGGCCACCGTTGACTACTCGTTCTCGGCTTCGAGCTCAGCGGAGACTGCGGCAGACACGGCGTAGTTGCTGTAGATGTTCTGCACGTCGTCGAGTTCCTCGAGTGCGTCGATGAGCTTGAACACCTTGCGGGCGGTCTCCGCGTCGACGTCGATCGTGAGCTGCGGGACGAAGGCGATATCGGCCGAGTCGTAGTCGATTCCGGCGGCCTGCAGTGCCGTACGGGTCGCCACGAGGTCCTGGACCTCGCTGAAGACCTCGAAGGTCTCCCCCTCGTCGACGACTTCTTCGGCACCCGCGTCGAGGACCGCGCCGAGAACGTCGTCTTCGGTCACGCCGTTCGCCTTGGAGACGACGACGATGCCCTTGCGGTGGAAGTTGTAGGCAACACTGCCCGGGTCGGCCATGTTGCCGCCGTTGCGGCTGACCGTCGTGCGGACTTCTGCCGCAGCGCGGTTCTTGTTGTCGGTGAGACACTCGATCATGATGGCGACGCCGTTGGCGGCGTAGCCCTCGTACATGATCGTGGTGTAATCGACGACGACGCCGGCGAGGCCGGCTCCGCGCTTGACCGCACGGTCGATGTTCTCGTTGGGGACCGAAGTCTTCTTGGCCTTCTGGATCGCATCCACAAGCGTCGGGTTACCCGACAGGTCGGCGCCGCCCATCCGAGCGGCGACCTCGATGTTCTTGATCAGCTTGGCGAAGGCCTTGGCCCTCCGTGAGTCGGTGACCGCCTTCTGGTGCTTGGTAGTCGCCCACTTGGAATGTCCGGACATGAATCTCCCGTTGTCGTGCTTGGCTGTCTGATTGTGGTGCCGGCCGTCTGCCGCCAGTGGCAGAAAAGCGAATTCGTCGCACCAATGCGCTGTTGGCCAGTCTAACCCGAGGTGCCCGATCCGCCCCGCCGGAGCCGTCCGGCAGGCGTGGCGGACGCCCTGACGAAGCAGGGAGGATCAGAGCGTGATGATCTTCTGCAGGGTGTTCAGGTTGCGGGTCGTCGTCGTGGCGCGGTATTTCACCTTGGCGCTCTTCTTGCTGAAGGCGCTCTTGATTCCGACGGCACGCCGGACCTCCCAGTAGAGGACGCCGTGGCCGAGTTCGATCCGCTCGTCCGCCTGGTCGAGCTCCCTGGCATGGCCGGCGAGCTCCGCGAGGTGGGAGGGGTCAGAACCGAACATGACGTAGGCGTGCCAGCCCTCCCGTTCCGGGAACGGGTAGGACCGCACCTCGCGGGCGAGTTCTGCCTCGTCGATCAGCACAATCCAGGCCTCGTAATCGAAGCGCTCCGACAACGCCGCCTCGATCCGGCTCTTGATCGCGTCCGGTGAAGCCTCGGCCGCCTCGTCGACTGTGAAGACGACGTTGCCGCTCGCGACCACCGTCTTGACGTCCGAGTAGCCGAGGCCCTCGAAGGTCTTCACGAGATCATTCATGGCCACGGTTATGCCGTTGACATTGATTCCCCTGAGCAGGGCTACATATCTCATCATCGTTGACTCATGCCAGAACCCTAGTCCCGCAGCCGGCAGGCGGGAAACCCCGGCCGGATCAGCCGAGGAAGCGGGCGGCCGCGACCGTTCCGAGGAAGTACTCGTGGAAGCGGTGCTCCCCCGTGATCTCCGGGTGGAACGAGGTGCCGAGCAGGCGCCCCTGCTCGACCGCGACGCAGCGGCCGTCGGCGAGCCGCGCGAGGGCCCTTGCCTTCGGACCGACGGTATCGACGACCGGGGCGCGGATGAACACCGCGTGCACCGGCGCATCGCCGAGCACCGGTACCTCCAGATCGGTCTCGAAGGACTGCGTCTGGGAGCCGAAGGCATTGCGCCGGACGCTGATGTCGAGGCCGCCGATGCTCTCCTGGCCGCGAATGCCGTCGACGACGGTGTCCGCGAGCATGATCAGTCCCGCGCAGGTCCCGTAGACCGGGAGGCCGGCCCTGACGGCGGCGCGCAAGGGATCGGCGAGGCCGAAGGCCCGCGCGAGCTTGTCCATCACGCTGGATTCGCCGCCCGGAATCACGAGCCCGTCGACGCGGGCGAGTTCTTCTGGTCGGCGCACCAGGACGACGTCCGCTCCGAGGGTGCGCAACACCTGCGCATGCTCGCGGAAGTCGCCCTGGAGGGCGAGTACTCCTACCGTCACCTGTTCGAGCTACCAGCCGCGCTCGGAGAGGCGGTGCGGTGCCGCGAGGTCGGACACGTTGATGCCGACCATGGCTTCGCCGAGGCCGCGAGAAACTTCGGCGACGATCTTGGCGTCGTCGAAGAAGGTGACGGCCTTGACGATCGCGTTGGCGCGCTGCTCCGGGTTGCCGGACTTGAAGATTCCGGAGCCGACGAAGACGCCGTCCGCGCCGAGCTGCATCATCATCGCGGCGTCTGCAGGGGTGGCCACGCCGCCCGCGGTGAAGAGCACGACGGGGAGCTTGCCGGTCGCGGCGATCTCGACGACGAGCTCGTACGGCGCCTGCAGGTCCTTGGCCGCCACGTAGAGCTCGTCCTTGCTGAGCGAAGCGAGGCGCTTGATCTCGGCGTTGATGGTGCGGATGTGCTTGGTCGCCTCCGAGACGTCGCCGGTGCCGGCCTCGCCCTTCGACCGGATCATCGCGGCACCCTCGTTGATGCGGCGGAGCGCCTCACCGAGGTTGGTCGCGCCGCACACGAACGGCACGTCGAACTTCCACTTGTCGATGTGGTTCACATAGTCGGCCGGGCTGAGGACCTCGGACTCGTCGATGTAATCGACGCCGAGCGCCTGCAGGACCTGCGCCTCGACGAAGTGACCGATACGAGCCTTCGCCATCACGGGGATGGAGACCTCGGCGATGATGCTGTCGATCAGGTCCGGGTCACTCATCCGCGCGACGCCGCCCTGGGAGCGGATGTCCGCGGGAACGCGCTCGAGCGCCATGACGGCGACGGCTCCGGCATCTTCGGCAATGCGGGCCTGGGCTGCAGTGACGACGTCCATGATGACGCCGCCCTTCATCATGTCGGCGAGTCCGCGCTTGACGCGGCTCGAACCAAACTGCTCGATGGATGTTGTTTCAGTCATAACGTGAATTCTATTCCTTGCGTCTGGTGGGAACTCCGCGAGCAGCGGCTGCGGGAGCGGGAATGGTAGGGATGGGTGGAGCTAGTCCTCGTCGCGCGGCCAGCCGTCCGCGACCATCCGGCGGACGTCGCCGAGCAGCTGCGGAATGGCCTTGGTCTTCGCGATGATCGGGAAGAAGTTCGAGTCTGTGGCCCAGCGCGGAACGATGTGCTGGTGCAGGTGTTCGGCGATGCCCGCTCCGGCGACCCTGCCCTGGTTCATCCCGATGTTGAAGCCGTCGCAGTTGGAGGTCACGGCGAGCACGCGCATCGCCACCTGGGTCAGACTACCGATCTCGGCGACTTCCTCTGGCGTTGCTTTGTCATAGGTCGCAATGTGGCGGTACGGGCAGACGAGCAGGTGGCCGCTGTTGTACGGGAACAGGTTGAGGAGCACGTACGCGTGCGTGCCGCGGGCGACGATGAGCGCCTTCTCGTCGGTCATCGCCGGGGCGAGGCAGAACGGGCAGGCGTCGGCGTGCGGCTGCGTGCCGTCCTGGATGTAGACCATCCGGTGCGGCGTCCACAACCGTTGGAAGGCATCCGGTACGGCCGCGAAGTCGCTGGACGATTTGATCGTCTCGTCTCCGGCGTCCATCTCAGACCTGCGCCTTCGTTGCGATCGCGTCGACGATACGGGCGATCGCATCCACGACGGGGATGCCGTTCTCCTGGGTACCGTCCCTGAAGCGGAAGCTCACCGATCCGGCCGCCCGGTCGTCTTCGCCTGCGATCAGCTGGAACGGCACCTTCGCCTTGGTGTGGGTGCGGATCTTCTTGGGCATCCGGTCGCTCGAGGTGTCGAGTTCGGCGCGCACCCCGAGTGCCTTCAGCTGCCGGATGACATCACCGAGATAGTCCTCGTACGCTTCGGCGACGGGGATGCCGACGACCTGGACCGGGGACAGCCAGACCGGGAAGGCGCCGGCATAGTGCTCGAGGAGGATAGCGAAGAAGCGCTCGATGGAGCCGAGTAGGGCACGGTGGATCATCACCGGCTGCTGGCGGGTCCCGTCGGAGGCGGTGTACTCCAGGTCGAAGAGTTCCGGCTGGTTGAAGTCGAGCTGGACCGTGGAGAGCTGCCAGGTCCTGCCGATCGCGTCTCTGGCCTGCACGGAGATCTTCGGGCCGTAGAACGCCGCTCCGCCCGGGTCGCTGACCAGTTCGAGCCCGGACTCGACGGCGACCTGCCTGAGGGTCTCGGTTGCCTCGTCCCACTGCTCGTCGGTGCCGACGAACTTCACCGGGTCCTTGGTGGAGAGTTCGAGGTAGAAATCGGTGAGCCCGTATCCCCGCAGCGTCTCGAAGACGAACTCGAGCTGGCTGGCGACTTCCGCCTTCACCTGGCTCGCGGTGACGTAGATGTGGGCATCGTCCTGGGTGAGCCCGCGCACCCGGGTGAGGCCGGACAGCGTTCCGCTCTTCTCGTACCGGTAGACGGTTCCGAATTCGGCCAGACGCAGCGGAAGTTCGCGGTAGCTGCGGCCCCGCGCCTTGAAGATGAGGTTGTGCATCGGGCAGTTCATCGGTTTGAGGTAGTAGTCCTGGCCCTGCCGGGTGATGTTCCCCTCCGCGTCGACCTCTTCATCGAGGTGCATCGGCGGGAACATGCCGTCCTTGTACCACTGCAGGTGCCCGCTGGTCTCGAACAGGTGCGCCTTGGTGATGTGCGGGGTGTTGACGAGGTCGTAGCCGTTCGCGAGCAGCTGCTCGCGCATGTAGTTCTCGATCTCCGCGCGGATGATCCCGCCCTTGGGGTGGAAGACCGCCAGTCCGGAACCGATTTCCTCCGGGAAGGAGAACAGGTCGAGTTCCTGGCCTAGCTTGCGGTGGTCGCGCTTGGCGGCTTCCTCCTGGCGAGCCTGGAAAGCGCGCAGCTCGTCCTTGGTCGGCCAGGCGGTCCCGTAGATGCGCTGCAGCTGCGGGTTCTTCTCCGAGCCGCGCCAGTATGCGGCGGCGAGTCTGGTCAGCGAGTATCCGTTGCCGATCATGCGGGTGTTCGGCAGGTGCGGGCCACGGCAGAGGTCTTTCCAGACCGTCTCGCCCGTCTTCGGGTCGACGTTGTCGTAGATGGTGAGCTCGGCGCCGCCGACCTCGACCGATTCGTTGTCCGCGGTGGCCGCGACGGCGCCGCCCTTCAGCCCGATCAGCTCGAGCTTGTACGGTTCCGCGGCGAATTCGGCCCTGGCGTCTTCATCGGTCACGACGCGCCGCACGAAACGCTGGCCCTGGCGGATGATGCGGTCCATGGCCTTCTCGAGCGCCTTGATGTCTTCTGGCGTGAACGGCACCTCGACATCGAAGTCGTAGTAGAAGCCGTCCGTCACGGGCGGACCGATCCCCAGGCGTGCCGCCGGGTTGACGTTCTGCACCGCCTGGGCGAGCACGTGCGCTGCCGAGTGGCGGAGGATGTTCAGGCCATCCGGCGACGAAATCGTCACGGGTTCCACGACATCCGTCTGGGTCAGCGTTGCGGCGAGATCCTTGAGCTCACCGTTGACGCGCATTGCGACAACAGACCGGTCGGTGAAAAGCTCAAAGCCGTCAGCCACGTGTAGTACTCCTCAGTATTGTGCGAACCCCTCCAACTTTAGCGGCGCGGTCGCGACCGGGATTCCCGTGCGGCTCGGGCGGCTGCCAGGCTCAGGCCACGAGGACGGTGTCGTGCGCACGCAACGGCACGGGTGCCCCCTGCGGCAGCCGGCGGAAGAGATGCCCGATGACGTCCGGTGAACAGGCGATCACCTTGACGAGCCCTGGCCGGTCACGGGCGAGAGTCGGATCGGATGCGAGGGTGACCGCCAGGAGCCCCGCTCCGCCGTCGAGGAGCGGGGAGAGCCCGGCGGCGATCCGCGGGCTGACGTGGCCGACCGGGCGCCCGGTCGCAGCGTGGACGGCGATCCCACGGGGGCCGGACCCGTGCGCCTGCTCGCGGACGAGCGCGACGACCGAACCGGGCTGGAGGAGTCCCTCCCGTGCGACGATCGTGCGCTGGTCGACATTGTGCAGCCAGAAGCTCCAGATGCCGAGGCCGCGCAGGTGGCTGTTGCCGAGCGCGACGACCCGGCCGGTGCTGGGCTCCGTCAGCCACAATTCACCGGCGTCGGCGGCGAGGTACAGGGTGGGCAGTCCTTGCGCATCGGCGATGAGCAGGCGGTCCCAGTCCTGCGGCGGCAGGTACCTGCTTGCCGGCACCCCGCGACGGGGGGCCCTGCTGGCGCCCGGGCGGTCGGTGACGTCAGCGCCGACGACGGCCGGGAAGTCGGTCGCCCGGCGGCCGAACCGGATGCCGTGCGGCACCGTGTGCGAATTCATGGCGAACCTCCCCCTTGAGAGTGCTGCACCAGACTCCGGACCGGTATCCCCATTCCGGTGGACGTTAAACGAAAAAACCCCCGGGGTAACCGGGGGTTTATCTGTGGGCGATACTGGGATCGAACCAGTGACCTCTTCCGTGTCAGGGAAGCGCGCTACCGCTGCGCCAATCGCCCAAATCTAGTGCTTCAAGAACTTCGTTCTCCAAGACTGGAGGTGGATACGGGATTCGAACCCGTGTATACGGCTTTGCAGGCCGCTGCCTCGCCTCTCGGCCAATCCACCGTATTCGGGTTCATACCAAAGAGAATCGGCCTTTCGGCCGATTCAATTCGAGCGGATGACGAGATTCGAACTCGCGACCCTCACCTTGGCAAGGTGATGCGCTACCACTGCGCCACATCCGCAACTGCGCGCATTTCTGCGTGCTTTGAAGACTGTACCGGTACTTTTCCGGATATACAAACCGAGCGGAACTTGAGCGTGCGGTGGCGCGTCGGTGCACGACAGACGCCCGGTCTGGGCTAGTATCGAGAGTCGCGGTCGAACAAAATTCGCTCGCCGCGGGCGATTGGCGCAGTTGGTAGCGCGCTTCCTTCACACGGAAGAGGTCATCGGTTCGAGTCCGGTATCGCCCACCAGGTAAACATCAGGTCAAAAGCCCTTTCCGAATCAAATCGGAAGGGGCCTTTTCTTCTTCCACAAACATTTCACAAGCGTTTTGATGCGGGAGACACTGACGCAACCCACCCCTCTGCGGCCTTCCCGAGAGCATCCGCCACGCCGTCGAGGTCATCCTCAAACAGGTCGGCGTAGATGTCCAAGGTCATGGCGGCGCTCGCATGGCCGAGCATTCGCTGTACAGATTTCACGTTTGCGCCGGCATGAATGGCGAGGCTCGCCGCTGCGTGGCGAAGGTCATGCGGGGTGACCTTTGGGAAGGGCTCGACTGGCATCCCGTTGGCTGCATCGACGCGTGCCGCGTTCACTGTGGCCACTGCGACGTTGAAGGTGCGGGGCCGCCAATTGTTCAGCCGGATGGGGCCACCGGATCTCCCGGCAAAGACCAGCTCTGACTTGAGCCGGCCGGCGGCTTGCGAGCTTACGAGCTCGGCGATGAAGCCTGGCATCGGCACGCTACGGTCCCGATTGCTCTTGGTCGGACCGCCCTCCATTACCCCGAGGACCTCGGTTACCGAAGCTCGAACGTTGACCCGTCTGCGCGGCAAGTCCAGATCCCCGATGGTCAAGGCGGCTGCCTCGCCGAAGCGCAACCCGGTGTAAGCCAAAAAAAGGACGAGGCTCCTGGACTCAGGACGGACGGCGGCCGCCAGCTCGAATACATCGCCATGTGTGAGGTAGATGTTCTTCCGCTTCCGCGCCCGCGGAAGGGCGAGCTGACGCGCCGCGTTAGCTGGCACGAGACGCGCCGTCACGGCGATACTCAACGCACCGCGGAGTATCCCGACGGCTTTCTCAATCGTGGCGCTCCCTGCGCCGCCATCACTCATGTCCTGGACCCAAGCCTGGACATCAGCGTTACCAATGTCCCCGACCGCCCAGCCCTGCCATTTGGGCATAGTCCACTTCGACGCATGGAATCCACGGTTAGCGGCCGTGCTGGGCTTCACGGCAGCGGTCCGAGCAAGGTGTTCGGTGATGAGCTCCCCCACTTTCTTGCGCCGAGCTGACTCCGAGATGAAGTTCCCAGAGTTCTTGTCGATGAGGGTGGCCGCAGCCCATGTCGTCGCGTCTCGCTTCGTCTTGAAGCCGCGCTTCTCCGTACTCTTCCCGGTCGGCTTGCGGTACCGGACCATCCACCTGTCGCCAGCTTGGGTGGAATATTTCGCGAAGGATGCCATACGGCTCAGCCTATGAGCGCTTCCGGTGGCGCTTGTACCAACGAATGTCCCACCTTTTGGGGGCGCTCCATACATGGCGGCATGACGACTTTGACTGCCCCGCTGAATTCCCGCCGCAGGGGAATAGGTATGACACCTTCCCCAACCCCCACTCCCCTACTCAACGCCAAGCAAACTGCCGCTTGGCTGGCCACCTCCGAGGCCGCTCTCTCCCAGCTTCGCTATCGGCACGAGGGCCCTGCTTATGTCCGCCTGGGCCGCGCCGTGCGGTACCGCCAAGCCGACGTTGAAGACTTCATCACCGCTGCCATCGTGCGCACCTCGCGGTAGCCCCAGAAACGACGAACGGCCCCGTCCTCCGAGCCGGAGAGCGGGCGACGGTCCTACGCGGGAGTGGGTCCGCGGACCTCACGATGAGGACGCCGGCGATTCGAAGAATGAGACCATTTACCCGCCCGTGTCACACGTCCACCTGACACCCCAGCCCTCGCCAGGAAGCTCGTAGGTGGTGACGCTCAAATCGTTGGCAGGCGGCTGCAATATGCTTTCAAAGCTAACCTCTTGGCTTCCTCCAGCGCCCAAGCAGGGACCGCCTCCAGCATGGGACCTCCACGTCGTCTGCCTCGGAAAGCACAGGAGGTAGGCGTTTCTTGATTGCGTGGTCGAGACCACCGGTGTCGAACACGTCGCGAATTGCGAGAACGACCCTCTTTCAGTCCTCGCGGCGTCGGCCGCCAAGTCGGCAGGCCGGTTGATTCGGAGGACATTCCAAACTCCGAAGGTTGTGCTGCACCAAAGCCAGTGGAGCAATCCGAAGTCCCTTTGAGAGTGCGTTTCTTGCTTTCGCACACAGGGCACCCTCCTACTCGAATCTGACGCCGTCTTCCTCACGAATGCCCGTGTGGCGACTAGCGCTTGTGGGTAGCGCGAGTCCGGGCAGGCGGTAGCAAAATTCCGGGAACTCGGTAGCGCTTGGGTCTGTGGGCTGCTTTCCTTTTGATGACGCCAATTTCGACATCCGGTACATCATCGTGGGGCGGGCCCAAGGACGCCGCGTCATTGCCCGCGGGGATCCTCGAGCGGCCACCACCCGGATGGCCTGAAGTTCCAATGAATCGCTGGGTCGAGACCCACGAACGTGCCGACGTCTGCCCGATTCCCGGCCGTTGCTATGCTTCGGCCCATGGACTTCTTCCGGCGTATACGGCGAAGCCGCGCCACGCTCATCCCAAGCACCGGTCATTCCCAGGACGACCAGCTCCTGGGGATCATCGGGGGCACCGTCGGCGGGCTGGTGTCTCCCCGCGAATGGATCCACTACGTCTACTGTGATAGCGCCGACGGAGCCGCTACCCTCGAAGCCGCGGCCATCGTTGATGGCTGGGAGGTTCGCCGAGTAAGTCAGGGCGAGGGCATCATCGCGACGCGCATGGACCTTCCGGTCAACCCGATCACCGTGCCTGAAGTACGGAAGTTCTTCATGGAGGCCGCGTCTCGCGTGAAAGGTGGAGAATACGACGGGTGGGAAGCGGCCACATAACTCAACATATGAACGCTGCTGCTCATCCAGTCTGGGCCCCATCCTCCGGCTTCGGACCGCCGCAGGCCACCGCCCAAGCAGCGCCGTGGCAGAACCGGCGAACGAGTCAGAACAGCGCCCTGCGCAACTGCGATCATGCTCGTTAGGAGGACCCTGAACGGTTCTGCCTACGGACAGTGAATCTCGCCGTAGGCGACGAGTGTTGTACGAGGCAGAACCGGCGCTTCGGAATCCTGGCTCACCGAGCGCAACGGAGGCTCGTTTCTCGACATGCGATCATTCTGCCTGAACCGGCCCAGGAAACCGCTGGACTAACCCTTACTCCGAGACCCCGAGCGGAGTCGCGCTCATCTCAGCGCCCATCCTGACGCTGAGGTCCACACCGTGACGGCACCGACGATAAGAGATCCCAGCGCCCATCCGGCGGCCCAACCCTTCGCCGTCATCGTCGCCGTCAACGCCGCGCTGGAGGCGAGAGCCATCGCCAGAATACCGACACCGATGAGCACGATGGTCCGGGCCAGGAGGGAGCTCGCTAATCCAAAAACGGCAAACCCAGAAATCGCATAGGCGCCGCCGACACTCGTGATCACGAATAGGACCCAGAGAATACTCGTCGAGACGAAAAGAGGAGAACGATCCTTTTCCGGATACTCTTCCCTGAGCTGCGCCCGAAACCGGTTCCGGTAGACGGCCGTCGGTCCCTGCAATAATTCCTTCACGGATTCGGGTACTCGGCTGTCGGGTAGCACGAGGAAACGGGCCGCTTGGGATTCGTCGATCCCCGACGCTGCTAAGAGCCGTGCCAGGCGGTCCCGTTCGACGTCCGTGGTCCAGCCGTCGAGAGTAATGCCCCATCGGCCGGCTTGGTCCGGTTTGCCCATCTCTCTGTACCGGTCTGCAAGGACTCGACGAACAGAGCCAAGGGACGGATCAAGACGGATGGCGTCCTTCAATAGGCGCAACGCGTCGGATTGCTGACCGTGCGACCACGCCTCGGCGGCTCGCCCCAACAGTTGCTCATCATCCACGCGTGACAGTCTGACGCAGAAGACGCTGAAACCGAGGAAGGTGGCTGCCTCGACTTCAATATCAGCGTGAACGCGAGTCACGGGGTAGATGCCAAGGCAGAAGTTGAGGGACGCTGCAATGCGGCAACAGATGCTGATTTCCGCCTCTGTTACGACCGCTGCGCATACACGTCGCCACCGCCTGGAGCGCTGCCGGACGCGAGGGGTGCCGAATCCGGGTCAGGGTCGGCCGGGTGACCGCAAAAGGGACGGTCGGCGCGACTTCCGCACCTCGTCTTCGGCTATTCCATGTCCAGGTTGAAGGCGAAAAGTGTCCATGGCTCGAAGCTATGCGCATTGAGCCGTGAAGGTGACATCTTCTGGCTACCGAATTCGTGCTGAACGTAGTCGAGCAGATCATCGCCGTAGATGATCACGTCGGTTTGGTACACCGAGAACACTGGTGCGGAAGGCCCGATGGGATCAGCCGGCAAATACCGGTGACCGTACAAGGGAACAAGCTTCGGCCATTTGGCGATCTGGTCCGAGGCGATCACCCGCCGCAACTCGGTAGTCGCGGGGCGCTGCCCCCAGGACACCGGCCAGAACGCGTCGTTCACGACATCGAACAGCACGCCATCGGTTAGCCAGTTGAGGGCGCTCCGGAGTAGGTCGTCGTTTTCGTTGCGCCAGTCGAACCATCCCTCACCGTGGGGCTGGACTTTCGAAAGAAACTCACGGTGATCGCCTCCGAACCGAAAGCCGAATCGATTCTCAACCCGCGCAATGTCGCGTTCGCTCAGCCCGTCTCCAAGCGAAACTCCGCGGGAACGGAGATAGGCGATGCTCTTATCAACAATCACGAAATCAGACTACGGCGGCGACGCTCAACCCCTACCGCTCAGCTCATGATCTGGCGCCCGCAAGCCGGACGGCTATCGACGCGGTTCTTGAGCAATTCTGGCCGAGCGATCAGGATCCTACTTGCAGCATGAGTGGCCGCGGTTCTCGGCGCCGTTCGTCTCTAGGACGCTAGGGCGCGGATCTGGCTGGCGCCGAAAGGACCGACCCAGGAGCGTTCCCCAATGAAGGGGCATCTAAGGGAGTACGGTGTGGCGGCCCGTTGCCTCATAAGGTTGTCCCTGTGTGTTCTGAATACCAGTTGGAGGCAGGGTGCTCACTTCGCGGGAGATCGCATCGCTGATCCTGATCGGCATCGCAGTTGTCGCTGTGTTTACCGTGCCAAAGTTTCGGGCTCACATGGCACCGTCGATTCGGGCGGTCATGACGGTTGCGTTTGTCCCACGCCTCGTGTTGCTCTACGTCGTCGTGGTGATCATGTCTGTCACGTCGACTGCCGTCGCGTGGCTGATCGGGCTGTGGGACGCGAGTCTGTTGAAGGACGCGGTGATCATCACCGCGACGGTGGTTTTCCCGATGACGTTCCGTTCCCTCTCCTTCAAGTCTGGGGGTGAACTCACTCACAAGCTCGTCCGCGACACCCTCGCCCTCGCCGCGCTGCTCACCGTCTACCTGGACGCGGCTCCTCTGCCGCTGGGGTGGGAGATCGTTTACCAGCTGGCGGCGATCTTCTTCATCACCGTGCAGGCCTTCGCCTCAACCAAGCCCGAGTTCGCGCCTGCGAAGAAGGTGTCCGATGTCTTGGTCTTTCTCCTAGGCGCTTTCCTGCTCACCTGGACCACTGCATCGCTAATTCAGACGGCGCCGGACTGGTCAGAGTTCTTTCAGTCGTTGTTCTTCGGATTTTGGCTGCCGCTATCCCTCCTACCGTTCTTCTACCTGTTCGGATGTTTTGCCGTGACCGAGAAGACCCTGGCCCGATTTCGTGCCTTCAGGAAGCCACTTTCGCCAGAAGTCACAACCGCAGTGATGATCGGCAGTCGTCTGCGTCTTAGCCTGCTCACTCGATTGACCGGACGCTACAACGCCGTTGCGGAGGCAACCGGCTTTCGGGATGGCCTCATAAAAATGGGTCAGTTTCGCGCTGACCTCGACCGCCGCGACGCGGAAGAGGCCGAAAGACTCCGCCAGCTCTCAGACGGCGCTGGAGCGACTGGCGTAGACGACGACGGACTCCATCGCGACCGACGTGAGTTTGAGGTGACGAAGAAGCGTCTCGACTGGATCTGGACATGCCAGAACGGCCAGTACGACCGACAAGGCGGACGGTATTGGGATCACCTGACGGATTTGGTCGTCGATGCCGAAAAGCACGGCCTCCCGGCCGATCACGGCTTCATCGTGGAGACCTCTGAAGACGGCCAGACATGGCGGTCATGGCGTCGTACGCCTGGCGGTGCGGTCCTCGCCGTCGGCGGTCGAGCGCCACGCAGCATGTTCTATTTTCAGGACGACGAGCCGCCCGACACCTGGCCTTCGGAAGGCGTCGGTGGGTGGCGCGACGCCGCGCGCGAAGAGTGGCCCCCAGATTGGAACCGCAACGACGGAACGAGGCTTTGACCTCGATTCATGATCCCTGTCATCGCTGACTGAAATCTGCGGGTGCTCTTGACACGCGGTCCATCATTGACAGACGGCCCTCCCGCCCGCAAGCCGGTCCTTCCGTCCTCGCTCAACTCGACCGATAGACTCCGTCTGCGCGATTCCCGAATACCCCGCCCGGTAGAAATCCCCGGAAAGGTACCTCATATGCAACAAAGTTGAGACACCGGCAGGCCGCTGCACAGCCACACACTCCGTGGCCGGAAGTGGACTCGACTTCTTCGCCCTCAAGGTTCGCGGGCCCGCAACGAGTACCTCTTGCGCCGGAGGGAAACCTCGCGAGCGGCTCGCGCTGCCCATGGAGTCAAGTCGCCAGTCAAGGACGCTGCGTTGAGATCGCCGAAAACTCTCATCTTTTAGTTTGGGTGACAAGGCAACACTTGGCCAATTTCCATGTCCCAAACCGCTACCGACTCCGCAGAACTCTGCTACCAAAACCGTGGACTAGCGCTACCAACAATGCCTACTCCCCACCCGTGGACCGGAACGGGCTCGGCGTACGAGACTGAAAAGCGCTGGCTAGGGGACAAGTCAGGACTGGATCTTTGTCGGACTGGTTGGTCTGTTCGCCGGTAGCCTGAGTGTGAGTTTCGACATGGTGAAGGAGGAATGGATATTGTGACTGTGCTGAGCACCCTCTTGGCAAGCCTCCCGACACTGATCACCGCGGTTGCAGGCGTAGGGGCCTACTTTTTGGGCGGTCTGAATGAGCGAAAACGCGATGAGCGCGCAATGGCTCGGGAGGAGGCCGCTAGACAGGGGAAGCGTGCGGAGGACCTAGAGAGAGAACGCCATGAGTTCCAGCTGGCCAACCTCTTGAAGTTGCAGGAGTCATTGCGAAAAGTGACCCGTTCAGCAGTCCTCAGCGTGATTGCCGATCAACGCAGCGTGGCCGCGACCGGAACCTTCACTTTTGCTCCGTCTGAGATCGACGTAGGCGCGTTTGAGAACACCATCCGTTTCATTCGATTGGTCGAGCGCGTGACAAACGACGAGCTTAGGCAGACGTTGAACGAATTTGGATCGCATCTCGGAACGTTGTCGCTGCCTCCCATGAACTGGGCTGATCTAACAAAGGAAGCGTCCGAGAGGATTTTGAACGCTCGCTTCTCTGGGCTGGCTCCGAGATCAAAACACATTGCCGAGTTACTCGGATTGCACCTCCGGGAAGAACTCAATCGGCGCGACAGCAGGTAACGAGCGGCGAGCATTAGCACTTCATACCGACGTAGCCAACTGGAAAGAGTCTTTTCCGTTCGCCACAACTGGAATTCTCGTGAGTAACGAGTGAGCGGCGGGTTTCTACGTGGAGTCAAATCCCGCACCGAGGACATAGAACCCCTAATAAAACTGTATTTCTTGGTGCACCCCCCGGGACTTGGACCCGGAACCCACTGATTAAGAGTCAGTTGCTTTTGGCGCGAAATACATGGGTTATGGCAAACATTTCCATCAGTCTCAACGGCGATTCGGGCTCAAAGCGCTGGCAAACCGCGGGCAAAGTCCCTGACCCCAAAGTGCGTGCATCATTGGCACAACTGAACGGAGCAGCCGTTGCCTCGAGATCGCCACGACAAGAGATGCGCCAGCAACCAGCAGTGAGACCACAGCAATTCCAGCCAAGCTCCACGCCATACGGCGAGAAAATCTATCCGATGCCGCCGACGCTTCGACTGCTTGGCGCGCGAGCCCAATATTGGCTTCAGTCAGTTCGACGAGGTGGGCAATCGCCGCGTGGGTATCTTTCGCAACACTGACTTGGGCCCCTGCAAGATCCGGCAGCGGACTCCTCACGAGCAGTCGAGCAGGATCACGATGCAGCACACCGAATACCGTTTCGGGACTAACCTCCTGGTGATGCTCCACTTCCTCCCAACTTTTCATGTTTGAAAGCATGTCCGCACCAATCGTCTTCACAGCCTCCCTAGCAGCCCCAATAGCTCCATCGCCAATCAGTGGACGCTCATCGTGTTTCAAAGTCTTCACCCTCCGGAATTCCCTATACCGTCATCTTCCCATCCAGCATCGTTGGGCGGGCGAGGAATCCATCCGGGCCCCATTACCCTGCCTCGCGCGCCTCAGAAACGCGCCATTCCAAGGATGCAGCTCCGATTGGCTACCACCCCGTGTCGCAAGTCCAGGTGACACCCCAGCCGTAGCCAGGAATCTCGTAGGTGGTCACGCTGAATGCAGTTGAAGGCGGATTCAGCGTACTGCCGTAGCTGACCTGCTGGCCTCCTCCGGCCCCTTGGCAGTCACTGCTGCCCGCGTGGATCTGCAGGGGCCACCAGGGGGATGCCGCACTATTCGATGAACTGCTGTCGGCGCCTGAGGGCCCACCTACTGAGTTACCCCCACTAGAAGAACTGCCGCCGGACGAACTGCCGCCCAAGACCGAGGAGGAGACGCTGCCACTGGACGGCCTAGTCCCTCCGGATAACTTGGAGCCGCTCCCCGAAGTGGAGCTGCTGCCGAATGAGGAACTGGACTTGGCTGCAGCGTCGGCTGCGGCCTGAGCGGCTGCGGCCTGAGCTGCGGCTGCTGCCGCGGCTTCGGCGGCCTTCTGGGCTTCGACCGCGTTGTGTGACGTGGTGGCCGCGCTGGCCGCCTGCGTGTAGGCCCAGAGGGTGTCGAGGATGGTGCCGTCGTCCTTGACTGCGGCGATGGCTGCGGTCAGGGCGTCGCGTTCGGGAGCGCCGGCGGACGGGGTGGCGTCCAGGCGGGCCTGGCCGGATGCCGGGACCGAGTTGACGACGGGGGTGAACGCGGCGGTGACAGCCTTGGTGACCTTGTCGAGGGTTGCCGCCAGGTAGGCGTTGCCCCGGGCGGAACCGGTGGTGTCTGCGGTCAGCTTGGTGATGCTCGACGTGGCTGCGGTGATCGCGTCGGTCTCTGCATTCGCTGAGATACCAGTCACGGTTGTGGCCGCGATGGCGTTCGTGAGGGAGAGGCCGGTCGCCAGGTCCAGGTGACGGTCGGCGGCGATGCTCGCTACCGTGTCGCCCAGGCTCTTGCGCGCTGCCTCGAGCGCCGCCTGGGCGCCCGGGTCGGCGAGGCCGGCTGCGGCTCCCACCAGTGCGGTGACCTTGGTGCTCAGGGTCGTGCCGGCGACCAGGTCGTCGACCAGCGTCTTGCTGGCCGCGGCGTCCCGGGTGCGGGCATCGGTCAGGGCCGTGACTGCTTCGGTGTTGGCGGTGAATGCGCTGGCGTGCGTTGCCGCGTTGGCTGCGGTGACGACGCCGAACCCGCCGGCGGTGGCACCGGTGATGAGCAGGGCGGCGAGGCCGGCGGCCAGGCCGATTCGAGCGGTCTTGGGGAGAGCCCTAAAACGATCTCGTAACCTCTGAGCAGAGAGTCCGAGCCTGCCGGTGCGCTCAAACTCGCGGAAAATCGAATCCCCCATTGCAAGCCCCTTTTTGGGACTGAGCCTACTGTACGACCGTACAAGAAAGGAGGTAGAGAATTCCCAATGGAACCCTCGTCAAGCAAAACCCGAGGCGGTCAGAGGAATCGTTCTGGATGCACCACGCCAAGCGCGGGGAGGGCGCGCGCAAGCATTTCTTCAATTCGCTCGGGGAGGTCATCGCGGTCGGTGAGCCGGTTGGAGACCTCCTGCACGCCGGAAAAGTAGGCCACGAGATGCCAGGCCTCGAGGTCATGGTCCAGGCCGGTCGGAATCTCCCCGGCTGCCTCCGCCTCACGGAGCAGCATTCCAATGCGCGCGACCCAGCCAAGATAGGGCGTGGGAAGGGCGACCGGAATGAGGTGGTACTCGCGAACGAGGCGCACCGCCGCTCGAACACTCACGTCGTCCCGGAATGCGCCCGCGACACCGCGAATCGAGGCCACTATCGCTTCCATCCCGCGAACCGTAGGGCCATCGTCAATCACGTTCGCGAACGGCGCGCGGGAGAACGACGAGCGCACGAGTTCGAGGGCGATATCTGACTTGGCGCTGAAGTGGTACTGGACCTGGCCCTTGCCGGTCGCCGCCCTCTCAGCGATGAGGCCAATCGAGGTGCCCGCATAACCGCGGTCGGCGAAATCAATTGCCGCGGCAGCCAGGATCCGGTCCCGCATCGCCGCCGACCGGGAATCATTTCGAGCCACCGTGCCTCCTGCGCTTCCCGAGCCTCAGCACGACGCGGCCTATTGCCGGAGCCCTGAACGACGACAGGCGCCGAAGGGAAAATCCGCGTGTAGCCACCTTCCACATTAGCCATCACCCTCGAAAGTCCACGCCACAAAGTATTGTACGCTCGTACAAGTTCCGGTGAGACTCAAATCTCGACGGACAGTGGGGATTCCGGGGGGTCCGGGACTGTATGGCTGCTCCAGTCAGATTCGACTCTGGCCGGGGCAGCCTTCCTCGAAGGCTTCACGAGCCGGCATGAAGAAAGCCTCAGATGCACGCACCACTGCAGTTGCGCCGCCGGTTCCCCATCGTCGGCGGGGCCCTCATCGTGGCCCTCCTCGCAGGCATTTGGGCAACAGACACCGCAGCCATCGCCTCCGCAGCCCAAATGCAGACCGCTGAGACGGCGTACTCCGAGGCCCTCAGCACCGTGCTCGCGGCGCGCACCACCGCCGTCACCCAGGTGACCGCAGCTCGAGCGGACCTCACGACCGCGACAGGCAGCCTGGCCAGCAGCGCCGGTAAAGTCCTGAGCCCCGACGCTCCCAACGCCCTCAGCGCCGCCGTGGCCGCAGCTGAACCTCTTGTGGCCAATGCCGAAGGGGCGCTGGCCACCGGCGCGAGTGCGCTCACCCTCATTCTGACCACCCCGAAGGACAGCCCCGCCGCCTACGAGGCGGGTAAAGCTGCCCTTCAACAGCTCCACCCCACAGGTGTGAACGTGGACCTCGAGACGCCTACCCAAGCCATCACCGTTGCCATCCGCGCGTGGCAAGACGACCATGATAGACAGGTCGCTGCTCAGGCCGCTGCGGCGGCCAAAGCCACTGCGGCGGTTCAGGCCGCTGCGGCCAAGGCCGCAGCAAGAAAAGCCGCTACGAACACATCAACAACACCATCCGGGGCCGCGACGCAGCGCACCCTTATCGGCCCAGGCCCGAGCCTTGCCGCCCCGCGATCCCCCGTGGTCGCGCAGACTACCTGGCACGTATGGACCACCGGAAAGCAAGCAGAGGTGGACATGTGCAAGGGGGCAGTGGACGTCACCGACTGGTACGGCGGCAAGCCAGTCGTCTTGGAACACTGGGGCTGCGGCGGTAGCGCCTTCCCGCAAACATCTGGGGCCACGGTCACTCTCACTGGCCTACACGCCGGAACCTGGCGAGTAGACGGGATAGTCGCAACACTCTCCTTTGGGGTTGAGAACACCGGTTCCATCCCAGATGGCCACGAGCTCATTTTTCAGACCTGCAACAACAACGACTCGGCGACCATGATCTTCATCGCGTTGACAAAGGTTGGCTAGTTGCCCGATCCGACCGAGCCAACGGACCGAAGAAACAATCTGAGATGACTATCTGGACGCCAAGGTTTCGACCCGGGACGCACCTCTTCGACCCAACGGCAATTGAACAGTGATTCAAGGGTTTCGCTAATTCAATTTGGTGCCGCTGACGCACGCTTCTTGAGTCCCGTCTAAATGCAGTGATCGCTCTGAATATCTCCTCTTCGAGTGGCGTCACGGTCAAATCACGCCTGTGGGAGACGTGTCCTCGTGAGCATGGATTGGCCTGCTTCTGTCCGGCTAACCACGAGACAAATGATAGGTACGCTCGCGAGGTGCACTGACGGACGTTCCAACGAAAGCGCTACCAAAACAATCGATATCTCCGCCGCGAATCCGGGGAGTGGCAACCGGGCAAACACGATTTCAGCATCGGGGCCGCGCCTCCTGGCCGGGTCGAGCAGGCCCGGTACTTGTAATCTGTACCTGTGCCAACAAACATAACGCCTCCCGAAAAGCTGGTTAAATCACGGCGACGTGTCGCGGAGCATGGTGAGGTTTTCACCCCGGCGTGGCTGGTTCAAGAAATGCTCGACCTCGTCAAGTCGGAGACAGAGCGCATCGACTCACGCTTCCTCGAGCCGGCCTGCGGCTCCGGTAACTTCCTTATTCCGATTCTCGAACGGAAGCTAGCGGTCGTGCAGACTCGCTACGGCAGCAGCGAGTTCGAGCGCCGTCACTACGCATTGCTTGCCCTGATGTGCGTCTATGGCATCGAGTTGCTCCCCGACAACGCGGCGGAGTGCCGGTCGAGGCTGTTGAGCACTTTCGCAACCTTCCTCAACCTCGAACGCGCCGATGCTTGGTGGCGCTGTGCAGAACGTGTGCTCGCGCTCAACATCATTGAGGGCAACGCCTTGACCGTGACCGCTAGCGATGGCGAGCACATTACGTTCCCCCAGTGGAGCTACCTGGGCCGAGGCAAGTTCCAGCGACGAGACTTTCGCTATGACGCGCTCTCGCAGCAATCGTCCACGCAGGGGACCCTCATGGAAGACTTTATTGATCACGAGGTCTTCGTTCCCGTCGCCACCTTCGCGCCGATGACCGTGCAGAAGCTCGCGGCATGAGCACCCTCTCGGCGAAGGCAGAATTCACGCTCAAGGGTCACAACCCTGACGTACTCACGTGCATTGCGAGTCTTTCCAACGACGAGGTATTTACCCCGCCCGTTCTCGCGAACCGGGTGCTCGACACGCTCGAGCTAGCTTGGGCTGAAACGAACGACGGCAAGAGCATCTGGGCAGACCCGACGGTTACCTTCATCGACCCGTTCACGAAGTCAGGCGTCTTCCTTCGTGAGATCGTCGAACGGCTCAACCGCGGTCTGGTGGATGAGATTCCGGATCTAAGTGAGCGCGTCGACCACATCCTCACCAAGCAGGTCTTCGGAATCGGGATCACGGCACTCACGAGCCTGATCGCCCGCCGCAGCGTCTATTGTTCGAAGGATGCGACTGGTGAGCACTCCGTCGCACAGTCGTTCGACCGCGATTGGGGCAACATCTGGTTCGAACGCACCGAGCACACCTGGGCGGCCGATAGGTGCGCATACTGCGGCGCTCCGAGATCAGAGTATGCCCGCTCTAAAGACCTCGAAACACACGCCTACCCCTTCATCCACGCGACCGACATCAAGGCGCAGTTCAAGCAAATGTTCGGAGCCGAAGTGCAATTCGATGTAGTCATCGGGAACCCGCCATATCAACTCGAGGATGGCGGCGCTGGCGCAAGCGCAATGCCGATCTATCAGAAGTTCGTCGATGCTGCCAAGGCGCTCGAACCCAGATTCCTTACCATGGTCATTCCATCTCGATGGTTCGCTGGCGGTCGCGGTCTCGCGGCCTTCCGCTCTGAGATGCTGTCCGACGACCGGGTGCGAGTGATTGCAGACTTCCTAGACAGCAGAGACGTGTTTCCCGGAGTGGACGTCGCCGGCGGAGTGTGTTACTTCCTGTGGAATCGCGAAAGCCGCGGCGAATGCCTCGTTAGTTCGCACCGGAAAGGTGGCACCAGCGAGGTCGTGCGCCCACTTCTCGAGCCTGGAGCCGATGTCTTCATCCGCCATAACGAAGGCATCTCGATTCTGAAGAAGATCGTGGCAATTGAATCAGGGGCAGCCACCGCGAGTCTCGCGCTGCCTGAAGGACACCGGTTCGCTGATCAGGTCAGTGGGCAGAAGCCGTTCGGCCTTCGGACCTTCTTCCGCGGTTCAAAAGTCAAGAGCAACATCGATGACGTACTGGTGCTCCAAAGCGGCGGACGGAGTTGGGCCAAGCGATCAGAACTGACTGAGGCGACACACCTGATCGACAGGTGGAAGGTATTCACGTCAAAGTCCTCGTCGGAGCATGCCGGGCAGGCGGACAAGGATGGCCGCCGCCGGGTGCTCTCTTTGACAGGGATCTTAGAGCCAGGATCAGTCGTCACTGAAACCTACGTACTGCTCGGAGATTTCGACTCCGAAGCGGAGGCGCGAAATTGCTTGAGCTATGTCACGACGAGATTCTTCCGGGTTCTGATCGTGTTGAGGGCTTCCGGCCAGGACATCTCGCGAGCTGCATATGCATTCATTCCCACGCAGGACTTCTCCAAACCGTGGACCGATGAAGAGCTCTATGCGAAGTACGGCCTGAACGACGAAGAGGTCGCGTTCATCGAGAGCATCGTCCGACCGATGAGTCTCAATGTCTAAGTCCATCGACGATCTTCTCCCGCCGAAGCCCGACGTCCGACTTCGCCTATATGCATGGTCGAGCCCCGAGGTTGCTGAGCGGTGGCGCGGATGTCTCAAGGTCGGGCAGACGACGCAGCCCGTGAACGACCGTATTCGTCAGTCCCAAGGTCAAGCAAGGGTTCAGTACTCAATCGAGGTGGATAAGTCTGCTGAGCGCGCTGACGGCAGTGCGATCACTGATACCGAGGTACGGTCGCGACTCGTCGCTAAGGGCTTTGAGAACGTCGTGTTCGAGTCGAGCCGCGAATGGGTGCGCTGCACCGCCGCCGATGTACTCACCGTGGTGCAGGAGTTACGCGAAAATCGTGAGTACAGCGGGACCCATCATCATGATTTCAGGATGCGCTCAGAACAAACGAATGCTGTTGAGAAGACGCTCGCCTACTTCGACTCCATATGGGCACAAGACGCCGACGCAGTGCCCGAGTTCCTGTGGAATGCGAAGATGCGTTTCGGCAAAACTTTCACCGCCTATCAACTTGCCAAATCCATGGAGGCGAAGCGCGTACTCGTCGTCACGTTCAAGCCTGCAGTCGAAGATGCGTGGAAGTCAGATCTCGAGTCGCACGTCGACTTTGATAACTGGCAGTACCTCTCCCGTCAGACGGGCACCGATCCAGCCGATGCCGACCCAGATCGCCCACTCGTGTACTTTGGCTCCTTCCAGGATCTCTTGGGCCGCGACGGCGCTGGCAATTTTAAGGCCAAACACCGGTGGCTGACCGAATTGCCATGGGACCTAGTCGTGTTCGACGAATACCACTTTGGCGCTTGGCGGGACGCGGCAAGGGAGCTCTTCGAGGGGGAGGATGACTCGGCTAGGAAGAGGGAACTGGAACTGGAGTTTGGCAGCGACCTCGAGATTTTCGCCCACGAGATCGAGGAACTCGGCAGCGCCGAAGATACCTTTGTTCCAATCCGCGCCGGTGCATACCTCTACCTCTCCGGGACACCGTTCAAGGCGCTCGCCACAGGACGCTTCATCGAAGAGCAGATTTTCAACTGGACGTATACCGACGAACAACGCGCGAAGGCCGAGTTCGCGGATCAGCGGCCGGCCGAACGCAATCCGTATGCGGCGCTACCCGAGATGCGGCTCCTCACTTACCAAATGCCTGACGAACTCGTCGCGGTAGCGAACCAGGGTGAGTTCGACGAGTTCGATCTCAATGCCTTCTTCGAAGCCACTGGAGCATCATCGGAGGCAGCATTCATTCACAAAGACGACGTGCAGAAATGGCTCAACATCATCCGCGGGTCGCACCTCCCGACGCAGGTCGACGCTATGAAGGCTGGCACACGGCCACCCTTCCCTTACTCCGATACTCGTTTGCTTCCCTACCTTCGGCACTCGCTTTGGATGCTGCCAAGGGTAACGTCCTGTGCCGCAATGGCGAATTTGCTGGCTGAGCCTCAAAACGCGTCTTGGCATGACTACGCGGTCGTGAATGTATCGGCTCCTGGAATCGGCGATGGTCTGGATGCGCTTCCTCCCGTGCGCCAAGCGATTGGCAACGGCTACGACACGAAGACCATCACTCTGACCGTCGGAAAACTCACTACTGGTGTCACGGTGCCGCCTTGGTCGTCGATACTCATGCTGCGCAACCTTAAGTCGCCCGAAACTTACTTTCAGGCTGCCTTCCGAGTGCAATCGCCATGGACGATTCAGAACCCTAACGGCGACGATCCAAAATCCGAACAGATCTTGAAGCCTGTATGTTTCGTGTTTGACTTTGCACCGACGCGGGCGCTTAAGCAGATTGCAGAATATGGAGCGGGGCTCTCCCCGGAGACACCAAATCCTGAACGAGCCATAGAGGAACTTGTTAATTTCCTCCCTGTGCTGGCATACGACGGGTCGAACATGACCCAGGTCGACGCAGCTGGCATCCTCGACATTGTGATGGCCGGGACCTCGGCAACTTTGCTAGCCCGTAAATGGGAGTCTGCGATCCTCGTGAACGTCGACAATGACACCTTGCGTAGGATCATGGGATCGCAGGCCGCCATGGATGCCGTGATGAACATTGAGGGATTCCGCGCCCTTGGCTCGTCAATCTTTGAAACCGTCGTCAATAAGTCGGAAGCGGTCAAAAATACCAAGAAGGCGGCGGGCGACGGCATGACCACCTCGGAGAAGAAGGAGCTCTCGGCAGAGGAGAAGGAATACAAGTCGAAGCGAAAGCAGATCCAGGAAAAGCTGATCAAGTTCGCAACCCGCATTCCCGCTTTTATGTATCTCACCGATTTTCGGGAGAACACACTTCACGATGTCATCACCAAGCTTGAGCCGGAACTCTTCAAAGCGGTTACCGGACTCACGGTCGAGGACTTTGACTTGCTCGTGTCGCTCGGTGTATTCAATTCGGCTCACATGAATCAGGCCGTCTTCGCCTTCCGTCGTTACGAGGATGCATCCCTTTCGTACACTGGAATCGACTCGCACGTGGAGCTTCGCCGCTATGGCCTGTATGACACCGTTGTGGCACTTGATGGCCGGAACTAGGGGCGCCTTTTAGAAGCCCAACTGCCGATGACTCCTGTCGTTGTACTGGCATCTTCGTATCGCCAAGCCAAGCGCAATTTCTCGAAGTCACAGGGTCACGGCGGGTTTAGTGGGCTAGTTTCATCACCCCTTGTTGTGCTTCGGTGGGCGTGCCGATCACGCCGGGTCGCCGCTGGCGAGGAACCGGGGGCCAAGGATGATGCTGAAACGTTGCTAGTTCCGGGTGAGTGCAGTGGCCAAGGCCGAGGCAGGCCCGATTCCTGTGCCGGCCACGAGGTTATACGGGACGTCAGCGGGCGTGCTCAGCCCGCTGCCGCAGGTGTGATTGTTGCCCTCCACGATGGTGTTCATGGATCGTCGGGCCTCACGAGAGCTAGGAAGCGGTCCGGGAATACCGGCGGGGGATCCGTCGTACGCATGCAAGGAGAGCCGCGGCCACCGTACTGACGGCCCTCTTTCGGCGATAACCAACATCTCGAGGGTTAGACCCCGGATTATCTAGCCTGCGCAAAGCCGTCCGACCGGGCCTCTTCCGCGCACCGAGGTCGCAGCCGCCATCCCGCGGCTCGTCACAGGACCGTGAGGTGAGCGACCGGCGCGGCATCGCGGCGGAAATGTTCGGGGGATGTCCGCCAAAACCGTCCCGGAAACGATCCATAGGGCGTCTGTCGGCGACTTCCACGGACCGTGGCAGGGCGCTGGGAGCTCGCCCGGCCGGTTGAGATGGACCCGCGGGGCACCTATGCGGTCGACCGGGAAGATTTGGGGAACAAGTTTCCAAATTTGGGGAGGTTTCGAGGAACATTTTCGGCCCGATGAGGGCCAACTCCTCCGTCTTTCCGGGGTCTCGAGGAACAAAGGAATGGAAGGAACATTTTACGAGAACTTCTCATACAGCTATTAGAAACACACCTCGCTTCTTTGGACTTATGGATCCGCCCGAAAGCGTTCCTTTTGTCCTTTTGTTCCTGGATTGCCGAAAGAGCACGGCACGAGGCCCCAGACAAACTGCGTGCAGAGAACGATTTTTGGACTCCTTTGCCCATCTGCCCACGGGTCGCGCACCGCCCGTCAACTCTTGGGATAGACGGCTTCCTGTGGAGGCACCTGAGGTTGCCCCGGTGGATTCCTTGAACGCTTCCGCGGCCCGAATCTGAGCGGGCATCCTCGGTTCCTTGCGCTTATCAATTCGATCCGTCATGACCTAGATCAGCAACACCGTTCACAGACCATCTGACGCCATCCCGCCCGGATATTCGCAGGTGGAAGGGGCCCACCGAATCGGGCACAAAAAGAATTGTTTCGGATTGCCCCAGTCTTGCCCCGCTCGCGCATCTGAAAGGTGAGGAACAAACTGCACCGCACCAAACATCGCCGCACCTAACTGACATACATACACAGCACCGAGGCTGTCATGGAGGATTCCCTCCCTGGCCTAAAGCGCCGCATCACGCGGCCCCCTTGGTTAGGAACCAAACAATGAGCGCCACCGTAACCACTTCAACACCGGTCATCATCCGGCCCAGTACCGAGCCCATCGACGTCACCATGCTCGACGCCGGCTCGGCCGCACCAGAGCTCGACGCGAAGCACGCGGCCTACCTCGCCACCCGCGGCGTGTCCCCTCTGGTCGCCCAGGCCCGCGGGTACTTCTCCTGCACTCCGCTCCCGCTGCCGGAGGATTCACCCACGACCGGCCCCATCCAGGAGTTCGGTTGGTCGCGTCTCCAGAACGAGGCATTCTGCGAGGCCGACCCCGAGACCGGCCGCTATGTTCGCGCCCTCGTCATCCCGCTCTACGCGGGCCGTGACCTGTACGCTAACGTCCAGGTCCGCCTGGATAGCCCGCGCCGTGTCATCGACTTGGAGGCCACCAAGAAGGCCAACCCCGTCAAGCTCGACGCCGACGGTATCGAGGTCCCGGTCAACAAAAAGCACGTGACTAAGTTCACGTCAATCAAGTTCGAGGTCCCGGCGTTCGAGTCCTGGGAGGCTGCACTCCCCGGGGCCAACGGTCAGCCCACCCGGCGCGGCTCCGAGGACTACATGCTGCCCGCCGATATCCACCCGCTCGCCGCGGGCTGGGTCGACGACACTACGGTCCCGGTGCTGCTGACCGAGGGAATCCCCAAGGCCGACGCGGTTCTCTCCGAGGCGCTGCGCACCGGAGTCAAGCTCGTCCCCATTGCCCTGACCGGTGTCACCATGGGGTACCGCGCCGCCGGCTCCCCCGAGAACCCGAGCGACAACCCGGTGCTGGTCGCCGAGACCCTAGGCCTCATCCCGTGGGCGGGCCGCACCGTCTACATGGCGTTCGATGCTGACTGGGCAACCAACCGCATGATCAAGCGGGCACTCGCGACCACGGCCGCGCTGCTCACCGCTCAGGGCGCCAGCGTCAGCATGGTCTGTGTCCCCGCCACCGAAGCCGACCCGAAGCGCGGCATCGACGACTTCCTGGCCGCCGCCCGCGCCGGTGGTGCACCCGCCCCGCTCACCGAGCTCCTCAACGAGCGGACTCTGAACCCGGCGCAGGCCGAAGCACTCACCCGCTACTACTCTGCGGACGACGTGGGCCGCGGCGACCGTTTCGCCGCCGAATGCCTCGCCGAGAAGGACGCCGTCTGGAACATCGACGGAAAGGAATGGATGCGCTGGAACGGCAGCATTTGGGACCGCCGGGCAACCGCCCCGCTGCTCCGTCGCGCCATGGCGCTCACCGAGCGTGACACCGATAACCAGGAGAGCTACAAGGCGGGCCGCGGCGTCCGGGCCCTGGAAGCGGCGCTCAAGGTTGGTGCTACACACCCAGACCTCGCGGTCAATGAACTCGACTTCGACCTCGAGCCGAACGTGCTGAACGTAGCCAACGGGATGGTGGACCTCCTCACTGGCAATCTCAAGCCTCACGACCGCCGTCTGCTCCAGACAAAGCGGTCCGGGACCAGTTACTCCCCCACGGCCAAGGCACCCCGCTGGGAGCAGTTCCTCGGGGAGACGTTCGGTCAGGACGCCGAGCTCATCGCCTATGTCCAGCGCGCGTTCGGGAGCGCCCTCTTCGGTGACGTCCGCGATGAGTTCGCCATCTTCTGCACCGGGGCCGGGCAGAACGGCAAGGGTGTCTTCATCGACGCGATCTCCTTCGCCATGGGCAATGACTTCGTCGTCCCGCTGAGCCCCGATATCCTGCTCGGCCACCCGTCGGACGAGCAGCTCGCTGAGCTCCACGGCAAGCGGCTCGCCATCATGCAGGAGAGCAATGCGGGGCAGCAGTTGGACTCCGCGGCCCTCAAACGCATCGCATCGAAGGACGCGATCTCCGCGCGGAAACTGTTCAAGGACCGGTTCAGTTTCCGGCCGTCGCACACCCCGGTGTTCATCACGAATCACTTGCCCCGCGTGACCGAGCAGGACCGCGGTTCATGGCGCCGAATCAAAGCGGTCCCGTTCGACAACCAGGTGACAGAGGAGGCCAAGGACGTCAATCTGCCCGACACGCTCCAGCTGGAAGCCGAAGGCATCCTGGCCTGGCTCGTCCGTGGTGCGCTCGCTTTCCGCGAGCACGGCCTGGGCACCGCGGCGGCCGTCGAGCGCCTCACCGCCGCGTACCGCAAGTCGGGAGACACGCTCGGCCAGTTCCTCGAGGAATACTGCATCGTGGAGCCGACGGCCAACGCCAACCGTGCCATCACCTACCGAGCCTTCACAGCGTTCTGCGTCGAGTCCGGCATCCGCCCCTGGTCGCAGCGCGCCCTCGTCGGGGCACTCGGCGAACGCGGTGTCATCGACCGCATGGAACCCGCACACAAGAACGCGGGTGTCTGGTACTGGGCCGGCTTCAAGCTCAACCCGGAAGCCCCCGCCAACGCCCAGTTCTTCAAGAACTTTTAACCCGCTGCAGGGTAACTACTGAAGGCGGCCAGCACACCCGCTGGCCGCCCCGCACCACCCCTAACTGTCCAGAGAGGACACGCAATGTACAGCCCCATCACTATCAAGGCCCGCATCACGAGCTCCCCCCTCTACGGAATCGTCCTGGTCGCCAAGGTCACTACGAACACGACGCTGGACTACGACGACGAGCACACCGCCCAGCTTGAGCGCGCCGCCGTCAAGCTGGGCACCGCCACCGTATCCGACGCGTTCGCCGAGGCGCTCCGCACCGTCACCGGGCTCGTCGGCGACATCGAGGTGCGCGGCCGGCAGCGAGATGGAGTCCTGCTCATCGCCGAGCAGCTCGACGAGCACATCGTCATGGGTATCGACGCCGCCGCGGTCGCAGCGGTCGCCGCCGATCTCATCGAACGGACCGGATTTGTCAAGGTCTGGATGGACCGCTCCCTCTAGCGTCACAGGCGGCTGGCATCGTCGGCGGCCGCCTTCACCCTGCGCGGCAACCAGTCCTCGAGAGGATAACGAATCATGCAAGACACCACGTCACCACAAATCGAAATCGAAGCCACGCCCGGCGGTGTCGCCGCGCACCGCCGGCACCGAACTCACGTGTCCACTGCACCGCTTCCTTCGAGCGGGGGGTCGCCCTCTTGACCGGAGTGGGTTCGCTCGCGGCGTTCACCGCCCTGCACGGCACGCCTGCGATGGGCGGCAAGGAGGCAAAGCTCCTCAGCGTCCCGGGCAGCGGGTCTTCCCGCCCGCCGCTCTTGGTGCTGGCGGTAGCCGCCGTCAACCAAATCTTGAAGACACTGGCGAATCTGAACCGAGAATAGGCCCATATTATGAGCGGCCCAGCGCCGCCGGCAACCGTGCGGACACGCTGCACACGGGCAGGTGGCATCGTGGCGCCGCGCGCCGGCCCGACACGTCTGGGAGTTACCGGTACGGTCGGCACCCAGACGCTGTGGATTGGCGAACGCTTGCCGGCTTTCGCCGCCGCACACTCGTCGGAGCACATTGACTTCTTGATCCACCCCCTCGCTGAGATCCGCTCGTTAATTGGCTCCGTCGAGCTTCGCTTCCCCGGCACCACCCGCGCCTCTTACTCCGAATTTCCCACGTGGCCTGAGGAGCGGCCGGGTAGCTATCTGGGAGCCGACAGGCACCGCCGCCCCACGACAATTCGTGAACGCTGCGACGAGGGTCTGTCGGCCACATGGACGCGAATCTCGGCCATGGCGGGCGCTCGGATCAAATCGACGAGCGGGCACCGGGTTGCAGCCATCAAGCGGAGCCTGGCCCGGAGCCCAATGCGGAGGACGCAGACTGACGACCTCCTCACACGGCGCCACCGACGGGGACCCGAACTCGCAGAGTCGCTTCACGGCAGCGCCCAAAAGCATCAGGGTGGAGTGCAAGCTTGGGCCGCCGCAGGATGGGCGGTAATGGGGTCACTTTGAATCGGAAATTCGCGTGAAATTCGTCGAATGCTCATGGGTCTATTTCGGTCCCGGTGACGTTTCATTTTCCAAGATATCCTCGTGCTTTCACCGCAAGAACGAAGTCCAAATTCGCGTCGATGACTCCGCATAGCCGTCGTCTGAGCAAGCCAGCGGGTGGCCGACAACCACACCACGGAACATGATGCTGACGGAGCACTCACCGCGTTTCGGGTGCAGCCCTTCGGTCAATCGCATCCATTCACAATCTCGCGAAGCTGCCCAACCAATTACCGACGCGACTACGCTCCGGTAATCCCAACCGCCAGGGAATCGCACATAATGTTGGAGAGCTGCGCCCTGCAGGGATCGCTCAGCTCGCCCGGCCACTGCCGCCAGCGCCACGACCGTGAGAGCTCTATCGGAGCGGAATCGCACCTCGACGGTCGCCAAGGGCGCACGCGTTTCGTCGCGTCGTATCGCTCGCCGGGCATGCCGGGGAGGACACTCTGGGGCAGCGGTGCCCGCCCTGGAGAATCACCATCATGCTGGCCGCCGAGGACACCACCTGGGGTGTAGACGCGCTCGAATGCTTGCACGCGGTCGTCGCCCAGCAGGCCGAACTCCTCGGGCTGGAAGCCACGTTCGCGTCAAGCCGGGGCGGCCGGCTGGCGACAGTTTGGCTGGAGGCCACCGACCTGCCGGAAGGCGACGGAGTGTTCGACCTCGAGATGGACTTCTCCTCCACCGCATCGCCCGTCGGGCCGCTCGGCCTGACCGCTCGCGTCGAGGCTGTCCTCGCCGGCCTAAGCGCCGACCTTGAGGCAATACCGGCCAGCCTGCCGGTGTCTGGTGAGGAAGCCGAGCGGCGGCAATCGCTGCACGACTAGGGGCATAAGAGTCCCGGTGACCCTCGAGTCACCGGGCCTTTTGCGCGCACTGCGCATAGAGAAAGGCGAGGGCCGTTGGCCCAGAGGAGGTCACTATGGACCAGCAGGAAGAAGTCACCGAGCTGACCGGCACCGAAGGCGCCCGCTGGCGCGTCTGGACCCAGGGAAGTTCGCACCTCATCGACCTCGACGCCATGACCGCCCAGCGCGTCCCGGGCCCGGGACGCCCCGCGACTTTCAATGACCGACCGCGGCCGCTACGAAGCCTCGAGGAATGTCAGGTCGGCGCCTCCGGTCGCTGGACAATGCACTCCGATGACCCAACGGTGGAGTTCTTCTGGCACGTCACCTCGACGGTTCGCCGCATCGAACGGGTCGCCGAGCCGGAGTAAACTCACCGCCATGAGGCCCCTCGCCAGCCTGCCCGTGCCCGACGGTGACGAACCCGTCGCTCTGACTGGCGAGGAGCCATGGCTCACCACCGAGGACCGCCCCACTATCTCGCGGCCACCGTGACTCAGAGTCCCAGCGCTCCAGCTGAGGAGTCCTGAATCACTCCCGCCGACCGAATATATCCCAGGGCCACGGCCACTGAGGCGTGGCGGGAAGTCCGCATGATCTGCTCAAGAGGAACGCCGGCGCGGCTCGCCTCCGTGATGTGGCTGGCTCTCAGGGAATGGGCCGACACCCCGTCGAGCTCCACCCTCGCAGCAGCCGCTCTATTTTGCAGAATGACATTGACACTTTGCCCCGTCAACCCGCCCGCCAGTACCACCCCGGTCCGGCTCACTCGGGCGAAGACGAGGTCACTCTTCGACCCGCTGCGCACGCTAAGCCATTGCCGCATCGCCCGCAGCGGGTCCGTCGCCATGTGGTGCCCAGCCGGCACGCCGATGACCGCGCCGGCACCATCCTGATCTGCTTTCGAGCGGCGAATGGTGATGCGGATCCCCTCGGCCGAGAGCGCCAAGTCGGCGCGGGTTAGGGCCGCGAGCTCACTGCGCCGCATCGCAGAAGCGAAGGCCAGGAGGATGAGCGCAGCGTCCCGCTTGCCTGCGGGGGTGGCTCGGTCAAAGGCGAGAATCCGCTTGAGCTCGGGCACATCGAAGGCCCTCGACTGGTGGAGTGGTGCGGTCCCGAGCCTGCGCCGTAATCCGGACATCACTGTCTTCACGCCGCGGGATCCGGTCGGGTCTCTATGCCCGCCAGCCAAGTGAGCATCCCGGATTGCCGCGACCGCGACAGTGATGGTAGACATCGACTTCGTCTCGGCGAGCTCGACGAGGAACGCCGCGCAAACCGCGGGATTTGACGGTAGCGAGGGCTGGTCGTTGGCTTGGCACCAAGTGGCAAACCCACGCATCGCCGAAGCGTAGGTCCGCCGCGTATTGGGCGCCTGGGATTCGAGGAGTGCAGCTTCGATGAGCGCGACCTGCGCGAGCGCGAGCGGTGAGCCGAGGGGTGCGAGTTCGTTGTCCACGACCGAATCTATGCGCGGTCAAACATTGATAATGCTCGGGACTCCTGGAGTCACGCTAAGCGTGGTTATCGCTCGTTGAACCTGCCGCTAGGGGACTCGCACGTTTCGGCGAATGCCAGAGGCGGAACCGGCGGGCCTCGGCGATGAGTGGACCGATTGAGCGCCGAGCCGCGAACAGCCACGTGGTTACCATGGCCACTTCAATCCGAGTGTCCCCCAGAGACTAAAAGCCAATAACGTACCGCCCATTATCACGAGTCCATGGCCAGCAACTTTGAACGTGTCCTGCAGCTTGCCGCGAACAAGCTCTGATAGCGCTTGGAAAATCAAACCGACCAAGGTCACAGTCCCGAGAACTGCGTTGAGCGATGGAATCCCCAACGGTTGACTAAATGAGTACACCATCGTGGCATATACGGTGACCGCAATAATCCCTAGAACCAAGACGATGACAACCATCTTTCCTACCCGGGCCAGCAATGACTCCTCGGCATGTCCGGACTTGTCATCGGTCTCAGAAGGTGCCGTCGGCGGCTTATTCTCAGGTCCTAGGATCTCCTCGTCTGATCCAGACGCGTCATCGCGCTGAGAAGCTGCCATCGGCAGCTCGTTCTCAGGTCGCACGATCACTTCCTCCGCGAATTTATCCTTCGTGCGCGGCGTGAAAAGACCAAACACGACCCCTGCGAATGCGAGGAGTGCAAAAGCACCTACGGCAATCGAGCGGCGTGGGATCGCCGTCAGGATCTGTCTACTCATTCAACTGTCTCGTTTCTGGGTGCGGCAAATAGGAGTGGGCTGATACAAAGATTCGAGCATCAGTCAGGCACCCAGTACCGAATTGCAGAGGCTCCCGGATCGTCCAACACGATGGCCACGCTGTGCCGAGCTCTTGTGGCTGCAACGTAGAACTTTGCGCGTGCGCCCTCCACCAGGACAGAACCGTCCGACAAATACTTCGCAATTGGTCCCGTTGGTTGAATGAGGACGCGCGGGAATGTCATGCCTTTGACCTCACCCATGTTCCGTCTGGGCAGACCGTGGTGTTCGCTGCGACGGTCCCAGACGAGGAGTTGTGGCGAATAGGTAGCGACGTACTGAGGAATTTGATCTTTCCGGAGGAGAAAGACGCCATCGTGCCCGGTAGCGCTCACGTTGAGTGATCTTGTGTCGGCAAACTCTGGGTAAAGTGCATCGGCGAAATCGCAGATCGCTTGCCCGCAGCGCCAAGAATGGTTGCGCTCTTCCAAGCTCAGGAGGTCGAGTTTCTCCATCTGAGCGAGCCATTTGATAACGTTCGACTTGGTCAGACCACGATTGGTTCGAGATGCCGTCGTCGAGTACGTGCCTTGCCTAGGGTCACCGGAAAGCGTCATCGTCACAGGCGATTCGAGCAGTAGCTGCAGAAACTCGAAGTCGCGGGCGGATACATCCTGAATCTCATCGAAGAAGAAGTGCCCATAGATTTGTGCGATTCTCGCGACGACCGCGCCGCCCGACTCCTCATTGAGGAGCAATGCGAACTCGGCCAAGAAGTCACGGTAGACACGAAAGGACTTGTCCAAGTAGTAAGGCGCGGTGCTCTTTTTGGGAAACCCAGGTCGTCTTTCGAAATGTAGACCACTCACGAGGTTCGGCCCCAAAACGGGATTCTGGTAGGGCTTGACACCGTGTCGAATGAGGAATGTCAGCCATGGGATTACTTCGATGTTTGAAGGAATAACACCGTTCTTCAAAACTATGCGGGCGCGGATCTCCCTGGCGCCGTTGTCCGTGTAAGTGGTGAGAACGACCCCCTCGCTAGCAGGCACAGCCAGGGCGCGATTGACAATGTCCTCAGTCTTGCCTGAGCCCGCAGAAGCGATGAACGCTTTACTTGACGAACGCAATTGCTTCGTCGATATAGTTCGGCATGGGAATCGTGTCTGCATACGAAAATACAGCAAGAGCCGCTTCGGTCTTTTCGGCGGTCATATAGTTTTGCAGCAAGTCGTCCGTATCGAAATCAGTCTTGAACACGGCATTAAGTAAGTCCCGCCCCGCGGCGGCCACCAGCTGAGGCTCTAATGTCCTGCCGTTTGGCGCTTGGCCGACGAAGCCTCTAACGACGCCGTCCCGCTCAAATGCTTCGAATCGTTTTCTGGCTTTCGCGTCACTGGCATCGTCGTCGAGGTCGGTCACGACGGCGATCTTGCACCCAAGAGCTTGACCCAATGCGAGGAACCTCTTGAAGGCTAGAGCCTGCACGCTCATTACGTCGACGCCGTCTTCAAGCGGCATGCACCCGTATTTCTGGACGTACGCCTTTTGCACGACCAGTTCGTCCGACGGACCCTCGACGAGAATTACAGCGCGCGCGAGCACCATGCGGAGGGTGTCGTACCCCGACAATCGAAGAAAGTAGCTTTGGGTATCGGCCTCAAGGCCGTTTAGGACCCCGACCGTCCCGTTCGAGATGAGGCGAAGCTTCTCGACACCGAGTTTATTAAGAACAAACGAGCTGTGTGTCGTCAGTACCAACTGCTGGCCGACGCTACGCTCGCGAATCAATCCAATTAGGGTGTTCAGGTTGCTATGTGACAGGTGGTTCTCTGGCTCTTCAATCATCACGACGTTTCGGTCCGAAGCGCTCTTCTCCAGAGCGAGCAGAATCTTGAATGCAGATTGCTCGCCCTGCCCAATTTGAGAGAACGGAATTCCGTCAAGGTGCGGGATAATTCCGGATTCCCATGAGGCCCGAGCAGAAGAATCTGTGGAGAGAGCGAGACTCTTTTTGCTGAGCGTGGTGCGCTCAGAGCCAAGCTGTGCGTTGGCAGCAACAAAGGCCGGGTCGGACAGCAGTCCCTCACGATGGCTTCGAAAGGCCAGGGACAGTTTGGCGCGCGCCTCAGGCGTCAGGTTCTGAGATATTGATTTCCGTAAGTAGTAGTCGGTACCGCTTTGCAGACGCAAAGTCGATGCATCGATGACCACTGCAGTCACTAACGCTCGCGTTCCGACGACGCTCTCTCCGGCAAAGTCCCGACGGTCCACACGATAGAACTCGATAGGCACGGACTTGACAGCTGTCGGCTCGGATATATAGGCAGCGTATTCCGCTGAGTAGGCGCGGTCGAGGCTTACCTCGAGACGGATTCCAGGCACATCTCTGGCCAGGGAGTTGTTCTTCCCCTTGAGCCGAGCCAACGCCGCATCGTCCCGAAAATACACCTCGATGACAATTGTCGGCGGTTCAACCTGGTTTCCGGCGATGATCCCGGAAAGGTAGTTCTCTACTGCAGACTGAGTGAACCAAAAGGGGGACAATTCTGGTTCTAGAGAACGTCCTCCAATCCGACCGGCAAGCACCATCTCTAAAGCTTGGATAACCGTCGACTTACCTGCATCATTATTGCCAACGAGGATGTTGAGCTCCGGATCCAGGTCAAAAGCGAGGCTTTCAAACTGTAGAAAATTCTCGATGACGAGCTTCTCAATCACTGTGCGCCCCTCGGTTCTGCAGTTTCGGTCCCCGATGCAGGCCCCGAAGCTCAGTCTGGCGCATCGCGGGAGCGAGCACGCACCTACTCGTCCTTGCAGGGTTGATGTCGGTCTGGTTCTCGCGAACCGTTAAATGTTAGATCGCGGCTACAAACGAAGAACTGCTTCAGCTAACGCCAAGCGAGGTCACCACTGGTCGAAGCGTCCGTTCCATAGCAACGGTCACGCTTCACCCCGGGGTGATTCGCTATCTTCCATCCTCCATAAACCGGTCTTTGGCCGAGCATGAAGGGCCGTCTTTTGCTGGAGCATGTGGACTTGCTGAAGACATGGCGTCCAGGATCGCTTTCGGATGCATTAGTGTCCCTTACGCTCAACGTGTGCCCAGCGACGCAGCGTCCGCCCAATTGTCATTTACAAACCGATATCCGGCCATTGTCCCGGCGACGTTTGCCGGAGGCTTGGCTCTTGTCGGAGCATTAGACCTGCCATACGGTTTCTACTTCTACTTCCGAACCGCATTGAGCTCTGCAGCCGTTTTGCTTGCGTTCTTTGCAATCCGGTCTGAGCGCCCAGCTTGGCTTGCGCTTTTTGTTCCAATATGCATCCTGTGGACCCCGGTCGCGTGGATCCATCTCTCCCGTGGGACTTGGCAAGTTCTGGACGTAATTGTGGCTGGATTCCTCATCGCCGTTGGCTTTGCAATCCCAGCACCGCCGGAACAAAAGAACGACGACGACGGAACAGTCCTCAAGCGCATGGTGTGGTGGAAGATGACAGCCATCGCCCTTGCGCTGACCATCTTTTTCGTGATGGCGTTCAGCGGGTCCGGCTCCGGGAACCCGGATTGCGTAACGACGTATGACCGAGTCGCGTCATGTGAGTAGTGGACACGGCACTTCTCCATGCTGCCCCTCAAAAGAGCGCCTCGCCGTCTCCAGACGGACCCCGTGGGTTAGGCGCCGGGGCATCGATCTCAATGACTCGGCAGACCTGGGAACAGCTGCCCTGGGTGAGCCCCCAGGGTCCGGGGTCGATGACGACGATGTCGATGACGCGGTCCTTTATAAGCCCACTGAGGGCGCCCGTTACGAGCTCGCGTCCAGCCGTCCCCCTCGCCCCGGAGTCGAGCACAACCAACCGTTCCAGCTGGCTCAGCGACGGTTGCTCAGCAAGGAAGGCTCGCAGCGCGCGGATGCGCCGGCTGAAGTCCTCGAACTCCCCGGCCCGTTCGCCAGCCAGCCTCACACTCGTCAGGGAAATATCCACCAGCGGGCCGACGTCCACACCCGCCGCACTTCGAAGGTCAAGCTCAACTTCTTCTTCCTCGGTCTGACCGGCCCAGCCGTCGCTGATGGTGGCGATACGGATGCCCGCGGCCGCTGCCCTTGCGATGAGCTCGAGAGAATTCTCTCGGCCTGCCATCGCCGGCGGAGCATCTAAGACATCGCCCGATGCCCGAGCAAAGAGCTCACGCTCCAACGCTCCGTTGCGAGACGTGTCACGGTTTATTGCGCTGGGGCCGAGTACAAGGAGTTGCATACATGCTCCCTATTCGCTGTGGCGCGGAGAGCTGGGCTCAGGCACCGGCCAGCCGCCAAAAGTGAACACCCCAGCGCGGTGATCATCGGTCTCCGCGTGCTCCCACGAATAGGACATGCGCGCGTCCCTGGCGTTGTTCTCACGCCGTGGAGCGAGCTCCCGCATCTCCCGGACAGTCAACACCCTATAGACGCGCAACGGCGCATCGAGCTCCTCCATGAGTTCCCACTGCCGCGTCTGCAGGCCGGACCGCGACGCGAATCGCGAGGCCTCGGTAAGAGTGCCGGTCATGAGCAGGTCGGGATTGAAGATGTCCATAACTACCTCTATGCGCGGTGCCTCAGAAGCCTCACTCGATTGCACCGCCGACAATCGAGGTGAGCACCTGGCCAGGTGCGGCGGCGGCCCCAGTCAGCCAGGCGCGAGCTCTATGCGCGGTGCGCCTGCCTAGCCGTGAGCACAAACATTTCACAAACAATTTCCATCCACGGCAGTCATTTCCGGTGATCTGGAGTGACCAAAGTTTCGCGGAATTATGCGGTTCTCTGGACGGTGACTGGGGTCGCAGCTTCCTTTACACGGAAAAGGTCATCGGTTCGAGTCCGGTATCGCCCACTCCTACACAGGAGAAAACCCCGCCGGAGCGGGGTTTTTTTGTACCCTCGTACTGGGGGGGGCCAATCCCGCCAACCTGAGTGCGTCCTGTGCCAAGCTCTTCTTCAAGCCGAAGGACCATCCCATTGGATCCCCGGCCCAGCGAACCCTCCTTCGTCTTCATCACGAAAGAGCGCTGTACTCCCGTCCTGTTCCGTGAAGTGAACCGAGTCGCATCGTTCGCTTCCCGGGACTCGTGAACGCCGCACGACGACGGCTGCGTTCGACCTGCCGCATGCACGCCTCGCGGCAGACCTCGTGCGTCCGTCGTCGGCCGTTCCAGACACCACCCGGTAATCCCCCCAGCAGTAGTACAACAGCCAGAAAGGCTCCTCTCATGACTTCCGTCGAAACCACAACGGCCACCCCCGGCAAGATCCTCGGCATCGTCGGGTTCATCCTCGCCTTCATTCCCTACCTCCAGCTGCCCGGCCTCATCGTGAGCATCATCGGCTTCAACCAGGCCAAGAAGGCCGGCGCCCCCAACGGCCTCGCCAAGGCCGGCATCATCCTGAGCGCGATCTTCCTCGTGCTCTTCGTGGTCATCCTTGTCGTCATCTTCTCTGTGGCAGCCGCCAACCCGACGCCCAGCGCCTAAGCACCCGGTTCAGCGCGTCCCGCTCCCCCTCAGGCCCCGGCCTTCAGGGGAGCGGGACGTTTTCCATGTCCGGCGCTCTGACCCTGGCAACGTCCGGATGGCCTCGCCCACCTAGTCTGTGAACATGGATCTCCTGCTCGGCTTCTGGGAACGTGTCACGGCCAGGAACGATGTACTCCCCCTCATCCCCGCCTGGCTCACCATCGCGGCCGCGGCCGCCATCGTGCTCGTCCCGGCGTTGTGGCGGGCCTGCAGGAATGTGGTCACCATCGCGCATGAGGGCGGCCACGCGCTCGTCGCGACCCTCGGCGGCCGACAGCTCGACGGCATCCGGCTGCACTCTGACACGTCGGGGCTCACCGTCAGCAGGGGCAAACCCCGCGGACTCGGGATGGTGCTGACCCTGCTCGCCGGCTATTCCTCGCCCGCCCTGCTCGGACTCGGTGCGGCCTGGCTCCTGAGCCTGGGGTATTCGGTCGGACTGCTCTGGCTCCTGCTCGCGGCCCTCGCCCTGCTTCTCATCCAGGTGCGCAACTGGTTCGGACTCTGGTCCGTGCTCGCGACGGCCACGGTGATCTTCGCGGTCACCTGGTTCGGTTCCGCGTTCGTGCAGAGCGTCTTCGCCCTGCTCGTGACGGCATTCCTTCTTCTCGGCGCCGTACGCACGGTGATCGAGCTTCAGGGATCACGCTCCCGCCGCCGCGGCACAGCCTCGGATGCCGACCAGCTCGCCCGCCTCACGCACATCCCCGGCCTGCTCTGGGTGGGTGTCTTCCTGATCATCGCGATCGCGTGTGCTGTGCTCGGCGCCGGCCTCCTCGGATCGGGCGGCTGAGCCGAGATCCCCGTCGCGACGGGGGTCGACCGGAGGCCGGCGCGAGCGTGGAGAATCCTCCTTGCACTCTGAGTGTCCGCTGTGCCATGCTCGACCCAAGCCAGACAAGAACTACAGTTCCCGACGACTGACCCAGCGAACCCTCCGGCGCATCAGTGCGACAGAGGGCACCTTCTTGTCCAGCATCGATCTCTCGGCGCAGCGCACACGACGCCCCCTGCTGCCGTTCGTGCTTTCTGCTGCCGCACGTCACCCGAGCAGCCGCCACCCGGACGATCACCCGACCGACCTCCGGTTCCTTCAGCTGTCTGGGTTCCCCATACCCATCTGCCGCCTGCCCGTCCGGGTTCCGGCGCCCACAGAAAGGCCGTCACCATGACGACTCCCGTAGCCTCCGCAGTCAACCCCGGCAAGACCCTCGGTATTGTCGGTCTCATCCTCTCCCTCGTCTCGCTGCAGCCCTTCGGGCTCATTGTCAGCATCGTCGGCTTCGTCAAGTCGAAGAAGGCAGGACTCGGCAACGGCTTCGCCCTCGCCGGAATCATCATCAGTGTCGTCGGCATCATCGTCGTCGGGATCGTGATCGCGGTCGCAGTCAGCGCGGGCGTCAACCTTGCGGCATTCTGCACGGAGCACGGCGCAGGCGTCTTCGACAACAACGGAGTCACCGTCACCTGCGGGGCATAGTCCCCCGGCTTCCCGAACGCCCGACAGGGCCCCCTCGACCGTTACCGGCGAGGGGGTCCTGTTGTCAATGGGCTCCCCGCTCGGCCGCCGGACCGCCAGTGATACGGGTCAGCCCGTTCCGAAACGGGTCGTGACGCCCGGCGAATACAGCACCGAATCCGGTACGCGCCCGCTGAGCGCCGGGAAGCCGGCCTCGGCCAGCAGAGTGTCGTCCAGGTGCACGAGCTCGGCCTGGACGAGCTCCCAGGGCTCGTGGTGGTTACGGAGGTAGACCGTGCGCCCCCTGGCACGGGTGAAAAGCGCCCAGCGCGCCGTGAGGAAGTCCGCGAGCGGTTCACCGGTCACCGGTTCCATCCCCGGCCGGACGACGATATCGGTCCTGGCCCGGCCTGCGAAGTGCCGCAGGGAGGAATAGCGGTACTCGCCCGCCACGACGGCCAGCCGCGTCCGCGACCACATGTACGGAAGTGCGAACGCGGCACGGGCAGCGAGCACCGCCGCGAGCCGCGACGCCTCGAGGGAGACGAAGACGACTCCGCGTCGCCCCTCGGCGTCGACGGCGTAGAGCCGGACATTCACCTCCACGAAATTCCCGAAGTACGGAATGGGTGGGCTGCCCCAGATCGTGGCCCGATCCAGGACGAACGGGATGAGGCCCACCCAGCTGGTGCCGTCGAATTCGTCGGGAACCAGGCCCGCGGGCAGGAGCGGTGCGACCTCGGCGGCCGGCACGCGCCAATGCACGAAGCAGAGGTGCGACCAGCGCTGGCTCGCAACAGCCCGGCCGGCGAGGGGCGGCGCAATCGACGAGGCCGGGTGACTGCTCGGCATGGTCCTAGTTCCAGCCGTAACGGCCGCGCAGGACCGTCGCGATGCGCCCGTAGCGCGCGGCATCGACCCTGGCGGCCTCACGACGCATGCCGCCCGGGTTCACGATGAAGACCCGGTCCACGTTGACCCAGCTGGGACGGCCGCTCCTGTCCCAGTCGCCGACGCCGAGCGCCACATAGTCGGGGTGCCCGGTTCGGTCCTTGCTCGTCAACTGGACGGCCAGGACGGCCCCTTTGCCCGCCTCGGCCACGATCACGACCGGGCGGTCCTTGCCGCGCCCGTCACGTTCCTCGAAGGGAACCCAGGTCCAGACGATTTCTCCAGGGTCCGGACTCGCATTCCGGGTCGGCCGGTAGGCGAGCCGTACATCACGAAGACTCCGCGGGTCGACTTCGACGGTCGCGCCCGCTCCGGTTCGACCAGGGCTCGGAACCGTCGACCGGTCACTGCGAGGCCTCGTCGGCGCGAAGAGTCGCCGCAGGGCACTGAAGAAACCGCGGATGGCTGACACAGCCACACTGTATCGCACCCGATCCGTCAGGCGCTGACGGGCGACTGCTGGGTCGACGGTCAGCATCCGCTCGTGCACAGGCACCGGATCGGACGCAAGAAGGGGCGCATCCGCGTGCCGCGGATGCGCCCCTTCTTGTTTCGGCTGGCTCTGGTTTCAGCTGCCCGCGCAGAGAAAGTGCCGGTTAGACGGCGTCGAGCGCGTAGCCCTCTTCGCCGTGCACGATGGTGTCGACGCCGGCTACTTCGTCTTCGTTCGTGATGCGGAAGCCGATCGTCTTCTGGATGATCCAGCCGATGGCGTATGCCATCACGAAGGAGTAGATGCCGATGCCGAATGCCGCGAGGGCCTGCACGCCGAGCTGGTTGAAGCTGCCCGTCTGGAGGAGGCCGACGTTGTTGCCGACGAGACCGACGTAGAGCGTTCCGATGATGCCGCCGACGAGGTGGATGCCCACGACGTCCAGGGAGTCGTCGAAGCCGAGCTTGAACTTCAGGTCGATCGCGACGGCACAGACGGCGCCCACGATGAGCCCGAGGAGGATGCCCCACATCGGGGTCAGGATGTTACACGCGGGGGTGATCGCGACGAGGCCTGCGACGGCGCCCGATGCTGCACCGATCATGGTCGGCTTGCCGTCCTTGATCTTCTCAACGATCAGCCAGCCGATGATACCGGCGGCGGGTGCTGCGAGGGTGTTGATCCAGGCGAGGGCGGCGATACCGTCGACGGCGGCTTCGGAGCCGGCGTTGAAGCCGAACCAGCCGAACCAGAGCAGTGCGGCGCCGAGGAGGGTCAGCGGCACGTTGTGCGGCTTGGAGATGCCCTTCTTGAAGCCGACGCGCTTGCCGAGGACCAGGGCGAGGGCGAGGCCGGCCGCACCGGCGTTGATGTGCACCGCGGTGCCGCCGGCGAAGTCGTTGACCTTGAGGAGGAAGGGAGCCCAGCCGTCCGTGAGGTTGAACACCCAGTACGCGACCGGGAAGTAGACCAGGGTGGCCCAGACGCCGGCGAAGATCATCCACGCGCCGAACTTGGCCCGGTCGGCGATCGCTCCGGAGATGAGGGCGACGGTGATGATCGCGAAGGTGGCCTGGAAGCCGGCGAACGCGAGGGCGCCCAGGTCGGGTCCGCCGTCCTTGCCGCTCGTCAGGAGTGCGTTGAGGCCGATCAGCTCGGACGGGTTTCCGAGCCAGCCGCCGATGAGCGGCGGTCCGAAGGACAGGCCGTAACCGTAGAGGACCCACAGCACGCCGATCAGGCCCATGGCGCCGAAGCTCATCATCATCATGGAGATGACGCTCTTCGCCTTGACCATGCCGCCGTAGAAGAAGGCCACGCCCGGAGTCATCAGGAGGACGAGGGCTGCCGCGACGAGGAGCCACAGGGAATTGATGTTTGTGGTAAGTGCATCAGTCGTATCGTCCAGCAGGACCGACAGTTCAACCATGGATATGGTTACCTCTCTCTAACTAACAGGGATGACCGCCGACGTGCACAGGGTGAGCGTGAAGCGTGTATCGGCAGGTACAGAGACAGTGTGGAGTGCACACGTTTCCGCACACGCTCAGGGATGTTTCGACCGCGTTACGCGATTGTTGACCGTGTTAACATCGTGTTTCCTGACGCCCGGTATCTCCCGACTCCGCGTTTCCCGGCTTGACTCAGCCGCCGATTCGACAGGGCCGTTCCGGCAAACAGGCACGTCAGAGCCGCATTCGGCCGCGACGGATCCCGGTTTCAGTCGTGCGGAGGGAGCTCGCCCGTTGTCAGTGCCACCATCCGCGACTGGGAGCGCTGGTACTTCTTCCGGTAGCCGCCCGCGAGCATCTCATCGTCGAAGACCTCCGCGAGGGGCAACCCGCTCGCGACGATCGGTATTTCGGCGTCGTAGACGCGATCGATGAAGGCGACCAGCCGCAGGGCATCCGTCTGGTCGGTCAACAGGTAGCTGTCGGTCAGGGCGATGACCTCGACCCCGGCGATCAGTTTGATGTACTTCGACGGATGCACGGTGCTGAGATGCCGGATCAGGGAACCGAAGTCGTCTTCCGTCACGTTCGCTCCCCTGGCCACGAGCGCCGCGACGAGCCGGTCGAGTTCGGGTCCCTCGACGGCGACGGAGTGGCCTTCGATGTCGCGCCTGCGGTAGTCGAGCCCGTCGATGCGGAGGATTTCGAAGTTCGCGGACATGGCGCGGATCTCGCGAAGGAAGTCGATGGCCGCGAACCGGCCCTCACCGAGTGAATTCGGCGGCGTATTGGAGGTCGCGGCGACCCGGGTGCCCGAGGCCACGAGCTCGCCGAGCAACCGCGTCATCAACATGGTGTCGCCCGGGTCGTCGAGTTCGAACTCGTCGATGCAGATGAGCTTCGCCCCGGAGAGCTGCCGGACCGCCGCAGCATAACCGAGCGCCCCGACGAGGGCGGTGTATTCGATGAAGGTGCCGAAGTACTTGGGGCCCGGCGCGGAGTGCCACAGCGCGGCGAGCAAGTGGGTCTTCCCGACGCCGAACCCACCGTCGAGGTAGATCCCCGGGAGTTGCGCTGGAGCCTTCCGGGTACGTGAGAAGAATCCGCCGGGGCGCTGCGGTCGCCAGGCCTCGGCGAAGGCCGTGAGCCGGTCGACGGCCTCGAGCTGGGAAGGGAAGTTCACATCGGGCCGGTAGGACTCGAATGAGGCGTGCTCGAACTGGGGAGGCGGCACGAGTTCGGCGACGATTTCGGCCCCCGTGATCTCGGGAGAGCGTTCCGCGAGCAGATGCAGCCGACTGGGAGCCCGGGGCGCCTCTGGAACCATCGTGGAATACCCGTGTTTCTGTCTCGGTTGGCCATATGGGCTGCTTTTCGGACATTCGTGTTGAAGTATTTCACCACGAATGCGCGACCAGGCCGGACCGCGTACATTCGAAGCGCGGGCCGGAAGACCAGCCTAAACCGCGTTCAAATGATCCCGGGGCACCGCCCGGCCCCACTGGAGGTTCCCATGCCCGTCGATCTCGATCCGGATGCCAAGTTCGCCGCGTACGCTCATCCCGAACGGCTCGTCAGCACGGCCTGGCTGCGCGAACACCAGGGTGATGCCGGACTCACTGTCCTCGAGTCCGACGAGGACGTGCTCCTCTATGAGAGCGGCCACATCCCCGGCGCCGTCAAGATCGACTGGCACACCGAGCTCAACGACGCGGTCCAGCGGGACTTCGTCGACAGCGCTGCCTTCGCGGCCGTCCTGGGTTCGAAGGGCATCGCGCGCGATTCCACCGTCGTGATCTACGGCGACAAGAACAACTGGTGGGCCGCGTACGCGCTCTGGGTGTTCAGCCTCTTCGGCCACCCCGACGTGCGCCTGCTCGACGGCGGCAGGGACAAGTGGATCGCCGAGGGCGGAGCCCTGACCCGCGAGGCCACGGAGGTGGCTGCCGCGGAGTACCCCCTCGTCCCCCGCAACGACGCGCCGATCCGCGCCTTCAAGGACGACGTGCTCGCACACTTCGGCCGCCCGCTCATCGACGTCCGCTCCCCCGAGGAGTACACCGGGGAGCGCACCACGATGCCCGCATACCCGGAGGAAGGCGCCCTGCGCGGCGGCCACATCCCCTCTGCGGCCTCCGTGCCGTGGGCGCGCGCCGCGGCACCGGATGCGACCTTCAAGTCCCGCGCGGAACTCGAGGCGATCTACCGCGGCGAGGCGGGGCTCCGCGAGAACGATGCCGTGATCGCGTACTGCCGGATCGGCGAGCGGTCGAGCCACACCTGGTTCGTGCTCACCCACCTGCTCGGATTCGAGGACGTGCGCAACTACGACGGTTCCTGGACGGAATGGGGCAACGCCGTGCGGGTCCCGATCGTCACGGGAGCGGCCGCCGGTACGGCCCCCGAACCCCGCTGAACCAGGACAGGATCTGATTGATGACCACCACCGAACTGCCCGCGAAACTGGCCGAGATCCAGGAAGACTTCCTCGAGCTGGAACAGAAGGACCGCTTACTCCTTCTGCTCGAGTTCGCCGATGAACTCCCCGAGCTTCCGAGCCGGTACCAGGAGCATCCCGACCTGCTCGAACGCGTCGTCGAGTGCCAGTCACCCGTGTTCATCTTCGTCGATGTCGACGACCGGGACGCGGTGCACCTGCACGCGACGGCGCCCAGGGAGTCCCCGACGACCCGGGGATTCGCGTCCATCCTCGCGCAGGGCCTCGACGGCCTGTCCGTCGCCGAGGTGCTCGCCGTGCCGGACGACTACCCGCAGACCATCGGACTCACGCAGGCGGTCTCGCCGCTCCGCATCCGTGGCATGTCCGCGATGCTCGCCCGCACCAAGCGCAAGCTGCGCGAGCGCCCCTGAGACCGCTATCCGGCCGGGTGGAGCGGATCATCAGGCCCGGTCGGTTCCGCCGGGGATTCGAGTTCGCCGAGCCAGGTCCCGATCGCCGCGTTCCATCCTTCCCTGTCATAGTTCCAGAGTTTGGTGTGCCGCGCGACGGTGAACGGTAGAAAGGTCACGATGTCGGGCCGGCGAACCGCGAGGGCGCGCGACGGGCTCGAGGGCACGTAGCCGTCGTCATCGCTGTGCATCAGGAGCACGGGGAGCTCGAGGTCGTCGGCGCGGGTCACGAAGTCGAGCCTGCGGAAGTCGATCGGACTCGCCTGGCCGGTGAGGCGGCCGCCCCACCGCCGGCCGAGGACCTGCATGGCCCCCGTGGCAACGAGGCCAGGCAGGCGAAGCGTGCTGCCCTGCAACGCGACGACGTCTGCCCAGTCGATCACAGGCGAATCGAGCACGATGCCGGAGAGCAGGTGCGGGTAGCCCGTACGCGTCGCGGTTTGCAGCACGATCGCGCCGCCCATCGACCACCCCATCAGCACGATGCTCGTCGCGCCGCGAGCCGCCGCGAAACCGATCGCCGCATCGATATCGCGCCATTCGGTATCCCCGAGTCCGTACCGGCCGTCGTCGCTTCCCGGCGCGTCGCCGTCGTTGCGATACGAGACCAGGAGGCAGCTGTAGCCCCTGTCGTGGAACACAGGGACGGCCCGCAGGGTCTCCTGCCGTCGCACACCCCGCCCGTGCACCTGGATCACCCAGCGACCGTCCGGCCGCTCGGCGGGGACCAGCCAGGCCGGGGCCTCGCCGACCTCCGTCTGCACCTGCACCTGCTCGAACGGGAGGCCGAGATCCCAGGGACCCAGATAGGAATACCCGCCGAGGCGGCCTCTGCGGGCCTCGCTCAGGTCCCCGTAGTCGATTCGGGCTATCCGGCGGATGACCGCCGTCTTCGTCACGCGGAGGACCTCGCCGAGCTGGGCGTGCCCGGACTCACGCTCGAACCAGAAGCTGTAGTCACCGGGCAACACGGAATCCGGCGTCACCGCGAGCGTGATCGTCGCGGCCTCGAGATCGACGCCGAGAACGTCGGTGTCGTCGGCGCGTGCGTCGGACGGCGTCACGATACGACGCGCCATCACGGCGGCCAGCACGCTCACTCCCGCCACCACGACCGTGGCCGCGCCGGCAACTACGAGAGCCGTGACCGCGACGACCAGTCCGCCCGGCGTCCCTGACCTCGATTTTTCCCGCACGCGTACCTCCGGCTGCCCGGCGTGCCTCACCGACCCGCCCGGAAAAAACTCTAGTCTGCAGACGTGCCCGAAACACAAGAACCACTCCCCCCGGAGTTCGCCGCTGCGCTCGCGGCCATCCGCAGAGCGCACACCCGCACCGACCTGGTGCTCAGCGAAATCCCGGCCCCCGGGAAGCTCGCCCCGCACGCCGTTGCCCTCTCCGCGGATGTCGCCCCGTCACGCCACGGAGGCAACTCCGATCTCGGGACCGGCCGTTTCATCCTCCTCTATGACCCTGAGGAGCCGGAGGCCTGGGGCGGAGCATTCCGGGTGGTCTGCTTTGCGCAGGCTCCCCTCGAGACGGAGATCGGTGTCGACCCTTTCCTCGCCGAAGTGGCCTGGGCCTGGCTGATCGATGCCCTCGACTCCCACGGAGCCCGCTATACCGCGGCATCCGGAACCGCGACTAAGATTATTTCGTCGGGCTTCGGCGAACTTGCGAAGCAAGGCGACGGTGCGCAGATAGAGCTGCGTGCTTCGTGGACACCTGTGGACCACAATCTCACCGCTCACGTCGAAGGCTGGGGCGAATTGATCTGCATGCTCGCAGGTCTTCCCCCGATTGGCGAAGGAGTCAGCATGTTGTCCGCACGCCGAACTGGTCGTGGTTGATCACCGCGTGATCGATACGCGGGACGCCTATCTGGCGGCCACCGCTGCCCTCAGCGAGGGAACGGGACCGATCGGCATCGACGCCGAACGGGCATCCGGTTTCACATACTCCCAGCGCGCGTACCTGATCCAGATGTACCGGCGCGGCGCGGGCACCTTCCTGTTCGATCCGCCGGCGATCGGGGATTTCTCCGAGCTCAACGCGGCGATCGCGGGAGACGAATGGATCTTCCACGCCGCCAGTCAGGACCTCGCGTGCCTGAGGGAGGTCGGCCTCGACCCGCACAACATCTTCGACACCGAACTGGCCGCACGCCTTCTCGGCTTACCGCGGGTCGGCCTCGGCACGGTCGTCGAGGAACTCCTCGGCATCCATCTCGCCAAGGAGCATTCCGCGGCGAACTGGTCGACCAGGCCGCTCCCGGAGAGCTGGCTCGTCTACGGCGCCCTCGACGTCGAGCTCCTCCCCGACCTGCGCGACCGTATGGTCGAGATGCTCGCCGCCGACGAGAAGACCCAGATCGCCGCCCAGGAATTCCAGGCGACGCTCGACCACGAGCCCAAGCCGATCAGCGCAGAACCCTGGCGCAGGCTGTCCGGGGTGCATTCGATTCGTTCCCAGCGCAACCTCGCCGTCGCGAGATCCCTCTGGCTTGCCCGCGACGACCTCGCCAGGCACCTCGACGTGTCTCCGGGGCGCCTCGTCCCCGACGCGTCGCTCGTCGCCGCTGCACGGGTGTTGCCGGCCAGCAGGCAGGCGCTCGCCGATCTCCGCGAGTTCAGCGGCCGCGCGAGCCGCAGCGAACTCGACAGGTGGTGGACTGCGATCCAGGACGGCATCCGCGCGACGGACCTTCCCTCCCTGCGCGGAACCGGTGACGCCCTTCCCCCGCCGCGGGCGTGGTCTGACCGGAATCCAGAGGCCGACCTGCGGTACAAGGCGGCGCGGCTTGCTCTCGGCCAGATCTCCGAGTCCTTCGCGATCCCGATCGAGAACCTCGTCACTCCGGACTTCGTGCGCCGGATCGCCTGGACGCCACCGGAGCCGATCGAAGTGGAATCCATCAGCGAGGCGCTCGCCGCCCTCGGTGCCCGCGACTGGCAAATTGAACTCACTGCACAACAGATCACGGCTGCCTTTGTCGAAGCCAACCAAAACATCGCCGTAACCGTCGAGGTCGATTCGTAGGATCCGTCCAAGGATTCGACCCGTCAATCGTGCCACCCTAGGATCAACCGACACCTGATCTGATTGATGGAGGCACCGTGGCCGAAAGAGCAGAAGTCGTGTTTGTGGATGGGGTTCGTACCCCGTTCGGACGCGCCGGCGAAAAGGGCATGTACTGGAACACCCGGGCGGATGATCTCGTGGTGAAGGCCATGATCGGCCTGCTGGAACGGAACCCGAAGGTTCCGGGGGAACGTATCGACGAGGTTGCGATCGCCGCGACGACGCAGTCGGGAGACCAGGGACTCACCCTCGGTCGCACCGCGGCGCTGCTGGCCGGGCTGCCGAAATCGGTGCCCGGATACGCGATCGACCGGATGTGCGCCGGTGCGATGACCGCCGTGACCACGGTCGGCGCCGCGATCGGCTTCGGGGCATACGACCTCGCCATCGCCGGCGGCGTCGAGCACATGGGCCGGCACCCGATGGGCTCCGGCGTCGACCCGAACCCGCGGTTCCTCTCCGAGCGGCTCGTCAGCGAAGACGCCCTGAACATGGGCTCGACCGCAGAGCGCATCCACGACCGCTTTCCCGAGTACACCAAGGACCGGTCGGACCGGTACGCGCTGCGCAGCCAGCAGAAGGTCGCAGCGGCGTACGCGGCAGGCAAGATCCAGCCGGACCTGGTCTCCGTCGCCATTCGCAGCGAACAGGGCTGGGGGCTCGCGACCCGCGACGAAGCGCCGCGCCCCGAGACGACCCTCGAAGGCCTCGCCACGCTGAAGACCCCGTTCCGGCCCTTCGGCCGGATCACGGCAGGCAACGCGTCCGGGCTCAACGACGGCGCGAGCGCCTGCCTGCTCGCGAGCGGCGCCGCCGCAAAGGAACTCGGCCTCAGCGTCAAGATGAAGCTCGTGAGCTTCGCCTTCGCGGGTGTCGAGCCTGAGGTCATGGGCCTCGGCCCGGTACCGTCCACCGAGAAGGCCCTCCGCAAGGCCGGCCTCGGCATCACCGACATCGGACTCTTCGAGCTCAACGAGGCCTTCGCGGTCCAGGTCATCTCCTTCCTCGATCACTTCGGCATCGACGACGACGACCCCCGCGTCAACGAGTACGGCGGTGCGATCGCGATCGGCCACCCGCTCGCCTCCTCTGGCGTGCGCCTGATGAACCAGCTCGCGCACCAGTTCGCCGAACACCCCGAGGTCCGTTACGGCCTGACCGCCATGTGCATCGGCCTCGGGCAGGGCGGCACCGTCATCTGGGAAAACCCGCACTTCAATCGGAAGGCAAAGTAAGCGATGACCGACTACACCGCACTCGATTTCTCCGAACTCGTCGCCCTCTCCGGTGACGAGGTCGTCACGCATTCCTTCGTGCGCGACATTCCCCTGTCCGGGGCGCGCACGCTCGCCCTGGTCACCCTGGACAACGGCAGGGACCACACCCGTCCGAACACCCTCGGTCCGGTCACCCTTCTCGAGTTCGCCGCCACCCTCGACGCCCTCGCCGAGCGGGCGGCACGCGGTGAGATCCACGGCGTCGCCGTCACAGGCAAGCCGTTCATCCTCGCCGCAGGCGCCGACCTCGGCAAGGTCAGCGAGATTCCCTCGCTCGCGACGGGCAAGCTGCTCGGCCAGCTCGGCCACCACGCCCTCGGGAAGCTCTCCACGCTCGGTGTGCCCTCGTTCGTCTTCATCAACGGGCTCGCACTCGGGGGCGGTCTCGAGATCGCCCTCAACGCCGACTACCGCACGGTCGACGCATCCGTCGCCGCCGTCGCCCTCCCCGAAGTGTCCCTCGGGTTGATTCCCGGCTGGGGCGGCTCCTACCTGCTGCCGAACCTGATCGGCATCGAGAACGCCCTCACCGTGATCATCTCGAACCCGCTCAAGAACCGGGTCCTCAAGGCCACCGACACCGTCGAGCTCGGCATCGCCGATGTGCTCTTCGGGTCCGCGGCATTCCTCGAGCATTCCATCGCCTGGGCGGACGGCGTGATCGCCGGCACGACGACGGTCACCCGGCCGAACAAGCCGGGAAAGATCGAGCGCCTCGTGAAGTGGGACGCCGCGATCGGAATCGCCAGGCGGATGCTCGAAAGCAGGATCGGGACTGTCGCGCTCTCCCCGTATATCGCACTCGACCTGCTCAAGGCCGCCAAGAGCGGCACACGCGAGGAGGGCTTCGAGCGCGAGGACGATTCCCTCGCCGCGCTCATCGCCGGCGACCAGCTCCAGGCCAGCATCTATGCGTTCAACCTCGTGCAGAAGCGCGCCAAGCGCCCGGCCGGTTCTCCGGACAAGAAGCTCGCGCGCCCGATCACGAAGGTCGGCGTCATCGGTGCCGGCCTGATGGCGAGCCAGTTCGCCCTGTTGTTCGTTCGCCGCCTGCAGGTGCCCGTCGTCATCACGGACCTCGACCAGGCCCGCGTCGACAAGGGCGTCGCGTACATCCACGGCGAGATCGCGACGCTGCAGTCCAAGGGCCGCATCACAGCGGACGAGGGCAACCGGCTCAGGGCTCTCGTGACGGGCACGACGGACAAGGCGAGCTTCTCCGACGCCGACTGGGTGATCGAGGCCGTGTTCGAGGAACTCGGCGTCAAGCAGGATGTCTTCGCCGAGATCGAGAAGTACGTGTCGCCGGAGGCGATCCTCGCGACGAACACCTCGTCTCTCTCCGTCGAGCAGATCGGTGCGAAGCTCGCCCACCCGGAGCGCCTGGTCGGCTTCCACTTCTTCAATCCGGTCGCTGTGATGCCGCTCATCGAGGTCGTGAACACCCCGCAGACGAACGAGACGACCCTCTCGACCGCGATGGTGATCGCGGGCAAGCTGAGGAAGAACGCCGTGATCACGCGTGACACCCCCGGCTTCGTGGTCAACCGCATCCTCGCGAAGCTCCTCGGTGAGGCCATGCACGCTGTCGACACCGGCACCCCGTTCGAGGTCGTCGACGGCGCGATCGCGCCGTTCGGACTCCCGATGACGCCGTTCGAGCTCCTCGAACTCGTCGGGCTCAAGGTCGGAGCGCACGTCCTCGACACGCACCATGCCGCGTTCCCCGACCGGTTCTTCGAGAGCGACAACCTGCACCGGCTCGCCGAGCACGGCAAGATCCTCGAGCGCGATGCCAAGGGAAAGGTCACGGGCTTCGACAAGACCGCGAAAAAGATCGTCGCCGGCGGCACGACGCCGATGACGGGCGAGGAGATCCTGCGACGCATCGAGGACGGACTCGCCGACGAGATCAAGCGGATGCTCGACGACGACGTCGTGCACGCGGCGGAGGACATCGACCTGTGCGTGATCCTCGGGGCTGGCTGGCCGTTCCAGATGGGCGGGGCCACCCCGTACCTCGACAGGGTCGGCGCGAGCGAGCGCGTCTTCGGCGGCACGTTCCACACGCCGATGATCCGCGGAGTCTCGTCGGAGGTTCCCGTAGCCCTCTAGCGTCCGCTGCCCGCCTGAGTTGCGCAAAAAACACCCTCGTCGAGTCGGCGAGGGTGTTCTTTGTGTGGCTCAGGCGGGGAGGCGCCCTGGTTACCTGTTGACCCCTGACATGTCGGCGTAGCGGTCGCCCGCGGGGGCGTCGAGCGCGCCGAGGGTGGCGAGCTGCGCTTCCGTGAGGATGAGGTCACCGGCGGCGACGTTCTCCTCGACCCTGGCGACCCGCTTGGTCCCGGGGATCGGGGCGATGTCGTCGCCCTGGGCCAGCAGCCAGGCGAGCGCCACCTGGGCAGGGGTCGCGTCGAGTTCCGCGGCGACGGCATCCACCTGTTCGACGATGCGGATGTTGGCGGCCAGGTTCTCGCCCTCGAACCGAGGGTTCGAGCGGCGGAAATCGCTCGCGTCAAGCTGGTCGAGCGAGCGGATGGTCCCGGTCAGGAAGCCGCGACCGAGCGGCGAGTATGGCACGAAGCCGATGCCGAGCTCGCGCAGGAGTGGGAGAAGCTCCTTCTCCGGGTCACGGCTCCACAGCGAGTATTCGGTCTGCAGCGCCGTCACGGGGTGTACGGCGTGCGCGCGGCGAATCGTGTCCGGTGCGGCCTCCGAGAGCCCGTAGTGGCCGATGACGCCCTCCTCGATGAGTTCGGCGAGGGCGCCGACGGTCTCCTCGACCGGGACGCCCGGGTCCATCCGGTGCTGGTAGTACAGGTCGATGTGGTCGGTTCCGAGTCGGGACAGGGAGCCATGCACCGAGAGGCGCACGTTCTCGGGGCTGCCGTCGAGGCCCCTGCTTCCGTCGCCGCGGTGCAGGATGGTGCCGAACTTGGTCGCGACGACGACCTCGTCGCGCCGGTCGGCAAGTGCTCTTCCGAGGAGTTCTTCGTTGAGGTACGGTCCGTAGATCTCCGCGGTGTCGAAGAGCGTGACGCCGAGGTCGATCGCGCGGTGGATGGTGCGAATGGACTCCGCTTCATCCGTTCCGGCACCGGAGTAGAACGCGGACATGCCCATGCAGCCGAGTCCGAGCCGGGAGACGATGAGGCCGGTGCTTCCGAGAGTGATGTTCTTCATGCTGGGGAGAGCCTTTCCGATTCTGAGTGGAGGGAGGTCGTCGCCGACCTCGGGGATCGAGACCGTGCTGGGCGGGGTGGGTATGCTGCAACCCTAAAACCTCGAGGGCGGTTCAGGGATGACGGATGCCGACGCCGGCGAGGAGGGAACGGTACCCCTCCCGATAACTCGGGTAGGCGAAGCGGAACCCGCTCGCGAGCAGGAGGGCGTTACGACAGCGCTTGTCGCCGCCGCGAGGTCCGGGCGACGCCCGGCCCGCTGACCCGACGGGACTCGCGGGACTGTCGGCCGATTCCCCCACCACTGTCGACGCGCGGCTCGCGAGTCCGACCGGATCGGGAACGCCGAGTTCTGCGGCGAGGAAGGCGAGGACGTCACCGCGCCGCGCGGGAAGGCTGTCCGCGCCGAGGTAGAGCGGCGCGGGCTCCGCGTCGCCGGTCACGAGGTGCACGATGGCCGCTGCCGCGTCGTCCCGATGGATGCGGTTGGTGTGGCTGGACAAACCCTCCGCAGAGGTCGTCCCGTCGCGGACTTGGCCGATCAGGCGTTCCCTGCCGGGCCCGTAGATCCCGGCGAGCCTCAGCACGGTGGCGCCGGGCAGGCGGCCGCGCAGCAGGTCCTCGGCTTCGAGGAGCACGGCACCGGTCCCGGACGAGGGCACAGCGGGAGTTCCCTCGTCGATCCAGCTCCCGTCATTCACGCCGTACACGGCGGTCGAGGACACGAGCAGGAAGCGGCTCGGTTCGACGCCCGCCGCATCGAGGGCGTCGAGGAGGTTGCGCAGGCCGTCCACGTAGGAGGTGCGGTAGGCATCCGCGGTCGGGCCGGCCGCGGCGATCGCGACGATCACGATGTCGGTATCGGCGGGGACCACGGGCCGCTCACGGGTGAGGTCGACGGCCTGGCCCTCGATCGCGACGGGGAGAACGCCGGGCGACCTGCGCAGCCCGACGACGCGGTGTCCGAGTGCCGCGAGCCGCAGCCCGACCTCGGTTCCGAGATCGCCGCAGCCCGCGATCATGACCGTCATCGGCATGCCCCGTCGCGCATACGCGGTGCGGGCGAGCCGGTCCAGGGTCGCCCGGTCACTCCGCGCGGCCGCCGCGCATCGTGATCGATCCCGTGTCCGTTCGATCGGCGGGGAGCGGCCGCGCGTGCGGGAGCTTGCTGCCGAGCACCATCGCCACGACGTCGCGCGCGATGTGCTGTGGCGTGAGGCCGACACGTTCGAGGATCTCGGCGCGGGTGCCGTGGGCGAGGAATTCATCGGGCAGTCCGAGTTCGGTGACGGCCGTGTCGACGCCGGCCTCGCGCAGGTCCTGGCGGATGCGCGTGCCGATTCCCCCGACCCGGATCCCGTCTTCGATGCTCACGACGAGGCGGTGCTCAGCGGCGAGCCCGATCAGGCTCCTGGGCACAGGGACGACCCAGCGCGGGTCGATGACGGTCGCGCCGATCCCCTGCGCTGACAGGCGCCTGGCGACGTCGAGGCCCATGGCCGCCATCGGTCCGACCGTGACGATGAGCACGTCTTTCTGCGTCGATTCGAGGAGAACGTCGACGCCGTCGTCGAGGCGGGCCACAGCGTCGAACTCGACCCCGGTGCTGCCCTTCGGGAAACGCAGCACGGTCGGTCCGTCCTCGACGGCGACGGCCTCTCCGAGCTCCTCGCGGAGCCTGGTCGAGTCGCGCGGCGCAGCGAGACGGATGCCGGGGACGACCTGAAGGATGGCAAGGTCCCAGATGCCGTGGTGGCTCGGCCCGTCCGGGCCGGTCACGCCCGCGCGGTCGAGGACGAAGGTCACCCCGGCCTTGTGCAGGGCGACGTCCATCAGGACCTGGTCGAAGGCGCGGTTGATGAAGGTCGCGTACAGGGCGACGACGGGGTGCAACCCGCCGAAGGCTAGGCCGGCGGCGCTCGTCACGGCGTGCTGTTCGGCGATGCCGACGTCGTGCACCCGGTTCGGGAACCGTTCCGCCATCCGGTGCAGCCCGGTCGGACGCAGCATGGCCGCCGTGATCCCGACGATCCGCTGGTTCTCGGTCGCGAGGTTCAGGAGTTCGTCGGCGAAGACCGAGGTCCAGGACGGCGCGCCGGGGGTCTCGGTCGACTCCCCCGTCTCCGGGTCGATCTGGCCGACCGCGTGGAACTGGTCTGCGGTGTCCTGCATGGCAGGGTTGTAGCCCTTGCCCTTCTGGGTGATCGTGTGCACGATCACCGGCGCACCGTAGTTCCTGGCCTGCTGGAGCGCCTCGAGCATCGCTTCCATGTCGTGCCCGTCGACCGGACCGATGTACTTGATGTCGAGGTTCGAGTACAGCGCCTCGTTGTTGGAGAATCGGGCGAGGAAGCCGTGCAGCCCGCCGCGGACACCGCGGAAGAACGCACGGGCCGGTGCGCCCATGCTGTCGAAGGCGCGGCGGCTGCTCAGGTAGGCCGCGTGATAGCTGCTGCGGGTGCGCACGGTGTTGAGGAACCGGGCCATGCCGCCGATCGTCGGGGCATAGGAGCGGCCGTTGTCGTTCACGACGATGATCAGGCGGCGGGTGTTGTCGTCGCTGATGTTGTTGAGCGCTTCCCAGGTCATCCCCCCGGTGAGCGCACCGTCTCCGACGACGGCGATCACGTGCCGGTCGCTCTGCCCGGTCATCTCGAAGGCGCGGGAGATGCCGTCAGCCCAGGACAGCGAGCTCGAAGCGTGGGAGCTCTCGACGATGTCGTGCACGGACTCCGAGCGCTGCGGGTACCCCGCGAGGCCGTCCTGCTGGCGGAGGCCGCTGAAGTCCTGGCGGCCGGTCAGGAGCTTGTGCACATAGGACTGGTGCCCGGTGTCGAAGACGATCGCGTCGCGCGGCGACTCGAAGACGCGGTGGATGGCGATGGTCATCTCGACCACGCCGAGGTTCGGCCCGAGGTGCCCGCCGGTCTTGGAGACCTCGCTGACCAGGAAGCCGCGGACTTCCGCCGCGAGCTGGACCAATTCTTCGAGCGAGAGGCGGTCGAGGTCACGCGGCCCCGTTATGGTCTCCAGCAGGCTCATCGGCAACACCTTTCGAGTACGACGTCGCGGGCAGAAAGGAACCGGCGCGTAGCTTCAACAGGAGTTGAGTCTACGCGCCGGTCCCGAACGGTTACCCGGTAATCGTGCCGGTTACGCGACCAGTGAACGAAGAACGTACTGCAGGATGCCGCCGTTCCGGTAGTAGTCGGCCTCACCGGGCGTGTCGATGCGGACCACGGCGTCGAATTCGACGGTCGCCTTGCCCGCTGCCGAGTTCTCGCTCGGGGTCGCGGTCACGTGGACCGTCTTCGGGGTGACGCCGGCGTTGAGTTCCGTCAGGCCCGCGATCGAGACGATCTCGGTGCCGTCCAGTCCCAGGGACGCCCAGCTCTCGCCGGCCGGGAACTGCAGCGGGACGACGCCCATGCCGATCAGGTTCGAGCGGTGGATCCGCTCGAAGCTCTCGGTGATGACGGCCTTGACTCCGAGGAGGCTGGTTCCCTTGGCCGCCCAGTCCCGTGAGGAACCGGAGCCGTACTCCTTGCCGCCGAAGATCACGAGCGGGATGCCGGCGGCCTGGTAGTTCTGGCTCGCGTCGTAGATGAACGACTGCGGCGCGCCCGCGACGGTGAAGTCGCGGGTGTAGCCGCCCTCGACGTCGTCGAGGAGCTGGTTGCGCAGCCGGATGTTGGCGAAGGTGCCGCGGATCATGACCTCGTGGTTGCCCCGGCGCGATCCGTAGGAGTTGAAGTCGCCGCGGGCGACCCCGTGCTCGACGAGGTACGCTCCGGCGGGGCTGTCGGCCTTGATGTTGCCTGCCGGGCTGATGTGGTCGGTCGTGACAGAGTCGCCGAGCTTCGCGAGCACCCGGGCGCCGACGATGTCGCTCACCGGGGTGGTCTCGAGCGTCATGCCGTCGAAGTACGGGGGCTTCCGCACGTAGGTGGACTCGCTGTCCCACTCGAAGACTTCGCTGTCTGGCGTCGGCAGGGAGCGCCAGCGCTCGTCGCCCTCGAAGACGGCGCCGTACTCCTTCGTGAACATCTCGGTGTCGATCGAACTGTCGATCGTCGACTGCACCTCGGCGGAATCCGGCCAGATGTCCCTGAGGAACACCGGGTTGCCCTCGGTGTCGTCGCCGAGGGCATCCGTCTCGAAGTCGAAGTTCATCGAACCGGCGAGGGCGTATGCGATCACGAGCGGCGGGCTCGCCAGGTAGTTCATCTTGACGTCCGGGCTGATCCGGCCCTCGAAGTTGCGGTTGCCCGAGAGAACGGCCGTGACGGCGAGGTCGTTCTCGTTGATCGCGGCGGACACCTCGTCGATGAGCGGACCGGTGTTGCCGATGCACACGGTGCAGCCGTAGCCAACGGTGTAGAAGCCGAGGGCTTCGAGGTCACCGGTGAGGCCGGCCTTCTCGTAGTAGTCCGTGACGACCTTGGAGCCCGGTGCGAGGGTCGTCTTGACCCACGGCTTGCTCGTGAGGCCCTTCCTGACGGCGTTGCGGGCGAGGAGCCCGGCCGCGAGCATGACGCTCGGGTTGGACGTGTTCGTGCAGGAGGTGATCGCGGCGACGGCGACGGCCCCGTGGTCGAGGGTGTAGCTCGCCCCCGCGGCGGTCTCGATCGCGACCGGGCTGGAGATGGTACGCGGCGGGTGGCTCACGTGGGTGTGCGAGATCGCGTGGGCGCTGCTCTCGTCCTGGGCGGTGAACCCGATCGGGTCGGAGGCGGGGAAGGTCGCCTCGACGGCGGCATCGACCTGGGACAGGTCCTGGGTCGCGTAGCTCTGCAGGTCGGTCTCGAACTGGTTCTTGGCGCGGCTGAGCTCGACCCGGTCCTGCGGACGCTTGGGACCGGCGATCGAGGGGACGACGGTACCGAGGTCGATCTCGAGGTACTCGCTGAAGACGGGCTCCCGGGCCGGGTCGTGCCAGAGGCCCTGCAGCTTCGCGTATGCCTCGACGAGGGCGACCTGTTCCTCGCTGCGGCCGGTGAGGCGCAGGTAGCCGAGGGTGACATCGTCGATCGGGAACATGGCGGCGGTCGAGCCGAACTCGGGGCTCATGTTGCCGATGGTCGCGCGGTTGGCGAGGGGGACCTCCGCGACGCCTTCTCCGTAGAATTCGACGAACTTGCCGACAACGCCGTGCTTGCGGAGCATCTGCGTGATGGTGAGGACGACATCCGTCGCGGTGACGCCGGTCGGGATGGAGCCGGTGAGCTTGAAGCCGACGACCTTGGGGATGAGCATGGAGACGGGCTGGCCGAGCATGGCCGCCTCTGCCTCGATGCCGCCGACGCCCCAGCCGAGAACGCCGAGACCGTTGACCATGGTCGTGTGCGAGTCTGTACCGACGCAGGTGTCCGGGTAGGCCTGCAGCACACCGTTGACGACGCGGGTCATTGTGACGCGGGCGAGGTATTCGATGTTGACCTGGTGGACGATGCCGGTTCCCGGCGGGACGACCTTGAAGTCGTCGAAGGCGGTCTGGCCCCAGCGCAGGAACTGGTAGCGCTCGCCGTTGCGCTGGTATTCGATCTCGACGTTGCGCTCGAGGGCGTTCTCGCTGCCGAAGAGGTCGGCGATGACCGAGTGGTCGATGACCAGTTCGGCGGGTGCGAGCGGGTTGATCTTGTTCGGGTCGCCACCGAGCTCTGCGACGGCCTCGCGCATCGTGGCGAGGTCGACGATGCAGGGCACGCCCGTGAAGTCCTGCATGATCACGCGGGCTGGCGTGAACTGGATCTCGGTGTCCGGTTCGCTCGTGGGAACCCAGGCGCCGAGGGCGCGGATGTGATCGGCCGTGATGTTGGCGCCGTCTTCGGTGCGGAGGAGGTTCTCCAGCAGCACCTTGAGACTGAACGGCAGCAATTCGTAACCCTGCACCGAGTCCAGGCGAAAGACCTCATAGTCTGTCGCTCCGACGCGGAGGGTGTCCTTGGCTCCAAAACTGTTTAACGCAGACACGATGCCCTCTCCTTTGTTGAAACTGACGGGAATCCGTCCGCAGTCCCCAATCCTGACGAACGGACCAGCGCAAGGCCAGCAAGGGTAACCTAACCGGCGGCGTCACCGAACGATATCACCGTCAAACTATCTTGACGTAGAGATAACTCTAGCAGGGAGCGGCTGCCCGGTCTTCCCCTGGCGCGCCCTATTCGCGGTCGAAAACGAGACCGGTGCGCCGCGCACGCCGGTACATGAGCTCGATGCCCGCCGCTCCGAGCGCCCCGATGCCGATCCCGAAAAGCAACGGGAGGTCGAGGCGCACGTCGATGACGAAGAACGCCCGGGTGAACGGGATCGTGCACGCGAGCACCATCGCAGCGGCCATTCCCGTGACGAGGGCGAGACGGGGACCGGTGAGCGGCCGGGCGAGCACGCAGAGAATCCAGAGCGAGACGACGAAAAGCGCGATGGTCGTGACGCTCCGCGCCTCGTGGAGCGGAATCCTGCCGTAGAGGAAGAGGAACGTCACGAGGGCCGTCGCCGCGGCGATGGCGCCTGTCGGCACGGCGTAGCGGAGGATGCGGCGCAGGACCCCCGGGGTGTAGATCCGCCGGTTGGGCGCAAGCGCGAGCACGAAGGAGGGGATGCCGATCGCGAGGCTGGAGACCAGCGTGAGCTGCCGGGGCAGGAACGGGAACGGCAAGGCGAGCAGGGAGGTCGTCAGGGCGATCAGGATGCCGTAGACCGTCTTGGACAGGAACAGGTTGGCGACGCGTTCGACGTTGGCGATGACCCTGCGACCGAGGCCGAGCACCTCGGGGAGGCGGTCGAAGCGGTTGTCGAGCAGGACGAGGCGCGACGCCGCCTTCGTGGCAGGGGTCGCAGACCCCATCGCGATGCCGAGGTCGGCGTCCTTGATCGCCATCGCGTCGTTGACGCCGTCCCCCGTCATCGCGACCGTCCGCCCCTGTCCCTGCAGCAGGGCGACGGCCGTCCGCTTCTGCTCGGGGCTGACCCGTCCGAACAGGCTCGTCGTTTCGAGTGCGGCCGCCAGTGCTTCGTCATCGTCGAGTTCTGCAGCGTTGACCGTCTCGCCGGCCACGCCGAGGCGGCGCGCGATCGCGGCGACCGTCACGGGGCTGTCCCCGGACATGACGATCACGCGCACCCCCTGCGTCGCGAAGTACCGCAGGGTCTCTGCCGCGTGCGGGCGCACCGATTCGCGGAACACCACGAGGCACACCGGTTCGAGGCTGGAGTGCTCCGGGTCGATCGCCATGTCGAGGGGTGTCGTCCCGTCCAGGCGCACGAGCGCGAGGGTGCGGTGTCCCTCGGCGGCGATAGCGGATGCCGCGGCCAGCGATTCGGGGTGCGCCGCGAGCAGCCGCTCGGGGGCCCCGAAGAGCCACGACGAACTGACGCGCCCGGGAAGGTCGAGGGTGATGCCGCTGAACTTGCGGGCGGAGCTGAACGGGAGCCGGGCGCCCACGACGGCCGCCCCCGGTTCGAAGTGCAGCCCGAGCACCCGCGCGGTGAGGTTCGCCGCATCGTCCGTGCCGATCAGGCCGAGCACGAGCCGGGCATCCGCTTCGTGCGCCGCCGACTGCACGACGAGCCTGTCGAAGTCGAGCGTGCCGCTCGTGAGGGTACCGGTCTTGTCGAGGCAGAGCACGTCCACCCGCGCGAGCACCTCGACAGCGGCGAGTTCCTCGATGAGGACCTTGTGCCTGGCCAGCTGGATGGCGGCGAGGCCGAAGGCGAGGCTGATCAGGAGGACGAGGCCCTCGGGGATCATGCCGACGACGCCGGCCACCGAGTCGCGGAGTGCGCTTCGCCACGGAGCATCCGGCCCGGTGAAGAGCGCGTCGAGCCCGCCGTATGCCGCGATGCGCCCGATCAGGGTGAGAAGGATCACCGGGCCGAGCAGCCACGACAGCAGCACGAGGATGCGGTTGGTCGCCGCCCGGAGCTCGGAGTGGACGAGGGAGTGCCGTTTGATCTCGGCGGTGAGCCGGTTCGCATACGAGTCAGCACCCACGAACGTGAGCCGCGCGTAGCCGGAGCCGCCCGAGATGTACGAGCCGGACAGGAGTTCGTCGCCGACGACCTTGACGACCGGATCGGACTCCCCGGTGAGGAGGGACTCGTCCGCGACGAGATCGTCTCCGTCGAGGACGACGGCGTCAGCGGGCACCTGGTCGCCCGGCCGGAGGATGAGCACGTCGTCCTGCACGACCAAGCCGAGCGGGACGATGTGCGCGAACCCATCACGCTTGACCGCGACTTCGGGAACCGCGAGGAGCGCGAGGCGGTCGAGCACGAGCTTCGCACGGACCTCCTGCACGATCCCGATCAGCGCGTTCGCGACGACGACGAGGTAGAAGAGGCCGTCCCGGTAGTCGCCGAGCACGGCGACGGCGACGAAGCACACGGTCAGGATCGCGTTGAACAGGGTGAAGACGTTCTCCCGCAGGATGTCCGCCACCGTGCGCGACGTCGACTGCCGGACGTCGTTGCCTCGACCGTCCGCGAGCCGCTCGGCGACCTCGGCGTCGCTCAGCCCATCGTGAACCCCCGCGCCGGTCATGAAGCTGCGCCGGTCACGACGCTGCTGTGGTCATGGATCAGTTCCCGGATTCACCGTCGGCGGGCGGGCTCGGACGGTAGACGGACCGCACCATCAGCCACGACACGATGAGGAGCGGCGCATACAGCGGGATGCCCATCAGGAGCTTGGTCGCGCCGAGCCAGGCGACGTTGCCTGCGTAGTACAGCGGGAGTTCCACGGCGAGGCGCAGGAGGAACAGCCCTGCCCAGAGCGCGGTCAGCAGGGTGAGCACCCGGCGCTTGGACGGGTCGGACCGCCAGTTCACGCCGTCGCCGACCAGGAAGCCGACGGCGAGGCCGATGAGCGGCCACCCCACGATGATCGAGATCACGAGGGCTCCCCCGTACACGCCGTTGATCCAGAACCCGGAGAGGTAGAAGTCCTCTGCCTTTCCGGAGAGCAAGGCGAGCACGGCGCTGATGCCGATGCCGACGAGTCCGCCGACAGCCTGCGTCACGGTCTGCCTCGCCGCGACACGCAGGCCCGCCATCACGACACCGATCACGATCGGGGCGACGAGGGAGGGAACCAGGGCCCGGGTCAGGGTGTACGTGACGAGGAAGACGAGCCCGGGCACCACGGCCTCGACCAGGCCGCGGATGCCGCCCATCGCTGCGAGCAGGGCGTGGCCGCTGATCGGCTCCCCCTCTGCCGCGGGCGAGAAGCCGGCACGTCGCGCCGCAGCGGCCATGCCGTCGGCGAACACGGCCTTCGGGGCCGGCTCCACCGGGTGGGGGGTCTCCGGCTCGTCGCGGGATGCTGGGGTGTCCGTCATGTCGGGGCGATCTTCCTGGCGGGAACGGGTGGGGTCAGGCGTCGGACGGTTCTGCGGGGCCGGCGGGCGTGACCGGCATGCGCAGCGGGATCAGGTCGCGCGGCGGCATCGGTGCGGACCCCCGCACGACGACGATGCTGCGGAAGAGGTCCTCGATCTGCGCGGCGGCGTCCGGGTTGATGGCGCCTTCGCCCGCGATCACTCCGCGGAGGAACCAGCGGGGGCCGTCGACGCCGATGAAACGGGCCAGCCTGCTGGTTTCGGAGGCGTCCTGGCCGGTGGCTACGGGGATCTCCGCGACGAGCTCCGGACCGAACGGTCCTTCTCGCAGCGTCGTCGTGCCGCCCTGCTTGCCGATCTGGTCCGCGATCTGGTCGCGGATCTCGTGCCACAGCCCACTCGACCGCGGTGCGGCGAACGGCTGGACCTGCAGGGTCGAACCGGCGTAGTCCAGGCCGATGGCCACGACACGCTTGCTGCCCTCTTCGATCTCGAGGCGCAGGTGCAGGCCCTCGCGCGGCAGGACCTTGACGCCGCCGAGGTCGACGTACGGTCGCACCGGGTTCGCCTCGCTCTCGTCGAGGGGCCCCTCTGTCTCACGGTCCTCCGGCGCCGACTTGGGCAGTGGTTCCGGGAATTGGTCCGCATTCGCGACGTCGGTCACGGGGTGTCTCCTGACATTGGTGAGCCGGCGGTCTGCCGGCCGTTTCCCGATTCACTCACACCCGTTGATCCGAAGCCGCCCGCGCCGCGCTGGCTGTCTGGCAGCCGGTCGACGGGAATGAAAGCGGCCCGGGAGACGGGCGTGATGATGATCTGGGCAATGCGATCGCCCACGGCGATCGCAAAAGATTCGGTCTGGTCGGTGTTGAGCAGCGAGACCTTGATTTCGCCCCGGTAGCCGGCATCGACGGTACCCGGCGAGTTCACGATCGTGATGCCGTGCTTGGCCGCGAGGCCGCTGCGGGGCACGATGAACGCCGCATAACCGTCCGGGAGGGCGATCGACACGCCGGTCCCGACCAGGGCACGCTCGCCGGGGGCAAGAACACGCTCTTCAGCCGAGTGCAGATCTGCTCCGGCGTCGCCCGGATGCGCGTACCGCGGAACGATGGATGCGGTTATCAACACTTCGACGCTTTCTGCCACGTGTCGAGGGTAGTGCAGAAGTCTGATCGAATAGAGCCATGCCTGAATATCGTGAAAAACTCTGGGCCTCACCAGCCCCATTCCTCGCGACCGCACTGCTGATGCCGGCGAGCATCCTCGTTTTCGCACCGATCTCGATGCTCTGGGGAATCATCATCGCCATCGTGCTCTACGGTGCCGCGATCCTCACCCTGCTGCTGACTGCTCCGGTCGTCTCCGTCGCGGACGGTGTCTTCACGGCGGGTCGCGCGCGAATAGGAACGGAGCTGATCGGGGAGGCCGTGCCCTTCGAGGCCGCAGAAGCGACGCTCGAGCGCGGACGCAGGCTCGACGCGCGGGCCTGGCTGTTGATCAGGGGCTGGATCGGTCCCGTCGTACGGGTCCCGATCGAGGATCCCCAGGATCCGGCACCGTACTGGCTCGTCTCGACACGCCACCCAACGACGTTGGCCGCCGCGATCAATGGATCACGACGGCCGGCATCAAGTAACTAAAACGCGCTTTTAGGAGTCGCACTCCAGGCAGACCGGGCCGAGCTTGGTCTCGTGCGACATCTGCGAGCGGTGCTTCACGAGGAAGCACTCTACGCAGGTGAATTCATCGGCCTGCGGGGGCAGGACGACGACATCGAGGTCGAGGTCGGACAGATCGGCACCGGGTAAATCGAACCCACCGGGGTTGTCTGAGTCGTCTACATCCACGACGCCAGACATCTTGTCCGGTACGCGCTCCTTGAGGGCCTCAATCGACTCAGAGTCGTCTTCGGACTTTCGGGGTGCGTCGTAATCGGTTGCCATGCCCATCCATTCATTCATTTAATGCCGATTAACGAAATCAGCGGGCACAGTTTGCAACAATCCCGAAGGAATAGCAAACTCTCGCCGCTGATAACTTCGGCTGAGTGGTCAACTTACGGCACGCCCGGCGTATTCCCCGGAATGAGGGGCGTTTCATGACAGTGTTGGCGAATCAGTGATCGCGAGAGGGCTTTCGCCATGCAGGATTTGAAGGTAATCGGAGTAGAGAACGGCGCGCTGCTTGCAGCGAGCGAGGATGGTGACCGTTTTCGGATCCCCATCGACGAGGTTCTCCAGTCCCGGCTTCGCCAAACCCAGATAGAACACACCCCGAAAACAAAGCTGTCCCCGCGGGACGTGCAAGCGCACATCCGTTCCGGCATGTCGGCTGAGGACGTCGCCGCCGTGACGGGAGCCCCGATCGACTTCGTCCGTCGCTTCGAGGGTCCGGTTGTCGCCGAACGCGAGTACATCGTCTCGTGCGCCCTCGGCGTGCCCGTCCACACCGCGATCGAGCCCGATCCCGGAGAGGGATCCGCGACGTTCGGCGGCGTCATCCGCGAGCGCCTCGCCTCCCTCGGGGCAACGGACGAACGCTGGGCCAGCTGGAAGGAACCCGGCGCCGGCTGGATCGTCAAGCTTGCCTTCACCGCGGACGACATCGACCACGATGCCCGCTGGTCCTTCGAACCGAAGAAGAACGCGCTCTCCCCCCTCGGCAACGAGGCCATCGCACTCTCCCAGCAGGGCGAGCTCAAGGGCGCGCTCATCCCCCGCCTCCGCGCGGTCGGCGCGGAGACGAGCCCCGCCGACGTGTCCCGCTTCGACAGCGGCGCATTCACGTTCAAGGAGTCCCTGCCGGACGAGCTCATGAACGACACGGCGCCCCAGTTGGATCCGATCCCCTATTCCCGCTCGGCCGGAACGACGGAGGCCGTGTCCAAGGCGGCGATCAAGCGTGCCGCAGAACCGCCCAAGAGCCTGAGCGAGACCGCGGACCTGCTCGAGTCCCTGCGCCGCCGCCGCGGCGAGCGTGAAGCCGCCGTCCTCGGCTCAGGCGCCCCCGTCCCGGACTCCCGGGGCGAAGCGCCGGCACCGGGCGGACCGCGACTCATCGACGACCCCGCCCAGGCATCCGTCGCCGACACCCCGGTCGAGGCCCCGCGTACGGACCCGACCCGCAACGCCTGGGCCTCCCAGGCGGCCACCGGGCAGCCGCGCAACACCGGCAACCTCGGAAAGCGTGGACGCGCCTCGATGCCCAGCTGGGACGAAATCGTCTTCGGCGCCCGCACCGACGACGACCTCGCCTGAGCGCTCACCTCCTCCTCCTCCTCCCCCCCCGCTTCCGTCCTCCGCGGGCGGGGACCCGGCCCGGCCACGATCCGACTTCGTCGCCGTGGCTGGTATTCGGCGGGCCTCGTTGTTATAGTTTTATCGAACATACGTTCGATACGGCAGGCGAGGTGATCAGTGGTCCCGATCGACGGGCAACACCCTGAACCCGTCACGGTCCAGACGAACAGCAGGGGAGAACCCCGCCGGATCCTCTGGCGCTCGCGACGATTCCGGGTGACGGACACGCCGACCGCCCTCGTCGGCACGGCGGACTGGTGGCGCCCCTTCGCGCCGAACACCTTCGGTGTCGGGCATCCGCCGCTGTGCATCGCCGGCTGGCGGTTCCAGGCGACGGCGGAGGACGGCGAAACGCACGTCTTCGACGTGCGCCATGCGACGGAAGACGACGACTGGTTGCTGCTGCGGACCTTCGACTGACCCGGCCGGTTCCACAGTGTCCCCGCCCGGCGTCATACTGGCCGCATGCCCACGCGTGCCTCCCGCTCCGATGTCCTGCGCCTCCGACTGGTGAGCCACGGGCTTTCCGCGCCCGCAGGAGAGGCCGGCGGGCCGGACGGCCCGCTCGCCGTGGTCGAGCGGATGCTCGCGGTGCAGGCCCAGGACCTTCCCGCGGCGAGCTGGGCGCTCGGGGTGCGCTCCCCGGGCACCGTCGCCGCCGATGTCCTGTCCGCGCTCGATGCCGGGTCGATCGTGCGTTCGTATCCGATGCGCGGAACGCTGCACCTGGTCCCCGCGACCGACGTCCGGTGGATGCTGGACCTCACCGCCGCGAGGGTGCTCGCATCGATGGCGACCAGGCAGAGACAACTCGGGCTCGACGACACCATCATCGCCGCGGCCGCGGAGGCGGCCACCGGCCTCCTCTCCGGCGGCAGGCGCCTCAGCCGCACCCCGTTCCTCGCCGGGCTGCGGTCCGCGGGGATCAACCCCGACGGCCAGCGCGGCTATCACCTGATCGCCGCCCTCGCGCTCGCGGGTCTCGTGGTCTGGGGTCCCAACCAGGACGGCCAGCCTGCGCTCGCCCTGCTCGACGAGTGGGCGCCCGCGCAGCGCCGCCTCGACCGAAGTGAGGGACTCGCCGAGTTCCTCGTCCGCTACCTGGATGGCCACGGCCCCGCGACCCTGCGCGACTTCGCGGCGTGGACCCAGCTCACGGTCGCTGACGCCCGGGTCGCTCTCGCGGAAGCCGGCGACCGGCTGGAGGAGCTCGAGGTGGACGGCGAGACCCTGCTCCTCCCCGCGGCCACGGAACGCGGCACCCTCGGCTCGCGACCGGCACAGCGCACGCCCGTGCTCGCGCTGCCCGGCTTCGACGAGTACCTGCTTGGCTACCGCGACCGGTCGTACGTCGTGGACGACGCCGATTTCCCGCGGGTCGTTCCCGGTCTCAACGGGATCTTCCTGCCGCTCATCGTCGCGGACGGGCGCGTGATCGGCACCTGGCGGAAAGAAACCACGCGCACCAGGGCGGCCGGACCGACCGTCGCGGTCGAGGCTGCGCCGTTCGGCACCCTCACCGCACGGCGAACCACCGGCTTCGCCAGGGCGATCCGTGACTATTCCGCCTTCACCGGACTTCCCACGACGATCACTCCCCCGACTGCCCCTTCCGCTCGAGCGGGCACGATATCCTGAACGGGTGAGAATATCGGCCCGCGTTCGATCCTCGAGCCGGATTCCGTTGCTCCAGGCTGTGAAGACCTCCCTCGCCGTCATGCTCGGCTGGGTGCTTTCGCAGGGACTCCTGCACACTGAGCTCCCGATCTTCGCCGCGATCGCGGCGCTTCTCGTCGTGCAGCCGAACATCAACCAGACCCTCGGCCGGGCGATCGAGCGCAGCCTCGGCGTCGTCGGCGGGGTGCTCGTCGCCTACGGCGTCGGCGTAGCATTCGGCAAGTCGAGCTGGATCGTGCTGCTCGCGATCGTATTCTGCATCCTGCTCGCCTGGGCGCTCCGCCTGGCCCCGAGCTCGGCGAGCCAGATCCCGATCAGCGCCATGATGGTGCTCTCCATCGGAGCCACGACGCCGGAATACGCCAGGGATCGCATCATCGAGACGATGATCGGCGCCGCGGCCGCACTGCTCGTCAATGCGCTCATCGTGCCGCCGGTGCTGCTCGCGCCCGCGCACGAGACGGTCATCCGCCTCGCTCGCGAGGTCGCGGACACCCTGGACCGCATCGTCGACGCGCTGCGCTTCCCGCAGACGCAGACGCAGATCGAGGAGATGATGATCAAGGCGCGGCTGCTCAGGCCGATGCTGAACAAGGCGGAGAAGGCCCTCAAATCAGCGGAGGAGAGCCTGACCCTGAACCCGCGCCACACCACGAACCGACGCCTGCTCGACGTCGACGAGGAGTTCTACAACCGGCTGACCTCTCTCGTGACCCGTGCGATCGGCATGACGAGGTCGCTCAGGGACCACTACGACCATTCCCTGCATCTCGAGCCGACGGTGCTCGCGATCACCGTCGAGCTGAGCCGCTCCGCGCACGACCTCCGGCTCCTCGCTGCGGAGGCGGACTATCCCGATCGGGATCACCTGCCCGTCGCGGTGGAACCGCCCGCCCTGACCGAACCGCTCCTGATCATGACGCCGCATCCGCAGCACTGGATCCTGATCGGATCGCTCATGGAGGACCTGCGGAGGGTCCGCGAAGAGATCAAGGGCGAGTAGTAGCCCAAAAAAAGGGGCCCCACCTAAGTGGGACCCCTTTTCACGAACCGGGAAGACTACGCCTGGTTGAGGACGGCCTGCAGCTCGATCGTGATGGTGACCTTTTCACCGAGGAGGAAGCCGCCGGTCTCAAGCGCTGCGTTGTAGTTGAGGCCGAAGTCGGCGCGGGTGATCTCGGTCTTGGCCGTTGCACCGGCCTTGTAGTTGCCGTACGGGTCGGTGCCGAAGCCGCCGAACTCGAAGTCGAAGGTGACGGGCTTGGTGACGCCCTTGATCGTGAGGTTGCCGTCGACGAGGAACTCGCCCTTGACTTCACGGACACCGGTGGAGACGAAGTCGATCGTCGGGTAGGTCTCGGCCTCGAAGAAGTCGCCGGTGCGGAGGTGGCCGTCGCGGTTGGCTTCGTTGGTGTTGATCGAAGCGACGTCTGCCGAGGCGGTGACGACGGAGTCGAGGGGGTTCTCGCCGGTGACGAAGGTCGCTGCGAAGGTGTCGAACGTGCCCTTGACCTTGCTGATCATGATGTGGCGGATGCTGAAGCCGACCTCGGAGTGGGTCGGGTCGATGGTCCAGGTTCCGGCCTTGTAGCCCGGGATGGTCGTCGCGGTGGTTTCGGTCATGATGCTCCTCAAGTCTGCGTGACGGATGGATCGCCGCCCTCGGATACATGCAAGCGCATAGAGAGCGGGTTTATTCCGGATCGGGGAGAAACTCCCGAAATACTTTTGCCGGACTACACTCGGCCATCACAGGGGAGGCCGGTCATGCTGCAGCTTCGGGACATCGCGGGCGAAGCCGTCATGCTGCTCGCGGGCGGTCGCTCCATCCTGCTCCAGCTCGCGGATCCGGCGATCGGGCACGGGGTCGCCCACCACAGCGATTTCGAGAACCGGCCGCTCGACCGGCTGGCCGGCACCCTGAGCTACGCATACGCCGTGACCTGCGGCACTCCCGATCAGGCAAGGGCTGCGGTCCGGCGGGTGAACCGGGCCCACGTTCCCGTCGTCGGCGCGGCAGCCGGCGGGGCGCCAGCGTACAACGCCTTCACGCCCGAGCTGCAGCTCTGGGTGGCCGCGACGCTCTACGACTCGGCCGTCGGCATGTACGAACGGGTGTTCGGAGCGTTCGACGAAGGCACCGCCGAGTCCCTGTACCGGGAATACGCGGTGCTCGGCACGGCCCTGCAGGTGCCCGAAGCGCTGTGGCCGCGCGATCGGGCGGCCTTCGCGACCTACTGGCAGGAGAGGCTCGATGGGCTCCGGACGGATGACACCACCCGGGAGGTCGCCAGACGGCTCCTGTACCCCCGCAGCGGGCCGCTGCTGTTGCGCCTGGCCATGCCCCTCGCTCGCCTGGTCACCGTCGGACTGCTGCCACCCTCCGTGCGCGACCTGTTCGACCTGAGCTGGTCTCCTCGTCGGCAACGCCGCTTCGACCGGATGCTGCGCCTCACGATCCGCGTCTACCCGCTGCTCCCGAGGCGCGTGCGGCACTGGCCGCGCGACCACTACCTCGGCTCCCCCGCTCCGTCAGCCGCACGGATTCGTGTTCGCTGATCCGTTTCGCTGATCCGTGGAACGCCGCGTTTGCCGGGGCGATACACTCTCGCCATGGACAGCACGACGGACACCGTTCGCCCCACGACGACGCAGCATGAAGAGCTGGGCCGTGCAGCGCGGATGCGGCTGCCGCGATCGTCGCTCGCCGCCTGGGAGGCCCCGGCGAATCGCAACGATCCGGTGGACCTGCTCCTGGGCCAGGCGAGCACGAGAGACCCGTCCCTGATCCCGCTGCGGCATGCCCGGATGGGCGTGTCACCGTTCACGTTCTTCCGTGGAACGGCGCTCGTGATGGCGCGGGACCTCGCCGCGCTTCCGGACACGGGGCTCGGCACCCAGCTCTGCGGTGACGCGCACCTGTCCAATTTCGGCCTGTTCGCGAGCGAGGACCGCCGCGTCGTCTTCGACGTCAACGATTTCGACGAGACCTGGCGCGGACCCTTCGAGTGGGACGTGAAGCGTCTGGCGACCTCGTTCGTCCTCGCCGCTGCCGACGCCGGCCTGCCTGCCGAGATCGGCAGGGCTGCTGCCCTCGAGGCCGCGCACAGCTATCGCAGCACGATCGCGGACTATTCGAGTATGCCCATCATGCGCGTCTGGTACGACCGGATGGAATCGAGCCACGTCGAAGCCATCATCTCCGCGTCGACGGGCAAGACCGGTCGCCGCGCGGTCAGGGACAGCGTCGCCAAGGCGGAGACCCGCGACACCTGGTCCGTCGTGCGCAAGCTCACCCGGGTGGTGGACGGGCACCGGCGGTTCCTCGACCAGCCGCCGCTGCTGACCAGGATCCCGCTCGCCGGCTCGACGGCCGAAATCGTCGAGGCGACCTTCGCCGCCTATCGCGCATCGCTCAACGAAAGCCGCAGGCGCCTGCTCGACCGGTTCCACATCATCGACTTCGCCCACAAGGTCGTCGGGGTCGGCAGCGTTGGCCTGTACTCCTGGGTCGTCCTGCTCGAAGGGATCGGACCGGAAGACGTGCTCGTGCTCCAGCTCAAGGAGGCACAGCGATCGGTGATCGACCGGAGTGACACGGCGACGGGGTCGCACGCGGGGCCCGCCCATGCCGGCCAGCGCGTCGTCGAGGGCCAGCGCCTGATGCAGGCCTCGGGAGACGTGTTCCTCGGTTGGGCGACGACCCCGCTCGGCGGGCAGTACTACGGGCGTCAGCTGCGCGACATGAAGTGGTCGCCCGATCCTGCGACGTTCACCGCGGCAGGGCTGCTCGCCTATGCCCGGCTGACCGGCACGACACTCGCGCGCGCCCACGCCCGTTCCGGAGACCCGGTGCCGATCGCCGCCTACCTGGGCCTGGGCGGCAAGGCCGACAGGGCGTTCGCCGACTTCGCGGTCGCCTATGCGGAGCAGGCCACGGCGGACTACGCCGGTTTCGTCGCCGCGACCAGGTCAGGGCGCCTCGTCAGCGCTTAGTGGAAACCGTCGCCTAGAAGAAACCGTCCGGCGTGCCCGCCGCCTTGGTGACCTCATCGGTGCCGATGTGGGCTGCGGTGAGCTTGGCCATCGCCACGCGGAGTCCCGATTCCATCTGGGCAGCCCAGACCTCGGTCTCCCGGCTCGACGCGTCCGCGACGTCGGCCCGCTTGATCGCGGTCTCCTTCTCGGCGCGCTCGTTCTTGACCTGCTGGATGCTCAGGGTGATTCCGTAGTACGCCGCGACCATCGAGGCGATCGGAGTCGCGAAGACGGCGAGGGCGTTGATGCTCTCGCTCGAGACGCCGACGAGGATCATCACGACGAACGCGAGTCCGAGCATCCCGATGGCGGCCAGCACGACGAGCGCAGTGCGCGACGCGCCGCTCCCGCTGGCCGAAACGGCGGATGCCGGCCGAGGCTGCTTCTCCGGCGGGGCCGAGATCGCCCGGGACCCGGTCTCCGTTCCAACGACCGGGGTCACGGCCGTGTTGTCACCCGTGTTGTACGGGGTGGTGCGGTTGAAGTTCTCTGTCGGAAAATCAGTCATGGTGGTACTCCGTCATCCCTGTGGTTTCGGCACGTATGTGGTTTCGGCACGTGTGTGTGGGTCTGAAGCTGCGGGCATCCGCCCGATCCGGTTCACGTGGTCCGGCCGGCCTGGCCGGACGCGTCCGGCGGGCTCGGCACGTCGTCCGCTGCGTCGAGGAAGACCCGTTTATACGAGCGGCCGTCCGGCAGCTCGATGGTCTGGCTGGCCAGTTTACCCCGGCTCACCCGGAGATAGACGGCCTGGACGGTGATACCGAGCCTCGTCGCCGCCTCCGCGACCGAGTATCCGGGCAGTTCGGTCGGCACGGAACTCGGACGGGCCGATCGCTTCCGGCCTGCCTCGAGGCGGGCGGCGATCTCGGAATCCGAACCGCTCCACCGCCACCTGGCCGCCGGTGGTTTCAGCCCGGCCGCCGCCGCGATGGCCTCCCAGCCGGTACCGGCGGCGAGGGCGTCCCGCACCGCGGCGAGGGTCGCCGGGTCGGCGTCGAGGGCGAGCAGCAGCCGGCGGATGCCGCGTACGCGGTCGAGCGGGTCCGCTGCGGAATCGAGGGCCGCGAGTGCGGCAAGGGCCGTTCCGGTCTCCGCGGACAGGAAGCCGCGCTGACCGCTCACGAGGCCGCCTGGGCGAGGACGAGCACGGAGTGCGGTGCCAGCACGACGGACCCGTCGTCCGCGCGGGAGAGCAGCGCGGGCCCGTCCGTCCCGAAGTCGAGCAGCACGGCGCCGGACCCGGCAGGCATGCGCCGGGCATCCGCTGCGAGGTTCACCAGGATCTCCGCGGAACCACGGACCAGGCGCAGCCAGGACCCCTCGGCGTCGTACTCGACACCGACCCGGTCAAGGCGCGGTTCCGTGAAGGACGGCACCTCGCGGCGCAGTTCTGCGAGCCGTCGGTAGAGGCCGAGCAGCCGTGCGGGTCCTGGACGCTCGGATTCGTCCCAGTCGAGCCGGGACCTCGTGAACGTCGCCGGATCCTGCGGGTCGGGCACGAGTGCGGGATCCCAGCCCATCCGCGCGAATTCGCTGATCCGCCCGGTCGCGGTCGCCGCGCCGAGTTCCGGCTCCGGGTGCGAGGTGAAGAACTGCCACGGCGTGGTCGCACCCCATTCCTCCCCCATGAAGAGCATCGGGGTGAAGGGGCCGAGAAGGGTCAGGGTCGCGGCGATGGCGAGCTGGCCTGCGTCGAGCGTGCCGGTCAGGCGATCGCCGGTGGCACGGTTTCCGATCTGGTCATGGTTCTGGCTGCCGACAACGAGACGCCAGGCCGGCATCCGTTGCCTGTCGATCGGACGGCCGTGCCTGCGGCCGCGGAAGCTCGAGAACGTTCCGTCGTGGAAGTAGCCGTCGGTGAGGACCTTGGCGAGGGCGCTGAGCGGGGCGAAGTCGGCGTAGTAGCCGGTGGTCTCCCCGGTCAGTGCGACGTGCACGGCATGGTGGAAGTCGTCGCTCCACTGTGCGTCGAGGCCGTAGCCTCCGGCCTCCGCCGGGGTGATCAGGCGTGGATCGTTGAGGTCGGACTCGGCGATCAGGGTCAGCGGGCGACCGGCGAAGGCACTGAGCGCGGCGACCTCCCCGGCCATTTCCTCGAGCAGGTGGGTTGCCCGATCGTCGCGGAGGGCGTGCACGGCGTCGAGGCGCAGCCCGTCGACGTGATATTCGTCGAGCCACATCAGGGCGTTGTCGATGATGTGCCGCCTGACCGGATCGGAGTCCGGTCCGTCGAGGTTCAGCGAGGAACCCCAGGTGTTCCCGGCCGCCTCGCTGAGGTACGGCCCGAATTCCGGCAGGTAGTTCCCACTCGGCCCGAGATGGTTGTAGACGACGTCCTGGATCACTCCGATGCCGGCCTGGTGGCAGGCGTCGACGAAGCGCTGGTAGGCGGCGGGTCCCCCGTAGCCCTCGTGGACGGCGTACCAGAGCACGCCGTCGTAGCCCCAGTTGTGGGTTCCGTTGAAGGCGTTGACCGGCAGGAGCTCGACGAAGTCGATCCCGAGTGAGACCAGGTGGCCGAGGCGTGCTGCCGCGGCGTCGAGGGTGCCCTCCGGGGTGAAGGTACCGAGATGCAGCTCATAGATCGTGGCGCCCGCGAGCTGGCGGCCGGTCCACCGCGAGTCCTGCCAGGCGTGCGCGCCGGGGTCGAAGGTGCGGGACAGGGCATGCACGCCGTCGGGCTGGCGGCGGGAACGCGGGTCGGGGAACGGCCCTGCGCCGTCGATCACGAATCCGTAGTCGCGAGGCTCTGCCCGGCCGTCGGACATCCGCAGGCGCCACCAGCCGCCCTCCGCCCTGGCCAGGGACCGGGTGACCGGTTCCCCGGCAGAGCCGGGGGCGGTGTCGCGCAGGAACAGGTCGACCGCCTGGGCGTGCGGCGCCCAGACCTCGACATCCCAGGCCTCGTTGGTGGGCTCTGCTCTGCTCATCTGCCGGCCTCCCCCGTGACGATCGGTGATTCGATCCCCTGGCCCGTGCCCTGATCCGGCACGAGGAGGGCGACCGGGTAGCGGCGCAGCAGGTCGCGCACGAGGAGGGTGCCGCCGGCGAACCGTTCGCCGGTGAGGACGTCGGTCACCGGGATGCCGGCGAGCACGATCGTGGTGTCCCGCCAGCCTCCCTGTGCTGCGAGGCCGAGCGGAAGCCGGGTGGCGACCGTGACGGCGTCGCCGCGGTCGAAGGCGAGCAGGTGTGCCGCGGCGGCGCCGTATGCCGGAACGGCCGCGTGGCGGAAGAACCGTTCGGGGGCGTCGCGGCGCTGGCGCAGCGCGCGGCTCGTGACGAGCATCTTCGCGGCGCCGGTCTCGTCGATGGGCGGCAGCCATCCGTCGTCGATACGGGCGAGGATGCCGCGGCGGACGGTGTAGTCGACGGGGCGCCGGTTGTCCGGGTCGACGAGGGAGGTCTCCCAGAGTTCGCTGCCCTGGTAGACGTCCGGTGCTCCCGGCATGGTGAGCTGCACGAGCTTGGCCGAGAGGGAGTTGCTCCAGCCCGCCTGCCGCACCCGTTCCACGAAGTCCGTGAGGGCGGCCGTGACGGTGGGGTCGTCGAAGGCCGCGGCGACCAGGGTCTCGAGCTTCTCCTCGAAGGGGGCGTCCGGGGCGTTCCAGGTCGTCGACGTTCCGGATTCGCGGGCGGCCTTGAGCGCGTATGCGCCCAGGCGTTCGCGGCTGGCCGGCCAGGACCCGACGACCGCCTGCCAGAGCAGGTTCTCGAGCGGGCCGTCGCCGAGCGGCACATTCGTGCGAAGCGTGTCCAGGGTCGCCTCCCACTCCGCGGGAATCTCGGCGATGACGGTGATGCGGGCGCGGACGTCCTCTCCCCGTTTCGTGTCGTGGGTGGAGAGCGTCGTCATCGAGTCAGGGAAGGTCGCCGCCCTGGCCTGCTGGCGCGCGTGGAAGGTATCCGCATCGATGGAGAATTCCGAGGGGTCTGCTCCGACCTCGTTGAGCGAGGTGAGCCGGCTGTAGCGGTAGTACGCGGTGTCCTCGACGCCTTTGGCCATCACCATGCCGGAGGTCTGCTGGAACCGGACGGCAGCGGGGGTCCGCGGGTCGGCCAGCACGGCCAGGAGCCGGCCGATCGTTCCGGCGAGGTCCGGCCTGCGGTCGGACGCGCGCCGTGCGGCCTCGTCGACCAGCTCGAAGCCGAGCGGGAGGTAGGAGCGGTACACCGGCATGGCGGTGAGCAGCTCTGCGAGGGCGTCGACCGCCTCCGGCCCGGGGATCCCGGGGATGAGGCGTGCGATCCTGCGCACCTCTGAGCCCAGGATGCCGTCGGCGATGCCTCGTTTCCGCTCGGAGACGAGCTCGGCCCAGGTCTGCGGGCGGCCGTTCTCCCCCGGTTCCGGGGAATCGTCCTGCAGGCGTTTCTCGAGCGCGTCGAGGGCCGGCCGTCCCGCCGGGTCGACGAGGATCCGGTCGACGTCGGCGAGGGCGTCGTAGCCCGTCGTGCCCCTGGTGGACCAGCTCGTCGGCAGGGTCTCGTCGCCCTCGAGGATCTTCTCGACGAGCACGTACGTTCCGTCGGTCGCCAGGCGCAGCCGGTCGAGGTAACCGCCCGGGTCGGCGAGGCCGTCGGGGTGGTCGACCCTGATGCCCTGAACGAGGCCGTCCCGCACCCAGCGAACGATCTCGCGATGCGACTCGTCGAAGACCCAGGGAACCTCGACGCGGATGCCCGCAAGGCTGTTCACGGCGAAGAAGCGCCGGTAGTTGAGGTCCCGGTCGGCACGGCGCCAGTTGACCAGCGTGTAGTGCTGCCTCGAGTGCACGGTCCGGGGATCGGCGCCGTCGTCGGCCGTGCCGGGGAGGATCGGGAACCGGTGGTCGTAGTAGTGCAGCTCGTCGCCGACGATCTCGAGCCGGTCGAGTTCGCTGCCCTCTCCCGCGTCGCCGAGGGCCGGAAGCAGGATCTTTCCATCGCCCGCCGCCCAGTCGACGTCGAACGCCTCCGAATAACGGGAGTCCTGCCCGAATCGGAGCAGGTCCCACCACCAGGCGTTGCGGTGCGGGTCGTCGACGCCCATGTGATTGGGCACGATGTCCACGAGGATGCCGCGCCCGGCATCCGCCACCGCTGCAGCGAGCAGGCGGAGCCCCTCAGGCCCGCCCCTGGCGGGGTCGATGGCCGCGTGGTCGACGACGTCGTAACCGTGGTCGGAGCCGTCGGCGGAGGTGAGGAGCGGCGAGAGGTAGATCCAGTCCGCGCCGAGGCCGACGATGTAGTCGAGGACCCTCTCAGCGGCGGCGAGGTCGAAGGCCGCGGTGATCTGCAACCGGTAGGTCGAGTGCGGGATCCTCATGGTTCGACCGGGTGGTCCGGGTTGAGCGCGAGCGCCGTCGGCGTTCCGGCGAGGCCGGCGAGGGAGGCTGCCACGGAATGGTCAGGCGCGACCTCGGGCGCCTGGTAGGCACGGAGCACGACGACGGACCGGGACTTGACCGTCTGGATCGCGCCGGCCGGGCGCGGGATCGCGTCGGCGCCTTCGCCGGCCGTGTCGACCACGATCTCCCACTGCGGAGCGTAGATCGCAGGGGGCAGCCGGAATTCGACGTCCTCGGCGTCCGTGTTGAAGCACACGAGGAAGTTGACGTCGACGACGGGCTGGCCGCGATAGTCACGTTCCCGGATGCCGTCGCCGTTGAGGTACATGGCGACCGTGCCCGCCCTGCCCTCGTCCCAGTCCTCCGTGCGCATCTCCTCGCCGTCGCTGTTCAGCCAGACGATGTCGCTCAGGGTGTCGCCGTCGGCGGCGCGGACGTTGGGATGTCCGTCGAAGAAGCGGCTGCGGCGGAAGGTGGGGTGGTCCTTGCGCAGCCGGGAGATCGCGGCGGTGAATTCGATGAGCGGCTGGTCTGCCGTGTCCCAGTGGATCCAGCTGAGCTCGGAGTCCTGGGCGTAGGTGTTGTTGTTGCCCTGCTGGGTGCGGCCGAGCTCGTCGCCGTGCAGGAGCATCGGCACGCCCTGGGACAGAAGGAGGGTGGTCAGGAAGTTGCGGTGCTGCCTGGCGCGCAGGGCGAGGACTTCCGCGTCGTCCGTCGGGCCCTCCGCACCGGAATTCCAGGACCGGTTGTGCGACTCACCGTCGTTGTTGCCCTCGCCGTTGGCGTCGTTGTGCTTCTCGTTGTAGGAGACGAGGTCGGAGAGGGTGAAGCCGTCGTGCGCCGTGACGAAGTTGATCGAGGCCACCGGACGCCGCCCGGAGTGCTCGTAGAGATCCGCGGAGCCCGTGATCCGCGAGGCGAACTCTCCGAGGGTCGACGGCTCACCCCGCCAGAAGTCGCGGACGGTGTCCCGGTACTTCCCGTTCCATTCCGTCCACTGGGCCGGGAAGTTGCCGACCTGGTAACCGCCGGGGCCGACGTCCCACGGCTCGGCGATGAGCTTCACCTGGGAAACGATCGGATCCTGCTGGACGAGTTCGAAGAAGGTGGAGAGCTTGTCGACGTCGTAGAGGTCCCTGGCCAGGGCGGAGGCCAGGTCGAACCGGAAGCCGTCGACGTGCATCTCGATCGCCCAGTACCGCAGGGAATCCATGATGAGCTGGAGGACATGGGGGTGGCGCACGTTGAGCGTGTTTCCCGTGCCCGTGTAGTCCATGTAGTACCGCTTGTCGTCGTCCATCAGACGGTAGTACGCCTCGTTGTCGATGCCCTTGAACGAGATGGTCGGGCCGAGGTGGTTGCCCTCTGCGGTGTGGTTGTACACGACGTCGAGGATGACCTCGATGCCGGCATCGTGGAGGCTGCGCACCATTCCTTTGAACTCCTGCACCTGCTGGCCGCGATCCCCCGTTGAGGAGTACGCGTTGTGCGGGGCGAAGAAGCCGATCGTGTTGTAGCCCCAGTAGTTGCGGAGCCCCTTCTCCTCGAGCGTCCCGTCGTTGACGAACTGATGCACCGGCATCAGTTCGATGGCCGTGACTCCGAGTTTCTGCAGGTGGTCGATGACCGCGGGATGCGCGACCCCCGCGTATGTGCCGCGCTGCGACTCAGGGACGAGCTCCATGAGCTCGGTCAGGCCCTTCACGTGGGCCTCGTAGATGAACGATTCGCTGTACGGCGTGCGCGGCGGGCGGTCGCCGAGCCAGTCGAAGAACGGGTTCACCACGACACCGAGCATCATGTGCGACGCAGAGTCGTCGTCGTTCCGGGAATCCGGGTCGCCGAAGTTGTAGGAGAAGAGCGACGGATCCCAGTCGATCGTCCCGGAGGTGGCCTTGGCGTACGGGTCGAGCAGGAGCTTGTTCTCGTTCAGGCGGTGTCCCGTTGCTGGGTTGTAGTCGCCGTGCACCCGGTAGCCGTACCGCTGCCCCGGCTGCACGAGCGGCAGGTAACAGTGCCAGATGAACGCACTCGACTCGATGACCTCCACCCGGGTCTCGGTGCCGTCATCGTCGAAGAGACACAGTTCGACGCGTTCCGCCGCCTCGCTGAAGATGGCGAAGTTCGTTCCGGTTCCGTCGAACGTCGCTCCGAGGGGGTACGCGGTGCCTGGCCAGGTTTCCAAGGGACTCCTTATGCTGATTTCCGGTGGATGCGCTCACCCGAGCGGGCAGGCGGCACCCCTTGTACGCTACCGCGTCACGAACCTCCCCAGCTGGGAGATCAACCCAGCGCGTCCCGCACCAGCGGAGCCACCCGGGTGCCGTACAGCTCGATGCTCGACATGAGCTTCTCGTGGCTGAGGGTGCCGAGGCTGTACTTCAGGTCGAAACGCGACAGGCCGAGGCCCTGCGCCGTCGCGACGATCTTGGCCGCCACGGTCTCCGGCGAGCCCACGAACAGGGCGCCCTCCGGTCCGGCATCGTGTTCGAACTGGGCGCGGCTCACGGGACCCCAACCCCGCTCCCGCCCGATGCGCTCCTGCATCGCGGCATAGTGCGGCCACATCTCCTCGCGCGCCTGCGCATCCGTTTCGGCGACGTACCCCGGGGAGTGTTCACCGATCGGCTGGGTCGGACGCTTGAATTCGCCGAGGGCGCGGTGGTAGAGCTCGACGAGGGGTGCGAAGGCGAGGGGTGAGCCGCCGATGATCGCGAGCATGAGCGGGAGCCCGTAGTGGGCGGCGCGGACAACGGACTGCGGGCTGCCGCCGACGCCGACCCAGGTGCGCATGGACCCGGACTCCGTCGGCGGGTACACGCTCTGGTCGGTGAGCCCCGCGCGGGTCGTTCCCGTCCAGGTCACCGGTTCTTCCTTGAGGAGTTCGGCGAAGAGGTTGAGTTTCTCTTCGAAGAGCCGTTCGTAGTCACCGAGGTCGAGACCGAAGAGCGGGAAGGATTCGGTGAAGGAGCCGCGGCCGAGGATGACCTCCGCGCGGCCGTTCGATACGCCGTCCAGGGTCGCGAAGCGCTCGAACACCCGGACCGGGTCGTCGGAACTCAGCACCGTCACGGCAGATCCGAGCCGGATGCGTTCGGTCCGCCCTGCGATCGCCGCGAGCACGACCTCGGGCGCCGAGACCGCGAAGTCCGTGCGGTGGTGCTCCCCGATGCCGAAGAAGTCGAGGCCGACCTGCTCGGCGAGGACCCCTTCAGCCACGACGTTGCGGAGCACCTGCGCCTGGTGCAGGGGCGCGCCGTCGGCATCCCAGGTCACGTCTCCGAAGGTGTCGAGTCCGAGTTCAAGCTCCTGTGCCATGCCATGCTCCTCTGTTGCCGGTCGTGGTGTTGCCGGGTCTGGTCCTGCCGCGCATCCCTGCACATGTCTATGCAAATGCATCCACTACCCGAACCTCCGGCACCACGCTGGTATTCCGCCCGGATCGCATTATCGTGTCAGCATCCGTCGTTCATCGCCACGTCGCGTCGCACGCCCCCCACGAATGGAGAAAGCATGGACTGGAAGATCGAGCTCATCTTCGTTCCCGTGACCGACGTCGACCGGGCGAAATCCTTCTACGTCGATCAGGTCGGCTTCCATGCCGACTTCGATTCCCAGGTCAGCGACACGCTTCGTTTCGTGCAGCTGACCCCGCCCGGTTCCGCGTGCTCGATCGCATTCGGCACCGGGATCACCGATATGGCACCGGGCTCCCAGCGTGGGGTGCAGGTCGTCGTGCCGGACGCGGACGAGGCCTGGCGGCATTTGCGCGACCACGGTGTCGACGCCACGCCCGTCGATGAGCAGCCCTGGGGTCGCTTCGTGACCTTCGCCGATCCGGACGGAAACGCCTGGACGCTCCAGGAGCTCCCTCCGCGCGACTCGTGACCGGGCCCTCCCGCGCCCGGTCGGGGCACGGGTCGGGTCAGACCTCGGCGTCGACGTAGTACCAGCGCTGGGCGACGCGGGTGAAGCGGCTCACCTCGTGTTGGGCGCTCCGCACACCGCCCTGGCGGCAGTATGCGGTGAATTCGACCACACCGGTCGAGTCGAATGGTCCGCCCTTTTCGGTGCGTTCGATATCGAGACGTGTCCAGTGGAGGGTGTCGTCGAGTTCGAAGTGCGCGGGTCGGGTGCTCGGATGCCACGAGTCGAGCAGGTAGTCCACGTCGCCGACGGCGAAGGCGGAGTAGCGCGATCGCATCAGGCGCTCAGCCGTCGGTGCGGAACTGACCCCGGCGTGCAGCGGGCCGCAGCACGCCGAATAGCGCTCGCCGCTCAGGCACGGGCAGTGTTCCGGGCGTTGCGCGTGCGGATCGGCGCGGGGGTCACGGGGGTTCGGCACAGCACCATTATCGCCGCCGCCGGAAGACCGGGGCGAATTCCGGGCAACGGGATCAGGGGCGAGGAGATCAGTACTGGACGTCCGACTCCGGTTGGGCGCGCACCTCGGTGGCGTCGTCACCCTCCGCAACGCCGACCAGCCCGGCAGCCTCGCCGGATTCTCCGGTCTCGGCCCCGGCCAACAGGTAGGACACGAACCAGTCGCACGCGAGGTTCGCCGCGGTGGCGAGGGCTCCGGGTTCCTCGAAGAGGTGGGTCGCACCCTCGACGACCGCGAGCCGGTTGCGACAGCGCATCCGGGTCCTGGCCCGGCGATTGAGGTCGAGCACGCCCGGGTCTGCGCCGCCGACGATCAGGAGCGTCGGGGCCGTGACCTCGGGGAGCCGGTCCCCCGCGAGGTCGGGACGGCCGCCGCGGCTGACGATGGCCGCGAGCCGTTCGTCGGCGTCGGCAGCGGCCCAGAGCGCGGCGCCGGCACCTGTGCTCGCACCGAAGTAGCCGATCCGGCAGGACCGGGTGTCCGGCCGGCCGAGGAGCCACTCGGTCGCCGCGGCCAGGCGCCCGGCGAGGAGCCCGACGTCGAACACGTTGGCCCGGTCTGATTCTTCCCCCGGCGTGAGCAGGTCGAGGAGCAGGGTGCCGAGGCCGGCGCGGTGCAGGACGTCGGCGACGAACTGGTTGCGCGGGCTGTGGCGGCTGCTCCCGCTGCCATGGGCGAACACGACGACCGCGGGGGCGTTCTCGGGAAGGTACAGGTGCCCCTCGAGGACGACCGTGCCGACCGGGATCTCCACGTCACGGTCGAGCCCGGATCCGCCGGCATGGCGTCCGGAACGGATCCGCCTGGCGGCGGCGTCCAGCAGCGCGGTCACTTCGTCGTCGGTTGTGGCCGCGAAGTCGATGTAATGGTTGCCGACGGCCACGAGGCGGCGCGGCACGTTCACGCAGACCAGTTCGTCGAAGCTCGTGAGGTCGAGCAGCGCTTCCGCCGAAGCCACCGGGACGGCCAGGATCACCCGCGTTGCGCCGTGCAGCCGGGCGACGTCCCCGGCGGCGCGCGCCGTCGCACCAGTCGCGATCCCGTCGTCGACGATGACGACGGTGTGACCGCGCACGTCGACCCGTTCCCTGCCCTTGCGCAGCTCCGCGACGCGGGCGTCGAGAATGGCCCGTTCGTGGCGTTCGACCGTCGCGAGCTCGTCCGCGCTGATGCTGGCCATCGAGAGGATGTCCGGGTTGAGTTCCCTGACGCCGTCCTCGCCGATCGCTCCCATCGCGAGTTCCGGCTGGAAGGGAACGCCGAGTTTTCGGACCACGATCACGTCGAGCGGCGCGGCGAGAACCCTCGCGACCTCCGCAGCGACGGGCACCCCTCCCCTGGGCAGGCCGAGCACGATCGTGTCGGTACCCCGCAGGTACTCGAGCCGCTCGGCAAGCTGCCGGCCGGCATCCACCCGGTCACTGAACAGGACCATCGCCCCCACCTCCTCTGGACTGCAGAATCGTTCACCATCATGGTCCGGTGCGGCGAATCGCAATAGGGCGTGTTCGAGACGGGCACGGCCGAAAGCCGATTCATTCCGCGGTCGGAATGAATCCCGGAGGGGTGGCGGATCGCCGAAAGTCGCACCGGCGACCGGGTGGACGAGCGATTCAGACCGCCACGAGCGAGCGAAGTCCGGGGTGGAGGTCGCGCAGGGCGCGCTCGACGCGGGCGTGCAGGGTGAACCCGACGGCGGGACATCCGCTGCAGGAGCCGGTCAGGCGCACCGTGACGACCTCGTCGTGTGCAGAGACGAGCTCGACGACGCCGCCGTGGGAGCGGATGAAGTCGCCGACGCGCCCGGACAGCACGGTGCGGGCCGCCACGGCGAGGTCGGCGTCGCGCGTGCCGGGAGTCCCCGCAACGGCAGGAACCCACTCCGCGGGATTCTCGAGGGCGGCGTGCAGCGCGCTCCGCACCGCCGCGCCCTCCGAGGACCAGCTGCAGGTCGCGGAAAGGCACGTCGTGACGGAGCCGGCACCGACCGTGAGCCCGGTGAGCACGCCGGTGTCGAGCAGGCGACCGAGGTCGCCCGGTGCCGATCGGACGGCACCGGTGAATCCGAGCGAACCGGGCGGCATCACCCAGCGGAGCGCCTCTGGGCGGTCGTGCACGGCTTCCGGGTGCAGCGGGATCATCTCAGGCCGTCCCGGTCGCGAGTGCGACGATGCCGTGGACGATCCACGCCGAGCTCCAGGCCAGCACGAACATGTACCCGAACGCGATGGCCGGCCACTTCCAGGTGCCGGTTTCCCGCTTCATCACGCTCACCGTGGACATGCACTGCAGCGCATACACGAAGAAGACCAGAAGCGCGGCGATCGTCGGGGCCGTGAAGACCCGGTCGCCGGCATGGGCGCCGTCGGTGTACGTCATGGCGGAGAGGGCAGCGGACGGGTTGTCCGGGTCGTCGGCTGCGGCGATCTGGCCGAGCGTTGCCACGAAGGTCTCCCGCGCGGAGAGGGAGGCGACGACGCCGATGTTGACGCGCCAGTCGAAGCCGAGCGGCGCGAAGACCGGTTCGACGGCACGGCCGATCGAGGCCGCCGCACTGTGGTCCATCACGAAGGACGTCACCGCGCCCTCATCCGTGACGTCGACACCGGATGCCGTCAGTTCTGCGGTCGAGTGCAACGGGAAGTTCAGGAGGAGCCACAGCACGATCGTCGTGAGCATGACGATCGTTCCGCACTTGCGCAGGAAGGCCCGGGACGAATCCCACATCGTGAGGCAGATGGACCGCAGCGTCGGGACGCGATACGGCGGCATCTCCATGTAGAACGGCATCAGGAGGCCGTTCCGGTCCTGCACGGTCTTCACGATCCAGGCCGCGAGCATGGCAGACACCGCCCCGAGAAAGTAGAGGCAGAACATGATGACGCCCTGGGTCTGCAGCGGGCCGATGCGGGACTCCGGGCTGACGAGCATCCCGATCAGGAGGATGTAGACCGGCAGCCGTGCCGAGCAGGTCATCAGGGGCGCGCCCATCATCGTCGCGATGCGGTCCTTGGCCGACGGCAGCGTGCGGGTCGCCATGATCCCGGGGACCGCGCACGCGAAGGAACTCATCAGCGCGACGAACGCCCGGCCCTCGAGCCCCGCCCGCGACATGATGCGGTCCATCAGGAACGCGGCCCGGCACATGTAGCCGACGCCCTCGAGCAGGGAGATCAGCAGGAACATCAGCATGATCTGCGGGATGAAGACGACGACGGCGCCCACCCCTCCGATGATCGCGTCACCGAGCAGGCCCGCGAGCCAGGGCACCGGCACGAAGACGTCGACCAGTCCGGCGAGCCAGCCGAAGAACGTCTCCACGAGTCCCTGCAGGGGTGCTGCGAAGGAGAAGATGATCTGGAAGAAGGTGACCATGACCGCGATGAAGATCGCGGTGCCCCACACCGGGTGCAGCAGCACCGCGTCGATCCGCTGGGTGGTTTTGTCGGGCTGCGCCGGGCGGTACTCGCTCGCCAAAAGGATGGATTCGGTCCAGGCCTCGAGCTCGGCCGGGTCTGTCGGTGGATCGAGCACGGGCACCGCCCAGTTCCGCCAGCCGGCGATCTTCATGCGGAGTTCGGGGATGCCGATGCGCCGGTTGCCGATCACCCGGACCACCGGCACGCCGAGGGCCCGTTCGAGCCCGGCGATGTCGAGGCGCCCGCCGCGGGTGATGAGTTCGTCGGTGAGGGTCACGGCGATGCACACCGGCCGGTGCAGGCGCAGGACCTGCGACACGAGCCGCAGTGACCGCCAGAGCGTCGTCGCGTCGATCACGACGACCAGGGCGTCGGGCGATTCGACCCCGGTGAGCCGGCCCTGGAGCAGGTCGGTGACGATCTGCTCGTCCGGACTCACCGGCTCGAGGCCATAGGTGCCTGGCAGGTCCTCGACGACGAAATCCTGGCCGCCCGAGCGGAAGACGCCGACGGACCGGCCGACGGTGACGCCGGGATAGTTGCCGGTCTTCGCCCGGAGTCCTGTGAGGGCGTTGAAGATGCTCGTCTTGCCGGCGTTCGGGCTGCCGACGAGCGCCGTGCGCGGGGCGCCGGTGACGACGGTGCCGCCGGTCGGTCCGCCGTGGCAGTCCGGCCCGCTCGATGCGTCCGTCACAGAGTCGTTGTCACGCGGATGCCGCGGGCCTGCGCGAGTCGGAGGCAGATGTCGTAGCCACGGACCCGGTACACGGCAGGGTCTCCGAGCGGCGCCCGGCGGAGGAGCTCGATCCTGGCGCCGGCGACGAAGCCGAGGTCACCGAGGCGACCGGCGTACGGGGCCGTACCGTGGTCTCCCACATCGATGATGCGGGCAGGCACTCCGATCGGCAGCGCCTCCAGGCCGCAGGGGTTCGACAGCGGAGGTGTGGTGGCCGCAGGCGATCCGTCTACCCGGCTGGACACTCTCACTTCACGTTCTCCTCGGCGTCGTCGGGTCTCCCCGCCGACTGCGGAGCGCTCACCCTCAGCCTAGCTGAAGTTAGGGCAGGCTTACCTACTCCCGCTCCCGGCCGGGTGGGTTCGCCCGCTCGCTCGCTGCGCCTATGCCGGATACTGGGTTCGGAAAGCGGGAGCGAAAATGACAGGAATAACGCCAGGGCGGTACCGGCACTACAAGGGCAATCTGTACGACGTGATCGGCGTCGCCCGGCACTCGGAGACCGAGGAGGAGCTCGTCGTCTACACGGCGCTTTACGGCGATCGTGGCCTGTGGGTGCGTCCCCTGGTGATGTTCCTGGAGTCCGTCAACATCGACGGACAGGCGGTTCCCCGGTTCGCCCCGATCGACACCGACGCCGCAGCGCACTCCGTGCTGGATATCCGGGACTGAATATTCCGAGCTGACATCGTGCTGGAAGCAGCTCTGATACAGGAAAAGCCCCGACCGAAGTCGGGGCTTTTCCTGTCTTGGTGGATCCGAGGGGATTCGAACCCCTGACCCCCTGCATGCCATGCAGGTGCGCTACCAGCTGCGCCACGGACCCAGATTGTGTTTCAGGTTTTCCCCCGAAACAACTTCTCTAGGCTACTACATGCGGAAGCCTGTTGTGACCACTGTCAGTCCTGGACCTTGTGGACGGGCAGTTCGATCGGGATGACGGGGCAGTCCTTCCAGAGTCGCTCGAGGGAATAGTACACGCGCTCCTCCTCGTGGAAGACGTGCACGACGAGGTCGCCGAAGTCGACGAGAACCCAGCGACCCTCAGCGCGGCCTTCGCGGCGCAGCGGCTTGTGACCGGCTGCGGTGAGCTGGTCTTCGATCTCGCCGGCGATGGCGACGACGTTGCGCTCGGAGCGGCCGGTGACGATGAGGAAGATGTCGGTCAGTGGGAGAGGGCTGGAAACGTCGATCGCGACGAGGTCCTCCCCCGCTTTCGAGTCTGCGGCGGCGGCGGCCAGCTTGAGGAGCTCGAGAGCGTGGGCAGAAGCGGTCATCGAATGAATCCCTGTGTTAGTGAAAGCGAGTGAAATGGCATTAAAAGATGTGGAGGAAGTAGCCGACCGCGAACAGGGCCAGCACGCCGACGGCGAGCACGCCGACGGTGACGGTGAGAACGGTGGGAAGCGTGAGTCCGCGCTGTTTCGGCGGGGCCATGACGCCTCGGGTCGACGCGTGGGTGCTGACGGCGCGACTGGCGCTCACCGGGACGATCCCGTTGCGGTGGCCGCCCTCGTCGAGCTGGTCGAGCATGCGGTCCATCTCGGAGGAGTCGTAGACGTTGGGGTGCACCCCGGTTTCGCCGAGGCTGCGTGGCAGGTCGATCGAGCCCGTGATCATGATTTCACCGGTACTCGTCAGCGGACCAGAGGAGTTGCCCTGGTGCGGGATCGAGGGAAGGATCAGCGCGTTCGTCGTGGTCGGGATGCCGCCGGCGCTCACGCCCTGGTTCACCAGCTGGTCGAACGGGGCGAGCGTCTCGAACCCGGGCAGCAGGTCGTTCTCTTCGCCGCGGTCGAGCGACCAGTGCCCGACAGGAGGGTGCAGGGAGCCGGGACGGGTCTCGCCGACGGGGCTCGGCGCGACGTCGACCATGAAGGCGATGGGTTCCGGCTCGACCGGGCGACCCTGCGGGCGGACATTGTCCTGCTCCTCGGCGGGGGAAGCTGGCGTAGTGAGGGGTCGGGATGCGGTGAGCGTCGCGACGGCCGCGAGCAGGGAATCCTCGGCCGGAGGCGCTTCGGCGGATTGCAAGGCGCGGAGTTCGCGCCGGGTCAGGGTGTGCTCGCGGACCGGAACGTCCGCGGCAGTCCCGGCGCTGGTTTCACCGGGAGTCTCGACGGCGTCGGTCGTTGCGCCGGATTCCGGCGCCGCCGGGGTTTCAGCTTCGGCTTCAGCTTCGGCTTCGGGAACGAGCTCAGCGAGGATGACGGGTCCGGATTCGGCCGCGGGTCCACCGGTCGACGGCAGGACCAGAAGAGACTCGGGCTCGACAGTGGGGGCATCCGCTGACGGGGCCGCCGGGGTGACCGGTTGCGCGGGCTGCGTGTGGTGCGGGGAGTGTTTCTGCGCAGCGGAGGGCGCGTCGGGCTGGTGCCCGTTTGCCAACTCGCGCGCTTGACGACGCGTCAGTGGCGGTGGGTTAGTACCCAACGTCATGCCACACTCCGATACAGATGATGCTTTGAGATGTACTGGACGACCCCGTCGGGAACCAGATACCAGACCGGGAAACCCCGGTTCACGCGTGCACGGCAGTCGGTGGACGATATCGACAATGCCGGAACTTCCAGCAAGCTTACGTCCTGGTTCGGCAATCCCGAAATGGTGAGCTCATGTCCCGGTCGACTCACAGCGACGAAATGGGCGAGGTCCCAGAGTTCCTGCACGTCTTTCCAGCTCAGGATCTGGCGGATGGCGTCGGCACCGGTGATGAAGAACAGTTCGGCATCAGGGCGCTGGGCGTGCAGGTCGCGCAGGGTGTCGATCGTGTACGTCGGGCCGACCCTGTCGATGTCGACGCGGCTCACGGTGAAACGGGGGTTCGACGCCGTCGCGATCACGGTCATCAGGTAGCGGTGTTCGGTTTCGGTCACGTCGCTCTTCTGCCACGGCTGCCCGGTCGGCACGAAGACGACCTCGTCGAGGTGGAAGCTCTGCGCCACCTCACTCGCGGCGACGAGGTGGCCGTGGTGGATGGGATCGAAGGTGCCGCCCATGACGCCGATGCGGGGGCGGCGCTCAGTCACGGAGACGGTGTCCCTAGTGCTCGTCGACGCGGCCGTGCGCTGCGGCGTATGCGCGCGCCTTTTCGGCGTGGCGGTTGGCGACATCGCGGTAGGACCAGACGACCCCGCCGAGGGCGCCGAAGGTGACCAGGGCAATCAGGCCGTAGACGAACGTCGGCATATACACTCCTTTTCTGCGGGACGGCACGCGTGACGTGCAGTACCGCACCATTCTAGTGGGGCCGTTCGGACTAGGCCCGCACCTGTCCGCTGCCGCGCACGATCCACTTCGTGCTCGTGAGTTCCTGGAGTCCCATCGGGCCTCGGGCGTGCAGTTTCTGGGTGGAGATGCCCACCTCGGCACCGAAGCCGAATTCGCCGCCATCGGTGAACCGGGTCGATGCGTTGACCATGACGGCCGCGGAATCCACTTCGTTCAGGAACCGTTCGGAGTTGACGATGTCGTTCGTGATGATCGACTCGGTGTGGCCCGTCGAATACCGGCGGATGTGCGCGAGCGCCCCATCGAGGCCGGGAACGACCGCGACCGCGAGGTCGAGGCTCATGTATTCCGTCTCCCAGTCGAATTCGGTCGCGGGGACGGCGTCCGGGAAGAGCGCCTGGACGCGGGCGTCGCCGTGGATGGTGACCCCGGAGGCGGCGAGACGACCGAGGACGGCAGGCAGGAGACGGTCAGCGGCGCCCTCGTGGACGAGGAGGGTCTCGACGGCGTTGCAGACGCTCGGGCGCTGCACCTTCGAGTTGTGCACGATCTCGACGGCCCAATCCCGGTTGGCGCTCTCGTCGAGGAAAATGTGCACGACGCCGGCACCGGTCTCGATGACCGGGACCTTCGACTGGGTGACGACGGCATTGATCAGGCCGGCACTTCCGCGCGGAATGAGCACGTCGACCTGGCCGCGGGCCTGCATGAGTTCGGTCGCGCCCTCGCGCCCGAAGGGATCGATGGTCTGCACCACGTCCCCCGGCAGGCCGACGGAGTCGATGGCTGACTGGAGGAGGGCGACCAGGACCCGGTTGGTGTTCTCGGCGGCGGATCCGCCGCGGAGGACGACGGCGTTGCCGCTCTTGAGCGCGAGCGCCGCGATATCGACGGTCACGTTGGGCCGCGCCTCGTAGATGACGCCGACGACGCCGAAGGGCACCCGCACCTGGCTGATCTTCACACCGTTGGGCAGGCTGCTGCCTCGGACGACCTCGCCGACGGGGTCTGTCAGGAGCGCGATCTGGAGCACAGCGTCCGCGAGGCCGGCCACGCGGGCCTCATCGAGGGTGAGCCGGTCGAGGAGACCGGTACTGAGTCCGTTTGCGGCGCCGGCGGCGAGGTCGTCACGGTTCGCCACGAGGATGTCTGCCGTGTTCCTGCGCAGGGAGTCCGCGATCGCGGTGAGCGCCCTGTTCTTCTGCGAGGTCGGAGTGGACGCGAGGACGATCGAGGCCCTGCGCGCCGCATCGAGGGTCAGGGTGAGCCGGAGGGAGTCGACGGGTGACTGCAGCATGCCGGTAGTTTACGGCACGTTTCCCACCCCCGCGGGGCCAGGACCGGACAGGTTACAGCCGGGGAGTCGGTTCGAACCAGGTGCCGACGTAATCGCCGCGCAGGGCCTGGGCGACGAGCCCTGTCGAGGTGACCAGCACGGCCGTTCCAGCTTCCGCTGCAATCCGGGCCGCTGACACCTTCGTACCGGCCCCACCGGTGCCGACACCGGAGGAGCTCGCGCCGAATTCCACGCCGGGAAGCCGGTCGCCTGCCGCGATGTGCGGGATGCGTTCCGCCCCTGGGAGATGCGGCGGGCGGGTATAGAGGGCGTCGACGTCGCTCAGAAGCACGAGGAGGTCGGCTCCGATCAGGGTCGCGACGAGGGCCGCGAGCCTGTCATTGTCGCCGAAGCGGATCTCGTGGGTGGCGACGGTGTCGTTCTCGTTCACGATCGGGAGGATCCGCAGCCCGAGCAGCCGGTTCATCGCGCGGCGCGCATTGGACCGGTGTGACGGGTTCTCGAGGTCGCCGGCGGTGAGCAGCACCTGCCCGGCGATGATCGAGTAGCGCCGGAGACTGTCCTGGTAGCGGAAGATCAGGAGGTTCTGGCCGACGGAGGCCGCGGCCTGCTGGGTTGCGAGGTCGGTGGGCCGTTCCTCGAGGTTGAGGTACGGCATCCCGGTCGCGATCGCACCGGAGGAGACCAGGACGATCTCGGCGCCGCGGGCGTGCGCCTCGGCGAGGGCGTCGACGAGCGGGGAGATCTGCGACACGTTCGCGCCGCTGATCGAGGATGACCCGACCTTCACGACGATGCGTGCCGCCGTCTTGATGTCGTCCCGCCCGAGGACGCTCACTCGGAGTCTTCCTGGCTGCTTTCCGAGCCTGCTGGGGCGCTCTCGCCGTTGTACTCGACCTCGCCAGAGGTCCACATTCCGGCGTCGCGCTCGCGGATGAGCTCGGCACGGGCGGCCGCCTTGGCGTCCATCCGGCCGAAGTACTCTTCCCGGCGCTCGCTGCTCGTGCGACGCTTCGAGTCGTCCAGGCGGGTGTCGGTGCCGCGGGGGGCCGTGATGAGCTCCGCCGTCGACGTGAGAGTGGGCTCCCAGTCGAAGACGACACCGTTGCCTGCGCCGATGATCACGGTCGAGCCGGCGACGGCTCCCGCCTTGAAGAGTTCGTTCTCGATGCCGAGCTTGGCCAGGCGGTCGGCGAGGAAGCCGACGGCCTCGTCGTTGGTGAAGTCGGTCTGCTGCACCCAGCGCTCGGGCTTGGTGCCGATGATGCGGTAGATGTTGCCGAACGAGCCGCCCTCGACCTTGACGACGAAACCGCTGTCGTCGACGGCCTTCGGACGGATGATGATGCGCGGCTTGGCCGCGAGTGCCGCGGCGGACTCGATGCGGCCTGCTTCGACGAGTTCGGCGAGGGCATAGTTCAGCTGGCGGAGGCCCTCGTGGCTGACGGTGGAGATCTCGAAGACGCGGTAGCCGCGGGCTTCGAGGTCTGCCTTGACGAAGTCCGCGAGTTCGCGGGCCTCTGGAACGTCGATCTTGTTGAGCGCGACCAGCTGGGGACGGTCGAGGAGGGGTTTCTGGCCTTCCGGAACCGGGTAGGCGCCGAGTTCTCCGAGGATCACGTCGAGGTCGCTGAGCGGGTCGCGGTCGGGGTCGAGGGTCGCGCAGTCGAGGATGTGCAGGAGAGCTGTGCAGCGTTCGACGTGGCGCAGGAATTCGAGGCCGAGGCCCTTGCCCTCGCTCGCGCCCTCGATCAGGCCGGGAACGTCTGCCACCGTGTAGCGCACCTCGCCGGCGTCGACGACGCCCAGGTTCGGGAACAGGGTCGTGAAGGGGTAGTCAGCGATCTTGGGCCTCGCGGCGGACATGGCCGCGATCAGGCTGGACTTGCCTGCGGAGGGATAGCCGACGAAGGCGACGTCCGCAACAGTCTTGAGCTCGAGCTGGACATCGCCTTCCCAGCCGTAGGTGCCGAGGAGTGCGAAACCGGGGGCCTTGCGCTTCGAGGAGGCGAGTGCGGCGTTGCCGAGCCCGCCCTGGCCGCCGGGGGCCACGACGATCCGGAAACCCGGTTCGGTCATGTCGGCGAGTTCGTTGCCGTCGACGTCCTTGACGACGGTGCCGAGGGGTACGGAGAGTTCCATGATCTCGCTGCTGAAACCGGCGCGGTGGTCGCCCATGCCGGGACCGCCGTTGACGGAGCTGCGGTGCGGGGACCGGTGGAAGCCGAGGAGCGTGGTCACCTGGGGATCGGCGACGAGCACGATGTCGCCGCCGTTTCCGCCGTTGCCGCCGTCGGGGCCGGCCAGGGGCTTGAACTTCTCCCGCTTGACGGACACACAGCCGTTGCCGCCGTTGCCCGCGCGCAGGTGCAGCGTGACCTGGTCAACGAATGTGGCCATGGGGGTGCCCCTTTCAGGTGGCGTAAAACAAGCAGAGGGCGAGCCGAAGCCCGCCCTCACGCTTACAGATTGTGGATGCCTACGCGGCAGCCACCACGATGTTGACGACCTTGCGGCCACCCTTCGCGCCGAACTCGACCGAGCCGGCCTCGAGGGCGAACAGCGTGTCGTCGCCACCGCGGCCGACGTTCACGCCGGGGTGGAAGTGGGTGCCGCGCTGGCGGACGATGATCTCGCCCGCTCCGACAACCTGACCACCGAAGCGCTTCACGCCGAGGCGCTGGGCGTTGGAGTCGCGACCGTTGCGAGTGGAACTCGCACCTTTTTTGTGTGCCATTTGTTCTGCTCCTCGGGCCTAGGCGATGCCGGTGACCTGAACGCGAGTGAGCTCCTGACGGTGCCCCTGACGCTTCTTGTAACCGGTCTTGTTCTTGAACTTCTGGATGACGATCTTCGGGCCGCGGAGGTCGTTGAGGACCTCGGCGGTCACGGTGACTTTGGCCAAAGACTTCGAGTCAGAGGTGATCTTGTCGCCATCGACGAGGAGCACTGCGGCCAGCTCGACGTTGCCGTCCTTGTCAGCCTTGATTCGGTCCATCGTTACGATGGTCCCGACCTCTACCTTCTCCTGCCGCCCACCGGCGCGCACAACTGCGTAAACCACGTTACGTACCTATCTCTGGGGAGCCGTGAGGCCCCGATTCCTATGATGGAAAGTTACTGCGTAAACGGCCCAAGTCGGCCCGTCTCTGTCAGAAAACCTTAGGTGTCAGCGCGGGCTCAGGCCCAACGCACACCAACAGTCGAGTTTAGCTGATCAACCTGCCCCGGTCAAACTGGGGCTGGGATCGACCGGGGATCGCCTGCTCCCCCGGCACAACGCTGCGGGGAACATACAATCTTGGGATGACCGTGTTGATAGATCAGCCTACATGGCCCGCGCACGATACGGTCTGGTCGCACCTCGTCAGCGACGTGTCGCTCGAAGAATTGCACGGTTTCGCCGCGGCGAACGGCATTCCCCTGCGGGGTTTCGACCTGGACCACTATGACGTGCCCGCGCACCGCTACGAGGCCCTCGTGGCGGCTGGGGCGCTTCCGGTGGGCAACAGGGAGCTCGTGCTGCGCTTGCGCGCGAGCGGGCTCCGCGTGTCCGGACGCGAACGCTCCGGACGCTGAACCCACCGCGGCCCGGCGGCGCGTCGCGGCGTGTCTCGGCGTGTCGCGGGTACGGAAAACGGCGGCCGACCGAAGTCGACCGCCGTACGGCCCCGATGCCCCTGGGCTCGTGCTGAACTAGTTCTGCGTCTCCCGTGCCGGCAGCACGATGGGCTGCGCGTTCGACGTCGAGCCGCCGGCCGTCGTGACCCTGCGGCTGCGCGAGCGGCCCTGGCCGGGCTGCTTGGGCTCAGGGAGCGACTCGAGCACCGAGTCGAGCAGCTGGTCGGTGACCTGCTTGCTCACGGTACGACGGGCGCGGGACGACTTCCGCACCGGGATGTCGAGGATCTCGACGGAACCGGTGTTGGCCTCCGTCAGGTCCGCGGCAACGGCCTGGGTGATGCTCGGCGCCTCCACGGGGGCGGATGCCTCGGCGACGGGCGTGACCGTGGGCTCGACCGGGGCTGTGGACTCGTTCGCGTGCACCTCCTGCTCTGCGGAGACGGGGACGGACGCGGGGGCATCCGGCACGTGGATGATCGGGATGGACCCGGTCAGGGCGCGCGGGATGGTCCTGGCCGCGATCAGGGCGAGTGCGTGCTTGGCATCCTCGGTGATCCCGTGCGTGCCCGATGTGGCCTTCGCCTGCTCGGACACGGATCCGTTGGTGCCGGAGTTACCGCCGCGGTGGCCGTTGTTGCCGCCGTTGCCGTTCCCGTTGCCGCCGTTGCTCCCGTTGCCGTTGCCGTTGCCGTTGTCGTTGCCTGAGTTGCCCGACTTGCTGCGCGGGCGGCGTTCCTGGGGCGGCTGGGCGGTCTGGCGGTGCTTGGTGACGGGGTCGTGGTGGATGACGACTCCGCGGCCCGCACAGGCCTCGCAGTTCTCGCTGAACGACTCGAGGAGTCCCAGTCCGAGCTTCTTGCGGGTCATCTGCACAAGCCCGAGCGAGGTGACCTCCGCGACCTGGTGCTTGGTGCGGTCGCGGCTCAGGCATTCGAGCAGGCGGCGCAGCACGAGGTCGCGGTTGGTCTCGAGGACCATGTCGATGAAGTCGACGACGATGATGCCGCCGATGTCGCGCAGCCGGAGCTGACGCACGATCTCCTCTGCGGCCTCGAGGTTGTTCTTCGTGACGGTTTCCTCGAGGTTGCCGCCGGAACCGACGAACTTGCCCGTGTTGACGTCGACGACGGTCATCGCCTCTGTACGGTCGATCACGAGGGAACCGCCGGAGGGCAGCCAGACCTTGCGGTCGAGGGCCTTCTCGATCTGCTCGGAGATGCGGTACTCGTCGAAGGCGTCGTTTTCGCCCTCGTAACGCTCGACGCGGTCGACGAGGTCGGGGGCGACCTGGCCGAGGTAGGTCTGGATCGTCTCGCGGGCTTCGTCCCCGGAGATGACCATCTTCTGGAAGTCCTCGTTGAAGACGTCGCGCACGATCTTGATCAGCAGGTCGGGCTCACCGTGCAGCAGCGCGGGGGCCTGGACAGTGTCGACGAGCTTGGAGATGGATGCCCACTGCTCGGTGAGGCGGTTGACGTCGAGCGTCAGCTGCTCGTCGGTGGCACCTTCCGCGGCGGTACGCACGATCACGCCGGTGTTGTCCGGCAGGACCTCTTTGAGGATCTTCTTGAGGCGGGCACGCTCGGTGTCCGGAAGCTTGCGGCTGATGCCGTTCATCGAGCCGTTCGGCACGTAGACGAGGTACCGGCCGGGAAGCGAGACCTGGCTCGTGAGCCGGGCGCCCTTGTGGCCGATCGGGTCCTTCGTGACCTGGACGAGCACCTTGTCGCCTGGCTTGAGCGCGAGCTCGATCCGACGCGCCTGGTTGCTGTTGGCGGCATGTTCCGCCGCGGCTTCCCAGTCGACCTCACCGGAGTACAGCACGGCGTTGCGGCCTCGTCCGATGTCGACGAAGGCGGCTTCCATGCTCGGGAGCACGTTCTGTACCCGGCCGAGGTACACATTCCCGATCAGGGATGCGTCCTGGTTCTTGGCGACGTAGTGCTCGACGAGCACGCCGTCCTCGAGGACGCCGATCTGGATCTTGTTGTGTTTGGCCCGAACGACCATGACCCGGTCGACCGATTCACGGCGGGCGAGGAACTCGGCCTCCGTGATGACCGGACGGCGACGCCCGGCGTCGCGGCCGTCGCGGCGGCGCTGCTTCTTGGCCTCGAGGCGGGTCGAGCCCTTGATCCGCTGCGGCTCGGTGATGAGCTCGGGTTCGCGCGGAACGCGGACCCGGACGACGGTGTTGGCAGGGTCGTCGGCACCGGAGCGGTTCTCGTCGCCTGGCCTGCGGCGGGCGCGGCGGCGGACGGTCGACGTCTCGTCCGGGTACTCATCGCGGTCCGAGCGGCCGTCGGGACGGTTGTCCGAGCGGTTGCGGTCGTGACGGTTCTCCGCGCCGTTGTCCTGGCGGTTGCCCGAGCGGCTGTCCTGACGATCCCCGTCTGGGCGGTTGCCGTCCTGACGATCGTCGAAGGCACGCGAATCGTCGCGCCTGGCTCCGGCACGTGCCGGAAGCGGCACGATGTTCGGCGCCTGGAAAAGAAGAGAGGTCGAGGGCCTGCGAACCGGCTGTGCGGGTTCGACGGGCGGAGTCGGCTGGTCCACGGTGGTGTCCTGTTCGGCTGGGGTCGTCGCGGTGGACGCCCAGGGTGCGGGCTCCCCCTCGAGGAATGGTGCTGTCGGTGCCTCCACGGCGTCTGTCGCGGCGCCGGGTACCGTGGCCGGTGCTTCCGTTGGCGCGATCGCCGCGGCGGCTACACGCCGACGGCGGGATCCGAACAGACCTTTGCGTTTTTTGGTGTTTTCGTTGTCTTCCACCATTACTGGTGCGCTCCTTGACCGTTTTGGGCGACCGCGCCACCCATCCGGCTACTCTCTCGTGCGAGAAAAACGCTTGCGCGTTCACCTCGGGAATCCTCTTCGTTCGCAACCGGCTCTTGGCTCTGGCTGCTAATACCTTTGGTCGTGGGACCAATGAATCTGGGCTGTTACGGCCCATTAAGCCTTCTCTGGCTGTGCTTGAGCGCGGCCCAAGCATCCGTGTTGATTATCGCATGTATTGTTCAGGATCGAGTGCGAGGCGCATGACATAATCCTGAGGTGCAACAGACCGAGCAATCCAGGCGCCCCACCGGGCTCGCCATCTTCATGATCATCGGGGGTGCGATCGCCCTCGCGGCGGCCTTCGCGCTGACCCTGGACAAGATCGCCATCCTCGAGGATCCGCAGGCGCAGCTCTCCTGCAACTTCAGCGTGCTCGTCGGCTGCAGCACCAACCTCGGTTCCTGGCAGGGTGCGCTGTTCGGTTTCCCGAACCCGTTGATCGGACTCATCGCCTGGACGGTCGTCATCACGATCGGCGCCGCGATCCTCGCTGGCGCCCGGTTCGCCCGCTGGTTCTGGATCGGACTGAACGTCGGCGTGGCGCTCGCGCTCGTCTTCGTGATCTGGCTGATGGGCCAGAGCTTCTTCGTGCTCGACGTGCTCTGCCCGTGGTGCATGGTGACCTGGGTCGTCACGATCCCGATGTTCCTGGCCGTGACCCTCTACAACCTCAGGACGGGCACCCTCCCGGTTCCGGCCGGGGTGCGGCGCTTCGCCGCCGGCGCCTCCTCGTGGATCGTCGTCATCACGATCGGCTGCTATCTCGTGGCCGCAACGGTCGCCCAGCTCAAGATGGACTTCCTGCACCGCCTCTAGCACTGCACCGCCTCCAGCGCAGCACCGCCTCCAGCCGGGCGGATGCCGACCGTCGTCTTAACCGCAGAGTGTCGCCGTTCCTCCGCCTGGTTTCGGCGGGGACGGCGACACTCGGCGCGACGGGGCTGCGGTTCTAGTCGAACCAGAGCGCCAGTTCGCGGGACGCGGACTCTGGCGAGTCTGAACCGTGCACGAGGTTCTGCTGGACCTTGGAACCCCAGTCGCGGCCGAGGTCGCCGCGGATCGTACCGGGTGCTGCGGTCGTGGGATCGGTCGTGCCCGCGAGGGAGCGGAAGCCCTCGATGACGCGTTCGCCGGCGATGCGGATCGCGAGGATCGGCCCGCTCTCCATGAACTCGACGAGGGGCTCGAAGAAGGGCTTGCCCGCGTGCTCCGCGTAGTGCTCAGCGAGAAGGGAGCGGTCGGCCTGGACGAGCTTGATGTCGACGAGGGAGTATCCCTTCTGTTCGATGCGTCGCAGGATCTCTCCGGAGAGGTTGCGTGCGACGCCGTCGGGCTTCACCAGGACGAGGGTTTCTTGGACCGGGGTACTCATGAGTTCTCCTTGTTGTTGTCTAGTCTCGAGCCGGTGACCATGCAGTATGCCCACATGCCGGTGAACAGTGCGCCAACGATGAACATGGCCGGGTTGATGAACCCGGTCAGGACGATGACGGCCTGGACGAACCAGCCGATCCCGTATGACCAGTTGTAGCGGAGCAGGCCGATCGTCGCGACCATCACGAGGCAGAGCAGCGCTCCCCCGCCGAGTGCCACCCAGGCCGGCAACGAGCCGAGCCCGAACAGCAACAGCGCCGCGAGGAACACGATGATCGTCTCGAAGCCGAGCACGATCGACGCGAGCGACTCGCGCACAGACCGGTTCCGCCGCGAACGCGGGGCGTCGGTCATTTCTTGAGCCACTCCCTGGCTACGGCGAGCGACAGGGCCTCGCCGACCAGGGTGATCGAACCGGTGACGATCACGCCGCGACGTGGGGCGTCTGCGGCCCAGGTCCTCGCGGCGTCGAGGGCGTCGGCGACGTCGTCGAAGCGGCTGACGGCATCCTCGTCCGTTCCGGCCGCGACGATGTCGGCGAGGTCGTCGACGGGGATCGCCCGGTCGGACTCGGACTGGGTGACGTGGAACCGGGTCACGACGGGAGCGAGCGCCGCGACGATGCCCGCTGCGTCCTTGTCGGCGAGGATCCCGATCACGGCGACGACCTCATCGAAGTGGAAGTAGGTGCCGAGTGCCTCGGCGAGGGCGCCGGCCCCGTGCGGGTTGTGCGCGGCATCCACGAGCACGGTCGGTTCGATGCCGATCAGCTGCAGCCGCCCGGGTGAGGTCGCGGTCGCGAGCCCCTCCGTGAGGATGTCGTGGTCGAGCGGGCGGGTGCCCGCGCCGAGGAAGGACTCGACGGCGGCGATCGCGACGGCAGCGTTGTGCGCCTGGTGGGTGCCGTACATCGGCAGGAACAGGTCGGGGTATGTCGCGGCGAGGCCGCGCACCGTGATGAGCTGCCCGCCGACGCCGACCTGGCTGTCGAGCAGGGCGAACTCCTCCCCCTCGCTCGCGAGGGTCGATTCGGTCAGTTCGACGGCGCGTTCCAGTTCGGCCTGCACGGTCTCGGCCTGCCGGGCGCTGATGACGGATGCCGCAGGCTTGATGATCCCTGCCTTGGTGCGGGCGATCTCCGCGACGGTGCTTCCGAGCCGCTTGGTGTGATCGAGCGCGACCGGGGTGACGACGGCGACGAGGCCGTCGGCCACGTTCGTGGAGTCCCATTCGCCGCCCATGCCGACCTCGATCACGGCGACATCGACGGGAGCGTCCGCGAAGCAGGCGAAGGCGAGCACGGTGAGGGCTTCGAAGAAGGTGAGCGGCTCCTCGTTCTTCGCACCGAGTTCGGCGTCCACCATCGCGAGGTACGGCTGGATGTCCTCCCAGTTCGCGGCGAGGGCGCGGTCGCTGATCGGTTCCCCGTCGATCACGATCCGTTCGTTGAGGCGGACCAGGTGCGGGCTCGTCATCATGCCGGTGCGCAGTCCGTACGCGCGCAGGATGCTCTCGGTGATCCGGCTCGTGCTGGTCTTCCCGTTGGTGCCCGTGATGTGGATCACCGGGTAGGTGGTCTGCGGGTCGCCGAGCAGTTCGACGACCCGCCGGGTCGGGGCGAGCCGCGGTCGTGGAGCGGCTTCGCCGACCCGGTCGAGGAGGGCTGCGAAGACGGCCTCTCCCGCGTCGCGGTACTCGTCGTCTTCCGGCAGGTTCTGGTCCATCGAATCAGACATTCACGATTCCGTTCTCTCGGGCGACGGCGACGAGCACCGGCCCGCGGTTGGCGTAGTGGCCGGCCTCGAAGCGCACGTAGTGCTCGACGGGGGCCCCCGCGAGCTGTTCCAGCCACTCGGAGGGCACGGCGCCCGCGAGGATGGCCGGGTCGACCTCGGTCGGGGCGTGCGCGGCGAAGCGCACGGTGAGCGTTTCCGCGGCCACGTCGACTCCCGGCGCGAGGCGCAGGGTGTCGAGGTCGGCCTGGTCGAAGAAGACGAGGTCGAGGCGGATCCGGTCCGCCACGAAGAATCCTGCCGACTTGCGGGTGTCCTGCACGGCGCGGATCAGGTCGCGGGCGAAGCCCTCGGCCTCGAGCTCCGGCGTGGTCACGGTGTCGAGCAGCACGAAGCCGCCGCCCTGGAGCAGCGCGAGGGCGGGTCCGGCCTCCGCGACGGCCGCGGATGCCGCGTCGGCGTTGCTCGCCCCTGTGCCAGCCTGCAGCACGAGTTCGTATTCGCCGGCCTCGAGCGCGATGCCGCCTGCGGTCACGATCCCGTCGGTTTCGCTCCAGTCGCCGCTGCGCGCGGCCTTGATCGCGGCCTGCACCTGCTTGCCGAGCCGGGGCCCGGCCGCGCGGGCGTTGACGGTGAGCCGGGAGGTGATGCCGTAGTTCGCCGCGCTGTCCTCGGCGAGTTCGACGAGGTTCACGCTCTTCACGTTGAGCTCGTCGCGCAGGATCGCCTCGAACGGGGCGAGTGCCGCCGTTCCGGTCGTGACGACGGTGAGCTGCGCGAGCGGCAGCCGCACGCGCAGGCCCGCCTGCTTGCGCAGCGAGAGCACGGTGGAGCTGATCGTGCGGATCTGGTCCATCGCGGTGACGAGCCCGTGGTCCGACGGGAAGAGGCCGGCGTCCGGCCAGTCCGTCAGGTGCACGCTGCGGCCAGCGGTCAATCCCTGCCAGATCCGCTCGGTGACGAGCGGCAGAAGCGGCGCGGCGACCCGGCAGACGGTCTCGAGCACGGTGTACAGGGTGTCGAAGGCTTCCGTGGCCGTACCGCCGGCGACGGCGCCGGTCCAGAAGCGGTCCCGGGAGCGCCGCACGTACCAGTTGGTCAGCACGTCGGCGAAGTCGCGGAGGCGGGCGGTCGCCTGGGTCGAATCGAGCGCCTCGAGGTCGCTCGTGACGTCGACGATGAGGTCGCGGGTCTTCGCGAGCAGGTACCGGTCGAGCACGTCGGTCGAGTCGGTGCGCCAGACGGCGTCGTAGCCGTTCTCCCCCGAGGCGTTGGCGTAGAGCGAGAAGAAGTACCAGGTGCTCCAGAGCGGCAGCATCACCTGGCGGGTGGCCTCCCGGATGCCCTCCTCCGTGACGATGAGGTTGCCGCCGCGCAGTACGGATGAGCTCATCAGGAACCAGCGCATCGCGTCGCTTCCATCGCGGTCGAAGACCTCGAAGACGTCGGGGTAGTTGCGCAGCGACTTCGACATCTTCTGGCCGTCGTTGCCGAGCACGATGCCGTGGCTCACGACGTTGGTGAACGCCGGCCGGTCGAAGAGAGCGGTCGAGAGCACGTGCAGCAGGTAGAACCAGCCGCGGGTCTGGCCGATGTACTCGACGATGAAGTCGGCGGGGTTGTGGGTGTCGAACCAGTCGCGGTTCTCGAAGGGGTAGTGCACGGCCGCGAACGGCATCGACCCGGAGTCGAACCAGACGTCGAGCACGTCGGTGATCCGGCGCATCGTGGAAGCCCCGGTGGGGTCGTCCGGGTTCGGCCGGGTGAGCTCGTCGATGTACGGGCGGTGCAGGTCGGTCGGGCGCACCCCGAAGTCGGCTTCGAGCTCGTCGAGCGAGCCGTAGACATCCGTGCGGGGGTAGTTCGGGTCGTCGCTCTTCCAGACCGGGATCGGCGAGCCCCAGTACCGGTTGCGGCTGATCGACCAGTCGCGGGCGTTGCCGATCCACTTGCCGAACTGGCCGTCCTTGACGTTCTCCGGCACCCAGGTGACGTCCTGGTTGAGTTCGACCATGCGGTCGCGGAACTCGGTGACGCGCACGAACCAGCTCGACACCGCCTTGTAGATCAGCGGGTTGCGGCAGCGCCAGCAGTGCGGGTACGAGTGCTCGTAGCTGGCCTGGCGCAGCAGCCGGCCCTCGGCCTTGAGCATCTGGGTGAGCGGCTTGTTCGCGTCTGACCACAGCAGGCCGGCGACCTCCGGCACGTCGGCGAGGAACTTGCCGCCCTCGTCGAGGGAGATGATCACGGGGATGCCGGCGGCCTCGCAGGCCTTCTGGTCCTCTTCGCCGTACGCGGGCGCCTGGTGCACGATGCCGGTGCCGTCTGCGGTCGTGACGTAGTCGGCGAGCAGGATCGTCCAGGCCTTCTGGGTGTTCCAGACGGATGCGTCGGCGTAGTAGTCGAAGAGACGGTCGTATGCGACACCCTCGAGTTCGCGTCCCGTGACCGTGCGCGCAACGGCCGCGGAGGCCTCCTCAGGCGTGTCGTAGCCGAGGTCCTTGGCGTAGTTGCCGACGAGGTCGATCGCGATCAGGTACTCGGCGCCGAGCACGGACACGTCCACGCGGGCGTCGTCGCTGCCGGTGACCGACTCCTCGCGGAGCACGGTCGCGTCTGGCGTGCCGTTCGGGCCGGCCGGGACGACGGCGTAGACGATGTCCGGCCCGACGGCGAGGGCGAGGTTGGTCGGCAGGGTCCAGGGGGTCGTCGTCCACGCGAGGGCGCGCACCGCGGTGAGGCCGAGGGCTTCCGCCTTCGTGCCCACGAGCGGGAACGTCACGGTGACGGTCTGGTCCTGGCGCATCTTGTAGACGTCGGCATCCATGCCGAGCTCGTGGTTGGAGAGCGGCGTCTGGTCGCGCCAGCAGTACGGAAGCACCCGGTAGCCCTCGTAGGCGAGGCCCTTGTCGTGCAGGGTCTTGAACGCCCAGATCACGGATTCCATGAAGGTGATGTCGAGGGTCTTGTAGTCGTTCTCGAAGTCGACCCAGCGGGCCTGGCGGTTGACGTAGCGCTGCCAGTCGTCGGTGTACTTGAGCACGGAGTCGCGGGCGACCTTGTTGAAGGCGGCGATGCCGAGCTTCTCGATGTCGGCCTTGTCGGTGATTCCGAGCTGCCGTTCGGCCTCGAGCTCGGCGGGGAGGCCGTGGGTGTCCCAGCCGAAGCGGCGGTGCACGAGCTTGCCGCGCATGGTCTGGAAGCGCGGGAACAGGTCCTTCGCGTAACCGGTGAGGAGGTGCCCGTAGTGCGGCACGCCGTTCGCGAAGGGCGGGCCGTCGTAGAAGACCCACTCCGGCGCATCCGCCCGGTTGTCGATCGACGCCTGGAAGGTGCCGTCGGCCGCCCAGTACGCGAGCACCTCTGTCTCGATCGCCGGGAAGTTCGGCGAGGGCACGATGGGGGCGGATGCGGCGAGCGCGGCCTGCTCGGGTGCTGCGGCCTGGTCGTCTGCTGCGGGGAAGGGCGGGGCTTTGGGGTACACGTGCATCTCCTGGACAAAAGGGGCCGACAGGCCCTGTTCCACGAGGACGCCGACTCCGGGAAGACTCGACGCGGTACCACCTCGCTTGCCGTCTTCGTGCTGTGACGACCGCTTGTTCAGAGGCTGTGACGGGCCCGACCCGTTCGGTTCTACCAGGGGTCCGCCTTTCGACGGTTCCCGTTCTTCCGAAGACTCACCGGTGATGGCCGGATCACTGTCATGCGAGCGCAATTCTATCCCGTCGGAGCGATACTTACGGGAATTTCGGGCCGGACCGTGATGTTTTACGATGGGACCCGGCCCGGCCCCGCTACGCCGAGAGAGATTCCTTCCCCATGCCCCCTCTGGTTCACCACTCCCGCGTGCCGCGTTCGCTCGTCGCCGTCGCCACCCTCGCCCTGCTCCTGACCGGGTGTTCCGCATCCCCGCAGGCCACGGAGAGCACCGCTCCCGTCTCCGGCGGCACGCTCAACTACGCCTCCGGCGATGCCGAACCGACGTGCCTCGACCCGCACGTCGGCGGCAACTATCCGCAGGCCCTCGTCGGCACCCAGTTCCTGGAGTCGCTCGTCTCCCGCGACAGCGCGGGCACGATCATCCCGTGGCTCGCGTCGAGCTGGTCGCAGAGCGCCGACGGCCTCGCCTGGGACTTCACCCTCCGCGAGAACGTGACCTTCACCGACGGGACGCCCTTCGACGCGGCGGCCGTGCAGGCGAACATCGCGCACGTGCAGGACCCGAAGACGGGATCGTCGACCGGGTACCTCGCCGTGCGGAAGGTGGTGTCGACATCCGTCGTCTCCCCCACCGTGGTGCGCCTGACCCTGAGCGAACCAGACAGTGCCCTGCTCGAGTCACTCAGCCAGCCGTGGCTCGCGATGGAGTCGCCGACGGCGCTCGCCCGCAGCCAGGACGAGAACTGCGCGGCCCCGGTCGGGACCGGTCCGTTCACGGTCGCCTCCTGGGTCAAGCAGGACGCGATCACCCTCGTCAGGAACGACGCGTACACCTCCCCGCCTGCCGACGCCGCCCACACCGGGCCCGCCTACCTCGACTCCATCGTCTGGCGGTTCATCCCCGACTCGGCCTCCCGCTACGCCGCCCTGCAGTCCGGCGCCGTCGACGTGATCGACAACGCCCAGCCGGACACCATCGTGCAGGCCGGGAAGAGCAGCACCATCCGCCACCTCGACGCGCCCCGGCCTGGCGCATCCAACCGGATCGAGCTGAACTCGGGCAGGGCCCCGTTCAACGACCCGCTCGTGCGCGAGGCCTTCGTCCGTGCCTCCGACGTCGACTCCGCGGTTGCGAGCCTGTTCCAGGGCACGGCGACCCGCTCGTTCTCGGCGCTCTCGAGCATCGAGCCGCTCGGGGTGTCCCGGCCGGACCTGTTCGGCTACGACCCCGAGGCCGCAGCCACCCTTCTCGACGAGGCCGGCTGGACCGGTCGGGACTCCGACGGGTACCGCACGAAGGGCGGCGTGCGCCTGTCCGTCGTCTTCCCGGTGAGCACCAACCAGTCGATCCCGGCGGAGCAGTCCCTGTTCGAGCAGCTGCAGGCGACCGCGAAGGCCGTGGGCTTCGACGTGGTGCTCTCGCCGCTCGACCTGTCGGCCTGGTACACCGCCCTCGGTTCGAACTCCTATGATGCGGTGAGCGCGCCGTACACGAAGGTGGGCCCCGACGTGCTCCGCACCCTCTTCGACTCGGCCGGCATCGTGCCGGCCCCGAGCGGGTACTTCGCCAACCACGCCCAGGTCAACGACCCCGAGGTCGACGCCTGGCTGACCGAGGCCTCCCAGACGGCGGATGCACCCAAGCGCGCCGCACTGTACGCCCAGGCGCAGAACCGTGTCCTCGAGGGCTTCTACGTGCTGCCGCTGTACGACCAGCAGAACCATTACCTGCTCTCCTCCGTCGTCTCGGGCACCCGGGCGATGCCGACGGTGTCGACGCCCACGTTCTACGACGCGTGGCTGAACCGGTAACCGGAGCCCACCCGGCCGGCCTCTCCCGGCCGGCCGTACTGCGGCGCGCCCTGCCGCGTCGAGCCCTGCTGCGAGCGATGGCCCGGCTCGGCGGGGCCGTCCTCGTGCTCTGGCTCGTCGCGACCGTCACCTTCTTCGCGATGCGGCTCGTCCCCGGCGACCCGGCGGAGGCCGTGCTCGGCGGACCGGGATCGCAGACCTCGCCGGAAGCGCTCGCGGCGGTGCGGGCCCAGTACGGCCTCGACCAGCCGCTCCCTGTGCAGTACGTCGCCGAGCTCGGCCGCCTCGTCACGGGCGACCTCGGCCGTTCGTACGCGCTCCGCGTCCCCGTCGCGCCGCTCCTGCTCGGGCAGCTCGGTGGCACCCTGCTTCTCGCCGTGCTCTCCCTGCTGCTCGCGTGGCTGTTCGCGATCGGCCTCGCCCTGTTCTCCACCCGCGCAGGCCGCTGGGGGCGGATGCTCGGTTCCGGCCTCGAAATCGGCGCGGCCGCCCTGCCGCACTTCTGGCTCGCGAGCGCGCTCATCGTGGTGTTCAGCAGCTGGCTCGGCGTGCTGCCGCCGGTCAGCACCCCAGGCCCTGCCGGACTCGTGCTGCCCGTGCTGACCCTCGCCATCCCGCTCGCCGGTTTCCTCGGCCAGCTCATGCGGGAGTCGATGCTCACGGCGCTCGAAGCCCCGTTCGTCGTCTCCGCGCGGGCCAGGGGGGAAAGTGAGGGCGGCATCCGCCGGGTGCACGTGCTGCGGCACGCGAGCCTGCCCGGGATCAGCCTCTCCGGCTGGGCGTTCGGTTCGCTGATCAGCGGGGCCGTCGTCGTCGAGACGATCTTCGCCAGGCCGGGACTCGGCCGCACCCTGCTGAACGCCGTCACGGTGCGGGACGTGCCTGTCGTGATCGGTGTCGTGCTGTTCGTCGCCGCCGCTTACATCCTGATGACCCTTCTGACCGATGTCGCCCAGCGGATCGCCGACCCGAGGCTGCGGCGCGCATGAGCGACCTCGAGATCCAGGCCGGCCTCGCCGGGGCTGCGGCGCGGCGCCAGACGGGAAGGGGCCTCGGCACGAGGTTCGGCACGCGGTTCGGCGGTCGGGTCGGCCTCACCGAGGTCCTCGCCGCCGGTTTTGTGCTGTTCCTGCTCCTTGCCGCCTTCGCACCCGGCCTCGTGGCGCCGGGAGACCCGCTCGCGATCGACCCGCGCGCGGCGTTCCAGCCCCCCTCGTCGGCGCACTCGTTCGGCACGGACGAATCCGGGCGCGACGTCTACACCCGGGTCAGCCACGGCACCGGGGGCTCGCTCCAGATCGGCGTGGCGGCGACACTGATCGGCCTCGGCCTCGGGGCCGTGCTCGGGATCATCGCCGGCATGCTCGGTTCGATCGTGGACTTCACCGTGAACCGACTGCTCGAGGTCATGTTCGCGTTCCCCGGCCTGTTGCTCGCCCTGCTGTTCATCATGGTCTTCGGGCCGGGGCCGGCGACGGCGACCCTCGCCGTCGGTCTCGCGACCGCGCCCGGCTACGCACGCATCATCCGCGCCCAGCTCGTCTCCGTGCGATCCTCGGCCTTCGTCGAGGCCGCGACCGTTCTCGGTCGCAGCCGCACCCGGATCCTCGTGCGGCACATCCTCCCGAACACGCTCGCACCGCTCCTCGTGCTCGGCACCCTGGGCATCGGCCAGGCCATCATCTGGGCGGCGGCGCTCAGCTACCTCGGCCTCGGCGCCAAACCGCCCGCCGCGGAATGGGGCGCGATGCTCTCGGCCGGGCGCACCTACCTGAACACCGCCGTCTGGATGAGTTTCTTCCCCGGACTCTTCGTCGTGCTCACCGCGATCTCCGCGACCGTTCTCGGGCGCGCGATCGAGCGACGGCTGAGGCACGCGTGACGGGGGCGCGGGCGGATGCCGGCGCGCCGGCCCTGCTGGTCCGCGGGCTGAGCGTCGGTTTCGGAAGTAAACCCGGACGGGATCCCCTTGTCGACGACGTGTCGTTGGAGGTCGCTCCCGGGGAATGCCTCGCGATCGTCGGCGAATCCGGTTCGGGGAAGAGCCTCACGGCGCGCAGCCTGCTCGGCCTGGCCGGGACCGGATCGTGGCTGCACGCCGACGAGCTGAGCGTCGGCGGGACATCCGTGCTCGGTCTGAGCGAGAACGCCTGGCGGCGGAGGCGCGGCAGGGACGTGGGACTCGTGCTCCAGGACGCGCTCGTGTCGCTCGACCCGCTGCGGCCGATCGGGCGCGAGATCGGTGACACCCTGCGGCTGCACACGAACCTCTCTGCGGCCGCGCGGGCTCGCCGGGTGCTCGAGCTCCTCGCCGAGGTCGGGCTTCCCGACGGCGAGCTCCGGGCCGGCCAGCGTTCCGGTGAACTCTCCGGCGGCCAGCGCCAACGCGCCCTGATCGCATCGGCGATCGCGCTGCGGCCGCCCCTGCTCATCGCCGACGAACCGACGACGGCCCTCGACGTGACCGTGCAGGCCAGGATCCTCGACCTGTTCGAGGCTCTGCTGCACGCAGGGACGGCCCTCGTGCTGATCAGCCACGACCTCGCCGTCGTCAGCCGGATCGCCGACCGCGTCGCGGTGATGAGCGGCGGCCGGATCGTCGAGACCGGCACGACCCGCGCGCTCCTCGACGACCCTCGGCACGACGAGACCCGGCGGATGATTGCCGCGGTCCCGGCCGGGCAGCCCCGAGGAGCCCGGCTCTCGGCGCAGGACCGGCCGAACCGGCCGGCACCCGGTGTCGTTCCTGGGGCCGTTCCTGCTGCCGTTCCCGCGGTCGCCGATCGCGTCGTGCTCGAGGCTTCCGGGCTCGTCAAGAGCTTCCGGATGCCCGACCGGAGCCGGCTGTTCGCCGTCAACGACGTGTCCTTCACGCTCGACCGCGGCACGACGCTCGGCATCGTCGGTGAGTCCGGTTCGGGCAAGACCACGCTGGCCCGGCTGCTGCTCGCGCTCGAGTCCCCGGACGCCGGCGAGGTCCGGGTGCTCGGCGAGACCTGGACCGGGATCACCGAACGCGCCCGCCGACCGATGCGACCGGCGCTCGGCGCCGTCTACCAGGACGCCCTGGCCTCCTTCGACCCGCGGCTCACCGTCGGCGCCGTCCTCCGCGACGCCGCCGGTTCCGCGGACCGGTCGGTCGAGCTCCTCGACCGGGTCGGGCTCGGCGCGGCCGTGCTCGGCCGCCGCCCGCTCGAGCTCTCCGGCGGCCAACGACAGCGGGTCGGCATCGCGCGCGCCCTCGCGAAGCGGCCGCAGGTCCTGATCTGCGACGAACCGGTGTCCGCGCTCGACATGACCGTGCAGGCCCAGGTGCTCGACCTCCTCGACGAGCTGCAGCGCGACCTCGGCCTGAGTCTCGTGTTCATCTCGCACGACCTCGGCGTCGTGCAGCACGTCAGCGACCGGATCGTCGTCATCGAGAACGGATCGGTCGTCGAGACCGGCCCGACGGAGCAGGTCTTCGCCGCGCCGGCGCATCCGTACACCCGGCGCCTGCTCGACGCCGTGCCGCGCCTGCCCGCCCCCTGACCCCCCCCCCCCCCCNATCGCCGGTGAACGGGGCATCGGGTAGGTTGGGTTAGGCCAATATTCAGGCACCTCACCGCAGACACGGTGCCGCAGACAGTGAATCGGAGAACCATGACGATCCCGAACGTTCCGGACAAGCCAGCCCTCGAGGGCCTCGAGAACAAATGGGGCGGCACCTGGGACACCGAGGGCACGTACCGCTTCGACCGCGACTCCGCGACCAGGGCGAACATCTTCTCCATCGACACTCCCCCGCCGACCGCGTCCGGCTCACTGCACATCGGCCACGTGTTTTCGTACACGCACACCGACGTCGTCGCCCGCTTCCAGCGGATGCGCGGCCGCGACGTGTTCTACCCGATGGGCTGGGACGACAACGGCCTGCCGACCGAACGCCGGGTGCAGAACTACTACGGCGTGCGCTGCGACCCGTCGCTGCCGTATGCCCCCGACTTCACCGCGCCCTTCGAGGGCGGCGACGGCAAGAGCACCAAGGCCGCCGACCAAGTCCCGATCAGCCGCCGCAACTTCATCGAACTCTGTGAACGCCTCACCCTCGAAGACGAGAAGCAGTTCGAAGCGCTCTGGCGCGACCTCGGCCTGAGCGTCGACTGGACCCAGACCTACCGCACGATCGGTTCGCACTCGATCGCATCCTCCCAGCTCGCCTTCCTCGGCAACGTCGCCCGCGGCGAGGCCTACCAGGCCATGGCGCCGACCCTCTGGGACGTCACCTTCCGCACGGCCGTCGCGCAGGCCGAGCTCGAGGACAAGGACATGCCCGCCGCGTACCACCGGGTCTCCTTCCGCAAGCCCGACGGTTCCACGATCGAGATCGAGACCACCCGGCCCGAGTTGCTGCCGGCCTGCGTGGCCCTCGTCGCGCATCCGGACGACGAGCGCTACAAGCACCTCTTCGGCACGACCGTGCGCACCCCGCTCTTCGACGTCGAAGTTCCTATCCTCGCCCACCACCTCGCCCAGAAGGACAAGGGCAGCGGCATCGCGATGATCTGCACCTTCGGCGACGTGACCGACGTGGTCTGGTGGCGGGAGCTCGACCTGCCGAACCGCGCGATCATGGGCTTCGACGGCCGCATCATCGCCGAGGCGCCCGAGGTCATCACGAGCGAAGCCGGAATCGCCGCGTATGCCGAGCTCGCCGGAAAGACCGTTTTCTCGGCCAAGCAGGCCGTCGTCGCCCTTCTCACGGCGAGCGGCGACATGATCGGCGAACCGAAGCCGATCGTGCACCCGGTCAAGTTCTTCGAGAAGGGCGACAAGCCCCTCGAGATCGTGTCGACCCGCCAGTGGTACATCCGTAACGGAGCGCGCGACGAGGCACTCCGGTCCCGCCTGCTCTCGCACGGCGCCGACCTGCAGTGGCACCCCGAATTCATGAAGGTCCGCTACGACAACTGGGTCAACGGCCTCACCGGCGACTGGCTCGTCTCCCGCCAGCGCTTCTTCGGAGTTCCGCTTCCGGTCTGGTACCCGCTGGATGCCGACGCGAACCCGGTCTTCGACCAGCCGATCGTCGCCACCCGCGACCAGCTCCCGGTCGACCCCTCTTCCGACACCGCGCCGGGGTACGCAAGCACCCAGCGCGGCCAGGCCGGCGGTTTCGTCGGCGAGGTCGACGTGATGGATACCTGGGCGACGTCCTCGCTCACCCCGCAGCTCGCCGGCGGCTGGGAGCGCGACCCACAGCTCTTCGACCTCGTCTACCCGTACTCGCTCCGCCCGCAGGGCCAGGACATCATCCGCACCTGGCTGTTCTCCACCCTGCTCCGCGCCGAACTCGAGGACGGCCGGTCCCCGTGGAAGCACGCGGCCCTGTCCGGGTTCATCGTCGACCCCGACCGCAAGAAGATGTCGAAGTCCAAGGGCAACGTCGTCACCCCCGCCGACATGCTCGTGCAGCACGGTTCGGATGCCGTGCGCTACTGGGCCGCCTCCTCGCGCCTCGGCACCGACGCGGCCTTCGACCCCAAGAACCCGACGCAGATCAAGATCGGCCGTCGCCTCGCGATCAAGATCCTGAACGCGTCGAAGTTCATCCTCGGCTTCGACGGGGCAGCGGACGCCGCGATCACCGAGCCCCTCGACCGCAGCATGATCGCCCGCCTCACGAGTGTCGTCGCCCAGGCGACGACCGCGTTCGACAGCTACGACCACGCCCGCGCCCTCGAGGTCACCGAGAGCTTCTTCTGGACGTTCTGCGACGACTACCTCGAGCTCGTCAAGGAACGCGCGTACGGCGAAGCCGGCGCCGGGCAGGCCTCGGCCGTCGCGGCGCTCCGCACCGCACTGTCGACCCTGCTCCGTCTGTTCGCCCCGTTCGTGCCGTTCGCGACCGAAGAGGCGTGGTCCTGGTCCAACGAGGGATCCGTGCACCGGGCCGCCTGGCCCATCGCGGCAGACCTCGCCGCAGGTTCAGGGGGGAACCCCGCACTGCTCGAGCTGTCCAGTCGCGCGCTCACCGGCATCCGGCGCGGAAAGACGGATGCGAAAGCGTCCCAGAAAACCGACGTCGCATCTGCTGTAATTAGCGGTACGGCTGCAGAGGTTGCCCTGCTCGCGCAGGCTGCCGCAGATCTGCAGGCTGTCGGCCGGATCTCGGAATTGGTTTTTGTCGAAGGCGGCGAGTTGGCAGTCACGGAAATCGTGCTCGCCACGGTGTCGGAGAGTTAGGGAGAACCAGATGGCTATTCACGTACGAGCATTGGGCGACAAGGACTTTTTCGCCTGGCTGGGCCTCTTCGAGGGCTACAGCGAGTTCTACAAGAGCGAACTGACCGATGAGAAGGCCCTCCGCGTCTGGAGCTGGATCATCGATCGGAACCACGTGCTGAACGGCGCGGTCGCAGTCAGTGACGACGGCGACTTCGTGGGCTTCGCGCACTACCGGGAGGTGCCGAACACGCTCAGCGCCACCCGCGGTCTCTTCATCGACGACCTGTTCGTCGTGCCGGAGCACCGTACGGGCGGCGTCGGCCGTTCGCTGATCGGGTTCGCCAAGGACTACGCGGCCGAGCACAAGCTCACGACCGTGCAGTGGATCACCGCCGCGGACAACGAGACCGCCCAGCGTCTCTACGACGACGTCGGCACCCGCACCGACTGGGTCACCTACGAGATCGAGCTCTGAGCCCGATGCAGGTGGGAACCCGCTGGTCGTTCGGCGGCACGGCGCCGTCCGGTCTGCCCGAGGTTGTCCTCCTCGCGGTCAGCACGGTCGAGCAGGACCTCACGGTCGCCCCGAAGGACGGTACGGATTCGTGGCGTTGGACGCTGACCTGGCTCGAGGCCAAGCCGGTGATCGAGCTCGATGACGGCACCGTCATCCGCTACAACGCGGTCGACGACAGCGCAACGATCACGCAGCCCTCGATCGAGGTCGAGGACGACGAGGACTGGATCTAGACCCGGAGGTCCCGCGGGTATCAGTCGCGCGGGATCACCGGTTCCGTCGCGCCCGGCCGGTCCGGTCCCGCCGAGAGGGCGAGACGGATCATCGCGGCGGCGCCCAGGATGGGACCGGGTACCAGGACCAGCAGGGCGTACTGCCAGCCCACGAGTCCGGCGAGCACCGGGACGACCTGGATCGTGACGACTGTGATCAGGAAGCCGATGGCCGTCTGGACGGTCAATGCCGTGCCCACGTAGCGCGGATCGGCGGACTCGCTGAGCGAGGTGGAGAAGACGCCGGAATCGGCGATGACGGATGCGCCCCACACCGCTAGGACGATGACGAGGGTCACCGGCGCCGCAGTGAAGAACAGCGGAGAGGCGAGGGCACAGCTGCCGCTGACGATCAGGGCTCCGGCACCCGCAGGACCGCGACCGTATCGGTCGGCCGCCCACCCGCCCAGCAGGGCGCCGGACGCACCGGCCACTCCGATCACGAGAAAGATGACGAGTGTGTCCCAGGCCGCCACGGACTCTCCCGCCGCCGACCGGCCGGCGCGAACGAAGGCGGGCAGCCAGGTCCAGAGCGCGAACAACTCCCACATGTGGCCGAAGTAGCCGAAATTGGCCAGGCGAGAACGTCTGTCCCTGAACATGTCCACGGCGTACCGCGGGTTGATCGGGGCGCTCCCGGACGAACCGTGCGGGCCCGACCGGATCAGGAGCGCCGCAACGACCGCGGCGACGGCGGCGAGAACCGCGGAGACGTTCATCACGTCCCGCCACGCCAGATCGGGCAGTCCGCGGACGAGGTGCGGCAGTGCTGAGCCGAGGGTCAGGGCCGCGATCATGAGGCCGAAGGCCCGCCCCCTGGCCAGGGACGGCGCCCAGGACGCCGTGAGTTTCATCCCGACCGGGTACACGCCCGCCAGCAGCGCACCGGTCAGGAAGCGCGGGAGGAGCGCCGTCGCGAGGTCCGTCGCCGTCGCGGTGAACGCGAGAATGCACCCGGCGGTGCCCAGCGCGCACCCCGCCATCAACAGCTGGGGCGGTATCCGGTCCGCCGCGTTCAGGACCGCGGACAGGACGGCGCCGACCACGAAACCGAGCTGCACGGATGCCGTCAGCCAGACCGCGTCGACCGTCGAGATATTCCACTCCAGCCTGAGCGCAGGAACGACCGCGGACGCGGAGAACCAGGCGGACATGGCCAGGACCTGGACAAGCGCGATCAGCAGCCGCTGGCGCTTCTGCCGGGTCACGACCGGTCGCCCGCCCCCGGATCCCGGCGGCAGGGGCCGGGCCGCCGGGCCCGCGGATCAGGCCTGCGGCACGACATACCGCAGGTACACCATTCCGTTTCGGAATCGTCGTTCACCCCGGAGCTCGAGCGGCATCCTCAGGTGCTCCGGCAGGAACCGGGTGCCGCCGCCGACGATGATCGGCGTCACGAAACGGTGGATCTCATCGACAACGCCCGCCTTGAGCGCGTGCGCGGCGAGCCCAGGACCGCCGATGGACACGCTCAGCCTGCTGTCCGCGACGAGGCTGCGTACCTCGGCGGCGTCGAAGGAGCGCTCGATGCGCGTCCGCGTCGTCGTGACCGCCGCGAGGTTGTGCGAGTAGACGACCTTTTCGGCGGCCTGCCAGATATCGGTGTACTCCCGCACCACGTCGGGCGGATCGACGAGTTCTCTCGCGGTCTCCCAGAACGCCATCGTCTCGTACATCCTGCGTCCGTACAGGTAGGTGCCGATCTTGCGTTCGAGGGCGTTGATGAAGGCGTGCACCTCCTCGTCGGGCGTCGCCCAGTCGAAATCACCGGCGGCATCCGCTGTGTACCCGTCGAGCGACGTGATACCCGAGTAGATCAGCCTGGCCATGTGTCCTCCCGTCGCCCCTGCGTCTGCAGCTTCATACTGGCCTGCCCTGTCGCCCAGCGGAAGAGCCCTGAGACGAACGAACCCCTAGCCGGGCGCGCCCTCCCAGCGGAAGAGCGCCGCGAGCCCGAGACCGCCGGCGATGCTGACCATGGCGAGGGCGTGCGCCCCCTTCGGGGCATCCGCCCCCTTCGGGGAATCCGCCCCCTCGACACCGTCGGCGCGGGACTGTGCCAGAAGCCGCAGCACGATCAGGGCACCGGATGCGCCGAACGGGTGCCCGAGGGCGAGCGCGCCGCCCTGCCGGTTGGCTCTGTCCTCCGGCACGTCGATCAGGTCGAGGGAGGCGAGCACCTGGGCCGCGAAGGCTTCGACGATCTCGACGCGAGCGAGGGCCTCGGCAGGGATGCCCGTGCGCGCGAGCAGGGACCTGCCTGCCTCGCCGCCGCCGGCACCGAGCAGGTTGGGGTCGGTTCCGGCCGGGACGGCGTCGACGAATGTGAGGAAGCCGGGGCTGCCCGTTCCGGCCTGGAATGAGCCGCTCGCCAGGAGGTCCCTCGCGCGGGCCCTGCTCGTGACGAGCACGACTACGGCGCCGTCGGCGTCTGCGCAGGAATTGCCTGCCGTGACCGTTCCGCCCGGGCGGAAGGCCGCTGGGAAGCGGCGGAGCAGGGCAGCGTCGAGCTTCGGGCGGGGGCCTTCGTCGGCCGTGACGCGTGCGCCCGTCCCGTCGATGCCGGCGATCCCGACGATCTCTGCCTCGAACGCTCCCGCACCCGCGGCGGCGACGGCGCGACGGTGGCTGCGGGCGGCGAAGGCGTCCTGGCGTTCCCTGCCGATTCCGAAGTGCGCGGCCACGTTCTCGGCGGCGACGCCCATGTCGGGGTCGCCGACCGAATCCGGCGCGAACCGGACGCGATCGAAGAAGTCCGGCTCCCCCGGCGCCGAACTCACGCGGTGCGCGCGGAGGGGCGCGGTGCTGCAGCTCTCGACACCGCCGGCCAGGTAGAGGCTGCCGGCGCCCGCGGCGACGAGGCGGCAGGCGAGCACGATCGCCTCCAGCCCGGACCCGCACTGCCGGTCGACGGTCAGGCCTGGCACGCTCACCGGGAATCCGGCCTCGAGCAGCGCGAGGCGGGCGAGGTTCCCGCCGCCGCCCGTGGCGTTCCCGATGATCACGTCGTCGATGTGCGCGGGATCGAGGCCGAGGTCGGCGACGACCGCGGAGAGCACGGGGGCGAGCAGCCGGTCGGCGGTGATCAGGGACAGGGCTCCGCCGCTTCGCCCGAAGGCCGTGCGACGACCCCAGAGGATGACGGGCTCGCGGTCGGCGGCAGGAGCCGCGGCGGTGTGCTCAGTCGAGGCGCTCGACACGGGGGTCTCCTTCGGTGATCCAGTCGGCAAGCAGGCGCCGGCTGACCTTGCCCGCCCGGGTGACGGGCAGGTCCGTGATCCGGTAATAGGCGCGCGGGCGTTTCGGCGGGGCGAGGCCGGTCGCGGCCGTCCGCAGGTCGGCGAGGGTGAACGCCCCAGCGCCGGGGTCGGGTGCTTCGAGGAGCGCGGCGACGAGCAGCGTACCGCGCCGGGCATCCGCGAGGCCGGTCACGACGACCTGTGCTCCGGCCCCGCCTGCAGCGGAGCCGCCGAGGCCGGTGAGGAGGGTCGCCTCGACCTCCTGCGGGTAGACGTTGTGACCGGAGGTGACGATCATGTCGGCCCGGCGGCCCTCGAAGTGCAGTTCGCCGGCGTCGTCGAGATGGCCCTGGTCGCCGACCGTGCACCACTCGCCGGTCTGGTCAGCAGCGACGCGGGCGAACGCCGTGCCGTCGTCGCCCCAGGCGTAGCCTGCGCTGACCAGGCGGCTGCGCACGACGATGGTCCCGGTGGCTCCGGGGGCGGATGCCCGGCCCGCGTCATCGAGGACGCGCACGTCGACGCCGGGGAACGGCCGGCCGACGGCCGTCGGCGACTCGGTCCGGTCCTCACCGGGGCGGAGTCGCCTGGCGGTGACGAAGCTCAGTTCCGCGGCGCCGTAATAGTCGAAGACCGTGGCTCGGGGCGCCCAGTTCCGGACACTCGCGAGAGTGGCGGCGTCGAGCCGGGCGCCCGCGCTGACGATCGCGGTGAGCGCGCCTCCGTCCACGCCGGCGATCAAACCCCGCTCGGCGAGCATTCGGAGCGCGGTCGGGACGGCGACGATGCGGGTCACGCCGGCGTGTGCCACGGAGTCGAGGGCATCGCCGACGTCGAAGTGCGGCAGGGTGTGGAACGCAGCCCCCGCGTAGAGGGTTTCGGCGAGGGCGTAGAGCGTCAGGCTCGCCGACAGCGGTCCGGGGGCGAGGACCCGGTCGTCGGCGCGGAGGTCGAACAAGGCGGAACTCGCTGCGAAGGCCCGCTGCCAGGAGTCCCTGCCGCGGGTGAAAGCCTTGGGCAGCGCGGTGGTGCCCGAGGTGAAGCCGTAGAGGAAGACCGAATCCGCTGGCCCGTCGCGGAGGCCGGCTGGCGCCGGTGGCGTCGTCGGCGCCCGCGATGAAGACGCCGGTAGCGGCGTCGAGCCGGCCTCGCGCAGCATCCGCTCGATCGCCGTGCGCTGCAGGGCCGGCCAGTCCGGGTCGAGCACGGCGACAGTACCCACGCCCGCGACCGCGGCGACGAAGTCCACGACGAAGTCGAGACCGTTCGGCAGGCAGAGCACGGTCGGGCCGCCGGACGACTCCCCCGCCAGTTCGCGGGCGCGGCGGCTCGACCGGACCTGGAGTTCGGCGTAGCTGAGCCGGTCCGCACCGATCGTGACGGCGTTCGCGTCCGGCTGCAGGGCGGCCCAGTGCTGGAGGCGGTCGAGGAAGGGCACGCTCGAGTCTACTTTTCCTGAGGTCCCCTGCTCGGTGACAAAAGCTACTTGACCGCGATGATCTCGCCGTGCGGCATGCCGAACCAGCCATCGGGGTCGCCTGCCCACTGCCGCCAGGCTGCGGACATGGCGCGCAGGTCGGTGAGGTCGGCGGCCCCGGATTCGATCGCGTGCGCGGCGAAATCGGACTCGGTCGCGCGCAGGGCCCAGGATTCCCCCCACCAGTCGCGCTCGGCATCCGTGGCGAAGCACCAGATGGACGCACTGCTCGTCACCGCGTCGAAGCCGGCGAGCCTGGCCCAGGCCTTGAGCGCGCGGCCGGCGTCTGGATCACCTCCGTTCCAGTAGTGCACCGCACGGTAGGCGGTCATCCAGGACTGGAGGCCGGGGAGCTTGGGGTACCAGGCCACGCCGCCGTAGTCGACATCGCGGGCGGCGAGGATGCCGCCCGGTTTCAGCACGCGGCGGAGTTCCCTCAGGGCGGCGACCGGGTTGGCCAGGTGCTGAAGCACCTGGTGCGCGTGCACGAGGTCGAAGCTGTCGTCCGCGAAGTCGAGGGCATAGACGTCGCCGACCCGGAAGGTGACGTTGGGCACACCCTCGTCGACGGCGAGCCCGGCCGCCTGGGCGACGATCGCAGCGGAGGCGTCGACGCCGGTGACCGTGCCCGGAGAAACCCGGCGCGCGAGGTCGACCGTGATCGTGCCAGGCCCGCAGCCGACATCGAGGACCCTCAGCCCCGGCGTAAGGTGCGGGATCAGGTACGCGGCCGAGTTCAGGACGGTACGCCAGGTGTGCGAGCGGAGCACGCTCTCGTGGTGCCCGTGCGTATAGGTGTCGCGGATCGCCTCGCCGTGCGGGGCGATCTCGACGCGGTCGGCGTCCCTGTTGTCCGGCTGGGAGTGTGCGGGCTCGCGTGTTTGCTCGGCGGTCATGCTGACAGCCTAGGACCTGTACCGAATTCAGGAGTCGGGATCGAGGAGGACACCGCTCGCCGGCATCCGCCGCACTGATCCGGGCTCCGGCACCCCACTGGCGGGTCGTACTCCTGAATTCGGAACTAGGTTTAAGGCATGGACCAGCACAACCCCTTCGCCCGGCCGAGCACGCTCCCGTTCCAACTCCCGCCGTATGCCGCCATTCGCGACGAGCACTACCGGCCCGCGTTCCTCGAAGGCATGGCCGAGCAGCTCGCCGAGGTCGAAACGATCTGTTCCGACCCCGCGGAGCCGTCCGTCGCGAACACCCTGCTGGCGCTTGAACGGAGCGGCCAGTTGCTCGACCGGGTCGCCGCGGTGTTCTTCAACCGGAGCTCCTCAGATTCCAGCCCGTTCACGATCGCCCTGGAGGAGGAGCTCGCTCCCCTGCTCGCGGCCCACTCCGACGCGATCCGGCTGCGCCCCGAGCTCTTCGCGCGCATCGCGGCCTTGCACGCGCGCGCAGACGAGCTCGGGCTCGACCCGGAGACCCGGTACCTCCTCGAGCGGTATTTCACCCAGTTCACCCTCGCCGGCGCCGGGCTGTCCGACGCAGACAAGGCGCTGCTCCGCGACTTCAACACGCGGCTCTCCGTCGCCACAACCCGGTTCGAGAAGAACCTTCTCGCCGATACCAACGACCTCGCCCTCGTCGTCGACGACGCTTCGGAGCTCGACGGTCTCTCTGCCGGCCAGCTCTCCGCCGCGGCCCAGGCCGCAACCGACCGTGGCATGCCCGGCCGTTTCGTGATCACCCTCGTGCTCTTCACCGGCCACCCCTACCTCGCGCTGCTCACCAACCGGGGCGTGCGCGAACGGTTGCTCGCCGCCTCGCGTGCCAGGGGCATCCGTGGCGGAGAGCACGACAACCGCGCCCTCGTGCTGTCGATCACCCGCCTCCGCGCCGAACGCGCCCGCCTGCTCGGCTTCGCGACCCACGCGGCCGCGGTCACGGCCGACGGGACCGCCAGGACGCCCGCCGCCGTCGGGGACCTGCTGCACCGGCTCGCGGTTCCGGCCGCCCGCAACGCGCGCGCCGAGCAGGCCGAACTGCAGGCCCTCGTCGACGCCGACGTCGCTGCGGGGATCCTCGCGGAGGGCTTCGACATCGCCGCCTGGGACTGGGCGTTCTACTCCGAGCGGATGCGCCGGGCCAGGTACGACGTCGACACGGCCGCCCTGCGCCCCTGGTTCGAGCTCGAGAGCGTGCTGCGCGACGGCGTCTTCTACGCCGCCCAGCGCCTCTACGGGGTGACCTTCACCGAACGTGCCTCGCTCGCCGCGTGGCACCCCGATGCGCGGGTGTTCGAAGTGTGCGAGGAGGACGGCTCCCCCGTCGGCCTGTACATCCTCGACGTGTACACCCGGGATTCCAAGCGCGGCGGGGCGTGGATGAACGCCCTCGTCTCGCAGTCGGATCTGCTCGGCACGCCCGTGATCGTCTGCAACAACCTCAATGTGCCGCAGCCGGCCGCCGGGGAGGCCACGCTGCTGAGCCTCGACGAGGTCACCACGCTCTTCCACGAGTTCGGGCACGCCCTCCACGGGCTTTTCGCGCGGGTCACCTACCCGAAATTCGCCGGGACGAACGTGTACCGGGACTTCGTCGAGTTCCCGAGCCAGGTCAACGAGATGTGGCGTTTCGACCCGGAGGTGCTCGCGAACTATGCGCACCACCGGGAGACCGGCGAGCCGCTGCCCCCGGAGGTCGTCGCGGGCATCCACGCGTCTGCGACCTTCAACGAGGGCTTCGCGACGAGCGAATACCTCGCCGCCGCACTGCTCGACCAGGCCTGGCACGGCATCGAAGCGGATGCCGGCACCGAGATCACCGATGTCGCCGCCTTCGAGGCCGCCTGTCTCACCGCCGCCGGCCTCGACAACCCCGCCGTGCCGACCCGGTACGCGAGCACCTATTTCGCGCACACCTTCTCCGGCGGGTACGACGCGGGCTACTACTCGTACATCTGGAGCGAGGTGCAGGACGCGGACACCGGCGCCTGGTTCGCCGAGCACGGCGGCCTGACCAGGGAGAACGGTGAGCGGTTCCGGGAACGCCTGCTCGCTCGCGGGGGCGGCATCGACCCGCTCGAGGCGTACCGGGACTTCAGGGGGCGCGATGCGATCATCCAGCCGCTGCTCGACCGGCGCGGCTTGACTAGCCGCGCCGACCTCCCTGTCCCGGCAGGGACTCAGTGATACAGCGCGCTGTATGCGTTGATCGCCGGCTGGCCGCCGAGGTGGGCGTAGAGGACGTTGCCGTCCCTGGCAATGTCGCCCGTCGTGACGAGGTCGATCAGTCCGGCCATCGACTTTCCCTCGTAGACGGGGTCGATGATGACGCCCTCGAGGCTCGCCGTGAGCCGGATGGCGGCATTCGTCGACTCCACCGGTATCCCGTAGAAGTTCCCCGCCCAGCCTTCGAGCACGGTGATCTCGTCGTCGGTGATGGGACGCCCCACGCCGATCAGTTCCGCCGTGTTGCGCGCGATGCGGGCGACCTGGTCGCGAGTGGCCTCGATCGTGGCGGATGCGTCGATCCCGAGCACGCGCCGCTTGCGACCCCCGAAGTTCGCCTCGAGGTCGGCGAATCCGGCGATCATGCCCGCGTGGGTCGACCCGGTGACGCTGCAGACCACGATCGTGTCGAAGAACACACCGAGCTCTTTCTCCTGGGCGGCCACTTCGTGGGCCCAGTTCGCGAAGCCGAGTCCGCCCAGTCGGTGGTCGGAGGCACCAGCAGGGATCGGATACGGGATTCCTCCCGCGGCCACGACGTCGGCGATGGCCTGCGTCCACGAGTCCTTGAAGCCGATTCCGAACCCCTCGGATGAGATGCGCACGTCGGCACCGGTGAGCCGGGAGAGCAGGATGTTGCCCACCCGGTCGTTGACGCTGTCCGGCCAGTCCACCCACTGCTCCTGCACCAGAACAGCCTTCAGGCCGAGGTGGGCGGCGACCGCGGCGACCTGCCTGGTGTGGTTGGACTGGATGCCGCCGATGGAGACGAGGGTGTCCGCACCCTGGGCAAGGGCCTCCGGAATCAGGTACTCCAGCTTCCGGGTCTTGTTACCGCCGAAAGCGAGGCCGCTGTTCACGTCCTCACGCTTGGCCCAGACACGGGCGCCACCGAGGTGGGCGCTGAGCCGGTCGAGCGGGTGAATGGGGCTCGGGCCGAAGGTGAGCGGGTGACGGGGAAAATCGCGCAGTGCCATGGGGTCCTTTGGATCGGGGTGGGGGTTCAGGGGTTCAGGGGTTCAGGGGTTCAGGGGTTCAGGGGTTCAGGGGTTCAGGGTCACGTTGGCAGTCGCGGCCAGCATCCGCCCGAGGGTGAGCCAGTTCTCGCGTACGGCCGTGCCGGCTTGGTCGGCTTGCCCGGCAGCGCAGAATCCGATGATGCGCTCGTGGTCGGCAACGGATGCCCGCCCCGCAAGGGAGGAGAACCGGGCGCGTTCCAGGCGCCTCAGGGTGGGCGTGACCTGCTCGAGCAGTGCCGGCAGCAGCTGGTTCGCGCTCGCGCGCACCGCGACGTCGTGGAAATCGTCATCCGCGGCGATGGCGGCATCGACGTCGTTCGTCGCCAGGGCGAGCCGGAACCGGTCGTTGGCCGCCTTCATCGCGGCGATGTCCCCGGCGGTGAGCTGGGCGACCGCCTCGCGCGCGGCGAGTTCGTGGAGCGCTGCGGCGATCGCCTGCGCGTTCAGTGCCGTCCGTTCGTCCAGCGGCGCGACGACGGTCTGCCTGGCACGCTCGGTTCGAACGAGACCTGCGGTTTCGAGCCGGGCGATGGCCTCGCGGATCGGCGTGCGACTGACCCCGAGCCAGGACTCGAGCTCGGCGTCACGAAGCTTCTCGCCGGGGGCGAGCGTTCCGTCGACGATCGCGGTGCGGAGTGCCTCGTAGGCATAGTCGCGCAGGGAGGCTGGTCGATGCAGCGCATCGGGAACGGGAACCGGCATGCAATATATTAGATATTGCCAGTGGCGCCCTGTCAAGTGGCCGCCGACCCGCCTGCACCAAAAACCGCCCCCGACTGTGGTCGGAGGCGGTTCAGGTCGTGATGGGTTTCGGGGCTAGGCGGACTTCTCGACGCGGCGGGCGGCCTTGTGCAGCACGATGGTCGGGGCGGCGTTGTCGAGCACGGCAGCCCTGGTCACGATGACCCTGGCGACCTCGCTGGAGGACGGCACCTCGAACATGATCGGCCCGAGGACCTCTTCCATGATCGCGCGGAGGCCCCGGGCGCCGGTCTTGCGCAGCACGGCGAGGTCGGCGATGGCCTCGAGCGCGGGCTGCTCGAAGTCGAGTTCGACGCCGTCGAGCTCGAACATCCGCTGGTACTGGCGCACGAGGGCGTTCTTCGGAACCGTGAGGATCTGCATGAGGGCGACCTGGTCGAGCTGGGTGACCGTCGTGACGACGGGCAGCCGGCCGATGAATTCGGGGATGAGTCCGAACTTGTGCAGGTCTTCGGGGAGGACCTCGCTGAAGAGGTTCACATCGTCACCCTTGCTGTGTAGCGGGGCGCCGAAGCCGATGCCCTTCTTGCCAGCACGGGTGGAGATGATGTCGTCGAGTCCCGCGAACGCGCCGGCCACGATGAACAGCACATTGGTCGTGTCGATCTGGATGAATTCCTGGTGCGGATGCTTGCGCCCGCCCTGCGGGGGCACAGACGCGACGGTTCCTTCCAGGATCTTCAGCAGAGCCTGCTGCACGCCCTCACCGGACACGTCCCTGGTGATCGAGGGGTTCTCGGCCTTGCGGGCGATCTTGTCGATCTCGTCGATGTAGATGATGCCCGTCTCGGCACGCTTGACGTCGTAGTCGGCGGCCTGGATGAGCTTGAGCAGGATGTTCTCGACGTCTTCGCCGACGTATCCGGCCTCGGTGAGTGCGGTCGCGTCCGCGACGGCGAACGGCACGTTGAGGCGCTTGGCGAGCGTCTGGGCGAGATAGGTCTTGCCGCAGCCGGTCGGGCCGATCAGGAGGATGTTGGACTTGGCGATTTCCACGTCGTCGTGGATCGCGTCGGCGGCGGTGAGCGTGGCACGGGAGCGCACGCGCTTGTAGTGGTTGTAGACGGCGACGGCCAGTGCGCGCTTGGCGGCTTCCTGGCCGATGACGTATTCCTCAAGGAACCCGAAGATCTCCTTGGGCTTGGGCAGTTCGAACTCGCCCGTGGTCTCTTCGGCGCCGGCCTCGGCCAGGCGTTCTTCGATGATCTCGTTGCACAGCTCGACGCATTCGTCGCAGATGTAGACACCGGGACCGGCGATCAGCTGCTGGACCTGCTTCTGACTCTTCCCACAGAAGGAACACTTCAGCAGGTCGGCGCTTTCGCCTATTCGGGCCATCCGTCAGCCTCCTCCATCGGTCGTGCTGGTAACGCTTGTTTCGCTGAACCGAGCCTAGCCTCTGGGGGTGACACTGGGGTGCAAGCGACGCGGATCGGTGGAAACCCGTAATAATCCCCCGCGGGTGGGATATCGCGCGGCGCCCGACCGGCGAAAACCGGAACGCGGCGGCCTGCCGGTGCTTGCGCATCCGACCGGCCGCCGCGCGGGCGACAGGAGAACGGGGACCTGCCCCGTCGCGAAAGGGAACTGCTACTTGACGAGGACCGGAACGTTCTTGCGGCTCGTCAGGATCTGGTCGATCAGGCCGTATTCGAGGGCCTCGGGGGCGCCGAGGATCTTGTCGCGGTCGATGTCCTTGTGGACCTGCGCCGAGGTGCGGTTGGAGTGGTGCGCGATCGTCTCTTCGAGCCAGTCGCGCATCCGCTGGATCTCCGCTGCCTGGATCTCGATGTCGGAAGCCTGGCCGCCGCCCTGTCCACCGGCCGAGGGCTGGTGGATGAGGATGCGTGCGTTCGGCAGCGCGAGGCGCTTGCCGGGCGTTCCGCCGGCGAGCAGCACGGCGGCGGCGGACGCCGCCTGGCCGAGGCAGACCGTCTGGATGTGCGGACGGATGTACTGCATCGTGTCGTAGATCGCCGTCATCGCGGTGAAGGAGCCACCCGGTGAGTTGATGTACATCACGATGTCGCGGTCAGGGTCCTGGCTCTCGAGCACGAGGAGCTGGGCCATGACGTCGTCAGCGGACGCGTCGTCGACCTGGACGCCGAGGAAGATGATGCGGTCCTCGAAGAGCTTCGCGTAGGGGTCCTGGCGCTTGTAGCCGTAGGCCGTGCGTTCTTCGAAGGTGGGGAGGATGTACCGAGACTCGGGAGCCTGCGGTGCGCGGCCACCGGCCTGGTGACCAAAATTCGTGAATTCCATGTCGTGTACGCCCGTCCTAGATCTTGTTCACTGAGTCGTCGGTGCCGCCGCCGCCGATTACTTCCGACGCGGAGCCGCGCAGGTGGTCGACGAAGCCGTAGGTCACGGCTTCCTGGGCGGTGAACCAGTTGTCGCGGTCGTTGTCGATCAGGATCTGCTCGACCGACTTGCCGGTCTGCTCCGCCGTGAGTTCCGCCATCCGCTTCTTCATGTCGAGGATGACCTTCGCCTGCGTCTGGATGTCTGCCGCCGTGCCGCCGAAGCCGCCGGACGGCTGGTGCAGCAGGACCCGCGCGTTCGGCGTGATGTACCGCTTGCCCTTGGTGCCGGAGGACAGCAGGAACTGGCCCATGGAGGCCGCCAGCCCGATGCCGACGGTGACGATGTCGTTCGGTACGAACTTCATCGTGTCGTAGATGGCCATGCCGGCCGTGATCGAGCCGCCGGGCGAGTTGATGTACAGGAAGATGTCCCGCTCAGAGTCCTCCGCGGCGAGCAGCAGGATCTTGGCACAGATCTCGTTGGCGTTCTCGTCCCGGACCTCCGAACCGAGCCAGATGATGCGGTCTTTCAGCAGTCGGTCAAAAACGCCGGGTGTTGGGGTCATATCGGCCATGTCGCGCTCCGTTTCACTTGTCGCTTGAGATTGAATCTATAGGAGCCTGAGAGCCAGAACGGCCGTGTTCGCCCTCGGCAGATTGCGCGGCTCCCCCGCGCCCGGGAACACGGAAGGGCCGGACGTCCTGAGACGCCCGGCCCTCGTTCGCTGGAGTACAGCGGGTGCTGGCAGCGGATGCTGCCCGCGGGTGTTACTTCTTGGCTGCGGCCTTCTTCTTCGGCTTCGCGGGGACCTCGGCGGCCTCGTCGTCAGCGTCTTCCGACGCGGCGGCTGCTGCGGCGTCCGCGGCGGGGTCGACCGTGACGGCGTCGATGTCGACGTCGACGGAGGTGGTCCCGTCCGCGGCGGCCTCGGGCTCGTCGCCCGCGATCGCGGTGAACTCGGCGAGATCGACGACGGCGCCGTTGCCATCAACGACCTCCGCCTTGCCGAGGGCGATCGCGAGGGCCTTGTTGCGGGCGACCTCTGCGACCATCGACGGGATCTGGCCGTTTCCGCTGAGCGCCTGGACGAACTCGCTCGGGTCCATGCCGTACTGGGCTGCGCCCTGGATCAGGTACTGGGTGAGCTCGTCCTGGCTGACCTGGACCTTCTCGGCCTCGGCGATCGTGTCGAGCAGGATCTGCTGGCGGAAGGTCTTCTCGCTCGACTCGGTGACCTCGGCGCGGTGCACGTCGTCTTCGAGGCGGTTCTCGCCCTCGAGGTGACGGCGCACCTCGTCCTCGATGATCGCGGTCGGGATCGGGACCTCGACGGAGGCGAGGAGCTGCTCGATGAGCAGTTCGCGAGCCTGGGTGCCCTGGCCGAAGATCTTGGAGCGCAGCGCCTGCGCCTTGAGGTCTTCGGTGAGCTCTGCGACGGTGTCGAATTCGCTGGCGATCTGCGCGAAGTCGTCGTCGACGGGGGGAAGCTCGCGCTCCTTGACGGCGAGGACCGTCACGGTGATCTCTGCGGATTCGCCTTCGTGGTCGCCGCCCATGAGGGTGGAGTTGAAGGTCGTGGTCTCGGTCGCGCTGAGCGAGTCGAGTGCCTCGTCGATGCCGTCGATCAAGTCGCCGGTGCCGACCTCGTAGGAGATGCCGGTCGCGTTGTCGACCTCGACGTCGCCGATGGAGGCGACGAGGTCGATCTGCACGAAGTCGCCGGTCTTGGCGGGGCGGTCGACCGTGATGAGCGTGCCGAAGCGGCTGCGCAGCTTGTCGAGCTCCTCGGTGACGTCCTCGTCGGTGACCTCGGCCGTGTCGACGACGAGCTTGAGGCCGGAGTATGCGGGAAGGTCGATCTCGGGGCGGACGTCAACCTCGATGGAGAGCTTGAGGTCGCCGGAGAAGTCCTTGTCGGACGGCCACTCGACGATGTCGGCCTCGGGGCGGCCGAGCGGGCGGAGCTTGTGCTCGTCGACGGCGGCACGGTAGAAACCGTCGAGGCCTTCGTTGACGGCGTGCTCGAGGACGGCCGACTTACCGACGCGCTGGTCGATGATGGGCGGCGGAACCTTGCCCTTGCGGAAGCCGGGGATGTTGATGTCTTCGGCAATGTGACCATATGCGTGGGTGATGCTGGGCTTCAGCTCCTCCGGGGTCACCGAAATGGTGACCTTGGCGCGCGTGGGGCTCAGCTTTTCGACCGTGGACTTCACGTGGGTTATCTCCTGTGTTCGATCTGGTTCAGAGGGGGGTGATGGTCGGGGCGACAGGATTCGAACCTGCGACCTCTCGGCCCCAAACCGAGCGCTCTACCAAGCTGAGCTACGCCCCGGATATTGTCTCAACCCGTTGGAGTCAGCCTGACGCCACGCAGGTGCACGCGACAGCGGATTGACCTCGGTAAGTCTACTGCACCGACCGGATGCCCATGGCCGGTTCGCGTACGCGAGGTCGCCGTTGCTGTACTAAGGTATTTGAGTGCGCAGTTCGGCACTCATGGGGATGTAGCTCAATGGTAGAGCCTCAGTTTTCCAAACTGATGGCGCGGGTTCGATTCCCGTCATCCCCTCCATATCCGGTCATTCCCTTTCCGTAGCCGGCAATTGCCCCGGCGCCCTATCGGTTGGCGAGGTAGTTGGCCAGGGCGGCGGTCGCAAGCGTCTTCGCTCCGTCCAGGTTGCCGGTCGGCTGAGCGTCGTGCTGCACGAGCACCCAGACACCGCCGGAAAGCACGTCGACCTCACAGGTGTCCCCTCCGCAGCCGGCGAATGCCTCGTCCCCGAGCCCGCTCACCGCTTCGAACCGGATGCTGGAATTGGCCTGGTTCGGCGGTGTCGCCCGCCAGACGGCCGAGGCCGCCGGCAGGATGTTCAGGAGTGCACCGCCTGAGGACGCCCCGGAATCCGAGCTCGACCAGCCGCACCGAACAAGACCGGCCGTCCTCTGCGCGGCGGGCCGGATGCCGATGTCCCCGCTCCCGGCTGCTCCGTAGTCCGTCGGGTTCGCATGGACGATGGCGACGGCATCCGCGAGGTCGGCAGTGGTCAGGAGCGCGTCACAACCGACGAGCACGGGCGCCGTCGTGACCGGTGCGGACCCGGCGGATCGGACGGCAGCGACGACCGTGCCGGCGAACGCGACGAAGCTCTCCTCGGTGGGTTGCGGGCTCACGGTCGCGTTGACCCAGGTGGTTCCGACCAGGATTTCGGCCCGGCAGGAGTCGTGCTCCGGCGGATGGCAGGCCACGTACGCCGTGTCGCCAAGTTCGACCGGGTGCAGGCCCCGCAGGCCGTCGTCGGAATCCGGTTCGCCGGCGGTGAACTCGTCTGCGGCATTCCGGAGGACACGGACGCTCACGCGCGGGAGCATCCGGCTGCCGTCGTCCGTCAGCGCTCCGGTGCCGTTGTCCGGGGCTGACCAGCTGCAGTCGACCAGGCCGCCGAGGGCATCGGCCGCGTCCTGCACGATGATCTGGGTGGCGCCGCTGCTCGGCTGCTGCTCGGCGGTGGGCCGGGTGGCCTGATCGAAGAGGCTGTTCGTCGGGAGTCCGAGCGCGGCTGCGGCCCGGTCGACCGGCAGGACCAGGCCACAGTCGAGCGCGACGGGCAGGGACGTCGTCGTCGCGGATGCCGTGGGTTCTGGCGAGGCACCCGGAGAGGAACCGCCGGAACCCTGCGTGCACCCGGCGAGCGTCACTACCGCGGTCAGGGCGCAGATCAAAGTTACGGAGCGGACCAGTGCTGAAGCTGCGAGCGTCATGTGAATTCCCCCGCGATCAACCTACTCCGGACTGCTCCCCCGAGGACAGAACGGTCAGGAGTGGAGCATCAGGTTGACGAGCGCGACGACGCCGACGGTCACGATGATCACGCGCAGGAGAGTGGGCGGCAGGCGCCGCCCAACCCGCGCGCCGAGGAGGCCGCCGAGGCCCGCGCCGACGGTGATGAGACCGACCACGGCCCAGTCGATGGAGTCGCGCGCGAACAGGATGAAGATGATCGAGGCCATCAGGTTCACGCCGGTGACGAGGAGATTCTTCACGGCGTTGAGTGACCCGAGCGAGACCGTGGTGAGGATGCCGAGGGCGCCCACCACCAGGATCCCCTGGGCCGCGCCGAAATAACCGCCGTAGACGCCGAGGATGAAGATGCTCACCATGATGCCGACGCGCCGGCCACGACCGCCGGGGATGCCGGCCGCCTCGGCAGTCGGCGCCGCCACCGCATCCGCTTCGCTGGCCGGCGCGGTTCGTGCGGCGATCCGGCGCTGAATCCACGGCCCGACGGCGACGAGGAGGATCCCGACGAGGATGAGGACAGGAACGATGGCCTTGAAGGCGCTGCTGGGGAGCACGAGCAGCAGGGTGGCACCGGCGAGGCCGCCGGCCAGGGCGACAGGGAGAAGGGCGAAGGCGAAACCGCGATGAGCGGCGATCTCGCGCCGGTAGCCGATCGTCCCCGCGACGCCGCCGGCCACGAGTCCGAGGTTGTTGGAGACGTTGGCGACGAGCGGCGGGTATCCCAGAAGCACGAGGATCGGAAAGGTGATGAGGGTCCCCGAACCGACGACGACGTTGATCATGCCCGCGGCGAAACCGGCCGCGGCGATTGCAAATGCCTCTGGCCACATGCCTCCCACCGTAGTGGGGGCCGCGCCCTACTTCAGGCCGAGGGTGTCGAGCGTCGCCCGCAGGGTGTCGGCAGAGTGCTGGAACAGGGCCTGTTCCGACTCGGAGAAGGGCACCTCGATCACCCGGGACACCCCCTCGGCGTTGACGACCGTCGGGACGGACAGGGCGACGTTGCTCACGCCGCGGTAGTCGGTCAGCACAGAACTGATCGGGAGCACGGCGCCCTCGTCGCGCAGCACGGCCTCGACGATCCGGGCACCGGAGAGCCCGATCGCGTAGTTCGTGGCACCCTTGCCCGCGATCACCCGGTACGCGGCGGTCTTGACGTCCTCGGTGATGGCCGCGAACTCGGCCTCGGAGAACTTCTCGCGTCCGTTGGTCACCGGGGAGATGTCATCGGCGACCCATTGGTCGAGCGAGATCGGACCGACCCTGGCCTGGGACCAGAGCGGGAACTCGGAGTCGCCGTGCTCGCCGACGATCGTGGCGTGCACGTTCGCGATCGCAACGCCGACCCGGTGCGCGAGCAACCAGCGCAGGCGGGAGGAGTCGAGAACGGTGCCGGAGCCGAACACCCGGCTGGAGGGAAGTCCGCTGAAGTGCAGCGCGGCGTAGGTGAGGATGTCGCAGGGGTTGGTCACGATCATGTAGACCGCGTCGGGGGCGCGCTTGATCAGCTTGGGCATCAGTTCGCGGAGGATTCCGACGTTGACGCCGGACATTTCGAGGCGGGACTGGCCGGGGTGCTGCCGGGCACCCGCGGTGATCACGACCATGTTGGCGTCCGAGATCATGTCGAGGTCGGCACCGCCGGACACGCAGGACGCGCCGGTGAACTGGGTGCCGTGCGCGAGGTCGAGCACCTCGGCCTCGACCTTGGGCTCGTTGATGTCGTAGAGCACCACCTCGCGGGCCGACTGCCGGATCAGGGAGGCATACGCGAGGGAGGTGCCGACGGCGCCCGCTCCGATGATGGCCAGCTTGGAATTCTCGATTGCGCTCATGGTTCCAGTCTGCCCGCACCAGGACGCGTTCGCACCTGTTTCATCAGATTAAACCGAATTATCTACGTTCAATTCGCCTCGTGGCAGCGGAATACTCAGCGCCGGCGGAATACTCAGTGCCAGCAGAATACTCAGTGGCGGAGGAAGGCGAGGACGGCGAGCACCCTGCGGTGGTCCGTTCCCGAATCGTCGAGGCCGAGCTTCTGGAAGATGGCGGTGACGTTCTTCTCGACGGCGCCGACCCCGATCACGAGCCGGGAGGCGATACTGACGTTGGTGCGCCCCTCGGCCATCAGCCCGAGCACGTCCCGCTCCCGGGGAGTGAGTCTCTCGAGCGGGTCGGTGCGGCGGCCCAGAAGCTCACGGACCACCTGCGGGTCGAGCACCGTTCCACCGGCGTGGATCCGCAGGATGGCATCCTGCAGTTCGTCGAGGGAGGCGACCCGGTCCTTGAGCAGGTAGCCGAGTCCTCCGTCGCCGGCCGCGAGGAGTTCGTGAGCGTATGTGGCCTCGACATACTGGCTGAGGAGCAGGATCCCGACTCCGGGGAGCCGGCGCCGCAGCTCGAGGGCGGCACGCACCCCTTCGTCCCGGAATGTCGGCGGCATCCGCACGTCGAGCACGGCGATGTCCGGCCGGAGGCGATCGACGTCGGCGAGCAGGCCGTCCGCGTCGCCATAGGCGGCCACGCAGTCGAACCCGGCCTCGTCGAAGAGCCGCACGAGCCCCTCACGAAGCAGGAGCGAGTCCTCGGCGAGAACGAGCCGGAGCGGAGCCGCGGATGCTGCGCTGGTCTGCTCTGGCGAGGTCACCCGTTCAGGATACGACGATCGAACCTGGCAGGGTTTCGGCCAGCGGGATGTGCGCACCGACATTCGTGGGACCTCCGGCCGGACTGTCGATCGACAGCAGGCCGCGCAGCCCCCGCAGGCGCTCGTCGAGGCCGCACAACCCGTGCGATTCGGTGAGGACAGCCCCACCGATGCCGTTGTCGATCACCCAGAGGTCGAGCCAGGTTGAGTCGTCGTCCGGCACCCGGCGCAGGGCGAGGTGCAGGCGGATGCCGCTCGCGCGGGAGTGCTTGGCGGCGTTCGTGAGGAGCTCGGCCGCGATGAAATATACGCTCCGTTCGATCTCGGAGGGCAGCCGCAGCCCCGGCTCGAGCTGGAATTCGAGAGCGACGGGAATGGTGCTCCTGGCTGCGAGGGACTCGAGCGCGACGGTGAGGCCGCGGTCCTGCAGGATCGGCGGGACGAGCCCGCGGGACAGCGCCCTGAGCTCCTCGAGGGTGTCGTGGGCCTGCTCCCGCGCCTCGGCGAGCAGCGCCCTGGCGGCGGCAGGGTCCGTGTCGAGTTTGCGTTCGGCGCTCGCGAGGTCCATCTGCAGGCGCACGAGGCGCTGCTGGGGTCCGTCGTGGATATCGCGTTCGAGGCGGCGGAGGCCGCGGTCCTCTGCGACGACGGCCGCGCCGCGGGAGGCGCTCAGGTCGGCGACCTCGCGGGTGAGCGCCTCGGAGCGCCAGGCCCCGAGCATGCCCTGGCCGATGAACCGGTGCACGAGCACGAGGCCCCGGGTGACGTAGGGCAGCGTGGCGAGGAACGCGAGGCCGAGCGCTAGTTCGAGCAGGCTCTCGACGAGGTACGGGTTGCCGACGCCCTGGGTACCCGGCAGAATCAGCTCGCCGAGGCCCAACAGCCCGGTTGCCCCCTCCTGGCCCTGCGGGATCGACCAGCCCCACAGCCAGAAGGTGACCCCGCCGAGGGCGATCGAGAGCCAGACGACGGTGACGGTCCAGCTCACGAGCGAGATCACGAAGTTCACGACCATGCCGTGCAGGAGGTAGAGCCAGTAGTGGCCGCCGACAAGCGGGCCCAGCAGGGTTCGAAGCGGGGTGACCGGCTGGCCGTCACGTTCCCACCGGGGAGGCCGGATGGCCGGTTGGCCGGCCCAGCGCAGGCGGGTCAGCTCCACGAGGCCGAAACCACGCGCGGCATAGAGCGCGGCGACGATCACGAACAGCCCCACGAAGATCGCGACCATACCGACGCCCGTGAAGAAGACGGTGCTCAGCACGCTCAGGGCGATGACCGCGACGGGAAGGGCGAGCAGGAGGAAGCCGAGTTCCCGTGGTACCGACCGCCAGAGGCCTCGATAGCCGGGATTTTCGCTCAGAGGGGTCTGCACGGTCTCCAGACTGCCAGATTCCCCGGAGTGCGGGACGGTTGCGGGTGTCGTCGTGGTCATGGTGTCCTCCTTGGTGGATGACTCCAGCCTCGCCGTGAACGCCCGGCGCGCCCATCGGGCCTGCGTCCCAATCGCTGCGGGGGAAAACCCCCGCGGCCCGCATCGGGTCAGAGCGCGCGGTGGGTGAACCGGCCGCCGAGCAGGGTCGCTGCGACGTTCATCCGCCGCAGGTCGTCGAGGGACGCGACGAACGGGTCGGTCTCGCAGACGGCGAGGTCGGCCGGGTCGCCGACCGCGACCCGGTGCCTGCCGCGGGCGGATGCGGCGAGCGCGGCCTGGCGGGACACGCCCTGCTCGGGGTGCCAGGCTTCACGGCCGTCCCTGGTGCGCCCGACCGCGGCGGCGATGCCGACCCAGGGGTCGAGCGGCGCGACGGGCGCGTCGGAGCCGAGCGCGAGTCGTGCCCCGGCGCGGAGCAGGCTCGCGAGCATGAAGGCGCGGTTGGTACGGCCGGCCCAGTAGCGGTCCGCGACGTCGCGGTCGTCGACGGCGTGCTCTGGCTGCACGCTCGCGACGACGCCGAGGGCGGCGAACCGGTCGACATCGGCGTGACTGAGCAGCTGGGCGTGTTCGATGCTTCCCGCACAGCCGAGGGTCTCGAAGGCGTCGAGGGCGATCCGGTTGGCCCGGTCGCCGATCGCGTGAACGGCGGGGTGGATGCCGGACTCGCTCGCGAGGCGCATCCAGCGGAGCAGGTCGTCTGGCGTCACGCTCAGCACGCCGTTGGCGTCGGCGCCCGTGAGCCCCGGGTAGTCGTCGAAGCAGTATGCGGTGCGGGTGTTGAGCGAACCGTCGGTGATGACCTTGTACGGGCCGACGCTGAGCAGACCTCCGGTGCCGTCGATGACGGCACCGGAGCGGAGGCCCTCTGCGACGGCGCGCTCGAGGTGTTCGGTGTAGATGCCGAACTCGACCCGGAGCGAATCGGTGCCTGCGGCGATGCGGCGGCGCCAGACGTCGAGGTTCCAGACCATTTCGAGGTCGACGATGCCGACGACGCCGCGGGCGGCGGCGACCCGCGCCGCTTCGTCGGCCCAGGTGTCGCTGATCGCGTCCGGAACGGCGTCGAGTGCCCGTTCCACCGCGAAGGCATCTTCCTCGCGGAGCAGGCCGGTGGGGTGGTCGCCGAGTCCGCGGGCGGCGAGGGCGGCGGAGTTGAGCCAGACGCTGTGCAGGTCACCGCTGACGAGGACGACGGGGACCGTTCCTGAGACGGCGTCGAGGACGGCGCGGCCGGGGGCATCCGGCCAGAGCCCGTCGCGGAAGCCGAAGCCGATCAGGGTCTCCCCTGTCGTGAGCAGCGGGATGCGCCCCGCGACGATCCGGGCGGCCTCCGCGGCGCTGACTGCTGTCGACACGTCGAGTCGGCGGGCGATCTGCGCCCACTGGGTGAAGTGCACGTGGTTGTCCCACAGTCCGGGGATCAGCCAGCGCTCGCCGAGGTCGATCGACTCGACGGCAGGACCGTCGCCACCCATGCCGCCCTCGCCACCGAGGAAGCCGAGCCTCGTGACCGTGCCGTCGACGATCTCGACATCGGTGAGTTCGTCGCTCCCGGGCAGTCGGGCGTTCCGGAGGACGAGCGGATCGGGGCTCATGAGCCGTCTCCGGCCCGGGCGGCGCGGGAGAGCCGCCCGTGCGCGCGCCGCATCTCGGCGGCGAGGTTCACGCTCGCGTACGGACCGGTCCCCTCGAGTTCGGAGATGATGCGGTCGACGGTCTCGGGAGGCTTGTTCTGGCTGAGCTTGCTCTTGGCGACCACCCGGGTGACCCGGAGGCGGAAGCCGACGGTACCGGCCGAGATCCGGTCGGCGTACGCCGAGTTCGCGGCCGTCCCGTGCAGGCGGCGCGGTTCGGGCAGGCGCTCCTCGAAGTGATCGACGAGCCGGTCGAGCACGAGCAGGTTCTCCTCGGCGCTGAGGATCTCCGGCGTGCCGTAGAGGTGCGCGGTGATGAAGTTCCAGGTCGGCACGGCCGGGTTGGCGTCGTACCACCCCGGGGACACGTACCCGTGCGGGCCCTGGATGATCACGATCATCTCGTGCTGCCCGAGCTCGTGCAGTTGCTCGTCTGGACGACCCACGTGGGTGACCAGAACGAGCTCGCCGGAATCGGTATCCGTTCCTGAAACGGACTCTTCGAGAAGCATCGGGTAGTGCGAGGCGACGAGATCGCCCGTGCTCGTGTGGCTGACCAGGGTCGCCCACGGGTTCTCCCGGATCAGCCGCCGGATTTCGGCGGGATCAGTGAGCACGAAGCTGGGGGTGTTGCGCATGTTGCGTCCTGTCTGTCTCGCTGGCGGGGGGTGATCTTCAGGCCTGGCAGGTCGGGCACCAGTAGAGCTTGCGGGCGCCCATCTCCTCGAGCAGGATGTGGGTGCCGCAGACCCGGCAGGGCAGGCCCTCGCGCTTGTAGACCCAGTGCCGGTCCGCGCGATTTTTCATCGCGAGCACCCAGTCGGCGCCAGCGAGGTCGTCCATGGTCATCATCTGGCCGGTTTCGACGCCGATCGTCAGCAGGTGCGCCCAGTCCCGCCAGAGACCGCGCACGGTGTCCTCGGTGAGGCTCTTGCCCGGCGCGTGCGGGTTGACACCGGCCCGGAACAACAGTTCGGCGCGATAGACGTTCCCGATGCCGCTCACCACGGACTGGTCCATCAGGAGCAGTCCGATCGGGGTGGGCTTGCGGCGCACGACGGCCGTGAACCGGTCCTCCGCTGCTGGGCTGTCATCGAGGAGCGGGTCAGGGCCGGCCTTGTCGATGACCGCCTGCACCTCTGCGGCGTCGAGCACCTGGCAGGCGGTGGGGCCGCGCAGGTCCGCGCATACCGTGTCGGTGAGCAGGCGCACCCGCACCTGCCCTACCGGTTCGGGCGGGAAGGTGCCCCGCTGGTCGATCTCCTTCTCCTGCTCGGCCATCCGCACCCGGGTTCGCCGGGGAGCTCCGATGCTCCGGAGCGAGTTCTCCCCCGCGGAGTCGAGGACGGCATCCGCCGGCCCGTCGAGGTCTGTGCCGCGCTGGTTGGTCTGGCCCATCCGGCCGTTGGCGGATGCGATCGTGGCGTCCATCAGGATCTCACCGGCGAAGTCCCACGCGCCGTACATGCCGAGGTGCACCCGCAGCCAGAGCCCGTCGTCGAATTCGAGGAACATCTGCTTGCCGACGGCGCGCGCCCTGGTCATCACATGCCCGTCGAGCACGGCGGCGCCTTCGACGAAACGGCCTTGCGGCGAGGACAGCTGCACCCGGTGGCCCACGAAGTTGCGCGCGAACTGCCGGGCGATCCGGTGGACGGAATGACCCTCTGGCACGTCAGCGCGCGCTGCGGGCCGGGTCGACGCTGGACGGGTCGATGCGTGCCGGGTCGACCCTGATGCCGGAGATGGACCGGGTGGTCTCGTATTCGAAAAGCTGGCGGATGCGTCGCGCGTGGCGTTCCTCGCCCGTGAACGGTTCGGCGATGAACGCGTCGATGAAGGAGGTCGCCTCCTCGATCGTGTGCTGGCGGGCGCCGATCGAGATGACGTTCGCGTTGTTGTGCTCACGCGCGAGCCGGGCGATGTCCAGGTTCCAGACCAGCGCGGCCCTGACCCCGACGACCTTGTTCGCGGCCATCTGCTCGCCGTTGCCCGATCCCCCGAAGACGACGCCGAGCGCGTCGATGCCCGCGGCCTGGTCGTCGACGACGCCCTGGGCGGCATTGATGCAGAACGACGGGTAGTCGTCGAGCGGGTCGTAGCTCGTGGGCCCGTGGTCGACGACCTCGTGGCCGGCCTCGGTCAGGTGACCGACGAGGAAACGGCTGAAATCGTGGCCGGCATGGTCAGTGGCGAGGTGAATGCGCATGACCCCATACTATTTGCCGTCCCGTGCGATCGCCGTCCTGCTCCCGGCGCCGCCTGCATCCGCTCAGTCGAAGATCGGACCGACCGTGCGGGTTCGCTTCATCTCGAAGAAACCGGGGTACGCGGCCACGGCCACGACGCCGTCCCACAGTTTCGTCGCGGCTTCGCCCCTGGGCGCCGGCGAGATGACCGGGCCGAAGAAGGCGACATCGTTCACCGCAATGACCGGGGTGCCGACGTCCTGGCCGACCCGGTTCATCCCGTCGAAGTGGCTTGCGCGCATCTCCGGGTCGTAGTGGTCGCTGTCGGCCCACGCGGCGAAGTCCGCCGGAAGGCCGACCTCGGCGAGCGCCGCCGGGATGACCTCGTCGGGGTTCGTGCTGCCGCCGGGGTGGATCCGGGTGCCGAGTGCGTCGTAGAGGGCCTTCACGGTCGCCTGCCCGTGCAGCTCCTGCGCCGCCTGCACGAGGCGGGTGTACCGGAGAGCCCGGGGGAAGAACGCGGCGTACTCTTCGCTCACGTCGTTGTCCTCATTGAGCACCGCGAGGCTCATCACCTTCCAGGTGACGTCGAGGTCACGCTGTGAGGCCACCTCATCCACCCAGCGGGAGGTCATCCAGGCCCAGGGGCAGGAGGGGTCGAACCAGAACTTCACGGTGTCCGTCATCGCACCAGCCTAGGTGCACGCACACCCACATCCGCTCGCTCCGCGAAGGTGAAGAAACCCCTGCCCAGCGTCGGTATCCCACCAAAAAATTCGGTTTGACGGCGTTTTTGGACTAAAATTGCTCGTTATGCCCGAAAAGGGCCAGCTCCACGTCGCGAGCAAGTGATCTCCACGAGAGAAGTTCAAATGCCCAGAGACCGTAGTTTGTCAGACTCTATGCCCGGTGCCAAGCGCGCCATAATCAAGACCAAAAAGCCCCTCCTGCAGCGTCGCCTGAGGGTCTCCCACGTCAACGTCGTCGACCAGCCGATGCTCAAGAAAGCACTCGGCGGAACCATCGTGGGAAACACCATGGAATGGTACGACGTCGGCGTGTTCGGCTACCTCATCACGACCATGGGACCGGTGTTCCTCCCCGAGGCCGACAAGTCGGTCCAGACCCTGTTCCTCCTCGGCACCTTCGCCGCCACCTTCATCGCCCGCCCCATCGGCGGCGTCTTCTTCGGCTGGCTCGGCGACAAGATCGGCCGCCAGAAGGTCCTCGCCATGACGCTGATGATCATGGCCGCGTCGACGTTCGTCGTCGGCATCCTGCCGAACTACGCGATGATCGGCAGCTGGGCCGCCGCTCTCCTGGTGTTGACCAAGCTCGTCCAGGGCTTCTCCACCGGTGGCGAGTACGCCGGTGCCACCACCTTCGTCAGCGAACACGCCCCGGACAAGCACCGCGGGTTCTTCGCGAGCTTCCTCGACATGGGCAGCTACCTCGGCTTCGCGATCGGCGCCGCACTCGTGTCGATCCTGCAGGTCACCCTGGGCCAGCCGGCCATGGAGGACTGGGGCTGGCGCCTGCCGTTCCTGCTCGCCGGACCGCTCGGCCTGATCGCGATCTACTTCCGGATGAAGATCGAGGAATCCCCCGCCTTCCAGGCCACCCTCGACGCCAAGGAAGCAGCGTCACTGGATCCGAACGGCACCGACGCGGCCCCGAACGGCCCGCTGACCATCTTCAAGGCGCACTGGCGGGGCATCCTGCTCGCCATGATCCTCGTCGCAGCAGCCAACACCGTCGGCTATGCGCTCACCTCGTACATGCCGACCTACCTGACGAGTTCGCTCGGGTACGACGAGCTGCACGGCACCCTGCTCACCATCCCGGTGCTCGTCATCATGGCGCTCTGCATCCCGCTGACCGGGCACCTGTCCGACAAGATCGGCCGCCGACCGGTGCTCTGGGTCGGTGCGATCAGCACGGTCGTGCTCTCGATCCCGGCGTTCATGCTGATCGGTGTCGGCGAGATCTGGTCGACTCTGCTCGGTCTTGCCCTGATCGCGTTCCCGGTGACGTTCTACGTGTCGAACCTCGCCTCGGCCCTGCCCGCGCTGTTCCCGACCGAGAGCCGGTACGGCGCGATGGGCATCGCGTACAACTTCGCGGTCGCCATCTTCGGTGGAACCACCCCGTTCATCATCGCGGCCCTCATCGAGGCAACGGGCGACGACATGATGCCCGCCTACTACCTGATGGCCACCTCGGCTGTCGGAGCGGTGAGCATCTTCTTCCTCAAGGAGAGCGCCCAGCGCCCCCTGCCCGGCTCGATGCCGAGCGTCGACTCCGTCTTCGAGGCACGGGAACTCGTCGCCACCCAGGACGAGAACCCGAACCTCGACACCAATGAGATGCCGTTCGACCACACCTATGAGCCGGCGACGAGCTCGATCGACGCCATTCTCCCGGAGCCCGAAACCGAGCCAGAGCGCCACCCGGTCGGCGTCTAGCACCACCGGCATCCGCCCCAGGGGCACGCGGCGTCCGTCCCCTGGGACGGACGCCGCTTCTTCGTCAGGCGGTCCGCCCGGGCGGCGTCCGGGAGCGGCCCGTACTATTGACGGATGACCATCGAGCCTTCCGCAGAGTCCGTGCCCGTCCCGAGCATCGACCCCGGCGACCTCGAGACCGCCCTGCGAGTGCTCGCCTCCCTCGCCGCACTCGACCAGGAAGACCCGGACTTCGTCACCGTCCGGCAGGCGACCGCGAAGATGTTCAAGTCGGTCAAGCAGGTGCGCCGCGGCGAGAAGCGGGCCCTGATCGCGGAGGCCGACCGTGAGGTCATCGCGGCGACCGCGACCGGCGCCCCGACCCGGATCGACGACGAGACCGTCGGCGCCCAGCTGCGCCTCGGCACCGACCGGGCGTCGGCAGGCGAGCTTCTCGTTCCGCGGGCGTGCTACATCTGCAAGCAGAAGTACACCCTCGTCGACGCGTTCTACCACCAGCTCTGCCCGGCCTGCGCTGCGATGAGCCACGGGAAGCGCGACGCCCGCACCGACCTGACCGGCAAGCGCGCACTCCTCACCGGCGGCCGGGCCAAGATCGGCATGTACATCGCGCTGCGGCTGCTGCGGGACGGCGCCCACACCACCATCACGACCCGGTTCCCCCGGGACGCGGTCAGGCGCTTCACCGCGATGCCCGACTCCGGCGACTGGCTGCACCGGCTGCGGATCGTCGGCATCGACCTGCGCGACCCCGCCCAGGTGATCGGCCTCGCCGACTCCGTCGCGGCAGCAGGCACCCTGGACATCCTGATCAATAACGCGGCGCAGACCGTGCGCCGCTCCCCCGGTTCGTACTCGATGCTCGTCGAGGCGGAGTCTTCGCCGCTGCCGGCCGATTCCGTGCCCGAGATCGTCAGCTTCGGCCACACCAACGACGCCCACCCGAGCGCCCTCGCCGCCTCGGTGACGAGCCACCCGATCCTCGCCGCCGCGACCGTGTCTGCAACCGAAGCGCTCACCGCGGACGACCTCACCGCGCTCGCGCTCGCACCCGGCTCGTCCTCGCTCGCCCGGCACGCGGCCGGTACCGCGATCGACGCGGGCGGCCTCGTTCCCGACCTGCACTCCGCCAACAGCTGGACCGCCAACGTCGAGGACGTCGACCCGCTCGAGATGCTCGAGGTGCAGCTCTGCAACACGACGGCGCCGTTCCTGCTCGTGAGCCGTCTGCGGGCCTCGCTCGCGGCATCCACTGCCCGGCGCACGTACATCGTCAACGTGTCGGCGATGGAGGGCGTCTTCGGCCGCGGTTACAAGGGGCCAGGCCACCCGCATACGAACATGGCCAAGGCCGCGCTCAACATGCTCACCCGCACGAGCGCGAAGGAGATGCTCGGCGACGGGATCCTGATGACGAGCGTCGACACCGGCTGGATCACCGACGAGCGGCCGCACCCGACCAAGCTGCGCCTCGCCGAGGAGGGCTTCCATGCCCCGCTCGACCTCGTCGACGGTGCGGCGCGGGTCTACGACCCGATCGTGCGCGGCGAGGCAGGCGAGGACCTCTACGGCGTCTTCCTCAAGGACTACAAGCCCGCAGCCTGGTAGCCCGGGGGCTCAGCTGCACGGCTGCCGCCGGAGGAGCGGGGCTGTCGACCGCACTCACGACCGGTCGGAACCGGCCACCGCGGTGACCAGACGTTCCAGGCGGGCGATGCCCGTGAAACGGCCGGCGTTGTCGGTCGCGAGGAGCGGGTCGAACCTGCTCGTCTCGTCGCGGGTCATCGCGCGCTTGAGTGCCTCGGTGATGGGCGTGTCCAGGTTCACCCTGAGGCCCTGGCTCACGACCCCGAGCCGGGCGGATCCACCGCCGAGCGCCGCCACCGGGCGATGGTGCTCATCAATGAGCACAACGGAGCGCAGCCTCGGTTGTGCGCCGAAGGCGGCGGCGGCGGCTGCAACGCTTTCGACGGTCGGAACGACCTCGAGTACGTCCCGGATCACCGCGGCCGCGCTGGACACTCGTCGCGCGGCGAGGCGGAGCGCCACGTCGACGTCGATCCCGGCCCACGGCGGCGCCGGCCGCGCGAGCACGTAGCCCTGCAGGAGGGGCACCCCGAGGGCGACGAGCGCGTCGAGTTCCTCGACGGTCTCGACGCCTTCCCCGAGCAGCCACGCGTCGACCCGGCCCGCGAAGGTTCCGACCATTTCGACGAGCGCGAGTTTCGCCTCGTCACGATCGAGATCCTGGATCAGGGCCCTGTCGAGCTTGATCATCGAGGGGCGGAGCGAAAGCAGATGCCGCAAGCCGGCATACCCGGATCCGGCGTCGTCGACGGCGATCAGACCGCCCGCCGCACGCACCTCGTGGAGATAGGGCTCGAGGGACAGGTAGGACTCGATGGGCGCCTGTTCGGTCAACTCGATGATCAGGCCCCCGAGGTCACCCTCGTCCCGCCACACCTCGCGGACACTCTCGCACGACAGCAGGTCCGGCGACACGTTGAGGGTCAGGAAGCAGTTCCGCGGCAGGGTCGGGCGCGCCACGAGCGCCGTGCGCAGTGCGAGCACCTCGAGTTCTTCCGCCCGGCCGTGCGCGCGGGCTGCGGCGAACCAGCTCTCCGGGTTCCGCTCGGAGTATCCCGAGAACCTGGTCAGGGCCTCATACCCGACGATCACGCCTCTGGCGGAGTCGACGATCGGCTGGTAGACGCTCGACACACCCTCTCCCCGGCAGGCCGCGGCGAGCATGGAGTCCCAGCCTGCGTCGCCGGGGGCGCGATCGGCCCGAACGCGGTCGGCCGGCACGAGCGTCAGCCGACCGGGACGATGGTGGCCAGCACGGCCTGTTCGAGCTCTGGCGAGACCTCGCTCAATCCGTGCACGGCGGCGGCATGAGCCGACACCTGAAACAGGATTTCGTCATCCGTCGAGCACACCCAACGGGCCTCGCAGCCCGGCACCACATCTCCACAAGCAAACGATTTCACGAGCCCCACCCTCATCTAGATTGCAAGCATAAACGCATCCCGCCGACGGTCGTCGCCGCGCCATGCACTCGGAGACGCAGCCTCTCCGCCCATGATTATGTTCGGAGTGTGCGGCCGTGCGGATTGGATCGCCGGGAACCGGGTTCAGTCGTGCGTCGGGGTCCAGACGTATGGCGTTGTCGTCGTGACGGCCTCGAAGCCGAGGCGCAGCAGGATCGGCAGGCTGTCGTCCGAGGCGTCAACCTGGAGGTAGGGCACGCCGCGGCGGGCGGCGAGCTGCGCACGGGCGGCGACGAGGGCCCGGTAGACGCCCCTGCCGCGCCACTCGGCGAGGGTCGACCCGCCCCAGAGCCCGGCGAAATCGGTGCCGGGCTGGAATTCCAGGCGGGCGGACGAGACGAGCCGGTCCCCCGCCTCGGCGACGATGATCACGACGTCATCGCCCGCTTCCCGCACGCTCGACTCGAGGTCGTCGGCGAGCCAGGCATGGTCCTCGCCCCACACCTCGGTCTGCAGCGCGGCGATCCGCTCGAAGTCCGCTCGAGTCGTGACCCGGCGCAGGGTGATCCCCTCCGGCACTGTCGGGGCGGATGCGAGCGGCCCGGTCAGCCCGATCACGACGGTCTCGCGGTCCTCGGCCACAAAGCCCGCGGCCTCGAGCCGTTCGGGCAGGTCGGCGGGCAGGTCGTGGCTACGGGTCTTCCATTCGACGGGCTCGCCGCGGGCCGCGAAGAAGTCGCGGTGGCGGCGGATCAGGGCGTCGAGGTCCGCGCCACGCACGCCGACGTCCTGCGCCGTCTCGACGAAGCCGCGGGTGCGGCCGACGACCCGCAGCACGGGCCCCTCGAGCTCGTAGACGGGGGAAGCTGGCGGCACAGCGGGCACCCACAGGCGGAGCTGGTCGTCGTAGGCGGAGAGCAGGGCTGCTGCAGATGCGACGGTGGATGTCATTGGCGTCAGCCTACGACGCGGCGCGACCGCCGGCATCCGGTTCGGTCGGCGTTCACGCGCCCGGGGCTTCGGCGAGCGCTGCATACCGGGCGAGCCCCTCGCGGAGGCCGAGGCGCACGGCCGGCCACTCGGCAGCGATGATCGAGAACACCACGGTGTCGCGCACGGCGCCCTCCGGCCCGACGGAGTGGCTGCGGAGCACGCCGTCCTGCTTCGCACCGAGCGCTGCGATCGCGGCGCGGGACTGCCGGTTGTGCCAGTGCGTGCGGAACTCGACCGCGATGCAGTCGAGCTCCTCGAAGGCATACCCGAGCAGCAGCAGCTTCGCCTCCCGGTTGGCGCCGGTGCCCTGGGCGCTCTTTCCCAGCCACGTCGAGCCGATCTCGAGCCGCTGCTGGTCGGGGCTCGGGTGCATAAAGGTCGTCATGCCGACCATGGCCCCCGTCGAGGTCAGGCGGATGCCCCACGGCATCATCTGCCCGGACGCGGCGAGCGCGAGGCGCCGGTCGATCTCCGCGGCCATGGCCTCCGGCCGCGGGACCGCCGTGTACCAGGCACGCCACAGCTCGCCCTCTGCCACGGCGACGGCGAGTTCGGCCGCGTGCTCAGGGGCGAGTGGCTCGAGGGTGACGCGGGTTCCGGAGAGTCGGGGCGCTACGGCGAATTCCATGCCTCGACCCTATTCGATCGGATTCTGCCGTTAAACACCGACAGGGGGTTGTCGCACGCGGGCTCGAGACTGGCTCCTGCCGGGATGCTCCCGGCCAGACAAGGACCGTACCGATGAACCTCGTATCCGTTCGATTGATCACCGACGACGTGAAGCGCCTGGTCGCCTTCTACGAACGCGCACTCCGCACACCGGCCAGCTGGTCGACCGATATCTTCGCCGAGATACGCACCCCGACGGGGACTCTGGCGATCGGCAGCACGCGGACCGTCGGCCTCTTCGGGCCCGGAGCCGCGCGCCCGGCCGACAACCACACCGCGATCATCGAGTTCCTCGTCGCGGACGTCGACGCCGAATACGCCAGGCTCTCCCCCTGGCTCACCGATGTCGTCACCGTGCCAACGACCATGCCCTGGGGCAACCGGTCCCTGCTGGTGCGCGACCCCGACGGTACTCTGCTCAACTTCTTCACACCCGTGACAGCGGACGCCGTCGCCAGGTTCGCCGGCCACGACCGGTAGGGCCGGGCTCAGACTCAGGCCCAGGGCCCTGGCCGCGATGCCGGCGTGTACACCGGCCACCGCCGTGTGCCCGTCGCCTACCCCAGGTCGAGCCGGGTGACGACGCCGTACGGGATGTCCAGATCGTCCCTGGCCAGCGGGCGGGGATCGGGCGTCTCTGCCGTCACCGACACGGACACGATCCGGTCGACGCGGAAGGCGCGCACGCCGTCGCGCAGCCGGCACCAGCCGAGCAGGTACCAGTGCGTCGGCGATCCGACGTAGCCGAGCGGTTCGACGTCGCGCCGGGTCAGGGCGCCTGCCGTGTCCCGGTAGGCGAGGCGCAGCACCCGGCCGGTCGACAGGGCGCTCGCCACGCTGTGCGGAACCGCCGGGAGCGGATGCCCGTCGCCGAGCAGGTGGATGCGCCCGGCCAGCTCCCGTGCGGCACGCGCGTCGTCAGCCTGCATCGCGGCCAGGAGTTTGGGCAGGGCGGAGCGTGCGGCGGCCCGGAACGGCGTTTCCTCGAGCAGTCGGAGACCGACGGAGAGGGCGACGGCCTCGTCCGGGGTGAGGTTCACCGGTGGAAGTGTCCGCCGCTGGTCCAGACAATAGCCGCCGGTGCGCCCGTGCTCGGCCCAGATCGGCACCCCGGACTGTTGCAGTGCACTGATGTCGCGCTCGATCGTGCGCGAGCTGATCTCGAAGCGCCCGGCCAGCCATCCCGCACTGCGTGGGCGTGGCGCGACCGCGCGCAGTTCCTCCACGATCGCATAGAGGCGGTCGGTCCGGTTCACGCCAGCCACTCTAACGGCAGGCACCGACCTTGCCGTCAAGGATCGGTAGGCTTAAGAGACGTGCGACCGGCGCCAGAAGCGCCGGTCGAGACTGAGATGGAGAAAACGTTGCCAGGAGAGAACCTCACCCGGATCGAAGCCCAGGAGCGCGCAGCGCTCGTCACTGTGCAGAAGTACGCGATCAGCCTTGACCTCACGACGGGTCCCGAAACCTTCGCGAGCACCACGACGGTCACCTTCACCGCGACCCCGGGTGCCTCGACGTTCATCGACGCGATCACGCGCACGGTGCACGCAGTGACCCTCAACGGAGTCGACCTCGACCCGGCAAGCGTGAGCGACGGCATCCGCATTCAGCTCGATGGTCTCGCCGCAGAGAACACGCTCACCGTCGTCGCCGACGCCGAGTACACGAACACCGGTGAGGGCCTGCACCGTTTCGTCGACCCGGTCGACAACGAGGTCTACCTCTACAGCCAGTTCGAGGTTCCGGACTCCCGCCGTGTCTTCGCAGTCTTCGAGCAGCCCGACCTCAAGGCCGCGTTCCAGTTCACCGTGACTGCCCCCGGCGAATGGGAGGTCGTCTCCAACTCGACGACGCCCGAGCCCACGGATGCCGGCAACGGCGTGAAGACCTGGGCGTTCGAGCCCACCCACACGATCTCGAGCTACATCACGGCGCTCATCGCCGGCCCGTACGCGGTCATCCGCAGCGAGCTCACCTCGAGCGACGGCCGGATCATCCCCCTCGGCCTGTTCAGCCGCAAGAGCCTGTCCCAGTTCCTCGACTCCGACTACCTCTTCGAGAAGACCCGCCAGGGCTTCGCCTACTTCGAGGAGAAGTTCAACTACCCGTATCCCTTCGACAAGTACGACCAGCTCTTCGTGCCGGAGTTCAACGCGGGCGCGATGGAGAACGCCGGAGCGGTCACCTTCACCGAGACCTACGTCTTCCGGTCCAAGGTCACGGATGCCATCAAGGAACGCCGCGTCGTCACCGTGCTGCACGAACTCGCGCACATGTGGTTCGGCGACCTCGTCACGATGAAGTGGTGGAACGACCTGTGGCTCAACGAGTCCTTCGCTGAGTGGGCCTCGACCATCGCCACTGCCGAAGCGACCGAGTGGACAGAGGCCTGGACCACCTTCGCCGTGATGGAGAAGAGCTGGGCATACAAGCAGGACCAGCTGCCCTCGACCCACCCCGTCGTCGCGACCATCACCGACTTCGATGACGTGCTCGTCAACTTCGACGGCATCACCTACGCCAAGGGCGGATCTGTCCTCAAGCAGCTCGTCGCCTGGGTCGGCCGCGACGAGTTCTTCGCCGGCGTCGCCTCCTACTTCGCCAAGCACCAGTGGGGCAACACCGAGCTCAACGACCTCCTCGTCGAGCTCGAGGCATCCAGCGGCCGCGACCTCTCCGGCTGGGCCGCGAAGTGGCTCGAGACCGCGGGCGTCAACACCCTCCGCCCCGAGATCGCCGTGGACGCCGCCGGGGTCATCACCGGCTTCTCCGTGCTGCAGAGCGCGACCGCCGACTACCCGACGATCCGCCCGCACCGCCTCGCGATCGGGTTCTACGACCTCGTCGACGGGCAGCTCGTGCGCACCCACCGGGTCGAGATCGACGTCGACGGAGCGAAGACGGATGTTGCCGAGCTCGTCGGCCGCGCCCGCCCGGCCCTCGTGCTCCTCAACGACGACGACCTCGCCTATGCGAAGATCCGGCTCGACCCGGCCTCGCAGGAGGTGGCCCTCGAGAACCTCGCCGCGATCGAGAGCCCGCTCGCCCGCGCCATCGTCTGGGGTGCGATCTGGGACGCCACCCGCGACGCCGAGACCGGCGCCCGCGACTTCGTGAGCCTCGTGCTCGGCAACATCGCGAGCGAGACAGAGTCGACCACCCTGCGCACCGTGCTCGGCCAGCTCGTGCTCGCCGCGAACTATTATGTGGCTCCCGAGTTCCAGGCCTCGACGCTGACCGAGGTCGGCGACGCGCTCTGGTCCCTCGCCCAGCACGCCGAGCCCGGCAGCGACGCGCAGTTCCAGTTCGTGAAGTTCTTCGCCTCCGTCGCCGCGACCGACAGCCAGCTCGCGAGCGTCGCGGCCCTCCGGAACGGAACGGTCCCGCTCGAGGGGCTCGAGATCGACACCGACCTCGCCTGGGAGCTGCTCATCGCCCTTGCCGCCGGCGGCAAGGTCGACGGCGCGGAGATCGACGCGGCGCACGCTGCGGACAACACCGCGACCGGCGCCCAGTCGGCCGCGCAGGCTCGCGCCGCTCTTCCGACCCCGGAGGCCAAGCAGGCCGCCTGGGATTCCCTGATCGAGACGGACACCGCCCCGAACACGATCGTGCGCGTCACCGCGGCCGGGTTCCTGCGCGCGAACGACACGAGCCTGCTCGAGCCGTTCGTCGACACCTACTTCGCGATGCTGCAGCCGATCTGGGTCTCCCGCAGCTTCTCGATCGCGGAGAAGCTCATCATCGGCCTCTACCCGTCCCCGCTCGCCAACCAGGCGCTCGTCGAGGCGACCCGCACGTGGCTCGGCGCCAACCCCGAGCCCGTCGCACTGCGTCGCCTCGTGATCGAGAACCTCGCGGGAGTGGAACGTTCCCTCGCCGCCCAGGCACGCGACGCCGAGTAACCGCACCGCGGCATCCGCCGGCCCGAACGGCCTCGCCCCTCAGGGGGCGGGGCCGTTTTCACGTTGGCGGGGCGCTCAGGGTTCGCCCGGTCGGCTCTCGGTAGACTCGAAAGCGCTATGAACTGGGACATTATCTGGGCTGAAATCGTCAAATACTTCACAACGACCCTCGGGCTACAACTGCTGCAGGTGCTCGGAATCCTCATCGTCGCGTTCGCGGTGCACTGGATCCTGCAGTTCGTGATCCGCCGCGTGGTGATCCAGATTGTCACCGGCGTCAAGCGCACCCAGAAGGTTGAGGACACCCGGGCGCTCAATGTGTCCCCGGTCGCCGCCGTTCGCGTCGTGCAGCGCACCCGTACGCTCGGCTCCGTACTGACCAACATCGTCAATGTGCTCGTCGTGATCATCGCCGGCCTGCTCATCCTGCAGGTGATGGCCCCGAGCATCCTGGGCTCGTTCGCCCTGCTGACGGCCGCGATCGGCGCCGGCCTCGGCTTCGGTGCCCAGAACATCGTCAAGGACATCCTGAACGGCCTGTTCATGGTCATGGAGGACCAGCTCGGCGTTGGCGACATCGTCGACACCGGGTTCGCCTCCGGCGTCGTGGAGACGGTCGGCATCCGCATCACCCAGATCCGCGACGTGAACGGCACGCTCTGGTTCGTTCGCAACGGCGAGATCCTCCGGGTCGGCAACATGTCGCAGGGCTGGGCCCGCGTCATCATCGACCTGCCCATCCCGTACAGCTCGGACGTCGAAGCCATCCAGTCCGAAATGCTGCGGGTCGCGACGGCGCTCGCCTCGAGTCGCAAATGGCGGTCGATCATCCTCGAGAAGCCGGAGATCTGGGGCCTCGAGTCGATTTCCGCCGAGGCCCTTGTCACCCGGCTCGCCGTGAAGGTGCGTGTCTCGGCGAAGTGGGACTTCGCCCGCGACCTGCGCCTGCACCTGAAGCTCGCGCTCGACAGCCTCGGGGTCTCGCTCACTCCGCTCAACAGCGTCGTGATGACGGGGTCGGACGACGGCTCGGATGCCACGCCGCCGACGAACCCCGTCGATATCGCCGCCGTCGCCGCGGCCGCGGAACCCGATCCGCTGCCGCACATCGAGGTTGTTCCGCTCAAGAAGGCCAGGACCCCACGCGGGCCCCGCAAGGCCAAGTCCGTTGCCAAGAAGGAAGCCCCGGTCGACGACGCTCCCGTCGAGGCCGCCCAGGCCCCCGCCCCACGGGCAACCGCACCCCGCGCTCCGCGAGCCCCCAAGACTTCCGCCACCCCGACCACCCCGACCACCGCGACCGCTCCAGCCACCCCGAAGGCTCAGGCAGCCCCGAAGGCTCCGACTGTTCCGACGCCGGACGCCGCCCACCCGGGCCCGCCGACTCCCGAAACCGAACCCACCCCCGAGGGATCCCATGACGACTGACCCCGCCCAGCCACCGGCATCCGCCCCCGCCCCGACCCCGGTCGACCCCGCACTGCCTGCCCGGGTGCTGCTGCGCAACGGTGAGAACGGTGCCGCGATCGGTGCCTCGTTCTACGAGCAGGTCGGCGGGCGACCGTTCTTCGAGAGGCTCGTCACCGAGTTCTACCGGGGTGTCGCCGGCGACCCCGTGCTGAAGCCGATGTATCCGGAGGACGACCTCGGCCCAGCGGCAGCGCGCCTCACCGGGTTCCTCGAGCAGTACTGGGGCGGCCCGGGTACCTACAGCGAACAGCGCGGACACCCGCGGCTGCGCCAGCGGCACCAGCCCTTCAAGGTCAACCCGGACGCCAGGGACCGTTGGCTGCTGCACATGCGTGCCGCGGTCGACTCCTGCGAGCTGCCCGAGCTGCAGCGAACCGTGCTCTGGGACTACCTCGAGCGCGCGGCACACGCCATGTTGAACACGTTCGACGACTGACCTCAGGGCGTCTCCAACCGTCCCTGGAGGGGAGAACAGGCTCTCGAAAGAACGAGAACGTTGTGAATTCGCCTCAACACGTACCTGATCAGAGTAGATTTCCACAGACCTGAGCCATACTCAGAGAATGTCGGTGGTGGGTCGTAACGTGGGGGCATGACGAACTTTCCGGAGTTGCCGGCATCGCGGGAGCAGCCGCATGGCGGTGCGTCTCCCAGTACGCCCGTCACCGTGCTGGTGCCGGATGCTGTCGCGGCCTTGGGAAGGTCATCAGCTGACTACGACGCGCTCAGCGACGAGCAG
>NZ_SOFS01000013.1 GCF_004402235.1 Cryobacterium glucosi
CCCCGGAGAAACTCGCGACGGCCCTGGCCCGGCTCCTCGCCGAAGCGCGCACGGTGAACGCTGACCAGCTGTTCAAGCGCGCCCGGCGGGTGCGGGACGTGCTCGATGAAGCCGGCATCGCCGCCCGGGAGAAAGCCGTCTACGACGACCGGTCCCTGCGGTTCTGGCGACTCCACACCGGGCAGGTGCGTATGGTCGGCCTGTTCGCCCCGGAAGACGGCGAATACCTGATGAACACCTACGACGCCATCACCAGCCCCCGCCGGGGCGGGGTCCGGTTCGTGGACAAGGAGCAGGCCGCGTGGGCGAAGCGGGTGCAGGACGACCCGCGCAGCACCGAGCAGCTCACCGCGGACGCGTTCCTGGCCCTGATGAAACTCGGCGTGAAAGCCGACCCGAANAGCCGACCCGAAACGCATCGCCGGAGGACGAAGCCCCGCCGTCCGCATGATCACCATCCGCCCCACCGGCGCCACACCCACCGGTTTCGCGCCCACGGGAACCACACCCACCGATGCCGTGCCAACCGAGGCCCCGTCACCCGCAGCCGACGCTGCGGCGAACCCCGAAACCGAGGCGCCCGCGCTCCAACCCGGCGTCATCGAGGGAACCGCGGTCACGGTCTCCACCGAAACCCTCGAACGCAACCTCTACGACACCGGGATCCTCGACGTCACCTTCGACGGCCACGGCAGCGGTGTCGACCTCGGCCGCGAACAGCGCACGTTCAGCCCCGCCCAACGCGCGGCCCTCTCCCTCCGCGACGGCGGCTGCATGTGGCCCGGCTGCGACCGGCCACCGTCCTGGACCGAAACCCACCACATCCACCACTGGAAAGACGACACCGGACAGACCAACCTCGACCACGGCATCCTGCTCTGCCGGGCCGACCACCTCAGGCTCCACAACGAACACTGGCGCATCACCCGCGACGACACCGGCCAGTACTGGCTCACCCCACCACCCGGACTCGACCCCGAACAGAAACCCCTCCCCCTCACCAGCAAAAACGCGCTCACCAGGTGGAGTGAATCCGGGGTACCGCACAGTTAGCATGGAGCCAGCGTCGCTCCGAGCGACGCCCCGCGGGCCCCGAAACGCATTCGACTCCCGCTGCCCCTTCTGACACTGCCCCTTCTGACACTGGAGTCACGATGAGCACGGTTCCCCCGCACGCGACCGGCCCCCGAGCGACATCCCCTCGGACGGATCCGAGCGAAGCCGACGTCATCGTAGTCGGGGCCGGCCTCGCCGGACTCGTCGCGACCGCGGAGCTCGTCGCCGCGGGCAAGCGGGTCATCCTGCTCGACCAGGAGCCGCCCGCCTCGCTCGGCGGCCAGGCCTGGTGGTCGTTCGGCGGCTTGTTCCTTGTCGACTCGCCGGAGCAGCGCAGGCTCGGGGTGCACGACTCCGCCGGACTCGCCAGACAGGACTGGTTCGGCACCGCGGGTTTCGACCGTGACGAGGACCTCTGGCCGAGCCGCTGGGCGGAGGCCTACCTGGACTTCGCCGCCGGCGAGAAGCGCGCCTGGCTGCACTCCCGCGGCATCCGCTTCTTTCCGGTCGTCGGCTGGGCCGAACGCGGCGGCACCACGGCCCTCGGCCCCGGCAACTCCGTGCCGCGGTTCCACATCGTCTGGGGCACCGGTCCGGCGATTCTCGCCCCGTTCATCGAGCGCGTGCGGGAAGGCGTGCGGTCCGGCCTCGTCACGGCGCTGCACCGCCGCAGGGTCGACGAGCTGCTCACCCACGACGGCACGGTCGTCGGCGTGCGGGGAAGCATCCTCGCCCCGAGCGACGCCCCGCGCGGCGCGCCCAGCTCACGCGAGGTCGTCGGCGACTTCGATCTGCGGGCATCCGCCGTCGTCGTGACAAGCGGCGGCATCGGCGGAAACCCCGCGCAAGTCCGCGCCCAGTGGCCGACCCGGCTCGGCACCGCGCCCCGGGAACTGCTGTCCGGCGTGCCCGCGCACGTCGACGGGCGGATGCTCGGCATCAGCGAGCGGGCCGGCGCCCGGCTGATCAACGGAGACAGGATGTGGCACTACCCGGAGGGCGTCGCGAACTGGGACCCGGTCTGGCCCGCGCACGGAATCCGGATCCTGCCCGGTCCGTCCTCGCTCTGGCTCGACGCGACGGGGACCCGGCTGCCCGCTCCCCTGTTCCCCGGCTTCGACACGCTCGGCTCGCTCGAGCACATCCTGCGCACCGGCTACGAACACAGCTGGTTCGTGTTGACCCAGAAGATCATCGAGAAGGAGTTCGCACTCTCCGGCTCCGAACAGAACCCCGACCTCACCGGTAAGAACCTGGCCCTTCTCGCCAAACGGGTGACGAAAGGCGCTCCCGGGCCGGTCGAGGCCTTCAAGAAGCATGGCGCCGATTTTGTCGTCGCCGACACCCTGCCCGACCTGCTCGCGGGCATGCGCCGGCTCTCCCCCGATGCTCCCCTGGACCTCGCCCAGGTCGAGCGGGAGATCCGCGCCCGCGACCGCGAGCTCGACAACGCCTTCACCAAGGATGCCCAGATCACGGCGATCCGCCAGGCCAGGCACTACCGCGGTGACCGTCTCATCCGCGTCGCGAGCCCGCACCGGCTGCTCGACCCGCACGCGGGCCCGCTGATCGCGGTCAAGCTGCACGTCCTGACCCGGAAGAGTCTCGGCGGCATCGAGACGGACCTCTCCGCCCGCGCCCTCGGGCCGGACGGCACACCCGTGCCGGGCCTCTACGCCGCCGGCGAGGCGAGCGGCTTCGGCGGCGGCGGGATGCACGGCTACCGCGCGCTCGAAGGCACCTTCCTCGGCGGATGCCTCTTCTCCGGACGCACCGCGGGGCGCGCCGCCGCGGCGGCGGTCTGACCCCCGGCTGTCACGGGAGCGTCCGCACGCGCCGCACCTCGCGGCGCGCGGTGCGTCTCCGGGCGCGCACCGTGTCTCGCGGCGCGCGCCCGATACATCGCCGCGAGACGCAAACGGCGCCGCGAGTCCGCGCCCGGCGGCGCCTAGTCCAGGACGCTCGTCAGCGCCCCGACCGGCTCGAGTACCGGCTCGAGTACGGCCGCGATGGCGGCAGCGGTGTCGCGGCCCATCCGGATCGCCCCGTCGACGTGCTGGTAGCCCTTGCCGGCCAGGTCGCTGCAGGAGAAGTGGATCGGCCCGACGGGGGTGCGCAGGTCCGCGCCGTAGCGGGCGAGGCCGCCGAGGTCGAAACTCGCGGCGTATGCACCCCGGGTCCATTCCTCGTTGCCCCAGTCGCTTTCGTAGTAGACCGCCGGCGACAGAGCCTTGTCCCCGAAGTAGTGCGAGAGCGAAAGCAGGATGCGCGCCCGGCGCTCCTCCGCGGGGAGCCGGAACACGGCATCCGCCGCCTCATCGGACACGAAGCCGACGAGGGTGCCGCGGTCGTCTCCGAAGTTGGTGTTGTCGTACGCCTCGTGCACGAGCTCGTAGGGACTGAACGCGGTGCCGGAGAGGCCGTCCTCGCGCCAGAACGGGGTCTTGTAGACGGCGTGAACCTTGATCACGAGACCCATCGAAAGGTGCTGGTGCAGCTGGTGCTGGCGGCGGGGCAGGGCGGGTTCGAACGAGATCCGGCTGAGCAGAGTCGGCGGAAGCGCGAGGATCGCCCGGCGGGCGTGCACCTCGAGTCCGTCGGTGACCGCGACGACACCCTCGTCGCTCCAGCGCAGGGTGCGCACCGGCTGCCCGAGGTGCACGTCATCGCCGAGCTGCTCCGCGAGCAGCAGCGGGACCTGCTGGAGGCCGCCGACGACGCGCTCGTCGAGGATGAAGTCGGCGTCGACGAGGTTGCTGAAGCTTCCGGCACTCGCGGCCATCAGCAGGGCCTGCAGGGCGGAGAAGGCGTGCGCAGGCTTGGTCAGCATGGCGCCGGCGATGAACATCGCGACGTTGTCGCGGGCCTCCTGGTCGGCTGTCTGGGTTGCGAGCCACCCGGCGAAGGAGATCCGGTCGAGTTCGACGGCCCGCGGGTGCGCCCACGGCCGATCGGGGTCGACCTCGGCGACAAGCTCGTCGAGCGTTGCGATGAGGGCGACGATCTCGGCCTGGGTCTCCGGGGAGACCGGGAAGATCTCGCCCTCGAAGCGGGTGCGTACCCCGGAGTCGTTGATGTAGACGTTTTCTCCGGTGCGGTACCGGGAGTAGGTCTCGAGACCGAGCTCCGCGAGGGTCTCCTTGAGCGCGTGCTGGTCCGGTGACACCCACTGGCCGCCGATCTCGAGCGTGGCTCCCTCGATGTCGTCGGTCCACAGCCGACCGCCGACCCGGTCGCGCGCTTCGAGCACGGCGACGGTGAGGCCGGCCCGGCGCAGCGACGTTGCTGCGGTCAGGCCGGATGCCCCTGCGCCGATGATGACGATGTCACGGTCGATCCTGGTTGTCATGAAAACTCCTCCATACGTGGGTGCTGCGAGGTCATTCGGAAGTTGTGCAAGTCGGTTATGACGCGGGGATCAGGGTGTACTTCGGGGACAGGTACTCGTGGATTCCCTCGAGGCCGCCCTCCCGGCCGAGCCCTGATTGCTTGACGCCTCCGAAGGGGGCGGCTGCGTTGGACACGAGTCCTGTGTTCAGTCCCATCATGCCCGTGTCGAGCCCGGCGATCATCCGCTGGCCGCGGGCGATGTTCTCGGTGAAGACGTAGCTGATCAGCCCGTACTCGGTGTCGTTGGCGAGCCGGATCGCCTCGTCCTCCTCCGTGAAGGTCACGATCCCGACGACGGGCCCGAAGATCTCCTGGCGAAGCAGGTCGCTGTCGGCTGCGACGTCGGTCAGCACGGTCGGGGCGTAGAACGACCCTGGACCCTCCGGGCGGAAGCCGCCGGTGAGGAGGGTCGCACCGCGGTCGAGGGCATCGCTCACGAGCTTCTCGGTGTTGGCGACGGCCGCGTCGTTGACGAGCGGGCCGATCGTCACGTCCGGCTCGGTGCCCCGACCGATCCGGAGGGCTTCGACGCGGGCGACGAGGCGGCGAGCGAAATCCTCGGCGACGGACGCGTGCACGATGAACCGGTTCGCTGCCGTGCACGCCTGGCCGATGTTGCGGAACTTGGCGAGCATGGCGCCGTCGACGGCCCGGTCGAGGTCCGCGTCGGCGAAGACGAGGAACGGCGCATTCCCGCCCAGCTCCATCGAGGTGCGCAGCACGCCCTCCGCGGCCTGGCGGAGGAGCGCCCGGCCGACACCGGTCGAGCCGGTGAAGCTGAGCTTCCGGAGCCGCGGGTCTGCGATCAGCGGGGCGGAGACCTCAGCGGATTCCGAGGTCGTGATCACGTTGACGACGCCGGCGGGAACGCCCGCGTCCTCGAGCAACTGGGCGAAGAAGAGGGTGGTGAGCGGGGTGAGTTCCGCGGGCTTGATCACGACTGTGCACCCCGCGGCGAGCGCGGGGGCGATCTTGCGGGTCGCCATCGCGAGCGGGAAGTTCCACGGGGTGATCAGGAGGCACGGGCCGACCGGGCGCTGCGAAACGACCATCTGGCCGGTACCCTCGGGTGCCGGCCCGTAGCGCCCATTGATTCGTACGGCCTCCTCGCTGAACCAACGCAGGAATTCCCCGCCGTAACCGACCTCGGCGCGGGCCTCGGCGAGTGGCTTGCCCATTTCGATGGTCATCAGCAGGGCGAAGTCCTCCCGGCGTTCCTGCAGCAGGTCGAACGCACGACGCAGGATCTCGGCCCGCACCCGCGGCGCGGTCGCCGCCCAGGCGGGACCCGCTGCGACGGCGGCGTCGAGGGCGCGTCCGCCGTCCGCGACGCCCGCGTTGGCGATCCGCTTGAGCTCGCGCCCGGTCGCAGGGTCCGTCACGATGATCGGCTCCCCCGTGCCGGGCTGCCAGGTGCCGTCGATGTAGAGACCGTCGGGAACCCGGTTGAGGAGTTCGGCCTCCCGCTCGGTGCCGATGGTGGTGGTGTCGCCGGAGGCGGGGCTCAGGGGGCGGTTCTCGGTGCTGAGACTGGTCACGGGTGTTCTCTTTCGGTCACGGGGCAGGTACGGCAGGCGGTGGGAAACGAACGGGCGTCAGGGGTAGAGTCCGCGGAGCAGGTGGGCCTCGGCGACGCGTTCGACGGCGAGGACCGTCGCCGCTGCCCGCAGGGAAAGGTCCCGGGAGGCGGCGGTTTCGACGACCTGCTGCCAGGCGGCGAGCATCCGCTCTTCGAGCTTCTGTTCGACCTCTGCGGCGTTCCACCAGTAGGCCTGGTTGCCCTGCACCCACTCGAAGTAGGAGACGAGCACTCCGCCGGCGTTCGCAAGGATGTCGGGCACCACGAGCTGTCCGTTCGCGGCGAAGATCCGGTCGGCAGCCGGGGAGGTCGGGCCGTTCGCGCCCTCGACGATCACGCGTGCCGTCACGCGGGCAGCGTTCCCGGCGTGCAGGACGCCCTCGACCGCGGCCGGGACCAGCAGGTCGACGTCGAGCTCGAGCAGCGCTTCACCGTCGAGCGGGTCCGCCCCGCCGAAGCCGACGACCCTGCCGGTCGCCGCGACGTGCGCGTCGAGCCCGGCGAAGTCGATGCCCCGCTCGTTGTAGACGGCGCCGTACTGGTCGCTGACCGCAACGACCCGCACCCCCGCGTCGGCGAGGAACACGGCAGCGTCGTGGCCGACCTTGCCGAAGCCCTGCACGGCTGCGGTCGCTCCGTACGGCGTGATTCCGCTGTGCCGGAGGGCTGCAAGTGCGACGTGGGTCACGCCGCGGCTGGTCGCGCTCGCACGGCCGTGGGAACCGCCGAGGCTGATCGGCTTGCCCGTGACGATCCCGGGAACGGTGTAGCCGACGTTGACGGAGTAGGTGTCCATCATCCAGGCCATGGTGCGCTCGTCGGTGCCGATGTCGGGGGCCGGGATGTCCTTCTCCGGGCCGATGATCGGCAGGATCTCGCTCGTGTACCTGCGCGTGACGCGCTCGAGCTCCGGGAGCGAGAATTCACGCGGGTCGATCGTGACACCGCCCTTGGCACCGCCGTACGGCACGTCGAGCAGGGCGCATTTCCAGGTCATCCACATCGCGAGGGCGCGCACCTCGTCGAGGGTCACGTGCGGGCTGTAGCGCAGGCCGCCCTTGGCCGGGCCGCGGGAGAAGTTGTGCTGCACCCGGTAGCCGGTGAACAGTCGGGTGGTGCCGTCGTCCCGGCGCAACGGAACGGCGACGGTGAGCTCGCGGCGCGGGGTCGCGAGCAACGCGTGCAGGCCTTCCGGGTAGCCGAGCAGGGCGACGGCGTCGCTGAGCTGCGACCGGGCGTCGACGAGGGGCGTGGCGAGGGGCGTGACCTGGCGAACGGCCGGCCGGGCCTCGAGCAGGCTCATGCGTTCGCCAGAGCGTGTGCGACGACCTGGAGGCCCTCGACGAGGAGCTCGTCCGAGATACTCAGCGGCGGCAGGAACCGGATCACGTTCCCGTAGGTTCCGCAGGTGAGGACGATGACGCCCTGCGCGTGGACGGCGGCCGCGACGCGGGAGGTGAGTGCGGCATCCGGTTCACCCGTCGCCGAGTCGACGAGCTCGATCGCGATCATGGCACCACGGCCGCGGACGTCGCCGACGCGCTTGTCGAAGGCGCGGATGGCGTTCAGCCGGCCGGTGAGGATCGTGCCGATCTCGCGGGCGCGCTCGACCAGGTTCTCGCTCTCGTAGGTGTCGAGGGTGGCGAGGGCCGCTGCACAGGCGAGCGGGTTTCCGCCGTAGGTGCCGCCGATGCCGCCGACCTGCGGGGCGTCCATGATCTCGGCGCGGCCGGTGACCGCGGAGAGCGGGAGGCCGCCGGCGATGCCCTTGGCCATCACGATCAGGTCGGGCACGATGCCCTCGTGGTCGCAGGCGAACATGGCGCCGGTGCGGGCGAAGCCGGTCTGCACCTCGTCGGCGATGAAGACGACCCCGTTGGCGCGGCACCAGGCCAGGAGGGTCGGCAGGAAGCCCGCGGCCGGGACGATGAAGCCGCCCTCGCCCTGGATCGGTTCGATGATGAGCGCGGCGAGGTTCTCGGCGCCGATCTGCTTCTCGATCTGGGAGATGGCGCGCTTCGCGGCGACGACGCCGTCGAGACCGCCGTCGCGCAACGGGTAGGACATCGGCGCCCGGTAGACCTCGGCGGCGAACGGGCCGAAGCCGTTCTTGTACGGCTGGTTCTTCGCGGTGAGGCTCATGGTCAGGGTGGTGCGGCCGTGGTACGCGTGATCGAAGGCCACGACGGCCTGCCGTCCCGTGTAGTGCCGCGCGATCTTGACGGCGTTCTCGACAGCCTCGGCGCCGGAGTTGAACAGGGCGGTGCGCTTGGCGTGGTCACCGGGGGTGACCCGGTTGAGCGCCTCGGCGACCTCGATGTAGGAGTCGTACGGGGCGACCGTGAAGCAGGTGTGGGTGAACTGGGCGAGCTGGGCGGCGACGGCCTCGACGACGCGGGGCGCGCTGTTGCCGACGCCGGTCACGGCGATGCCGCTGCCGAGGTCGATGAGGGAGTTGCCGTCAACGTCGACGAGCACGCCGCCGCCGGCAGCGACGATGTAGACGGGCAGGGTCACGCCGACGCCCGCGGAGACCGCGGCGGTCTTGCGCGCCTGGAGCGCCTGCGACTGGGGTCCGGGGATGCTCGTCGTGAGGCGACGTTCCTGCGGGAGGGACGGGCCGCCGACGGGAACGGTGGTGGGCGGGGATGCGACGAGGGTCATGACTGCTCCAGTTCGTAAACCGAGGTGCATCGACCGGGCGGCGTCGATGTCAGGTGCCATGCTAGGCAGAGCGCCGACGGCAGCGCGCTCGCCGCTATGTACAGAATGCCGGCTAAGTTTCGACACGTTGTACAATCGGCGCATGCCCCCGCTCAACGCACCGCCGCCGCTGCCCGGGCTGCGCCTCCTCCTCGACCGGCCGGACCTGCGGTTGCGGCTGCTCACTCCGGAGGCCGGCCTGCCGCCGCACGCCCTCGACCAGCCCGTCGAATGGGTGCACAGCTCAGACCTCGCCGACCCGACCCCGTTCCTGTCAGCACACCAGGTGCTGCTGACGACAGGACGCCAGTTCGCGGAGGCTGTCACGGACGCGTTCTACGTCGACTACGTGACCCGGCTGCGCGACCGCGGCATCGTCTGCCTCGGCTTCGGCACGGAAGTCCTCCGCTCCGGCACCCCCGACGCCCTCGTCGCGGCCTGCCAGTCCCGCGGACTCCCCCTCGTCGAAGTGCCGTACGAGACGCCGTTCATCGCCGTCGCCCGGGCCGCCGGCGACCTCGTCGCCGAACTCCGCTATGCCAGGAGCACCTGGGCGCTCGGCGCCCAGCGGGCCATCGCGCTCGCGGCGCTCCGCCCGGACGGCCTCAGCGCGACCCTCAGCGAGCTTTCGCGGCAACTCGGCCACTGGGTCGCGCTCTTCGACATGAGCGGCGCCCTCGACCGGGTCTTCCCCCGGGACACCTTCGCGGGCGCATCCGCTTCACGCGGCTCTCTCGACCGGGTGCAGCGCGAGGCAGCCCAGTTGATCCGGCGCGGGCAGCGGGCCAGCACGTCGGTTTCGACCGGCGGAGAGACGCTGACCCTGCAGACCCTGGGTCGACGCGACCAGCTGCGCGGCGTCCTCGCCCACGGGGGTCCCGGCGAGCTCGACCAGGCCAGCCAGGAGGTCGTGACGAGCGTGATCGCGCTCGCGGGGCTCGCGCTCGAGCAGAACAGCGCGCTCGACCGGGCGCGCGGGCTCCTCAGGTCCGGGCTGCTGCACGCGCTGCTCGGCGGCGACGTCGACCTCGTGCAGGCGACCTCCGGGGAGATGTGGGGGCCGCTCCCGTTCGAGCCGGTACGGGTCGCCGTGACCGACCCCGCGCCAGGGCGGCTGGACGCCCTGACCGAGTTCCTCGAGCTCCGGGTGGAGGAGAGCCCTGGACACCTGTTCTTCGCGCGCCAGGGCGGCCTCGTAGTCCTGTGCGTCGACGCCACTGCCGGGCCCCTGCTCGATGAGCTCGTCGGCTTCGGGTTGCACCTCGGGCTCTCAGACCGGACCAGGTACCGTGAGCTGCCGCACGCCCTCGCCCAGGCCCGCCAGGCCCTCGAACGCTCGCACGAGGGCGCGCCAGGCATCGTCGAATTCGACGTGATCTCCCGACAGGGCGTTCTCGCGTTCCTCGCCGGCACGGATGCCTCGGAGGTCGGACGCGCGACGCTCCAGCCGCTCACGGCGCACGACGCCGTCCACGGCACCGAACTCGTCCGCACGCTCCGGGTCTGGCTGGAGCACAACGGGCAATTCGGTCCAGCGGCCGCCGAGCTCGGCGTGCACCGGCACACCGTGCGCGCCCGGGTGAGCCAGGCCGAGGCGCTCCTCGGCCGTGACTTCGGCACCTTCCACGCCCGCGCCGACATCTGGGCGGCACTGCTCGCGTCCGGTGACGACGCCGGATCACCCCCTGAGCACCTCAGTATCTGAGATACCGTCTCACGGGCGGTTCTGCTCGCCCGCGCTCCAGTGCGCTGGGCGCACGAATCCCCGGGGCAGGACGGTGAGCTGGTCGCCTCTGGCGCTGCTGACCTGCATCTGGGTCAGGTAGATCGCGCCTGCGAGGTCCGCTCCGGCCAAGTTCGCGTTGCGCAGGTCGACGCCGAGGAGGTCGCAGTACGACAGCCGGGCTCCGCTGAGATCCGCTCCGATCAGGAGGGAGCCGCGCAGGCTCAGTCCACGAAGGTCCGCACCGGTGAGTGCCGCGCCCGCCAGGTCTCTCCCCGGGCCGAGCCGGCGCCGAACTCCTCGATCCCGGGTTTCGCCGAGGATTCCCCTGCGCGCGTCCTCGCTCGCCTGGAGGAGCAGCGGCCGGGCCGCGTCGTACTCCGCGTCGACGTCGAGGCCCGCGAGCCGATCCGGTTGCTCCCGGCTGAGCGCGCTGACGCGATCGAAACGCGACATCAGCGGAGCCGGATCACCCGTGTCCCCGACAAGGCTGATCGCCTGCTCGAGGTACCAGAGGAGTTCGTGCAGCCGCCGAACGATCGGGAAGATCGCGAACATGGCGTCCCTGGTCCCGGGATCGTCCCGCCAGGACCGGCCGGCGAAGGTCTGCTGCGAGACTTTCTGGCCGGCACCGAAACAGTCGAACACGGTGCAGCCGGTGAATCCCCGGGGACGCAACTCCGCGTGCACGCGGCACGCGTCGCGTTCGTCGAGGTTCTCGCAGGGATCGCCGGCCGGCTTGTCGAACGGGAAGTCGGCGGACCTGGTGAACGCCAGGGCGACGCAGCAGAGTCCGAAGCACCTGGCGCAGTCGGCACCGAGGTCCTCGCGGCGCCCGAGCTCAACCCTGGTTCGTTCCGTCATCGCGTTCATCGTAGTCCGCGATCCGGGAGGGACAACCGGAATTCCCGGGCACGGGTCAGGCGCGCAACGACCAGGGCTTGCGACGCACGAGGATGTGGCCGCGGCTCGTGCTGAGCCGGGTCCAGGGCCCGGTCTCGAAGAGCCGCACCGGTTCGTCCTTGGGCAGGAAGCCGAGACTCACCGCCGCGAACGCCGCCCCGGCCGGAACGATCTCGAGTCCCGCGATCGGGCGACCCCAGACCTCTGCACGGACCCGCTGCACGACCTGCGCGCCCGAGTCCCGCGGCACGGTGGAGGCGACCTCGTCGATACCGGCGGCCGCAGCGCCCGTCAGGAGCGCGGCATCCGTCTCGCCGAGGAGTTTCCAGCCGCCCCGGGGCGGGGAGATACCGGCCCAGGTCACGGTCGTGACCTCGAGCGGCACGGTCACCGCGACCGGCGCCTCCGGGTCGCTTCCCGCGGCGGCGAGGCGGGCGACCCGATCGAGCAGGGAACGCACCGGCACGACGGCGTCGAGTTCGACGGGTTCGTCGAGGCCGAAGGTGCGCAGGCCGAGCACGGTCGGGCTCCCGTCGAGGAGGCCGCGCGGGTAGAGGATCGCGGAGTACACCGCGAGCGCGCCGGCGGCCGAAATCAGGCGCACCGAACCGTCTTCGATACGGCTGGCGCGCGACAGGTAGACCTGCAGATCGCTGAGGGCAAAGGAATCCGTGAGAATAAATGACTGGCTCATCTGCTCCTAAACTACCAAGGTACGGCGAGGCTCATACCGACTTCGCACACACTGCCGAGGAGGACGCATGGACATGCCGATGGAAGGTCTCTTGAACGCCCTCGACCTGACCGACACAGGGGCGCGCACGAGCGAGGACATCTTCACCGGCCCGTCGCAGTGGATGCCCCTCGGCCGCGTGTTCGGCGGGCAGGTTCTCGCCCAGTCCCTCGTCGCGGCGATGCGCACGGTGCCTGACGACCGCCACCCGCACTCGATGCACGGCTACTTCCTCCGTCCGGGGGACGTCAGCCAGCCGATCACGTTCTCCGTCGACCGGATCCACGACGGCCGTTCCTTCTCCACCCGGCGCACCCAGGCGTACCAGAACGGCCACCCGATCCTCTCGATGATCGCGTCGTTCCAGGACGATGACGAGGGCCTCGAACACCACATCGACATGCCGGCCGGGTTGCCGGACCCCGAGTCGCTGCCGACCGCAGCGGAGTCCCTCGCCCAGGTCGACCACACCATCGCCCGCTACTGGGCGAGCGAGCGCCCGTTCGACATGCGGCACGTGCCTTCGCCGATCTACCTTCAGGTCAAGGGCGAGCACACCAGTCACCAGGCCGTGTGGATGAAGACCCTCGGCGCGCTTCCCGACGACCCCGACCTGCACCGTGCCGCCCTCGCATACGCGAGCGATTACTCGATCATGGAGCCGGTCATGCGCCGCCACGGCATCGCGTGGTCGACGCCGGGGCTCAAGGTCGCGAGCCTCGACCACGCGATGTGGTTCCACCGCTTCGGGCGCGTCGACGAGTGGATGCTCTACGTCCAGGACTCCCCCACCGCCCAGGGCGGCCGAGGACTCTCCACCGGCAGCATCTACAGCCGTGAGGGTCTCCTGCTCGCGACCGTTGCCCAGGAGGGCATGGTCCGGGTTCCCGCGAACAAGGAATAGCAGCCGGCCCGGGATCACTGCGCGGGACTACTGCGCCTGCTCCACCCCGGGCTCGGCCGCGAGCAGCACGATGCCGTTGGGCTGCAAACGGATGTCGACGGACGCGATCTCGTCGGTGTCCAGTTTCGTGGTTCCCGCGACGGGGACCGTCATGCCGGGACCCGCGAGCCAGCTCGCGACCTGCGTCGCCTCCCCGTTCCGGTCCGTGACGAACATCGCGTACGCCCGCTCGGCCGCGGCGCCGGTGCCGGTGCCGGATTCGGTGCCGGATTCGGTGCCGGATTCGGGCAGGCCATAGCTGCACGAGCCGTCTATGCGGGTGCCGCCGGGCTGAGCCGCCAGGCGGACATCCGCGCTCAGCGGGTTCGGGACCACCTGGTGCAGTGTGACGAGCTCCCCGGGAGGTTCCGCGATCGACGCCGGGGCGAGCCGGGCCGGCAGCACGATCGCGACCGTCGCAGCGACGGCCGCCACGGCGAGCAGGAGCCCGGCCTGCAGTATCCGCCCGCTCCGCCTGCGCCGCCGCGCAGCATCGAGCAGCCGCGGCAGGCCGTCGCTGCGAGGGAGGACGCCCGGTGACGCCGCGGTCTCCAACACCTCGGCGGTCGGCACGAGGCGGAGAAGACCGGGGATCCCGGCGATCTCGGCAACCCGACGGGTGCAGTCCGCGCACGTGCGCAGGTGGCATTCGTAGTCGTGGCGTTCTTCGGTCGCGAGCGCGCCGAGCACGTAGGCGGCGTCCCACTCGGCGTACGGGTCACGCCCTGACCGGGGTACGCGCCCGGTGTCTGATGCACCGGATCCTGTCGTGGTCATCGCTCGGTCACTCCCTTCTCGGTGAGACTCAGGCGCATGGCACGCAGGGCGTAGTGCAGGCGCGACTTCACAGTGCCCTCCGGGATGTCGAGGGAGCGCGCGGTCTCGGCGACCGACTGTCCGCGGTAGTAGGCGAAGACGACCACGGCCCGGTGGTCTGCGGAGAGGCCGTCGAGGGCATCCGCCACGAGCCACGCGTCGAGGAGCGCTGCCGTCGCGTCGTTCGTCAGACGCTCGGGGAGTTCGTCTGTGCTGATTTCGTGGCGGTTCCTGGCGGAACGCCATTCGTCGATGACGAGGTGGCGGGCGACGGTGAAGAGCCAGGCGCGTGCCGAGTCAGCATCGTCGAGCACCCGGGGCAGTCGCCAGGCGCGCAACAGGGTCTCCTGCACGACGTCATCGGCCAGGGCGGAATCCCCGGTCAGCCGGGTCACGTACCGACGGAGCGCCACGGCGTGCGCATCATGCAGGGCGCGCAGCAGGTCGGCACGCGCGTCGACGGGCCGCTCCCCGCGTCCGGGTCTCTCCGCCACGGCGCACCTCCTATCGTTAACACGGGCTCGCTGCGCCGTTCGTTCAGTTTCCGCCGGGTTTTGTCGAAGTCCGTCGATTTTCCGTGATGGGCTTTGAACCGATGACCGGGCAGTTTCGTAGTAACTAGTAGCACCCTAACGAGTAGCGCCAGCTTGCGAACGGGGAGCAGCCCATTCGCCGTCACCGACCGCCACGACCACCATCACGAGGAGAATCATGACGAACGACACCGCGGTCTCCCGCCGCACCGCACTGCTGATCGGCACCGCAGGCACCGCCGCCGTGACCCTGGCCGCCTGCGCCCCGACCACGACGGGCGGCACCGGCGCCGGATCGGCCGGAGGTTCGACCGGGGCCGCAACATCGTCTGCGGGCGGGACCGTGGTCGCCAAGCTCTCCGACATCCCGGTCGGCGGCTCGATCGAGACCGCCCTGAATGGCAAGGCCATCTTCGTCAGCCAGCCAACCGCAGGCAAGGTCGTGGCCTTCAGCGCCGTGTGCACGCACCAGGGCTGCATCGTGAAACTCGTCGACACGTCCTTCGACTGCCCGTGTCACGGTTCGAAGTTCGACACGGCAACGGGCGCCGTTCTCGCGGGCCCCGCCCCGAAGCCACTGATCGGCATCACCGTCTCGGTTTCGGGAGACTCCGTCACCGCAAGCTGAACGGATGGAGTTCAGTCTTCCGGAAGGGCAGCCCTGCGGGTGAATCGCACCGGGTCTTCGAGGTAGGGCAGCCACGCCGCACGCTCCTCGTCGGTGATCTTGCGCGGGCGCTGGGTCGCCGCATCGATGAGCACGATCGTGGTGCTGGCCTGCGCGTACAGCACCGCCGACTCGGCCTCCACCGGCCCCCAGACCTCGTAACACACCTCGAGGCTCGCCCCGCCGACCTTGCCGAGCCAGAGACGGATGTCCACCGGCTGCCGCAGGTACGGGATCGACAACAGGTACTCGGCTTCGAGGCGCGCGATCACGGTCAGCGTTGCCGCGCCCGGCCGGCCGTCGAGAACGGCGGTCCCGGCCCCCGAGCCAGGCTCAACCTCGTCGTCGAGCCAGAACGCCTGGATGCGCGCCTCCTCGAGGAGGCGCAGCATCGAGGCGTTGTTGACGTGGCCGTATGCATCGAGGTCTGACCAGCGCAGGCTGATCGGCACGTGCAGCTTCATCTCGCTGGCCCGTTCCCGGCCTAGTCGCGCGTGAGCTTGCGGTACGCGGACCGGTGCGGCTTCGCGGCGTCGGGGCCGAGCCTCTCGATCTTGTTCTGCTCGTAGGACTCGAAGTTTCCCTCGAACCAGTACCAGCTCGCCGGGTTCTCATCCGTGCCCTCGTAGGAGAGGATGTGGGTCGCGATCCGGTCGAGGAACCACCGGTCGTGAGTGATGACCACGGCGCAACCGGGAAACTCGAGGAGTGCGTTCTCGAGGGAGCCGAGGGTTTCGACGTCGAGGTCGTTAGTCGGCTCATCCAGGAGCAGCAGGTTTCCGCCCTGCTTGAGTGTGAGCGCGAGGTTGAGGCGGTTGCGCTCTCCACCGGAGAGCACGCCGGCCTTCTTCTGCTGGTCGGGTCCCTTGAATCCGAAGGTCGACACGTAGGCGCGGGACGGGATCTCGGTCTTGCCGACCTGGATGTAGTCCTGGCCGTCGGAGACGACCTCCCAGAGGGACTTGTTCGGGTCGATTCCGGTGCGGTCCTGGTCGACGTAGGAGATGTCGACGGTCTCGCCGATCTTCAGCTCGCCGCCGTCGAGCGGCTCCTTGCCGACGATCGTCTTGAACAGGGTCGTCTTTCCCACGCCGTTCGGCCCGATGATGCCGACGATGCCGTTCCGCGGGAGGGTGAAGCTGAGCCCGTCGATGAGCACGCGGTCGCCGAAGCCCTTGTGCAGCTTCTTCGCGTCGATGACCTGGGCACCGAGACGCGGGCCGACCGGGATCTGGATCTCTTCGAAGTCGAGCTTGCGGGTGCTCTCGGCCGCGGCGGCCATCTCCTCGTAGCGGGCGAGACGTGCCTTGGACTTGGCCTGGCGTCCCTTGGCGTTCGAGCGGACCCACTCGAGTTCATCGGCGAGACGCTTGGCCATCTTCGCGTCCTTCTTGCCCGCGATCATGAGCCGTTCCTGCTTCTTCTCAAGGTAGGTCGAGTAGTTGCCCTCGTAGGGGTAGAGGTGGCCACGGTCGACTTCGGCGATCCATTCGGCGACGTGGTCGAGGAAGTACCGGTCGTGGGTGACGGCGAGCACGGCGCCGGCGTACTGGGCGAGGTGCTGCTCGAGCCAGAGCACGCTTTCGGCGTCGAGGTGGTTGGTGGGCTCGTCGAGGAGGAGCAGGTCGGGCTTCTGCAGCAGGAGCTTCGTCAGCGCAACGCGGCGCTTCTCACCACCGGAGAGGTCGGCGACGGCAGAGTCTCCCGGCGGCGTGCGGAGGGCATCCATCGCCTGTTCGAGCTGGGAGTCGAGGTCCCAGGCGTCGGCGGCGTCGATGGCTTCCTGGAGTGTGCCCATTTCGGCGAGGAGGGTGTCGAAGTCCGCGTCGGGTTCGCCGAGGGCGGCGCTGATCTCGTTGAACCGGTCGACCTTGGCCTTGATCGGGCCGACGCCTTCCTGCACGTTCTCGAGGACCGTCTTGGTCTCGTCGAGTTCCGGCTCCTGCATCAGGATGCCGACGCTGTAGCCGGGCGAGAGTTTCGCCTCGCCGTTGCTCGGGGTGTCGAGCCCGGCCATGATCTTGAGGATCGTGGACTTTCCGGCGCCGTTCGGCCCGACGATGCCAATTTTGGCGCCGGGGAAGAACGACATCGTGACGTCGTCGAGGATGAGCTTGTCGCCTACCGCCTTGCGTGCGCGGACCATCGTATAAATAAATTCGGCCATAGTGCTTACCAGTCTATTTGCCGCGTGGCCCCGATCAGACACCGGCCGGTCGAGATCGCGGACGTGACCATGCTGTGGTACCCGCCGGACTTCGACCCGTTCTGTCCGATCAGGCAGCCGTCGGGGAAGCGGACCGAGAATTGCACGGAGTCGGCGTCGAGATTGACGCTCGTCTTGTCGAACCCGACCTCCATCATCGCCTTGTCGAATCCGGCGGCGACGAGAGCGTCCACGAAGCCGCGACCGCCCGTCGCGGGATCAACGGCCGCAGCGACCTGGTTGAAGTATGCGAGGTTCGCCTGGGCGCCGAGTTCGGGCCGCACGGCCGGTGCCGGCGCCGCCGTGGCGGTGGCAACCGGAACGCTTGTCGGTGTGGCCGCGACGGGCGTGGGTTCAGCGGTGCTTGCGGAGCAGCCGGCCAGGGCTGCGACAACAAGGCCGGCGATGACGACGGCGACCACGGGCCGGATTGTCGTCCTGTGTACTGCCGGCACGTGTGTCCTCCCGAGGCCGCGGTGCGGCCAGTGCCATCGAGTCTAAACCGACCGCACGGCCGACTCGCCAGTGACGACGGTCGTGACACCGGCGGGCGGGACTGTCTCGCCGGAGGAAGCGCCCGACGCGCCGGCCGGATCCGGCGCAGTCGGGAGCCCCCGGACCGCGGCCGCGTCCGTGACCGGGCGCAGGTAGTTCGTCGTGCACCAGGACAGGTCGTGGCCGACCGCCTCGGCCTCGACCTCGACGGAGGTGCCGGATCGTTCGGCGTTCTGCCACGCCCGCACCCGAAGCTGCCCGGCGACGAGGACATGCTCGCCCTTCCGCACCGAACGCACGACGTTGTGCGCAAGGTGACGGAATGCGGTCACGGTGTACCAGTTCGTGTCGGCGTCGACCCAGCTGTGCAGGGTCCGGTCGTACCGGCGCTGCCCGGAGGCCAGCCTGAAGGAGGTGATCGCGAGGCCTGCGCTCGTCACGAGGTGGCGCGGCGTCGTCGCCACGATTCCGGTCACGGTAATGCTGTTGCTCATGGGTCTCCCGTCCTGGTCGCCGCCGGACGCTCGCCCGGCGTCGGCCCGGGGGCGACGCTCGTGCCCGTCTCCGACGCCCCCGGGTCACCTCCGAGTGTGCGGCCGCGTGCGGGAGGACGGTCCGCGGCATCCCTGTGCGGGGAAAACGCCACGGAACGGATGCCTGTTGAGGAGGGGACCCTCCCCTCCGGCCCTAGAGTGATTCCATGAGCTTTGTCGCCGCTGAGAACCGCTATTCGGACATGACCTATCGCCGGACCGGACGGAGCGGCCTCAAGCTCCCTTCCCTGTCGCTCGGCCTCTGGCACAACTTCGGAAACGAACGCCCCATCGACACCCAGCGGGCCATCCTCCGCAGGGCCTTCGACCTCGGCGTCACCCACTTCGACCTCGCCAACAACTACGGCCCGCCGTATGGGGCTGCCGAAACCAACTTCGGCCGGGTCTTCGCGGAGGACTTCAGGCCGTACCGCGACGAGATCATCGTGTCGAGCAAAGCCGGGTACGACATGTGGGCGGGACCATACGGCGACTTCGGTTCGCGCAAGTACCTGCTGTCGTCCCTCGACCAGAGCCTCGCGCGCCTCGGCCTCGACTACGTGGACATCTTCTACTCGCATCGTCCAGACCCGGAGACCCCGATCGAGGAGACGATGGGCGCCCTCGCGACCGCCGTCCAGCAGGGCAAGGCGCTCTACGTCGGCGTGTCCAACTACTCCCCTGAGGAGACCAGGGCCGCTGCCGCCGCACTCGCCGAGCACAGGATCCCGCTCCTCATCCACCAGCCGCGGTATTCCATGTTCGACCGGCACATCGAGGACGGCCTCTTCCCCGTGCTCGACGAGCTCGGCATCGGCAGCATCGTCTTCTCCCCCCTCGCCCAGGGTCTCCTCACCGACCGCTACCTCGGCGGGAGTGTCCCGGAGGGCTCTCGCGCGGCGACGAGCCGTTTCCTTTCGGAGAACGCCCTGACGGACACCTATTTCGAGCGGGCAAGGGCCCTCAACGAGATCGCGCTCGGCCGGGGCCAGACCCTCGCCCAGCTGGCGGTGACCTGGATCCTGCGTCAGCCGCAGGTGACGAGCGTGCTCGTCGGGGCAAGCAGCGTTCACCAGCTCGAACAGACCGTCGCCGCCCTCGACGCGCCGGCTCTCAGCGAGGCCGAGATCACCGGCATCGAACCGTTCGCGGTGCACGGCACCGGCCGGGACTCCTGATTGGGGTATCTGTACGCGCTCCTCGCGTCCCTGCTCTTCGGGCTCAACGGCTCGACGACGAAGGTCATCGTTGAGGCGGGGCTGTCCCCTGCGCAGCTGACCTTCGTCAGGGTCACGGTGATCATGGCGCTCGCGGGCGCCGTCCTGCTCGTGACGAACCGGCGGGCATTCCGCATCGACAGGAGCCAGCTCGCCGTCATGGCGCTGCTCGGCGTCGCCGGGGTCGCACTCATCCAGTGGTTCTACGCCGTCGCGATCAGCCTGCTCCCCGTCGGGATCGCGCTCATGCTCGAGTACTCCGGGGTGCTCCTGATCGCCCTCGTGGCGCGTTTCGTGTTCAAGGAGCGCGTCAAGCCACGAATCTGGTGGGCGATCGGGGGCGTCCTCGTGGGCATGGCCATCGTCGCGCAGATCTGGGCGAGCCCGCTGTCGACGCTCGGGGTCGTCGCCGGCGTCGCGGCGGCGATCTGCCTCGCGATCTACTTCCTCGTCGGTGAGCGCCAGGTCGCGACCTCCTCGCCCCTCGCCGTCGCGTTCTGGTCGATGCTGTTCGCGAGCGCGTTCTGGCTGCTGTTCAGCGGATGGTGGCAGATCGACCCCGCACTCCTCACGGAAACCGTGCACCTGCACGGCAACCTCGCGACCGTGGCAGCTCCGCTCTGGACACTCCTGCTCTGGAACGGGGTGCTCGGCTCCTTCGCCCCGTACCTGCTCTCGTATATGGCCCTCGCCCGCCTGACCGCGACGGCTGCGGGCATCGTGTCCGCGTCTGAGGTCATCTTCGCGTTCGCGTTCGCATTCCTCTGGCTCGGGGAAACACTCGACGGCGTCCAGGCGTTCGGCGCACTGCTCGTCCTCGCTGGAATCGTGGTGGCGCAGACGGCGCGGGCCAACCGGCCCGTTGACCTGGACCTGGCCGGTCCCGGAGTCACCGGCGCCATCCAGCTGCCTTAGCGCTCCTGACATCCTCGTTTACCGGTGCCGACCGGGCAGCCGGTTGAATGTCGGGGGTCCCCCGTAGCGTGCTGAGCACAGCACCAGCCACCCGAGACCCCGCCACCCGGCACCGGAGGACCCCATGACCGACACCCCGTTCCTGGCCCCGCTTCGAGCCGCTCTCCCCGAGGTCGCGTCCGTTCGCGGCCTCGCCCTCGTCCCGGTGAAAGACGGTCTCTGGCGGGTCACCGGCCGTTCGGGCGCCGTCCTCGGCCACATCGAACGCAAGCTCGACGACCGCGGAGAGTCCTTCGCGGCCCGGCGGCTGCTCCCGGCCACCCGCACCCTCGATCTGGGCACCTTCTGGCAGCTGGCGGATGCCGCGGACTGCTTCCGCTAGCCCGCCGTGGCCACGGTGAGATATCCGACCACATTGAGGCACGCCGTCGGCAAAGCCGTCCAACCCGCCGCGCTCAGGATAAAGTGCCGCACATGACGTGGTGGAATAGTTTCGTATCCTGGCTCACGGCAGCCAGCAACCAGACCGTGGTGAACACAGCCGTAGTGTTCATTGTCGCGATCCTGATCGCCGGCGTTCTCACGGCCCTGATCGGGCGCGGCGCCATCAAGCAGCTCCTCGTCCAGCACGACAGGGAACTCAAGGCTGCGGCCATCGGCGCCCTCATCGATGCCGCGACCGAGGCATCCGTCTGGAATTCGCTCACCCCGCAGGAACAGGTCATGGCGGACCGTGCCGTCGGCCAGGCCGACATCCAGGTTCGCCTGCTTCCGATTCCCGGCGCCGGCGTCGCGGCCAACTGGGCCTCGCACCAGCTCAACGAGCTCAAGCGCACCTCGGCGACCTTCGGCTACCAGCTCGAGCCCGCCCTGCTGGAGTTCCGCGATCGACTGATCGAGTGGCAGGACAAGCCCCGCCGTACCCGCAAGGTGTTCCAGAGCGACCTCGACCGGTGGAAGACGCAGAACTCCACCTCGGAATCCAGCCTTCTCGCCCAGCAGGATGCGTGGGCAGCCCAGCAGCACCACGACCAGTTCAACGAGGCCCTTCCGGCAGCGCCCGTCCCCGCAACGCCCACGCCGAGTGTGCACGCGGCGAGCCAGTCCACGCCGTCGACGGAGACCCAGCGCCTCCTCGACGATGTCCAGGCCCTCGAGGTGCGTCCGGCACCGATCAACCACCCGTAGTCAGGCAGCCGTAGTCAGGCAGTAGCTCAGGTCAGGCAGTACCGCATATCGCCCGGAGCATTCGATGCTCCGGGCGATTCGTGCTTAACGGCGTCCGGCGGGACGTACTGCAGGTGCCACGGGGCTCAGCGCCACCACTGGTCGAAGAGGGATGCCGGAACCTGGCGCTTGTGCTCCGTGTTCAGGAACCGTGCCTCGATCGCCGCAGCGACCTCCTCGTCGACGGGGAGGCCCTCGAGGTAGTCGTCGATCTGCTCGTAGCGCAGGCCGAGGTTGTCCTCATCGGTCTGGCCAGGATTGCCGTCGAGCAGGTCGGCCGTCGGCGCCTTGAGGTAGAGGTGCTTCGGCGCCCCGAGTTCGATGAGGAGCGCCCTGCCCTGGCGCTTGGTCAGGCCGGTGAGCGGCAGCACGTCCGCGCCGCCGTCCCCGTACTTGGTGAAGAAGCCCGTGACGGCCTCTGCGGCGTGATCGGTGCCGATCACGAGGAGTCCGCGCGCCCCGGCGATGGCGTACTGGGCGACCATCCGCTCCCTGGCCTTGGTGTTGCCCTTGTCGAAGTCGGGCAGCGTCTCGCCGGTGCTGTCCTCGTATTCGGCCGCGATGCCGTCGACCGCGCGCTGCACGTTGAAGGTGAGCGCGGTGTGCGGCTGGATGAAGTCGAGCGCGAGTTCGCCATCGGCGTCATCGTGCTGCACGGCATACGGCAACCGTACGGCGACGAACTCAAATTCCTGTCCGGCGTCGTCGAGCTCCTCGATTGCGATCTGGGCCAGTCGCCCGGCGAGGGAGGAGTCCTGTCCACCGCTGACGCCGAGGATCAGCCCCTTCGCACCCGAGCCCACCAGGTACTCCTTGAGAAAGTCCACCCGTCGTCGAATCTCGGTAGCCGGATCAATTGTCGGTGACACATGCAGTTCGGCGATGATGCGCGCCTGAAGTTCTCCCATGCATCGAATCTATCAAAACGGCCGGCCCGGCCGCCCGGCGAGAGGTGCTTTGTTCAGCGGCGTTTGTTCAGCGGGGTGTGTCCGGCGGGCTTTGTTTCATCCACGCGGAGGTCTTGACTGGAGCCATGCAGATCACGAAGGTGTCCGCGCGCATTCGGGACACGAGCGAAGCAGCGGAATTCTTCGAGAACGTCCTCCTCCTCACGGTCGACAGGACGGTCGCCAGGGAACCGACCACGATTGAGATGCGCATCGGGACGACCCTGCTCGAACTCTCTGAGGACCAGGACGCCGTCGGCCGGCACCACCTGGCCGTCACGATCCCCTCGAACACGTTCGCAGCAGCCCGGCAGTGGCTCGAGCCCCGATCCGCCCTGATCGGCACTCCCGATGCCGACGAGTTCGAGTTCGCAGCCTGGAACGCCCGCTCGCTCTACTTCACTGGGCCGGACCGCTCGGTCCTCGAGTTCATCGTCCGTCGCGACCTCGACAACAACACCCGCGGCGCATTCACGAGCGCCGACCTGCTCTGCATCAGCGAGGTCGGCGTCGCGACGGACGACGTGCTTGCGACGGCCGAATTCCTGAAGACCGAAGCGGATGTCCGGCCGTACGCCGGTGAGCCCGGCCGCAGCTTCGCACCGGTCGGAGACACCGACGGCCTGCTGATCCTCGTCTCACCCGGCCGTCCCTGGTTTCCCACCACGGACCGCGGGGCGTCAAGCGGGCCGATCCTGGTCGAGGCCACGGGACCCCGGCCGGGAGAGTACCCGCTGGGCGCCGGAAGCCTGCTCCGGATCCGATGAATGGGTGTCGTGGCATCCGCTGCGCGGAAATGCCGTGCGTGGTGTGGTGTGGTGCCCCCGGTTGGAATCGAACCAACGACAAGCGGATTAGAAGGCCGCTGCTCTATCCACTGAGCTACGGGGGCGCGGAGCGCTTCAACGATACCGCAGACCCAGACCCCGCCGCCCCGGCCATCCGCCGGCCAGGCCCGGCCCGGGCTCGCTGGCGGGCCGGGGACCGCGTCGGACCCCGCCGCTAGACTCGGACCATGACAAAAAGCAGTGACCGGTTGGTCTGGATTGATTGCGAGATGACCGGGTTAGACCTGGAAAACGATGAATTGGTGGAGATTGCCGTGGTCATCACCGACTACGACCTCAACGTGATCGACCCGGGCCTCGACATCATCATCAAGCCGAACGCCTCCGCGCTCGCGAATATGAACGACTTCGTGCGCAACATGCACACGACCTCCGGCCTCATCGAGGAGATCCCGAACGGGGTCAGCGCCGCGGAAGCCGAATTCGAGGTCCTCGAGTACGTGCTCAGGTTCATTCCCGCGGAGCAGAAGGCGCCGCTCGCCGGAAACTCGATCGGAACGGACCGCTCGTTCCTCGCGAAGTACATGCCGCGCCTCGACAACCAGCTGCACTACCGTAACGTCGATGTCTCCTCCATCAAGGAACTCGCCCGTCGCTGGTACCCGCGGGTGTACTTCAACGCCCCGGTGAAGGACGGCGGGCACCGCGCACTCGCAGACATCCTCGAGTCGATTCGCGAACTCGCGTACTACCGCCAGACCGTGTTCGTGGCCGACCCCGGACCCACGAGCGACGAGGCAAAAGCGAGCGCGGCAGAAGCCGTGTCAGCATTCACTCCAAACGTGTAATAGAATTCTTGAGTTGCCACTGCTCCTTCGGGAAAAGCGCAGCACATGGTGGTTGTAGCTCAGTTGGTAGAGCGTCCGGTTGTGGTCCGGAAGGTCGCGGGTTCAAGCCCCGTCAGTCACCCCAAGTAGAGCAGGCATCCGTTCAGCACCTCACGATCAGTACTGTGTGAAATCAACACTGTGAGATGCTGAACGGATGCCGCAGCTCAGCCCCGATGAATTCAGTCACGAGGAATTCGAGAAGGTCGTCGTCGACGAGCTGGATCTCCTGCCCGACGACATGGTCGACGGGCTCGAGAACGTCATCTTCGTGGTCGAGGATCGTCCGGAGGACGGCTCCCTCGACACGCTCGGCCTCTACGACGGCGTCGCCCTGACACACCGCGACCAGTACGGTTTCGGCGAGATGCCGGACCGCATCATCCTGTACCGGGAGTCCCTGCTCGCGATCGTCGACTCCCTCGATGAGCTCCGCGATCAGGTGCACATCACCCTCGTGCACGAAATCGGCCATTTCTACGGGATCGATGACGACAGGCTGCACGAGCTCGGCTGGGGATGACCCGCACTTGTTAGCCTCGACTCATGAGTAAATTCCGGCCCGGCCGCGCCCTGGGTATCACGGTCGGTGCCCTGGCGATCCTTGTCATCGGCGTCTACGGGCCCGCGACGCTCCTCGGGCCGCTCCCGATGGTGAAGGCGACCGTGGTGTCGGCACCGGCCGCCGCGACAGCCGCCACTCCCCCGGTGCTCCCTGCCGCGGGCACGAGCGCCGTCGTGAGCCTCGTGCCGCCGGCCGCCGGCGCGGCAACGACCGCGACGACGGTCGCGACCACCCCGATCGCCGCAGCGGGCAGCACAACCCCGCTGCCGATGGCCGCCGCGGCGAAGATCGTCGCCGCCCTGGTCGTGCTCTCGGCCAAGCCCCTCGACGCCGGCGCCGCAGGGCCCGGGGTGCCGATCACGCCGGCCGACTACCAGGACTACCTCGACTACGTGGCCAACGGTGCGCGCACGGTCATCGTCTTCCCCGGCGAAACCTGGACGCAGCAGGAACTCCTGCAGGCGATGGTCCTCGGTTCGAGCAACAACCACGCGGATACCCTCGCCCGGTGGGCCTTCGGCTCCCTCGACGCCTACGTCACGGCCGCCAACGCCTGGCTCACGAAGGAGGGCCTGGCCGGCATCCACGTTGCGGACGCCACGGGCCTCGCGGATGCGAGCGTCGGGACCGGAACGGACCTGGCGCGGCTCGCGGGCCTCGCCGCGACCAACCCGGTGATCAGCCAGATCCTCGCGAGCCCGGCATCCGCCCTCGTCGGCCAGCGCGGAGTCGACAACACGACCGCCTACCTGCCGGAGGAGGGCATCACCGGCCTCTCCCGCAGCTACACGGACGCCGGCGGCGTCTGTTTCCTGTTCACCGCAAGCGTGGGAACCGCGCCGGCGGCCTTCACCTTCGCCGGTGCCGTGATCGGCGAGCCGGACTACGACACGCTGACGGCCGACCTGAAGGCGCTCATGGCCAGTGCAAAGGCCGGAGTCACCGACCTCCCGATCCTCGCGGAGGGCGCGGCGTACGTGCGTTTCGACGCTCCCTGGGACGCGACGGCCTCTGGCGTCGTGAAGACGGCCAAGACCCGCTTCGGCTGGCAGGCCGCTCCGGTAGGAGCACCCACGCTTGACCTGGACGCGTTCGCGACCGGCCGCTCCGGTACGACGGTCGGCCGGGTCACCGTGGATGCGAGCGGGGAGGCCGTGACCTCACCCCTCGTGCTCGATACGACGATCAGCGCCCCCGGACCCGGCTGGCGCCTGCTCAACCCGGTGCCGATGATCTCGGCACTCCTGGAGCAGTAGCGGCTACTCCGGCTGGTCTTCCGGCACGTACGGGTCGCTGTCCGTCGCGTCGAAGCGGTAGCGCACATGGATCCGGCCCTGCACGTCGCGTTCGTCGACCTCGTCGTACCAGAACAGGGTCTCGATGCCCTCGACGAGCGAGACCATGCTGATCCGGCTGTCATGCGCGCCCCGCACGAGGACTCGGGAATCGACCTGTCCCTCGAGGGGGCCATCGATGAATTCGGCGGTGTAGAACACTTCTTCGGGAGCTGGACTAGTCATGACCTAACGCTAGTCCGATTTCCCCGATCTCCCCGATTTCCCCGATCTCCACGGAGGCCGGGGGTCCCGTCGAGTTCGATCGTCGCCCATCGTCCGGGTTCCTCCCGCACGAGGAATCCCTGCCATTCTGCCTGCCACTGGTCCCAGTGCGACCGGAATGCCTCACCGTCCCGCGCGAGGGCCCGCTGCTTGCGTTCCTCGTCGTCGGCAGTGAGCCAGATCCGTACGTCGCTCAGGCCGGCATTGGCCGCTGAGAGCGTGCCGCAGCCCTCGACGAGGAGCGGAAGGGCCGGGTCGACCGGATGCCATTCCGCAGGCGCGTCCGCTCCCCAGTCATAGCGGCGCCAGGCGCCGGGCAGTCCGGCCCGGAACGGGCGCAGCACGTGTTCGGTCAGGTGTGCGCTCGCGGCGGCCAGTCCGTTCCAGCCTGGATAGATGTCGTCGAGACGGATGAGTGCGGGCCGCACTCTCGTCGGCCCGGCGGTCGACGGCCAGGCGTCGAGGATGCGGTCGGCGAGGGTGCTCTTGCCCGCACCGCTCGGCCCGTCGATCAGGATCACGATGGGCCCGGCATCCGCCCTCTGGAACGCCGCGATCGCCGCCAGCACCGGGGCGAGCAGCACCTGGTCAGGAGAGGACAAAATGCCACGTCCCCGCCCAGACCGCGACCGCGATCGCGATGCCGGCGATGCCGAGGCCGAGGCCGAGCATCACGGCGTCCCCTGCCCCGATCGCCGATGCGCGGGCCCAGGTGCGCGGCGCCGTCCCGAAGCCGCGGGCCTCCATGGCCGTTGCGAGCTTGCTCCCGCGGCGTACCGAGATGACGAGCAGGGCGAAGGCCGGCCCGAAGAAGCGGCGGAGGGCCCCGATCGGTCCGCCGCCGTCGCCGACACCCCGTGCGCGCCTGGCGAGGCTGAGGAAGCGCCAGTCTTCGATGAACATGCCGACGAGACGCAGGCCGGCGAGTCCGCCGAGCACGAACCGGGCCGGCAGGCGCAGCACCTGCGCGAGCCCGTCGGCGAGGTCGGTGGGGTCCGTCGTGGCCAGGAGGACGATTCCCGGCAGGCCGATCGCGAGTACCCGGAGCGCGATGGCCAGGCCGAGCTGGACCGAGCCGTCCGTCACCGTCACGAAACCGATTGTCAGGAGCACCGCTCCGGAGTCGCGGCCATACAGCACCGTCGTCAGGCCCGCGAAGGGCGCTGCGATCCACAGCGTCGACGTGCGCAGCCAGAATTGCCGCGCGCTCAGCCCGCACCAGTACAGCAGCACGCCCTCGAGGGCGAGGGCGACCAGTGCCGAGACCCAGTCGATCGAGAGCAGCAGCGCGAGGCTCACGACGATCGCGGCACCGAGCTTGGAGATGGGGTTGAGCCGGGCGACCGCGCTCGGGCGGATGCTCGGCGTGAGGAGGCTCATCGGCGCGCCCCCGCCGCTGAGCCGGCCGCCGACCCGGCCCTGCCACCCGCGAGCCGGTATTCGGAGTCGGCGATCGTGTCGACGAGGAGCTCGTCGTGGGTGACGAAGACAAGGGCTGTGCCCGCGCTCTGCACCTCGACGAGGAGGGCGACGAGCTCCCGCCAGGTCCGGGAGTCCTGCCCGAAGGTGGGCTCGTCGAGCACAAGCACCCGCGGGCGGCTCGCGAGCACCGTCGCGACCGAGAGCCGGCGTTTCTCCCCGCCGGAAAGAGTGAAGGGGTTCGCTTCGGCCAGGTGGTCGAGCCGCAGCCTCTCGAGGAGCTCGTCGACCCGGCGGACCTGTTCCGCGGGGGCGAGGCCGAGGGCATGCGGGCCGACGGCGAGTTCAGCGCGCACGGAGCCGGAGAGGAACTGGTGTTCCGGGTCCTGGAAGACCGTACCGATCCGGGTCAGCAGGGCGCGGGAACGCCAGCGGACCGGTTCGGTGCCGAGGCCGCCCGCGAGGCCGGGACTCGCAGCGAGACGGCCGCCCGCCGGGGCGAGCAGGCCGGCCAGGGTGAGCGCGAGGGTCGATTTACCCGCGCCGTTCGGGCCCGTGATCGCGGTCGCCGTTCCCGCCCCGATGGTGAGGTCGATCCCGCCAGCGACGACCCGTGCGGTGCGTCGGGCGAACGGCACCCGCCCGACGGCGAGGCCGCTCGCGCTCAACAGGAGGTCGGGAGTCTGGGCTCCCCCGGCCTGGAGTCCGAGGTCGGCAGGTAGCCGGCTCGGCAGCCGGCCGGGAAGCCGCGGCGGGAGGTGCGGCACCCAGACCCCTGCCGCTGCGAGCCGTTCGCCCTCGGACTGCAGCACGGTGCCGGTCGGCCCGTCGGCAAGGATTCCACCGGCGGCATCGAGCACGATGACCCGATCGACGAGGTCCTGCCACACCGCAACCCGGTGTTCGATCACGATCAGGGTCGCCCCGGAGGCGTCGAGGGTTCGGCGCACGGCGTCGCGCACCTCGATGACACCCTCCGGGTCGAGGTTCGCAGTCGGCTCGTCGAGCAGGAGCAGGCCCGGCCGCATCGCGAGGACGCCCGCCAGTGCGAGGCGTTGTTTCTGGCCGCCGCTGAGCGCGGAGGTCGGGTGGTCGAGCGGGAGCCGCAGGCCGACCGAGTCGAGGGCGGCACCGACCCTGCGCCAGATCTCGTCGCGCGGCACGGCGAGATTCTCGCAGCCGAAGGCGACGTCGTCGCCGACCCTCGCGAGCACGACCTGGGAATCCGGGTCCTGCAGCACGAGACCGACCCGGCCGCGGGCATCCGCAGGACGCCGCCCGTCGACGAGAAGTTCGCCGGTCTCATCGCCCTCATCCTCAGATCCGAGTACTCCGGCGAGCGCGTGCACGAGAGTGCTCTTGCCCGCGCCGCTCGCGCCGAGCAAGAGCACCCGTTCGCCGGGGCGGATGTCGAGGTCGAGTCCGGAGACCGCAGGCGCGCCCCGTCCGGCGTGCCGCCAGCCCCAGCCGCGGGCGCGCACATGCGCGCCCGCGACCGGGCGTACGGAATCGGGATCCAGGGGCATCCGCTACGCGGTGGCTCGCTGGGCCGCCCGGCCCGCACTGTCCCGGCCTGCGGCGAAGCGGCTCAGGGCTCCTGAGCGCACGAGGCCGCGCAGGACGAGCCAGGAGACAAGCCCGCCGAGGAGCACGCCGGAGATCACGGCAGAGACGAAGTAGGTCACCTTGATCGCGTCGTCGACGGCTGCGTAGCTGTTCAGCACGTCGAGGATTCCGACCGCAACGCCGGCGCCGGCGCCGGCGAGGAGTGCGGTGCCGAGCTTCCAGCTCGAGTAGAGGAACAGGGCGAAGACGATCTCCGCGCCGAGGCCCTCGACGACGCCCCAGATCAGGGTCGAGAAACCCCACTGGGTGCCGATGAGCATCGAGACGACGGCTGCGACGACCTCGGTGTAGACGGCGGCGCCGGGCTTCCGCACGACGAGTCCGCCGAGCACAGCTGCGAAGAGCCAGCCGCCGGCGAGGAGGCCCTCGAGGCCGGGCGTGAAAGCCAGGACGGTGCTGAGCGGCGTCCAGGCCAGGCCCCACGCCCAGAAGATGACGCCGCTCGCGACGCCGATCACGCTGGCGACGACGATGTCGACGACCCGCCAGCGGTAGTTGCGAACCCGGGCTGCGGGTGTGGTGGTTGTTGAATGCATGATGTCGCGCCCTTTCAATGGCAATTGAGGGCACGGGTATGAGTGTTTCTGCCTCCCTGCGCTGGCATGATCCAGATCAGGTTTGACGGTCGAAGCTTAGGAAGCTTCCTCTCAGCCCGGTTGACCGGACTCCCGTGTTCGATTCCGAGTATAGACCGCACCGGCTTCCCGCCGCGGGCAGGGGCGCGGCGAGGGCCCCGTGTACAGTGAAAGCAGGTGTGCCGGGAAGTCTGGTCGGCGTCCGCTCATCGAGCCCGAAACCAGAGGATCCACCCATGACCCCACCCACGAATCCGCCGATGACGCCACCAGGAAGCGCCCCCTCCCCTCGCAATCCTCGGGGAATCGGCGCGGTCTTCCGGCGCAGCAGCTATCCGGAATACGTGCGGATCAGTCAGATCCTCCGTCGTGAGACGGTCGGCGGGGCACTCCTCCTCGTAGCGACCGTCATCGCCCTGGTCCTCGCGAACTCGCCGGCCTCCGGCCTCTACTTCGCCGTACGCGACTTCCAGTTCGGTTACGAGCCCTGGCACCTCCAGCTCAGCGTCGGGGCCTGGGCGGCCGACGGGCTGCTCGCGATCTTCTTCTTCCTCGCCGGCCTGGAGCTCAAACGCGAATTCGTCGCCGGGGACCTGCGCACCCTCGACCGCGCTGTCGTTCCCGTTGCCGCGGCCGTCGGTGGCGTGCTGACCCCCGCGCTCTTCTTCACGCTCGTGAACCTCGGCGGTGGCGCGGAGGCGCTGCGCGGCTGGGCCGTACCGACCGCGACGGACATCGCCTTCGCCGTCGCCGTGCTCGCCGTGATCGGCTCACACCTGCCGAGCGCCCTCCGGGTGTTCCTGCTGACCCTCGCCGTCGTCGACGACCTGCTGGCGATCACGATCATCGCGTTCTTCTACACGAGCGACCTCCAGCCGCTCCTGCTTGCGGCCGCCGTGGTGCCGCTCGCCGTGTTCGCATTCCTCGCGCGCCGATACTCGTACCATTTCGGGACGCAACCGTGGCTGGCGTGGCTCGTTCTCGTGCCGCTCGGCGTGCTGACGTGGGTTCTGGTTCATGCGTCCGGCATCCACGCCACCGTTGCCGGCGTGCTGCTCGGTTTCGCGGTGCCCGTGCTCCGCAGTCGTCGTGGTGGCGGACCAGACGCGGGAGCGGGGCTCGCCCAGACCCTCGAGCACCGGATCCGGCCGTTGTCGGCGGGATTCGCCGTCCCGGTTTTCGCCTTCTTCTCCGCGGGTGTCGCGATCGGCGGGCCCGCCGGTCTCGCGGCAGCGCTGAGCGACCCCGTCGCGATCGGGATCATCGTCGCGCTCGTCCTCGGCAAGCCGGTCGGCATCCTCGGCGCCACCTGGCTCGTGACCCGCACGACGAAGGCATCGCTCGACCCCGACCTCGCCTGGGTCGACGTGATCGGCGTCGCGATGCTCGCCGGGGTGGGCTTCACGGTGTCGTTGCTGATCAGCGAGCTCGGCTTCGGGCACGGCACGATCGAGGACGACCACGCCAAGGTCGCCATCCTCACGGCGTCCCTGCTCGCGGCTCTCCTCGCCGCCGTCGTGCTGCGCAGCCGCAACCGGCACTACCGGGAGATCGACCTCAAGGAGAAGGCGGACACGGACAACGACGGGGTCCCGGACGCCTTCGAGTAGGGGCTACTTCTTGAGTGCCCGGATCACGTGACTGAGCGTCTTGCCGACGACCCAGACGAAGGGGATACCGACGGCGAGCAGCGAGATGACGTTGGGCTCGAAGCGAACGGTGCCCTCGGACTTCACGTAGGCGCCCACCGGGATGGAGACTCCGCCACCGCCGCCGCCGGCGCCGTGTCCGGGGCTGCCGAAGCCACCCGTACCGGATCCCTCGGTCGATTCACCTTCGCCGCCGCCGAAACCGTAGTACACGAGCGCAACGGGAACGATCGTGATCCCGTCGACGAGGACGGGGTCACCGTATGCCGACCGCACGCCGGCGGAGCGGGAGCTTTCTGCGAGCTTTTCGGGGAGGCTAGTCATCTCTTCACGATACTCCGCCGCGCTCCGCAACGCCCGGCATCAGGGATTCGCGTCGCCGCGTTCTCCCGCACGGGGGTTCGGCTTGGTGGCGTCGAGGCCCACCGGGCGGGCCTGGCTCGGCCCGAGCAGTGAGGCGGGCCGCACCGAACCGCGACCGAAGCGCGCGGTGACGGAGTCCACCGCGAGTTCGGCGCCACGCCAGTCGTCGTCGGGGTCCCAGAGGCCGAGGCCCGCCCCATCGCCGTCGCCCAGCTGCTCCACCCGCACTCCGATCAGTCGCACCCGGATGCCGCGGGCCGCGAGCACGTCGAAGCTCGCCGCGGCTTCCTCGTAGATGCGGCGGCCCACGTTCGTCGCCTCGGCGAGGGTGCGCGAGCGGGTCACGGTGCTGAAGTCGGTGTACCGGAGTTTCAGGACCACGCAGCGCCCGACGAGGCCGGCCCGCCGGAGGGAAACCGCCACCGCGTCGGACTGGCGGAGGAGCTCGCTGCGCAGCCGGGCGACATCCGTCACGTCGTGTTCGAAGGTGATCTCGTGGCCGACGCTCTTCTCCTCGCGTTCGAGGGTCACTCCCCGCGGGTCTCTCCCCCACGCGAGCTCGTGCAGCTTGCGGCCGGAGGCCTCGCCGATGGACTTCTGCAGCACAGGCAGCGGCGTGGCGGCGAGGTCGCCGATCGTGCGGAGGCCGAGCCCGAGGAGCGACTTCTCGGTCATGGCGCCGACGCCCCAGAGTGAGCCGACAGGCAACGGATGCAGGAACGCGACGGTGTCCTCAGCCGGTACCACGAGCAGGCCGTTGGGTTTCGCCCTGCTCGACGCCATCTTGGCGACGAACTTCGTCGACGCGGCACCGACGGAACAGGTGAGCCCGGTCTCGTTCTGGACCCGCTCCCGGATCAGCGCCGCGATCACGGCAGGCGAGCCATGCAGGCGGCGGGCCCCGGAGACGTCGAGGAAGGCTTCGTCGATGCTGAGCGGCTCGACGAGCGGGGTCATGTCCGTGAAGATGCCCATCACCTGCTCGGAGAAATCCCGGTACCGGCTCATGTGCGGTTCGAGGACGACCGCCGCCGGGCAGCGCCGCAGGGCGAGCGCCATCGGCATGGCCGAGTTCACGCCGTAGCGCCGGGCGACGTAGTTGGCGGCGGTCACGACGGAGCGGCCGGAGCGGTGGCCGACGATGACGGGTTTATCGACGAGTTCCGGGTGGTCGAGCAGCTCGACGGACGCGAAGAACGCATCCATGTCGATGTGAAGCAGGGTCGCGGAGGAGTCGTCGACGCTTGCCGCCGAGACCGTGCGGTCGCTTCCGTCCTGCCTGCTCACCCTGAGACCCTAACCCACACCGCCGACCGTGCGGGCAGACCCGTTCCACGGGTAGCGTGCGAGGCGGAATGCACCGGCGACCGCAGGGGTTGCATCGTGCAACGAAAGGAGCCTTCATGGAATCGAACTGGATCGCACTTCAGCAGCAGGCCCACCAGGAGTTCAGCGCCCGGCTCGCGCACGTCACCAGCTGGGACGCGCCGACCCCCGACTCGGACTGGACCGTCCGGGAACTCGTGCGCCACGTCGTCCGCGGCCAGCAGAGTGTACCGCGGCTCCTCGCCGGACGGTCGGTCATCGAGGCTCGCCTCACCCGCGCCCCGCTCGGCTCCGATCTGCAGGCGGAATGGGACACCTACTCCGCCCTCGCGACCGCCGCCTGGTCGGAGGCCCCGGCGGATGCTCCCGTCCGGCTGGCGTCCGAAACCGTCACCGCCGCGGAGTACCTGCGCGAACAGGTCGCGGAGGTCACCATCCACACCTGGGATCTCGCCAGGGCCGTCTCCGCCGACGAGTCCCTCGACGACGAGCTCGTCGCCGCCGTCTGGACGGTCTTCGAGCCCCAGAAGGACGCCCTCGAAGCAAGCGGCCTCTTCGCTCCCCCGGTTCCCCTCCCCGACGACGCGCCGTTGCAGTCCCGTCTCCTCGCGCTCACCGGGCGCGACGCGCGCTGAACCGAGTGGGTCTCAGGGGGTGACTTTCTCGGCCCCCGCGAGGCGCTGTGCCACGTAGATCGGCACGATTGAGACCAGCACGAGGACAACCGCGATGACGTTGACGATCGGGGCCTGATTCGGCCGGAACAGGTTGTCGAGGATCCAGATCGGCAGGGTCTTCACGCTCGACCCCGCCGTGAACGTCGTCACGATGATCTCGTCGAAGCTCAGCGCGAAAGCGAGAAGTCCCCCCCGCGAAGAGTGCAGAACGCAGCTGCGGGAAGGTCACGAGTCGGAAGGTGGTCCACAGCCCCGCTCCGAGATCGGCGGACGCCTCCTCGAAGTTCATGCCGACGCGGCGGAGACGCGCGATGACATTGTTGAACACCGTGACGATGCAGAAGGTCGCGTGCGCGATGATCACGGTCGCGATCGACAGCTGAATGCCCATGATCGTGCGGAACGCATTGTTGAGCGCAATGCCCGTGATGATCCCGGGGAGCGCGATCGGCAGGATCACGAGGAGGCTCACGGCGTCGCGGCCGAAGAACGCGAACCGCTGCAGGGCGAGCGAGATCAGGGTGCCGAGGACGAGGGAGACCAGGGTCGCCACGATCGCGATCTGCACGCTCGTCCCGATCGCGTTGAGGGCGCCCTCATTGTGGAACGCCTTCACCCACCACTCGAAGGTCAGGCCGGGCGGTGGCCAGGTCAGGTTCGTGCTCGTGCTGAAGGAGTTGATCAGCACGACGATGAGCGGCAGGTAGATCACCGCGAGAATGATCCCGGTGAGGACGGCGAGGACGATCCGTGCCGGTCTGCTGAGGCGCATCTCTCCCCTTACAGGTTGTCCAGGGCGCCGGTGCGGCGCACGGCGGCGAGGTATCCGAAAATGATCACGATCGGGATGAGGGCGATCGCCGCCGCGAGGGGCAGGTTGTTCGCCGCGCCGACGTTCGTGTACACGAGGTTCCCGAGCATCTGGTTGGCCCCGCCGACGATGTTGACCGTGATGTAGTCGCCGAGGGTGAGCGAGAAGCTGAAGATCGAACCGGCGATGATCGCCGGCCAGATCATCGGGAGCACGATGAGCCGAAGGGTGGAGCCGGTCCGGCCGCCGAGGTCGCCTGAGGCCTCGAGCAGGGAGTCCGGCACGCGTTCCAGTCCGGCGTAGATCGGCAGGATCACGTACGGCAGCCAGAGGTAGGCGAGGGTGATGACCGTTGCCGGCAGCCCGTATCCCGGGGTCTGGCCGCCGAAGGGCGCGACCAGCCAGTCGACGATGCCGTCGCTCGACAGCACGGAGCGCCACGCATAGGCCTTGACCAGGTAGCTCGCCCAGAGCGGCATCAGCACGGCGATCACGAGCACCCGCTGCCACCGGGTGCTCGCGACCTTGGCCATGTAGAACGCGATCGGCAGGGCGACCAGGATGTCGACGACGGTCACGACCACGGCGATGCCGAGGGTGCGCAGGGTCACCGTCTGGTACAGCGAGCCGGTCAGCACGGTCACGATGTTGTCGAGCGTCCAGGTCTGCGTGATGGTTCCCGTGAACGTGTCCACCGTCCACAGGGCCGTGATCAGCAGCGCCGCGAGGGCCACGATGTACACCAGCCCGAGCCAGAACAGCGGAGCCGAGAGCAGCAGGGAGAGTCGGAGCCGGGGGTGCCGGCTCAGGAAGACCGAGATCCGGCGGGCCCCGGTGTCGCGGGGCACCGGTACGGGCCCGCCGGAATCGGCCTGGAGCATCAGCCCTTGATCTCCTGCCACGCGGTCGTCCAGGCCGCGTAGTCGGTGCAGGTCACGTCGGTCCTGCCGTCGACGCATTTGGCGATCGGCGTCGTCCAGTACCAGATCTTCGACGCGTAGTCGGCGTCTCCGGCGTGATAGGTCGCGCACTGGTTGGGGTCCGTCATGAACTCGCAGGCCTTCTGGTTGGACGGGGCCTCTCCGAAGTACTCGGTCGCTTGCGCGTTCGCCTTCGGGCTCGCGATGTAGTTGAGCCAGGCGTACGCGCAGTTGGGGTGCGCCGCTTTCGAGGCGATCATCCAGGTGTCAGACCAGCCGGTGACGCCCTCCGACGGAACCGTGACCTCGGCGGCGGTCCCGGCGGCGAGCGAGTTGCGGATCACCTGCCAGGTGGTTCCGACGACCGTGTCCCCGGTCTCGAAGGACTGCACCGACTTGAGGTAGTCGGACCAGTACTCTCCGATATTCGGGCGCTGCTGCTTGAGCAGGTCGACGGCCGCCGCGAGCTGCTTCTCATCGAGGGCGTACGGGTTCTTGATCCCGAGATCGGGCTGGTGCTTCATCAGGTACATGGCGGCATCCGCGATGTAGATCGGGGAGTCGTATGCCGTGACCTTGCCCTTGTACGCCGAAGACTTGTCGAACACGACGTCCCACGATGTCGGGGCCGGCGTGACGACATCCTTGTTGTACATCAACAGGTTGGCGCCGTAGCCGTGCGGGATGCCATAGGAGACACCGTCGACGCTGTTCCAGGCCTGCAGCTTGAGGAAGTCGTAGATTCCGGCGTAGTTCGGGATCAGGTCGGTGTTCACCGGGGCGACGTCTCCGGCGGCGACCAGGCGCAGGGAGGCATCTCCCGAGGCCGCGACAACGTCGTAGTCGCCCGTCTTCATCAGGTTGAAGGCCTCGTCGGAGGTGCCGTAGGTCTTGCTCGTGACCTTACAGCCGGTCTCGTCCTGGAAGGCGCTGACCCAGTCCACGGTCGGGTCGTTACTGCCGTCCTCGACGTAGCCGGGCCACGCGAGGATCGACACGGCCCCCTCGTTCGCGCCGAGGGCCGTCGGTGCGGATGCGGTGGGCTTGGTCGCCCCGGACGTCGTGGTTCCGCACGCCGTGAGGAGCGCGATCAAGGCGATGGCGAGCCCGGTCAGGGCGGTCAGTCTGGAGTTGCGGTGGGGCGCGTGGCGGTTCATTACGGTCTCCATTCTTGGTGAGCTGTTTAAGGTGCCGGGTCCAGTGATTCGGTGCGGCGGTCTGCGACGACCACGACGGTGTCCCTGTCGGACCAGGCCACGCGCACACGGGCGCCGCGTTCTTCGTCGCCGACCCGCCGCGCATCGTTCTGCTCCTGCACGACGACGCGCATGCCCGCGTCGAGGTCGACGATGAGCCGGGTACTGCTGCCCAGGTAGATCACCTCGGCGAGGACGCCTGTCGCCGAGCGGTCGCCGCTGAGCGGGGACTCCAGCCTCTCGACCGTCATCTTCTCCGGACGCACCGAGTGGATGCCGCCTCGGCCGAGCACACGGAGGGACAGTTCGTCGCTGAACACGTTGGACGTGCCTACGAATGCGGCTACGAAGGGCGATACCGGGTGATCGTAGATCTCGGCGGGGGTTCCGAGCTGTTCGATCCGACCCTCGTTGAAGACGGCGATCCGGTCGCTCAGGGTGAGCGCCTCCTCCTGGTCGTGGGTGACGAAAATGAAGGTGATGCCGAGTTCGCGCTGGAGTTCCTTCAGTTCGACCTGCATCTGCTCGCGCAACTTGAGGTCGAGGGCGCCGAGCGGCTCGTCCAGAAGCAGCACCTTGGGCTGGACGACCGTGGCCCTGGCCAGGGCCACGCGCTGCCGTTGCCCGCCGGAGAGCTGTCCGGGCTTCCGGTCGCCGAACCCGCCGAGACGCACGGTGTCGAGGGCCGCCCTGGCCCGCTCGTGGCGTTCGCGCCTGCCGACGCCGCGCACGCGCAGCCCGTATGCGACGTTGTCGAGCACGGTCATGTGCGGGAAGAGCGCATAGTCCTGGAACACGGTGTTGACGTCGCGGTCGAAGGGGGCGCGGTCGGTCACGTCTTTTCCCTGGAGCGACACCGTTCCGCTCGTGGGCTGTTCGAAGCCCGCGATCAGCCGGAGCACGGTCGTCTTTCCGGAGCCGGAAGGGCCGAGCATCGAGAAGAATTCGCCCTCGACGACGTCGAGATCAACCCCGTCAACGGCGTTTCCCGCGCCGAAGGACTTGGTCAGCCCCCGCAAGCGGATTGCCGGTCGGTCTGCGGACACGGAGCCTCCTTTGTCACCCTCGGCTAAATCATATGGAAACGGATGTCTGAAATCCGGTTCCGCATGTTGCGGTCAGGTCACGATGACCGAACGCCTCCGAGAACGACACCCTATAGCGACGGCCCGCGTCCGGCATGGCCCCCGTTCGCCCTGGTCAGTCGGGCCGGTCAGTCGCGGTTGGGTGGTCCGGTGAGTACCTGGTGGGCGCGGTGCCGGTTCGGTGGCCGCCAGAGCCGTTGCGGATCGATCAACCCAGGGGCCCGCACCTGCGGTGAGCCCTTCACCATGCGGATCTCCCACCCGGAGGTATCGATGCTGTGGTGGTGGAACCAGCACAGTAGGACCCCGTTGTCGACGGTCGTGG
>NZ_SOFS01000044.1 GCF_004402235.1 Cryobacterium glucosi
CGCCGAATCCTGGTGGGCAGATCTGTTGGCCATGAGTGGGCAGTTTTCATGGCCATCAGCGGGCATTTTCCGTGGCCGCCAGCGGGCAGTTCTTCATGGCCCTTGACAAGTCCGGGAGGGCTCTTTCCGAGGAGTATGGCCTTCCGTCGCCCAGTACCGTGGCGACCTGGACGGGCATTTATCGGCGTGACGGGGAAGATGGGCTACTCCCGAAGCGGCGAGGCAGACCGCCAACGGATCAAAAGGATTCCCCTCCGAAGTCCGAGATCGAGACGCTGCGCTCGGAGAACGAACGGTTGAGCGCTGAGGTCGCCTATTTGGGAAAATTGCGGGCCTTGAGGTCACCGGAACGACGCTGAAAGTTCGAGCTGTCGATGATCTCAAGGCGCACTACCCGTTACCTCTTTTGCTGCAGCTCGCGGACCTTCCCAGGTCAACGTTCTACGACCACCGGCACCGGCTCAGCCGCAGCGACACCCGGGCCGGCATCAAGGAAGCTATCCGTGGCGCATTCGAGGCGGCGAAGAGTGCCTACGGGCACCGGCGCATCCTTGCCGTTCTGCTCCGACAGGGGTGGACGGTGTCTAAAAAGACGGTGCTCAAACTCATGCGCGAGCTCGGGCTGGAATGCCCAGTGCGCAGACGCAAACGGTACAACTCATTCCGAGGAGAAGTCGGGGAGGCGGCCGACAACGTATTGAACCGGCAGTTCGCCACAGAGTCTAGGCACACGAAGTGGGTCACGGACGTGACCGAGTTCAACATCGGCGCCTCGAAGGTCTACCTCTCACCCGTCCTGGATCTCTATGACAACCGGGTCATCTCTGCAACGGCAGGGCCCTCTCCGAGCGTGAAAATGGTCACCGACAGTCTCCGCATAGCAATCGACACACTCACCCCCGCCGAGAAGCCTCTCGTCCACTCCGACCAGGGATTCCAGTACCGCCACACCCTCTGGCGGGACACGTTGCGGGGCGCCGGGCTCACTCAGTCGATGTCTCGCAAGGGCACGTGTCTGGACAACGCCGTCATGGAGGGGTTCTTCAGCCACCTCAAGGAGGAATGGTTCCGCATCCAGAAACCGGGAACCGTCGACGAGTTCCACACGGGGCTGAACGACTACCTGCGATGGTGGAACACCACCCGAATCCAACAGCGGCTCGGCTACCTCAGCCCCGACGAATACCGCGCCCAAACAACCGCCACCACATAAAGTTGCATTACCGAGTCCAACTTTCGGGGACCACTCCACTGCTACGCCAGTACTTCCCGAAAGGCACCGACCTCTCGAGGTGGAGCGGTCAAGTCCCCGGTGGTGGTGTAGCGGTGTTTCCTTCGGCTTGAGGGTTTAAGCGCTGAGTTGGAGGACTGTTTCCGTGGCCCCGCTTTCGGTGTTGGAGACGAGTGTGAGGCGGCTTTTGGCGAGGATGTCCAGGCCGAGGTAGCGGCGGCCTTCGGCCCATTCATCGGTCTGCTCGGCGAGGACCGCGCCGACGAGGCGGATGATCGCGTCGCGATTGGGGAAGATGCCGACGCTGTCGGTACGGCGACGGATTTCACGGTTGAGGCGTTCGTTGGGGTTATTGGACCAGATCTGCTGCCAGAGCCCTTCCGGGAACGACGCGAAGGCGAGGATGTCGGCTCGGGCGTTGTCGAGGTGCTCGAACGCGTCGGGGAGTTTGTCTTCGACGTAGTCCAAGAGCCGGTCGAATTGGGCGTTCACACTGTCGGCATCGGGTTGGTCGTACACCGAGTGCAACATCGCTTTCACCGCCGGCCACATACTCTTCGGGCACACGCTCATCAGGTTCGCGGCGTAATGGGTGCGGCAGCGTTGCCAGGACGCACCGGGCAGGTTCGCCGCGATCGCCTCGACCAGGCCTTGGTGCGCGTCGGAGGTCACGAGCCGCACGCCAGTCAGGCCGCGGGCTGTGAGGTCGGCGAAGAAGCTGTTCCACGCTGCCCCGGTTTCGCTGGTTGCGACTTTGAGGCCGAGGACTTCGCGGCGTCCGTCGGCGTTGACGCCGGTCGCGACGAGAACGACAGCGTTGATCACCCGGCCACCCTCACGGACTTTCATGGTCAGCGCGTCGGCGGCGACGAAAGTGAACGGGCCCGCGTCGCCGAGGGGCCGGTGCCGGAACTGGTTCACGTGTTCGTCGAGCTCGGCCGCCATCCGAAATACCTGCGATTTCGACAGTGAGTGGATCCCGAGAGTTTTGACGAGTTTGTCCATCCGGCGCGTGGATACGCCGGCGAGGTAGCAGTCCGCGATCACTGTGATCATCGCAGCCTCCGCGCGTTTGCGCCTTTCGAGGAGCCATTCCGGGAAATACGTGCCCTGGCGCAGCTTCGGAACGGCGACGTCGATCGTGCCGACCCTGGTGTCGAGGTCGCGGTGTCGGTACCCGTTGCGTTGAGCGACCCGGTCGGGGCTGGGCTTGCCCCACTCCGCGCCGACAACCGCGTCAGCGTCGGCGGAGAGGAGGGCGTTGATCATGGTTTGCAGCAGGCTGCGCATCAGATCCGGAGACGCATCGCCCAGAGCTTCGCGGAGCAGGCCAGCAGGGTCGACAATATGTGGAGCGGTCATCGTGTTGATGCCTTTCGAGTGGGATGTAGGAGTTTCCTCGAAGGAACACCACGGTGACCGCGCCCACGTCCAAGGCGAGGCCAGCCACCGGGCTACACCACCTTAAGGGGCACTACTGGTGGAGCGCGGATGACCTCGAAGCCGTCGCTCTCGCCCTAAACAACCGACCCCGCAAAGTGCTCGGCTGGAAGACTCCGGCCGAAGTGTTCAGCCAACAACTACAGTTACTCAAACAGCCCGGTGTTGCAACGACCGGTTGAACTCGCCCTGTGATCGGGCGGGAGGCTTGCGGTCGACATCGATCACAGATCCTGAACCCGCGGCGCCATCGGCTATTTGGCTCCCGTGATGACCTCGCGGTGCGGATCGGCGCGGGTGATGCGGGCGCAGTGCACGTCATCGCCCAGGATTCCTCCGCCGAGCGAGGACGTATGGAGTGATGACCGTGTGGGCTCCGAGCAAGGGAATCTCAACTGATTTGACGTGCAATGTTGTTGCGGACTTCTATGGAAACGCGAGCAGGACAACGAAGAAGACAGTTCCAGCGACGATGCAGTAAATCGCGAAAGGAGTGAGTGTCCTGGTCTCGAAGAAGCGCAGCAGGAACTTCGTGGCTAACCATGCGGCAACGGCCGAGCAGAGTGCACCGACGAGGAACGCACCGCTCTGATCGGCCATCTGTGGGCTGAACAGTCCCGGGAGTTTCAGTGCAGCCGCGGCGCCGATGATGGGTGTGGCTAGTAGGAAACTGAATCGGGCAGCGGTTTCGTGGTTGAGTCCGGAGAGGAGCCCACCGACCATGGTTGATCCTGATCGGGATATTCCCGGTAGCAGGGCGGCCGTCTGCGCGACGCCGATTCCGAACGCCTGTTTCCAGGTGAGCTTGGCGATCGTGGTGTCGGACCTCTCGGTCTCAGACATTTGCGTGTTGGCCGAGCCCGCGGGGATGGGGCGTCCGCTCGCAACAGCATCAACGCTCACCCGTCCGGTCTGAGCCCGGTTCGGATGACGTCGGAGGCGTTCTGCGGTCAGAAGAATGAGGCCGTTGAACACAAGGAATGCAGCAGCGATCAGTGGGGATGCGAAAAGGGACCGGAGGGGCTTCTCCAAGAGCAAGCCCACGATCCCGGCGGGGATTGTGGCGGCGACGAGTAGCCAGGCGAGTTTCGCGTAGATGTCGTCGGGGCCGATTTTACGATCCCGGATGGAACGTCCGAACCCGCGGAAAACCCGGATCCAGTCCTTTATGAAGAAGAGGAAGAGAACGATAGCGGTAGCCAGATGGGTGGCAACGAGAAGCCCGAGGAACGCGGGGCTGCTTTGGTCGATGTTCCAGCCGAAGAGTGTGGGCAGGATGACACTGTGGCCAAGGCTGGAAATGGGGAACAATTCCGTGATCCCTTGGAGGAATCCTAGAATCGCCGCTTGAATCAAAGTGATCATATGAACAGGCTAGAGGTTCCGGTCACCTGCGCCGACGTGCGCCGGTAATGATGACGTGAAGGGTTCCTCAGCGTGAACGAAATCGAACGACTGGGACGGTCTGGCCAGGCAGCTCCCGATCTGGTCGGTACCCGGGCCACATAGATTCTCTACGTCGGGGGATCTAGCATCGTTGGCGGGACATCCGTCGCAAGGGCTCGTTTTCGGTTCTCTTGACTGAGGTCGGTGAGGGCCTCCAATTCGTCGTCCGACGCACCGTCCAACGCGATGATGCGGTCGTCGGCAGTTGGCTGGGCGCGTAGTAGATCGTCGAGCTTGCGCTGGGTTACCGCTTGTTGCCGTGCTTGCGTGTGTTGGATTGCGAAGACCATCACGACTGTCACAGATGAACTCGCAACATAAAGGACGTTCTCCCACCATGGAGGAAATTCCGCCGCCACGCCGACCGCGACCCACTCTACGATCGCACTTCCGGCAACCAATCCGCTGCGGCGTGTTCGCTCACTGTGCCGATAGTGTGCAAGACACGGCTACTCCACCGTTTGTCGGGCACGCTCGTCCAGTCGTTCCTTAGCATTTCGCGAGATTGATCCAGCCGTTTTTGGTGGTCCGAGTTGATCGAGTCGTTACTAGTAGACGCGTTCTCCACGCTCGAGAGACTAGGCGTTGTTCTCGTCAAAACAACTGTTCGCGTAAACGCGGCGCACAAACCCGGTGGAGCGGAGGCACTGTTTCGGCTGGTCGAAAGTGTTAGGCAATCGTGCTTGTTTGATCCGGCGACGGTCCTGCCCGGCAATTCGCTAAATCGTGGCCGTGACCCGTTTCGGTGGACGGCTCATCGAGGTCACAACGGCGAAGGATTTCACAGCGTCGACACCGTGGGTGGACCAAGAATCGATTCCGTGCCGTGTCCACTTCAATCAGCGTGCAGTGTTGCGACGAGAGCGCGCGGGACGAGTTATAGGTGCTCGGCGTTCGGCTTTCCGGTTAGGGGCGTAGGCGACGGCGACGGCTCGCTGTGTGCGAAGGAGAGCACGATTCCGATTGCTATGAGGGTGGTGAGGAGGGCGGTGCCTCCAGCAGAAATCAGGGGGAGTGGCACGCCGAGGACAGGGATGAATCCGAGGACGACGCCCATGTTGACGAGTGCTTGACCGATGATCCAGACCATGACGGCCGCAGTACTGACTTTGGCTTGAGGGCTGGTGGTGGCGTTCATGATGCGGAGGAAGGCGATGGCCAGCAGGACGAAAAGGGCGAGCACCACGACTGCGCCGATGAGACCGAGTTCCTCCCCGATGATCGCGAAGATGTAGTCGTTGTCCGCGGCTGGAAGCCAAGACCATTTCGCTTTGGAGTTCCCGAGTCCAACGCCGAAGATACCGCCCGACGCGAGGGCCCACGTGCCGTGCAAGGGTTGCCAGCATGCGGCGGAAATCGTGCCGGTTGAGCCGTCGCAGCCAGTGCCGAAGAAGCTCAGTATCCGGGCCATCCTGTTTCCGCTGGCCATCGCCGCAGCCAGGGCTCCCAGGGCGCCGATGCCCAAGGGGATGGCGAGCATGCGTAGTTTTACGCCGGCGAAGAAGAGGGAGCCGAAAAGGATACTGGCGAGGATTACTGTTGTCCCAAGATCGCCGCGGATCATGACGAGCATGACGGCAGTGCCGCCGATGCCAAAAACGGGCACGAGGACGTGGCGCCAGTCGTCGAGGTGATCTTTCTTCTGTGCCAGAAGCATGCCTAGCCAAATGACGAGGGCGACTTTGATGGCTTCAGATGGCTGAAATTGGAAACTGCCAATGGACAGCCAGTTGGTGTTCCCGGCCACGGTCACACCCAGCGGGGTGAAGACGAGCAACTGAACGAGGCAAGTAGCGATGAGCGCCGGCCAAGCGATACGTTCCCAGAACTTCAACGGCATCCGGCTCAGCACGAGCATCAATGGGACGCCGACCAGGGCGATGGCACCTTGATGAAGCACAACGCCGAAGAAACCCTCGTGAGCAACAAAGGAATCGACTGATGACGAAGACAGGACCATGATCAAGCCCAAGATGACCAAGAACAGCGTCGTTCCCAGGAGCAAAAAATAGTTCGGGGATTCTGAGCGGATCAAACGACCCACGCTAATGCGCGTTGACTGTGACGGTCTATTTGACGGAACCCTGTGGTCGGTCTTTGAACGTGGCGCACGGGTCGGGTTGCGCGGACTCGTCACGAACCAAGCCCCTTCTCAGGAGACGCCGCGGAGGTGGAATTTATTGTAGATTGACCACAATTGCTCGGTACTTCACATACGGTCATCTGCGGGGAGTGTCCTGCCGGGTGTGGGATCGGATCAGAGTGCGCGGCAATGGGCTGGGGCGCCACCACGACACTACTGAGGGAATCCCGAACCGCTAGTTCATCACACACGTGTCGCGTCGGGTCACATATCTCTCCCAGATTGTGCCTGCTCGGAAATCGTTGCTGGAAAAGCCTCGTCGACGTTGAGCGCTACCAACAAGGGGCCGAGGAGGTGCGCAGGCTGCCTGTATCGCCGGCTTGGACAAGACAGTTCACGGCGTTGGCGGTCGTTTCTTTCGATTCGTCGACTTGACAATGCACTGCAGAGCGGAATGAACAAGCTACTCGCAGCGAGGCGAAAGTCTTTCGTGGTGCTGCCCCTCGCGATTGCCCACGCGCGGCGATTCCCATCTTTTGGAGTAGGGATTCTCCCTGGAAGCGTTTCGTTTCCGCACTGGGTGCCACCTGAGTGGCGCTCGCAAATGAATCCAGGATGATGTTCGCGCCGGGTGCCAGGGTTCATAGCTCTTGCATATGAGCAGTTCTGAGAACTGTCAGATGTCGGTCGTAGCCTCGGCACTATCGAACGAGAGGAATCAAGATGATCACGGGACGATTGGAAACGCGCACGAGTGAAGATCTCAACGTCAAAGCGCTCTCAGGCTGCGAGTGGCGCGTCACGGATCGGCGCATCGCACGCGACAATGCGCTTTCACTGGTCGGGTTCATTTCGAAAGCCGAGGGTAGCTACGAGGTGATGGAGTTTGTGGATCCGGTCGAGCATTTTGTCTTCCCGAATTGGGACGATGCGGTTGCGCATTTTGTGACGGCCGTGCTCGACGATCACAACAGTGAGTTGAGTTGAACGGCATCAACGGTCTTGTTCGCGGGGATCAGGCCTGTGACCGGCCCCGACCGATCCCTGTCTTCTGCGTCGATTAGGCAGATGCTGCACCGTCGGAGGAGTGAAATACCATTGCCTGGGAGTTGCGCTGCGGTCATGTGTCTTCAGTGAGATATTGACCGCTGGCGCCCGCCACGCGTGCTTTGGAATAGGCCATCGGCTACCGGAGCACAATGGCGCCCTCAGAGCGCGCCGGGCCACGGCGTAAGAGCGTCATCCTTTTCCCAAGCGCGGTACTTGTAACGGAGCTCCAGAATCTGACTCGAATCGGCGCGGCTGCGCTGCGAAGAACATGCTTCGATGGTGGTGAAGAGAAACTCGTTGCGTTGCCGGGCCCGGCTCCGGCCTCGTACAAACGGACGGGCGATTTTCGGTTGCTTCAGGTATCGTCTGAGGACTCTTTCGCAGTCGGTGCGAGGTCGTGTCGGGGCACCGCGCGGTAGCTGGTTCCGTCTGGTCGGCTGTTGTGGCTTTCACCCAGCCACGTCCCGGGCAGAACGCCCCCGTCCTCCGTGCGGGGGTCCACGATGACGGCGGGGAGCTGGCCGTACTGGTTGATGTCGACACAAACTCGCGTTTGTGTCCCGTCGAACAGATGCAGGTTGACGGCCATTGATGGCAGTTGTGGACTCCTTGCTGAACACGCAGTGAAACAACGCTAACCCTGGTCCGGCGATGAGCGTCATTCCCCGTTTGGTGAGCGTGGCGGGCTTCCTGTGAGATTGCGCTGGTCCGGGAGTACTTTCACAGGATTCTCCGGTCGCTGCTGGCATACAGTTCTGTCGAATCAATTGTTGGTGGATGTTCCGGTTGGTTCGGCCGGCGGAAGAGGGTTACCGTGACGCACGCTGGGCCCTTGCGTGGGCGTGTCAGGAATGCCGGTCAGCCGATTCGGCATGGACGGTTGGCGCCTCGGGGGCCGTGGCGGACGGTCGCGAAGACCTTGGGAATCACCCTCGGTGTGCTCCTGGTTAGTGGGAGCTCCCTTGCGGCGATTGCCGCGTGGGATGTTGCCAGTAGTGTCAAGCCCGGTGTTCATTTGGCCCACCTTGATCAGTCGCCCGGCGACACGGCGGCTCCTGCCCCGGCCGCGGACGTGAGCGCGATCGCCGGCGGGGTAAACCTGTTATTGACGGGCACGGATACGCGTACCGGCCAGGGCGGGGCCTATGGGACGGCCGCAGAGCTCGCGGGTAGTTCTGGCGCGGGTAATAACGACGTGACCATGCTGCTGCACATTGCGCAGAATCATCAGAGCGTCAGTGTGATCAGTTTTCCCCGGGACCTGATGCTTGCCGTTCCCGCGTGTCCGCAGGCCGATGGCGGGACCGCGTCGCCTTCCAGCCGGGTGATGCTGAATACGACCCTGTCTCGCGGTGGCCTTTCGTGCGTTGTGTTGACGATCGAGAAGCTCACTGGCGTCCAGGTTCCCTACGCCGCGGAGATTAGCTTTGACGGGGTGACTGCCATGTCGAACGCTGTTGGCGGGGTCACCGTCTGCTTGGCCTCGGCGGTCAATGATCTGTACACGACGCCTCCGTTGCATTTGGCGGCGGGACAGCAAACCCTCGTCGGCGCCGACGCGCTCTCGTTCTTGCGCAGCAGGCACGGTATCGGTGATGGTAGTGACCTGGGGCGGATTAGTAACCAGCAACTCTTCATGGCTGCTCTGGCTCGGAAGGTCCAAAGTGGCGGCGTCCTGGGGAACCCGATCGCGTTGTTCTCCCTGGCCAAAGCGGCAACGGGCAACATGGTTCTCTCGGATACGCTGACGAATCCGACGACCTTGGTCCAGATCGCTCTCGCTATCAAGGACACAGGGCTGGCGAACATGGTTTTCGTGCAGTACCCCACCGTCACTGACCCGGCCGAGCCAGGACGGGTGATCGCCCAGTCCAGTGCTGCCACAGTCTTGAACACAGCTTTGGTCGCGGATGCACCATTGCAGCTCTCTGGGGCCCCAGGCCGGGCGGCCGTGCTCCCGAGTAGCGCTCCGGTGGCCCCTGTTCCCACGCCAGCCGCGACTGCAAAACCTAGTTCCACATCCACTCCGGCTTCAACGCCGACGGCGACCCCCGGGGCCAATGCCGTGCTCCCGTCCAGCGTCACTGGGCAGACCGCTGATCAGCAAACCTGTACGAAGGGCAACTAGATCCACCGCCAAGAGAACCGTGCAACTCCCATCTCGAACCGCACCGACTAGGCCGCCACGACTGGTGCACCGTGCGTCGTTTGCCAAGTGCTCGCGGCTCGCCAGGTATGGCGCACAGGGAGGCTGGTAGCTCTCGTTGGGTCGCCCGCTTCCTGGTCGATTTTCCTTCGGTCAGGGGGGGGATTGTGTGATACTGGCCGCCGAACAAACGTGAGGGGCATCATTTGAACGACGCACACTTCAATGCGGACGAGAACGAGTTGCGTGGCCTGAGACGGCCGCCCGGGGATTGGACGAACACTCCGGGCCGTAAGTCCGGGTTTTGGATAACGCTTGCCAGCATCTTGTTCGCAGTTGTGTTCCCGTTTGCCGCTTCATCGCCACGGTAGTGGGGCTCGGGCTCTCGGTCCGGGCATATCGTTTGATCCCGGTAGGTGCTCCTGGTCGCGGTTTGACAGTGGCAACGATAGTGTTGGCAATAGCAACGATTATCGCGGTGGCGATGAGGGAACTGGGTTCAACACCATTCCTCACCTAGTCGCACGGAAACCTGAGCGAGGACAGCGAACTGTGCGTCGGCACCTCGAAAAGTCGTTTCACCCGTGACGGCGTCGACGTGATTGGGGATCGCTTACACTCTCGACTGTGACTGAAACGACAACGCCCAGGGTGAGGCACGAGCACCGCTGGCCGGTCCTGGCCGCAATCATCCTGAGCCTGGTTCTGTATCTGCTGATTCCCGAGAAGGTGCAGATTCTGCCACGGTGGGTGATTCCGTTGTTGGGTTTGCTTCTGCTGATCCCGTTGACGATCTTCAACCCACGCCGACTATCGCGGGAGACCACATGGTCCCGGTGGTTATCCATTGGGCTCGCCTCATTGCTGACCCTGGCCAATCAAGTCACCGTTGTCTTCACGGTCCGACAGCTTCTCTATGGGGGAGTGAACGGTCCGGATGTCCTCCTCACTGCGCTGCAGGTCTGGGTTACGAACGTAATTGCATTCTCGTTGGTGTACTGGGAGCTGGACCGGTCAGGTCCAGTTGCGCGTCGCGACGCAGCCCAGTGGTCGACGGCGACTGTGGACTTCCGTTTCCCACAACATGACGGGGCGCCAGGGGGCGAGAACTGGCGGCCAAGCTACTTGGACTACGCCTACATCTCGTTGACGAACATGATGGCGTTCAGCCCCACGGACGTTATGCCACTCACGCACCGAGCGAAAATGCTGATGGCGTATCAGGCACTGACCGGCTTCATTCTGCTCGCCCTGGTCATCTCCCGCGCCGTGAACATCCTCAACTGACCGGGAAGCCACTAACGCGAGCAAGTTAGGCTAGACACGCACCGCGAAATCGAACGAGTTCCGGAGACCATCCAGGGGTTTCTGACGGGTCTCGCAAACGCAGCATCGCGATACCGGAGTGCCCCATCCACTGTTTCAAGGCCTGGGGACGATCGAGCGGGTGAAGTTTGGGGCGTTTGAATTAGTGTCGTTGTCCGCGGACGGGGCTTGGTGAGGACCAGTGATGCCAGCGGCATGATCCGAGAAGGTTCTGTCGCGTTGCCCACCCGAGGATTTGGGACTAGTGCTTAGTGCCAACCCCAACAGGGTACCAACGCTTGCGAAATTTGAACTCTCGACGAAGCGGTCGTAAGGCCAAATAGGTAGTTGCCCTCAGAGCCGGACATGCTACGTCGGGTCGGAGTGATGGGATCCGCCTCTCGGGTGTCCACTGATCAGGGCTTGCCGGTAGCGTTGTGCGTGCCTATGGCTCTTGCGATGGTTCCTGAAATCCGAGGCGTGGGGCGAGAACGTCGAACGCTTTCGTGAGTCCTCCGAGGAGCGCTTCGACGGTGTGGCCTTCGCCGGGAACTTCGTAGTAGCTGGTCACCATGCCGGCATCCAAGGCCGCGGCACTCAACGCCTTCTGGGGTGGACCGATCACGGAGTCATCCGCCCCGACGGTGAACACGGCCTCGGTATCGGGGTAGTGCGTGGACGACATCACGGTCGCTGGTTTTGTCGCGTCGTAGGCGGCTTGGTCTCCGCCGAAGACGTCGGCGAGAACCGTGGGCTCAGATTCTGTGCCTGCGAAGGTCGTCCCGGACGCGCTGATCACGTTTCCCCAGACGTCCGGGAACTTGGTAGCAAGGGAAATGGCGCATTGGCCACCGTTTGAGAACCCCGCAATTGTCCAGTCGACGCGATTAGTTTCAATGTGCAGGTTCGCGCGTGCCCAGTTGACGACATCCTGCTCAATGTAGGTCTGCACATTCCCGTGCGTCGGAGTGTCCAGGCAGAGTGAATCGACACTCGGATCACCGAGTTGGTCCGCAACGACAACGATCGGCGCCTGACCGTCATGGGTGAGGGCGAATGTGTCGAGGACTGAAGCGATGTAGGACGCGTCCGGGTTCCCGGGTTGGCCCATCATCATGAGCACGAAGGGGAGTGCCGGAACGTCGGTGGCCACGGCGGCCGGAGGGAGGTATACCTCGGCATCCCTGGCGGTGAAATTGGATGCGGTTGCCGGAATATGCACCGTCTCAATAGTGCCCGTGATGGCGAGGGCCGACGCCGGCCGGGGCGTGTCCGATGGGGACTGAGAGGTCTGACTGGCAGCGGAAGCCGGGTGGACGACAAGGAACCCGCCTGCGGCTCCCAGGACGAGGAGAGTGACACCCGCGATGAGGGTCTTGCTGCGCCCTGAATTCATTCTCACAGGTTGTGTCTCGGTTCTATCAGTTGACTACGGAACGCCCAGGCATCGACCGCTGGTCGATTCCAGTCGGAGGGCGATCGAGTCGGGGCCGAACGAGAATGCAGGGCTTCCGATGCGGGCGCTGCATCCGTAGAACGCGGAAGGGCAAGTTATTGTGAACCGGCAGCGCGACGGCAGAAGTGGCCGGCGCGCTGCCGGGCCGGTGCTATTTGAGTGCGGAGCGGATGGTCTTGGCGTCGGTCCGTGCCTGTTTGAGTGCTGCGCGCGCGGTGGTCGCAGATGCCTTGAAGGGTTTCATCACGTCGTGGTTACCATCGTACTGTTCGGGTGTGGCGGCGAGTGAACCGGCGGCCAGTCCGGCCACAGCGCTGCCGGCGTTACCGATCTGGGCAGTCGTGTCTGTCAGGCTGGCCTGCAACGCCGCGGTGGACTTAGAGGAGTCCTTTCCTGATAGCAGGCCCGAGAGCCGGGTCTGTTCGGCGGTGAGCTGCGCTGCCGTCTTCGAGGTGACAGTGTTTGCAAGTGCCGTGTACGCGGCTTGGGGAATTGAGACCGAGTAGACACGGTAGGTAGTGAAAATGGTGGCGTAGTCGATTTTGGCCTGTGCCAGGTCGGTGTCAGCAGCGATTTTCGTCGCAAGGGTGTTCATGCCGGCGAGGTCGTTATTGAGGTTCTCCAGAAGAGCAGACTTGTTGGAGGCGGTCAGGAAGGCGTTGGCGGTGACTTTTGTGATCGCGGTGTTCAAAGAGGTGATTCGTTTCGCGGTCGCGGTCGCGGCTGATTCCTGCACGTTGGTGAGCGTGCGTAGCGTTTTCGTGGGACCGGCTGTGGAGGTAGGCGCCGGTGCGGGTGTCGCATCGGCGAATGCGGGTGCGCTGCCAAGGGCAGCGAATGCGGTGATGGCAACGACACCAAGGATGCTGGATCGCGTAATAGTTCGATTCACGGAAAGGACTCCCAATTCGGTCATGGATGTCGAAGAGAATCCGACGTGGTCCACACTGCCCGCTTCCTGTTCGAGAAGTGTGAGATCAATGTTCGGGTTCGGTAAGGCCGGCACATCGGGTCAGCCAGATCGGGCTCGGGAAGATCGACACCACCCTCGTCGCACACGTAGCGGAACAGGTCATGGCCAACCTCGAGACTGCCACCAAATAGGTCCAAAACCGGTCTCGCGACAGCCACGCCGGCATGGCACTGGCCAGAGGTGTGTCGTTGTCATTGGAATGATTTTCCGGCTTGTCCCCGCTTCAAGCGATAGGACCCTGTTTCAACCGGAGGTTTTGGTCGCGCAACGGCTATGTGTGTACTTCTGTGTGTACCTAGGAGATTTCGGGATTCTTATATCCCGATCAAAAGCATTTTTGTGCCTAAAGTAATGTCGCTTTCGATTGTGTCCTAAGGAAACGGTTGGGGGTTCGAATCCCTCCAGGGGCACACTTTTCCTCACCAGATCACGCCTAATTGGCATTTTCGGTCAGTTCTGTAGCCGATATCCGCCGCTTCTCTCTGCTTCCTTGTCTGTACCAAATAGGGAATGGTTTGACCGAGTCGGCAAGCCTATGCCGCGGTGAGACTCCGGACTTTTGGACACTACCGGCTTCAATGATCAAAGGGCGAGATGAGCGGGCCGCTTGACGTTATTCAAGTTCCGGGCGGGCAACCAAAAACGAATCTGTCGTAGAGGAACGATTACCACTTGTAGGACGGCAGCAGGTAAGAGGCGAGAGCCCAGTGTCGGTGGCCACTGATCAGATCTTCGCGGTGTGAAGTCTCGTTCTCAATCTGACAGTTCTGTCCCCTGACCTTGCTGACAGTTCTGTCTCAGGACCTGCCTGACACTCCGAATGGAGGTCCTCGCTCGAGGGCCTCCATTCGGCACCGGGCTGCGGATCCTCCACGATCAGGTCATGGCACATGACCCAGCTCGAACCGACCTCCGCCTCATCATCGCGTCGTGGCCCGAGGACGCCCCACGAGGGGCCGTAACGCGGTTCTGCCGAGAACACAACGTGTCCCGGGAATGGTTCTATGCGACCCGCAAACACGTCACCGAGGCCGGACTCCCGCACGCGTTAGTCGCTCGCTCGAGCCGGCCGAAGACCTCGCCGGCGAAGGTCTCCGAACTCGTCGAACGCCTGGCTCTCGAGGCCCGCGCCCGGCTCGGCGGCGCAGGCTGGGACAACGGTCCCCTCTCGGTCAAGTACGAGCTCGAGAAGTTGGGAATCGAGTCTCCGTCGCGGTCGACGCTGGCCCGGATCTTCACCCGGAACGCAGTCGTAACTCCGCAACCCAAGAAGCGTCCCAAGAGTAGCTACATCCGATTTGAATACGCCGCTCCGAACGAAATGTGGCAGCTCGACGCCACCGACTACACCCTCCGTGGCGGCGCCGTCGTGGCGATCTTCCAACTCAACGACGACCACTCGCGCTTCCAGATCGCCTCGCTCGCTGCGCGCTCTGAGAACGCCGAAGACGCCGTGAAGGTCGTCACGATCGGCATGAACCGCCACGGCACCCCACAACGCCTCCTGACCGACAACGGGACCGCGCTGAACCCCAGCCGGCGCGGCTGGACCGGAGACCTGACCGCCCTGATGCTCAGCCGGGGCGTCCAACCCATCGCCTCATCCGTCGGCCACCCCCAAACTCAAGGCAAGAACGAACGCGGCCATTCCACTCTCGCCCGCTGGCTGGCCGCCCGTCCCGCTGCGAACGACCTGGCCGAGCTGCAAACCCAACTCGACACATTCGACAAGCTCTACAACGAGGAACGCCCGCACCAGTCCCTTCAGATGCAGACACCCCACCAGCGCTACTACGCCACGCCCAAAGCACCCGAACCGACCCCGCCGCTCGCGCCCGCGCCCCTGCCGTCGAAGCCCCGGCAGCACGCACGCAAGACCACACCAAACGGTGTCCTGACCGTCGCCCACATGCGCATTCAAATGGGTCGCGATCAAGCCAACCGCACCTTCAACATCGTCATCGAAACCAACACCGTCCACATCTTCGACGCCGAGGGAACCCACATCATCACTCACCCGATAGGCCCCAAAGGCAGCTACGTCGGCAACGGCAAACCCCGCGGCTTCCTCGCCAACCAGCCCAAGAAACCCCAAGCTCCCGACGAGCCCGCAACATCCTGACCCGAGTGTCAGGGACGTCCCGAGACATGAAGTGTCAGGGACGTCCCGAGACAGCACAGCTTGGTTCTGGGTGCTCTGATGGAGCCAAGGTGGGTGTGCACAAGGCAGTGCACGAGAGTTACCGGCGCAGGCGTTTCTACATCTGTTGTGTTGATACGGCATACCCAGCCGAGTCATAGAGCGCCACTGCGGGGCGGTTGTGTCCGAAAACGTTCAGCTCCAGCGAGTGCACGCCAGCATCCATCACAGCATCCTCGACGGCTTCGAGTAGAGCACGCCCCAGGCCCCTGCCACGTCGCTGCTCGGCGACCTCAATGTCATACAGGAACGCCATGTCCGGAGCTCCACGCGGATGATCCAGGCCGATCCACGCACGGCCAACTGGCTCTCCGTCGGCGCTGAATCCGCGAAGAATCAACATCCTCGGAGTACTGAGTCCCTGGGGAAGGAGTTCAGAATTGGATTCGAGCGCACGACGAACGGATCCGTCGGCCGCCCAGCGCCCGGCGGTAACCTGTTCGGCCGCGAACTCCTCGGCAATCGTCAGCTGCCAGCTGTCGAACTCAGTCTCCGTCATCGTGCGGACCTTCACCTCATTCATGAGGCAATGATTGCAGTGGAATGACTGGGTGTCATCAGTAGGGGTGACACTTGGCTGAGGCCCGCGCGGTCATCGCCCTTGTGAACTTGGTTTCTCCTTGGCATAGCGGGGGTTTTTGTCAATGACGTAACTCGACCAGGGGACCGTGGCCGCTGAGCCGTGCTTGCTCATGATCTGTTTGCTGTAGCCGAGCATCCTCGACAATGAAGTTGGGTCGATCTCCTCGACGAGGCCGCGGATTGTCCTGTTTCGGACGCCTTGGATGTCGATGCCCATTTTGACTCGCAGCTGCAGCAAGAGTGTGTTGGGAGACCTGGGCCTTCCGGCCCTGGTTCCGGGAAAGAGCCAGTTGGTCCCGGTGTTCACGGTGCCGGCGTTGTCGCGGGTGCGCAGATGCGCGAGAAACAGGGGTATTAGAGCCGCGGGAATTGGCGCGGGGTGCTCGCCAAGTTTGATCGTGATGCCTGTGGGTCGGACGTCGATTTGGTCGAGGGTCATCATGGATAGGCGCCCGATGGGGATGCCGAAGAGGAGGAATATCAAGCCCGCGACCCGAGTGGACTCGTTGACGTTGACAGCCTCCATGAGAGTTTTGATATGTGCCATGCGTTGACGCTGCGTCAGCAGGGGCGTCGTCTGTGCGAGTCGAACGGGGACGTCGACGTCCTTGACGGTCGCTTCCCGACCGAGGTAGCGGACGAAATTCCGGATGTGCTTCCTCGTCGATGGACCGTCCGAAAGGTATTCGTCGATGTGAATCTGTCGTATTGAGGCGCTCGTCTTGCCGTGGAAGTCAAAGAGCCAACTGAGAAATTTCCCGGCCTCGGTGATCTCCTGTTTGGCGGTCCGAACTGCATAGTTCATGTTCTTGGTTTCGGACGATGCCGCTTTGATCCGTCGAAGGTGGTGCCATCTTCCAAAGCGTTCGATAGGGGAGTGGATGTCGGGTGTCGCGTTGAGCTGCTCGAGTCGCTCGTCTAGCCATTGTTCGAACATCGCCAGCTGGCCGTCGTCTTGGGCTGGGAGCATGCGGTTGTGGGTCAGTATGGCTCGCAGGTGCTCAACTGCCGGGTTCTTGGGCAATGCGTCGAAGGCTTCGTGGGATAGGACGATCTCTCGGTCTCCGAGGCGACGTAGCAACTCCGCAGAGACGCCTCCGTTGCTGTGGAGCCAAGTGTGGATGCTCTCTGGGCGCTCGACGGTTGTGAGGACCGAAACCAGCCGTTTCAAGCGCAGATCAGCGGGATCATTTGGTCTGAGAAGCGCGAGGAGCTCGGATTCGACGACGCAAACAATGCATTGGCCACCGCGGAATCGTTCCCGTTCGCGACCACACTTGTCGCAGGTCAAGTTTGTCGTGATCCCCGCGCATCCTGCGCAGATATTGTCGCCCGATTCGAGACGGCCGGGGAGCATCCGATGCTGGCCGCAGAGAGGACACTCTCCAAAGGTGTGCACCGCATTGCTGAAGCAGATCCCGCAAATCCTGCCGTCTGGCCACCGGAGACGGATCTTCCCGGTCTCGCGGCCGCATCGGTCGCAGGTGTAGCCGGCGGTTGTGGTGCGAGGGCGCCCCCGGGGCTTGAAGTCAGTCATCCTCGGGCCGTCGGATCCGAGCCCGGACGGGACGGTAGGCCTCCATCAGTGGTATCTCTGCTTCATCTCCGGCGACTTTGCGTCTCTGCGTTCTGACGTCGGCGCTGGTGTAGGTGACCAGTTCATTCATCTCGACTCCGAATACGTCACAGAGTGCGACCAGGACTTGGAATGCGATGCGATCCGGATTGTGGGCAACTATCCGATTGATCTGAGATTCGGATAGCGTGATTCCTCGATCACGGAGCGGATCTACCAGGTCACGGCTGGTGCGAATTCCGGCCCTGGCCATGAGCTCGCGAACGTGGAACTTGTACTCGATCTGGCGTTTCATCGTGACGCCTTTCCTTGATGTCTTGCCGGCTTGAGCAGTAGCTTGCCCTTGCTCTTGAGAACGTCCTTGGTGAGGACTCGCTCCATCTCTCTGGCGGCGTAGTCCGCAGAGGGGAGTGTGTAGATAGAGGTCGTGGATTCGTTTGCATGCCCGATTTGCAGTGAGATGAACTTCGAGTCGTAGCCGTACACAGTGATCATGTGCGTCGTGTAGGACCGGCGGAGGCCGTGAATGTCGAGCCCTGGCTCGAGGCCGAGAGCGTTGGCAAAGCCGATGAACCGGCTGTACAGATCACCCTGCGCGACGAGACCTCCGGTTGATGTCGGAAAGAGGTGCGTTATTGGCTGGCCGTAGCGGGGGAGTCCGAACTCAACCCATTCAGCGACTGCCTCGGCTGCCCAGTCGACCAGTGTCTGAACCGTTCGCTGCTTTTTAGGGGCACCCTTGTTTGCCTTACCATTTCGAACTCTCAGAAGCCCGTAGTCGCCGAAGTAAGGAGCTTTAATGTTGGGGGAGAAGTCGACAAGGTCGAGCTTTCGCAGTTCGTCGTGGCGCAACCCCCAGCCGTAGCAAGCCTTGAGTGCTGTAACGTCTCGCCACGCGGCGAGTCCTCCTTTGACCCTTGAGCCGATGATTCGGGCAACTTCGTCGTCGGCATAGTCGAAGAACTGTTGCAGCTCTGCGAGGTCAAAAGCACGCTTTTCTGGTGCCATGGTCGCGAACTGCGTATGTCGGGCCTTATTGAGGTCGGTAATGATCTGCGACATGGAAGACCCGAACAAGCGCCCGCAGCTCTCGTTCCAGGGATAGCTCTCACTGGTGGCGTAATCGCAAAATAGCGAGATGTCGCTTTGATAGGCGCGGATCGTTTCCTGAACCAGGCCTCTGACGTTTACGAGGTGAGAGAAGTACTCGTCTGCGTCAGTCGGCATCCATTCCCACGGAAATTTCCCTGTGGCGTCGCAGAAGTCGAGGACGCGATTGATCCGTCGAGTGATTGTCTTCGCAACGAAATTCTTGGTGTACTGCTGCCGCTTCCACCCGGTCAACACTTCCGCGAGAAAAGCGTCCTTGTCAGGCCCACGATCGTGCAAAGGCAGAAAGGAGAGACCTCCCATTTTGTCGGCCATTATGCCGCCCGAACTGTCTGCATGTTTTGCATGCTATCTGCATATTATGCAGATAGCAATAGAAATGTCCCGGTCAGATGCGTTGTTCGCCGCGTCGAAACCGGATGGACAACAACGGTCAGCACCCGGGTGTGAGGGCAGGACCTGGGTAGCAAAATACCTGATCATGAGGCATTCGAGACCGCGAGTGCATGGATACACGATTCTTGGCTATCCGCGTAATCCGCAGATGACTACGTTACAAACTGACATAATATTTGTTATCGGTCATATATATGTGTCATATTGCCGGTGATATTACCCGCAAAAACACTAATGATTCTTGCTATTGAGTCCGTGATGCGGATAACTATCGGTTTTGAGTAGACCTGTCTCCGCTTCGCAGTTAGGCCATCGCCCGTACGAGGACTCTGTGCGGCTGGATACCGGCGGGATTGTCACGGGTCTCCGCGAGCTCCTCGGTGCCCAGCTCGTCGCTTATCTGGGCCGGGTGTCGAACACCCGCTCTGTTCGTGAATGGGCGGACGGTTCCCGTGTACCTGGCGCGGACGTCGTCCAGCGGTTGCGTACCTCTTTTTATGTGGCCGGCATTTTGAGTGAACGAGAGAGAGCGACGATTGTCCAGGCGTGGTTTCAAGGGATGAATCCGGAGTTGGGTGACAAGTCGCCCGCGGCCTTGTTGCGTGGTGAGCCGTTGGTTGTAGTCGGGCCGATCGTGGTCGCAGCGGCACGGTCGTTCATCGCTCACGGGTAGGTGCCGATGTCGACGCGGGTGCCTGGCGGGCTATTGGCCTTGTCTGGTAATGAAGTCGGCCATGCCGGGCACGGTGAACGCGACGAAACCGCGTTCGGGCGTGTAGATGTGTCCGCTCCGTATCAAGTCTCGGCGATTGACGGAGAGGTCCGTAGTGCGTTTCTTCCGCAAACGGGTCACGAGTTCGGCCATTGATGAGGGGGCGTCGTTGTCGCTGGCCATTGCGGACATGAAGGCCCGCTGTGTCGGGGTGGCCCGCTCCCATCTCGATTGGTAGAGACCCTGCTCGACCTCAGTTCGCGCTGACTCGATGCCGATTTGGGTGTCTTGAAGAGTAATGGTGTCCGTGGCCCTGACGGCCCAGACATGGCTTCCACAGGCTTGGATAAAATAGGGGTATCCCCCAGTTGCTGTCACCGCTGCATCCAGGGCGTCAGGCTCCCAGTCGACTCCGTTGGCACGGGTCGGGGCGGTGAGGGCGTCAGAGGTTGCGGTCGTGTCGAGCAACCCGATCTGGCGATAGTCATAGAGGCGCTCCGCGTAGCTGGTCGCATCGGCGAGCACGGCAGGCAGGGACGGCAACCCTGCTCCAACGAAGACGACGGGGACGGGGAAGACATCTTGGCCCAGATTGTGCAGGGCCACGTTGAGCGCAGCGAGGTCCTCGAATGAGGCTTCTTGGAGTTCATCGACGGCCAGCAAAATGACCGTGTTGGCCTCACGCGCAGCAAGCCCAATGGTCTCTAAGAGCTCCTGGAGATCGACGGCGAGATCGCCGCTATCAGCCACGCCAGGCTCCGGATCGACGTCGACAGTGAAGGAGTAGGTCCCTGACGGGTCGACACGCACTTGGAAGGAATGCAACACGCTGGCGGCCTTGGACCAGAGCGCTTTTGCGCGGTCAGAGCTTGAGAGGATTCGTCGAAGCGCGAGGTGGAGTTCCTTGGCCAACGCGACGGCCAACGGCTTACCGCTCGAGGCTTCGACCTTCACAAAAACCAGCTTGAGTTCGGCTGCATCGCGTCCGAGCTGGTTGAGCAAGACGGTCTTCCCCACCCCGCGGAGCCCAGAGAGGATCCAGGGTCGTTCCCCCTCCCCCGTTTCCCGCGCCTGGTAGAGCCGGTTACGGAATTCACGGAGGAGGTCGGACCGGCCGGCAAGAAGAGGTGGCACCCGTCCCGCGCCGGGCTTGAACGGGTTCGTCGCAAGTTCCATAACTAAAACAATATAGCCCCGAGTAAACGAATCGTTTACTCGGTCATAGAAGGCCTTATAAAATGGCGCACGGGCGAGAAAAACGCTTCGGGAAACTCGGCGGAATCCGCCAATGGGTCGAGTCCTTCTTCGACACCCTCAAAGGAAAACTCACCCTCGAAGACCACGGTGGACGCACCATCCCCAGCGTCTACTTCCGCGTTACCGGTCGCCTCCTCGCCCTTGCCGCAGGAATCTGGCACAACTGGCTCCTCGGAACCCCAACAAACGATGCCTCACCGCATACGACCAGATCTTTCGCGGGAGAGAAACGCTGAACGGCGCCGTCTTTGCGTAGGTCACGAGAAGGCCTGCAGCCGGCCGGTTCCGAGCTTTAGTCGGCCAGTATTCCGCCGATTGTGACCACCGATCCGACCGAGAATCGATGCCACCTGTGAGTGCCGGCGAGGGCATGAATGCGTCAGGGCCGACCCCGTGTGAGGCCGGCCCTGATGCCGTTGGATGCTGCAGCGGTTATGGGATTATTTGGTGAGCGGTGCGAGTTTCGGGTCGTTCGCGTAGGCCTCTGCTGCGTTGGCCTTGGTCACGATGACGGGCGGTAGCAAGAAGGCGGGGACGACCTTCTTGCCGTTGTCGTAGGACTTGGTGTCGTTGACCTCGGGGGTTTCGCCCTTCTGAAGTTTCTGGGCCATGGTGATCGCTTGGGTGACGAGCACGCGAGTGTCCTTGTTGATTGTTGAGTACTGTTCGCCTGCCATGATCGACTTGACTGACTCCGCTTCGGAGTCCTGACCCGTGACCACAGGAATGGGCTTACCGGAGGACTTCACCGAGGTGATGATTGCCCGTGCGAGCGTGTCGTTGGGTGAGAGAACTCCATCGATCGTCTTGGTTCCGTAGGTGCTGGTCAGGAGAGAGTCCATCCGGCTCTGCGCGTTCTCGGCTTTCCAGGCGGCGGTCGCCGTCTGCTTGATGTCGACCTGGCCGGAGCCGACGACGAGGGTGCCGTCATCGATCTTCGGCTGGAGGACGCTCATGGCGCCCTTGAAGAAGACTGCTGAGTTGGCGTCGTCGGAGGAGCCTGAGAACAGTTCGATGTTGTACGGGCCGCTTGCCTTTTTGGCCTTGAGCCCATCGATCAGTGCCTGGCCCTGGAGGGCGCCCACCTTGAAGTTGTCGTAGGCGACGTAGTAGTCCACGTCGGCGGTGTTCAGGATGAGCCGGTCGTAGGCGATCACGATCGCGCCGGCGTCGTGGGCTGCCTTGACCTGGGTGCTGAGCTGGCCGCCGTCGGCCGCGCCGATGATGATGACCTTGGCGCCCTTGGTGACCATCGCGGAGATCTGGTCTTGCTGGTCCTTGACCGTGGTGGACGCGCCCGCATACTGCACGTCCCCTGTGAAGCCCGCAGACTTGAGACCGTCTTCGAAGAGTCCGCCAGCGAGGACCCAGTTCTCCGACGTCTTTGACGGAAGGGCGACTCCGATCAACGAGTCAGCGGCGAAGCCGGCCGCTGCAGCCGTCGATCCGCTGCTCGTGTCGCTCCGGGTGGAACACCCGGAGAGTGCCATCAGTGCCACCGCGGCTATTGCTGTGGTCGCGAGGAGTTTTTTCATGTGTGTTTCGCTTTCTTCTCAGTGGTGTTGGGCAGGGTGGTGAAGGTGTGGGGAGAGGGCGCGGCCGAGGTCACGACGACAGGGTCGCCGTGGGCCTCGCGGTGTCTGGTGTTCCAGATCCGGGCACAACGAGGGGTGGTTCGGGCGGGAACTCATTTGTCTTGCGGTTGCGGGTGAGGAGTCCAATGATTGATGGTCGGCCTTGGCTCTTGTTCAAGACGTCCACTCCCACTGCGACCAGGAGTACGAGGCCCTTGATGATCTGTACGCGGTCCGCGCCGACGCCGAGCAGTTGCAGGCCGTTGTTAAGCACAGCCATCACGAGCCCACCGACGATGGAACCGGTCACGGTGCCGATGCCGCCGGACACGGCGGCGCCTCCGATGAAGACCGCGGCGATCGCGTCGAGTTCCCAGCTGAGGCCGTCCTGTGGACCCGAGGCGACCGAGCGGGCTACGAAGATCATCCCGGCCAGGGCCGCGAGGATCGACATGTTCATCATGACGAGAAAGTTGACCCGGCGGGACTTGACGCCGGAGAGTTCGGCCGCGAGCTTGTTTCCGCCGACGGCGTAGATGTGGCGTCCGAAGATCGTGTTCTTCGTCACGAAGGCGTAGAACAACACGAGTACTCCGAGGATGATTCCTGAAACGGGGAAGCTCGTTCCGGTGCGCCCACCCGCGAACAGTACCGTCGCATATACGACGACGCTGCTGAGGAGTACGACCTTTACCGCGCTCACCCAGAGTGGGGCGGGACTAGAGCCCATGATCCGCTGCACCTTTCGGCTGCGCCACTCAGACATGACCACGGCGATCACGACAATCAGTCCGAGCAGAAGCGTGAGGTTGTTGTACCCCGTGTACGGGCCCACCTCCGGGAGATATCCGGCACCGATGACGGTGAAGCCTTCTGGGACGGGGACCGTGTTCGCGTTGCCGATGAGTTGGTTACCGCCTCGGAATATGAGCATCCCGGCGAGGGTGACGATGAAGGCCGGCACGCCGATATAGGCAACCCAGAAACCTTGCCACGCCCCAATTAGGGCACCAACGACGAGGCCGAACACGATGGCAACCGGCCAAGGGAAGTGCCAGTCCTGCATTGAGGTCGCCACGACGATGCCGGCAAAAGCCGCAACGGACCCGACAGAGAGGTCAATGTGGCCCGCGATGATGACCATCACCATGCCGATCGCGAGGATCAGGATGTAGGAATACTGGCTAACGAGGTTGATCAGGTTGCCCGAAGACAGTGTCAGGCCGTGCGTCAGGTATTGGAACAGCACGATGATCGCGATCAGGCTGAACAGGATCCCGAACTGGCGCAGACTGGACCTGCCGCCGCCGAACATTCTCCGCAGGTCACGGATCCCGCCGCTCGTGTTCTTTTCGGTATTCAACTGCTGGCTCATTTGCTGTAGGCCTTCTTCCGGGCGCTGGTCATGCTCTTCATCAGGGTTTCGGGGTCGGCCTCCGCCGCGAGGATGCAATTGGTGATTGCTCCCTCGAAGACCGTGTAAATGCGGTCGGCGAGGCCCAGCAGCTCGGGCAGCTCCGAGGAGATGAGGACCACTCCCTTACCCTGGGAGGCCAGTTTCTGGATGATTCCGTAAATCTCGTACTTCGCGCCGACATCGATGCCCCGGGTCGGCTCGTCAAGGATCAAAAGGTCCGGATCGGTAAACATCCACTTAGCCAGCACGACTTTCTGCTGGTTGCCGCCCGAGAGCTTGTTCACACCCGCGTCCACGCTCGACGTTTTGATTCGTAGGCTCGTGCGGAAGCTTTCCGCGATTGCGTATTCCTTCTCGTCGTTGACAACAGGCCCGCGGGAGATCTTAGACAGCTTCGCGGACACGATCGACCGTTTCACGTCATCGAGCAGGTTCAAACCCAACGCCTTGCGATCCTCACTCACGTAGGCAAGACCGTGGTCAATGGCATCCGAAACGCTGCGGAGCTCGATTTCCACGCCGTCCTTGAATAGGCGGCCTGACAAGTAGTTGCCGTAAGAGCGGCCGAAGATACTCATCGCAAGCTCCGTTCGCCCGGCACCCATCAGGCCGGCAATGCCGACAATCTCGCCCCGGCGAACATTAAGGCTCGAGTTCTTCACGACCATCCGCTCGGGTACCTGCGGGTGTTGCACATTCCAGTCGCGTACCTCGAAGAACACCTCGCCAATGTCGGGGGTGTGCTCCGGGAACCGGCTTTCGAGGCTCCGGCCGACCATGCCACGAATGATTCGGTCCTCGTTGACGCCGTCGTTGACGACGTCGAGTGTTTCGATGGTCTTGCCGTCGCGAATGATGGTGATGGAATCGGCGACCTGCTCGATCTCGTTCAGCTTGTGCGAGATCATGATGGAACTGATGCCCTTGCCTTTGAGCCCCCGAATCAAGTCAAGCAGATGCTGAGAGTCCGCTTCATTGAGGGCCGCCGTCGGCTCGTCCAGAATCAGGACCTTAACCGACTTGTTGAGCGCCTTGGCGATCTCAACCAACTGTTGCTTACCGACGCCGATGTTCTTGATCAAGGTGTCAGGGTCATCGCGCAGGCCGACCCGGGCAAGAAGTTCCAAAGCGGTCTTCTTGGCCTTGATCCAATCGATTGCACCCCATCTGGTGGGCTCATTGCCGAGGAAGATGTTCTCGGTGATCGAGAGTTCAGGGATGAGCGCGAGTTCCTGGTGGATAATCGCGATGCCAGCCGCCTCGCTGGAGCGAATGTCCTTGAAATGGACGTCCTTCCCCTGGAACACGATGTCCCCGCTGTAGGTGCCATACGGGTAAACGCCCGAGAGCACCTTCATCAGGGTCGACTTGCCCGCCCCGTTCTCACCGCAGATCGCATGGATCTCCCCCGCCGTCACCGTGAGCGACACATCGGACAACGCCTTAACCCCGGGAAACTCTTTCGTAATCGAGCGCATCTCCAGGATGACGGGCTCGCGCGCCGCACGCCGTTCAATGGACATAGTTGTGCTCCTTGATTCAGGTGATCCTGATGGCGTCCGGCGTTGGACGTGATCGACGAGTGAGGCGGCACCGGGCAGCGTCACGCTTGGGTAGCAGCCGCCAGGAGTCGCAAAAAAACGCTCCCGGTCGACAGGTCGGCGACCGCCGGAGCGGTCCTTACTGCACAAGTTGAAGGCGGCGCCAAGCGGTGGAGGGCCATTGGCGAGATAGCGCCCTCAGCGAGCCAACGACCAAAATGATCTGCGCCGAAAGAGCTGAAACCCGCAGCACGCTCCGCACGTTCACGACAAGCGGCACCTGTGCCCACAATTCGACTCCTTTGTCCTACAGTGCTGACGCAAAAAATGGGTAGCAGAAAAAATCGCCGGCCCCGTGCCGGCAGCAAAAGAAGCCGGCCGGTATATCGGTTGGTCCTTGCGTCGTCACTTCAAGTGTGAACGGTCACACCAACCGTGATTACCATACTCCCCGCACTGGATCGCCTGTCACGCCAGGATTGAAACGGATTGTCTCGTTTTGATAACCGTTTTGAAAACCGCAACGGGACGCGCGCTTCAGAACGAGGGCGATCCGGTTCAGCCCCGCTGGATGAGCGACGGGATGACTCGCTTCCGGAATTCGGCCTGATCGTTGCCAGAAAGATTGCTCACCTAGCGCAATGCCACGGCAAACCAGTTCCGCGAAATCTTGGCGCACAATCGAACGAAGCCGACAACAAAACGACGACATGAAACCCGGGCCGGTTCAGTTCGACTACCTCAAACCTTCTACAACGGCCTCCTCCGCCACTCGAAACTCGGACACGTCACGTCAATCGAACACGAACGATGCTTTGACAGAGCCCCTCCCTTGCCGAATTTGAGACCAGCCTGGGAATCTCGGCAATAGAGCTCGTCAGCCGGGTGTCCAAACGCCTCGCCTCGGACATTCCATCCACGTCCAAGAGCCGAAACGTCCTCGCGCGGCGAGCCCGGCAGGAAGTCCCGCTCGGATTCGTTCGGGCAAAGTTGGGTGACGATTCGCCCGAGCGAGATGCTTATCGTGTAAGCGTCACTGGGGCTCGGTGACCCGGCACTTATCGCTGCAGAGGCGTTCGGTGGACTTCTCGTTCCCATCGGGGGCTGGCGGCAGCGGAATTGTCTTGATCTAGTTCTCAAAGAGTTGGCGCGGCTGGAAGAAGTTGGTTGCGACGCTCGTCGGTTCGACTGCCGCGACGCTCATCATCCTCCTTAGAGCGATTGGGAGCCATGGAGTCATACGCGGACAAGCGCTATTCGGCGCCCCGGTCGCCGTTGGCGAGTAGCCCTTGGCGGTACCGAGAGTCCGGGCAGGTATTAACCACTTTTTCTGGGTAGTTGGTACTGCGTCCGGGTCTGCGGTCTCCTGATCGAAGTGGTGGCACGTCGGTGTCGCCGTTTCGAACTAGAACCGGGCCAGTGTGAGCAACTACCGAAACCATGGAGCTCCTCTTTGAAGGGCGCAGCTACAACGACATCGTCGAGGCAGCGGGGTGTTCGCGGCGGGACGTATCAGTGGTCAAGAAGACCGTCGCCCCGAGAGGCCTCACGGCTGCGCTTGGGGAGCCAATGACCGAATCCGCCGTTCAGGCGATGTTCCCGGACGGACGCCAACGCATGTCAGACGAGTATGAACCACCTGACTTCAAAGCAGTACTGCGGTCGATGAAAGCCAACCGGAACGTCACGTTGCAGCAGGCCTGGTGGAAGTACGTCGGCGTTGGCGGGTTAGGGAAGACATGCCGCTACTCGCAGTACTGCCATCTCATGGCGTGAGGCTAACGGTTGGGTCGCGGTGCCCGGGCCTGACGGTTGAGTGGGCTCGCTCGGGCGTGATCTGAGGTTTCTGGTGGCGGGCAGGGTGATGCGTCCGGCCTTTGCTGGCGGTGGGCCTCCTACTACGGTCAGACCGCCGTGCCGATCAAACCGCCGATCGCCCACGTCACGCCGAGGGCGAGTAGGCCGCCGATGAGCACCCGGGCGATCGCGCGGCCGCGGGGACTGTCGCCGAGGTAGGAGCTCAGCCAGCCGGTGATCACAAGGGCAACCGTGACGGCGAGGAACGTTGCGGGCAGGCGCCACGCCGGCGGCGGCAGCAGCGCAGCGAGAAGCGGCAGGATCGCGCCGACCGTGAACGCGAGGGCGGAGGCGAACGCCGCATGCCAGGGGTTCGAGAGTTCCTCGGTCCCGATGTGCAACTCGACCTCGAGATGCGCGGCGAGGGCATCGTGCGCGGTGAGCTCGTCGGCGACGCGCCGGGCCGTCTCAGCGCTGAGCCCCTTCGCTTGGTACATGTCCGCAAGCTCGGCGAGCTCCTGCTCTGGCACGTTGGCGAGCTCCCAGCGTTCCTTGGCGATCAGGGCGCGCTCGGTGTCACGCTGGCTGCTCACCGAGACGTATTCGCCGAGGGCCATCGAGATCGCCCCGGCGAGCAGAGCCGCGACTCCGGCGATCAGGATCGCCGCGGAATCCGAGGTGGCCGCGGCCACGCCGACGACGAGTGCGGCGACGGAGACGATACCGTCATTCGCGCCGAGCACACCGGCGCGCAGCCAGTTGAGCCGTTCGGCGTGGCCGGGGGCGTGCGGTTCGATGCCATGGTCGAGTTCAGTCATGTCAAAAGTTAAGCAGCTTCTGGCCCGTTGCGCTATTTACGGAGTCGCCAGCCCGACCATCACGGGCACGCCCCGCGGGCGCACAAGCGGCGCAGCAGGGAAGGGGTCGGACCACACGGGGCGAGGTCCGGAAAAGCGGAGCGCTCGTCTGTTGCTTATCGACCGCGTTCACTGCGCTGTCCTCGTTCCTCGTCGGCTCCGTGCACTCCCAGCGGTCTCAAAGCACAGACGCAGTCTCTGACGATCCTGGCCACTCTCAATCCTCATTCTTCGTCAATCAATCTGTCACACCTCTGGCATTATTAATCAACGAGGTAGGCTGACCCCCATGATGACCATGCATATCCTCTCCGCGGGAGACGGGTATGCGTACTACATCAGCGAGACCGCAACCGCTGACGTGAAGCGCGAGGCCGGCCTGCAGCTGGGCGATTACTACACCATCGAGGGCAACCCTCCCGGCGTCTGGGTGGGCTCAGGACTAGCCGCCCTGGGCGTCTCAGGTGCTGTCACCGAGGAGCAGATGAAAGCCCTCTACGGTGAGGGCCTGCACCCGGATGCAGAGCAGATCATTGCTACCGCCCAGGGTGAAGGGAAGAGCGCTGATGAGGCGATCGAGTTGGCTAAGTTGGGCCGCGGCTACTACTCGTACAAGCAGGGAACTACCGACCTCCGCGAGCAGATCGAAACGGGCTACGGCGACTTCACCCGTATCAATCACCGCGAACCTAACGCCGAAGAACGCCGTGTTATCCGGGTCCGCGAGGGCGCGCAGGCGTTCCGCACGGCCAAGGGCCGGCAGCCCGCCGATAAGGAAGAGTTGGGCCGGTTCATTACCGCGGCCACCCGCCCGACACAGCAAGCTGTGGCCGGTTTTGACCTGGTCTTCTCTCCCGCTAAGAGCGTGTCAACGCTGTGGGGGCTGGGAGATAACGAGACCCGGAAGGCGATCGAGGAGGAGCATGAGGCCGCGATCAGCGACACCATCGGCTACCTGGAACGCGAAGCAATCGCCACCCGCGCCGGCACCAACGGTGTTGCACAGATTGACGTTGAGGGCGGCCTGATCGCAACCAGGTTCCGCCACTACGATTCCCGGAACGGTGACCCGCAGCTCCACGACCACCTGGTGGTGGCGAACAAGGTCAAAGGCGTAGATGGGAAGTGGCGCACGATCGATTCCAAGCTGCTCCACCGTCAGGGGGTGGCCGCCTCCGAGTTCTACAACCAGCGCGTTATGGACCGGGTGACCGACCGGCTGAACCTGGCGACGGAGCTGCGCGAGGTCACCCCGAGCAAACGCCCCGTGGTGGAAATCGCCGGGATTGATGCACGCCTCATGGCAGGTTTTTCGTCCAGGTCGGCCGGGATCAAAGCGGCCATGGTCACCCTCGAAGCCGAGTACCGTGCCACGCACGGACGCACCCCCGACACGAAAGCTCGCATTGCCCTGGCACAGCAGGCCACGCTCGACACCCGGCCGCAGAAGCTCCACGCCCGCGCACTCTCTGACTTGCGCACACTGTGGCGGGGGCAGGCCGCGACACTCGTTGGTGCCCGCGCCGTGGAGGGAATTTTGGAGGACGCCCGGGCGCACTCCCGCGGCGACGGCACCCCCAAAGCGCCGGCCCAAAACATCACCCTCGCCCAGGCGGCCGCCCAGGTCGTGGAGACCGTGTCCGAGCATCACGCCGTGTGGGGGCCGCACACGATCGAGGCCGAAACCCGCCGTTACGTCCAGGCGCAGCGCAGCTCCGGCAACACTGTTGAGGGCACGGTCGAGCAGATCACCCGGCACGCTCTGAACACCGATTCCATTACTGTCACCCCGCCGGCACCGCACGGCGCTTTCCAGCCCCTCACTCGCCGCGACGGCACGAGCATCTATGAGCACAAGGGCCGCCAGCTCCTGACCTCACGGAGCATCCTGGCCGCTGAGGACACACTGCTGGACGCTGCACGCACGCGCACGGCCTCGCCTATGTCCCGGGACGTGTTCGACCAGGTCGCCGCGAAGGAGGGCCGGCACCTGGACGCCGGCCAGCGCGAGCTTGCCCGGGTGTTCGCCACGAGCAGTACCCGCCTTGTCGTGGGCTCCGGCCCTGCAGGTACTGGTAAGACCACGGCGCTGCGCGTGGCAGCCCGGGCCGTCGAAGCGCAGGGCGGAAAAGTGGTTGGCCTGGCCCCGTCCGCTACCGCGGCCGCGATGATGAAAGACGCAATCGGGATCGACGCCAAGACGATTCACTCATTCACTTTCCAGAAAGGCAGCCTGGCCGAGCTGCTACAGCAGACGGAACGGATCGAGGGTGTGGACCTGAACCCCGGGGATGTGATCGTGGTGGATGAGGCCGGCATGGCCGGCACCACCAACCTGGCCAAGGTCACCCGCATTGCCCAGCTGCACGGCGCACACGTCCGCCTCATCGGAGACGACCGGCAGCTCTCCGCGGTCGAGGCCGGCGGTGCGCTGCGCCTGCTCGAAAACGAAGTGGGCTCCGTGAAGCTTGACCAGCTCCACCGCTTCACCAGCACCGACGAGGCCGAGGCCACGAAGCTACTCCGCGACCCGGCAACGACGGGCGACCCGTTCGCTTGGTACGTCAAGAATGATCGCGTTGCCGGCGGCAGCGTGGACCGGATGAGCGGGCAAGTGTTCTCGGCGTGGCAGTCGGACACCGCAGCCGGCTTGCACTCGGTGATGCTGGCCCAGCAGAACAGCACCGTGGCCGAGCTGAATGCCCGCGCTCAGGCGTTCCGGATGAGTGAGGGAATCGTCACGGGGAAGCAGTCAGCGCCGCTGCGGGATGGCCTGGCCGCTTACCGGGGCGACACGGTTGTGACTCGGGTGAACAACTCGCAGTTGAAGGTCAGTGGCGGCCGCGACATCGTCAAAAACGGTGACTTGTGGACTGTGGTGAAGGCACACCGGGACGGAACGCTCGCTGTCAGTAACCAGGGCACGGGGGGTACGATCACCCTGCCGAAGGAGTATGTGACCGGAGCGGTTGAGCTGGGCTACGCGTCGACCATTCACCGCGCCCAGGGCATGACCGCCGACACCGCCCACGTCCTGGCCGACAGCAGCACGAGCCGGGAACTCGTCTACGTTGGCCTGACTCGCGGTAAGCACGAAAACCATTTGTATGTCGAGACCGCCGACGCCCAACCGGTCAGTGATGTTCTGGCCCAGATCACCGGCAACGCTGACGGCATGCTCTCGGCCACCGAGACCATCCGCGCCGAGCAGGCCCGCGTGGATGACCTGGCGACCCTCATCGATCAGTACGGCGACGTGCACGAACGCGCCGACGTGCTGCGCTTTGCGGCAATCGCCAACCAGGGGCTTGGCGAAGGCCTGGCGACCATGCTGCGAGGGCATGAGAGTTGGGGCGCGGTCGAGGCCGCGCTCCGCCATTCCGAGGCCGCCGGCCTGGACCCCGTCGACACGATCCGCCAGGCGTGGACGCAACGCGACATGAACAACGCTCAGGACCCGGCGGCCGTGCTGGCCTCCCGGATCAGCGACAACACCGACCGCCACCGGGCCACCGTGCCGGCCGACCAGGAGCAGGAGAAGGAGAGGGCCGCCCCGGCGGTGCCGGCTTGGATCGCATCGCGGCGCGGGATCGACTCCGAGCACGCCGCGCCCGAGTGGCGCGAACACCTGGCCGAACGCTACGACTACCTACACACCCGCCTCGAGGAGCGCGGCGCGACAATCGCGGCCGAACAACCCGCCTGGGCAAGCGAGCTGGGCGAGGTTCCCGCCGACGTCGACCGCCGGCAGCAGTGGACGGAACTTGCCGCCGAGGTTGACGTGTTCCGCACCCAGTACCGCATCAACCCCCAGGAGACCGTCGCGGTGCCGGCGGACTACCGGCAGCGCCCCGTGGGCGCCGACCTGGCCGAACGGGTCACGGCCATGCACAAGTCTCAGGTTCTCAGCTCACGTCCCGCCGCCACCGAGGACGACCGGCAGCGCGCCGCAGCAGCAGCAGCCACAGCCGCCGCTCTCCGCGCCCGACAGGCCGCGGCGGCACGACCGGGCACCACCACTGTTAAACCCCTGCAGAAGGTCACGGAAGCTAAATCAACGGCTCAGAGGATGAAGGAGCAGCAGCAGAAGCGTGCGGCCGACCGGGTCGAGCAACTGCGCCGGCAGGGCGTCAACGTGAAGGTGCAGAAAACGGGTGACCGCGACCGGCAATCGGGGGCGGATCAGGCTCCCGCCCGGGATCAGGGCATCGAACGGTAGCCCCTGGACACACGGAAGGGCACCCGCGCTGTGTTGATCTGCATCATCAGCCCGTTTGGGGGCTGGTTTGCATTCCAACCTCCCTGCTACAAAGTAGCCGGGGACCGGAATTCCACCGGAATGGTCGCTCTCGCCTGCGGTAGCACTGTCTGAAGATCACGTCCGCACCATCGTCTTTCTGGGGGAAATATGCGTTGGTCTTTGCCTGCCTACATGTCCGCGACGGCTCTGATCGTTGCCGCGATGATGGTGCCTACGACGGCCGCGCATGCGGTCGGAGGCCCACCGTTCGCTGAGTGCCCAGCCGTGAACTATGCATCGAGTTGCGGGATTGAGTTGCAGGTCAACCAGGATGGTTCCGTCTCGGTCGCCGCAGATACCTCTGTCGGGACATACGACGGCGCGGATGACACGCTGGTTGGCATCGTGAACAACTCAACCGTGCCAGTGGCCGCTGTAACGGTCACTGGACCAGGCTCTGGCCTGGCGGGATTCGATAGCGACGGACTCTGCGCTTATGCCGGCTGCAGCTACGGACCCACTGGTTATGAAGGTCCCGGTACCTCGCTGGTGACCAGTCCGACCCTGCCCGACTCGGCCGAGGCTGATTTCACCCCCGCTCTTCAGCCAGGAGCCACCGCCTACTTCTCGCTTGAAGGCCCCCTGCAGTACGCACAACTGACCGCACGCAAAGGCCCACTGAAAGGGAACACCGCACAACACACCCTGATCTACGTGCATGGCATCAACGAAGAGTCCACAGGGAAAAAAACGACGGATTTCAAGTCGATCTTCGACCGCGTTACAAACACTAAGTACGTCGGCTTTGTTTACTACGAGGACCTTGCGCCAGCAGATCCGGCCCGTGGGATACCCGATTGTCGTGAAGGGCTGCCCACTGACGTTCTCACGAAGGCGGCGAGTGCGCAGGGCATGCCAATATCCATCAGCGATGCAACGGGGAACCCCAATTGTGATGGTTCCAGTGACATTGGGATCAATACGATCAAACTGGATGAACAAATCCAGCAGGAATATCACGACAGTGGCAACCAGCCCGTGATTCTCGTCGGATACAGCATGGGTGGCAGCATCATCCGCGGAATGCTGGCCTACTCTCAAACCGTCAACGACCGTGTCGCGGACACGATGATCGACAGCGTGTCCTTCATCCACGGTGTTCAACAGGGGTCCTACCTGGCGAACATCGGGCAGGTCACTGCTTGCTCGTTCTGCGGTTTTTTCCCAGTCCCGCCTCTGAGCTCGGGCATCGTGGGTATCAGCGATTTGATTCACCTGCCACTGAACCGTCCAGCCAGCCAGGAATTGCAGGACGGCAGCGCATGGTTTCGATGGGTCAATTCTCATTCCTCTCATTTACCTCCTCTCCCTTTCTTCAACACTTACGGTGACCTTCGAATCGTCGTTCCTATATGCCCGGTATTTGGTCTCTACGGTTGCTTCAATTACGGCGACAACACCTCACTGGGCGACGATGTTGTGCTCCGCGGCACGGACGAACCAACCGACACGTCAGCTGAGGGCGGTCAGAAATTTCTCAATGGACCTCGCGGCGCACAGAACTGGGAATTCGTTCAACTGCACCGCTACACCTGGGATCCCGTGTTTCCGCCCAGTGAAGCCATCGCCTTGGGTCAGGCCATGTTCAATGCCCCCGAGCAGCACCTGAACGTCAGATTTGCCATGGGCCAGACCCTTGTCAAGGACTGCCAGACCAATGCGTCGATCAGTGCGGATGACGAGTTGGTGCTTCTGCTCAACGGCCGTGCCAACGGCACCCCCTACAACTGCAAACCGTGAGGACCATCATGAGAAAACGCACTCGTTTCGGCTTGGCTGGCCTCGCCGTCATCGGCCTGGCAGCACTGGTCGTCGCCAACCTTCCCGGCCACGCGGAAGCGGCCGTGAACTTCAGCGATCCCAGCGTCGGCTTCCGTGACCAAGCCAGCGGCGCGTATCTGCGCATCGATCTGGACTCCGCGGCTGTTGGAGTGGGCCAGTTCTACTTCAGCGCACCGGGCGTGGGACTCGTCGTCCCCGCGAATACGGCGACCCTGGACCCACACAGCGCCCACGACGAACAGTTCCGCTTCGATGGTGCCGGCACCCAGTATGCCTCGGCTGTGCTGACCAGCGACATCGCCCAACCCGTCCCGAGCGGGGCATCGGGTACAGCAACGATCAAAGTCATCGGTCATGACGACCCGACCGCGCGCACCGCGAGCGTGGAAGTGTGGATCAACGGCAAGCACTTCACCCTGAAAGCTGCGCCCGCCCCGCACAACGCCGGCCCCACCTTGACCGCGGTCATTACAGCGCTTAAGACAACAGACCTGGGTGCGCTCTACGATCTGGGAGACCCGAGTCTTCGAAATGGGCTCACCCGGGAACAGTTCGTCGCCGCCATCGGTGCTACCGGCGGCGGTAGCGTCACGGGTTTGACTCCCACGGGTGCCACGACGTACGTCACAACTAGTGCCGGGGCGGACTTCGCGCTCACCCCGATAACCTTCGACTACGTCAAGAACGGTGTTGCTGGCGAGGTCACAGCCCACCTCCGCCTCATCTACACCGGGGGCCAGTGGCGTTACATGACGATGCAACCAGACAACGCGCCCTCGAACTCGGACAGCAACGCGCCTGACCCGACCGTGCCCTAGTATCCCAATTGACCAACTCGACGCGGCAGGCAGGGAGAACGGTGGGAAGAACGTCTCGGTTTCTGAGTGTGGTGACCGCAGCCAGCATGTGTTTGCTCTTGTTGACTGGCTGCGTGCCCGGGCAATCCATCGACAGTCTGGCCAAACAACCCGAAGCCGCGTTGACCTACCCGGGCAGCACCGATGTCCGCACCAATAATGTTCCCGGACGGGTTCAATTCGGGCTCGATGGAGGCGACGTAGCCGTCACCGGAATATCCGGGACAACAACGCACACGCAACGCGAGGTCATCGCCTTCTACTCGCATGCACTGGCAGCGAATGGCTGGACACAGCCCAGGGACGATCATCGCTCCGAGACCGCTTCGGGACTGCCCTCTTACTTTATGCAATGGGACAAGACGAAGCCCTACCTCACCTATGTCGTCGTCGTATGGACTGAGGGCGAAACAACGAAGTACGAAACTCAACTGAACTCGCTGCGGTAGTCCGTTCGATTCGCGGTCTGAAAAAGCAAGTTGAGATCCCGCGTCGGGGTAGAGAAGAAGTACCGCCGCGGTGGGAAGGACGAGATTCGAATCACACCGCCGCGGAAGCGTCCGCAAGGGGTTCCTCTGCCAGGGCGGTGATACAGCCGTTCTGTTTCGCAGCGAAGAGTGGCTCTTGGTGGAGGATTCAGGAAATCGAACCTGACGAGGCACCCCGATAGGCGCATCCCCCGGAACACGTATGCGTCCACCACATTCTAGCCAGAGTGGCCCTGACCCCGCTGGCAAGCACTCAAAATCCCGTCCCGTAGGAGGTTCGGCTTGCGGCCATGTACACCTCTGACGGCGTGACCTCTCGGAGGCCCGGGCCGGGGCCCGGACGCCAGTGTCGCGCTCGAGCGGCATCGTGACGCGAGACTTGCTGGGCCGACTTGAGCGGTCCTTTCGCGGGCCTGTCGAAAACGGACTGGGACTCATCGCCGTCAAGCAGCCGGTATTTGCGTGCGAAGTCGATTCCCAGCTACGCGACACCGGCTGATGTTGTGCGGTGTCGATACCCTGAAGCATGACTTACGAAACGAATTTCGCCGCCTACATCATTGCTGCCGCAATGCTCCTCGTCGTCGTCGTGACGCAGCTTGCCGCGTCGGGAAAGATTCGCCGCAATGGTTTCGTTGGGCTCAGGATTCCGCCCACGATGGCCAGTGATGCTGCGTGGGTAGCAGGCCATAGGGCCGCTCGGGTGCCGTCATGGATTGGCTTCGTTCTGGTCGCGATCGCTGCAGGGACAGCCCAGTTCATACCGGAGGCCACGACTGCTCCCATCGTGTTCTTGTTTCTATTCCTCGGGTGGTCCGTCGTGGCCGCCTGGCGCGGGGCGGGAGCCGCAACGAGCTGAATCTAGCTTTGGGCAGCCTGCCAGATCAAGCTACCGGGCGGGGTTCGCCCGTGCGCAAGGGGTTCCGGCTACGGGCACGGATGGCGCTCGGGCCCAGTCGTTTGGCTTCTGTGCATCCGGGAGAATCGTGGGTCGGCGGCTGGTCCTCGACAGCTGGTCAATTGCCGAGGGCTCGAATGCGTCGTCCGGCGAGGGCGGCCACGATTCCGATGCCTGCGGTGAGCCATATGGCCGCTTCTGGTCCGGCGGTTGAGGCAAGCACGCTCAGTCCTCCCGCCGTGGTGAGCACGATGATGAGGGCGTCGGCTTGCCACGCGATCACGTTCAGAATGGAAACGTCGCCAGCTGGCGTGACGACGGGAAGGAGCAGACCGATGGGCATCGGTCCTTTGGCACAGTCCAGAATCCGCACCAGAGCGATGAAGACCGACACCAGCATCCACCACGGCAGGACACCGATTGGTGCCCCGCCCGGCACGGCAGCAATGGCACCTATGGATCCGAGAAGGAGGCAGGCGAGACCGGGGAGCAGCGCATGGGAGCCGATCATGGTCAGGGCGCTCCGTCCATACAGCGACGACGGGCCGACGTTCTCGTTGGCGTTTCGCAGCCCGTCGCACCACACGCCGGCGGCGAGGTAGGCGAGGAGTACCCCGGCCAGGGCCATGACCCAGTCGATTCCGTCAGTGGCTGAAGCAGTTTGGGCGTTCAACCACCCTGCTCCGACGAGAGCCAGAGAGCCGAGTGTAGTCCGCGCTGGGAACCGCCGTGCGGATCCGAGGTCGCGCTGCAGAATCGCGATCGGCAGTGGCCCGGTGAAGGAGATCCGGCAGTGCCTCCCTCGTGTCGGTGGGGTGCGGAGGGCGCCTGACGCTCCGGCAATATCGCCGGTCTGCACCAGAGTGCCGATTGACTGCCAGCGGCGGGCTTGCGCCATGATTTCAGGGCTGCGGAGGTTATTCAGCAGTGCAGGAGCGGCCAGAAAGACCAATGGTGACAGGGCGAGGGCGATGACTGGCCACCACGGGACTGGCGCGGCCGGACCGAGGGATTCCCACAACAGGGCAAGCCATCCCCAGGGGGTCGCGAGCAGGACGATGTCGACGCCGGTTTCCACTGCAACCGCACTGCCCAGGATGACAATGGCCAATGGGATCGTAATGCGGCGGGGACAGCTCTGCCCGACAAGCCACAGCACGGCCAGCACGCCCGAGTACGCGATCGAGCCCAGCACCATGAGCGCGGCCGGAATGGCCGCTGTCGGCCCGCCAAGGAGCCGCGCCCCGATAACAATTCCAGATACCGTGACCGCCGCCAAGGCCAGCACGGTGACGCTGATCAAGAACGGACGGCGCAGGGTATCGCTGCGGGCGAGGTAACTACCCGCGAGGAATTCAGTGAGGAACGGACTCGGTACGACCGGACCGCGCGTTCGCCCGATCAGGACCGCGCAGGCTGCCAGTACTGCAGCGATTGCGCCCACACCCCGGGAGCTATCCGGGGCGACGATCGTGGCAAGGATTTCTGGACTCGCCAAGCCGAGGACTAGTGATCGCACGACTGGCACCGCGACGATTGCGACGATGAGCACCGCGACGTAGACCGTGTAGACGGCGTCGCTCGCCGTTGGCAGGCCGGCTCTTGATGCGGTTACGGATCGAGACTGCGCCAGGATCTGACGGTCAGTGGAGGTGCTCACGACTCTGCGAGTGACACGGACCGGTCCGCGATGGCCTCGATCATGTCTGTGCTGTGGCTCGCGATCACGACCGTGGCCCCACGATCGATCTCGGTGCGAACAACCGATGCCACCAATGCTCGTCGTGTGGCATCCAGGCGCTGCTCCGGTTCGTCGAGGATCAACACGTCGAAAGGACGCACGAGAGCCGTGGCCAAGGACAACAACTGCGTCTGTCCCGACGAGAGCTCGTTCACAAACCGGTTCTGGAGGTCACTGATCCCGAGAGCCGCCATGGTGGTGTCAGCCGCATCAGTGGCAGCGGATCCGGGTCGTCCCCACGTTGTCGCGATGAAACGCAAATGCTCGTGAGCGGTCAGCTCCCGGGCAAAGGCCGGCAGGCCGATACGGGCAGAGATGGTTCGCCGCATAGCGCGATGGCGTTCATCGACCGGCTCACCGTCAATGAAGGCCCGACCTCCAGTCGGACGAAGCTGGCCACTGAGGATTCGAAGAAGGGTCGTCTTACCGGAACCGTTCCGCCCCTGCACAGCCAAGGCTTCACCGCAACTCACAATGAGGGATACGGGCGCCAACAGCACCTCTGAATCGATCGAAGCGGAGACATCGCGGGCTTCGAGACAGGACACAAGCCCCATCCTCTCGCACTTCCAATCTCGATGACCGACCCGCCTCAGGCTGGGCGGGCAAGAATCGTCATTCTGTCTCGTAAGGGGTCCCTCTAACGAGAGGCTGCTGGTGGTACCTGTCGACCTTGGGCCATCGGCGCGAAGTTGGGAGAACGTTGGGATGCCGGCCGTCACCCGGCGCGTGCGACCCGCAGCAGTTCGACCGAGACATCCCACAGGCGTTCGGCGACGACCGGGTCCAGGGCATAGTCACGCACCCCGTGCACGCCATCAACAATGGCTCCGACGACCTCGGCCTCATGGCAGTCCTCGAAGTATCGGCCGCCGACCCCCGCGAGGGCCGGCCAAGTGGCGAGCAGCACCGAGGTCGCGGCGCCCTGCTCAGGAGACTTGACCGCCAGACCGGCCGCGGCGGCATGCGCCTTCGTGGCGGCGAGTGCCGCCGGGTCCCAGTGCCGCTGCAGGTTGGTCCAGATACCGCCCGGCATCAGCGCGTTGGCGGTGATGCCGTCCGCGGCCCAGAGCCGGGTGGCCTCGACTGCGAACAACACGTTGGCTGTCTTCGACTGCCCATAGGCGCGGTCACCGTCGTAGGGGCGACGTGCGAAGAAGAGGTCGTCGAAAACCACGGGTGAACTTCCATGACCGCTCGAGCTCACCACGACGATGCGGGCTGCGCCGTCGGCGGCGAGTGCGTCATGCAGTCCGGCGGCCAGCGCGAAGTGGCCGAGGTGATTCGTCGCGAACTGCAGCTCCCAGCCCTGCGGAGTAAACGCCTTCGGGGAGTTCATCACCCCGGCATTGTTGACCAGGATATGCAGCGGCCCGCTCCAGTCCGAGACGAAGGCGTCGACCGAGTCGACGTCGGTAAGGTCGAGCCGGGCGACAGACACGGCCGAGTTGCCGGTGGTAGCGGCGATGTCCTTGGCGACCGCGTGGCCGGCATCGACGTCGCGCACCGCGAGGGTGATGCTCGCCCCCGTCGCCGCGAGCGCGCGGGCGGTTTCGATGCCGATCCCGGATGTCGCGCCGGTCACGATCGCTGACCGTCCGGTCAGGTCGATTCCGGCCGCGACCTCGGCGGCCGTGCTGGTCGCACCGAATGGCGTCGTAATGAGTGTCATCCCCGTATCCTCACGCCGGTCGGGTGACGGAGATCCCACCGTCGACATCGAGGATGACGCCGTGGATCATCCTGGCGTCATCGGAGACGAGGAACAGCACCCCGCTGGCGACGTCGGAGGGGCGAATCACCATGCCGGCCGGAGTGCCGGCGGTCATCGAGTCGAGGATCGGGCGGGCCGCCTCGTTACCGGGGGTGAGAGTCACCCCCGGCGCGACGGTGTTCACGCGCACGCCTCTCAGTCCGAACTCGGCGGCCCACGACCTCGTCAGCTGTTCCTCGGCCGCCTTCGTGGCGGAGTACATGGCGGCGAACGGATTGCCGACCCTGGCCATCCAGGACCCGACGTTCACGATGCATCCGCTGCCGCGCCCGGCCATCGCAGGGGCGATCTGGCCGACGAGCACGTGTGGGGCGCGGATGTTCACCGCGAGCATGGCCTCAAGGTCGGTGTCGTCGAGGTCCGCCGTGGCGGTTGCCGGGTAGATTCCGGCGTTGTTGATCAGGATGTCGATGCGGCCTCCAAGTGCCCGCGTGACGTCAGTCGCGAACTCGCGGATGTCGTCGGAGGAACCGCCGAGATCGACGGCGATGAAGTCGGCCCGGCCTCCGGAGGACCGGATGGCGGCGACGATCGCGTCGCCACGGGGCCGGTCGCGGCCGCCGACCACGACGTGGGCGCCCTCCGCGGCCAGGGCGTTCGCGATCGCCTCACCAATGCCGCTCGTGGCGCCGGTCACGAGGGCGATGCGTCCCTTAAGTCGGGTGCGGATCTGCTGTGCTGGTGTGGAAGTCATAGACACAGTTCTAGACGCGGCGAGCGTCCACAGCCAGACCGCACCCAACCTGGGCATGACAAGACCAGTCGAGCACCCCGCCACGCTCATATAGTGGACGCATGCCCACCGATCGCGTCGCCCTCGGGGAGTTTCTCCGCTCCCGCCGCGACCGCCTGACCCCGGCCCAGGCCGGCATCGAAGCCTTCCCCGGAGCTCGCCGGGTGCCCGGCCTGCGCAAGGAAGAGCTGGCGGTCGTCACCGGCGTAAGTCCCGACTACTACAGCAGACTTGAGCAGGGGCGGCAGTCCAACATTTCGCGCTCCGTGCTCGACTCGCTCGCGCGGGCACTGCGCCTCAACGAAACCGAACGCGCCCACCTACTCGACCTCGCAGACCCCGACTTGATCGACCCGTCTGCCAGAGGTCGAGGCACCGCCCCGAGTCAGCGTGCCGACCCCGGGATGTTGCGGCTCATGACCGCACTCGACCACCTGCCCGTGTTGCTTCTGGGGCACCGCGCCGAGGTACTCGCGAGTAACGCACTTTTCGGCGCGGTCATGCGCGAGCTAGCCCCGGGCTCGTCCTTTCCGCGGTTCCTGTTCCTGGACCCGCTCGCGCGCGAGCGCATCCTCAACTGGTCCCAGTTCGCCTCGACGCTCGTTGCGTCGCTGCGCCGTGATGCGGCCCGGCACCCGCACGATCGGCGCCTGACTGCCCTGATCGACGAGCTTCGCGGGGCGGATGCCGACGTCGCTCGCTGGTGGGACGACCACGGGGTGCGCGACTACGCATCCGTCGCCAAGATCATCCGCCACCCCCTCGTCGGCGACCTGAGCTTCGACATCGAGATCGTCTCGCCGCCCCGCGACCCCGACCAGCACCTCATCGTCTACACCGCGGAACCCGGATCGCCGACCGCGGGCATGCTCCCGGTCCTCGATGGCTGGCAGCACCACTCGCACGTCACCCCTGCCCGATAGCGTCTTCGCGCTTGCCGAGGCCTGCCAACCCATGTGGAGGAAAAGACGCCTTCACGACCGGAGTGCACGTTCACGGCAGTGTCACGCCCCGCCCGTTCTTCAAAGCTCACGGGTTCGTCGTCAACGAGGAGCGCCACCCGAGGCGTCGTCATGACGAACTATGCGATAAGTCGTCCCGTCCAGTGTTCCTTTGTGAAACGAGGAGTGGGGCCGGTCCTGACTCTGCGACTGTGCCCAAATTCGTGTCGCTCAAATTCCGTTCTGATCGCAGCACTACCGAGCGGTTTCCTCTTAGGTGCAATCGTCTTCGTGGGATTTTCGGTCTTCGGCAACCCCGACTGGCGGGCATATCTGACGCCGGGCGCAGTCTTGAACGGTGCCACGCAGTTCGGCGTGGTTGGCCTGGTGGTTGCAGCCTTGTCTGTGCTCGGAGGGGCTCTTTCAGTCGCCTTGGTTGCCCGGAGATTAGTCCACGAGAGCGCGGCCAGAATACTCGCGGGCGGCTTGGGCTCAGCAGTCGGAGTGGGCATCGGCGGCATCGCGTTGGGGCTCGCGCAGAGCAGCACCTTCACCGCATTCGTCGGGCTTCTGCTGGCGCTACCAGCGGGCATAATTGCCGCAATCGGCATCGGCTCGACAGATCGGGCGGCAAGGAGCTGACCCAGCGGTCCTAATCGCCCCGTAAAGGTTCCCAAACGCCTGGCTTGTCGGATGCCGGGGATTATGTCCTAAAGGTTCTTCCCGACGGACGTGACCGGGGGCTTTCGATCTTCTTTGGTGCCCGACGCTCAAGAAACATTGCCGCAGCCAGTATTCCAAGGGCGACAGCGACGGCCGAGAGACTGCCAGGTTGAATGAAAACGGCCGCGAGGAACAAGGCCATCGCCACTCGGAATCCGGCCGTGCGCACCCCAGGCCGAGAAATAAGCACGGCCGCGAGGATGACGATCACGGCGGTGACAAGAACTACTGTCACGGGGAGAAGGGGCTGGACCCAGTAGTTGACACCGGGTGCCTGATCACTTGAACGGGCGCTTGTCGCGTACCAGGTCGACCAGCTGAACATGGCAATGGGAAGAATCGAGATGCCTGCCATGAGCCGCGACTGCAGCATCCCCGGAGTTGTCCGGCCGGCCGAGGCAATACCGAGAGCGACCAGCAGAATCACGCCGTAGACACCGAACGTACCCACCCCAACGCCGATGTAACTAATACCGTCCGCGCAATAGAACGAGCCGGGATCATCGCTGCCCATCCGCAGGAAACTACACTGGAAGTGCAGCTCATCACGCACGAGCGACAGCAGGAAGCCGCTCCCCACAAAAACGGATACGACGAAACCGACACTCAGACTCAGTGTCGCGCTGCCCCTCGGACTCACGGCATCCTGCTCACGACGCCCAGCCCACGCCATTACGGTTCATCCGCCCACCTTATTGTCCTTTCGGCGTCACCTGCCCAAAGAGAAGCGGGTGCGCCCCGTGTTCGGGTCTGACATCTGACATCTGACATCTGACATCTGACATCTGACATCTGACATCTGACATCTGACGTCTGACGTCGCGTGGGACGCAACGGACCGGTCGTGGCGAACGTGCGGTCGTCCGGCTGCGATTCGGACCGGTGAGGGTTCCGTTTACGGAGCCAACCCGAGGAACTCCCGCAGGTTTTGTACGCCCTCGACTTCTAGTTGGTGCTCGGGTCGGTTCAAGGTCTCGGCAGTCAGAACCAGTTTTTGGTTCAGGGCCATTTCGCCGTCGCGCCTCTTGAGCCGACCGACTCCGTTTTCCTGGTATCCGACTTTTCTCGACACCGCGAGCGACGAGGGGTTGTCCACGAATGCTGCTGAGGTGACCTCCACGGCGTCCAGGTGATCGAACATGAAAGCGCAGAGTGCTTGACGCATCATCGTCCCGATTCCTTGACCGTGGTGCTTCATTCCGAGCCACGAGCCCGTTTCCCCTGTTCTCGTGACGAGGTAGTCCTTAGTCGAGATGCTCTGGCAACCGACGATTTCACCATTGAAGCGAACCGCGGTCTCCAACGTCCAGGACGCTGACGACATTTCGGCTCGCTGTGCCCAGTGGTACTGCAGGAGCCTCAGCCGCACCGCGCCCGTGGATCCCAGCGTCCAGGGGAAGAAGAAGGGCATCTCAGTCGGCGCGTGGATGCCTGCCTGGGCGAGCGCATCGAGCTCGGGAAAATCCGCGTCGCGGACCGGAGACAGAGTTACCGGACCGCACGTGATTTTCAGTCCAAAGGGCGGCCACAGCTCATCAGTTGATTTGGACATGTGACCAACCTATGTGCGCCAGCCTCTGCACCGTTGAACGTTCCCCTACCGAACAGCATCGGCGCGGCCGCTGTCCTTCACCCAGATTACAGATTCGGACGTTGTCGTCCGGGCCACCCGGTTGCATACCGCGAGGCCGAGCGGGGCGTGTCCGAAGGGGGCGGTATTGGTCATCATCGCGAGTTCGGCGCCCGTGATGATAGCCAGTTCGCCGTCACCGTCGAACCCGGCATGGTGGGCGATCGCATCGGCGGTGTGAGAGAGTTCGCCGGTGCGGCCGTGCGCGATCCTTGCCCCCAACGCGCACGCCGCCGGCAGCAATCGCACGTACGCTGCTTGGGGCAGGTGCTGGCGGGCGTAGCTGCCGTCAACGCGACGAGGGCGGGGGTCCTGGTCGGGCGGCTCCGTTCAGGCGTGTTGGTCAGCGACGGGTTCTGGTTGAACAGACCAGTCGGCGGGTGCATCGTCGGTGTCGGAGTCGGCGATCGCCTTGGTCTGGTGAACTTTGCCCGGCTTGTGGTGTTGGGGCGCGTAGACGGTATAGACCTGCATGGGCTCATCTCCGATGTTCGTCACGTTGTGCCAGCTGCCAGCCGGAACGATGACGCACCACCCATCGGTTACCTCTTGGTCGAAGGTCAGTTCGTTCTTGCTTGGTCCCATCTGGGCGCGGCCACGGCCGCGGTCGAGTCGAATGAACTGGTCGGTGTCAGGGTGCTTTTCTAGCCCGATGACCCCGTTGACCGGGATCGACATGAGGGTGACCTGCAGGTAGGTGCCACTCCAAGCCACGGTGCGGTAGTTCGGGTTCTTGAGGGTCTCGGTCTCCAGATCGAATGCTTGAGGACGGGGACCGGTGTCTTCGATGGTCATGGTTTCATCGTAGCTTTGCCCGGATCGGATCATAAGGCTTCCCGCGGTTCGAGCCTCCTGAGACCATGCTCGCGGATTTGTCGCGCTGTCCGTCCGGCTTGCGGGCAGTGTGACCTGTCGTGTCACGGGCTGGACACGATGAGATTATCGTCGAGGGTGCTGCCACGGCGGTCACGTCCTGTTCCGGCGACAATGCGCGCAATGATCAGCATCACAAGCAAGATCGCCATAAGGGCGGGGAACATATTTCCAATCAGCCACAGCGCTCCGTTCCATGGTGGAAACACGCTTGGGTCGAAGCCCCCGGCTTGTTCAGATCGTGCGCCGAGGTAGTCGCTCTGCACGTCGACGAAGACGGCAATCATGATGGCTACAGCCAGCGAAACCGCCGAGACCACGATCGCCGCTGTGAGCATCACCTTCAATAAGGGTGCGGTCCGATAGTCACGGTTGGCCTCTGGCATGAAGCTGACAGTAGCAGTCGCTGTTCCCTTCGGACTTAACATCGGCCCGCTCAACTTGGGTGGAATTTCCCCAGCCCTGTCGCGCTTGCCGTCCCTCCTACGGCGTTCGCCTAACCGGTTGAACGGACTTGTCCGGATGAATTGCCAAGTCCGGATACGCAGAATTACCCCGAAGTTGCATCAGGCGGTGCAAAAGGTTTTGCCGAGGCGTCCCGGACACACGCAGGCCCGGTCGTTGAACGCTGTCTGGCGGCATCACATGGCTGCGGTTCAGCTATTCAGCTGACTCGAGCCATGTGCCTACGGCGTCTCGTGCGGCGGCGGGCCGTTCATGGAACAGGAAGTGGCCGGCGCCCTCGATGATGGTGAATGTGGCTGCCGGCATTGCGGCGGCTGTCTCTTCGGCGGCGTCGAGGGGAATGAGGCGATCAGCGGCCCCATGGATGATCACTGTGGGACACGTTATCGACGGCAGCATCGAGCGGAGGTCAGCGCGCTGAACGACAGCGCGCTGTTGGCGCAGGAAAGCGCCTGGGCCAACTGGCGCTGTCATGGCCCGCCATGTGGCAAGCAGCGCCTGGTCAGACTCGTTGTTGGCTGCGACGACGCCGGGGAAGGCGGCGTTGACGAGAGCGTCGAAATGCCCGTCCTCGACGAGTGCGGATTGGCTGGACCGCGCTTTGACCTGCTCCGTGGTGTCGGCTCGGGCGGACGTGCTCACGAGGGCGAGGGCGGTGACTCGGTCGGGTGCTTGCCGGACGACTTCCAAGGCGACGTACCCTCCCATGCTGGTACCAAGAAGGGCGAATTCTCCGGCGTTCTCGAGGAGAATCCGTTCAGCCATTGCCGAGATCGTGTCGTCATGGCGGGTATCGGCCAAGGTGACCTGACCGTGCGACCAGACAGTGTCGATCACCGGCGCGTAAGCGAGGGGGGAGCAGAGCAAAGGCGGAACCAGGACGATCTTCATGAATCCATTCTCACCAGACCCACCGACAGTCGAGTCGAACGTCACCTCGCAACGTCCAGTTGAATGAGGCGAGCGGGAGTTCATTTGGCTTGTTCTTCCTGGACGGTTGAGGTTGTTGCGTCGATCCAGGCCGCGGCTGGGGAGGCGAGGATCTTTGGCTCGCCTCTGGTGCTGAAGCGCTCGCGGTTCCGCTTGCGGGCGGTCTGTGACGTGGCACTGTCGCATAACCGAGGCGTCTCGTATCCCTAGGGATACAAGACGTAGGAGATCATCTGTTCCCGGGCGGGGGGCAGGTGCTTACGAGATGAGGGCACGGGTTTTGTTACCTGCCGCTAGTCGAGACTTCCGGTACGTCGTTGCAGTAGCTGCCCATGGCCTGCTTTACCAGGGGATCCGATTCGGCAAGGCCTGCGTACCGGGTCTCAGTGGTCCCGTTGGTGGCTGTCGTGCCGTCCGCAGACATATTGATGTGGGTCCACTGGATGTCGTAGAGCCCGTCACCGCGCTTCTGGGCGAGGGCACCCTCGATGAGGGTTCCGCCATTTTGGTTGTTGCACGCAACACCCGTTCCGTGCTCTCCGAAGCCGTTGAGTAAAAAGCGGTAGGGCTGTCTGTCTGTGCCCATCGTTGTGACGAAGCTGCAGTTAATGAACGCGTGCAGCGACGCCGAGCGCCCGTCATCCAGTACCGTCGCGACGATAGCGGGGCCATCCAGCGGGGCGCTCCATCCGCTGTGCGCGCCGGGGCCAGCGAGATCATCGGGCAGGAGCACCGTGGCCCCGGATGCGGTATGGATGCCGTAGCTGAACGCACCGACCTCGGTGTAGAACTCGGTGTCCGGCTGTTGGTCGCCGTCGACGTCCCCGATGATCGCCGTCGTCGCGCCCGCGGGGATCGCGATGCCGTTCGGGATGCATCCCGCAGCGCCAGTCGTGCTGTTTCCTGGTGTTGACGGTGACGGCAGCGGCGACGGCGGGGAGGTCGACGAGACTGCTGACGGTGTCGCGGAGGTCGTTGGAGACGCTCCGGTCGTGGCGGTGGTGGTCGGGGCTTCAGTTGACAGCCCCGAGCCGGTGGGCGCACAGCCCGCCAGGGCCATGCCGACGGCGAGCATGAGTAGAAGAAATGTTGACTTTGACATGTGGGGGAACACCGAATCCATTGAGCACGTGCACGGGCTACACGCTGACCGTACGGGATGAAGTCGTCCCCTGGTGCACTCGTGCTGAAATGTCTCGCCGAGATATCCGGCAACCTATCCTCGGCGGGCGATTTATGAAGGTAACGTGAGGTCGCCCAGATCGGCGGAGGCGTACCCGGCAAGTTCGCGGAGAAACGCGTCGTGATCTAGCCCGACTGTTGGCGCAACGGTCGGAGGAAGTTCTGTCATGAAGTCGAAGTGCCCGACGTTCTCGTGAACACGGATGTTCACCATGGCGGGCGCTGCCCCCAGCAGCTCGGCTGTCGCAGCCGGAGTGACGGTGTCACGGGTTCCCGCGTGCACAATGATCGGTGTGTGCACCCGCGCCAGAGCGCCGGGGGCCTGGAACCAGCCCAGCGTTGGAGCGAACAACACCAACCGCGATACGCGTTCTTCTGTCGGCACCGCAATCAGTTGGCCATCGCGAGTCCACGGCTGCCCGCCGGCGAGGCACAGTGCCGCCCAGCCTCCAACCGAGTGACCGGCGGCGATCACCTGAAGGTGGTCGTTACCATAGTCCGATAGCGCAGCCTTCAAACTCGAGACACGGCTCTGCAACTGTTCCGTGGTCACTGAGCGCGGATCGAAGCGTTGATCTGTGGGCGCTATCACCACGAACCCGGCACCTACAAAGCTGTCGAGCAACGTTCGGTATCGTCTCGGCTCGCCGCCTGCGCCGGGACCGAAGACGACGATGCCGTCTGGCGTTTTTGCAGGCTCAAGGATGAACATGCCAGAAGCCTAGTTGCGCAATGGCGCAAAGGTGATCGTGACAGCCTGAGCATCGTGCTCTGACGGCGCTCACTGAAATTCCCCACTCCGGGTCGCTTCTGCTCATAGAAGCGGGCCTTCCTCGATGCTGATGGTCTTCGACCACGCACCAGCCCGAGAAAGGCCCTACTCCTATGCTTTCAGAGGAGGACGACGTGGACATCCACGCGCTCAAACGGCAGGGAATGACGATCAGTGAGATCGCCCGCCGCACCGACCACGACCGCAAAACCATCCGCGCCTACCTGGCCGGCCAACGCACCCCGGGAGTGCGTCAACGAGCTGAACCCGACCCGTTCGACGCGTTCATCGACTACGTCACCGCCCGGCTGATCGAGGACCCGCATCTCTGGGCGGCAACGCTGCGGGACGAGCTCGTTCCGTTGGGTTATGCACGGCGGTTGTGTTCTTCACCCTGTTCGCGTCTTCTACCGGCGGTTGGCCAAGTCCTATTCCAAGCCGGTGTATTACTTTGTTTGAGTTGCCGGTGGCCCGATACGCTAACAGGCCGCGGCAACCGTTGCGTCGATCCCACGGCTCCCCGTGCACGCCTCTCCCGGTTCAACCGGGCAGCGCCCCGTTACGCCCCGGAGTTGCTGTTCGTGGCCCCAGAAATCAAGTCGCCGTTGTTGGCTCGTTCAACTGCTGCCGGGTCGAAAATCGCAGCGGGGCGGCCGAGCAGGTAGCCCTGCACGAGCGCGCAGCCCGATTCGCGGAGGGTGTCGAGCTGGTCAACGGTTTCCACGCCCTCGGCCACGACTTCGATTTCGAGCTTCTGCGCAAGCGCGAGGATCCCCTGCACGAGGGCGACGGAGGACCGGGAAGGAATATCCATAATGAAGGTGCGATCGATCTTGATCTGGTCGACCGGCAGGGAATTGAGCCACGCGAGCGTGGAAAACCCGGTTCCGAAATCATCGAGTGAGATCCGGATACCGAGCTGGCGGAGCTCGGTGAGTCGTTCGACGACGCCGGGCAGGTCGATCAGTGCGCGGCTCTCGACGACCTCGAGGATGAGGCGTCGGGGCGAGATGTGGTTCTTGGTCAGGGCGGCACGCACCGTCGGCAACAGCCGGGGGTCGACCAGCGTTGCGCTTGCGAGGTTGACGGCGACGTGCAACGGTTCGTCGCCCGGCTGCGACCACCCTGCCAGCGCCGCACAGGCGGCACCCATCGCCCACAAGTCCAGTTTGGTGATCATGCCGGTTTCTTCCGCGAGTGGAAGGAATGCGGCCGGCGCCAATAGCCCAAGGCGCGGATGAGCCCAGCGGATGAGCCCCTCGGCGCCCACCGCCCTGATGCCATTGGCACCGGAAATATTGAAGACCGGCTGGAAGTGCAGGCGCATTTCGTTGCGGTCGATGGCGACTGAGAGCTCCGTTTCAAGCGACGGCTTTGACGAATCGGCTGCCGTCTCGCCGGAGACGGCGATCTGGTTGCGACCTGTCCTCTTCGCCTCGTACATCGCCGTATCGGCCGCGGCGAGGAGTCGTTCACCGCGCCCGCCCTCTCCGGTGTAGACGGCAACGCCAACGCTCGTGGAGATACGCAGGTCCCGGCCGGCGAGATGAAAGGGCAAGTTGAGGTTGTCGACGATGCGTCTGGCCATTTCGAGCGCCGTCGACTGGCAGGACAGGTCCGTGAAGAGAACTGCGAATTCGTCGCCGCCGAGGCGGCCGATAGTGTCTCCCGGGCGAACCTGGGAACGGAGGCGGGCGGCAACCTGGCGGAGCAGTTCGTCCCCGGCGCCGTGCCCGAGGTCGTCGTTGACCTTCTTGAAGTTATCGAGGTCGCAGAACATCACGGCAGTGCCGGTGCCAGCCCTGTTCTCTCCGAGCGCGTGGTCCAGCCGCTCGGCGAACAGCACCCGGTTGGGTAACCCGGTGAGAGAGTCGTGCAGGGACTGGTGTCGCACGGTCGCGAGCAATCTCGCGTTTTGTAAGGCCGTTGCGCCCTGGCTGCTCACCCCGACGATCCGGGTCATGGCCGCGCAATGTACCTCTGGCGTGAGGTGTCCATGCCAGACGGCGGCCGCGATCCCCAATAGGAGATCGCCATCGAGCATCGGGACCACGACAACATTCGGCGCCCCAATGGCGCCGAGTAACTGTACTAGGAGAGGGCTGGCCTCGTCCGCCCTGACGAGGACGGGTTCGTGGTTAGTGAGAAGTCCGATCAGCTCGGGAGTCGTCGCAGCCGGGATCGGCGTGGCGAACAGCACCTCACGCTCGCCCGGCTCAAAGCCGTCGCAGGCGACTGCTTGGAGCGTCGCGAGTCCGGCGTCCCAGAGCAGGACCGCCGCGGCGTCGCACGCGACGATAGTCGGCAAGGCGGCCGCGATGATGTCCGCGACGCCGGTCGTGCTGCCGGCGGTGGCCAGTTCGTGAGCCAGCGCGAGCAGCGCCGTCGAGCGGCTCTCTTCCCGGCGGCTGTCCTCGAGCGCCGTGAAGAGGTCAAGGGCGGCTGCCGCGTGGCTGGCATAAGCCTTGAGGAGCGCCCGGTCCGCGTCCATGGGCTTCTGCCCCCGCGAGTACAAGGCCGCGAGGCGCCCGTGAACTTGGCGAGTCGACGCCACGTCGACGACAACGGCGGAACTGCCGAGGCTGGCACCCTCGAGCAGCCGCCCTGCGAGTTCCGCGGCTCGATCATCGGCGAGACCCGAAAAGTGCACGAGCGGCGCCCCGCCGTGAGTCGGCTTCACGACGAAGAGATAGGACGGCGCGAGGACCGCTGCTGCGGCGCGACCCACGATCCGGGCGAGCACCTCGCCGATGTCGTCGCTGCTGACGAGATCCGCCTCGGCCAGCTGTATCCGCTGGACCTGTTCACGCAAGGCCGCGAATCCGCGATCGGCTGCGCGCCTACCACTGCGCCATGACCACCAGTGCAGTCGCCGGGACCATGTGAGGTGGTACACACAGGCCAGATTTCCGTCCGACTGGCACTCGTCCTGGACGGTGTGCGCTGATTCCAGCCCGAAGATACGTGGCACGGCAGAGAACAGGCCCTGCGCATACTCGCAATCCAGCCGGGACGGAGCGTATCCGTCGTGGAGATGAAAGCTGAGCGTTGCATCCGTGGGGCTGATGGTGACGAGCGCGAGTGTAGACGTCGTACTGAATTTCGGGACCATCCTTGGGAGCTGGTTGTACACGGCGCGGGGTGATGCGAAGGCGCTCAAAAGTTGCGCAATGGCCGGATGGACCCTGTCCGCAGCGGCAGATTCGCCGATTCTGAACATTGTCCCCGGGCCGAGGGCTTCCGTCACGGCCTCAAAAAGCCGGATGCGGGTGTCGTAGCCGATCCAGGTGGAGATTTGCTCCAACTCCTCGACCGATTGGATGATCCCGGCCGCCGCGAGTACGTCGGCAACCAACTGGACGCCACCGCGCTCACGGACGAAGCGCAGTACCAACGTCACCGTCGCGCTGGACGTCTCACGTGCTTCAGCAAGCATTACGCTCCCACAGGTCACGTCCCGCTGAGTGGTGGAGTTTCTCAACACGGTGCGGGTCAGTTGGTCTAGCTTAGGCGGCGGCGAGTTCTGGGAAGATCACCGCCTCGTCGATGACCTTGATGGGGTTGTTCATGGTGGCCAGCTCGAGCATGGATGCTTCGGAGAAGTAGCGCCGTTCGCCGGCCTCCCACTCGTCATGCTGCTCGATCAGAACCGACCCGGCCAAGCGCAATAGAGCGGCAGCGTTGGGGAAAAGACACCGACGACGTCGGTGCGGCGTTTGATCTCCTTATTCACCCGCTCCAGCGGGTTCGTGGACCAGATCTGGCGCCAGTGCCGCCTGGGGAACGCGGCGAAGGCGAGCAGATCGGGTTGCGCGTCGACGAGCATTGCGGCGACCTTCGGGTGCGAGCGGCCGAGCATCGTGGTGACCTCCCGGAACTGTTTCTCGATGTGTTCGCGGTCGGGCTGGGCGAAGATGGTGCGGATGATCGACGCGACCATGTCCTGGGATCCTTTAGGGATCACGGCGAGGACGTTGCGCATGAAGTGGACCCGGCATCGCTGCCAGCCGGCGCCCTGGAACACGGTGCCGATAGCCTTCTTCAGGCCGGTGTGAGCGTCAGACATGACTAGCTTGACCCCGTCGAGGCCGCGGGGGGACTGCCACCGTCAGGAGGTCAGCGCAGCCTTCAATATGGCCTCGCAGTGGATTGCAGTGGTCGAGAACAGAGGAAACTTCGCCGCGTCGTTGACATCCAATAGGAGGGGGATCTCGGTACATCCGAGAACTACGCCCTCCGCACCGCGGTCGACCAATTCCTGGCACACCCCCAGGAACGACTCTCGTGTGCTCTGGGTGAAGATGCCGAGGGTGAGCTCGTCGATAATCCGGTCGTGAACGTAGCTACGAGTTGCTTCGTCAGGAGTGAGGACTTCGATGTGTTTGTCTTCAAACCGACTCCGGTAAAACTCTCCCTCCATCGTCTTCCTCACCCCGAGCAGGCCAACGCTGCTGAGTCCTGACGCCGTCACGGCATCGACGGTGGCGCCGGCGATGTCGATGACCTCGACACCCGTGTGCTGGATGATCGCCGGGACGAACCTGTGCAGCCCGTTAGCGCACAGGGCGATGACCTCGGAGCCTGCCTCGGCAAGTCGAGCGACAGACTCGATAATCATTGCCTCGCAGCGCGCCTCCGACGGGTCTTCGGCCTGCGCGTCGAGGAACTCTTGTTCGTCCAGGCTGTCGATTAGAACTCGTGCGGAGCGGTGATCTCCTAATTCGTCGCGCGCTCTGACGTTCAAGAGCCCGTAGTACTCGGCCGTTGAAACCCAGCCGAGCCCACCTACAAGGCCAATCTGCTTCATCCGACAAGAGTACTCGCCGGTAGGTGTCGAATTTCGGGTGCCGAGGGCAGGCCTTCTTCCTGGTACCTCAAAGGGCTCGTGTCCCGGTTAGATCCCCATCGCCGCTAGCTTCAGCTAAGCAGATACCCAGTACCTATGTTCGAAAAGTACGGAATGCGTTCCGATCGCGCCTAGCGGCTGATGTGCCGGCGCACGTAGAGCACCAGGTGATCGGCCGGGATCACAGCACGCGGCTGCTCGACTGCCGCCCAACTGTCCGGGGCCTCGACCGTGTCCGGCGTTGATTCGCTCGCGTCCCGGGGGCGGTGTGCCAGGCCCCAATTCAGACCCCCATTATCCGGCACCAGGTCACGCGGCCGCCGGCTACACCAGGCTCACCAAATTGCACGAGGGACACCGCCAGAACGGGCTAGCCGGCGACCCGGCGGCGACCAGCGGCACTAAGCCTCGATCCACCGGTGAGAGTCGGGGTTTGACGGCGCGTTAAACCGAGAATGCCTTCCAGGTCAGGAAAAATGGAACTTACTTAGGGTTCATTTTTCACGACAAGAAAGGCATCTCGTAGATGCAAGTTTTCCATAGATCTACGGCTCTGTCCGGGTTACGTCCCTGTGAGTGGTGTGGTTTCCCGCTCGTGAGCGTTGCTTCTTCAACGCGAAGAGCCACCGTGGGATGGTCAGTGAGTACCGACTAAGCAACTCACAAAGGACACCACACGATGGCTCTAGACCAGTCTGCCCTGCTCGACCTGTTGGGAGAACTCAAACTCACCGACGTCACCGACCGAATCCGCGTCGCGACCGAAACTCTCTATCAAGAACTGATCGATGCCGAAGCGACCGCGTTCATCGGCGCCGCCCCGTTCGAGCGCTCCGGCGACCGCACCACCCACCGCAACGGCACACGGCCGCGCACCTTGACGAACACGGCCGGGGACCTCGACCTGAAGATCCCCAAGCTGCGGGCCGGGTCCTTCTTCCCGGCCCTCCTCGAGAGGCGCCGACGGGTCGATCAGGCCTTGTTCGCGGTCGTGATGGAGGCCTACGTTCACGGCGTCTCGACCCGCAAAGTCGACGACCTGGTCAAAGCGCTCGGCGCTGACACCGGGATCTCTAAGTCGGAGGTGTCCCGGATCTGCGCGGGCCTGGACGCCGAAGTCGCCCAGTTCCGCGACCGCACCCTGGCCGCGCAGGACTTTCCCTACGTGTTCCTCGACGCCACCTATTGCAAGGCCCGGGTCGGCCACCGGATCGTGTCCCAAGCCATCGTCGTCGCGGTCGGCGTTGCCGCTGACGGCCGCCGCGAAGTGCTCGGTTTCGACGTGGGCGACAGCGAGAACGAGGGCTTCTGGACCAGCTTCCTGCGGTCGTTGAAGACCCGCGGCCTCGACGGAGTCAAGCTGGTCATGTCTGACGCCCACACCGGCTTGAAGAAGGCCATCGGCACCGTGTTCCAGGGCGCTGGCTGGCAGCGATGCCGGGTCCACTTCATGCGCAACGTCCTCGCCGTGATCCCTAAAGGATCCCAAGACATGGTCGCGTCGATCATCCGCACCATCTTCGCCCAGCCCGACCGCGAACACATCGAGAAACAGTTCCGCGAGGTCACCACAATGCTCGGCCGCTCGCACCCGAAGGTCGCCGAGATGCTCGTCGACGCGCAACCCGATCTGCTCGCGTTCGCCGCGTTCCCCAGGCGGCACTGGCGCCAGATCTGGTCCACGAACCCGCTGGAGCGGGTGAATAAGGAGATCAAACGCCGCACCGACGTCGTCGGTATCTTCCCCAACGCTGCCGCTCTATTGCGCTTGGCCGGGTCGGTTCTGATTGAGCAGCATGACGAGTGGGAGGCCGGCGAACGGCGCTACTTCTCCGAAGCATCCATGCTCGAGCTGGCCACCATGAACGACCCCATCGAGGTCATGGACGAGGCGGTGATTCTCCCAGAACTCGCCGCCGCCTAAGCTAGAACAACTGACCCGCACGGTGTTGAGAAACTCCACCACTCAGCGGGACGTGACCCTCTGTCCGCGACCTTCGACGATGGGAATCTCGTGTCGCTCGCCGGCCTCGTTCCCGCGATGTTGTTGGCGGCGTCGACGGGGCTGGGCGAGCTCGCGAACCGGTGGCT
>NZ_SOFS01000020.1 GCF_004402235.1 Cryobacterium glucosi
TTCTTGTCGTGAAAAATGAACCCTAAGTAAGTTCCATTTTTCCTGACCTGGAAGGCATTCTCGGTTTAACGCGCCGTCAAACCCCGACTCTCACCGGTGGATCGAGGCTAAGCTCTCAGCTCCCCGGCCGAGCGGAGCGGATCCTGCACGCCGATCAGCTCGCCGGCCTTCGCCCACTCGCGCACGTACCCGTCGGCGCCGCCGGCGATCGCGCCGCCCGCGCCCCGACCACCCCACAGCTTGTGTGACTCGAGAAAAGCATCCGTTAAGACGATATGCACCCCGGACAACAATTCGGGGTCACCCGCCGAATAGTTCCGCCGCACACCGGCAGCGTCGAGGTAACTGCCCCTGACCCGGTCATGGAAACGCCCCACCCTGGTCGACTCTAGTTCCGCGCGCACGGTGTCGGCGAAGGTGACAGTCACGAGCCACTGGATCGTTCCGGAGAGGCGCCCGAGCGGGTCCTCCTTGTACCGGGACCAGTCGTGCACCCCGGCCATCGCCCCCGGGTGCAGGGTCTTCATCAGCAGCGCCCTGATCCCGGCGACCATCGTCGCCATGCCGCCGTGGACAGCCCATGCGGCCGATCCGGGGCCGAAGAAGTTCGCGTCATCGCCGAGCTCCATCGTGCCGACCCACTGCGGCCGGCCCTCGCTGTTGCCCGACAGGGTCCCGAGGAGGTTCGATCGCCAACTGTCCGTGAACCTGCCCATACCCGAGGCTAACCCGGGATCGCTGGGCATCCGCCCCGAACAGCCGGGCGAGGGAATCCGTCGCGGGTGCCCCGCCCTAGACTCACAATCATGCCGGTGCCCCGCTTCCTGTTCGCTGACCAGCTTGGACCGCACTTCGATGACGGCGGACAGATTGTGCTGGTCGAGGCGGTCGGGGTCCTCGGGCGGCGGCCCTATCACCGGGCGAAGGCACACCTCATCCTCAGCGCACTGCGTCACCGGGCGCGGGAACTCGGCGACCGCGTCGAATTCTTGCATGCGGAGCACTATCGCGACGTGCTCTCCGGTCGCCCGCTCGAGGTGATCGACCCCACCAGCTGGGGGGCGAGGGCGCTCGTGGCCGAACTCGGCGCCAGCGTGCTGCCGAGCCGCGGATTCATCACGAGCGAGGCGGACTTCGCCGACTGGGTCGAGGGGCGCCCGGCCTCCCGGCTCGTACTCGAGCAGTTCTACCGTTCGGTTCGCACGCGGACCGGAGTACTGATGCGCGGGCCGGACCCCGAGGGCGGCCGCTTCAACTTCGACCACGACAACCGCCGTCCGCCACCCCGCGCGGCCATCGCCCTCGGCCTGCCCGACCCGTGGAAGCCGGTCGAAGACGACATCGACGAAGAAGTGCGCCGAGACCTCGACCGGCTGCAAGCGGATGGCCGCATCACCCTGATCGGGCGGGATGGGCCCCGGCGCTTCGCCGCGACCCGGGCGGAGGCCCTGGCCGCCCTCGAAGACTTCATCGAGACCCGACTGAATGACTTTGGTCCGTTCGAGGATGCGTCCCTGCGCGGGGACGACGCGATGGCACACTCCAGGTTGAGCGTGCCGCTCAACCTGGGCCTGCTGCATCCTCGGGAGGTAATCGATGCGGTCGTGTTGGCCCACGCGAGCGGCGCGGCGCCCCTGCAGAGCGTCGAGGCCGTCGTCCGCCAGCTCATGGGGTGGCGGGACTGGGTCTGGCACCTGTACTGGCACCTCGGGCCCGCCTATGTCATGAACAATAATTTCCTCGCCGCGCACGAACCGCTACCCCGGTCGTACTGGGAGCTCGACGGCACTGGTGTGCGGGCCGCCTGCGTCAGCCACGTGCTGGAGGCGGTGGCCGACACCGGCTGGGCCCACCACATCCAGCGCCTCATGATCCTCGGAAACCAGGCCCTGCAGCGCGGCTATCATCCGGGCGAACTGAACGACTGGTTCATCTCGGCGTTCGTTGACGGAACTCCGTGGGTAATGCCGGCCAACGTCGTCGGAATGTCGCAATATGCCGACGGCGGCATGGTCGCGACCAAGCCGTATACGTCCGGCGGCGCCTACATCTCGTCGATGAGTGATTTCTGCGGAGGCTGCCCATTCAATCCCAAGAAACGCCTCGGCGAGGACGCCTGCCCGTTCACGGCCGGGTATTGGGCGTTTCTCGACCGGGTCGAACCGCGCATCCGCGGCAACCATCGAATGAGCCAGCCGCTGGCGGGGCTAAGACGCTTGGTCGACCGTGAGGCCGTCGTCGCCCAGGAACGGACCCGAACGGTCTGGTGAGCCGGCAGAGTCAGGGGGGCGCTAGATTCACTGGAAGTGCGACCGGCCAGGACCGGAGTGCAAGGCGGAAGAGACCAGCATGAAAGGATCGGTCAAGAATTCGGAGCTTCAATTAGGCGAGGAGCGTGGGTCAGTGAGGATAATTTTTAAAACGCCGGTGGATTTCCTGGGTTTAGGTTTTCGGTCCGGGAAAATTGGGTTTGAGCGATTCGGAGGGTCTCTTCCCCGCGGCTGAGCTTGAGCACGTGGACTCTGTCGTTGATGATGGTGTTGAGGCTGGCGGCGGGGTGAATAAACGGTTCCGGGCGCTCAAGCCGGCCGCGGTGATGCTGGTGCCACCGTCGCTGGATGAGTGGTTACCGCAGAATCATCTCTCTCGCTTCATCGCGGACATCGCCGAAACCCAGCTCGACCTGCAGAAGTTCTACGCGTCGTATGCGAAGTCGAAGGGCCAGTCGCCGCATGACCCGCGCCTGATGGTGCGGGTCATGCTGTACGAGTATTGACTCATCGAGGACGACGACTTTAATCGCCCCAAGATTCATTTTTCGAGATGGCACTGCGTGATGGAGGGTTCAAAGCGCAGACAGCAAGCCGACGGATGCCGAATGGAGCACGCAGTAATCGACATTCTCACTCGCGCACGCGGATGTAATCCTTGTCAAAGTTGGATGGCGGCTACTATCCCGCGAGTGAAGCCTGAAGACGTCGACCTGCCGCCTACCGCGTCATTTCCCGCACCCCTCGGCTCGATCCTTCATCGTCGAATCAGCTCGAAAATCGCCCAATGCTTCGAGAACACTCATACGCTGCCGGAAGATTATTAGTCTGGTCAGGATATTCTTTTCAGAATATTTCATTCTTGGGGAGATTTGCAGCGATGGGGAGCGATTCAATGGGGCGGATTGTCGACTTAGTTAGAGGATTTGCGGATACGACTCTGACGTACGTGCTCAAATTCGGCGTCGTCGGTCTCTGCGGATACGTGGTCGATCTTGGCCTCTTCAATGCTCTCCGACTCGGAGCCCTCGGGCAGAGCCACTATGTGCAAGGTCCTATCGGCGCCACGATCATCTCCGTCGGCATCGCGACTCTCGTGACCTGGTTTGGCAACCGTTACTGGACGTTCCGAGCTCGACGCAGGTCGAACATCGCGCTCGAACTCTTTGAGTTCGTGGTCGTGTCGGTCCTGGGGCTGCTCGTCAGCCTCGCGTGCCTGTGGGTATCGCACTATGCACTGGGCTTTGAGAGCCTCCTCGCGGACAACATCGCTAAGAACGTTGTGGGGCTGGGGTTATCTACTGGTCTACGGTTCCTTCTGTATCACTACTGGGTCTACGGAAGCCAGAGGACTGATCAAGTCAGCAACGTCGAAGAGAGCATACCCGCGGACGTCGTCGCGTAGACCTCGATCTATTCCCTCGCCTTTGTATCCGAAGCAGACATCCGCGCATGGGTCAAAGGATGGAACGAGAATCCGAAGCCATTCATCTGGACCAAGCCCGCAAAACAGATCTCCGAATCCCTCAGCCGACTTCTACAACGAACTACCGGCGCAGGACACTAGCTGGCATCGAGCGTGCACGGCCCGCCCCGTATCGACTGAGATGGAGATTGCCGACGAGGATGCAGCCGGATCTTGACAGTACCCTCGACCTGATCCTGCGCGGATTGGGGGAGGAAGAGGGCGACGCCCCCCTTTCCTGACTGTCGTCGTGCTCTCGCTCGCCAGTTGGTTGCAGGGATAGTGGGTGCTGATGCAACGGGATGTGGGTAAGCCGAAGGTGGCCGGGCGGCGCCCAGTTTGGCATGGCCGCTAACAATCGGGCCCGGCACCGAGGCCGCCACAGCCAGAAGTGTCGCGTCGATCACATCGCCATGCCACTATGGTTACGTCCCTGTGAGTGGTGTGGTTTCCCGCTCGTGAGCGTTGCTTCTTCAACGCGAAGAGCCACCGTGGGATGGTCAGTGAGTACCGACTAAGCAACTCACAAAGGACACCACACGATGGCTCTAGACCAGTCTGCCCTGCTCGACCTGTTGGGAGAACTCAAACTCACCGACGTCACCGACCGAATCCGCGTCGCGACCGAAACTCTCTATCAAGAACTGATCGATGCCGAAGCGACCGCGTTCATCGGCGCCGCCCCGTTCGAGCGCTCCAGTGACCGCACCACCCACCGCAACGGCACCCGACCGAGGACCTTGTCAACGACGGCCGGTGACCTGGATCTGAAGATCCCCAAGCTGCGGGCCGGGTCCTTCTTCCCGGCCCTGCTCGAGCGTCGCCGACGGGTCGATCAGGCCTTGTTCGCGGTCGTGATGGAGGCCTACGTTCACGGCGTCTCGACCCGCAAAGTCGACGACCTGGTCAAAGCGCTCGGCGCTGACACCGGGATCTCTAAGTCGGAGGTGTCCCGGATCTGCGCGGGCCTGGACGCCGAAGTCGCCCAGTTCCGCGACCGCACCCTGGCCGCGCAGGACTTTCCCTACGTGTTCCTCGACGCCACGTATTGCAAGGCCCGGATCGGGCACCGGATCGTGTCCCAAGCCATCGTCGTGGCGGTTGGTGTTGCCGCTGACGGCCGCCGGGAAGTACTGGGTTTCGACGTGGGTGACAGCGAGAACGAGGGCTTCTGGACCAGCTTCCTGCGGTCGTTGAAGACCCGCGGCCTCGACGGGGTCAAGCTAGTCATGTCTGACGCTCACACCGGCCTGAAGAAGGCTATCGGCACCGTATTCCAGTGAGCTGCTGCGGAGTTCTCGGACAGTGGGCCCTCTTAAGATGAGGGACTACTGAAAGCAGAGATCAGCATGACCGCATCGCTTAGGCGATTTTCCCAGGAGTTCAAGGACGAGCTGTGTCGCGAGGTGATCAACACGTCCAAATCGATCAAGGACGTCGCGACCGCGTATGGCGTCGGCCCCGAGACTCTCCGCAACTGGCTCATCAAGCACCGCGAGGCCAACGGCGGTACCGAGACCGAGCTGACGCTCCCGGAACGGGCCCGGCTGAAGGAGCTCGAGCGCGAGAACCAGGAACTGAAGGCCGAGGCGCTGTTCTTGAAAAAAGCGGCCGCTTACTTCGCGCGGGAGCAGCGGTAGTGAGCAAGTACGAATACATCGACTCCTTGAAAGCCGAGCCCGGCAACCTGAACTCCGTCGTGAAAATGTGCCGCTGGCTGGCCGTGTCGACGTCCGGGTTCTATCACTGGGTGTCTCGGCCGCAATCGGCGACCGCGGCCCGCAGGGCGGCCTTGATCAACCGGGTGCGGCACTTCTTCGAAGAGTCCGACGGCACCTACGGGTACCGCCGCGTGCACGCGGACCTTGCCGCGGAACACTCGGAGTGCTCGCCCGAGCTCGTGCGGCAGATCATGCGCCAGCAGGGCTTGGTGGCCTGTCAGCCGCGCCCATTCCGTGTCACGACGGCCGCGGATGCCGAAGCGGCCGCGAACATGCCCGACCTCGTGAAACGAGACTTCACCGCGGCCCGGCCCGGGGTCAAGTTCGTCGGCGATATCACCTACATCCACACCTGGCAGGGCTTCATCTACCTCGCGACCGTCATTGACTGCTACTCGAAGAAAGTCGTCGGCTGGTCCATCGCCGATCACATCCGCACCGAACTCGTCGCTGACGCCCTCAAGAACGCGGCCGCGACGACCCGGATCGAGCCCGACGCGATCTGGCACTCTGACCACGGCAGCAATACGCGTCAGCTCAGATCACCGCGTTCGCAAAAGCGCACCGCATCACCCCGTCGATGGGCTACACCGGGGTCCGCTGGGACAACGCGATGGCGGAAAGTTTCTTCGCCATGCTCAAGACCGAGTTCTACCACCGACGCGTCTGGCCCAGCAAAAACAAGGCATCTAGAGAGGTCGGCGCCTGGATCGAGGACCGCTACGACCGGCGCCGCCGACACACCTCCCTCGGCCAGGTCAGCCCCGTCGACTTCGAACTGCAATACTCAAACCAGAACGCGGTCGTCGCTAAAGCCGCATAACCCCGTGTCCACTAACCGGGGGCAAGGCCAGAATGCGGTAAACGTCGTCAACAAACGCGTCATCGGCTACCTGGACGATGACGTGTTCACGACCCTCAGCGAACTGAACGCGGCGATCGACGAGCGGGTGCGGGAGATCAACCACGACATCCGCCGCGCGGACGACACGACCCGGTGGGAGAGGTTCGACGCTGAGGAGCGGGAGCTGCTGGCCCCGTTGCCCGATGCCGGGTTCGAGGACGTTCAGTGGAAGGAGCTGAAAGCGGCCCGGAACTATCACGTCACCGTGGACACGCAACGCTATTCCGTGCCCTTCGGACTCGCGGGCAAGCTGCTGCGGGTCCGGCTGACCTCGTCCCAGGTCACCGTCTTCGATGGGCACGAGAGCATCTGCGAACACCCGCGGCTCACGGGCCGGAAAGGCCAGTACTCAACACTGCCGGAACACGTCCCACCCCAATACCGCAACATCGACGGGCTCTGGTCCAGGCGCTGGTTCACCGACCGGGCCCGCAGCGTCGGGCCGGCCACCGTCACAGTGATCGAGCAGATCCTCGACGCCCAAGTGATCGAGGCGCAGGGCTATCTGGCCTGCCAGAACATCCTCGACGGGCTCGGCAAGAACAACCGGGAACGATTGGAAGCGGCCTGCCAAGATCTCCTGAACCGCCGCGCGCATCCGACCTACTCGACGCTGAAACGGTTGATGGCGGCGATCGACAGTGATGCGAAGAAGCCGCGGCCGGTGGTTCCAGCGGCCTCGACACGCAAACGGGTCAGCACCGTCGTCTTCCGCGACACCATGCACGACGTCTATGTTCGCGACGCCTCCCACTACGCACGTGACGAGGAGGGCAAGTGATGTTCACCAGCATCGAATACGACAAGTTCCGGGCCCTGCGCGTCACGCATGTTGCGACCAGGCTGGAGGAACTCATCCAAGACGAGGGCAACGACACCCTCACCCCCGAGCAGCTGTTCCTCACCGCGGTCGATGACGCGTTGGAGTCCCGGCGTATTAACAAGGTCGACAAACTCATCCGTCAGGCCGCGTTCCCGATCCCGGGCGCGACCGTCGCCGAGGTCGACTACCGCGACGGACGCGGCATCACCCCGGTCAGGATGCGCCGTTATGCCGCTCACGACTGGCGTTCGGACCCGACGAACCTGCTGATCATCTCGCCCATCGGAGGCGGGAAAACCTACCTCGCCTGCGCGCTGGCCATCGGCGCCTGCCAGAGCGAACACTCTGTTCTCTACTACCGGATGGATGACCTCGCCCGACGGCTCGTCATCGCTCGCGGCAACGGCATCGCGCACCAGAAGCTACTCAACGACCTCTCCAACATCGACCTGCTCATCATCGATGACTTCCTCACCGTCGGCATCGACAGCGACGCCGCCAGCGACCTTTTCGCGATCCTCGCGAACCGCGAACACCGGCTCCCGACGATGATCGCCTCGCAGACCGGGCCCGCGCACTGGGTTGCTGAGCTGCCGGACCGGGTCGCGGCGGACTCAATCGTGAACCGCCTGGCCAACAACGCCCGGGTCATCAACTTCGGCCAGATCGACATGCGCCGACACCGCAACGGAATTTGTCAAGGTGAATGAGGCCAGCGTGAGTTTAGGCGGCTAGTTTCGGCTCGTCTTCTTGAGATTCGGCGGGCTTGTTGATCCAGGCCGTGTCGGGGGTGGCGA
>NZ_SOFS01000005.1 GCF_004402235.1 Cryobacterium glucosi
GCACTTCCGCGTCGGGCACGAGGACCTCCTCGAACACGGCCCGGGCCCGGGCGGCCGCTTCCGGGTCATCATCGACTCGGATGCCCCAGGCCTGCTCCATGATCACCTGCGCGTGCCGGTAACTGATCGCCCCGGAGGCCAGGGCCTCCCGGGTCACGGGGAGGTCTTCGGCGAGTGTCCGGCTGGCTTCGATCAGGGTCTCCGCCGTCCGCCGCGGGAGCCGCAGCAGAGCGCCGACCTCGCACGTGAACTCCTCCTTCGTGGCCTCCTCCGGCGACCACGGCATTCGCGGCCCGCCGGCGCGTTCTGCGGCCTCCGCCCGGGCCCGGCCCACGTCCGCGAGCACCCGTTGCGCCGCATAGATCGCGGCCGCCCGCTTCGCGGCGGCCCGGTTCATCTCCCGGTCCGCCTCCCGGATCGCGTCATAGAAATCGGCGAGGGACGGCTCCACCAGGCTGAGATGCCGGGGGTTGAGGTACGAGTCGGGAGGGATCCCGGGCGGGGGTTCCGCCGTGCTTTCCGAACGAATAGTTGAGGGTTCTTCAGCTGTCATACCGGTCACTCTACGGACCACCACCGACATTCCCGGGGCATCCGCCACCCCACAAGCCACCTGTGGAATACCCGGTCAAAGAAGATTTCTGTGGACAACTTCTCCCCAAGGCCCTCCAGCCACACCGGGAGGAGGTCGCGATGACCGGCGACGGGGTCGACGACGCGCCCGCGCTTCGTCGAGCGGACGTCGGACTGGCAAGGGGGATCAAGGGCACGAAGCGACGAAGGAAGCGGCAGGCATCGTGCTCGCCGACGACAACTTCGCCACCATCCAGAGTGCAGTTCACGAAGGCCGTCGCATCCGCGACAACCTGCAGAAATCCATCGTCTTCATTCTGCCCACGACCGCAGCCGAGTCTCTGGTGCTCCTGCTCGCCGTGCTGTTCGGATTCGCGCTGCCGCTCCAACCGACGCAGATCCTGTGGGTCAACCTGATCACGGCCGCGACCGTCGGGGTGTTCTTCCTCGAGCAGGGAATCGGGTCCACCACCGTGGAAGCGCAGACCGCGGCCGCGACCATGCCCACCTTCAGCCGGCTCGCGTTCCTGTTCACTTCCCGGTTCCTCCGGGCGTCGAGCCTCACCCTCTGCACGCCATTCATGAACCTCTGGTTCAGCTCGACGCCGATCGGGGTTCGCGAATGGGCGTACACGCTGGGACTTTCCGCCGTCATCTTCCTGCTCGTGGAAGTGAACAAGGCGATCGGACGGGCGCGCGCGGGCCGGGCCTCGCGGGTCGCTGTCCCGTGACCGGCTGCTGAGCGCACTGCGGCATAATCAGGAACACGGAGACGCGGGTGTGCAAGAAGCGCCACCACGCACCGCGTCCTGATCGGTCGCAGGGGTGGGGCCGGCAGGTGCGGTAGCCAGGTCTACGCCAGTCAGTCTTTTCATCGAGGGGGATGTCCATGGCAATTCGAATCACGAGCACGTCAACGAAAATCGCCTACGTGACGAGCGGTGGCGTTCTCGTCATTCTCGGGTCGGCCCTGACGATCGGTCTCCCGGTGCCTGTTGCGTCCGTCGCGGCAGCCGTCCTTGCGCTGGTCCTGGTCGTCTTTGCTGCGAGAACCTTTCGCGCCGAGGACGAACCGGTCGAACAGAGGCGCCCGTGGTGGAAGATGACGGCGCACCGGACATCCGGTGTCGTGTTTGCACTCCTGTTCGGTTCCCAGGCGATCTACGTGCTTATCGCTTTTGTCAGTCGGCCGGAATCGGGGGGCCTGATGGTTCCACTGGTCACGAACATCTTGATCGCGATGATGTTCGCTTTCTCGTCGATGCGGCTGGGAACGACATCACCCGCGACCGCGTCGCGTAACCAGTAAGGCCACCTGCATCGGTACCTGAGGCCGCCCGGTTCCTCGCCCACGTCGCCACTTTTCTTGAGTGAGACCACCCTGTCGCTGCGCACAATGGCATACACTCATCGAGGGGAACCAAACAAACGGGGAAACCGGTTTTTTATTGGATGGCATCGGCGTTCGCTGAAAGGCGCATCGCCGGCGTCTGTGCCGTCGGGGGTCGGTGAGCACGGAGTCGAACTCGCGTTCGGCCGGTGCCGCGCTCACCGAAAAAACATCTGGGGGGAAGTTTGAAACAATCAACTCGCGCGCAGCTGGTGGACATTTCAACAGCACTCGTCATCGCCGGTTGCGTATTCGTGCCGCTCTTCTGGCTCGGCTACGCAGTGGGGCCGATTCTCGGTATTTCGGTGTTGTTGGCCATCGGTGTCCTGATGATTCGGTCGGCGCTCAGATCGGAACCCAACCCAGAGGCGCTGATCGAGCCGGAGTGAGGGTGCCGGACGGGGATGCAGAGGTGCCGTCGGGTCCATGTTCGATGCGGAATCGCCAGGAGGCGCACCATGACCGTGAAACAAGAGCGCGCCGTACTCACTCGCGAGAAGATTATCGCGGGGGCTGCGGACGTCTTCTATCGCCAGGGCTTCGGCGGGGCCACGCTCTCGGACATCACGGCCGCCGCCGGAGTGACCAAGGGCGCGCTGTACTTTCATTTCCAGTCCAAGGAGCACGTCGCCCTCGCCGTGATCGAAGCGGAACACGAGATCGCGACAGCTGCCGCGACGGCGATACTCGACACGACAACCGGGCCGCTTGAGTCGATGCTCAGGCTCTGCAGCGATCTGGCCGGACGATTGACCACCGACCCCATCGTCCGTGCCGGCATCCGCCTCACAACCGAAACCTCGACTTTCGATCGGTCGATGGCGCGACCATACGAAGATTGGCTTGCGACCTTCGAGGCACTGACTCTGGCCGCCACGGAGGCCGGCGAACTCCGCGCAGGCACCGACGCCGAGAAGCTGGCGCACTTCATCATTCCCGCTTTCACGGGGGTCCAGATGGTTTCTGATGTCTTCACCGAACGTGCCGACCTCCGTCGACGCGTACGGGAAATGTGGGAGATTCTCTTGCCCGCAATCGTGCCTCCCGAAAATCAGAATTCCATCGAGTGGATGCTGGAAGCGGCATTCCCGATTCGATAAGGTCTCAGTCGTGAACCGACACGACGACTGCACTCCCGAGCACACTCCGGGGAACGCACGAGAGCGATTCCCGGTGCGCACGCCCACACCGTTGTCGGGGCCGGGACGGTGGCGGAGAGAGCCCGAGCGCTGCCTGCATTCCTTTTCGACGCCGGAGGAGTACGTTGCGATCATGCAGCGGACGGGAGTGAATCGTGGTTGCGACCAGAATCGCGGGTATGACCCCGATGCCTGATCTGTTTGCCGTGGCTGCGGATGCACTGAACGCCCTGACCGGGCAGGAGGCGCGTCTGTACGAGCCGCTCCTGGCGGCGTTGCCCGTGGACGGGGCATCCGTCTCGACGTTCGGCGATATTCTTGCCGCTGAAACGATTTCGGCCAGTGACGCCCAGTCGTTTCGTCTCGACGAGTTGCAATTCGATCTTGGCGAGGGCCCCTGTTGGGACGCACTGCAGACCGCGGCTCCGGTCCTCGAGCCTGATATTCGCAAACGGCCGAACCGGACCTGGCCGGCCTTTTCGGAAGCGATCCTTGCAGATGACCTCGGTGCGGTCTTTGCTTTTCCCCTGATCCTGGGGCCTTTGCGCATCGGTGCGATCGATCTGTATACCAACCGCCCCTATCGCCTCAGCTCGCAGAGCGTCCAGCAGATTTCGAGCCTTGCGACCGTGGTCAGTCGTCTGGTCCTCTCTCGAGCCATCAGACTGTCCCACACCGAGATCGAAAACGAGACCGACAGTGCCACTCGCCAGAAATTCTCTCGTCGCGAGATCCATCAAGCCACCGGAATGGTCCTGGCTCAACTGAGAATTCCTGCCGCGGATGCCCTCCTCGTCATGCAGGGCCATGCTTTTGCGGCTGGCCGGTCAATGGCCGAGATTGCGGCAGAAATCATTGACCGCCGATTGAGTTTCGCGGTAATCGAGAGCCAGATCGAAGGGTCCCATGATTGATGGAACGAGAGAGGACCGTTTAATCGACACGTTCGCGACCCTTGCCGACACGCTTGTGGCCGACTACGACGTGGTGGATCTCCTGCAGACCCTGGTCGAGAGTTGCACTGATCTCTTCGATATTGCGGCCGCTGGAATTCTTCTGGCCGACGCCGATGGCGAATTGGAAGTTGTCGCTTCGACGAGCGAGGCCAGCAGACTTGTCGAGGTCATGCAACTGAGCGCTCGGGCGGGCCCCTGCGTGGAATGCTTTGTCACCGGTGCCGTCGTATCCCTGACGGACGTAGAGGAGAGTCCGCCCGCGTGGCAGCGTTTTCGGGACAGCGCACGCGAGCAGGGTTTTGCCGCGGTCTTCGCCATACCGTTGCGGCTGCGGGAGACGACAATCGGTGCCCTCAACCTGCTGTCGAATGTTCCGGGTGCACTTCGCCAGCAGGACGTGCGGGCCTCCCAGGCGCTGGCCGACGTTGCCACGATCGGAATCCTGCAGGAGCGTACGCTCCGGGAAAGCATGTCGGTCCGGGAACAGCTGACAAACGCGTTGACCTCCCGGGTGGTCATTGAGCAGGCCAAGGGCGTACTTGCGCACTCCCGAGGCGTGTCGATGGAGGAAGCGTTCACCCTGCTGAGGACGTATGCCCGGGCAAACCGCCTGCTACTCTCAAGCGTCGCCCAAGGTCTTGTCGAACAAACACTCGTGATCTGAGCGGGCATCCCGCCGACCGTCTGCACGCTGAACCACAAGGAGAGGGATGTCCATGGACTTCGAGCAGGTCATTTCGGCCGGCGTGCAGGTCGTCGAGGCTGCCGGTGCAATCATCATGGTGCTCGGTGGGGCCCTGGCTTTCGCGGTCGCCCTTCCGCGCGTGCTGCGGAGCTCCACCCGTGCCCAGGCGTACGTGGGCCTCCGTCGTGACCTGGGCCGGGCCATCCTCCTCGGCCTCGAGGTCCTGATCGTGGCCGACATCATCCGGACCATCCTCGTCGAACCGACCGTCCAAAGCGTCGTCGTCCTCGCCGTGATCGTCGTGATCCGCGTTGTGTTGAGCTTCTCGCTCGAAGTCGAAATGGACGGGGTATGGCCGTGGTCACGCTGGCGGGTCGATCCCGTCTCCCCGGTCACCCCGCAGCCGCCTGCTCAGTAGCCTGCGTCGTAGCCCCGTGGCGGTCGGGTCACGAACACGCCACGCCACACCAGGTGGCGTGGCTGCTTCAGACCCGGGTCATGCCGTCGCCCAGGATCAGGGCACCGAGCATCAGGGCCACGACAACCGTGACGGTCTGGGACGGATTGATGATGCGCTTCTTGAGCGCCACGAGGGGTTTGATCATCGTCTGCGGGGACGCCAGCGTGAGGATCACAGGGACCGCGACACTGGACACCCCGATGACCGTGTAGACGAGGATGCAGATCACCAATTCGGCAAGCGGGAGCGCGTGCGCGCTGAGGGCGAGCCCCGCTGCAGTGCCGAGAACGAGGGCCTTCGGCCGGATATTGAGCACAAGTCCGACCCCGGCGCAGGACACGGGCCCGAGGGTCGCGATCCGGTTGAGCCAGGCGGGTTCGGCCAGCCGGGGAGGGGACGGATGCAGGAGTTTCCACACGCCGGACCCGATCAGCACGGCGCCGAGAACGATCTCCGTCCAGCCGATGGCCGGCTGGAGGGCAGTCATGTCGGCCGGGGGAAGCCAGGTCAGTGTGGCCGTGAACACGGCCGTGACGACGATGAGCCCGACGATCCAGCCCGCGAGGAAGGCGGGGGCCGACCAGCGCTGTTTCGGAGACAGAAGCAGCAGCACCGTCACGAGGAGCGGGGTGGTGCTGAGCGCGACGGCGAGTGCAAGCGGGAGCAACCGTCCGATTGTGGCGAGCATGGGAGCGCCTCACCCCTCGTGCCCGGGCTCCGGCGCTTGCGTGGCTGTCGGGCGGGGAGATGAGGGTGGCTTCGCTTTCCGCGCATTCTTGCCTGCGACATCGGCCGCCTTCAGGAGACGTCGGGTCTCGACTGTCGGGCCGAATGCCGGCCTGACCCACGCGACGTCGGGATCGGAGTCGACGAGGAACGTTCGGGCGAGCAGGGTGAGGGGGATAGCGAGGATGGCGCCGATGGGCCCGATCACGACGGCCCAGAACAGCACGGAGAAGAAGGTGATGGTCTGGTTGAGGGAGACGGCGCTGCCGACGGCCTTGGGCTGGATGATTGACTGCACGCCGCCGTTGATCACGCCGTAGACGATGATCACGGCGATCACGGTCGGCCAGCCGCCGACAAGATAGCCGAACACGACGGGCGGGGTGATGGCGAAGAAATAACCGATGTTGGGGATGAAACTGCAGAGGAAAGCCAGGAGCCCCCAGAGCAGGGCGGCGGGCACCTGGAGGATCCACAGCGCGATGGTGTTGAGAAATCCCTGCACCAACCCGAGCACGGTCGTGACGATCATGTAGCGGCGAACGTTCGCGGCGAAGACCTTGAGGGCATCGACGAGGCCCGGCCGGCGCTGGCTCAACTGCCCGAGAATGGTGTGCGCATAGGAAGCGTCCGAGGACATCAGGATCAGCATGGTCAGGACGATGACCAGGAAGCCGACGATGCCGAAGAAGCTGCCGAGGAAACCGCTGAGGTAGGGGACGAACCGGCTGGGCGTGAAGCCTTCCGTCATCGCCTGGATCTGCGAGTCGCCGATGCCGATCGTGTTGAGAAACTCGCCAAGGGAGACGCCGAGATCGTGGATCTCCGCGGCATAGCCAGGCAGCATCGAGACGAATTGGGAGATGGCCACGATGACGACATAGAAGAAGCCGGACAGCAGCGCGAAGACGACGAGGATCACCGAGCCGGTCGCGAGGCCGTGCGGCACGCCGCGCTTCTCCAGGCGTACCCGGACAGGATGAGCGCAGATGGACAGCACAAGAGTGAGCAGGACCGGCGCCAGAATGCCGCGGATGCTGCTCATCCCGATCGCCGTGATCGTGGCGGCTGCGAGGCCGACCAGGAGCAGCGTCCCGCGGGGATACCGGGGCAGGGGTGTGGGATCGGGTCCGACGATGCTCATACTTGTCCCGCCATCCTCTTCGATGGGTTGTCCATCGAGTGGCTCCGCCAACGATTCATTGGGAAACGTAGTCCCATTTCGTGCGCCCAGCGTCGTTTCCGCGTTTCTCCGCTTCGGCGCCTCGAAGCTAGTCTGAGAGGAACAAACCAGAGCGGGGGAGACGGATGCTGTCAGGCGAGCTGTTGAGTGAGGCCTATGGCCGGGTCGGCGGCGTGGTGCGTTCGGTGTTGCGGCAGGCCGGACCGGCCCTGCTCGAATACCGGGCGGACCCGGAGGCGAATTCGATCGCCTGGCTGGTCTGGCACCTGACACGGGTGCAGGACGGACATGTCTCCGAACTTCTCGGCGAGGACGAGGTCTGGATCAGCGGCGGCTGGGCCGCGAAATTCGACCTGCCCTTCTCCGACTCCGAGACCGGATACGGCCAGACCGCGGAACAGGTCGGCGGCGTCCGTGCCAGTGCCGAGCTGCTCGGCGGTTACTTCGACGCCGTGCACAGCCGGACCCTCGCCTATCTTCCGACGCTGACCCTCGAGGACCTCGACCGGATCGTCGACACCTCGTGGAACCCGCCCGTGACCCTCGGAGCCCGGTTGGTGAGCGTGCTGGCCGACGACCTGCAGCACGCGGGCCAGGCCGCGTTCGTGCGGGGCCTGGCGGTCCGTTCCGGGGACTGACCCCGCCGTGCGCCAGGGCGCCGTTCCTCCCGCCGCCGGCGCAACTCCTGCCGGGACCCGCGCGCGCGTGCCGCTGTGGCTCAAGGTACTCCTGTCGACGGCCCTGCTCTTCGTCATCGTCTGGTTCGTCGTCGTGCCGCAGTTCGCCGGCGTTGAGGCAGCCCTCGCGTCGCTGGAAAGCGTTTCGCTGCCGCTCGTTCTCCTGGCCGCTGCCCTCCAGCTGTCCTCGCTGCTCTCCTTCAGCGCGTTGACCGCCGCGGTGCTCGGACCCGTCCGGCCGGGCTACTTCACCCTGCTCCGGATCGACCTCGCGGACCTCGGGGTGAACCACGTGGTGCCCGGCGGAGGAGCGACGGCAGCCGCGGTGCGCTTCCGGCTCCTCGTCCGCGCCGGAGTGCGATCCGGCGCTGCGCTCACCACGGCGACCATCGAGACCACTGGTTCGAACCTCGTGCTCGGGATCGTGTTCGCCGGCGGGATCCTGTTGTCGATCACGACCCTTGTCGTCACGGGCACGTACATCGTGGCAGGGACGGTGGTGCTGGTCCTGCTGGTCGGCACGGGCGCCGGCGTCTGGTTCCTGACCCGCCGGACTGAGCTTGTCGTGCGTGGATCGCGCCGGGTGGCGGCGCGCGTGCCGCTGGTCTCCGAGGATCGGGTCGAGGTCTTCGTTCGCAGCGTGGCGGCGCAGGTCCTCGAGCTCGTCACAGACCGACGGCGGATGTCCGCCGCGCTCGGCCTCGCCGGCGCGAACTGGCTTCTCGACGCTGCTTCGCTCGGAGTCCTGCTCGCCGCGTTCGGGCATCCGCTTGCTATCGGCCCGCTGCTGGCGGTCTACGGGCTCGGCGGGCTCCTCGCGCTCCTGCCGTTGACCCCGGGAGGCCTCGGTATCGTCGAGGGTGTGCTCGTGCCCGCCCTCGTCGCGGTCGGGACTCCGCACGCGACGGCGCTGCTCGCCGTTGTCGGCTGGCGGGTGCTCGAGTTCTGGCTTCCGATCCCGCTCGGTCTCGCCGCCTACGTTTCGCTGCGCCTCGGCGTGCTCCGGCGGCGTCCCGCCGCTCCCTGAGCGTCACGGGCGCGGTATGCGCATCCAGGAATATTCGTTCTCCGGACGCCCAGGCGTCCCGTAGCGCGGAGAGCGCAGAACGGTTCCGGTGTCCGCGAGGTATTCGAGGTACCGGCGAGCCGTCACCCGGGAGATCCCGAGTGCGTCGGTGACCTCGCTCGAGGAGACCGGGGACTCGTGCTCTTTGAGGAAGTCGACGACGGCCGAGAGGGTGCCTTCCGCGAGTCCCTTCGGCCGGGGAAGCTCGGCGGGCGCGCGCAGGCTCGCGAATGCCAGGTCGACGTCCGACTGGTTGGTGACCCGGGATTGGGTGCCGAGCTGGAGTCGGAAGTCCCGGTACTGGCCGAGCTTCTGCGCGAAGGTCGCGTAGGTGAACGGCTTGATCAGGTATTGGACGATGCCTGCTGCCACCGCGCCACGCACGATCTTCAGGTCGCGCACCGCCGTGATCGCGATGATGTCCGTCATCAGCCCGGCCGAACGCATCCGGCGGCTGACGTCGAGGCCGTGGAGGTCGGGGAGGGTCATGTCCATCAGGACCAGGTCGATCGGGCGGCCCGCGGACTCGGCTTCTGCCAGCGAACGCAGGGCGGAGTGTCCGTCCCGCGCGGTTCCGGCGTGGACGAAGCCTGCCAGGCGACCGAGATAGACCGCGTGGGCTTCAGCCGCGATGGCCTCGTCTTCGACGACGAGCACGCGGATGTCCGCGTCAGGCATCGTGCGGATCCCTCGCTCCGGTGGGGCGCACGCCGGCGACCTCTGCTGAGGGTGCCCGGCAGGGAAGCGTGACCGTGAAGACCGCGCCCCGCCGGAATCCGATGGTCAGGGTGCCGCCGAGGCGGTTGACGGTCTGTTGGACCAGTGCGAGGCCGAGCCCACGCCCGAACTCACCGGGTTCCTTGGTGCTGAAGCCGCGGCGAAGCACGTCGTCGAGCATTTCCGGATCGACGCCATGGCCGCTGTCGGCGACTTCGACGACGACGGAGGCCGCACCGCTGTGCACGGAGAGGTGGACCTCCCGCGGCGCCGCGGCGTCCATTGCCGCGTCGAGGGCGTTGTCGATCAGGTTGCCCACGATCGTGACGAGGTCCCTGGCCTGCAGCCCGGTGTCGGACAGGCTGCCGGTGGCCTCGACGGCGAGGACGACGCCGAGCTCGCTGGCCTGGGCGAACTTACCCATCAGCAGTGCGCTCAGCACGGGCTCGTCGACCGACGCGACCACCTCGTCCGTCAACATCTGGCCGAGTTCGAGGTCCCTGGTCGCGAATTCCAGTGCGTCTCCGGTGCGGCCGAGTTCCATCAGCGAGACGATCGTGTGCAGCCGGTTGGCATGCTCGTGGGTCTGGGCCCGCAAGGCATCGGACAGGGTCTGCATGGACTGCAGCTCGCTGCCCAGGGACTCCAGATCGGTGTGGTCGCGGATCGTGGCGACCCACCCCATCGGCGTCGATTTCCCACGGCCGCTCACGGGTGGCGCGAGTGCGGGCTGCTGGCTGACGACGAGCACCCGGGTGCTGGTGAGGTGGATCTCATCCTGCACGGGGCGGCCACTGCGGAGCAGGTCACCGAGTCCCGCCGGGAGCTCGAGCTCGCCGAGGGTCGGGGCGGCGGCCCCGCCCCTCGGATTCGCCGGTCGGGACGGGATGCCGAGAAGCTCGGCGGCCTGGTCGTTGTAGAGAACGAGGTCGCCCTTCAGATCAACGAGGACGAGGCCTTCCCGCACGGAATGCAGTACGGAGTCGTAGTACACGAACAGCTGGGCGAGCTGTTCCGGTCCCCAGCCCAGGGTGACCCTGCGCAGGTAGCGCCCGATCAGGGACGTGACGATCGCGCCGGCCACGAGGAGGGCGAGTGCCAGGCCCAGGACAGCGGGCAGTCGGGCGGTCAGGGCGATCGACAGGTTGCTGGTCTTCACCCCGGCAGCGACGAGCGCGCGGACGGCGCCCTGCGCATCGACGACGGGCACGACTGCGCGGACGGACGGGCCCAGGGTTCCCGTCGTGACCTCGGTGAACGGCGTTCCCGCCAGGGCCGGCGCGATGGTGCCGATGTACGGCCGCCCGATTTCAGACTCGGTGGGGTGAGTCCATCTGGTTCGGTCCGGCGCCATGATCGTGATGAAGTCGAGCCCCGCCTTCTGCGTGACGCTGAGCGCGTATGGCTGCAGGAGCGCGCTCGGATCCGGGGCCCCGCTGGCCTCCAGGACGAGCGGGTTCTCCGCGATGGCCGTCGCGACCGACAGCATCCGGCTCTCGGTTTCGGCGTAGCCGCGATCGCGAGCGTCGATGAACAGTGCCGTGCCGACCGAGGCGGCGAGCGCGACGATGAAGACGGAATGGGCCAGGAAGAGCCGGCGCGCGATGCTCCAGTCGCGGATCATGGCGTGCCGCCCTTCTCACCTCGATGTGAATGAAACCATATGCCCGTCGCGCGTGAACAATATGACCGCAACCGTGACGCCACGCGCCGCGTCGACCATTCTGAAACGCACAACACCAGACAAAGGAGTCTCTCATGGCAGCACTGCGAGCCACTCGTCCGGTCCGGCCGGCGAAACGGATCGACACGTCCCACTACCTGTACATCGCGGTCGTCGTGGCCGTCGTGCTCGGCATCACCGTCGGCCTGCTTTTCGGCGGGAAGGACGGCTTCGCCGTCTCGCTCAAGCCGCTCGGCGACGTGTTCATCGCACTCATCAAGATGATGATCTCGCCGATCATCTTCTGCACGATCGTGATCGGCATCGGCTCGATCGCGAAGGCCGCGACGGTCGGACGGATCGGCGGACTGGCGCTCGGGTACTTCCTCGTCATGTCGACCTTCGCACTCGGAATCGGGCTGCTGGTCGGGAACCTGATCCACCCCGGCGCAGGGCTCGACCTGAAAGCGGCCGCGGCATACGTGCCGCCGGCCGCCGCGGACTCGCAGGGCTTCTTCCTGGGCATCATCCCGACGACGCTCTTCTCGTCGTTGACGAGCGGCAACATCCTGCAGACCCTCTTCGTCGCACTGATCGCCGGGTTCGCCCTGCAGAAGATGGGCAGGGCGGGCAAACCGATACTCGAGGCGATCGCGAACGTGCAGGCCCTCGTCTTCCGGATCCTGATCATGGTGATGTGGCTCGCTCCGATCGGCGCGTTCGGCGCCATCGCGGCGGTCGTGGGCGCGACAGGCTTCCAGGCCGTGGTCAGTCTCTTCACCCTGATGGGCGCCTTCTACCTCACCTGCATCCTCTTCATCGTCGTCATCCTCGGCGGGCTGCTGAAGATTTCCACCGGCGTGAGCATCTTCAAGCTGATGCGCTACCTCGGCCGGGAATACCTGTTGATCTTCTCGACGTCGTCGTCTGAGGCGGCGCTGCCGCGGCTGATCGCCAAGATGGAGCACCTCGGTGTCTCGAAGCCGGTCGTCGGCGTCACCGTGCCGACGGGGTACTCGTTCAACCTCGACGGCACCGCCATCTACCTGACCATGGCCTCCCTCTTCATCGCCACAGCAATGGGCCAGCCCCTCGCCCTCGGCGAGCAGATCGGCCTGCTCGTGTTCATGATCATCGCGTCGAAGGGAGCCGCCGGTGTGTCAGGTGCCGGCCTCGCGACCCTCGCTGCGGGGCTGCAGGCCCACGCCCCGCAGCTGCTCGGCGGTGTCGGCTTCATCGTCGGCATCGACCGGTTCATGTCGGAGGCCCGCGCACTCACGAACTTCACCGGCAATGCCGTGGCCACCGTTCTGATCGGCTCCTGGACCCGGGAGATCGACAGGGCCCAGGTCGACCGGGTCCTCGACCGACTGGAGCCGTTCGACGAGACCACGATGATGGCGCACACCATCGATCCCACCCCCGCGGAGCGGTCCGTCGCGGCAGAACGGGCTGCGCAGTCTGCGGTGCTCGAAGACGCCAGGCACTGACCCAGGCCCCACCTGGTGCGCGGCGCCGGGCCCGCCCCCTTCGAGGGCGGGCTCGCCGTCGCGCATCCGTGTTCTCGCCGGGGAGGGATAGTCTCGGAATCAGCGCCGCCGGAGGCGCCTGACCGGGGGACCGAGAAGAAGATGACGGAGATGCCCGACCTCACGTCGAAGGAAACCGCGAGGCTGAACCCGGAGCCTCCCGAGGCGACGACGCTCGCGGACTTCGCGAGCAGCAGCGCCGGTGAGGTGCTGAGCCGACTCGGGTCAACGGCTGCGGGCCTGACCGGCGTCGAGGCAGCTCGTCGGCTCGCCTCGACCGGACCCAATGCGGTGCGCACGCACAAGGCAGGTCCCCTGTCCGTGCTCGGCAGGCAACTGCGCAGTCCCATCCTCATCCTCCTGATCGTGACCGCCGCCCTGTCGCTTCTCCTCGGGGACGTCACCAACTCCATCGTGATCGGCGTCATCCTCCTGGCGAGCGTCGGGCTCGGCTTCAGCAATGAGTACCGGGCCGAGCTCGCCGCCGAGGCGCTGCATTCGCGGGTGACGCACAAGGCCGTCGCCGTCAGGGACGGGTCCCTGGTCGAGATCGATGTCGTCGACATCGTTCCCGGCGACATCCTCCACCTGTCCCTCGGCGCCGTCGTCCCCGCCGACATCCGCCTGCTCTCGTGTGAGGACCTGCTCTGCGACGAGAGCATCCTGACCGGGGAATCACTGCCGATCGACAAGTCGCCGGAACCCATCCCCGCCGGAGCGGCGCTCGGCGACCTGAACTCCTGCGTGCTGATGGGCACGGTCATCCAGTCCGGAAGCTGCGTCGGCGTGGTCGTCTACACGGGCGCCCACGCCGAATTCGGGCGCATCGCGCTCGGCCTCGGCACCCGGCAGCCGCAGACCGAGTTCGAGCTCGGCCTGCGGCGTTTCTCGCTGCTGCTGCTCCAGGTGGCCATTGGGTTGACGACGCTCATCTTCGTCGCGAACCTGCTTCTCCAGCGCCCCCTGCTCGAGTCCCTGCTGTTCTCGCTCGCGATCGCGGTCGGGATCACGCCCCAGCTCCTGCCCGCCGTCGTGTCTACGAGCCTCGCCACCGGAACCAGGGAGCTCGCGAAGCGCAAGGTGCTGGTCAAGCGCCTGGTCTCGATCGAGGACCTCGGCGACATGGACGTGCTCGTCACGGACAAGACGGGAACCCTGACCGAGGGGAAGATCTCGTTCACGACGGCGCTCCCTGCCGCCCCGCACGTGGACGCGGGTGACGTCCTCCGGTTCGGGCTGCTCGCGACCGAGGTCGACTACTCGACGGGCACGGTGTCGACGGTCGGCCAGAACCCGCTCGATGTGGCCGTCTGGGCCGCACCGGAGGCCCCGGCCTCGCAGGTGTCCGAGTACACCCGGCTCGACGTAATCCCATTCGACCATGAGCGCCGGATGACAAGCGTGCTCGTGCGAGACCCGGCAGGGACGCTCACCCTCGTCACCAAGGGATCGCCCGAGGATGTGCTCCGGGTCTGCCGCGACGTGGCACCGGCCGCCCGGCACCTGCTCGACCAGCAATACGCGAAGGGCAGCCGCGTCGTCGCGGTGGCGACCCGGACCGGCTCCGGGCTCACGGACATCAGCCCGGCCGATGAGAACGACCTCACGCTCGCCGGGTTCCTCATCTTCCTCGACCGCCCGAAACAGAGCGCGCGGGCCTCACTGAAGCGGCTCGAGACCCTGGGCATCTCCGTGAAGATCGCGACGGGGGACAACGCCCGGGTCGCGGAGAAGGTGTGCGGCGACCTCGGCCTCGAGTCGGGAGGCACCCTGACGGGCGGGGAGATCGACGCCCTCACGGATGCCGAACTCGCGGTCCGGGCGGAGGAAGCGAGCATCTTCGCCCGGGTGTCCCCGGAGCAGAAGTCCCGGCTCATCCACGCCCTGCGGGCGAACGGGCGTGCCGTCGGTTTCCTCGGCGACGGCGTCAACGACGCCCTCGCCCTGCACGGAGCCGACATCGGGATCTCGGTGGACAGCGCAACGGATGTCGCCAAGGACGCCGCGGATGTCGTGCTGCTCGACAAAGACCTCGGAGTGCTGGCAGACGGGGTGATGGAAGGTCGACGGATCTTCGCGAACACGATCAAGTACGTGCTGATGGGCACCTCGAGCAATTTCGGCAACATGTTCAGCGCGGCGACGGCATCCGTCGTGCTCAGCTTCCTGCCGATGCTGCCGGGGCAGATCCTGCTGAACAACCTCCTGTACGACGCCGGCCAGCTCGCCATTCCCGGCGACAGGGTCGACAAGGAGCAGCTGCTCGCGCCCTCGCACTGGGACATCGGGTACATCCGGCGCTTCATGTTCCTGTTCGGCCCGATCAGCTCGCTCTTCGACTTCGCGACCTTCGCGCTGATGCTCCTGGTCTTCCAGGCCGCGCCCGGAGAGTTCCGGGCCGGGTGGTTCATCGAATCGCTGGCCACGCAGACGCTCATCATTTTCGCGATCCGCACCAGACGGGTGCCGTTCCTGCGCAGCCGGGCCTCTCGAGGGCTCACCATCTCGGCGTTCTCCGTTGTCGCGATCGGCATGTACCTGCCGTTTTCTCCGCTCGCCGGAGTCCTCGGCTTCGACCCGCTGCCGCTGCCGTTCTTCCTCGCCCTGGCCGGGATGACCGTGCTGTACCTCGTCCTGGTCGAGTTCGCCAAGCAGTGGTTCTTCAGCCGCCCCGCGCAGCAGCCGACGGCCACCCGTCAGCGGGTCTCGAGCCACCACCTTGCCCGGCGCGCGGCACGCTTCAGCGTCGTGGAACCGGGAGCGGTCGTCGCCAGGCGACGGTCGGCCTCGCGGCGCCGACGTGCCAGGGCCGGGCGGAAATAGCCTCACGACGCAGGCGGATCCTGACGGAGGCTGATCAGGGGCCGATCAGGAAACGGATCAGGAGGCGAGGGCGGCGACGATCGAGTCGCCCCACTGTCGTGCCCGGTCGAGCTCCCCGTCGGCGAGCGGTCCGGTCTTGCCGTCGACGATGAACCCCGTCGGCCGGGTCAGGATGTGGGCCCCTGCGGACTTGAGCCTGCGGGTCACCCTTCCTGCGGCATCCCCGTGCAGGGGCGAGTGGACCCGGGTGTCGAAGGCGGCAGCCTGGATGCCGCGCAGGGTGCCGGGGTTCAACTGGTCGAGGAAGGCCTGCATCCGCGGTGACGGACGCCAGCCGTTGATCGGGCAGCCGACGACGAGGAGATCCACTCCGGTCAGGCTGTCCGGGCTGATGGTCGAAACGGACACCGCACTGCCGCCGATCGCATCCGCGATGGCCCCTGCAACGGATTCGGTGGTGCCGTAGTTGGAATCGAAGACAACGAGCGCGCTCACGAGCGGCCTCCAGTCGGAAACGACGGTTCAGATGCTCTCAGTGTGGTCCCGGAGGGTGGGCCTGTCGAGGCTCGTTCGTGCCGGAGAAGCACCCAGAACGGGTGTCAGACGGGTGCGATCAGTCGTCGAGGCCGCGCGCGACGAGGGCCTCACCGATCGCATCCGCTGCGTACAGGGAGCGCACGACGACCGGCACCGCGAGCGCGAGCAGGGAACCCTGGGTGCCGCGGGCCCTGCGTGCCTCGAGTACCTCGGTGACGATCTCGGCGACGAGGGGGATGCAGCGCAGAGTGATCGCAACGAGCAGTCCGACCCTGTCGGCATCGACCCAGCGATCGAAGGGGCGGAGCAGCCGCTGGAACCCCTCGAGGACCGCCGTGACGGTGGTCGTGAGCGTGAAGAGCGCTGCGAGGGCGACGGCCGCGAGCAGCCGCCCGGCCATGAGCGCCGCCGGCACCCAGCCAGACAGGAGCGCCTGGATCGGCACGGCGATCAGGAGGATCCACAGGATCGGACCGATCTGCTGCCAGGCTGCGCGCGGAGGCACGCCGGCCACGGGATACAGGCCGGCGATGATGCCGAGCGCGACCAGGAGCTGCCACGGCTCGCCGAGAATGCCGACCCAGAGCACCCCGGCCGACAGGACGGCGAGCTTGAGCAGGGTCGGCGCCCGGTGGAGGAGTGAATGCCCGGGGGAGTAGAGGCCAATCATGCCAGCAATGCCCGGTACGCATCGATGGCCACGGCCGGTGCGCCGTCCGCGACGACCGTGCCGTCCTCGATGCAGATCACCCTGTCGAAGTCTTCGAGCAGGTCGAGCTGATGGGTGACCACGATCACCTGCTGGGTCATGGCCCGGAAGAGGTCGGCGATGCGCCGGGAATTACGGGCGTCCAGGAGCGTTGTCGGCTCGTCGGCCACGACGACCTGCGGCTCGCCGACGAGGACGGCGGCGAGGGCGAGCAACTGCTTCTGGCCGCCGGAGAGCCGATGCGCCGGATGGGCAGCGTGGGCGCTGAGCCCGAAGCGGTCGAGTGCCGCCTGGGTGCGGCCGGCGATCTCGGCGGCGCCCAGTCCGCGTTTGCGGAGGCTGAACGCGACGTCTTCCTCGACGGTGGGCATCACGATCTGGTTGTCGGGATTGGTGAAGATGAAGCCGACCCTGTGCCGTACTTCGCGCGCGTTCTTCGCGACGAGGAGCCCGTCGACCGTGACAGTCCCGGCATCCGGTGTGATGAGCCCGTTGATCAGGCGGACGAGGGTGGATTTGCCCGAGCCGTTCGCGCCGACGATCCCGATGCGGCGTTCGGTGAGGGTGAGGCTCAGGTCGCGGAGCACGCTGCGGTCGCCGAAGGAGTGCGACACTCCGTCGAAGACGATCGTGCTCACGGTGGCCTACTCGTCCGAGGCCCGGGCCGGGGTCGGGGTCGCGGTCGAGGTCGGGGTCGAGGTTGCGGACGACGCGGTGACTGCGCGGCGGCGGGGGATGAGCCCCGGGTATGCGCGGTGCACCTGCCGGGCGACGAGCACCGTGACCACGGCCTTGATTGCGTCTCCAGGCAGGAATTTCGAGGCGTCGACCAGGGCGCCCCAGATCGGGAGGTGCAGGGTGAACGCCGTGACGGGAACGCCGATGGCGTAGATCATGACGATGCCGCCGAGCACGGTCGCGCCGAGGGCGGGCCAGAACGGGTATTTCGGGAGCAGCCGGCTGGTGAGATACCCGATCACGAGTACGCCGAGGAGCCAGCCGTAGAGATAGCCAGCGGACGGCGAGGTCGTGAACCAGGCGAGGCCGCCACGGCCGCCGGCGAGCAGCGGCAGCCCTGCGGCCGTGAGGGCGAGGAAGAGCAGTACAGCGAAGAAGCCCTTGCGGGCCCCGAGGACCGCGCCGGCGAGCATCACGCCGAGGGTCTGCAGGGTGATCGGCACCGCGATCACGCCGAGGGAGAGAGGTCCGGGGACGCCGAGCGCCGCGATCAGCGCGGCGAAGATGGCGATCTGCGCGAGGTCGCGCACGGTCAGGGTTCTGGCGGTCATGGTTTTCAATGTACGAGCAGCGCGGGGGCGGTTTCCAGAGGAGACCTACAAAGAATCCGGCGGATCTCTATCCCCCGGCGCCGGGGACGGCCACAGTGGCGGCGTCGTTGCCCGTCCCGGCGAGCCGGGCTGCCCGATCCTCCATCGCCGTGATCGCATCGGCGGCACGCACGAGGGCGAGGTGGCTGAGCGCCTGCGGTGTATTGCCGGCCTGGCGGCCCGCGCCGACGTCGTACTCCTCGCTCAACAGGCCCACGTCGTTGGCGAATCCGACGAGCCGGCCCATCAGGGCCCGGGCGTCTTCACCCCGTCCGGAGTTCGCGTACTGCTCCACGAGCCAGAAGGAACAGGCGAGAAACGGATGCTCGCCACCGGCCAGTCCGTCGACAGGAACCTCCGTGCGGTAGCGCAGCACCAGGCCGTCCCGCAACAGGTCGGCCTCGATCGCGGCGACCGTGCCGAGCATCCGGGCATCCGTCGGATCATGGAAGCCCACCTGGGGAAGCACGAGCAGGGAGGCGTCGACCTCCGTGCCGCCGAAGTACTGGGTGTATGTGCCGAGTTCGGCGTTGAAGCCCCGCTGCTCGATGTCGCTGCGGATCTCGTCCCTGAGGGCGGTCCAGCGTTCGACGGGGCCGTCGAGGCCGAATTCGGTACAGCCCCGCACCATCCGGTCGAAGGCCGCCCAGACCATCACGCGGGAGTGGGTGAATTCGCGGGCCGGACCGCGCACCTCCCAGATACCCTGGTCCGGCCGGGACCAGGTTCGTTCGAGGGACCCGATCAGGGCGCGCTGCAGCGGCCAGGAGAATTCGCCCTCGGTGAGGCCGCTGTGGCGCGCGGCGTGCAGTGCCACCATGACCTCGCCGATGACGTCGGCCTGGAACTGGTCGACGGCGCCGTTGCCGACCGGCACGGGGCTGGACCCGCGGTACCCGGGCAGGCTCGGGAGCTCGCGTTCCGGCAGGTAGCGTTCGCCGGCGAGGCCGTACATGATCTGCACGTCGTCCGGGTCGCCGGCGATCGCGCGCAACAGCCAGCCGCGCCAGTTCTGGGCCTCCTCGGCGTACCCGTGCGCGAGCAGCACGCTGAGGGCGAGCGCCGCGTCGCGGAGCCAGACGTAGCGGTAGTCCCAGTTGCGGTGGCCGCCGCGGAATTCGGGCAGCGAGGTCGTCGCCGCCGCGACGATGCCGCCGGTTTCCTCGTGGGTGAGCGCCCGCAGCACGAGCATGGAGCGCACGACTTCGTCCCGGTATGGACCGTCGTGGGTGCACGAGCGCGCCCAGTCTGTCCACCAGGCGGTCGTCGCAGCCAGGGCGGCGTCGACGTCGATCCGGGCGGGCGGCGGCCGGTGCGAGGGATGCCAGGCGAGCTGCAGGTCGACGACCTCTCCCGCCGCGACCGTGAATGTGGCCGTGTGCCGGTGATCGGCGGCGGTCAGTTCCGGGCCGCGCACGGCGATGGCGTCTGGCCCCGCGACGGCGAGCAGCACGGTCTCGCCGTCCTGGTGGACCTGGCGCACCCAGGGAATGCTCACTGCATAGCCGAAACGGATGCGCAGTTCCTCGGTCATCTCAACGGCACCGGCCAGGCCGCGCACCCGGCGGAGCACGTCCGGCCGGCCGTCACCGTGCGGCATGAAGTCGAGGACCTCGACACGTCCGGTCGGGGTCGTCCAGACCTGGGCCAGGATGAAGGTGCCGTCGACATAGTTGCGCGTGCTCGTTGCAGCGGGGTCTGCCGGGGCGAGCAGCCAGCGCCCGTGGTCCTCGGTGCCGAGGAGCGCGCCGAACATGGACGCGGAGTCGAAGCGCGGCAGGCAGAGCCAGTCGATGCTTCCGTCACTGCCGACGAGGGCCGCTGAATGGCAATCGCCGATCAGGGCGTAATCCTCGATGTTCAGGGGCATGCAGACATCCTGTCACCGCGCGGGCGTCCTCCGGCCGTGAGCGGATGCCCGGGCCGGGACCCGGAGGAAATCCTCAGGCGACGAGGCGGGCGCGTTCTGCGGGTTCGACAGCGGTGTACCCCGGGAGCGGCACGGCCGAGACGAAACGTTCCGCCTGCGGGGCAGTCGGCTTGCGGGCCGCGGCATCCGGTTCGGCCCAGACGGTGATGGGGGCGGGGGTGAACGACAGTGCCGCCGGTTCACCGACGGACTCGCCGCGCAGTTCCGAGGTGGCGCTGCGGAGCGCGGATGTCAGGGAGGCGGCCACCTGGCGGGCCTTGAGGCCGTGGAAGATCACGTCGGTGTCCGCGGGGCTGCGCGGAACGAGGGTCCAGAGTCCCTGCTCGCCGATCAGCCGCGACAGCTCGCCGTGGAAGAGGTCGAACACCTCGTCGTCGCTGAGCTCGGGGGTGGGCAGCACCGGTACCGGAATAGCAGGCGCGGCACGACGTCGTCGACCAAACATCGGGAGCCCCTTTCGATCGAAAGCTCTTTCTGCTATCAGTGTGGCGGCCCCGGGCATGATTGAACCGCGGACACGCCGGTCAATCGCGAGTCCGGGAGGGAAACCGGGGCTTTCTAGCTGTCGATTTGCCGTTCATCGGCATCTTTGACGATGGTGCCAATGGCGACGGCTGCGCTCAGCGCCCAGCCGATCCACATGAGCAGCAATCGCCAGTCGCGCGGTCCGCGCCGGGTGGCCTGCAGGATGTTCCAACCGCCGGCGACGACGCCGAGCATCGCGCTGCTGAAGATGAATTTTCGCATGGGTCCTCCGAGGACCACGGTACCCGGATCGGGACCGGGTCGTGTGCCGCCCGGTCCCAGGCATCCGGCATGTTTCCGTCGGGTGAACAAACTGACCGACCGTGCAGGAACTGACCGATCGGTCAGGTAAGGTAGTCCAGTGCAGATCGAACCGGAAGACCTCGTCCCCGCAGCGGCCGCGACCGCGACCGCGACCGTCCGCCCCGGCGCGGGAGCCGAACTGCGGGTCATGGCGCTCCAGCAGTTCGCTGCCGTCGGGTTCGCCGGTACCTCCCTGCAGCAGATCGCAGCATCCGCCGGGTACTCGAAATCGAGTGTGCTCTACCATTTCGCCTCGAAGGACGCCCTCCTCGGCGAGGTGCTGACCCCGGCCATCGAACGCCTCGAGGCCATCCTCGGCGGGTTCACGTCGACCTCGGAGAACGCGGCCTCGCGGCACCGGTTCATCGAGGACTTCGTCGACTTCCTGCTCCAGTACCGGCTCGAAGTGCATGTCCTGATCAATCAGGCCCAGTCCCTCAAGGGCATCGCCGTGATCGATCGGGCCAGGGCCCTGATCGTGCGCCTCGGCGACGCCCTCTGCCAGGAGCACGCCACGACCATCGACCGGATGCGCTTCGGTGTCGCGCTCGGCGGCGCCGCGTACTCCCTCGTCGCCGGCCTGACGTTCTTCGACGAGGACATCACGCCGACCGACGATCTCCGGCCCGCCCTCATCACCCTCCTCTCCGAGCTCCTCGCCCCCGTCGCCGTCCGCACCACCCAGCCCAGGAAGTAATCACAATGGCAACCCTTCTGTATCGGATCGGCCACTTCGCCTACAAGCGCGCGTGGCTCGTCATCGGCGTCTGGGCACTCCTCCTCGTCGGGATCCTCGGCGGCGGCATCGCGCTCGGCGGCAAGACCGCCGAGTCCTTCGCGATCCCAGGCACCGAATCGCAGGACGCGATCGACCAGCTCGCCGCCGTCTTCCCCCAGGCGGCCGGAGCCTCGGTGCAGGTCGTCTACAGGACGCCGGACGGGGCATCCGTCAACACGGAGCCGTACAAGACGGCCATCACCGACATGGCGACCGAACTCGAGGCCGTTCCCGGCGTCGTGTCCGTGATCACCCCGTATTCCGACTACGCCTCGAGCGCCATCTCGACGGACGAGGCCACCGCGCGCAGCGTCGTTCAACTCGACGGTCCATCCGCGGATGTGACGGACGCTACCCTCAACGCCGTCACGGCGACGGCCGCGATCGCGGAGAAGGCCGGTCTCGAGGTCGCCTTCGGCGGCCAGGTCTTCTCGTCCAACACCTTCGGCATCACCATCACCGAGGTCTTCGGCCTCCTCTTCGCCGGGGTCGTGCTGCTGATCACCTTCGGGTCGCTCGCCTCGGCTGGGATGCCCCTGCTGATGGCGCTCATCGGCGTCGGCGTTGCGATCGGCGGTATCACCGCGATCTCCGCGTTCGTGCCCGTCTCGAGCACCGCACCGATGCTCGCAATGATGCTCGGGCTCGCCGTCGGCATCGACTACTCACTGTTCATCCTGTCCAGGCACCGGACCCAGCTCGCCAGGGGCGTCGAGCCGCACGAATCGGCATCGACGAGCGTGGCCACCGCCGGGAGCGCGGTCGTCTTCGCCGGGCTCACCGTCATCATCGCCCTGCTCGGACTGCTCGTCGTCGGAATCCCGTTCCTGAGCGTGATGGGTGTGGGAGCCGCGGTCGCCGTCTTCATCGCCATCCTCGTCGCGATCACCCTCCTGCCCGCGATTCTCGGCCTCGCCAAGGGCCGCCTCACCCCGAAACCCGGCGGGCGCGCCCACAACCGGGCGACCATGCCGGACACGGGCAGGCCCACGATGGGCCGCCGCTGGGTGGGCCTCGTGATGAAGGCGCCGATCGTCGCCGTCATCCTCGTCGTCGGAATCCTCGGCACCCTCGCGATCCCCGCGCTCAGCCTCGACCTCAACCTGCCGGACGGAGCGTCCGAGCCGGTCGACTCGACCCAGCACAAGGCGTTCACCATGATCGAGGAGGGCTTCGGTCCCGGCTACAACGGCCCGCTCATCGTGGTCGTCGACATCACCCAGACCACGAACATCTTCCCTGACCTCGAGACGATCAGCGCCAAGCTGCGTACCCTGCCCGACGTCGCCTTCGTCGGCAAGGGCACCCCGAACGCCACCGTCGACACCGCGATCATCCAGGTGATGCCGAACAGCGCGCCGAACGACCCCAAGACCAAGGATCTCGTCCAGGCCATCCGCGACCTCGCGCCGGGGATCGACTCCGAACTCGGGACTCCCGTCACGGTGACGGGAGCGACGGCCGTGTCGATCGACATCTCGAACCGGCTCAGCAACGCCCTCATCCCGTTCGCGCTCATCGTCGTCGGGCTCTCGATCATCCTGCTGACGATGGTGTTCCGTTCCGTCTTCGTTCCGGTGAAGGCCGCGGTCGGGTTCCTGCTCTCCGTCTTCGCCTCGATCGGTGCGACCGTCGCGATCTTCCAGTGGGGATGGTTCGCCGACCTGCTCGGGGTGAGCACGCCCGGTCCGATCCTGAGCTTCCTGCCGATCCTGCTGATGGCCGTGCTCTTCGGACTGGCCATGGACTACGAGGTCTTCCTCGTCTCCGGCATGCGTGAGGAGTACGTCAAGAACAACGACCCGCGCCAGGCCGTCGTCTACGGATTCGCACACGCCGCCCGCGTCGTCACCGCTGCGGCACTCATCATGTTCTTCGTCTTCTTCGCCTTCGTACCCGACGGCACCGGGGCGATCAAGGGCATCGCATTCGCCCTGGCCGTCGGCGTGTTCCTCGACGCCTTCCTGGTGCGGATGACCCTCGTGCCCGCAGCGATGGCCCTCGCAGGCCGGGCGGCGTGGTGGCTGCCGCGCTGGCTCGACCGCCTGCTCCCCAACGTCGACATCGAGGGCGAGGGACTTCGCCACCACATGCTCGACAGCCACTGGGCGAAGGCCCAGGACGGCGCCATCACGGCGGACCAGGCCGTCTTCGGCCTGCCGGGCAGCACGATCGGCCCGCTCACCGTCTCCGTGCCGACCGGATCGGTGCTGGTCCTCACCGGGACCACCGCCCATCGCCGGGTCGTCGCCGCGACGCTCGCCGGCCGTCTCGACCCGGTCTCCGGCCGGCTCCAGGTGCTCAGCTACCCGCTGCCCTCCGAACGCGGCCGCGCCTTGCGCGTCGTCGCGCTCGCCGACGTCGGCGACAGCCGCGACAACGGCCTGACCATCGGCGAACTGCTCGCCGAGCGGCTCGACCTCACCCAGCCACGGTTCCGCTCCCGCAGCCGGCGCGGTCAGCTCGACGGCTGGATCGGACGGATCAACCGTGCCATCGCCCACGACCGTGCCCCGGTCGCACCCCTCACCGCGGACACCCCGGTGTCCTCCCTCTCCGCCGTGTCCCGTGCCGCGGTCCTCGTCGCGGCGGCGCTCGCCGAGCGTCCTGGCGTCGTCGTCATCGACCTGGGCGAAGGACTCCCCGCCGATCCCGCAGGACTCAGCATCGGTGTCGTGGTCGCGACGCTCGCCCCCGCAGACACCACGCTCATCATCGCGGCGGCGTCGCAGCATCCGCTCGCCGCAGCCGGCCGGGCCGTGCTGGTCGTCGACCTCGAAACGCTCGAGCCCGTCGAAACGACGGGTCCCGCCGCCCGCGGAGCTCTCGGCGGATACCCACCGCTCGACCCGGAGCCGCGTCATGCGACCCGGCCAACCGACACCCTCGACCCCCGCGACGCCGTCTTCGGCGCCGACGCCCTGGATGGAAAGGCCGCACTGCGATGAGCACCAGGCTCGAACGACTCTTCAGCCGCACGCCGGGACAGCGCCGCTGGACCTTCGGCGCCGTACTCGCCGGACTGATCGTGGTACCCCTTGCGGTCGCAGGCGTCTTCGCCGGCGCGCTCGCGACCGCCGACCAGCGGCTCGACACCCTGCCGGCGATCGTCGTCAACAACGACACCTTCGTGACGACGACGGCCGCGGACGGCACGAAGCAGACCGTGCTCGCCGGGCGCCTGCTCGTGACCGAGCTCACCGCGCCGGCCTCGTCGCGGACGGCGTCGACCGGGTTCGCCTGGACGATCTCCAATTCCGCGGACGCTGCGGCGGCACTCGCCTCCGGCAAGGCATACGCGGTGCTCACCATCCCCGCAGACTTCTCCAAGTCGATCACCTCGATCGGCACCGCAGCGCCGACCCAGGCCGAGCTCGCCATCCGCACCGATGACGCGCATTCCTATCTCGCCGGAACCGTCGCAGGGACGGTCGGCTCCGCGATGACGGGCGTCTTCGGCCGGCAGATCACGACCCAGTACCTGAGCGGCCTGTATTCCGGCCTGTCAACGCTCGGCGGCTCGCTGACGACGGCAGCGGATGGCGCCGGCCAGGTCTCGACGGGCGTCACCGGAGTGGCCACCGGCCTCGATTCCCTCTCCGGGGGCGCGGCCTCCGCTGCAACCGGGGCGGCGTCCGCCTCGACAGGAGCGTCGAGCTTCGCGACCGGGGTTACCGCGTACACGAACGGGGTGGATGCGCTCAGTGCGGGCCTCGGCAAACTCAACACCGGCACGGCAGGTCTCAGCGCCCTCAGCAGTGGCGTCGCCCAGTACACCGGGGGAGTCACGCAGGCGGCAACCGGGTTCACCAAGGTCTCGGCGGGCTTCACGACGCTGGCCGGCCAGTTCGCCGGGGTCGCCGCGGCGATCAAGGCTGACCCCGCAAACGCCGACGCCTACATCGCCCAGTACCAGGCCGGACTCGACACCTACCAGGCCGGACTGACCCAGTTCCAGGGCGGACTCGACACCCTCTCGACGCAGGGCGCCGGACTCAGCCAGCAGACGACATCCGCCCTCACCGGGGTGCAGGGCGGCGTGGCGCAGAGCGCGACAGGGGCCGCGAAGCTCGCAGCCGGTTCGGCATCGCTGCGGACGGGCGCGACCGGCCTCGCCTCCGGCGTCTCGAGCCTCTCGAGCGGCGTCTCCCAACTCGCGACGGGGACCGCGGCCGCGGCCACCGGGGTGCACCAGCTCGAGACGGGCGCGAGCCAGCTCGCGACCGGGCTCGCGTCCGGAGCCGAGAGCGCGAAGAAGCTGAACCAGGACGACCCTGCGCAGTCGGCTTCGGTCGTTTCCGAGCCCGTCGCCATCACCACGAGCCGCGACAACCCGATCGCGACGATCGGCCCGCTCCTCGGGATGGTCTTCGTGCCGGTGGGGCTCTGGATCGGCGCGCTCGCGATCTTCCTCGTGATGCGCCCGGTGACAAGCACCGCTCTCGCTTCGACCGCCTCAACAGGGCGCCTTGTCTCGCGTGGCTTCGGCCGGGCGTTCGGCCTTGCCGCAGCCCAGGCGGTCGTCGTCGTCGCGCTGCTGCACGCCTCGCTCGGCGTGACCTGGACCCTGCTCCCGGCGACACTCGGCTTCGCGGTCTTCCTCGCGTTCGTCTTCGTCGCGGTGCACCAGTTCCTCACCGTGGCGTTCGGACGGGTCGGCATCGTGGTGTCCCTCGTGCTCCTCGCCCTGCAGCTCACTGCGGTCGGCGGACTGTACCCGATCGAGCTCGTCTCGGCGCCGTTCCAGGCGATCAGCCCGTTCCTGCCGCTCACCTGGGCCGTGAGCGGCATGCAGGGGATCGTCTCCGGAGGGGGAGCAGGTGCGCTCAATGCCGTGGGCATCCTGCTGCTCTTCGCGGTGGTCAGCATCGGCCTGACGTTCTGGGCCGTTGCCGCCAAGCGCGGCCCGCGCTCCTTCGCCCTGGCCCTCGCCCGCGGCTGACGCACGAGCTCCTTCCGCGAGAGCGGGTGAAACGTCGGTTTGAGCGGACCAGACCGACGATTCACCCGCTTTCGCGCGTGGGGACGGGGCTAGTGCTGCTGTCCGGGGCGCAGGGACTCGTGGGCGCGGGGCGACCGCGGGGCGCGGCGCACCCGGCGCTGGGCGGTGTGCAAGCGCGCGAACGCGAGGGTCTCCACGAGCAGCACGAGGCGTTCCTGCTCGGTGCGCGCCTTGCGGGTGTTGACCTCCGCGACGATCCGGCCGTCCCAGCCGGTGCGCGCGAGCAGGTTGAGCACCTCGGCGACCGGCTCGCTGCCACGGCCGGGCAGCAGGTGCTCGTCGAAGACTTTGCCCTCGTCGAGGGAGCCGGAGCCGTCGCAGAGATGCACATGCCGGAGACGGTCGCCGAGCTCCGTCGCCATCGCGAGACTGTCGAGCCCGCTCAGGGCGCAGTGCGAGAAGTCGAGCGTGACGGCGTCGCAGTCCATCCGGGTGGTGTCCCAGCCGGGGGAGTACGCCTTCATGCCCCGGCCGCCGAACTTCCACGGGAACATGTTCTCGACCGCGATCTCGATGCCGCTGTCCGCGCTGATCTCGCGCACGGAGTCGAGGAACGTGACGGCGAAGTCGGCCTGCCAGCGAAACGGCGGATGCACCACGACGGTTCGCGCCCCGACCTCGGCCGCGAGCGCCGCCGAGCGTTCGAGCTTCACGAGTGGGTCCCGACCCCAGACGAAATGCGTGAGCAGGAGCACGGGAGCGTGGATCGAGAAGATCGGCAGCTTGTATTTCCGCGACAGGGCCAGGAGCGCAGCGGCATCCTGGGTGACGTCGTCGCGGGAGACCATGATTTCGATGCCGTCGTAGCCCGCGAGTTTCGCGAGCCGGAAGGCGTGCTCCGTCGAGAGCGGATAGGCGCACGTCGTGCTCATGCCGATGCGAATCATTGGCGCCAGAGTAAACCCGACTGCTGAACAACGGGTGTCGCGCGCCCGAATAGTCAGGGGGCTCCGCCGGGGCTGCTGGTATCCTTGGAAGTTCACCGAGGTGCGTGCGCCGTGCAGGTACCGGAACGGACCAGCCATTTCGATTGAAGCCGTTAACACGCCCGCCGCCGAGCCGAAGGTGACATACGCCCTCGTCGCTGTCTCGAACCGGCTGCCCGTGGACTTCGTCGTCGCCGAGGACGGCACCGAAAGCTGGAAGACCTCACCCGGCGGACTCGTCACCGCCCTCGAGCCGCTGATGCGCTCCTCCGACGGCGCGTGGGTCGGCTGGCCCGGCGTCGCCGACCGCGAGTTCGCCCCCTTCGAAAACGACGGCATCAACATCGTTCCCGTCTCGCTGACCGACGCCGACCTCGAGGACTACTACGAGGGCTTCTCCAACGACACCCTCTGGCCGCTCTACCACGACGTGATCTCCCCGCCGAGCTTCCACCGCGAATGGTGGGAGGCGTACGTGCGCGTCAACCGCCGGTTCGCCGAAGCGGCCGCCGCGGCCGCGGCAGCCGGTGCAACCGTCTGGGTGCACGACTACCAGCTGCAACTCGTGCCGCGGATGCTGAGGGACATGCGCCCCGACCTCGTGATCGGCTTCTTCAACCACATACCGTTCCCGCCGTACGGCATCTATGCGCAGCTCCCGTGGCGTAAGCAGATCCTCGACGGCCTGCTCGGCGCCGACCTGATCGGCTTCCAGCGGCTGGCGGATGCCGGCAACTTCTCCCGCGCGGTCCGTCGCCTCTTCGGATACACCACCCGCGGTGTCGCGATCGACGTTCCAGGCGCCGGGGGACACCACCGCCGGGTGATCGCCAAGCACTTCCCGATCTCGATCGACGCCGTCGCATACGCCGACCTCGCGAAACGTCCGGAGATCCAGGCCCGCGCGCGCCGCATCCGCGAGGACCTCGGCAACCCGAAGACGATCATTCTCGGCGTCGACAGGCTCGACTACACCAAGGGCATCGGCCACCGGCTGAAGGCCTTCGGCGAGCTCCTCGAGGACGGGTCGATTTCCGTCGAGGACGTCACCCTCGTGCAGGTCGCGAGCCCGTCCCGGGAACGGGTCGGAGCGTACATGGCCCTCCGCGACGAGATCGAACTCGCCGTCGGCCGGATCAACGGCGACTACTCGACGATCAGCCACACCGCGATCAGCTACCACCACCACGGCTACCCGCGCGAGGAAATGGTCGCCCTGTACCTCGCCGCAGACGTCATGCTCGTCACCGCCCTCCGCGACGGGATGAACCTCGTCGCGAAGGAATACGTCGCCGTCCGCGACGACAAGGACGGCGTGCTCGTCCTGAGCGAATTCGCCGGGGCGGCCGACGAACTCAAGCAGGCCGTGCTGATCAACCCGCACGACATCGACGGCATGAAGGCAGCCATCCTGCGTGCGATCGCGATGCCGCGCCCCGAACGGCAGCGGCGGATGCGCGCCCTGCGCCGCAAGGTGTTCGACAACGACGTCGCCGCCTGGTCGTCGTCCTTCCTCCGCACACTCCGGGAGGGTGCCGCCGTGCAGCCCGGCGTTCCCGATGATCTCGCTCACGCCCTCCGCGACTTCAGTTCCGCGGGCTCGCTGCTCATCGCGCTGGACTTCGACGGCACCGTCGCCCCGATCGTCGACAACCCCCAGGACTCGCGTGCCGTCGCCGGCACCCGGGAGGCCGTCGAACGCCTGATCGGACTCGACGGCGTGCGTGTCGCCCTCGTCTCCGGCCGGTCGCTCGCGAGCCTGCGCCAGGTCGCCGAACCGCAGGTCGAGGTGCTTCTGACCGGTTCACACGGCATCGAGGTCCAGCTGGACACCCCGGGCGAAGAGCTCGGACTCGACCAGGACGAACTCGACCAGCTCGACACGCTCGCCCGCGTGCTCGAACGGGTCTCGGCATCCGTGACGGGTGCGTGGATCGAACGGAAGCCCGCCGGCCTGGCCTTGCACACCCGCAAGTCGACCGCGCAGGCCGGCCAGGCCGTGCAACGCGACGCCCGCGTGCAGCTCGGCGCCGTGCTGCCAGACCTCACCGTGCGCGAGGGAAAGAATGTGCTCGAATTCTCCGTGCGCTCGAGCTCGAAGGGTGACGCGCTCGAACGGCTCCGTGCATACACGGGCGCCGACCGGGTGTTCTACGCCGGAGACGACGTGACGGACGAAGACGCCTTCACCGCACTGCACCCCGGCGACCTCGGACTGAAGATCGGCGCAGGCACCTCCCTCGCGGGCTACCGGGTGCGCGGACCGGAGGAAGTGCCGATCGTGCTGCAGCTGATCGCCGACCTCCGGGAGGCCGCCCCAGCTCCCGGAACCCCCGGAACTCCCAGCGAACGGTAACCCTGCGGCAAAGTTCCCGAAACACAGGTTCTAGAATCACTACATGCCTGAGATCGATCTGAAACCGCGTAGTCGCGACGTCACCGACGGAATCGAAGCCACGACCTCCCGCGGAATGCTCCGTGCCGTCGGGATGGGCGACGCGGACTGGGACAAACCCCAGATCGGCATCGCGAGTTCCTGGAACGAGATCACACCGTGCAACCTGTCCCTCGACCGCCTCGCGCAGGCGGCCAAGGAGGGCGTGCACTCCGGTGGCGGCTATCCGCTGCAGTTCGGCACCATCTCCGTCTCCGACGGCATCTCGATGGGCCATGAGGGCATGCACTTCTCCCTCGTCTCCCGAGAGGTCATCGCGGACTCCGTCGAGGTCGTCATGCAGGCCGAGCGCCTCGACGGCTCCGTGCTGCTCGCCGGCTGCGACAAGTCCCTGCCCGGCATGCTGATGGCCGCTGCCCGGCTCGATCTCGCGAGTGTCTTCCTCTACGCCGGCTCGATCGCGCCCGGCTGGGTCAAGCTCTCGGACGGCACCGAAAAAGATATCACCATCATCGACTCGTTCGAGGCCGTCGGCGCCGTCAAGGCCGGGCGGATGTCCGTGGCCGACGCCAAGCGGATCGAGTGCGCCTTCGCCCCCGGCGAGGGTGCCTGCGGCGGTATGTACACCGCGAACACCATGGCGAGCGTCGCAGAAGCCCTCGGCATGAGCCTTCCGGGATCCGCGTCCCCCGCCTCGGCCGACCGCCGCCGCGACTACTACGCGCACCGCTCCGGCGAGGCCGTCGTCAACCTTCTGCGCCTCGGCATCACGGCCAGGGACATCCTCACCCGCAAGGCCTTCGAGAATGCGATCGCCGTCGCCATGGCCTTCGGCGGCTCCACGAACGTGGTGCTCCACCTGCTCGCCATCGCCCGCGAGGCCGAGGTCGAACTGAGCCTCGACGACTTCAACGTGATCGGCGACAAGGTTCCGCACATCGGCGACCTGAAGCCGTTCGGCAAGTACGTCATGAACGACGTCGACCGCCACGGCGGGGTGCCCGCCGTGATGCGCGCCCTGCTCGAGGCCGGCCTCATCCACGGGGACGCCCTCACCGTCACCGGGAAGACCGTCGCAGAGAACCTCGCGGAGATCGACCCGCCCGACCTCGACGGCGAGGTGCTCCGCACGCTCGACAACCCGATCCACAAGAGCGGCGGCATCACCATCCTCAAGGGCTCGATGGCGCCGGAGGGCGCTGTCGTCAAGACCGCCGGCTTCGACAGTGACGTGTTCACCGGACCCGCCCGCGTCTTCGAGCGCGAGCGCGCGGCGATGGACGCCCTCACCGAGGGCACCATCGAAAAGGGCGACGTCGTCGTCATCCGCTACGAAGGCCCCAAGGGGGGCCCCGGCATGCGCGAGATGCTCTCGATCACCGCGGCCATCAAGGGCGCCGGGCTCGGTGCCGATGTACTACTGTTAACGGACGGCAGATTCTCAGGCGGCACAACCGGACTGTGTATCGGCCACATAGCACCCGAAGCGGTGGACGCAGGTCCGATCGCCTTCGTGCGCGATGGTGATCTCATACGGGTCGATATCGCAGCTCGCACGCTCGACCTACTGGTCGACCCTGAAGAGCTCGACGCCCGACGAGTCGGCTGGGCGCCTCTCCCTCCGCGCTACACCCGCGGCGTGCTCGCCAAGTACACGAAGCTCGTGCAATCGGCGGCCGTTGGCGCCGTCACGGGGTAGCGCTCACCATTCGTACTCGACCTTAGGGACCTGAATCAATGACCGCGGAACAGAACCCCGTGCCATCACCCACGCCCTCGCCGACCTCGGCCGCCACGTCGTCCGCCGCGGCGACGGCCGCGGCAGCATCCGGTGAGCCCGAACTCCTCACCGGTTCCGGTGCGATCATCCGCACCCTCGAACTGCTCGGCGTGACGGATGTCTTCGGCCTGCCCGGCGGCGCCGTCATCCCGCTCTACGACGAGCTGATGACCCAGGACGCCATCCGGCACATCCTGGTGCGCCACGAGCAGGGCGCCGGCCACGCTGCGGAGGGCTACGCCTCGGCGAGCAACCGCGTCGGCGTCGCCATCGCGACCTCAGGCCCCGGCGCCACGAACCTCGTCACGGCGATCGCGGACGCCTATATGGACTCGGTGCCGATCCTGTGCATCACCGGCCAGGTCTTCTCGACGCTGATGGGCACGGATGCCTTCCAGGAGGCCGACATCGTCGGCATCACGATGCCGATCACGAAACACTCGTTCCTCGTCAAGCGCCCGGAAGACGTTCCCGGTGCGATCGCATCCGCCTACCTGATCGCCTCGACCGGCCGGCCAGGCCCTGTGCTCGTCGACATCACCAAGGACGCCCAGCAGAAGACGGCGCCGTTCATCTGGCCGCCGAAGATCGACCTGCCCGGCTATCGTCCGATCACCAAGGCCCACGGCAAGCAGGTGCAGGCGGCAGCCCAGTTGCTCGCCGATGCGAAGAAGCCCGTGCTGTACGTCGGCGGCGGCGTCATCCGCGCCCGCGCATCCGCCGAGCTCCTCGCCTTCGCCGAACTCACCGGCACGCCCGTCGTCACGACGCTGATGGCCCGTGGCGCCTTCCCGGACTCGCACGACCAGCACCTCGGCATGCCGGGCATGCACGGCACCGTTCCCGCCGTGCTGTCCCTGCAGGAGGCCGACCTGATCATCGCGCTCGGCGCCCGCTTCGACGACCGGGTCACCGGGAAGGTCAGCGAGTTCGCGCCGCACGCCACGATCGTGCACGTCGACGTCGACCCCGCGGAAATCTCCAAGATCCGCACCGCAGACGTGCCCATCGTCGGAGACGCCAAGGACGTGCTCGCCGACCTGACCGTCGCCTTCTCCGCGGTGCTCAAGACCACCACCCCGGACTTCACCGAGTGGTGGAGCTACCTGAACGGTCTCCGCGAGGAGTTCCCGCTCGGCTACTCCGAGCCGACGGACGGCCTGCTCGCCCCGCAGTACGTGATCAAGCGCATCGGTGAACTGACCGGGCCGGAGGGCGTCTACGCCGCCGGCGTCGGCCAGCACCAGATGTGGGCGGCCCAGTACATCAAGTACGAGCGCCCCAACTCCTGGCTCAACTCGGGCGGTGCCGGCACGATGGGCTACTCCGTTCCCGCGGCGATGGGCGCCAAGGTCGCAGAACCCGACCGGGTGGTCTGGTCGATCGACGGTGACGGATGCTTCCAGATGACCAACCAGGAACTCGCGACCTGCACGATCAACAACATCCCCATCAAGGTCGCGATCATCAACAACTCCTCCCTCGGCATGGTGCGCCAGTGGCAGACCCTGTTCTACGACGGTCGGCACTCCTTCACCGACCTGAACACCGGGCACGGCTCGGCGATGGTGCCCGACTTCGTGAAGCTCGCCGAGGCGTATGGTGCGCTCGGCATCCGCGTCACGAGCGCGGACCAGGTCGACGACGCGATCAAGCTCGCCCTCGCGACGAACGACCGCCCGGTCGTGATCGACTTCGTCGTGAGCCGCGATGCGATGGTCTGGCCGATGGTGCCCCAGGGCGTCAGCAACAGTTACGTGCAGTACGCGAAAGACCACGCACCGACCTGGGGAGAGGAGTAAGCCCATGAGTTCCCATGTCCTGAGCCTCCTCGTCGAGGACAAGCCCGGCCTGCTGACCCGCGTCGCCGGCCTCTTCGCCCGGCGCGGCTTCAACATCGAAAGCCTCGCGGTCGGCCACACCGAGATCCCCGGCCTGTCGCGGATCACCATCCTCGTCGACGTCGAGGACCTCCCGCTCGAGCAGGTCACGAAGCAGCTCAACAAGCTGATCAACGTGATCAAGATCGTCGAGCTCGACCCCGCGCAGTCCGTGCAGCGCGAGCACCTGCTGGTCAAGGTGCGTGCGGACAACACGACGAGGTCCCAGGTGCTCGAAGCCGTCACGCTGTTCCGTGCGCGGGTCGTCGACGTCGCCCCTGACTCCGTCGTGATCGAGGTCACCGGGGATTCCGGCAAGACCCAGGCGCTGCTGCGCGTGCTCGAGCCCTACGGGATCAAGGAAATCGCACAGTCCGGACTGCTCGCCATCGGCCGCGGGTCCAAATCGATCACCGAACGCGTGTTCAAGAGCTAGCGTCCGCCCCTCACCCCCTTTCTTCACCGACCTTTCTTCACCAAACAACTAGGAGATAACCACTCGTGTCTGAGATTTACTACGACAAAGACGCTGACCTGTCGATCATCCAGGGCAAGAAGGTAGCCGTCATCGGTTACGGCTCGCAGGGACACGCGCATGCCCAGAACCTCCGTGACTCGGGTGTCGAGGTCGTCATCGGCCTGAAGGATGGCTCGAAGTCGAAGGCCAAGGCCGAAGAGGTCGGCTTCACCGTCCTCAGCACCGCCGAGGCAGCCAAGTGGGCCGACGTCATCGTCATCCTCGCGCCCGACCAGGTGCAGCGTCACCTCTACGCCGCTGACGTGCTTCCGAACCTCGCGGCCGGAAAGGCGCTCGTCTTCGGACACGGGTTCAACATCCGCTTCGGCTACATCACCGCACCGGAGGGCGTCGACGTCGTCATGGTCGCCCCCAAGGGACCCGGCCACACCGTGCGTCGCGAATTCGAGGCCGGCCGTGGCGTACCCGTCATCGTCGCCGTCGAGAAGGATGCGACCGGCAATGCCTGGCCGCTGACTCTCAGCTACGCGAAGGCGATCGGCGGGCTCCGTGCCGCCGGCATCAAGACCACCTTCACCGAAGAGACCGAGACCGACCTGTTCGGCGAGCAGGCCGTGCTCTGCGGCGGCGTCTCGCAGCTCATCCAGTACGGCTTCGAGACCCTGACCGAGGCCGGTTACCAGCCGCAGGTCGCCTACTTCGAGGTGCTGCACGAGCTCAAGCTCATCGTCGACCTGATGTGGGAGGGCGGCATCGCCAAGCAGCGCTGGAGCGTCTCCGACACCGCGGAATACGGCGACTACGTCTCCGGCCCGCGCGTGATCGACCCGCACGTCAAGGAGAACATGAAGGCCGTTCTCGCCGACATCCAGAGCGGCGCGTTCGCCGAGCGTTTCATCGCCGACCAGGACGCCGGAGCACCCGAGTTCCTCGCTCTCCGCAAGAAGGGCGAAGAGCACCCGATCGAGGCCACCGGCCGCGAGCTGCGCAAGCTCTTCGCGTGGAACGCCTCGAACGACGACGACTACGTCGACGGCGAAGCCGCCCGCTAACCACCGCATCGCGCACGACGCACCGCGCACCGCACCATAAACGGCGGGGCCCCTCTACCCGAGGAGCCCCGCCGTTCGTCGTAACGCCCCGCAGGGTCAGTGCTCGGTGAGGACGGCCTCTTCAGCCTCCTCGAAGGCCAGGTCGGGCGGCGAAATCCGGAAGCCCCTGGTCAGGATGGCGAGCACGACGACGCCCACGCCGAGCCAGGTGAGGCCGAGCGTGATCGCGTTCACGTCGAGCTTGGTGAGCAGCCATGCATCGATGACGGCTCCGATCGCGGGCACGACCACGTACAGCCACACGTTGTGGTGCCGGCCGGCCCTGCGCTCGCGGATGAAGAAGGCGATCACGGCGAGGTTCACGAACGTGAACGCGGTGAAGGCGCCGAAGTTGATGAACGATGTCGAGGTTGCCACGTCGAGGAACAGGGCGATGAGGCCGACGGCTCCTGTGATGATGATGCTGATCACGGGCGTGCGGTAGCGCTCGCTGATGGTGCCGAAGATTCGGCGGGGGAGGACGCCATCGCGGCCCATCGCGTAGAGAAGACGGGCTCCTCCGGCCTGGGCGGCGAGCCCGGAGGCGAACTGGCCGAGCACGAGCCCGGCGATGAAGATCGCGCCGAACACGTTGCCGCCTATGGTGAGAGCGATGTCGAAGGCGGCGGACGACACGTTCTCGAAGACGCCGCCCGGCTGGACGAGTGTCGTCGTGTACGCCACGACGATGAAGATCGCTCCGCCGATCAGGGCGATGAGCATGATCGCGCGCGGCATGGTCTTCCGCGGGTTGATCGTCTCCTCTGTCAGCGTCGTGACGGCGTCGAAACCGAGGAAGGAGTATGCGGCGATCGCGGCCCCTGCGGAGATGCCGGTGAGGCTCGCCGTGTCGTTGAAGAACGGCGTGGAGCTGAAGAGGGCAAGCGGGCCGGAGTTCGTGAGGACGGAGCCGATCGAGAGGGCCACGAAGAGCACGATCACGAGCACCTGGAAGGCCATCAGGATGTAGTTCGCCTTCTGTGCCACCCGGATCCCGATGATGTTGAGCGCGGTCGTCGCGAGGATGAACCCGAGGATCCAGATCCACCCGGGCACGTCGGGGAATTGAGCGCCGAGGTACGCGCCACCGATCAGCCAGATCACCATCGGCAGGAAGAGATAGTCGAGAAGGACGGCCCAGCCGACGAGGAAACCGACGCGGGAGTCGATCGCGCGGCGCACGTAGCTGTATGCCGACCCCGCGACCGGGTACGCGGCGGCCATCCGCCCATAGCTCGATGCGGTGAAGAGCATCGCGACGAGGGCCACGAGGTAGGCGGCGGGCGTGGCGCCGCCGGTGACCTCGGCGACGATGCCGAAGATCCCGAGCACGATGATCGGCGTCATATAGGCGAGGCCGAAGATTACGACAGAGGAGAGCGTGAGAGAACGAGTGAGGGTGGGACTGGGGTGCGTTGGCGTAACCATGGGTCGTCCTTACTGGGTTGGGGTGGCGGGGCGAACTGCGGGGGCTACTACTGAGATCAGCGGGGCTGGAGAGGTCGGGGACCAGGACTGGGGCTGCCAGCTGGAAGGAGAGATCCGGCCGCCGTACAGGGGGAGCTCGATCGGGGCATCCGTGTCGGCGAATTGCGCCCACGGTCGGTTGGTACCCGCGGTTCCCTGCACTCGCACCCGGGTCACGTGGTCGAGGTCGATGGTGGTCAGAAGCACGTCGGAGTTGGTGTCAGCGCTCTCGTCGAGGACGTGGCCCTCCGGGTCGACGACGATGCTCCGACCCCGGCCGACGGGACCTGCGCAATTGACGCTCACGGTGAAGACCTGGTTCACGATCGAGTTGGCGCGGGCGAGCACGAGCTCCTGGGCGCGGTCGTCCGTCGTCGTCTTCACGAGGTTCAGTACCACCTCTGCACCGAGCCACGCGAGATGCCTGGTCACCTCGGGGAACCAGGCGTCATAACAGATGGAGAGGCCGAGCCGCCCGACACCGGGCACATCGAAGACGACGAACCGGTCGCCGGGATCGTACGGTTCGAACGGCCGCCAGGGAAACATCTTGCGGTATGAGGCGACGCGTTCCCCCGTCGGGGCGTACACCACGGCCGTGTTGAAGAGTTCCCCGTTCTGGCCGAGTTCGCACACGCTCCCCGGAACGAGCCAGATGCCTGCCTCCCTGGCGAGCGCTCCGAGGGAATCGCCGAGCGGGCCGTCGAGGGGCTGGGCGGATGCCCTGAGGCTCGCGTTCCGTGCGTCGGCCGACTCAGGTTCTGACGTGACGTCGCCGCGGTCCGCGGGGGAGCCGAAGAGATGCAACTCGGGAAACACCACCACGTCGGCATCGGGGGCTCCGGCAAGCACGGACCGCAGCTCGGCGGCGAACGGCTCGATCGCGGCTCCGATCAGCTGGGGAGCCGCCTGCACGGCGGCCACTTTCAGGGTTCTCATCCTTCGTCCTTCCGAGTTCTCCTAAATTAGATCATTTTGAACATTACCGGCGCGTTTCGTGTCGATTATTGTGGTGTCGTGACCACATCGATACCGGGCGACGCTGAAACGGCGCCATCGGGCCTCGCGGCCCTGACCGCCGCCGCCGTCACCGGGATCACCCGCCTCGCGGCCATCGACACCGTGCGGGCCCGCCTCGCCCTCGCCGTCGACCTCGGCCTGCTGCTGCCGGGCGAACGAGTGCCGCCCGTCGACGACGTCGCTGATGCGCTCGCCGTCAGCCCGATCACGGCCCGGCGGGCGCTCGAGAGCCTCGCGGAGGAGGGCGTGCTCGTGCGCCGCAGGGGACGCGGCGGCGGCACCTTCGTCGCAGATGTTCCCGCGCACTCGGCCGTCGCCGAGATCCGCAGCTACCTCGCTGACGCCGCCGAAGTACACGAACTCATCGACCGACGGGTGCTCCTCGAGTGCGCCGTCGTGCACCACGCCGCGCTCGCCGCGACGGAATCCGACCTCGCCGTCCTCGACCTGCAGATCACCCGGATGCGGGAGGCCAGGAGCTGGACCGAGTACCACCTGGCCGACGAGAGCTTCCACGTCGGAGTCGCCGTCACGAGCGGTCTCGACTTCGCCCTTCCCCTCTACCGTGCCGCCCTCGCCGCCCTTTACCGGTACTTCCTGCCCTATCCGATCGCGTTCCTGCACGGGGTCAACGATGACCACGCCGACCTCGTTGCCGCGCTCCGCCGCTCCGACCCTGTGGATGCCGTGCGCATCGCCCGCGCGCACGTCGAGGCCCTGCACCGCACCATGTTCGTGGGGCTGCCGCAGCCACCGAACGATGCCCCGACAGCGGTCACCGCCACGCCCCCCTCCAGGTCTCCTGACCCGCTGCCTGACGCGGCGCCGCACTCCGACGGCTAATCTGGCCCTATGACTTCAGCACCACGTGGCGGAAATCCGCGCGACGACGACGCGCTCGGCTGGGCCGGCGACGACGATCCCACCCTGCAGACCCGGTCGGAGGATGCCGACGCCCGCGAGAACTCGCGTACGCCGGTCGAGTCAGACCCCGTTGCCTCCGCACCGGCCAGCGCTCCGGTCTACGCCGCTTTGCCGGACGGCTGGAGCGTCAAGGGACCGACCGCTGCGATCGAAGCGGATGCCGCGGCCCGCAACTCGGAACGCTCGCCGATGAGCTCATTCACCTTGATCTCCCTCGGGGTGTTCGGCGGCATCTACCTGCTCTTCACGATCGGCTGGTTCATCGGCGTGAGCCGGATCGACAATCCGCTCGGCGACGCTCTCGCGAGCTTCATGTTCAGCCTCGGAACCTGGCTCGCCGTCGCGGCCCCCGTCGCGTGGTTCGCGGTGACGCTCTGGCTGACCCCGACCCGGCCGCGCGGACGAATCCTCTGGCTGCTCCTCGGCGTCGTGCTGCTCGCTCCGCTCCCGCTCCTCGTGAGCGGAGGGGCCGTCGCATGAGCGAGCCCGTCGCACTCCCGAACCCGTCCGGTCCGGACACGTCCGGTCCCGATGCGTCCGGCACCGGTTCGACCGAGACCGTCGCCGCACCACAGCGCCGCAGGCCTTCCTGGCCGTTCCTGGTCGTCGCCGTCTTCTTCGGACTGTTCTACGCCTGGGATGTCTGGGCGGCCCTCGGGAACCTGATCGGCCTCAACCTCGCCGCCGGGTCCCTCGACACCCAGCTCAGCGGGTTCGGCTGGGGAATCCTGATCGCCGGGGTACTCCTGCCGATCCTGGTCTTCCTGCTCGCCGCCCGGATCGGACGGGGCAGGCCGCTGTACGCGCAGGCCGCCCTGTTCCTCGTCGGCCTGGCCCTCGCATCCGCCCTCGCCCTCGATATCTACCAGTTCGGACTCGGCAGCCTGATCGTCTGATCGAGGCGTCGGACCGGGATCGCAGGCTCAGAGAATCGCCAGCACGACGAGGGCGATGAGCGCGACCTGCTCGATGACCCGGGTCCGGAGCGGGATCGCGGCCCGGCCGAAGCGCAGCGGGTCGCGGGCGGCGAACGCGTTGGCCGGGAAGACCGCGATCAGGAAGATCACGAGCATGACTCCGGTGACTCCGGTGGTCGGCGGCCAGAGCAGGCCGAGGCCGCCGAGCATCTCGCAGACGCCCGTGAAGATCACCAGGACGACGGGGCCACGCGCGCCGAAGAATCCCGTGAAGCGGAGTCCCGGCGGGATCATGGCAGCCATCGTGCGCTGGACCACCGGGATGAAGTGGGTGATCCCCGCGCCGAAGAAGAAGACGGCCAGAAGGCAGCGCAGGACGAACTGGAGGGAGTCCAACGTAACAGTGCTCATTGGGGAATATTACGGCCGATAGACTCGACCCAATACTGGCGCCCCACGGTCGCGGCGCGAGCCACAATTGCTGCTGCTATCGGAGGTTCTGTTTTCGTGTCAAAACCAGTCGTTCTTATCGCTGAAGAATTATCACCCGCAACCGTCGATGCACTCGGACCCGACTTCGAGGTCCGCACTGTCGATGGCACGGACCGGCCGGCCCTGCTCGCCGCGCTCGCAACGGCCGACGCCGTGCTCGTGCGCTCCGCGACGAAGGTCGACGCCGAGGCTATCGCGGCTGCACCCCTGCTCAAGGTGATCGCCCGCGCCGGTGTCGGACTCGACAACGTGGACATTAAGGCTGCGACGGCCGCAGGCGTCATGGTCGTCAATGCACCGACCTCGAACATTATCTCTGCCGCAGAACTGACCGTCGGTCACATTATTAGCCTCGCCCGTCACATCCCCGCCGCGAGTGGCGCCCTCGCAGAGGGGCAGTGGAAGCGCTCCAAGTACACCGGTGTCGAACTGTACGAAAAGACCGTCGGCATCATCGGCCTCGGCCGTATCGGCGCCCTCATCGCCGCTCGAATGCAGGCCTTCGGCACGAAGATCATCGCGTTCGACCCGTACATCACCTCCGCCCGTGCGCAGCAGCTCGGCGTTGTGCCCGTGACTCTCGAAGAACTCCTCGCGCAGTCCGACTTCGTGACCATCCACATGCCGAAGACGGCGGAGACGACCGGCATGATCGGAGCCGCGCAGTTCAAGCTCATGAAGCCGACCGCGTTCGTGATCAACGTCGCCCGAGGCGGCCTCATCGACGAAGACGACCTCTACGACGCCCTGACTGCCGGCACCATCGCCGGGGCCGGCCTCGACGTGTTCGTGTCTGAGCCCCCGACCGGGTCGAAGCTCCTCGGCCTGGAAAACCTGATCACCACCCCGCACCTCGGTGCATCGACCGACGAAGCCCAGGAGAAGGCCGGCGTCTCCGTCGCGAAGTCGGTGCGCCTCGCCCTCTCCGGCGAACTCGTGCCGGACGCGGTCAACGTCGCCGGCGGCGTCATCGACCCCTACGTGCGCCCCGGCATCCCGCTCGTCGAGAAGCTCGGCCAGGTCTTCTCCGGCCTCACCGCACAGCGCCCGCTCACAAGCGTGGACATCGACGTGCGCGGCGAGCTCGCCGACTACGACGTGAGCGTGCTGCGCCTTGCGGCACTCAAGGGCATCTTCACGAACGTCGTGAGCGAGACCGTCTCCTACGTGAACGCGCCGCTGCTCGCCGAGCAGCGTGGCATCGCGGTCCGCCTGCTCACCGACAAGGAATCGCCGGAGTACCGCAACGTCATCCAGATTCGTGGCGCCCTCGCAGACGGCTCACAGGTTTCCGTCTCCGGCACCCTGACCGGCACGAAGCAGATCGAGAAGATCGTCGAGATCAACGGGTACGACGTCGAGGTCACCTTCGCCGAGCACCTGATCGTGATGGTCTACACCGACCGCCCCGGAATCGTCGCCGTCTACGGCCGCGAGTTCGGCGACGCCCAGATCAACATCGCGGGCATGCAGATCGCCCGCCACGAGGCCGGCGGCAAGGCGCTGAGCGTGCTGACCGTCGACTCACCCGTCTCGGCGAGCCTGCTCGCCACCGTGCGCGACGCGATCTCGGCCGACGTGATGGTCGAAATCGCCATCACGGAGTAGCGGTCCGGTCGGTCATTCGACCGATCACGGCGAGCAACCGGTCCAGTCTCGCCGCCGACACCACGTCGGCGGCGGGATAGGCCGCGCTCGTGATGGTGGAACCGAAGTACAGTCCGTCACTGATCAACATGATCGCCTCTGCGACGTCCGGATCCCCGACGGTCTCCTCGATCACGGCCAGCCACTGGCGCCGCATTGAGACAACGGCCGTGTTGGCCAGCGGATGCGATCCCTGCGCCAGGCGCACGGCTCCCGCGATGGTGCGGTCCAGGGGAGTGCCCTCGCTCATCGAGGTCCGGATCAGGTAGTCAACGGGTCCGGCCGCCGCAGAGCGGATGCGTACGATGTCGTCGGCCACGAGCTCCTCGAGCCGGGTGAGCAGTCCCCGGACCAGGGCCTCCTTCGACCCGAAATGGTAGAGCAGCCCGCCCTTCGACAGGCCGGCCGCCGCGGCGACACCCTCGAGGGTGGCCGCACGTTCGCCCTGGTCGATGAGGAGCCCGGTGAACGCGTCGAGGACCCGGTCCCGGGTCGGGGAATGGTCGGCTGACCGGAGCGGGGGCTGGACGGGCGAGGGTGTCATGGTGCTACTGTACCGTCTGGACGGTATAGTTTTGTGCCGTCCCCCTTCTGCGACGGGTCCACCCGTCCCCTGCCCGGAAAGTTGTTGCACCGTGTCAACCCCGACCCGCCCCCGGATCCCCGTCCAACCCGGCGCCGCGCCCGTGCGCCGCTGGTGGGCCCTTGCGGTGCTGATGCTGCCGGTGCTGCTCGTTTCGATCGACAACACCGTGCTGAACCTTGCCCTGCCGCAGATCTCCGAGGCCCTCAGCCCGAGCGGCACCCAGCTGCTCTGGGTGATCGACATCTACCCCCTCGTACTCGCGGGGCTGCTGGTCTCGATGGGCAGCCTCGGCGACCGGATCGGCCGGCGCCGACTGCTGCTGATCGGCTCCGCCGGCTTCGGAGCGATGTCGGTGATCGCCTCCTTCGCGCCGAGCATCGAATGGCTCATCCTCGACCGTGCTGCACTGGGCGTGTTCGGGGCCATGCTGATGCCGCCCACGCTCGCACTCCTGCGGTCCGTCTTCACGGAACGCAATGAGCGCCGCCTCGCCATCGCCATCTGGGCGAGCGGCTTCGCGGCCGGCAGCGCACTCGGCCCCGTTGTCGGCGGACTCATCCTCGAGAACGGGGAATGGGGATCCGTCTTCCTGCTCGCGGTCCCGCTGTTGCTGCCCTTGCTCGTGGTGGCGCCGCTGATCGTGCCGGAATCCCGGGATCCGAACCCGGGTGCGATCGATGTGCCGAGCATCCTGCTCTCGCTCCTGACGATGTTCCCGATCGTCTTCGGCATCAAGACGCTCGCCGACTCCGGGTTCGGCGTCGCCGGAACCGTGTCGATCGCAGTGGGACTGGTTGCCGGCATCCTCTTCGCCCATCGGCAGCGGCGTCTCCATGAGCCGATGCTCGACCTCGCACTCTTCCGTCGCGGTTCGTTCAGCGGCGCGGTCGGGGTCAACTTCCTGAGCGTCGTCGCGCTCGTCGGCGGACTGTTCTTCGTCTCGCAATACCTCCAGCTCGTCCTCGGCCTGGAGCCCCTCGCTGCCGGCCTGGTACTCGTGCCCGGCCTGGTGGCGATGATCCTGGCCGGATTGATCGTCGTCCCGATCGCCAGGCGGATCCGGCCGTCGATCGTGATCCCGGCCGGGCTGCTGTTCTCTGCGGCCGGGTACACGGCATTCGCGATCGGCGGAGCCGGATTCGGCCCTGCCGGTGTGGCCGTCGCCTTCGTCGCCCTCGGGATCGGGATCGGGGCTGCCGAGACGGTGTCGAACGAATTGATCGTGGCGAGCGCACCGCCGGAGAAGATGGGCGCTGCATCCGCTGTCGGGGAAACCGCATACGAACTGGGCGCGGTTCTCGGCACCACGGTCCTGGGCAGCATCCTCACCTCGGCATACCGCTCCGCGGTGGTGCTGCCTGATGGGCTCGGCGCCGGACAACGGGCCGCGGCGGGGGAGACCCTCGGCGGGGCCGTCGCCGTTGCGGCCGAGCTGCCGGCAGGAGCCGGCCGGATGCTGCTGGAGTCTGCGCGGGAGGCCTTCCTCACCGGAATCGGTCCCACCGCCTGGATCGGAGCCGGACTCGTGGTCGTAGCGGCCATGGTCGCCTGGGTCGCACTGCGCTCGGCGCGGTGAGCCGGCGTCGATTCCGGGAGTGACGAAGACGCGGGGATCACCCGACCTGACGCGTCGCAGTAGGGTTTGGGTACAGCAATCCGAGCCCCCAGGAGTCCCATGTCCCGTCAGATCAAGCTCGCCGTCATTCCCGGAGACGGGATCGGACCCGAAGTCGTCGCCGAGGCCGTCAAGGTGCTCGGCGCAGCGACAGTGGCCGACGACGTCGAATTCGCGCTGACCTGGTTCTCGCTCGGCGCGACCCGGTTCCTCGAGACGGGCGACGTGCTCACCGATGATGACCTCGGGGCGATCGCCGCCCACGACGCCATCCTGCTCGGCGCCGTCGGGGGAGTGCCCGGCGACCCGCGCCTCGCGAACGCGAACATCGAGCGGGGCCTGCTGCTCAGGCTGCGCTTCTCGCTCGACCACTACGTCAACCTGCGACCGAGCGTGCTGTTCCCCGGTGTGCCGAGCCCGCTCGCGGCTCCCGGCAACGTCGACTTCGTCGTCGTGCGCGAGGGCACCGAAGGGCCGTACGTCGGCAACGGCGGCGCCATCCGCCAGGGCACCGCGCACGAGGTCGCCAACGAGGTCTCGGTCAACACGGCCTTCGGCGTCGAACGCGTCGTACGCTACGCCTTCGAGGTCGCCAGGGGCCGCGCGGCCAAACACCTGACCCTCGTGCACAAGACCAACGTGCTCGTCTTCGCCGGCGGCCTGTGGCAGCGGATCGTGACGACCGTCGCCGCCGAATACCCCGACGTGACGGTGGACTACCTGCACGTGGATGCTGCGACGATTTTCCTCGTCTCAAATCCGAGTAGATTTGATGTCATCGTCACGGATAACCTCTTCGGCGACATCCTCACCGACCTGGCGGCCGCAATCAGCGGCGGCATCGGCCTGGCAGCATCCGGGAACATCAACCCGGACGGCCGGTTCCCGAGCATGTTCGAACCGGTGCACGGTTCGGCCCCCGACATTGCGGGCAAGCAGCTTGCGGACCCGACGGCCGCCATCCTTTCCGTCGCCCTCCTGCTCGATCACCTGGGCCTGACGGATGCCGCGGCCCGGGTCCGGGACGCGGTGGTCGCCGATATCGCGGCCCGTACGGAAAATGGGGCATTCACGGCGTCGCGCGGTACCAGCGCGGTGGGCGACGCCATCGTGACTCGAATGACAGACAAGGGACTCCAATGAGCCAGGCAGCACTGAGCGACACCACCACCGAGACCACCACAGGCACCACGACCGACGCCGCGACCACGGGCGCCTTCCCGCTGACCTTCAGCCTGACGCCGTCCACGATGGCGCGCACGAGGGCCGAGCGTGAGGAGATCCTCGCCGACCCCGGTTTCGGCAAAAAGTTCACCGATCACATGGTCTCGATCGATTGGACCGTCGAGGAGGGCTGGCACGATGCCCGGGTCATCCCGTACGGCCCGTTGCAGCTCGACCCGGCCTCTTCGGTGCTGCACTACGGCCAGGAGATCTTCGAGGGGCTCAAGGCCTACCGCCACGCCGACGGCTCCATCTGGACCTTCCGCCCGGAGAAGAACGCCGACCGGCTCCAGCGTTCGGCACGCAGGCTCGCCCTGCCGGAGCTCTCCGAGAGCGATTTCATCGAATCGATCCGGCAGATGATCGCCGTGGACGGCGATTGGGTGCCGTCGGACCATGAGACGAGTCTCTACCTGCGACCGTTCATGATCGCCAACGAAAGCTTCCTCGGTGTGCGCGCCGCCCACAAGGTCGGCTATTACGTCATCGCGAGCCCTGCGGGCGCCTACTTCGCCAACGGCGTCGCCCCGATCAAGATCTGGCTTTCGACCGAATACGCCCGTGCCGGCCGCGGCGGAACCGGGGCCGCGAAGTGCGGTGGCAACTACGCCGCCTCGCTCCTGCCGCAGATGCAGGCATACGACAACGACTGCGCCCAGGTACTCTTCCTCGACGGGGAAACCGGTTCGCACATCGACGAGCTCGGTGGGATGAACGTCTTCTTCGTGTACGGCACCGACACGCTCGTCACCCCGCGACTGACCGGCACCATCCTCGAGGGTGTCACGCGCGACAGCATCATCCAGCTCGCCCGTGACCGGGGACTGACTGTCGAGGAGCGCGACGTGACCCTCGACGACTGGCGCGACGGAATCGCATCCGGTGCCATCACCGAGGTCTTCGCGTGCGGCACCGCCGCCGTGGTCACCCCGATCTCACAGCTCAAGGGACCGGGCGGCCTGGCCATCGGCGATGCGGATGCGCCGGCCGGCACGATCACGATGGCGCTCCGCCAGGAGCTGACCGACATCCAGTACGGGCTGCTGCCCGACCGGCACGGCTGGCTCACCCGCCTCGACGTACCCGCGGACCAGGCGTGAAGGTCGCGCGGTTCAGCCAGGGCGGAATCATCGCCTTCGGCATCGTCGACGACGATGAGCTCGTCGTACTCAAGGGCGACCCGATGTTCGCCGGGTACGACCCGACCGGCGACCGGATCGCCCTGCGCGACGTGAAGCTGCTCGCGCCCGTGATCCCGCGCTCCAAGATCGTGGGCATGGCGCATGCGTTCTTCTCCGACGACGAAGAACGCGAGCACGCCGAACCGCGCGAGCCCCTCTTCTTCCTCAAACCGAACACCTCGGTGATCGGGCCGGACGACCCGATCTTCCTCCCGGCGCAGTCCCACGACGTGCGCGTCGAGGGCGAACTCGCGATCGTGATCGGCAAGATCGCGAAGAACGTGACGGTCGAGAACGCCGAAGACGTCATCTTCGGGTACACGATTGCGAACGACGTGACGGCGCGCGATCTCCTCGAGCGCGACGGGCAGCTCGCCCGCGCCAAGAGCTTCGACTCGTTCTGCCCGCTCGGCCCCGTGATCGACACCGAGTACGACTGGACGAGCCTGCACCTGACCGGTCGGGTCAACGGCGAGAAGTTCCAGAAGGGGACGGCTGCGCTCTACAAGCATTCGGTCGCCGAGGTCGTCGCGTTCGTCTCGAGCGTCTTCACGCTCCTGCCGGGCGATGTGATCCTCACCGGCGCCCCTGACCGCGCCGAAAAGGTCCACGACGGCGACGCCGTGCAGATCGAGATCCCGGGCATCGGCATCCTGACGAACCCGGTCAAGCGCCTCTAGAGCAATAGATCAGGGGTGCCAGGACCGGACCTGGTCCGCGGCCGTGGCGAGGAGTGCGAGCGACTCGTCCCGGTTCACCCGGGCGAGCAGCATGACGCTCATCGACAAGGCGGCGAGCGTGCGGGCGCGTTCGTCGAGGACAGCGGCCCCGGCATCCGTGCCCGGAGCGATCTCGGCCGCCGCTCCCGCGAGGGCGTTGCGGAGTGCCGCCGTGAGCTCGGCGCGGTAGTCGTCGACGACCTTCCTGGCGGGGTCGTCGTGGCCGGCGAGTCCCGCTGCACAGTTGACGAGCAGGCAGCCCCGGCGCGGTGAATCGTCGGGCAGGGAGGCGACGGCCAGGCTCAGGTCGCCGTAGTACGCGAGCAGGGCGGCACGGCCGGCCGATTCGGCGAGCAGCGGGCGCAGGCGCGGGCGGATGACCGTCTCGAGGTAGTCCGCGACCGCGGCGTCGAAGAGCCCGCGTTTGCTTCCGAACGCGTGGTACAGGCTCGACCTGTTGAGCCCGGTGACCCGCTCGAGGTCGGCGAGGGACGCCGCCTCGAAGCCGCGGTCCCAGAACAGGTCGCGTGCCGCGGTCACGACGACGGGAGCGTCAAAGCTCGGCGTGCGGCCCATCTCGGTCTCCAGTCAGTGGTCGGGTTTTTGTGTACCGTTCGATTCAGCATATAGTAAACCAGTCGGTACAAAAACGTTCCGAGCCCCACGTTCGGCACAGAGAAGTTCAGGAGTCACCCATGACAGCGAATACCAGCACCCAGATCCAGCTCGCCGCACGCCCCGTCGGATGGCCGACGGCGGCCGACTTCCGCACGGTCCACGTCGACCTGCCGGAGCTCGCGCCCGGCGAGATCCGCGTCGCCAACGAGTTCGTGTCCGTCGACCCCTATATGCGCGGCCGGATGAACGATGTGAAGAGCTATTCGCCGCCCTACGCACTCGACGAGACCATGACCGGTGGCGCGGTCGGCCGGGTCGTCGCATCTGCCGCCGACGGAGTGTCCGTCGGCGACGTCGTCGTGCACCAGTACGGCTGGCGCGACCTCGTGCAGGCCCCCGCCGCGGGCTTCCGCGTCGTGCCCGAACTGCCCGGCGTTCCGCTCTCCGCCTACCTCGGCGTGCTCGGGATGACCGCTCTCACCGCCTACGTCGGCCTCCTCGACATCGCGGGCATGAAGCCCGGCGACACGGTCTTCGTCTCGGGCGCAGCCGGGGCCGTCGGCAGCATGGTCGGCCAGATCGCCCGCCTCAAGGGTGCCGGCCGCGTTGTCGGTTCCGCAGGCACGCCCGAGAAGGTTGCGCTGCTCACGAGCAAGTACGGCTTCGACGCCGCCTTCAACTACAAGGACGGCGACATCGCCGGCCAGCTCGCCCTCGCCGCACCCGATGGCATCGACGTGTACTTCGACAACGTCGGGGGAAAGCACCTCGAGGCCGCCCTCGGCGCCTTCAAGGACGGCGGACGCGCTGCACTCTGCGGCGCGATCTCCCTCTACAACACGACCGAGGCATCCGCGGGACCCCGCAACATGTCGAACATCGTGACCCGCGGGCTCACCCTGAAGGGGTTCACGGTCGGCAACTACCTGCAGCACTTCGGCGCGTTCTCGACCGAGATGTCCGGATGGCTGACGAGCGGCGCCGTCGTCTTCGACGAGACCGTCGTCGACGGGATCGACAACGCGGTCGAGGCCTTCCTGGGCCTCATGCGCGGAGAGAACACCGGCAAGATGGTCGTGCGCACGACCGTCTGAGCCGACTCGATCCCGCTCCACGACACGCATCCACCCATTTTTGAACATTGGAGAATCATGGCCCACGTACTCTTCGTCGTCAGCGCCGCTGACCACTGGACCCTCAATGACGGCACCCTGCACCCGACCGGGTACTGGGCGGAGGAGCTCGCGGAACCGCACCGGCGATTCAGCGAGGCCGGATGGTCCATCACCATCGCGACTCCCGGCGGGGTCGCGCCCCCGATCGACCGCGGCAGCCTCACCCCCCAGGCCGCGGGCGGGGAGGACCGGGCCGCCGAGATCATCGCCTACCTCGGGTCGATCGGCGAGGAGCTCGACGCCCCGCGCAGCATCGACGACATCGATGTCGCCGACTACGACGTGGTCTTCTACCCCGGTGGCCACGGCCCGATGGAGGACCTCGCTGTCGACGCGACGTCCGGCGCGCTCATGACCGAGGCGCTCGACACCGACCGTATCCTGGCCGTGTTGTGCCACGCCCCTGCCGCGCTCCTCGCCGCGAAGCGCGCGGACGGCAGCTGGCCGTTCACCGGTTATCGCATGACCGGGTTCACGAACGAGGAAGAGGTCATCGGGGGACTGGCGCCCAAGGCGCCCTGGCTCGTGCAGACCCGCCTGGTGGACCTCGGCGCGGACTTCGTCGAGGCGGCGCCGTTCACCGCGCACATCGAAGTCGACCGTAACCTGTACACCGGTCAGAACCCGGCATCCTCCGGCGAGCTCGCGGCCCGGATCATCGCCGTCGTCGCTGCAAAGTAGTAGAAGCACGCGCGCCTGAGGTGTCGCAGATCGAGGTTCCGGAGGCCCGCGAACCTCGATCTGCGACACCTCACGCGGTGCCGGCGGTCGCGTTGTCAGCGGCTGCGGCGTCAGCGGCCGAGGGCGCGGAGCGCGTCCTGAACGTCGTCGGCATCGTTCCAGAGGTGGAAGGCCACGCGAGCGCGGCCCGCCCGACCGGATGCCGTGAGTCCGGCCGCCGTGAGGCGCGCGAGGTCGGTGCCCGCGGCATCCGCCCACGTCACGGTGGCCTGGCCGGTCTGTTCGGTCGGGTCGATGCCGAGTCCGGCGCGGAAGGCGTCGGCGAGGCCCACGTCGTACCGTCGCACCTCGGCCAGGTCGAGTGTGCCGAAGAACTCGAGGGCGGGTTCCGCACCGACCCAGGCTTGCCACACCGGCGACACGTCGAAACGACGGGCGTCGGCCGCGAGCCGCATTCCCGGCCCGTAACAGGAGCCCCAGACGTCCTCGCCGGCGTACCAGCCGGCCTGGGCCGGGCGCACGACGGAGCCGAACCCCTCGGCAATCGTGAGGAAAGCCACGCCGCGCGGCGCGCACAACCACTTGTACGCGTGGCAGATCGTGGCGTCGAAGACCGAGGCGTCCACAGGCATCCACCCGGCTGCCTGTGAGGTGTCGCACAGGGTGAAGGTCCCGTGACGGCGCGCAGCGGCGATGATCGCCGTCGTCTCGGCGACAGTGCCCGTCGCGGACTGGACGAGTGACCAGGAGACCAACCAGGTGTTACCCGTGATGCTCTCGGCCAGGTGCGCGAGCGGAACGTGTCGCACAGTGACGCCGCGGTGGGCCTGGTTCAGGAACGGGAAGACCATCGAGCTGAAGTCGCCGTCGACGCAGAGCACCTCCGCCCCGTCCGGAACGCTCGCGGCCACGAGGCCCGCGAGCACGGAAGCCTGGGAACCGATTGCCACCCGGCTCACCGGTACCATCACGAGCCGCGCGTAGACGGCACGCACCCGTTCGACGAGCGCGGCGTACCCTGCGGCCGAGGCAGAGCCGCTCGCCCAGGCGTCGAGGTCTGCGCGAAGGGCCGCGACCGTTCCGGCCGTCGGCAGCCCGAGCGTGCAGGCGGCGAGGTACCCGCGCCCGCCGGGGAACTGCGCCCGGGCTGCGGGGATGCCCAGTGGCGGACCGTCGATTCGCGAGCGGGTCGTGTCGGGGGAGGCTGGGCTGGTCATTCCTCCAGCATCCGCCGCTCGCACTCATTCGACAATCGCCAGTGAGTGATAGAAACCATAACCCAGCGTTATCCTTGAGGATGCCTCTCGCCGATTCCGCCCTCGACTCCCATTCGCTGCGCATCGTTCAGGCTCTCGCCGAGCACGGTTCGATCACGGCAGCGGCCCGCGCCCTCGGCTACAGCCAGCCCGCGGTCAGCCAGCAACTCAAGCGCCTCGAGCTGCGGGTGGGACTCGCCCTGGTGGAGCGGGTCGGCCGGGGTGTGCGTCTCACCGAGGCCGGCCGGTTGCTCGCCCGGCACGCCCGTACCGTGACCGGAGCCCTCAACGCCGCCGCAGGTGACCTCGCCGAACTCCAGGGTCTCCGGGCCGGCCTGGTGCGGGTTGCGGCCTTTCCCTCTGCGTCCGCGACGATCGTGCCGCGCCTGCTCGCCGACCTGGGGAGGCGGCTTCCGGGGCTGTCGATCACCTATGTCGAAGCCGAACCACCCGAGGCCGTCGCCCTCGTGCGCGAGAACCGCGTCGACCTCGCGATCACGTTCAGCTACCCCGGCGACCTCGTCGACCCGCACCGGGACAGTGCGGAGGGGCTCTCGGTCACGACGCTCGGACGGGACGAGGTGCTGCTCGTGGTTCCGGCCGGCCACCGGTTCGGCGATGCGGAGTCGATCGACCTCGGCGATCTCGCGGGCGAGCGCTGGATCGGCGGCTGCCCGCGCTGCCGCGGGCACCTGCTCGAGCTCTGCGAACGGCGCGGGTTCGTTCCGGACATCTCCTACGAGACCGACAATGTCGCCGCGGTCTTCGGCATGGTCGGCGCCGGCATCGGCGTCGCCGTGCTGCCGACGCTCGCGATCGACTCCGTCGGCGCTCGGTCGGGAGTGCTGATCCGTCCGACCCGGCCGGGAGAGTATCGCACGCTCCATGCCGTCACCGCTGACGGGGCCATTGGCGTGCCGGCGCTGGGGGAGACCCTCCGCGCACTCGCATCGCTCACCGTATCCGCCCGATAGTGCCCCGCACGCACGCAGGCACGCACCTGTCCCCGCGTGCACCCACCGCGTGATCGACGCGCCAAGTAGACTCGATACCGATGTCTGAGACCACTGTGTACCCATTTTCCACCGCGACCGGCACGGATGTTCGCGTACGGTTCTGCCCCTCACCGACCGGAACCCCGCACGTGGGTCTCGTTCGCACGGCCATGTTCAACTGGGCCTACGCGCGGCACACCGGCGGCACCTTCATCTTCCGGATCGAGGACACCGACCCCGCCCGCGACAGCGAGGAAAGCTACCTGCAGCTCAAGGACGCGCTGCGCTGGCTGAAGCTCGACTGGGACGAGGGCGTCGACGCCGGGGGACCGCACGGGCCGTACCGCCAGTCCGAGCGCTACGACATCTACCGGGACGTCGTCGAGCAGCTCAAGGCCTCTGGCCGCATTTACGAGAGCTTCGCGACCGGCGAGGAGATCGAGGCGCGCAACGTCTCCCTCGGCCGCGACCCCAAGCAGGGCTACGACAACTTCGAGCGCGACCTCACCGAGGAGCAGCGCGCCGCCTACCGTGCCGAGGGCCGCGCCCCCGCGCTGCGGCTCAAGGTGCCGGACACCGACATCAGCTTCGACGACCTCGTCCGCGGCGAGATCACCTTCCCGGCCGGCTCGTTCAGCGACTTCGTCGTGGTGCGCCCCAACGGGCATCCGCTCTACCCCTTCGTCAACCCGGTCGACGACGCGTTGATGGGCGTCACCCACGTGCTGCGCGGCGAGGACCTGCTGTCCTCGACGCCCCGCCAGATCGCGCTGTACCACGCGCTGATCGAGATCGGCCTGACGACCTTCGTGCCGCGCTTCGGCCACCTGCCCTACGTGATGGGCGACAAGAACAAGAAGCTCTCCAAGCGCGACCCCGAGTCGAACCTGTTCCTGCACCGCGAGCGCGGCTTCATCCCCGAGGGGCTGCTCAACTACCTCTCACTGCTCGGCTGGTCACTCTCCAAGGACCAGGACGTCTTCAGCGTCGACGAGCTCGTCGCCGCCTTCGACGTGGAGAACGTCAACCCGAACCCGGCGCGCTTCGACCTCAAGAAGGCCGAGTCGATCAACGGTGACCACATCCGCCTGCTCGAGCCCGCTGACTTCGCCGCGCGTATCGTGCCCTACCTCGTCTCCGCCGGAGTCGTCGACCTGCCGCTGGGCGACGCCCGCCAGGCCGTGCTCACGGCCGCGGCGCCGCTGATCCAGGAGCGCATCGCGCTGCTCGGCGAGGCGCCGGGCATGCTCGGGTTCCTGTTCGTCACGAGCGACGCGCTCGTGCACGAGGCGGATGCCCTCGCGAGCCTCCCGAAGAATGCCGCCGAGATCCTCGCGGCGTCCGTCACGACCCTCGAGAGCATTCCCGAGGCCGAGTGGACCCACGACCGGGTGCACGAGGCGCTCACCGCTGCGCTCATCGAGGGGCTCGGGCTCAAGCCGCGGGTCGCGTTCGGGCCGTTGCGCGTCGCGATCTCGGGCCGGAAGGTGTCGCCGCCGCTGTTCGAGTCGATGGAGATCCTCGGCCGAGGCGAGTCGCTCGCCCGGCTCGGAGTGCTCTCTGCGGTCGTGGCCGCTGACGCGGCGAGCTCGCCGGTGGTCGCGAGCTGACGGGCGTGAACCGATGATTCGGGGCTCGCAACCCGCCGATGTGGCGCTCAGTTTGGCCAGCATCCGCTCTGTGGGTTAGAGTTACGAGTCGGCCGATCTTCGGAGAGGCCAACGGCCAATGGGGTATGGTGTAATTGGCAACACGACTGATTCTGGTTCAGTTGTTCTTGGTTCGAGTCCAGGTACCCCAGCTTAAAACCCCTGAGTTTCCGCGGAAACCAGGGGTTCTTTTGTTTCCAGGCACAGGTTTTTTTCGCCACAAGTGCCGCTGTGGGTGCCACAACCTCTCGCCAGTCTGGGCTCGGCGACACGCCGGACAATCGGTGCCCGGATCATTGTTCGTCGCGCCCATAGGATCATGTCGATGACGACACGCTCCGGCCCGCTGCGGCCCGCACTTGTGGCACGACGAGCAGTCCTCGGCGGGATGATCGGTGTGCTCGCGCTTCTGGCCCTTTCGGGATGCGCGTGGCCGCAGTCATCTGCAGGGAGCAGCGGGGCGCCCGGTGCTCCCGATCTACACGGTTCTCTGGTCGTCGACACGGAACCGTTCAGCCAGCTCACGCCAGGACAGTGCACGGACATCTCCGCGAATACAGTCGTCTACGACACGGTCGACATCCTTGACTGCGGTTCCCCGCACGGCAGCGAGGTGTACAACACGTTCACCTTCCCTGCCGGCGACTACCCGTCGACGGCTCAGCTGAATTCGGTCGGTGAATCTCGCTGCGGTGCAGCTTTCGATTCCGGCGTGCCCAGCTGGCTGACGTACATCTGGTTCAATCCGACGGAGGAGGAGTGGGCCGTCGGAGACCGGTTTGTCGCCTGTCTCGCGATCGATGCGAACGATCGCGCGCTCTCGGCGCCGCTGGCCACGCTCGCGAGCCAGAGGCCTTTCAGCCGCTTCGATCTGGGCGCTCTCGCACCGGCACTGGGCGTGGTCCTCACCGCGACCGCGGGAATCGTGTTCGTGTCGTTCCTCGCGGGCTACCTCCTCCTTGCTGCGTCGCTCGCGACACTGTTCCGCAAGACGGGAATACCCTCCTGGAAGGCGTGGGTTCCCTTCCTGCAGACGTGGACGCTGCTGCGGCTCGGCGGTCAGAGCGGCAATTGGGTGTGGCTGGGGCTTGTGCCCGGCGGCAATGTGGTTTCCTCCGTGTTCGTCTACATCGGCATGTACCGCATTGGGATCGCGTTCCGAAAAGACTCCGGGATGCTCGTGCTCGGCATGTTCCTGCCGTTCGTCTGGGCGATCATCCTGGGCGGCCGTGACGAGCAGTACGCGCCGGAGCTTCTCGCGATGCACGGCTACCCGCCTCCCCTCGAAGGCTATGGCTCGGCCTCTCGACCGGCCCAGTTCTAGCCCCTGGGCATCCCGGCAGACCCGTTTCCTGCGGCCAGAGCGCCAGACCACGGGATAGCGGTCGAATACAGCCTCCCGGCAGGGTCGCGTGTCAATGGGCCTTGGGGCGGCTCTTCTTCGTGGGCTTTGTGGCCGGCTTCGTGAGATGCACCCCTGCGGCGACTGCGGTCCAGAGGTCCTTGTAGGCGCGGGCGGCAGTCGTGTTCGGGGCGAAGGCTGCGACCGGGGCTCGTTCGGCACCCATCCGTTCGACCACGACGGTCGCGGGCACGCTGATCGCAAGCACCTCCGGTCGGGCGCCGTGCAATGATTCGGCTGCGACTCGGTGCCCGGTCTTGCGCCGATCGACCATCGTAAGGAACGCCAGGATGGGTGTGGACTTCGCGGACTCCGTGACGATCGAGACCACCTGGTCGAGCGACCGCAGGGAGAGCGGGGACGGAATCAGCGGAACGACCACGACATCGGCTGCGCGGAGGGCGTTCTCTGCGACGAGGGACGATCCCGGAGGGCAGTCGAGCACGACGACGTCATATTCTCTGGCGACCGACTCGAGTATGCGCCCGAGGCGGTGTGTCGATTTCTTCGCGGCGTCGAGCACGAGGTCGAGGTCACGGTAGCTGTCATCGGCGGGCAGCACGTCGAGTCGCTCGTATGCCGTGGCCCGAACGGATGCCGTTGCATCTGTCCTGCCCGTGACGAGCGAGTTCACGCCGCCCTTGACCTTGGGCTTGACGTTGAGAACGAAGGTCGCGGCTCCCTGCGGGTCGAGGTCCCAGAGCAGAACACGCGAGTTCCGGGATGCTTCCCATGCGAGGTTCACGGCCGTCGTTGTCTTGCCGACCCCACCCTTGGTGCTGTAGACCGCGATGACCTTCATTCTCCGATAGTACGACGTTGCCATTCGTGCTGACGTGAGGAGGGACGGTGCTCTAGACGCCCGCCCTGCCCCGGGTCTATGCTCTTGCCCAGATCAGTTCTCAGCTCCCGCAACGTCGCGCCACTTGACCACCCCCGGAACAACTGAATTCTCGCGATGCCCGCTGTGTTCGGGCGTCCTCCGCTCGCGCTTCGAGTCTGCACACTCGTCGTTCCGCGCCCGGAGCCGAAACGTCCGCAGCACTGCGGACGGACGCACGAAGCCAGGACTGCAGGCCAGCGCTGCTCCTGAACACAAAGTGGGACACGATGACCGACATCGGAACCGGATTCCTCAACGGGATCGAAGCTTTCGCCAATTCACGCCTCGGCGCCATGAGCGGCACGTCCTTCAAGGACACGGTGCCGTTCCTCGAGTCGATCGTCACCTTCGGCGCCGTCGGCGACGTCAAGCCGACCTTCGAGAAGCTCAAGGCCGACATCAAGGCCGCCGTCGCCCTGGTGGAACCGATTGCCGAGAAGATCAAGAAGCAGACCGAGCTCATCGCCAAGATGGTGAAGGAGTCGGCAGATGACATCGACAAGGACGACTTCAACGTCGATACCGCCGCGAGGGTCGCTGTGCGCATCGGCATGGCCCTCGCCGCGATGGACGAGGCGTTCAACATCGTCGCCAAGGAGCTGGCCAAGAAGGCGGACGGCACCGTCGACGAGACCATCCGTTCCGGCCTGATGGATCTCTGGAACCCGTGGGCGCAACCGTTCAAGAATCTCGGCGCCGGTTCCGGCAAGCTTCTGAACAGCTTCGGGAAGAACGTGCTCGGCGTCGATGACCTGGTGAAGAAGCTCGGCGACAACCTCGCCCTCGACCGCACCGACGGAAAGTTCCTCCTGGCTGCCACATTCCTCCGCTCCGGCCAGGTGAAGCTGGGCGCGATGACGCTCGACCAGGTCACGTTCGAGGCGTTCCTGCAGTTCAGCGACCGCGAGATCGCGAACCCGACGGCCGAGGAGAAGACCAGCCTGCTGGAGCGCGACGGCAAGTGGTTCATCGGCGATGTGGCGATCCTCGGTCTGCGCTTCCGCACGATCCTGCAGCCCGGCCTCACGAGCGACCCCCTGCTGGCGAAGGTCATGCCGGGCTCCGAAGACCCGAAGGCCACGACCCTCACGACGGTCTCGCTCGACACCGGACAGGGGTTCTACATCGGTGACGGCCGCGGTAATGAGAAGGCGGTTCTGCCCACGCGTTTCTCGTTCCCGGGGGTCGAACTGCGCGAGGTGGCGTTCGGGCTCGTGCGCAACCCGGCTCGGGAGGTCACCGGATTCGAACTCACCACGTCGATCGCCGCGAAGCTGGGGGATGTCATCGGGCTGCAGATCGTCGGCTCCGGTTTCGTGGTGACACCCGAGGGTGAGGCCGAGCAGCAGGCCGTCTTCAACCTCCCCGTCTCGCCTCGCTGGCCGGATGCGATCGGCTTGCGAGTGAAGGCAGGCCCCGTCACGGGTGGCGGGTTCATCCAACGCGTCGAGCGCACCTACAAGGTCGGCGGGCAGGACGTGAAGCGGGTCGAGTTCGGCGGGGTCGTCCAGCTTCAGATCCTCAAGTTCGGCCTGTCGGCCATAGTCATCCTCTCGCCGGACCCGTTCTCCATCGTGCTCGTCATCGGCGTGCGTTTCCCCGTGGCGATCGACCTCAGCATGGGATTCACTCTGAACGGCATCGGTGGCATCCTGGCGCTCAACCGCGGTCTCGACCTCGAAGAGCTCCGCTCCGGGATGAAGGAGCACATCCTCGACAAGATGTTGTTCCCCGACAACCCCGTCGCCGAGGCGCCCAAGCTGCTCGAGAAGGTGGCGCACGTGTTCCCGCCGAAGGACGGCGGCTTCGTCTTCGGCCCGATCGTCGAACTCGGCTGGGGTTCGCAGGCGAAGTTCGTGGAGATGAAGCTCGGCGTGGTGCTCGCGCTTCCCGATCCGATGATCGTCATTCTCGGCTCCCTGCGGGTGCGAGTGCCGACAAAGGAGGCGCCGATCACCGACATCCGCGCCGACGTCTTCGTGGCGATCACCCCCGACTACCTGCTGCTGTTCGCGAGCATGCGCGACTCCACCGTGGCCGGCATCAAGATCTCGGGTGACCTCGGCCTCTACATTCAGTGGTCGGGCAACGGAGCGTTCGAGTTCTCGGTCGGCGGCTTTCACCCCGAGTACGAGAAGCTGACGGGCGGCAAGCCGAAGCTCGGTGACATGGACAGGGTCACCATCGACCTTTCGCCGTCCAAGGCGATCAGTTTTGTCATCAAGGCGTATTTCGCCATCACGGCGGGCTCGGTCATGCTCGGCGTCGATGGGCGCCTCAACGCCGACTTCTCCGTCATCGTGGCGAAGGCCTGGCTCACGCTCGACATGATCTTCATCTGGGCGCCGCGCTTCGCCTTCAAGATCACCATCGAGGTGGGCGTCGAGGTTGAGCTGCTCGGCTTCACGCTCTGCTCCATCGTCTTCCGCGGCTCGCTCGAGGGGACCAAACCGTTCCGCCTGGCTGGGCACATCAAGGTCGACGTCTGGTTCCTCCCCACCTTCGATGAGGATCTCGGTCCCGTCGAGTGGGGTGAGAAGCCGCCGCCGCTCATCGCCACGGTCGATGCCCTCCAGATCGCCGCAGCGGCGATGAACGAGCCCGACGCCTGGAAAGTACAGTTGCCCGACCACGCCGCGCAACTCGTCACCCTGGCCGAGGTCGACGACGTCGAGGGCCGAATCGGGCATCCGCTGGCCGGAGTCGAGGTGTCGCAGACCCAGGTGCCGTTGGGCGTCAAGATCGCGCGCATCGGCTCGGCATCGGTGAAGGCCGACATGGTGACCATCGGCACTCCGACGGCGACCCCAGACTCCGGGCTCGTCGGCGCCGTCAGCGAGCTCAGGACGGCATTCGCCCCCGGGCAGTTCTTCGCGCTCGAGGGCGAGTCCCTGCTCGCCCGCTCGGGCTTCGAGGACATGACCGGCGGATGCCGCATCGCCGCGGCGACCACCCCGAAGGTCGGAACCCCGACGTCGGCGACCGTGGCGTACCAGACCTACGTGCGCAATCCCGACGAGCCATCGGCGATGATCGAGTTCACGGGGACGTTCGCCACCATCGCGAACTCCTACGCCACGAAGACCAACGTGGGCAGGGCTGTGCGCGAGGTCGGCAATCCGTACACGCAGCCGGCTCCGCCGAACGCCGGTGTCACGGTCTCCGACAAGGGCTCGTCGAGGATCGCGGATGCCGCCACCGGTGCGGCGCTGCTCGCCGGCCTCGGAGAACTGAGCGCCACGCAGGCCGCGCTCGTGACAGCGGCAATCAACACCGAGAGCGCCGCAACTGCGACGCGCATGATCGTGAAGGGGTGACCTGATGGCCGACCTGGATGCCATCGCAGCGAGCGTCGTCGCGCCGCTCGACCGCACGGCCACTCATGTGGTGCGCGACGCCTTCGCCCTGGCGATCGCTCCTGAGGACGACTTCGATGAGAGCGCCGTTGCGATCGAGTCGCTCGAGTTCGCGTCGACGGTCGTCGGCGGCCTCTCCGCAGCGGCGAGCGCTCCGCCCCCCGGCAAGGTGCGTTCCAGCTCCGAGGTGAAGGTTCCCCTGACCGACAGCGCCGGGGGATCGGCATCCGCAGACCTCTCGGTGACCCTGTACGGTCCGGGCGACGTGCGCGGCATCGACCCGGCGCAGATCGTGCGGCGCTTCCCCGCCCCGGGCGTTCGCACAGCCGAGGAGACCGTGCTGGCCCACATCGAATTCGATCGCCCCGAGCTGCCGTGGGCGTTCAGCGCCGCACAGCAGGCTCCGGTCATGCGTCCCTGGCTTACTCTCGTCGTGCTCGAGCGTTCGACGGTCATGCGCGAGCCGGCGTCCAGGACACTGCTCCCCGTGTTCCAGGTGGCGCTCGCGCAATTGCCGACGCTCACTCGCGCCGACCTGTGGGCGCATGCCCAGGTACCGGCCACGACGACAGGGCAGGACCTCTCCGCCCGGTTCTCACCAGCGCACGCTCCCGTCAACCTGTCCCGGGTCATCTCACCGCGCATCCTGAAACAGGACACCGACTACATCGCGGCCCTCGTGCCGACGACCGACGTGGGCGTGCGCGGAGGTCTCGGCCTCGCGGGCGGCACCCTCGACCCGGCCTGGACCAGTTCCTCACCAGACCCGGTGCGACTCCCGGTCTACGACAGCTGGGAGTTCCGCACCGGTCCCGACGGCGACTTCCGCTCGCTCGCGATCAAGCTGCAGGGGATCGCCGCACCCTACGAGGTCGGGCGCAAGTTCATCGACACGTCGCAGCCGGGCAAGCCACTGCGGGCCCTCGGTGCCGACGAGGTCGGGCGCAAGCAGGTGCTGCGTTGTGCCCTGTTCTCGCCGAGCGCGCCGTCAACTCCTGAGCAGCAGATCGCGGAGACGGCGGTCTGGCCCGCCGAAATGGTCGACGGCCTGCGCGCCGAACTCGATCTGCCTGCCGCCATCGAGGGCACGCAGGAGCAGACGGATGGCGTGCCCGACCTGCCCATCATCGGCCCGCGCATCTACGCCAAGCTGCATCGAGGGAGTGCCGTCATCGAGGGCTCCGACTGGTTCGCCGAGCTGAACCTCGCTCCGGTGAAGCGCATCGTGGGCGGGCTTGGAACCCGGGTGGTACAGAGGGACCAGGAGCGTCTGATGCAGTCGGCGTGGGCCCAGCTCGGGGAGGTGGAGGCGGCGAATCGCGCCATCCGCCTGGCACAGCTGGCAGAACTGCTCGCCACCAGGCTCCACGGCAGGATCAGTGAGCTGCAGGCCGGGCACCTGCTGCAGGTCGCCGCTCCTCTCGCCACCCGGATCTCGGTCGCTGCGGGCAGCACGCTGTTCGCCGATGTGGTCCTGAGCTCGACCCCGGTCGCAGCGACGACGAGCGCCTTTCGGCGGGTCACCCGCCCGGCCGGACCGATGATCAGGAGAACGGATGCCGCCTCCCGCGAACGCGCGGGCAACGTCGTGGGAACGGACGCGGGGCTCCGGGACTTCACCCGGGTATACGCGAACCCCGAGGGCATCGGGCGGCTCACGGCCGATGTCGTCGCCCACCTCGACCTGCAGCTCGTCAGTGCGGCGATCGGCGCTCCGATCGACACCATCGGCGGACTGTTGAAGGAGGCGAACGCACGCGTCGAGGGTACGGGCGGCTTCGCCACCTACCTCACCGAGCCGAGCCGCTGGAAGGCCGTCGACACCGGCTTCGACCTGCGCGCGGACCTCGCCACAAGGTGGAGCGAGCGGCTGCTGCGCTCGACATCCGTTCCCGCGATCGAGTCCATCCGTGCCCAGCGCATCGGCCCGCTCGCCGCCGAGCTCTCGCTCTCGAAGGCGACGATCGCCAGCCCGCTGCGCGAACGCCTGAAAGGTACGGCCGTGAAGCTGAACGACCGGGTGCTGGTCGACCTCGGCATCGTCGACGTGCACCCTGTCGACGTGCACCCCGTTGACGTACACCCCGTTGACGTACACCCTGTCGACCTGCACCCGGTCGACGTGCACCCGGTCGACGTGCACCCCGTTGACGTACACCCCGTTGACGTACACCCCGTTGACGTACACCCTGTCGACCTGCACCCGTTCGAGGTCGGCCCAATCGTCGCACCGTTGAACCCGCGCGCGCCGATCATCAGGAGATCACCCATCGGCGGCGCGGTGGGCCGCCTCCGGCAGGGCGGTGGCGCGGTGCGGGTTCCCCTCGGCGGCGGCGAATTCCGTCGCGTCCCGGTCGAAGGCCACGTGCTCATCGGCGGACGCGGCCTCAGGGTCATCGACGCGCAGCACCTCAAGAAACTCGGCGACATGAGGGACGTGGCCGAACTCGATGCCGGACTGGCCCAGTTCGCAGACCTGGCCGAGGTGAAGCTCACCCCCGCCCTTGATCGCATCAACGAGCTTCCGCTCGACGTGCTGCGCGCCGAGATGACGTCGCTCATCGATCCCGGGGCCCTGCTCACGATCGATGCCGTGCCGCACCGCGACGCCCTGGCCGTCGCATCCGCCGCCATCATCGGGGAGATCGATCCCCGGCACACCGTGCGCTCCTCCCTCGCCGGGAGACTTCACCTCAGCGTTGGCCTCGCGGATCGCTGGTTCGCCCAGCCGCGTATCGCACCGATCATGGCGGCGCCGCGTTTCGACCGGCCGATGTACCGCGCACTCGAGGAGTACGACCGTGAGTGGCTCGTCCCCGGGCTCGGCCTTCTGCCGGCAAGCGACTTCGTCACTGTACTCTCCACCAACAGTGAGTTCATGGCGGCGTTCTTCGTCGGCCTGAGCGACGAAATGGGCCGGGAGCTGCTCTGGCGGGGCTACCCGACCGACCAGCGCGGCACCTACTTCCACCGTTTCTGGAACCCGACAGCCGACGAGCTGGCGACACCCATCCACCTGTTCCCGGCGACGCCTCTCGCGGCGCAGATCTCCCTCGGCGGTGGCGACGGCCGTGCCGTGATCGTGGTCAAGAGCGAGCTTGTGCGGCGTTTCCCTGATCTCATCATCCAGGCGGTGAAGAACCAGGGCACTGTGCGCGATCCGGTTTTTGAGAAGGTCGGCTCTCCGCAGCAGACCGCCCCCGTGCTCTTCTCCGAGGTGCTCGATCCCGACATCGCGCTCGTGGGCGTCGACCTCTCCGTCGACGAGCTCGACGGGGAGCAGTGGTGGATCACCATCGCCGAGCATCCCAGCGCCACCCGATTCCAGCGGCCGGCCGACGCCCAGCTGCCGGCCGACCAGAAGCACCTCACCGACACAGCACCGCATTCCGCCGCCTATGCCGAGAAGCACCTGCACCGTCCGGTGCGGGTCGCATTCCAGGCGACGGACCTCATCGTGAGAGAGGCGTAGACCATGCCCGTCGAGACCCCAGCCGTCCTGGCCAGAGTTCGCGAGCGCATCGCCACCCTTGCCGAGAAGCGCCGAACGCTCATCCGGCGGCCGGCCGACCACGTTCGGCGCGGCGAGATCCTCGCGCTCGACGACGACCTGCGCGAGATCATCGGCGGGTTGCGGGACCGCCTCGACCCGTGTGATGCGTCTCCCGAGGTTCCGCTGGTGCTGCTACCCGTCCGCATCGAGAGCAAGCTGACCCCGGGCACTTCGACGCTTCGGGTGCGCATCTCGCCCGACGAGGCGCACATCGACAGCCTGCTGCGCTCGGTGACGGATGCCGAGGTCGCCGCCGGAGCGGCATACTGGTCGGCCGTCTGGACCGACGTCGCCGATGCGGTCGCCTGGCCCGCACTCACCGCGGCCGTGGGAGAACGCCGTGCCGGGTGGGTAGCCGAAGTCACGACGCCCACCAACCTCGCCACCCGAGGACAGGGCGCCCCGATCTTCCCTGCATCACCGGAGGAGGTGGCCCACGGCACCGTGGCCCGCTGCCTTCCCGACCAGTTCGTGGTGCGGGTGTTTCCGAACGGAGCAGCACCGATCACGGTGACCGGTTCGCCGGTTGCGACCGACGTGCCGCTCTCGCCGATCGCGTTCGGCGACGACGAGCTGAGCCAGGTAGCTGGCCTCACCGTGCCGGTCGGCTCGGAGTGGACAGTTGACTTCGAGGCGGCCAAGAAGGCGGGCCTGGGGGTGGAGGTGCAGCTGCCCGGCGGCACCACGCTCATCGACCGCGTCGTGGTGGTCGGAACGCGCAACTCGGTCTCTGAGGAGGCCAACGCCGCCGACTTCGTCGACCTCCTCACCAGTCACCGGTTCAGCGACGGTGTCTCCCTGTTGGCCGCCGGAACCGCCACCAACAATGCGGATGCCGAACGCTCGCCCTATCGTCCGGCCGCGAGCGCCGGCGCCCCGCCAGTGGAATCGCGCACGCCGTCGCGGGACGCCATCCTGCTCGCGGCAGCTCTCGGTCTCGACGCCGCATCCGTCGAGCATCTCATCCCCGCCGGACCGGTCTCGACCCTGGACGAGGCTCAGGCCGCCGCCAATACCGCACTCTGGTTCGCGACCTGGGAGCCTGTGCTCGAGCGCCTTGACGACCTCGCCATCCCCGCGGTCACCCCGGGAAGCATCGAGTCGGCCAGGCGCCTGCACCGCGACTACGTGCGCGGAGCGGGGGCGGCCCCCGCGCTGCGCATCGGCGCCCAGCCATACGGCGTGCTGCCGGTCACGGATCTCGACGCCTGGCAGCCGCGCTCCGGCGAGACCACGGCGCAGCTCGTACCTCTTATCCGGCGCACGCTCGCCCGTTGGGTGAGCCGATCACCCGTCGTTCCCCATGTGCGTCCCGGAGGCCAACTCGATGACCAGGACCTGCTCGACATGCTCGGCACCAGCCCTGTGGCCACCGGCGTGCGCGCCCGACCGGCGGTCGACGGCCCTCAGCTCGCGTCCTTCGCCGCCGCGACCGGAGCGGATCCCGCCCAACTGCAGGCCGAGGCTCACCTGCGCACGGCCGTGCTGGCGCAGTTCTCCGTCGATGCCGCCAAGATCCTGCAGACTCCGGCGCCGCACGACGACTCCCGCACCATCGGTCTGCCCCTCGTTTCGGAGCGCGATCCCGACGTCGTGGCCGAGATCCTGGCCGGGACAACACCGAAGGTCGACAGCGTGCTGCAGGCCCTGCTCGACATCGCATGGGACGGCGCCAAGCGACTGAGGTTCCGCGCCGCGCCCCAGGAGTTCGTCGGCCCGCTGATCGACTTCGTGGAGCTCGACCCCGAGATCAGGAGGATCATCACGGTGGCGGCATCCGCCGACGCCGCCGTCGACGATACGGCCCCTGAGCGTTTCTTCGCCGCCGCCGAGCGGGTCGCTGCCGTGCAGCACTTCGACGGCCAGCCGACCGAGCGTGTGAGCATCGCCGCCATCGAACCAGTGGCCGAGGCCCGCACCTCCCTGGCGCAGGTGGCGCTCGACCTCGGCGACACGGCGCAGGCGAGGTGGCTCGGCAGCAGCGCCATTACCGAACTGCTCTACGCCTTCGGCGTGGGCGGCGAGGTTCGCGCCGCCATGATCGCGCTCGCGGCGGCGCCGCTCGACGAGCGTCGCATCGCCGTCGCCTCTGCGCTCGATCTGGCGTCCCATCGAGTCGACGCGTGGGCGACGGGCATCGCGACGGCACGCCGGGCCACCCTGGCGGCCACCGCCCCCGTCGGAATGACCATCGGCGCGTTCGGCTACGTCGAGCAGATCCGTCTTGGAACGAACCGAAGCGATCCGGATGGCTGGATCCACGCGCCCAGCAGCTCGCACGCCGTCGCCGCCGGCGTCCTCGCGAGCGCTCACCGCTCCAACATCGGCGCACTGCCGGGGAAACAACCGTTCGCCATCGACCTGTCGAGTCGGCGCGGCGTCGAGCTCCGGCGCGTGCTCGAAGGGGTCGCGGCCGGGCAGTCGATCGGCGCCCTGCTCGGGTACCAGATCGAACGCGGCCTCGCCGGGACCTCGGCGGCCCGGTTCCAGTTGAGCCTGCGGCAGATCGCGCCTGCGGCCACCGATCAGCTCGGCAACGACGAGGCCCAGGAGGTCGCGGCAGCGCGCGTCGCCGCCGCCGATGTCGTCGACGGCGCAGAACTCCTGCGGCTGTTCCCGCTCGATACGCTCACCGTGGTCAACCCGCCGTTGCGCGCCCGCCTCAGCCGGAAGCCAGACAACGCCTTCGTCGAGAATTGGGACCCCGTGTCGAACGCTGAGTGGGACCTTCTGGTCGCAGCCATGCGCGGAGCTGCGGCCACACTCGACGCCGTCTCGGATGCCCTTCTGAGTGAGAGCGTCCTGCAGTACTCTTCGGGCAACCCGTCGCGCGCCTCTGCCGCGATGGATGCCATGGCCAGCGGCGCCGCCGTCGATCCAGACCTCGGTATCCTGGGCGTGCGCCAGACCGGTCGCATCCTCACCCACGGCGTGTTCGCGGCCATCCCGGCCGGCGCGACCGGCTGGTCGAGCACCCGCCCGCGCGCGCTCGCCGAACCGAGGCTGGAAGCGTGGGCGGCGCGTCGCCTCGGTGATCCTGCCGGCATCACGGTGACCGAAGCCCCCAACAGTCACACCCTCGCCGAGGCAGGCTGGGCCGCCCTGGACCTGGTCTTCGCGGACGACGCGGCATCACTCGACCGGGAGCTGCGTGCGGCCATACCCGCTCTGGGCGACTCGCCGCTGGCCGACGGGCTGCTGCGCGCCGCCACTCTCGCCGGCAGCCTTCGCTCGCTCGCTGCCGGTGGAACGCCGCTCGGCCCCGACTCCCTCGTGCGCACCGGCGTTGCCCCGGAACGCCGGATCGACACCGACGAGCTGCTCGCGCGTGTGGGCGTTGTGCTCGACGCCCTCGCTGCTGTGCTCGCCTCCGGCCAGGCGGTCATCGCCGCCATCGACTCCGACGGCCTCGCGGTCGAAGAGGATGCCGTGGCCGACGTGATCGACGCCGTGCGCGGGCTCGCGGCCTTCGGCGTCCCCCTGATTCCGGATACTGCGATTCCCGCGAACGTCGCCTGGGCCGTCGGCGCGTGGCAGGCGGCGTTCGCACGCCTGGGTCAGGCACGGGCGACGCTCGTGGCCCTGCGCGACCCGGCGCGCGACGTCCCAGCGACCACCGGCGAGATCGTCGACGCCTGCCGCGCCGTGGCCGAGGGGATCCTCGGCGACGGTTTCCTGCTCCTGCCCCTGCTGACGGAGCCCGCCGGTACCGACTCATTCCACACCGCCATCGTCACGCCGGCCATGAAGAAACAGCCGGCCCATGCACACATCAACGCCTTCCTGCGTGATCACGCGACGGTCCAGGCCGGCGTCGGCCGCCTCGCCGAGGCGCAACTGCTCGGAGGGGCCCTCGGCATCCCGATCCCGCTCCGCATCGTGCAGCTCACCGAGCACGACGACGCCACCGGAGATCCGGCTGCGGGCACGGAGCGCTGGCTGGCCGGGTCTCTCCCCGACGACGTCCCCTGGCCGGCGGCATCCGCGAGCCACCTCGTCGTCGAACTCGTCGGCGGCCATGACGACTTCGCCGGCCCATTTGCCGGACTCGCGATCGACGGCTGGGCCGAGACACTGCCGTTTCAACCAGACCCCAAAGCATTCGATCCAGCTGCGCCGGACAACCCGCTGCGCGCGGCCAGGGCCACCACCGGGCTCGCCGTACACGCCAACCAGGCATCGGCCAGGGCGCCGCAGGTGCTGCTCTCCGCGGTGTCGCCAGACGGCACCAGGTGGACGACCGATTCCGTCGTGGCGACGGTTCTGGAAGCCGTGGAACTGGCCAAGGCCCGGCTGGTGACCTATGAGCACACGCCGGGGGACGCGGCCATCCTGCCCGCCATCTACGTGGCGAGCCCCTGGCTGCAGATCCGCACAGGGCTCCAGTTCACGGAGCTGGCCAAGGTGAAATGGTCCGGGGTCGGCATCCCGTTCCTGTCGGAGGTGAAGTGATGGCCGTCAAGATTCCCATCGACATGATGGTCAGCGCGGTGACCGACCAGAACCTGGCGGGGATCCTGAAGCTGCTGCAGGTTGCCGACCCGCCGGCCATGGTGCGGCTCGAGCCGGACTCGGTCACCGGCGACCCTGCCCCGGGTGCCGAGGCGCGCATCGGCGATGCCGCGTGGATGCTCGGTCGGCAGTGGCAGTTCGGCGAACTCAGCGGCGAGGATGCCGGATCCGTCGTGTCGGTGCACGTGGCGTCGAGCGCGCTGCCGATCACGGCCTGGGCCCCCCTGCCGGGCGCCGCGATCGATCTGGCAGACGCCGACTGGCGGCCGTGGCGCGAGGGGGCGCTTCTCGAGGAGCTCATCCAGGACGTGCCGGAGCTCGCGTTCGGCGACGGCCTGCGACAGCGCGCCGAGGCAGGAGCCCAGCTCGTGGACCTCCTTGCGGACGTCGGCGAAGAAGCGCTCGCACGCACGCTCACGGGTCGCCATCCACTCGCCCTCGACGACGACCCGAACGATCCACTCGGACTCGACGACCCGCAGGCCGCCCGCCTCTTCGTCGTACTCGGCGGCGCCGTTCCCGACGGGGGAACACTCGCCACCGAGCTGCGCGCCGGGGATCCCGGCTGGATCGACGAGGCGACGGATGCCGCGGCCGCACGTTCGGCGATCGCCGAGTGGCTGGCCTGGCTCGGCGGCGAGCCGGATTCCGGGGGCGCCTGGTCGACCGAACGCCTGGAGTACCGATTCGCGCTGCGCTTCGGTGACGAGGCTGACGCCGTGTTCGCCCGGGGCACCCAATTCGGCTCGGCATCCGTACGCTGGAGCGACCTCGAATGGGTCGAGGGCGCCAGCGCCGGGCTGCCGGACGAGGCACCGGCCGGCACCCCCGTCGGCAGCGAGGCGACTATGCTCGCCACTCCGCTGCGGTTCCCCGGCATGCCGGCCGACCGCTACTGGCAGCTCGAGGACGGCGCGGTCGACGTGGGCGCCATCGAGGCGCAGACGAATGACCTCGCACGGCTCTGCCTTGCCGAATTCGCATTGTCCTCGGGTGATGACTGGCTGGCCGTGCCTGTCGACGGCCTGCTCGGCGCGGTCAACAGGGTCGGAACCGTCACCCTGACCGACGACTTCGGCGACGTGGTGACGGTTCCGGAGCTCGCCGATCCCGCGTTCACCATGTTCGGCGTTGCCTCGGCGGCCGGACGGATGCTCCCCGGCATCGTGCTGCCTCCCGTGGCCGTCGGCACACTCGTGGGCGAGGCCCTCGAAGACGTGCTGTTCTTGCGCGACGAGATGGCCAACATGGCCTGGGCCATCGAGAACTCGGTACAGGGGCGAAGCGGGGATCCGCGGCGGCGCGCGAGCGAGCGTCCGCCCGTCCCCGATCCGTGGCCGGAGGGCCTCACCCAGGGGGAGCGGGCGTACAGGTTGCAATCCGTCGTGCCCGCGCACTGGATCCCGCTGGCACCCGTGGCGTTGACGCCCGGTCAGGTATCGCTGCGCAAAGCCGCACTGCTGCGCGACGGAGTTCCCGTCCTGCCGAGGGGAATCACCCTACGTCCAACGCCCCTGACGTTCCCGGGGGAAGAACTGCCGAGGGAGGGCGTGCACCTGCGTGCCGTGCCGGTGCTGGCGCGGCGGGCCGATGGGCGCTACGCGCGGTGGGCGGCTTATCGGGTGCGCACAGGTCGGGGAGAGGCCTCCAGTCGTCTCGCCTGGGACTCGGCTCTGTCGTTCACCGACATGACGCATCCGCCGACAGTGTAGGTTCCGGCCAGGCCTCAGAGCTGTGCCGATCTGATCCGCACCTCAGCGGCTACCGATGCGAGCGCAGCGGTGAACGCTTCGAGCTGCGCGGCGTCCAGTGTCGTGGTGGAGGCCGACAGCATGTCGGTGAAGTCGCGGTGGATCTCGCCCATGACGTCGTGTCCGTGGGGAGTCAGCTCCAGGTAGAGACTGCGGCGATCGCCGGGGTGGTCGATTCGATGAAGCAGGTCGATGTCGACCAGGCGGCGGGAGATCGCTGTCACGGCTCCCGTCGTCATTCCGAGGTGGGTTGCGAGGTCTTTCGGAGTGATGGACCCCATCCGTGCGATCCGGAAGAGCGCACGGAGTTCGGTTCCGGAGACGCCGGCGCGCTCGGCGATGCGGTGGCGGTTGCCGTCGAGGGCGCTCACGAATTCGGTAGCTGCGGCCGGAAAGCCACTGAGCGTGTGCGGGGGCCGTTCCGAGTGGTCCATGTTTCCTCCGGCCTGCGCTGGAGCGAGCCTTGTGTCGTCACGACTGGTGTACCTGATCCTAGCGAAATCGGGCCAAAAAGATGTTGACGATTTAGCTTACTTACTATGTAATTGAAACACTAAGTTATCTCGGGAACGCTGAACTTCTACGGAGTACGCCATGATTCCAGATATCCTCTCGCACGGACAGTACGAGACCGTCTACAACTTCCTGTCGCTCGTCATCGCGGCGCAGCTCTTCACCGCTGTCTTCCTCGTGATCGCCCTGCCTCGTATCCTGCCGCGGTACCGCCAGGCCATCACGGTGGCCATCGTGGTCTGCGGCATCGCCGCCTACCACTACTTCCGCATCTTCGACTCGTTCAAGGCGGCGTTCGTGACCGATGCCGTCGGCGGTACGGGCGACTACTCTCAGGCCGTCGGCGCCGGCTTCAACGAGGGCTACCGCTACGTCGACTGGCTCCTCACCGTTCCGTTGCTCCTCGTCGAGCTCGTCGCCGTACTCGCCCTCGTGCGGTCCGTCCAGTCGGCGCTCCTGCGGAGGCTCGTTCCCGCCGCGGCGCTCATGATCATCCTCGGTTATCCGGGGGAGATTAGCGGCGACAATGGCCTTCGCGGACTGTTCGGTCTGCTGTCAACCATCCCGTTCGCCTACATCCTCTTCGTGCTCTTCGTCCAACTGAGCAAGTCCCTCGACCAGCAGCCGACCGGTGTCCGCAAGATCCTGAGCCAGCTGCGGTTCCTGCTCCTGCTCAGTTGGGGCGTCTACCCGATCGCGTACCTGCTGCCGCTGCTCAACATCTCCGGATCGGATGCCTGGGTCTACAAGCAGGTCGGCTATTCCGTCGCCGATATTCTCGCCAAGGCGGTCTATGCGTTGATCATCTACCAGGTGGCTCGCATCAAGTCCTTCGACGACGACCCCACATTCGCCGGAATCGAGCTTTCGCGGGATGAGGTCGCAACCCGCTCCTGACTCCGTCCTCGGCGATTCACCTGCGGGCATCGCTCGGTTGATGAGGGTGCCCGCACGGTCGCCACGGTGTTATTTGCCTTCGGCGAGGGCGACACGGGGTTCCACTCGGCCAGCTCGGCGAGACGCTGGTTGAGCAGGTGGGGCACGGCCTGCGTGGCCATCTCGCCGAAGAACACCCGGCGCGGGGCGGTCTAAGCCCGTGGACGAACCGGTGACGAACCATGCGATGGAGCGCATCGTGCGGGGGAGCGCCCAGCTGAACGCTCGCTACCTCGAAAAGATGCAGCGGGTGCAGGAGCTGCTCGTCGGGCGAGTGGTCACCCGGCTCGCCGGGAGCGTGACTGCGAGCGACCCTCGACCTGCGGCCATCGTTCAGGCGGCACGCGTGGCGTGGCTTGAGTCGGATCAGCAGCGGCCATTCGGTGAGTTCCTCGACAACGCCATGGCGGCCTTCAGGACTACCTAGCGCGTGTGATCACGTCCACGTTCGCCTGCACGGCGTTGCGGGCGCCGGCGCCGTGAGCATCGTCAAGATGCGCCACCTCAAGACCCGCTAGCCGGAATCTGGGAGGATGAAAGGACGTCCGGTAGCACCGGCATCCATCTTCTGAGTCAGGAACCCCAATGACCTTCGGCCAAGCGATCTCGTCCGTGTTCAGCCAATACGGCCAGTTCACCGGAGTCGCCCGCCGCTCAGAGTACTGGTGGTGGGTGCTCTTCGTGACGATCGTCGACTTCGCGCTCAGCACCCTGGATTCGACGATCAATCCCACGTCGGCGTTCGGGTTGTTCTCCACGCTCTGGATCGTGGTCATCGTGCTGCCGTTCCTCGCAGTCGCGGTCCGGCGCCTGCGGGATGCGGGCTTCTCCTGGAAATGGCTCTGGTTCCTGTTGCTCCCGATCGTCGGTGTGATCATCCTGATCGTGCTGCTCTGCCGGCCGAGTAGATAGTCACAGGGCCCCGGGCGCTGGTGTCACCCCTGGGACAGCGGGGCGCGCTTCGACCGGACGACGAGCACGGGGCACGCGGCGTGATGCACGAGCTGGTTGGAGACCGACCCCATCAGCAGGCCCGTGAAGCCGCCGCGGCCCCGCGAGCCGACGACGAGGAGACTGGCGGATTCGGCGGCCTCCAGGAGCACGGTGACCGCACTACCGCGCACGATGCGGCCTGTCGCGGTGAGGCCGGCATCGGTCGCGGCCGTGAGAGCCTCGGCCTGAATGCGCTCACAGACCTCTTTGAAGGAGTCTTCTGGAACGATATCTCCCGGGGTTCCCGCCATGATCGGATACGACCACGTCGTGACGATGGTGAGCTCTGCGCTCCGCAGCTTCGCCTCGACGATCGCCCACTCGAGCGCCTTCACTGACGGCTCTGATCCATCCACGCCCACAACAATTTGAAACGCACCGGTGTCACTCATGGGATTCGTCCGCTCTCTCGGCAGGACGGCTCGCCCTGTGTGGCCATCATGCGGCCATTGCGTCGCGCGGTCAATGCGAGGTGCCACTGGGCGGTCGGTCAGTTGCGGAGAAAACGCCTCGGTGGGGGTGGGAATGTGTTTTCTCCGCAACTCCGTGCGGAGGCGCGAGGCTTACTTGCAACCCTTGTTGGTGAGGCCGCTTCCGGCACCGGAGGTCTTGCAATGCACCACGTTGCCCGCGGTCTTCGAGGCGTTGTTGACCTCGTAGCCGGGGACGCCGCCGGTGACCGTGTTGCCGGCGAAATCGTTCCCGCCGCCCCAGCCGGAGAGCACGGAGTGCACCTGGAACGCGTCCTCGAGGGTCGAGGATCCGGAGTTGCCCGAGACCGAATAGCCGTTACCCTTCACGTCGACCCAGGAATCGGCCGAGTTGTCGCCGGAGTAGCCGGAATGGCGGAAGGTGTTGCCGGTGATGCGTCCGCCGGTCGTGCCTTCCTTGATGTCGATCGCCTCCGCGGGGTTGTCCTCGATCCGGTTGTCCTGGATCAGCACGTTGTCGGACTTGTCCGGGCTGGACGAGGAGCCCATGACCGAGCTCCAGTTGCTGTTCGCGCTGCCGACATAGACGCCTTCGCCATAGCTCGCCGAGGTGAGTCCGGTGTCGTGCACGTAGGAGTTGCGCAGCACGACGTTCGTGCTGCTGTGGCGCACGTGCACACCCTCCTGGCCGATGTGTCCGACGTCGACGCTGGAAATGACCGTGTAGTCCGAATCGTCCAGAACGATGCCCTTGGCGGCCTTGTCGACCCGGAACCCCGTGAGGTTCCAGTGCCCTCCCGTGACGTGCAGGGCGTAACCGGAACCGGTCGACCCGGTGGTGAGCACGGCGGCTCGTGAGCCGGTGAGGGTGATCGGCGCCGCACCTGTTCCGACGGAGGAGGCCTCGAATTTGCCGGTGTAGGTGCCGTCCGTGAGGTGGATGGTGTCGCCGGGCTTCGCGTTGCCGAGTGCGGTCTTCAACTGAGCGGATGTCGACACGTTCGTGACCGTGGCGGCGTGGGCCGGTCCGGGGGTGAGCACGACCCCCGCCACCGCGACGGCGCCGGTCAGGAGGGCGGCTGCGGCGATGCGGCGCGGCGAAAGTCGCCGGGTGTCGGGGGAGAGTGGGAATGAGCGGGACGGGTGGGTGAATGAGTGGAGCACGAAATCAGCAGCTTCCTGTGGTGTGGAACAGGAAGACTGCCTAACCGGTCGAACCTCGGGTGGACCACGAGATCGACAACTCCCCGTCGGAGTGGACAGGGCACTACGGAACGTCGTCGACGGTACGAAAGCGTCGACAGAAAAAGGCAAGTGACATCGGCAGCACCCTGTAATAAGACAGGAGCCGAACCGGTCGCGTGCACGATGGCAGAGGCGGGGCGGGGATCAACAGCAGCCTGCAGATTACGGCAAGAATGCTGCCGGAAACTTGGAACGTTTAGTTCACACGACGATACACGTTCCTGAGGAAAACTCAAATGAACATTTGGTTTTCCCGGGGGTCAACCGTCGGCGCACCGGACGTTCGAGGAACCTTCGCCGGCGTCGGCGGACGTGTTGCTGCACTCGACTACGTTGTTGTTGGCCGGCTTGAGCGCGTAGCCGTAGCCGGGGCCGTTCACCGTGGCCTCGTTGTTACGGAAGGTGTTGCCCACACCCCAGCCGTCGAGGATCTCATGCGTCTGGAACCCATCCATCGGCGAGTTGACGCCGGTGTTGCCATCGATGATCCAGCCGTTGCCCTTGACATCGACCCAGGAATCGGCGCTGGTGATTCCCGAACCGTCGAAGCTGTTCTGCTGGAGGATTCCGTTGCTTGTGCCCTCCTTGATGTCGACGCTTTCCGCGGTCGTCGCCGAGATTTTGTTGCCGATGATCGTGTTCCGGTCGCTCCGGTCCGGCTCGCACCCGCTCACGTCGCACCAGTTGCTCTCGGCCGTTCCGACATAGATGCCCTCACCGAACTTCGGCCGGCGGAGGCCGGTGTCGCTGATCTGGTTGTCGGCGACGCGGTTGTCTGTGCTGTTGTTGCGGAGGTGCACCGCCTCGTCGCCGATCTGGGATACCTGGAGGCCCTGGATGAGCGAGTTCCGGGTCTGGTCCGCCATCACGCCTTTCTGGCCGTTGCGTACGGCGAACCCGACCAGGTGCACGTAGGCGACCCGATCGAGGTGAAGCACGTATCCGCCCTGCACGCCGCCACCGTCGAGGATGCTCCCTGCCGTGCCGCAGAGCGCAACCGGCGCATCGGCGGTGCCTCCACTGCGGAGCGTGAAGGTGCCCTGGTAGACGCCGGGGGCCAGACCGATCACGGTCCCGGGATTCACAGCGTCGAGGGCCGCCTGAAGCTCGCGCGCGGTCGTCACCGTGACCGTGAACGGCGGGCAGCCGGCCACGGTCTCTGGTACCGGAGGAGCCGGTGCCGTCGACGGGGGTGAGGTGGGTTGGGTGATGTTCTGGGTCTGGCCGGTGATGGCGACGATGGCCATGACGGCGACGCCGATGATCGCAAGGCCGAGGATGCCGACGGTGAGCACCCACTGGAGGCGCGACGGCGTGCGGCGGCGCGCCGGGGCATCCGCCCGGTCGTCGCTATCGGGCATCAGGGGGCGCCGCCGACGGACTCGCGCGAAACGATGCCGCGTGAGAGCGACGTGAGCGGTACACGCTCGGCGTACGGATGCCGGATCGCACCGAACTGGGGACCGCTGCGGGTGAGTGCCGTCACGAGAAGCAACAGCGCGAGCAACAGCCAGACCACGGTGAGTGGCTGGAACACGAACCGCGCAACGGTGATTGCCGTCGTCGCGCGCTGCCAGCCGGCGAGGTTGTTGCCTGCGACGACGGCCCCCGACGAGGTCTCGTCCCACACCGGAACGGCGCCGGAGCCCGAGAGCGCGTTGCTCACTACCCTCACCGACCTGGCGTCCCCGACGAGGCTCACGGCGTGGTTGGAGACGGCTCGGATGGTGTTGTCGGTGACACTGGCACCGGCGTTTCGAACGTACACGCCGGTCTGGCTGCCGCTGATCGCGTTGTTGCGCACACTCGTGTCGGTGACCCGGTCCCGGATCGCGATCGACTGGCGGGCCTGGTCCTTCAGGGTATTTCCGGCCACGACGACACCCGATGCCCCGTCGTCGAGCACGATGCCCATATCGTTGCGTGCGATGAGACTCGAGTACACCCCGAGCGCCTGACCTCCGCTGAGTTCGATCCCGTACCTCCGGTTGTCTTCGACCGTGCTGCGGGTCACTGTACTCGAACCGAAGGATTCCACACCGGTTCCGATGGCACTCGGACCGTCGGCCAGCGAGCGGCCGTCGATCGACACTCCGTTACGCCCGTTGTCCGTTGCGGTGATCTGGTCGAACATGATCCCCGAGCTCGATCTGGCCACCGTGAATCCGTCGACGCCGCTGTTGACGGAGCTCGTCCGGGTTACCGTCGTGTCGGTAACGAACCGATGGAAGACGAGGCCGTCGACGAGGCTGTTCATGATCCGGGTGTCGGTGATGGTGACGCCGGCGGCGTGCGTGATGAAAAGACCGAAGGCGTTGCCGTCGATCGTGACGTCCTGGAACCCGGCGGACAGGGTCGCTGCGGAGGGCCCGCTCGAGGCGACGGATCCGGCGGGAGCACGCAGGAGTTCGGGAGGGAGCACGGGGGCGCCGGCGAGAGGGGCGCCTGCGAGCGGGCCTGCGCCGGCCGGGGCGGAGGTATCGGCCGTGCCGGAAGCATCCGCCGTGACCGAGCCGTCGGCTCCTGACGTGTCCGTACCGGAGGCATCCGTCCCTGAGAGCGCGAGCCCGCCCGTCTCCCCGCTCCAGAACCCGAGGTTCGCGATGCGCGCGTGCCCGACCGAGACCGTGCCGTCGATCATCCGGAGATAGGCGCGACCGTCGGACGTGTCGGTGTCGACCGCCCCGGTCCGGGTGTTCCAGCTCTCGATCGCCACGGGGGCCGTCGCCGTGCCGTTGATGAGGACGGAGCCGCCGAGTCCGATCACGGACACGAACGTGCTCGGGTCGCTGCGGAGCCGCAGGGTGAGCCCATCCGTCGCGGTCAGAGACAGGGTCGCGCCGGTCAGGACGACGATGTTCTCGGAGAGCAGATAACCGCCGTCCGGTTGCCGCACAAAGGTCGTCGGGGCGAGGGTGAGCAGGTCGGACACGAGGTAGGGCTGTGCACGGGCCGGCAGGACGAGAGTCACGGAACTGCCCGTGGTGAGTCGGTAGGGGCCCTGGATCCCGGCGACCCGCCACTGGGCGGATGCCGAGACGCTGCGGACATAACTGAGCCGGGCCTTCTCCGCGTTCACGAGGCTCGTCTCGCGGGTCGGGTCTCCGGGATAGAGCACGCCCTGGACATTTCCGTTGCGCGCGATCTCGGCCCGCCCGAAGGCGCTCGTGGGGGAGCGGAACACTCCCGTTGCGACGAGGATGAGCGCTGCCGCGAGTACCCCGGCGAGGATGCCGGCAAGCATGCCCAGCAGCACGAAACGTGCGCCGGGAGGACGCCCCGACTGGCGGTGCCTGCTCGCGATCACCGTCACCCTCGGTGTCTGGGTGCGGGGAACCCGGACCGGCGCAACCCTGGTCCGGGTCACGGGGCCACCGCCGCCTGGGTAAGGGTGCGCGCGTCCTGGCCGTCACCGCCGATGGTGTCGTTGTGGCGGGTGAGCCAGCCCTGCTTGTTCATGGTGACGAGGGCATACGTCTTGATCGGGAGGGCGACGAGGATGACGGCGAGGGCGAGCAGCGGCAGGAGCAACAGGTCCTTCGGGTGGCGGCGCAGGTGTGAGATCCCACGGATGCCGCGGCCGAGAAGCAGCCAGCCGATGGCTGCCGCGAACCCGGCGACGCTCAACTCGAGGCGACTGAAGACCAGGTAGAACAGGGTGATACCCATCGTGAGCGGGGTGAGGAGGATCTGCAGGACGGTCACCTTGGTGATGAACGGTACCCGCCAGAGCCAGCCCCTGGCCATGGCCGTGAGGTAGCACCGGTAGGAGTTGCGACTCCAGCGCACGCGTTGCTTCACGAACGCACGGAAGCCGGTCGGGAACATCGAGAGAGCGCGCGCGGATGCCTGGTGCACGGTCTTGTAGCCCGAGGCGAGCACGAGCCACGTCAGCCGGCCATCATCGCCGGAGATGCAGCGTCGGCCCAGGAAGAATTCGTTCTCGAGATGGTCGAGCACGGGCAGGACCGCGGCACGGCGGTACACCGCGGTCCGTCCGGACACGCAGGGCACAGCCCCTGCCCGTCCCATGGCGGGGACGTAGTCGAGGTAGCGCAGGTCGACCAGCCAGTCTGCGATCCGTCGCCAGACGCTCGTGCCGCTCTGGTAGACGTTCTGCCGGGTGCCGACCGCCCCGACCAAGGGGTCTTCAAAGGGCATTTGCACGTTCCGGAGCAGGTCAGGCTCCCACCAGGTGTCCGAGTCGGTCAGGACGAGCAGGGTGTGCCTCGCCTCCCTGATCCCGGCCCCGAGTGCTGACCTCTTGCCGACGTGGTGGAAGAGGATCGGCCGGACACGTGGATCGCCGATCCGGACGATGCGTTCGTAGGTGTCGACGTCCGCGACGTCGAGCACGATCAGGATCTCGTCGGGATTCTGGGCCCGCCACGTATCGAGACAGCTCAACAGGATGTCCGGATCCTCGTGGAATGAGGGCACGATCACGGAGGTCGACGTCCGGAAGTCGGTGACGATCGGCGGGGCCCGATGCGACAGAATGAAGCGGTAGAGCCAGAGTCCCCAGACGATGGTTCCGGCAATCGCCAGGGGAAAATAGGAAGCCACGACTGCCGCGTCGTGCACAACCGCATTCCCGATGGCGCCCCAGTCGAACGCGTAGCCGGGGTCAGCGGACACTGTCGTTTCTGGTGGCATAGGGATCGGGTTCCTTGTGCTCGATTGTGCTGGTCAGCGTTACCACGGGCTGACTCGTCGAAGGTGTGCGTTGATTCAGTTGCGAGATTCCGTTCGCACCCAGGAGCGCGGCGTGAGGTCTCTACTGAACCAAAGTAGACAATTCCTCACGTTTTGCAACCGCAGTGTGTGGATACACAGGGAGCTCTTACCGTGAGCTAGTCTCTCCGAGGTTCACGGGCATCCGTTGTGAACGGATTGACCCCGGTGATGCGCTCGACAAGCCCGATGGCATGGCGCAGGATGGCACGGGGATCGGCGGAGTAGTCGGATTCCGATGCCTTGCGCATCGCGAAGCGGAGGATGCTGACCGCCAGACCGACGACCATGTGCGCCTCGTCGAGAATGTCCGGCGTGGTCGCCTCCGTGCGTCCGCGGGCCTCGAAACGCTGGAGGACGATGCCCGCGAGCCGGTCTTCGAGTTCGGCAAGACGGATGATCTCGCTTGAGAACAATTCGGGGGTGTTCTCGATGAGCGTGCGCCTGGCCCGGAGAACGTCGCGGTCCGGCTCGCTCGCGACAATCGCGGACTCGATCATCAGGACGAGTTCGGCGAGCACGGATCCACCGTTGCCCGTGATGAATCTCTTCACCGCGCCCTCGGACGGAATGGGAGGGGACGCTCCGAGGAAGGCGGCCTCCTTCGTCGCGAAGTAGTTGAAGAAGGTGCGCTGGGAGACCTGGGCTGCTTCGCAGATCATGTCGACGGTGACGTGGTGGTACCCGTGTTCACTGGCCTGGCTGATCGCGGCTGCTTCGAGCGCGGCCTGGGTGGCGGCGCGCTTGCGGGCGCGCAGCCCCTCGTCGGGCCCCGGGCCGGTGGGGGTGCTCTGCGTGGATGCCGCGGAGCTACTCATACCGCAGCGCGTCGATGGGGTTCTGACGTGCGGCGGCCCTCGCAGGCAGGGTGCCGGCGAGGAACGCGATCAGCATCACCACCCCGACGATGATGGCGATCGAGGCCGGAGCGAACTGCACGACCTGGAGACCGGGCAGGGCCGAGAATATCCCGTTCGCGAGGAGGTTGCTGATGAGCGAACCCACACCGATCGCCGCGATGACGCCGAGTGCGCTGCCGAGGAAGCCGATGAAGACCGCCTCCATGCTGAACAGGGCATAGACGCGGCCGCCGTTCATGCCCATGGCCTTCATCAGCCCGATTTCGCGGGTACGTTCCTGCACGCTCATCAGGAGAGTGTTGACGATGCCGAATCCGGCGGCGATCAGGGCGATCACTGCGAAAGCGTTGAGCACGCCGATGATGACGTTGATCACAGTCTCGAAGGCGCCGATCGTGTCGGCAACTGTCTGCGAGGAGTAGCCCTGCGCGCTGAGGTCATCCTTGATCGCGGTGATCTGTGCTTTCGTCGCCGAGACGTCGAAGTGCGCGACCGCGGTCGCATAGCCGGCGGACACTCCAGCGGGCTCACCGGTGGTTGCGACGGTGTGCAGGTGGGCGACGAGGCTCCGGTTGAGCCCGGCCCCGCTGCCGAGGAGCGTCTCGTTCTGCACGCCGACGACGGTGGCCGTGACGGTCTGCTGGGTTCCGGTGTAGTCGGTGATGCCGATGCTGACTGTTGTGCCGACGGCCGCCTTGGCGTCCGCGTAGCCGAGGTTGTCGAGGTAGGTCGTCGGCAGGAGGAGCTGGTCGCTCGAACTGCTGTTGTCGAGCTGAGCCCCCGCGGCGAGGTCTGCCGTCGTGATGGTCCCGGTCTGGCTGACCGTGAGCTCGAACTTTCCGTTTCCGGCATATTCGACGTAGTCCGGCGAAACCCGCACGGCGGGGTCGACGCTCAGGATGCCTGCGGTCGCCTTGATCTTCGCGAGGTCCGCCGTGGTCAGCGCCTGGATGGTCGAGCCGGGGCGCGACCCGTTGCCGAGGCTCACGGTCGTGGACTTGCTCGGGTCGTAGGCAGCCGGTCCGTCGCTGGCCGTGGCCGTCGCATCCGCTGCCTTGGTGATGGTGAGCACGTCGGCGGCGCCGATCGCCGAAACCTGTCCGTTGATGTAGGCGGTCACGCCGGTGCCGATGCCGCTCGTGATCGTCAGCGTGAAGGCGCCGATGAAGATGGCGACGACGGTGAGACCGGTGCGGAGCTTGTTGCGGAAGCTGTTCTGGATGGCGGAGCGGACGATATCGAGGAACTTCACGAGTGGGCCCCGCCTCTCTTGTGGGTTCCCGTGGGGGAGTCGGCGGTCTCTTCGAGGCCATCGCGGATGAAGATCTGGCGGTCGCAGCGGGCTGCGAGCTCTGTGTCGTGGGTCACGATGATGAGCGTGATGCCGTTCTCCTTGTTGAGCTTGAAGAGGATGTCTTCCACGACGGCTCCAGTGGCGGAGTCGAGGTTTCCGGTGGGCTCGTCGGCGAAGATGACCTTGGGGTTGTTCACGAGCGCGCGCGCGATGACCGCGCGCTGCTTCTGGCCACCGGAAAGGTTCTTCGCCTTGTTCTTGGCCTTGTCGGCCAGTTCGAGCTGTTCCAGTGCGGCCATGCCGCGGGACTTGCGCTCCTTGGCCCCGACGCCGGCGATCGTGAGGGGAAGGACGACGTTTTCCAGCACAGTCGCATTCGCGGTGAGGAAGAACTGCTGGAACACGAAACCGAAGTCCTGGTTGCGGAGCCGGTTGAGTTCCTTCGCCTTGAGCTTCTTGGCATCTGTGCCTTCGACGAGGAGAACGCCGGAGTCTGGATCGTCGAGGAGCGCGAGAAGGTGCATGAGCGTCGACTTGCCCGAGCCGCTCTTGCCGACGATGGCGACGGACTCGCCCGCCTGGATGTCGAGGGAAACGCCCTTGAGCGCATCAAAGCGGTTGGCTCCACTGCCATAGGACTTGCCTATGACCTGCGCGGACAGGACGGGAACACTCATGCGGGCTTTCCTTCGTTGGGTGGCTGGAGCGCTTCGCTCGACCCGCGGAAGCCGTCATGGCCAGCGGATGCTGGCGAAAACAGTGCGCAGACAATAAATTTACAGTAGCTGCACATTCACGGCGCTCGCTGGGAGACGACTGGGAACCAGCCGACATTCATCTCCCAGTCATCCCAGCGTACGACGTGCATTCCGGGTGTCACGCCAGCGGATGTCGGCCGGTGCGGTTCAGAGGTCGAGCGTCTCGTTCGGTTCGAGGGCGGAGAACTCCCCACCGACCTGTTCGGTCGCCGCGGTGATACGCAGATTGGAGAGGTCCTTGCCTGCGCGCGACAGCAGCATTTCGTGGGTCGGGAAGGTGCGGCGCGGCTTCACGGCGAGCACGTAGTCGATCACTTCACTGATCTTCAACCAGGGCGCGCCGGCCGGAACGGCGAGCGTGTCGACATCCACTCCTGCCGGGACCGTGAAGGAATCGCCGGCGTAGTACAACCGGTCGTTGACGAGCACGCCCACGTTGTCGATCACGGGGATCGAGGAGTGGATGACGGCGTGGGTGCGCCCGAAGAAGCGAAGGGTGAACTCGCCGACCGTCACGGTGTCGCCGTCGTGGACGACTTCGACGGGGTATCCCGATGCCGCTGCGACGACCCCCGCCGGTCCGAAGATCCGCACATCGGGGCTGAAGGCGATGATGCGGTCGAGCTGTTCGGGGGTCCAGTGGTCCGGGTGCTCGTGTGTGATGACGACGGCATCCGCCCGTGCCGTGTCGGTCACTGCCGTCGTGTAGGAACCCGGATCGATGTAGAGCTTGCGTCCCGCTACCTCGACGATCAGGGCCGCGTGCTCGAGCTTGGTCAGTTTCATTTCGGTCCGTTCTGTCGGGTGTCTGGACCGAGCTAATACCCAGATGGCCGGGTGATGCAAGCCGACGACGTGCCGTGTCGTCTGCTCGGTTTGGAGCGGACCCGATCCGTGTGGCATACTCGGTAAGTTGCAAAAACGGCCCCATCGTTTAGCGGCCTAGGACATCGCCCTCTCACGGCGGTAACGCGGGTTCGAATCCCGCTGGGGTCACAATTGCCCGGTTCCCTTGAAAATAGAGGGAACCGGGCTTTCTTGTTTAAGCGCCCCGGAAGGGTCGTTTTCGGGTTTGGCAATATTCTGGCAATATCCGATTTGCAGGCCATCTGATCGAGGGCCGTTGCGACACTGTCAGGTGCCCCAAGCCCAGCACGGGCGTGCAAGGCCTTGTGCCCGGCCGCAAACGAGTTCAGCGTGGGAGCATGAGACGAATTATGTTCGGTGGCGCCTCGTTCTTGACGGCAGATCGAATCGGTGACGCACTCGTTGCCCTTTTGGTCGTCCTCAATGTCAAGAGCTGCTCCGCGGTCGCGCGCATTCCCGTTGTTCTCATCAACGGCACGATCGTGACTGCAACGTTGCTCCTCGCACCGGCAAGCCCGTTCCTGGTCATTCCAGAAGAATCACCGTGGCCTGAACCCGATGCGTCGGAGACCGTCACTCACCTCTCGAATCTCGAAGTGCTGGCTTCCGCCCCGAGCCAGAACGGGTACCTGGAAACGATCGCAGTCCCGGACTGCGAATGGAGTGACCCGGACCTGGACGATCTCTGATGATGACGAAGTAGGTGCCAGACCGCGAACGGCACGTCTCCCTGGTGTAGCCAACGGGGGTCGGGATCGTGACGATGCGAATCTGTTTGTGCCGATTGATGTTATTCCGAAGTCGGTGGAGTACGTTGCGGATATGCAACGGAGGCGTGTGAACCAAGCAGGTAGTAAGAATCGCGGGTGCGATGTCGATGCCTGACCGACTAGCCGCGACGGAGGACTCGTTGAACGCTCTGACGGGTGACGAATCGCGCCTGTATGAGCCCCTTCTGGCTCTGTTGCCTGTCGACGGGCTGTCCATCTCCACGTTCGGCCACATTCTCGCCGCTGAAACAATTTCCGCGAGCGACGCGCAATCGTTCCGGCTCGACGAGCTGCAATTCGATCTTGGTGAGGGCCCGTGCTGGGACGCGCTGGAGACTGCGGCGCCAGTCCTGGAGCCGGACATCCGTGAACGGCCCAACCACGTGTGGCCGGCCTTTTCGGAAGCAATCATCGCCGAAGATTTCGGTGCGCTCTTTGCTTTTCCATTGATGCTGGGCCCGCTGCGCATCGGGGCGATCGACCTGTACACGAACCACCCGTTTCGCCTCGGTGAGCAAGACATCCGGCACATCGAGATCCTCGCAACCGTGGTGAGCCGGATGGTTCTCTCTCGAGCTCTCCGGCTGTCCGAAAGTGACCTCGTGGGTGAGGCGGACACGGCCACCCGGCGGGCATTCTCTCGTCGGGAGATCCATCAGGCCACGGGCATGGTCCTGGCGCAGCTGGGCATTCCCGCCACGGATGCCTTCCTCGTGATCCAGGGACATGCGTTCGCCGCCGGACGATCCATGCTCGACATTTCAGCCGAGATCATCGACCGTCGATTGAGCTTTGCCGTGAACGAAAAGCAGATCGAAGGGTCTCATGATTGACAGCACCCGCGAGGATCGCTTGATCGACACGTTCGCGACCCTCGCCGACACCCTCGTGGCCGACTATGACGTGGTCGATCTTCTGCAGACGCTGGTCGAGAGTTGCGCGGATCTCTTCGACATCTCGGCGGCGGGCATCCTCCTGGCGGATGCCGACGGCGAGTTGGAGGTGATCGCCTCGACCAGTGAGGCGAGCAGGCTCGTCGAAGTCATGCAATTGAGTGCCCGTGCGGGCCCCTGCGTGGAATCCTTCACGACAGGCTCTGTCGTATCGCTGCCGGACGTTGAGGACAGCCCTCCCGAGTGGCAACGTTTTCGGGACAGCGCCCGGGAACAGGGATTCGCTGCCGTCTTCGCCATCCCACTGCGGTTGCGCGAGACCACGATCGGTGCACTCAACCTGCTGTCCAGCGTTCCCGGAGCCTTGCCGCCCCGAGACGTTCGAGCCGCACAGGCGCTAGCCGACGTGGCCACGATTGGAATCCTGCAGGAACGCACGCTTCGGGAAAGCATGTCCGTTCGCGAACAGCTCACCAACGCACTGACGTCCCGAGTGGTGATCGAACAGGCCAAAGGCGTGCTTGCGCACTCTCGCGGCATCTCCATGGAGGAAGCGTTCATCCTGCTGCGGACGTACGCCCGAACCAACCGCTTGCTGTTGTCGAGAGTGGCCCAAGGTCTCGTTGACCAGACCCTTGTGATCTGAGGCCTCCGGCCCGAGTTTGCCTCGGTGGCTCGCGCGCGGTGAGGGGCCGGACGCATATCGCCTGAAGGGGTCCAGGCGATGCTGTGCTCCTGGTTGGCGAGCCGAACCCGATGCGTGTCGCTCGGAAGACAATCGAGCGGGATCCGGATCGCGTTGGGTCAGGACACTTTGCCGGGACCGTCAAGGCCGACGGTGCAGGGCGAACCCGGTTCCGGAGCGGTTGTGGCCCCGCGGTACTGGGCAATGAATGCCGCGAGCCGGGGGTCGGAAGGGTCGCTGATGTCGAGCTGCGCGCCCCATGCCGATGCGACGATCGACGACGGGAGACCGGAGAACGGAGAGAGGATCGCGTATGTGGAGGGGATCACCTTGCGCAGCGCTGCGAGTTGATCACCCGTCACCGTTGAAGCGTCGTAGGCGACCCAGACGGCGCCGTGCTCGAGAGAGTGCACCGCATTCTCATTGGGGACGTTCTCGGAATACACGCCACAGTTCAGGAGAGTGACGGAGTGGTCTCCGCCCACCGGTGGCAGCGCGTCGTATTTCACGGTCCCGGTGACGTGCTCGGATGTCTGGTTCGGAAAGGTCTGCACGCCGTCAACGGACGTCGGTGCCGCGCCGTTCATCGAATGCCGTGGCGTGTGGACGGAGGGCGGCGACTTCGGCGCGCAGGCGGGCGAGTTCCTGTTCTTCGGGACCGTCGGCTGTTTTGCCGCGGCCGCGTCCGCGCATCATGAACCACATCATCAGGCCCATGCCGACGGGGCAGATCAGGGCGGGGAGGATGTACAGGAATTGCTGCATGTCAGGATCCTTCTGGTTGGGTTGATTGGGTGGTTTTGACCATGGTGGTGAATTTCCGCCGGAGGGCGCGGGTCGACAGACGCCCGTGCGCGATCAGCCGGCCGTCGGCGACAAGCCCGGGGGTGAAGGCCAGGCGCTGCTCACGGGCGATCGCGCGGCCGGTGTCGCTGTTCACGTCGACCTCGTCGATCTGGAGGGCGAATTCGGCGGACAATTCGGCAAGTACTCTCTTTCCCGCGATACAGGAGGGGCAGTCGCCTTGAGTGAGCAGGGTCAGGGTGATCATGACGTCGTATCGGTCTTCAGGTCGAGGAGAAGCTGGTCGACGGGCACGAACATGGTGTACTTCGGAGCCCCGCCGTAGTCGGCGCGCCATGTGATGGTGCCGTCGGGACCCACGAGGATGAAGCTGTGGCCATCGGTGCTGGTGCCCATCATGCCGAATTCGTTGGCGTGGTACTTTTTCGAAGTGACCAGGTCGGGGTCGGACAGGACCGGAGTTTTCAGGCCCATGTCGGTGGTTTTCCGAGCGATCTGCTGGGCCGGGTCGGTTGTGATGGACACGACGGCGTCGATTCCCGCGGCCTGGAGCTTCGCGGCGTCCGTTTCCAGGCTGGTGATCTGCGTCCAGCATGGTTCGCAGGCCAGGCCTTCCTGAAAGAAGAGCAGTACACTTTTGCCGGAGTAGTCGGCCAGGGACACCTGTCCGCCGGAGTTGTCGGCGAGCGTGAAGCCTGGTGCGACCTGACCGATGCCGGGGGTTCCGACGTCGTACGACGACTGCGTCGTCGTACCGGCGGCTGCCGTCTTCGGGGCGTTGGCGCTGGCGAAGACGCCGTATAGCCCGGCGAGGACGATGCCGGCGATCAGCAGCCCGGTGATCCAGCCGAACCAGCCGGGGCGGCGGGACCGGATGCTGGGGGACTGTTGCGTGTTTTTGGGGGCGGAACTCATTTGGTGGTGTCCTGTCCTGTGCGTGCGGGGGTTTCGAGGGCTGCATCGCTGCAGCAGCTGGATTCAGAGTCGGCGGACTGAGCCGGCCCGTCGGGTGTTGCCAAGGTTGGTTCCGGGGGCTTTGGCTCGGTGTGGCGGGTGGCGCGCCACACGAAATAGCCGCCGGAGGCAACCAGCGCGATCGCCACGGCCCAGCCGGGAAGCCAGGCGAGCGCCTTGGTCGCGACGGAGACACTGTGTTGGAGGTCGGCGCCGAACTGGGCGAGCCAGCCGCCTGAGGTCATGCCGGGTCCGACCGCGGCCTGGAAATAGGTGAGGATGGCCATCACGATGAGTAGGACGGCGGAGGCGAAGCTGCCGACGGCGAGGCTGCGGCGGTACCGGCCCAGGTGCAGGGTGATCTGGCGTCCCTGAAGCCACTTGCTTGAGCCCCAGTCCCTGCGGTCCCAGACCAGCGCCAGGACGGCGAGGGGGGCGACCATTCCGGCCACATAGGTGAGGCCAACGGCCAGTGCCGCGGGGAACGAAGCCGTTGCGCCGGAGAGGACCGCTACGCCGATCAGTACCGGAGCGCAGCACGAGCTGGCCGCGCCGGAGAACACTCCGAGTCCGTAGACCGAGGCGAGGCCGTGACCGGCGGGAACGCGGCGGGCGAGCATCGGAAGCTGCAGCTTCCAGCCGAACAGCATTGCGATTCCTCCGATCAGCATTGCCGTGGCGGCGATCGTGAAGACGATCGCGTGCTGGCCGGAGATCAGGCCGATCAGGGCCGTTGCTCCCAAACCGATCGGCACGATGATGGTCGCGACCCCGGCAGCGAAGACCAAGGTCGCTCCCACGATGCCGGAACGCCGACGCATGCCCGACGCCAAGTAGGCGGGCAACATCACCGACACGCAACAGGGCGCGAGCAGGGCAACCAGGCCGCCCAGGAAGGCGGCGAGCAGAGTGCCGCCGAACAGTAGATTTTCCATATATTCGTCGCCTTCACTCGGGCCGCGTCCTGCGCGGACATTCACCTATCCTCCTAAGGAGATTAGGTGATGGTGATGCAGTTGTCTAGCTGGCGTGCCGAAGCTGAAAGTCAGCTGGAGAAGCGACCCTCGTCCATGCTGTCGACGGCACACGGGGCATGCGCGGCGGGCGCAGGCGCAGGCGCGCTGCCGGAAGAAGAAAGGGACGCCGACAGGCTGGTTTCCGGCTCGGCGGGGCACAACGCGTGGTCCGCGCTCGTCACGGCCGGCCAGCCGAGGGCGAGTCCGGGCGCGACCAGCAGCAGCGCGATCGCGGCCGCTGCAACGCACGCGGGGACGCGACCCACAGACTGGCGTGGAGGGAGGAGTCGGCGGACGCGGGCCGCAGCCCCGGTTCCAGTGGCTCCGAGTGCGACGGCCGGCACTGCATGCGGCGGCACGGCTACGACGGCCAGGAGCGCCGCCGCGACCGTGAGCCGGTGAGTTCGTGCGGCAGCGACATCGTCGGCACGAAGTTCAACCAGGCGAGCCGTCTCCCGCGCAGCCAGCCGGAAAGGCGGGAGCCCGTGAAAGGCCTGCGACAGTGCCACGGAGAATGCCAGGGCGAGGTCATGCCGTTCAGTGAGGTGTGCGCGCTCATGGGCCAAAACCGCGATGAGCTCCTCGTCCGTCAAAGCGTGAAGCGCGGCCGTGGTGGCTACAGTGCGCCGGTGGATTCCCGGCATGCAGTAAACCGCCGCTTCCGTGGAATCGAGGATGACGATATCGCGATCGAAATCCGGGCGACCAACCATGTCCAGAACTCGACGATGTGCATTGCGCTCCCGTGACATCCGGGCGCCCGTTGATGCCAGGCCCCAGAAGCAGCGAGTGATGACGGCGCCGGCCAGCAGCGCCCCACCAATACCGACGGCGGCACCGGCCGGCGTCGAATACTGCTGTTGCAGCGCCATTGCACAAGCCTGGAGGTCGTCGATGATGCCCTGTCCGCCCAGGCCGGCGATGGGAATCGCGAAGGACAGGCCGGCGAGGGCCAGCGAGCCCACGACCGCGACCGTCAGGGCCTGCCAGGACGCGATAGCGAGCCGAGGCGCGCGATCGACCCAGTTCGCGCGCAACAGGAGCCGGGGGGCGGCAAGGGAGAGCGCTATCGCGTACACGGTCAGGATGATTGCGACAGTCATGACTCCGGCTCGTTGTCCTGCGCGGCGGAAAGCAAACGGCGGAGTTCGGCTGCTTCGTCGTCGGGCATTTCGTCGACGAAGCCCACGAGTGCTGCCGCCCGATCGTCGGCGAAGGACAGCGCCTCGCGGATGAGTCCGGACACATAATCGTCCCGGGTGGCCGCGGGACCATAGCGGAATGCGCGGCCGTCCCGTTCCTTGCTGAGCCAGCCCTTGCGATTGAGGATCTCGGTGACCGTCTGCACGGTGTTGTAGGCGAGCCCGCGATCGAGCCTGTCGAGGATTTCCCGCACCAGGAGCGGGTCCTCGGCCTGCCAGACCTCGTTCATGATCGCGTTTTCCAGATCACCGAACTTTGCCATCGTCGAGCCCTTTCGAAAATTGGTGTCCCTCGCGAACCGACCGGAAATGGGAGTTCACGTCAATCGTAGTCACCTAAGTTGATTAGGCGGCCAGGGGCCGCGGAGTGCCATGAACGCTCCGCGGCTTGTCAGGGGGTCGGCTACATGGTGGCCAGGATGTCCTGCATTTGTCTGATCTGCGCCGTCTGGTCGGCAATGATCTTCGTGGCCAATGCCTGTGCTTCCGGGTTCTGCCCGTCCTTGAGCTCGACGTTGGCCATGTCAATCGCGCCCTGGTGGTGCTGGATCATCTGCTGGAGGAACAGCTTGTCCGCGGCCGGGCCGGTCGCAGCGTCGAGCGCGGCCATGTCCCCATCGGTCATGGAACCTGAACTCATGTCCATTCCGGGCATGTTGGTGGCGGTCGCACCCCAGGCTGTGACCCAGGAGCTCATCATCGTGATCTCCGGCCCTTGGGCCGCCTTGATCTGCTCGGCGAGAGCGGTGACGCGTGGATCGACCCCGGTCTTGTCGAGCATGGTCTGGGCCATGGTGATCGCCTGCTGGTGGTGGTCGACCATCGGCATGGCGAACGAGACGTCGGCATCGTTGAACACCGCTGTCGATGCGGCGGGGGCGGAGGATGCGGATGCACTGGCGCCGCCGGCCGTGGTGGCACCGGCCGAACAGGCGGACAGGGCGATGGCTGCGGCTAGCGCGGTGGCGGTCAGGAGGGGAATGCGTAGGGAAATCAAGGGGAGTCCAATCTGTCAAACAAGGGTCGTGATTGTCGTCTGCGGAAGAAGATCCGGAGACAGCGAGCGTGCTCGCGGATGCAGCGAGACACGGAAATTGCTGGAATGGGGAGAGTCCGCCGCACCAGGTGGAGGCTCACAGCCGGTTGTTGATCAGACGCGGCTAATCGACAGGGCCGTCAGCGAGGGCGGTCGTTGTGGAGGGAGGCGAAGCGGGAAAGTGGGTGCTGCGCGCACGGAGGAGCGGTCGGCAACGAGGGCAATTGCGTGCTGGGCTGCAGGATTGGGGGAGTGCGCGATGAGTCCGGCGGCACACGCGGACCCTGTCATGAGGCAATCGGTGGCACACATGCCGAGACAAGTCGACGGCAGGTGCGACCTTCCAGATGCAGATGCCATGGAAATCGAGGCGGACGGCAGTTCGAAGTCCGACCCCCCTGCGCTGAGGACTGACATGTTCGAATGTGCGTCAGACATAGCGTGGGAATGCGGTGAGGCTTCGGATTCTGCCGCCATCCCTGCATGCATCGCTACCAATCCGAAAACGATGGCCGCAAGCGAGAGGATTCCGAGGAGCGAAAGGCGCAGTTGCGCGGCGGCTGTGAACGCGCGCCTGCACGGCTGAGCTTCCACCATGGCGTTCCCTTCCTTCCCGTGCCGTCCGGAGGCGGCAATGCTCACACTGTAGTCAACGGATGCTCCGCGCGGTCTGAGAGGACCCACCTGATTCCACGAAGAGACAGCCAGAGGTCACCAAAGGTCTCATACCTATGGGGGGTATAGGCTGATGATGTAGGCACCGAGAGACACGGTGTCGAGCACCAGCAATTTCCTCGAGAGAATCGTTCATATGAGCCCATCGGCCGAGACCAGGATCATGCATGCGCATGCGGCAGCCACGACCACGACGAGGCAAGACGGCATGGGGCACGGCGGCGGCCATGGCACCATGACGATGAGCAGCATGATCCGGGATATGCGCAACCGGTTCCTGGTGGCCGCGATCCTGTCCGTTCCGATCACGCTTTTATCGCCGATCGGCCGGGAGGTCATTGGGTTCACTTTTCAGGCACCGTTCGGGCTCCGTGACGACATAGCAGCGCTGATCCTTTCACTTCCGGTGATCTTCTACTCCGCATGGATCTTCTTGGACGGCGCCTACCGGGCGCTGCGGGCGAGAACGCTCGACATGATGGTGCTTGTGGCCGTCGGCGTCGGATCGGGCTGGCTCTACAGCGTCGTGGTCACCCTGACCGGCGGCGGCGACGTCTTCTACGAGGCCGCCACTGTCCTGGCCAGTTTTGTACTGCTGGGGCACTGGGTCGAAATGCGGGCACGGGGCGGCGCCAATGACGCCGTCCGCACCCTGCTCGAGCTGGCCCCCGCGCAGGCCTTCGTGATCCGCGAGGGCGAACCCGTTGAAATTCCCACCGCGGACATTGTTCCGGGCGACCTGATGCTCGTGCGCCCGGGATCCAAGGTCCCCACCGACGGCGTTGTCGAGTCCGGTGATTCCGATATCGATGAATCCATGGTCACCGGGGAGAGTCTTCCCGTGGCCAAGACGGCCGGCTCCACGGTGATCGGCGCCACCGTGAACACCACGGGCACCCTCCGGGTCCGGGCGACGAAGGTGGGCGCGGACACCGCACTCGCCCAGATCGTCGCGCTCGTGCAGGAGGCCCAGAATTCCAAGGCTCCCGGCCAGCGCCTGGCCGACCGGGCGGCGTTCTGGCTCGTGCTGGTCGCCCTGATCGGCGGAATCGCCACCCTCCTTGTCTGGCTGATCTCGGGCGCAACCGGTCCCACGGCCATGCTGTTCGCGATCACCGTGGTCGTCATCACGTGCCCGGACGCGCTCGGGCTGGCGACCCCGACGGCGATCATGGTCGGGACCGGACTTGGCGCCAGGCGCGGCGTCTTGTTCAAGACTGCGACCGCGCTGGAAACGGCCGCACGGATCGACACCGTGGTGATGGACAAGACCGGCACCCTCACCCAGGGCAAGCCGGAAGTGACCGACTTCGTCGCGATCGGAATCGACGAAGACGAACTGCTGGCACTCGTTGCCGCCGTGGAGCGCGAGTCGGAGCATCCGCTCGCCGCTGCGGTGGTCAGCTACGCTGCGGGACGGGGTGTGACCGTGAGCGACGCCATCGACTTCGAGAACGTACCCGGTCACGGGGCCGGGGCGACCGTGAGCGGGCGCCGCGTGCTTGTCGGCAACCGCAAGCTGATGACCGCGCAAGGCGTTGATATCGAACCAGTCAAGGACCAACGAGATGCGCTGGCGTCAACAGGACGCACCGCGGTCCTGCTGGCCGTGGACGGCAAGGCGACCGGCGTCGTTGCGCTGGCGGATGCCGTGGGCCCGACCGCTGCGGCAGCCGTCGCCGCCCTGCATGACGCCGGGACCCAGGTCGTCATGCTCACCGGAGACAACGAAGCCACCGCCGCACGCATCGCCTCCCAGCTCGGGATCGATACCGTGATTGCCGAGGTGTTGCCCGAAGACAAGTCCGCGAAGATCACCGAACTTCAGGCCGCCGGCAAACGCGTTGCCATGGTTGGCGACGGAGTCAATGACGCCCCGGCGCTGGCGCAGGCCGACCTGGGGATCGCGATCGGTGCCGGCACCGACGTCGCCATTGAGACGGCGGATGTCGTGTTGATGCGGTCCGATCCGTTGGACGTCCCCGTCGCGCTGCGGATCGGGAAGGGAACCGTTCGGAAGATGCGGCAGAACCTCGGCTGGGCGATCGGATACAACGCCATCGCCCTGCCGATCGCGGCTGGCGTCTTCTTCCCCGCATTCGGAATCCGGCTCAGCCCCGAGATCGCGGCGATCTCGATGTCCGGCTCCAGCGTGATCGTCGCCTTCAACGCGCTGATGCTCAAGCGCCTACGCCTGCCGCGGCCTGCAGGGAATCCCTGAGGATGAACCATCCCATCACCAGGACTTGGCTCCAACCATGAGGCCGGATAGCCGGACAACATCCCAACGCTCGCCTTCCAGCAAGTAAGCCCCCGAGTCAATCCTCCATACAGTCTCCACACGCTCGCCAACGGTCCTGCATACGGGGCGCGCAGAGTGGACACCCTCAACGAAATCGTCAGAGGAGAAGCAAAATGCGCATGAACGCACTCGTCGTAACGGCGATCGCTGGAGCTGTCGCGACAATCGTCGGTCTGACTGGGCTGTCCGTCGGTGTCGTCACCGCCACGAACGGGAGCGCGCCAGTCTTTGGTAACTCGGCCGGATCGTCGTGCGTGCAGCCGCCACTAGCGGGATCCATTGTGAATGTGTCGCTGCGGAGCATGGGCGGACCCATGATGGGCAACAACTCGAGGATGGGCGCTGACAACGGGATGACGGGTAAGAGTACGGGGAATCGAACGATGCCACGCGGGACCATGAGTCTCAGCATCGATCGATCCCGTGTCGGCTCAGGAGTCGTTTCCTTCCTGGCCACTAATGAGGGCAGCATCCGCCACGAACTGGTCATCCTTCCGCTGACGGATTCGCAGGTCGCGGGCAGCAGGCCGACCTCCAGCGAAAACAAAGTCGACGAGACCGCGAGTCTCGGCGAGGCCTCCGCAACGTGCAACGCCGGTGAAGGCTCCGGAATCGCTCCCGGGAGCGCCGGCTGGGTGACGCTCAACCTGGCGCCGGGACGATACGAGATCGTCTGCAACCTGCCAGGCCACTATGCCGCGGGGATGCACCAGGAGCTGATCGTGTCCTGACTCGACGAACACGCGAATTCTTGAGCTATCGAAACAGAACAGAGCAAGGGAGAAAAATATGATGTGGGGAAACGGGTCTTACATGGCGTGGGGATGGCCCTTCGGGTTGTTGGTCGTCGTCGGCATCGTGCTGTTGGCCATTTGGGCGGTCCGATCCTTTGGCGGTTCGGTACAGCACCACGATCAGCGGGCGGCAACGTCGCGCGATGAAGGGGCCGTGCAGCCGAGCAAGGCTCGCCAGATTCTGGACGAGCGCTTCGCAGCCGGCGATCTGAGCGCCGATCAATATCGAGAACAGCTGAAAGTGCTTGGCATTCCATCGTCCGGTGCCGACGGCGGCGATGGAAAGCGCTAGACAAGGATCAGGAATCTTAGGGACCGTTCGTCATCTGACAGATCATTGATGCAATCTGATACCCCCCGGGGTATCCTGGTACTTCCGTTTCATCAATGAAGGAGAAACCCATGTGTAGTCCCGTCCGCTGCGACCGTTGCAACAAGATCACCTGGGCTGGATGCGGCGAGCATGTGGCCAGCGTGATGGCCGATGTTCCGCCCGCCCAACGCTGCACCTGCAACTAACCAGCACTGTCCCGTCTTCGCGAGGGGTTTCGAACGAGTGTTGACGAGCAGGGAGGCACTCATCGCCTCCGCACTCAGGCTTCAGAGCGAGACACATCAGCGACTGGTTGCCGTCTCCGGTGGCCAGTCGCTCTGCACTCTTTCGCGCGGCGCTGACCGCTTGCAGAGCCTGAAGTATTTCGAAGGAATGGCTGCGGCCCTTGCCGAGGTGCGTCGGGCAATCCGTCTCCTTTCGGATTCTCCCGACGAGGATACCCACGAGGCGCTTCGCGACATCCGCGATCGATGGGCCACCCAGTCCGGTGCGCCGGGTCGCACCGGTTGGGCGTGGGCGGACTACCTTGCCGGCGGGGTCGACGCGGTAGAGCGCCTGCTCGCCGAGTATCCCTGGCTACCGCACGGAAGGCGCGGTTGCCCCGCCGACGCGACCCGCGCATCTGGTGACAGTCAGTCGTGATGTTTGGCGAGTCGGTACATCGTCCAGTTCAGGCCGAGGAAGCGGATGAACTGCAGGACGGGGTTGCTTCGTCGTCGCAATTCGCCCGTCCCGGGCAGCGGCGCTGCATCGATTCGTGCCTGTGCGTCGTCCACGCTGATCTCCCTTGGTCGGTCAAGCAGGTTATTCGGGGATGAGGTACCAAAGCGGGTAGGCCTTGGCCTTGTAGATGAACAGGGTGTGCAGCATCCGTTTTACCCAGTGGGCGGCGAGCCCGATGTCTCCGGTTGTCTCCTTTGGATCTCGGCCGGCCGTGTTCGGGTGCCGGGAGTAGTCCGGCACGATGGGCGACATCGACATGGCCGCCGCGGTGCCGGTGAGCATTCCCGTTCCCGTCGAGGCGATGCAGGCGGCCGCCATATCGCCCATCGACGCCGTGTGGGTCGGCTCGGGGGAGCCGTTCAGGACCATGTCGGAAATGGTCATTGCCACGGCCTTGCCCATGGAGCCTGAGGGCATGCCTGTTCGTGGCGGGGCGGGTGCGACCAGTACGCCGTCGGGGGTCGCATAGGGGCGGGAAATCGCGTGCGGCGGGGCAAACGCGATCCCGATGCCGAACACGTTGCGGTGCAGCGGGTTCTGGTATGTCTTGGGCCAGTCTTGCGCCGTCCACTGGTCGAATGGTTTGGCTTCGTAGTTCGCGTCTACCCGCATGAACCCGCTGGGAGCGAAGATCGAACCCGTGATGTCGGATCCATCCCTGTCGAAGGCCTCAAGGCCCACGCCACGGAACGGTGGGAGAAGCATGGCGAAATCGAACGGCTGGGTGTTCTCCGTACCGTCGATCTGCCGGTAGTGGATGAGGCCGGGTTCGATCTCGGTGACCGCGGCCTGGGTGATCGCCTTCATCGCCCGTTCGCGGAAGAGCGACTCCATCCAGGCCTCGCTCGTGATCCTGCGGTCGCCCTGGCTGAAGGTCATTCCGCCGACGCCGAAATCGCCCAGCTCATGCTCGTTGGTCAGGTAGATGACCTCTGCGCGTTCCCGGACCCCTGCCGCGCGGAGCTCATGTTCGACATTGAAGGCATACTCGAACGCCGCGCCCTCGCAGGTGCAGGTCCCGTGGCCCACTCCGATCACCAGGACTTGCCGGCGACCGGTCTTCAACGTTTCGATGACCGCAGCCAGGCGTTTGGCCGCCTCGACGGCGTGGCTGGGCGTGCAGACCGACACGGTGTGACCGGCGTCCGGGCCGAGGCCCGGGGTCGCCTCGAAGTTCAGGCGGGGGCCCGTCGCATTGATGAGGTAGTCGTAACGGATGCGTTCGGTCTGGCCGGCCCGCTTCGGGTCCGTGTACACCACATCCACGGCTCCGCGGGGACTGTCGGCATCCCCGTCCGGTCGCAGTGCGACGGCCCGGGCCTGGCGGAAGACGATTCTCTTCCGCCGGTAGATCGGCGCGAGCGGGAACACCACCTTGTCGGGGCGCATCTTGCCGACGCCGACCCAGATGTTCGAGGGGATCCAGTTCCAGTTCGAGTTCGGTGACACCACGACCACCTCGTGCTTCCTGCCCAGTCTCCGCTTGAGGAACAGCGCAGCGGTGTGGCCGGAAACCCCGGCTCCCAGAATGACGACTCGTGCCATGTCAGACCTCTCAATCCCAGCCTCGATGCTGTTGTTCTGAACCATACTCCTATACCTAAGGGGGTATCGCTTATACCTGATGGGGTATTGCTTTCGCGCTGTCGGTTCATCGCAGGAAGGGAAGAGGGGTGCCCACGGTCTGTGGACGTCCCTCCACCGTCTGTTCGTGTCAGCCACCGAAGGCGGACAGGTGGTGCTGCGAGGCGGTGAGCAGGTGCTCGTAAACGGCCAGAACGTCGGGAGCGGTGACTCCGGCCGAAGCCGCCGTCAGGTCGGCGATGTCGGTCGTCTCGACCGTGCGGGCCGTTTCCCTGGCCGCGTCCAGGCTCGCCGAGCCCTGGGCAAGCAGGGTGTCGTAGAGCTTCTGGCTGGCGTCGGTCGGGAACATACCGACCTCGAGGCCGATGGTCGGGTCGGTGATGCTGTAGCGCTCCAGAAGAGTGCGAACGGCATCCAGGTGCATCGTCTCAGACCGGGCGATCCGGCTGAAGACCGCCGCGTCGTACTTCTCGGCGAAGGCGACATACAGGTCATGGGCGACCTTCTCCTCGGCCGCCATCGCAGTGAGGCTGGCCTTCTGCTCATCGGTCATCGTGCCGCTTGCCACGTCGGCGAGGCCGGCGGCCATGCCCACACCCTTGCTGGCGTCGCCCTGCATGCCGGCACGGTTTCCTGCGCCCATGCCTGCGCCCATCTCGGAGGCGGAGCCCATGCCGTCGCCCATGCGGTTCATGTGCTCAGTCTGGGCGTATGGCTGGCTGCTGGATGCTGTTGGTCCGGTACCCTGCGGATCCCCGCCGCGGTTCATGGCGGCGATGCTCGGTGTGGCGATGAGGGCGGTGATGACGACTCCGCTGGCGATCGCCGTGGTGATGATGATTCCCTTGCGCATGATGTGCTCCTTCAGATTGTGGGTTGTTGCTACCTACAAACTCCCTCCCCGCGGTGCAGGGGGTCTGCCGGGTGTGTGGAGATCGCGTGGAGAACTGAAGGCGCCGGCACCGCGAACGGGGGCGGCGGATAGGTTGAAGTCATGCCAACAGTGCTGGTCGTCGAGGACGAACGTGACATCCGGGACGTGCTCCGTCGGTATCTGGAACGGGCTGGATTCTCGGTGCTGACGACCGCGTCGGGAGCGGAGGCGCTGCGTCTGCTCGACTCGGCAGACCTCGTACTCCTCGACCTCGGCCTTCCCGACATCGATGGCACCGAGATCCTCCGCGAGGCCCACGGAATGCAGAACCTTCCCGTGATCGTGCTGACGGCCCGCAGTAGCACGGACGACCGGATTCACGGCCTCGAGCTGGGCGCCGATGACTACGTGACCAAGCCGTTCAGTCCCGCCGAGGTGGTGCTTCGGGTGCAGGCCGTGCTCCACCGATACAGCGGACTGCCCGGGGAGGCCGGCCCTGTCGCCTACGGCAACGGGCGGCTCCGCATCGATGAGGCCTCGCACAAAGCGTGGCTGGACGGAGCCCTCCTCGATCTGACCCCTACCGAATGGGGGCTCCTGGCAGCGGTCGCGGCCGCGCCCGGGCGGGCTTACTCGCGTTACGAGCTGGTCAACCGGGTGCGCGGCTACGAGTATGCCGGCTACGAGCGCACCATCGACTCCCACATCAAGAACCTCCGGCGCAAGCTCGGGGCCTCGGGAGCGGAAGTTTTGGAGACGGTTCTCGGCGTCGGTTACCGGCTTGCTCTCCGGCGGGACGATGCGTCATGACGACCCGTGGTCTAGGGCTCGGCCCACTCGGACGTCGGTACCTGCTCGCGTTTATCCTGGTCGCGGTCTCGTCGGTGGCCGTGCTCACCGGCGCGGCCCTGGTGGGTGTGGATCGCGGAGTGCAGGTTTCGCAGCAGGCCGACCGTGAACGGGTTGTTGCGGCAGCCGCGGCGGCGGCTGCCGACGCCTACCGTTCTGGTGGTGGTTGGGAACAGGCCGATCTGGGCCGCGCCTTCGCGATCGGCGAGGCGGCATCGGCCCGACTCGCCATTCTCGACGTGAACGGTACCACCCTTCAATCCAGTGCTGACAACGGCGGAAATGCCAACAATCAGGGAATGGGCCAGGGTATGGGCCAGGGAATGGGGCAGGGCTCCGGGATGGGCCAGACGGTGGTGTCGGCGCAGATCGTGAGCGAGGGTAGCCAGGTCGGCACCGTTCGAATGAACTTCGGCGCCATGGTTGCGACGCAGGTGGTCGACGTGGCCTGGCCCTGGATCGCCGTGGCCGCCATCGTGGCACTTGTCATGGCACTCGGCGCGAGCTTCCTGGTCACGCGGCTCCTCGTTAGGCCCATCCAGGCGATCACGGGGGCCGCCCGGTCGTTCACGGCCGGCGATCGGAACTCCCGTGCCACGGGTCCCGGCCCGGGGGAGCTCGGCGAGCTGGCCGTCGCCTTCAACGGCATGGCGGATGCCGTGGTTCGGTCCGATCGCGACCGGCGCAACCTCACGGCCGATGTGGCCCACGAACTGAGAACCCCGCTGGCGGCGTTGCAGGCCGGACTGGAGGAGTTGCGCGACGGACTCGTGCAGCCCACGCCGGAGGGCCTCGCCGGCCTGCACGACCAGTCGCTGCGCCTGGGCCGGGTGGTGGCCGATCTGGCCGAATTGTCGGCGGTGGAAACCGCTGGACTCTCCCTGCACCTCGCATCCGTCGACCTGGCGCAGGTCGCCCGGAACGAATGCGCCCTCCGGGAACCCCAACTGCGCGCTGCCGAGCTCACCCTGACACTCGAGCCCGGGGGACCCGCATTCGTGCGGGCGGATGCCGACCGCCTGCACCAGGCCATCGGCAATCTCCTCGCCAATGCAGCCCGATATTGCCGGCCGGGTGACAGCGTGACCGTCACGATCTCCGTCGACCACGGTCAGGCGGTGCTCTCGGTCGCCGATACCGGGCCGGGCATCCCGCCGGAAGAACTCCCACACATCTTCGACCGCTTGTGGCGGGGCCGTGCGGCGGAACAGGTCGCCGGTTCGGGCATCGGGCTCGCTGTCGCGCGCGAAATCGTCAGCAGCCACGGCGGGACCATCCAGGCGACGTCCGCACCGGGTGAGGGAACCAGGATCACTATCCGGCTGCCCGCCACGGGCTAGGGCCGGCGAGGTCGAACCATGCGCCGTTGGCAGGTCAGGCCGTCGTTCGCCGCGCGGAGATGCTCGCGCGCACGGCATCCATGTCCAAAGCCTGCACTCCGGCGATCACCTCGCCGAGGGATGAGGCGTTGAGCGCTCCGGGCTGGGAGAACACGAGGATCTTGTCCCGGAATGCCATCAGGGTGGGAATGGAGCGGATGCCGGCCGCGGCAGCCAGGCCCTGTTCTGCCTCCGTGTCGACCTTCGCGAAGATGATCTCGGGGTGCTTCTCCGACGCGGCCGCGAAGGTTGGCGCGAACATGCGGCACGGGCCGCACCAGCCGGCCCAGAAGTCCACCAGCACGATGCTGTTGTCGGTGATGGTCTCGTCGAAAGTCATTTCGGTGATGTCAGTGGTAGCCATGGTCCGACAATATACCCCCTAGGGTATTTCCCGCAAGAGAGCCGTGCGCTCGACATGTCTGCGCCCGGACGTTCCCTCTCTTGCGAAAAAATACCCCCGGGGGTATTGTGATGCGATAGAACCGACCCGCATCGAGACTTGGAGGACCACGGACCATGGACGTCATCGTCATCGAAACCCCGCAACTGGGGGATCGCAGCTACCTGGTGCATGACGGCGTCGTGGCGCTTGTCATCGACCCGCAACGCGACACCGACCGAGTGGAGGCCGCTGCCCTCGAAGCGGGGGTCACGATCACCCACGTTGCCGAGACCCATCTGCACAATGACTACGTGACCGGTGGGTACGATCTTGCCCAGGCGCACGGCGCCGAGTACCTGGTCAACGCGGCCGACCCCGTTTCGTTTGAACGAGAACCGGTCACGGACGGCCAGATTGTCCAGATCGGCGCCTTCAGGGTCACCGTCGTCGCCACCCCGGGACATACGCACACCCACGTTTCCTACATCGTCAGCGATGGCACTACTGAAGCCGTCTTCTCCGGTGGAAGCCTGTTGTACGGTTCCGTCGGACGTACCGACCTGGTTGCCGCCATCGACACCGTCGGACTCACCCATGACCAGTACGCGTCCGTGCGCAAGCTCGTGCACGAAGCCCAGCACGACGCGGCGCTCTTCCCGACACACGGGTTCGGCTCGTTCTGCTCCAGCGGCCCCGCCACCGGAGCCGGCTCATCCACCATCGGCGAGCAGATCACGACCAACCACGCCCTGACCGACGCCGATGAGGAGCACTTCGTCGCTACGTTGATCGCCAACCTCACCGCGTACCCGTCGTATTACGCGCACATGGCACCGGCCAATATGCAGGGTCCCGGTCCGGCTGACCTCGAGGTGCCCGAGTCTCTGGATGCCGCAGAGCTCACCCGCAGGCTCGCCGACGGTGAATGGGTCGTCGACCTGCGTAATCGCGTCGCGTTCTCCAGTGGCCACCTGCAGGGGGCCGTGAGCTTCGAGTATGGCAATGGTTCCAACTTCACGACCTATCTCGGTTGGGTTCTGCCCTGGGACGAGAAACTCACTCTCGTCGGCACACACGCCGACGTCGAAGACGCAATCCGTGACCTGTCGCGGATCGGCATCGATTCCCCGGATGCAGCCATCGGCACCGAGCCGCGCGCGCTCGCCCCGGATGCCCCGGTTGCTTCTTACCCCCGCGTCGGCTGGGCGGAACTCGCGCGCGACCACGCCGCAGGCGACGTGCTTCTGGACGCGCGACGCACCGACGAGTTCGCCGACGGGCACCTGATCGGCGCGGTCAACGTGCCACTGCACGAGATCCTTTCCCGGATGGACGAGATCCCAGCGGGCACCATCTGGGTGCACTGCGGGTCGGGTTACCGTGCCGGCGTTGCCGCGAGTCTGCTTCAGCGTGCGGGCCGGGACGTCGTGCACGTGGACGCCTCCTTCGCCGATGTCGAATCGGCCGGTATGCCGATGGCTGAGAAGGCGGTCTAGCACCGTGACCGTGCTCCGAACGGCAGGACACTCGGCCGAGAGGCGAAGCCTTCCAGGCTCGTCGATACTCCCTGGAAGATGTTCCCAATCGGAGTGCTTTTCGGGTTGGGGTTGGATACGGCTGCGCCAATCAGCCTGCTCGTCGTCGCCGGGGTGCTCAGACCGACCTGCCGTGGTACGCGGCATTGGCTCTCCCCGTCATTTTCATGGCCGGAATGGCGTTGTTCGACAGCGCCGACGGAATCCTGATGAATCGTGTCTACCAGTGGGCGTCCACGGACCCGCTTCGGAAGGTGTATTACAACCTCATCGTGACCGGGGTATCCGTATTCGTCGCATTCTTCGTTGGGGGAATGGGCCTGTTATCCCTCTTCACCGATCTCGGCATCGGCTGGGGAACTCTTGACCTCATTGCGACCATCGGCCCCGACGCCGTGGGCCCAATCCTGGTCGGCGGCTTCACGCTCGTCCTGCTCTCCGCGGTTTTGTGGTCGAGATACCGCACCGACACCTCACTAGAAAGGCGCCCTCAATGGAACTCGCTCCCCAGCAGGTATTCACCCGACATGGCGAGGTCCGGATCATCGACGTTCGAGAAAGCGATGAACTGGTTGACGGGATGATCTCCGGCGCACAGCACATCCCACTGGTTATGCCCCAGCTCCCGTGATCGTCACTGCCCTCGTCCTGGGCGTGATCGTCGGGGCGCTGCTAGGCCTGGTCGGCGGGGGCGGGTCGATACTCGCGGTCCCCGCCCTTGTCTACGGTGTAGGCCTGCCCCTCGCCGAGGCCATTCCGAGCTCCCTGATCGTAGTCGGAGCAGCCTCCGCCGTTGCCGTGCTCCCACGGCTTCGCCGCGGCGTGCATTGGCGCCTCGCCTTCATCATCGGCGTGGCCGGAGTGGCCACCGCCTACCTGGGCACGACGGTCAACCGGATGCTCGACCAGCGTGTGCTTCTCGGCGCCTTCTCGGTGATCATGGTGGTCGCCGGTGTGAGAATGTTCCTCCCAACCCGGTCGGCCGGTGGCCCCTGTGCTCTTCCCGGTGGACGTGTCAACTGGCGCAGTTGCCTGCCCAGGGCTCTTGCCGCCGGTGCCGTGGTCGGATTTCTCACCGGACTGCTCGGCGTCGGCGGGGGTTTCCTCATCGTGCCGGCACTCACGCTGGTCCTCGGCCTGCCGATGGGCGTGACGGTGGGCACCTCGCTGGTCATCATCGTCATTAATTCCGTCGCCGGATTTGCAGCGCACCTCGACGAGGTCCAGATCGACTGGGCGGTCACTGGCGCGTTCGCCGCGTCTGCCATGGGCTCATCCCTGGTAGCGGGCCGGCTCGGACGAGGCCTGTCCGACACTGTCCTCAAGCGGGGGTTCGCTGTCCTGGTTCTCGGTGTCGCGGCCTATGTAGCGATCACGGCACTGATCGGCTGAACGTACGTCAGCCGCACGTGCCTAGGACAACGCCAGGAAGAGCTTCTCGAGTTCTTCCACCCGGAGCGGCGTCCTTGCCGAGTCGGCGTTTGTTTCGCTGAGGCATTCTTTCATCGCCGTTGAGATGATCGTGAACCCAGCACGGTCGATCGCGCTGGATACCGCTGCGAGCTGCGTGACAACCGTTCGGCAATCCGCGCCTGACTCAACAGCGGCAATGACGGCGGCCAACTGCCCTTGGGCGCGTTTGAGCCTGTTGACGGTCTTGCGTAGGTCGTCGGATGTGGTCGGTGCGGGGGAGGCGGCGACCGGTTCGTCGCGGCGAGACGCTGAAGGGATCTGCAGGTTTGGCGCAGATTCTGGGGATGATGCCATTCGGTGCTCCTGTGCTGGCGCGAGGTGTCCATGTGCTCGGGTGAGGTTGACCCTCAAAAGAATACCCCGTACCGTATAAAAATACCCCTATGGGTATATACGCTTTCGCGGATATCCCTTCCTATGTGTGATGAGGCCAGCTATGCAGAACGGACGAACTGTCGGCGTCGACTCAGCGCGAGGGATGGCGAGACGGCTGGTGGATTCCATCCTGAATGCGGGCGCATCCCTCCCGCGATGGCCGGCCCGCCGCTGGTGGATCGCGCTCGCTGCTGCGGTCGGCACCTACCTGGTCATCGCGATTCCGACCGACTTGATCGACACGCCGTTCTTCGCACGCGCAGTCGCCCCGACGTCCTGGTCCTGGCCGGTGCTCGCCGCGAGCGCGATACTCGCCGGGCTCGTGTCCGCCACATACGTCGCGTACCCGGAGGGTGCAGCGCCCCGTCGCGCAGAGGGACGACTCGGTATGGCCGGATGGATGATCACCTTCTTCGCGGTCGGTTGCCCCGTATGCAACAAGATCGTTCTCCTCGCCCTCGGTGCAAGCGGAGCGCTGCAGTTCTTCGAGCCGGTGCAGCCGTACCTGGCCGGGGCATCCATCCTTCTGCTGGGCTGGGCGTTGCATGCCCGCCTCACTCGGGAGAGCTCATGCACTTTGGCGTCTGCTGCGCCGAGTCCCATCGTTGTACCGAGCCGGGAGGCATTGACCAGATGAGAATTCCGGGCATGATTCGTGAACTGCGGTCCTGGCCTACACGTCGTCGGCTGATCATCGTTACCGTCGCCGCGATGGCCCTGACCGGACTGACGCTCGCATCCGGAACCGTCGCGATCGTTGGCGGGTCCCTGGTGTTCCCCGGTCCCTGGTGGGCGGATGCGGTCACGGTAGGGGGTGCTTGCCTGATCGGTCTGGTCGTGGCCAGCTACGTCGATGCACCGATCGGTGCGGATGCCACCCTGTGTGATCTTCGCTGGCCGGCGCTCGGCCTGATCTCGCTCTATCTGTCGACCGATCTGCGCACTGCAGTGCCTCTGCTCGAGCCGGGCATTCGTCCTGTCGTCGGCGTCGCGGCGATCGCGTTGTTGGTGTGGGCATTGCTGGCACGGCTGAATAGCGAATACAAGGCAACGCGTAGCCAGCGTCGGTCAGGTACGTCAGGCGGCATCGACGGCACCGAAGACGGCGAAGTATGCACGACGTGCCGCCCGTTGTTCCCGAGAGTCGGCGGCCGTCCGTGACGGAGGTCGGGACAGCCTACGACACGGAGCCTGACGGTGGCGGGCGCGGTCAAGCAGTGACCGGTGCCGGGCTCCTCCTGCACGTCAGCGGCGCCGATGCGACACTGATCCAGGCCGGCATCCGATCCGCGCTCAATGCCAGCGCCCAACTCCCGACGCTCACGATCGAGATCGTGGTCCAGGGGTCGGTCGTGTTGTTCCTGCGCGCGCGATCGGACCTGGAAAACGCCCTGACCGAGCTCGCTGCAACGCCCGTGCGGGTGCTGTCCTGCCAGAACAGCATGCGGTCCGTCGGGCTGGACGCCGCTGATTTGCTTCCGAGTGTGTCAGTCGTCCCTGCGGCTGTCGCCCATCTGACCGCTCGGCAGTTCGAGGGCTGGGCTTACATCCGCGTGTGAGCCGGACGGGGCATCCGTCGCGGTCAGGCCGTCGGCCGGGGGCTCCTCCGGATTCCGGTAGATCGACAGTTCCGGTCCGGGGTGGCGCCGGGTTTGGACGATGATGAGGACGATCCCGGCGATGGCGGCGAGGAGCGCGATGTCCACGTTGATCTTGAGGTCGAAGAGGAAATACTCGGTCGGGTCCAGGCGGAGCGACTCGAGGAACGCCCGTCCGGCGCCGTACCAGAGCAGGTAGAAGCCGAGGGTCTTGCCCCAGCGGAGGTTGAACCGGCGCTCGAGCACGAAGATGATCAGCACGACACCGATCGCGTTCCAGATCATTTCGTAGAGGAAGAGCGGCTGGAAGAGCGTCCCGGCCGGCAGCCCCGTGGGGAAGGCCGCGTTCGTCGACTCGATCTCGAGTCCCCAGGGGAGGGTCGTCGGGCCACCATAGAGCTCGTGGTTGAAGTAGTTCCCGAAGCGGCCGAACGCCTGCGCGAGGAGCAGGCCGGGGGCGAGGGCGTCAGCGAACGAGAAGAATCTGATGCCGGCCCGACGGCAGCCGATATAGGCTCCGATGCTGCCGAAGAGGATCGAACCGAAGATCGCGAGTCCGCCTTCCCAGACGAACAGCACTTTCCAGAGATCCGCGCCGGGGAAGAAATAATCGGTCGGATGAGTGACGACGTGGTACAGGCGACCGCCGACGATTCCGATCGGGACCGTCCACATGGCGATGTCCATCACCATGCCCGGCTTGCCGCCACGAGCCGTCAACCGCGCCGAGGACAACCAGACGGCGATGACGATGCCGGTCAGGATGCAGAGCGCATAGAAGTGAACACGCAGGGGTCCCAGATCGAAATAACTGATGGATGGGCTCGGAATGCTGGTGTGAAGCACCGTGTTCACCTTTCGATCGTCGGTCTCGGCGCAGCTGGCGGACGAAGGTCTCCCAGAGGTTCCGGAGGGGTCCGATGTCTCGAACCGCCCAAAGCTTATTCGGGTCCGCTGGGTGCCCCGCACCAGTGCGGCCGCATAGGCGGATGCTGGGAAGGTTCTCATAGAGGGGCGACCCGTGAGGGAGCGGTGCACCCAATGGAGCGATCCCCGAACGCTACGATCGAAACGTGAGGCCCGTCCCGAATTCGGTTACTCCGTCGTGGGTCGCCCGAATCGTCGTGGTCACGGCGCTCGTCGGTGTCGGGGCAGGTTTGGGCGGGCTCGCGGTGAGCGTCCTCCTTCGAGCGATTCAACACCTCGCCTACGGCTACTCCGAAGGCACCTATCTCGACGGGCTGGCCAGGTCCGCACCGCAGACACGCGTGATCGCCTTGTGCGTTGCGGGCGTGATCGGTGCCGTCGGCTGGTGGGCCGTGCGTCGCTGGGGGCGACCCATCGTCCCGGTGGACCGAAGCGTTGCCGGCGAGCGGATGCCCGTGCTCGCGACCCTGGTGAACTCGGCCTTGCAGATCGTGATCGTCGGGTTGGGCGCGTCGATCGGCCGCGAGATGGCCCCCCGCGAGCTGGGCGCACTGGCGGCGGGCTGGCTCAGCGAGAAGGCAGGCGTCACTGCCCGCGAACGTCGTGTTCTGGTCGCGTGCGGCGCCGGGGCAGGGCTCGCCGCGGTCTATAACGTGCCGCTCGGGGGTGCGCTCTTCACCGTCGAGATCCTGCTCGCCGAGCTGACTCTGGCCACGGTCCTGCCGGCCCTCGCCACGTCCGCGATCGCGACACTGGTCGCGCAAATCGTTGTGCCCACGACCCCGCTGTATTCCGTGCCGCAGTTCACTCAGACCCCATCGCTCCTGGTCTGGTCTCTTCTTGCCGGACCCGTGATCGGGTTCGCTGCGGTCGGTTTCGTGCGACTGGCCGCCGGGGCCGAGAAACGGCGTCCGCAGGGCTGGCTGATTCTGGTCGTCATGCCGCTGGTGTTCTCGGCCATTGGACTACTGTCGCTCCTGCTTCCAGAAATTCTCGGCAACGGACGTTCACTCGGCCAGACCGCGTTCGACGCCGTCGTGCCGATCGGGCTGGTGGCGGTGCTCCTCGTTGCCAAGGTAGGAGCCACGATCGCCACGATCGGCAGCGGTGCCGCCGGAGGAACTCTGACGCCCTCGCTCGCGATCGGTGCCGCGTTCGGCATCGTGACCGGAGGGCTCTGGGGCACGTTGTGGCCCGGTACTCCGGTGGCGGCCTTCGCCCTGGTCGGCGCGGCCGCATTCCTCGCCGCTGCCATGCGCGCACCCCTGACAGCTCTGGTCCTGGTGCTCGAATTCACCGGGCAGGGACCGGCACTGCTGATCCCCATGACGCTTGCGGTTGCGGGTGGTGTCGTCGTGGAATACCTCCTCGGGCGGAGACGGTTCCTCGGCATCGACTAGCGCGGATCATGTGCCGATGGAGTCCGGTCAGTGGCTCGCGGCAGTCAGGAGTGTACGCACTTCGGCGAGGGTCGGTACACGGCCGGAGACGACGACTTTCTCGTTGATGACGAGGGCAGGGGTGCTCATCACGCCATATCCGAGGATCGCGGTGTAGTCCTCGACTTTTTCGATGCTGGCCTCGAGGCCGAGTTCGGCGACGGCGGTGGTGGCAGCCTTGGTGAGGTTGACGCAATTGCGGCAGCCGGGGCCGAGGATCTTGATGTTCATGAGGGGATTCCTTTCGGGCGCGGTGATCAAGCCAGGATGGCGTTGAAGAGGTAGCCGACGGCGACGATACCGAGGCCGGTGGTCGTGATGAAGATCGCGAGGAGCTGGGGCTTGAGCACCCGGCGGAGCAGGATCATCTCTGGCAGGGACAGTGCGACGACGGCCATCATGAACGCGAGCAGGGTGCCCATCGGCAGGCCCTTCTCGTAGAGGGCTGCGACCAAGGGCATTACCCCGGCGGCGTTGGAGTAGAGCGGGATGCCGATGAGAACGGCGATCAGCACGCCGAAGGGGTTGCCAGGGCCGGCGTAGGTGGCGAAGAAGTCGGTCGGCGCCCAGCCGTGGATCAGGGCGCCGAGACCGATGCCGACGAGGAGGTAGACCCAGATCTTCGCGATCAGGCTCCTGACCTCTTCGACACCCATCTGCATCCGCTGCCCAAAGGTCAGGCCGAGGGAGGGGTCAATGGTCTGGCCGCCGAGCTTTACTTCGAAGACGAAGGGTTCGACCCAGCGTTCGACGTGCAGGCGACCCAGGATGTAACCGGACACGACTGCGATGGTCAGACCGGAGACTACGTAGAGGGCGGTGATCTGCCACCCGAAAAGGGTCAAGAGCAGGCCGATGGCGATCTCGTTGACGAGGGGGCTCGCGATCAGGAAGCTCATCGTGACGCCGATCGGCACGCCCGCGGCGACGAAGCCTATGAAGGCGGGTACGGCGCTGCAGGAGCAGAACGGGGTGATGACGCCCAGGGCCGCCGCGAGGAGGTTCCCGACGCCCTCGCGTTTGCCGCCGAGGAAGGCCCGCGTGCGCTCCACGCTCATGAAGGAGCGGAGCACGGTGGAGGCGAAGATGATGATGACCAGCAGGAGCAGGATCTTCAGCGAGTCGTAGAGGAAGAAGTGGATGGTCTCGGTGATCTGGTTTTTCGGGTCGAGGCCGAACGCATCGTAGAGGATGACGTTCCAGAGCCACTCGTTGGCCCAGTAGGCCAGCGCCCACACGCCGATCCCCGCAATCAGGACGCCGACCCGGCCGCGGGTCGTGGTCGGTATCCGTTCGGCGATGTTCACGAGGACTCCTTGACTAGGAACGCATACGTATTCGACGTGCGTCTAATCATTAGTGTGCCACCTCTTTGATATATGTCAAGAAGGTGGGATGATGGACCCATGCCCAAGACCCTTCCCCTCCTGGAGGACGCCTCGCCGATCTGTTGCGATCCCCTGGGCTCTAGCGCCACGCTGGCCTTGGACGATGCGATGGCACTCGCGGTCCGCCTCAAGGCTCTGGCTGATCCCACCCGCCTGCAGCTCCTGGCCTACCTTCTGGCCCAGCCGGACCAGGAAGCGTGTACGTGCGACCTGGCCCCCGTTGTCAAGCTTTCTGAGCCAACGGTCAGTCACCACCTCAAGAAACTCGAAACCAGCGGCATCCTCACCAAGGAACGACACGGGATGAGTGTGCACTACCGCGTCGTTCCAGAGGCCATTCACGCCATCGCGCGCACGCTCGACACGGCTACCCGCGCACTGACCCAGGTAGTCTGAGCCGACCCGAGCGCAATCCTCACGTGAACGCCTGCGGTGCCCGTTCTATCGGCTCCTAGGTGCTCAGGGGCGCCAACTCTATCTGTGTCGCGAGCGCATAAGCGGTAGGTGCCGTTGAGAATCGCCGCACCAGCGTTCGCCCCATCCCATAACTGGTCGTCGTCCAATAGGCGGCCTCTTCGCAAGCGTTCACGACCGGTAGGGCTTTCGAGCAGGCCGCTCGGACGAGGATCCCGTTTCCGGGCTGGCCGCACTAGTGGATGCTTCTCCAACCCTTGACGCTCGCTCGGTTCCCGACAGCGAACCGTGCGACAATCGCCACGCCGGATGCCGGATTGATCGAAGGGACCTCACAGTGGACGCGAACGAGTGGGATAGTCGTTACCGGCAGGCACGGGACGGCGACCACGCCAGGCTCTGGTCGGCCGTACCAGCAAAGCTCGTGCAGGACATTGTTTCGCCCTGGACCCCGGGGCTCGCCCTCGACATGGCCTCAGGTGACGGGCGTAACGCGATCTGGCTGGCCAGCCGCGGCTGGAACGTTACCGGGCTCGACTTCTCCGCCGAGGCAATTGGCCAGGCCCGGGAGCACGCGCGGGCGGCCGGCGTCGATGTGGACTGGCTGGTCGCAGATGCCACGACCTGGCAAACCGAAGAACGCTTTGACCTGGTAACAGTGATGTACCTGCACCTGCCGGAGGAACTGTTTCGAATCGTATTGGCCAGGGCGATTGGCTGGCTCGCTCCGGGCGGGCACCTCCTTGTCCTTGGTCACGACCGAGGCAACATCGACGCAGGCGGCCCTGGCCCTGGCAATCCCGACATTCTCTATACGCCCGAGCTCCTATCTTCGATCGTCGGACCAAAGCGGATCCTGCGCTGCGAGACCGTCAGCCGCGACCTGGCCACCGACCCCGAGTCCCCGGCTGAAACGGGTGGAGTCGCCCTCGACACGGTCCTCGTCGCCATCTGCTGAGGCGAGAGGGCAATTACCCTCCGAGGGCCCGCTTTTCGGAAGAGCTTTTCGTCCTGAGCCTGGGCCAGCATCGCGACCGCTTCCCGTCCGGTCGCGCCGTCCAGCACAGTTCCTGATCGCCGCCGTGAGATGCCGACGGCAAGATCGTCATGCGGGTTCGAATCCCGTTGAGGCCACAATTACCCGGTTCCCTCGAAATCAAGGGAACCGGGCTTTCTTGATTAAGTGGCGTCGCCAGCGTCCACGCAGATCCTCGGCACGGGCCTGAGACCTTCATGGTGTTAGGCTGTGAATGTTCTTACGAACCTCATCAGGACGCGAGCGCGCAGCCCCCAGCAAGACTGGAAGAGCCGCGGTCGTATGGTGAGGCCAGACGGATGTGGCCCCATGGTCGCTCCAGCTCACGCCGCTCAGCGGCGTCAGGGCCGGTCTCGGCCTACCCGCCCGATACAGCTAGCCCCCGACGTGCCGGCTGCGAAGCCGGTTTCGTCGTCGCGCTCCGGAGAATCCGTGACCCAGATCGTTGCCGAACACGCACAGGAATTCGCCGCCTCGGCGGAGCACACAGCCTCGACATCCCCAGCTCCCGAAATCGCCGTCAAGGCGGACCACCTGTATAAGGCATTCGGCCGCCGACCGCATGACATCGTCAAGAAACTCGAAGGCGGCGCGAGCCGTGAAGACCTCGCGCACCTCGGAACAGCCGCCGTGATCGATGCCTCCTTCGAGGTCCGGCGCGGCGAGATCTTCGTGGTGATGGGACTGTCCGGTTCGGGCAAGTCCACCCTGATTCGCATGCTCAACGGCCTGCTCGAGGCGACCTCCGGGACAGTGACCGTCGGTGACACCCGGATTACTGGACTCCCGGCCGCCAAGCTGCGCGATGTGCGTCGCCGGAGCGTGTCCATGGTCTTCCAGCACTTCGCCCTGCTACCCCACCGCAGCGTGATCGACAATGTAGCGTACGGCCTCGAGGTCCAGGGCATGCCTCGCGCGGAGCGCCTCGCGAAGGCCCGCACCATCATCCGCCTGGTGGGCCTGGACGGCTGGGCCGACAGCATGCCGTCCGAGTTGTCCGGCGGGATGCAGCAGAGGGTCGGCCTCGGTCGGGCGCTCGCCGCCGATACCGACGTTCTCCTGATGGACGAGGCGTTCTCGGCACTCGACCCGCTGATCCGCCGCGAGATGCAGGAACAGCTCATCGAGCTGCAGGCCGAACTCGGCAAGACCATCATCTTCATCACCCACGACCTCAACGAGGCGATGTTCCTGGGGGACCGGATCGCGGTCATGCGCGACGGTCGCATCGTGCAGATCGGCACCCCGGAAGACATCCTCACCGACCCGGCCAACGACTACGTCGCCCAGTTCGTTCAGGACGTCGACCGGGCCCGGGTGCTCACGGCCGGGAGCGTGATGGAGCCGGTGCGATCCATGGTCACCGTGACGTCCGGCCCGCGTGCCGCCCTGCGTACGATGCGCGACCTGCAGACCTCCGCCACGTTCGTGGTCGGGCGTGACCTCGGCTTCGTCGGGGTCGTACGTGACCGCGATGTGCTCAAGCAGGTCAAGGCCAGCCACCCGGACCTTCGCCCCATCATCAAGGAAGCAACGGCCGTTTCAGCGGATACCGCCCTGGTCGACCTCGTCGAGCTGGCGGTGGAGAGCGACTTGCCGATCGCCGTCGTCGATGCGCGAAACCGTCTGCTCGGTGTCATCCCGCGAGTCACCCTGCTTGCCGCTCTCGGTAACGTCACCACCGCGACGGGGGAGGTGCCGGTCACCGAACCGCCATCGACCATCTCGCTCCGCGTGATCACCGAAACCCTGCGCGAGACCGCGCTGGAAGGAGCACAGCTGTGAACGACTTCCGCATCCCGCTCGGCAGCTGGGCCGACGACTTCATCGCCTTCGTCACCGACAATTTCAGCTTTCTCTTCGATTTCGTGCGCACCATTTTCGACGGCGCCTACGAGTTCGTCGACCTCGTCCTTGCCTCACCGCCGTTCTGGGTGATCATCCTCGTGGCCGCTGCACTGGGCCTGATGGTCCGTGGCTGGAAATTCGCCGTGGGCGCCGTCATCGGCCTCATCGTCATCGTGGGTGTCGACCAGTGGCAGAACGCGATGGACTCGCTCGCCCTGGTCCTCGTGGCGAGCGTCCTCGCCATCCTGGTGAGCATCCCCCTGGGGATCCTGGCCGCCAAGTCCGCCCTGGCCTCCAAGATCATCCGGCCGATTCTCGACTTCATGCAGACCATGCCCGCGTTCGTCTACCTGATTCCCGCGCTGATCCTCTTCCGGGTGGGAGTCGTGCCCGGTATCGTGGCGACGATCATTTTCGCGATGGCACCGGGCGTCCGCCTGACCGAGCTCGGCATCCGCAGCGTTGATCACGAGGTCGTCGAGGCGGGCGAGGCATTCGGTGCGTCCCCGGCGAGAATCCTGCGCCAGATCCAGCTCCCGTTGGCGATGCCGACCGTCATGGCCGGAATCAATCAGGTCATCATGCTTTCCCTGTCGATGGTCGTCATCGCGGGAATGGTCGGCGCCGGCGGTCTCGGCCAGCAGGTCCTGGCGAGTCTCAGCCGCATCGACGTGTCGCTGGGATTCGAAGCCGGACTGGCGGTCGTGATCCTGGCGATCTTCCTCGACCGGATGACCGCATCGCTCGGCACGGGAATCACACCGATCGGTCGTCTCCTTGCCGGGCGCAAGCACCGTCGGCAGGCCGCCGCAGTGGCGGCCGAGAGCCCGATCAGCGCGCCCGTCGCAGACGTGAAGACGCCGCAGCCCGCCGGAGTCTGACCTGCACCTGGCGGGGGTATCTCACACGGCACTCCGCGATTCCAGCCGGTCGAGTTCGTCCTGACCGGCACCCCCAATACTCACGGAGACACCTGTCTCCGTGTCGCACCCGGCCGCCTCGGCCGCCCGGCGCATCCGTCAACCCCGGTCACCCACAGCAGGTGACAAGACAGGAAGACACATGAAGAACCGTTCCCTCAGCATCATCGCCCTCGGAGCCGTCGGGCTTCTCGCTTTCACGGGCTGTGCAGCAACACCCGCGCAGACCGTCGGCAACGGCAACTCCGACAACAAAGACCTCACGATCGCCGTGTTCAACGGTTGGGACGAGGGTGTCGCGGCGTCCGAGCTCTGGAAGGCCATTCTGGACAAGCAGGGCTACAACGTCGAACTCGAGTACGCCGACGTCGCCGCGGTCTACGCGGGTCTGTCCACCGGCGACTACGACGTGAACCTCGACGTCTGGCTTCCGAACACCCACGCCACGTACCTCAAGCAATACGGTGACAAGATCACCGAACTCGCGGCCTGGAACACCGAGGCGAAGAACACCATCGCCGTGAACGCGGATGCACCGATCAACTCGATCGCGGAACTGGCCGCCAACGCCGACCTGTTCGGCAACAAGATCGTGGGAATCGAACCGGGGGCCGGCCTGACCGAGGCCGTCACGAACAAGACGATTCCGACCTACGGACTCGAGAACATGGACTACCAGACCTCGTCGACCGCCGCGATGCTCACCGAGCTCACGGCGGCCGCGAAGACCGGCGAGAACATCGCCGTGACCCTCTGGGAGCCGCACTGGGCGTATGGCTCCTTCGACCTGAAGAACCTCGAAGACCCCGAAGGCACCCTGGGGGCCACGGAGACCATCCACGCCTACGGCAAGAAGGACTTCGGCACTGACTTCCCGCAGGCCACCAAGTGGCTGTCCGGGTACAAGATGGACCTCGATCAGCTGTACTCGCTCGAGACCGCGATGTTCGTCGACTACGACGGCCAGGACTACGGCCCCATCGTTGCGAAGTGGATCGCGGACAATCAGGGCTACGTGGACTCGCTCACCAAGTAAGCCACTGTTGTGATGAACGGCCCGTGCTCCGGCACGGGCCGTTCGTGCGTGGTCGCCTGCACCCGCACAACGTGCACTCATCCTGATCAGGTGTCCAGCCATCACGTATCCTCGGTTCCTGATATGGTGCTGCCGATACGAGTGAGCGACTGGGGAGCTGACCAGCCGTTCCGCACGATGAACGTTGTGAGATGGGGGACAAGTATGGCCTCGGCCGGGTTCGGTGTCACGTGGTGAGCGAGTCGAACGCTGCGAACACGAGCGAGCCGGTTCGGCTGGCCAGGTCGACGCTGGACGCGGGCGACAAAGACCTGCGCGCGGTGGCCGACCATGCGTTCCAGGTGAACGGGAACACCCAGGAGGCCCTGCGACTGGCGATCGCGCTCGGCGTTCGGCTTGACGGGGCGGGACCGGGTTCCGGGCGAACCGAACGGCTCTTCGACACGCTGGCCACGGTCGCGGCGGCAGACCTGACCGCTGCCCGCGTCGTGGAGGCGCACCTGGATGCGCTCTCGATCCTGGAACAGGCCGCTGAGTCCGGCAGTGGAATCCACGTCGAATCCGGGAACGGTCGGACGTGGGGTGTGTTCGCGGCGGAAGGACGCGGCACGCGCCTCGAGGCGCGCCAGACCGAGTCCGGCTGGCGGCTCGACGGTGTCAAGCCGTGGTGCTCGCTCGACGGCGCCCTCAGCCACGCGCTCGTCACCGCGCACACCTCGGAGACCACGCGTCGCTTGTTCGCCGTCGACCTCCGCGTGCCGGGAATCACGGTGTCGGACGGCTCCTGGGTGGCCAGGGGACTCGCATCGCTTCCGAGTGGTCCGGTCGACTTTCGCGGCGTTCCGGCAGTGCCGGTCGGCGCAGACGGCTGGTACCTCGACCGACCGGGCTTCGCGTGGGGAGGGATCGGTGTCGCAGCCTGCTGGTGGGGCGGGGCCGTCGGCGTCGCCAGACGCGTCTACCGGGAGGCCGGGGAGCGCACGCCGGATCAGGTCAGTCTTGCTCATCTTGGCGCGATTGACATGCTCCTGACGGCATCGGGGCAGGCACTCGCGGCCGCTGCGAGCGCGATCGACGACGGGACCGCGACCGGCACACTCGGGGCCGTGCGTGCGGCGCGCGTGCGGGGGATCGTCGCGCGCACCGCAGAGCAGGTGATCGAGCGGGCCGGGCATGCCCTGGGGCCGGAACCCCTGGCCTTCGACGCGCGCCACGCCCAGCGTGTCGCCGATCTGCAGTTGTACATTCGACAGCATCACGCTGAACGCGACGAGGCCAGGCTTGGAGCTCTGCTGCTCGATGGTGCTCGCGGAGTCTCACCGTGGTGATCTTCAGCCATCGGGACCTCGGCACCGCCGAGCAGGCCTGGGCCGGCGCTCCCTGGATCACGGCTGCGGCGCGGCTTGACCTCGACGACCTCGCCCGGCTGATCATCGTCGCGGCGCATCCCGACGACGAGACCCTCGGTGCCGGCGGGCTCCTCTCCGGTGCGACGCGACGCGGGATCCCGGTCGATGTCCTTGTCCTCAGCGACGGTGAAGCGTCCCATCCGGAATCCCCGACGCATAGCCAGGGTCGCCTTTCACGTGTGCGCAGGACAGAGGTGACGGATGCGGTGGCGCACCTGGCGCCATCCGCTCGCCTGCACTTCGCCGGACTGCCGGACGGCGACCTCGAGAGGAACAGGGAGGCGGCGGCGCGGGCGCTGGCATCCGTGCTCGGGCCGCCGTCTTCCGGCGCGGAGAAGATCACGGAAGGCTCAGCCGCGGGCACCTGGATTGTCGCACCGTGGCGGGCCGACGGGCATCCCGACCACGCGCTCGCCGGCGACGTGGCAGCGGCCGGAGCGGCATGGTCGGGCGCCCGCCTGCTCGAGTACCCGATCTGGGCCTGGCACTGGTCGACACCGGACGGGGAATGGCCGCTGGGCCTGATCCGCAGGTTCGATCTCTCTCCCGAGGACCACGCGCGGAAGCTGCAGGCGCTCGCGCTGCACCGCAGCCAGGTGCTGGCGTTGTCCGACGAACCCGGAGACGAGGCCGTCGTGCCGCCGGCGATGGCCGCCCATTTCGCGAGGGGCTTCGAGATCTTCGTCGACGGCACCGCAGCGGAGGCACCGTCCCCGGATGCGAGCGGGACAGCGAGCCTGGCGAGATCTTTCTTCGACGAGTTTTACCGGGAGGCGCGAGACCCGTGGGGCTTCGAGACGCGTTGGTACGAACGTCGGAAACGCGCGCTGACCCTCGCTGCGCTGCCGCGCGAACGATTCGGTGCCGCCCTGGAGCTCGGCTGCTCGATCGGAGTATTCACGGCCGACCTCGCCGCCCGGTGCGACACCGTGATGGCCGTCGATATCGCGGAGCAACCGCTCTCGATTGCCCGCGAACGGCTCGCCGGGCGCCCCGGCGTCCGCTTCGCACGGATGACCCTGCCCGGTGAATGGCCCTCCGGAGTCTTCGACCTCATCGTCGTATCCGAAGTCGGCTACTACCTGGCGACCGCAGACCTGGAACGGTTCTTCCAGCGCTGCCGGGACAGCCTCGCCCCCGGCGGAGTCCTCCTCGCCTGCCATTGGAGGCATCCGGTTCCCGAGTATCCGCTCAGCGGCGACCGGGTTCACGACATGCTCGCGACGGTGCCCGGCCTCGTGCGAACCGTCGAGCATCGCGAAAGTGACTTCCTGCTTGAGGTGTGGCAGCCCGAGCCGGCACGATCCGTGGCCCAGCACGAGGGACTCGTCCCATGATCGGGCCCGGTGAAATCGACCACCTGGTCATCGTCATCCCCGCGCACAACGAGGAGGAACTGCTTCCTCGGTGCCTCGCCGCGGTGGGGGCCGCGATCGAGCCCGTGGTCGCGACCCTCGATCCGGCGCCGCCGATCGTGTCGGTCGTGATCGTGCTCGACCGCTGTACGGACGGGACCGAGACCATTGCCGCGGGTTTTCCGGGCGTGCATCTGGTCCGCAGTGACACGGGAGGCGTCGGTGCGGCACGGCGTGCGGGCGTCCGCGGCGTCCTGAAGACCCCTGCGGACTTCACGGGTCGTACCTGGATCGCGTCGACGGATGCCGATTCAGCCGTCCCGGAGAACTGGCTCGCGAGCCAGCTTGCCTTCGCCAGGAACGATGTGCATCTGGTTCTCGGCACCGTCGAGCCGGACGAGTGCCTCGACGGCGAAATGCGCGCTCGCTGGGCGGCAGAGCAGTGGCTCGTCGAGGGACATCCGCACGTGCACGGGGCCAATCTCGGTGTGCGGGCAGACCGGTACCTCGCTGCCGGGGAATTCCCCGGTATCGACGCCGACGAGGACATTGCACTCGTCGCTGCACTGCGGAGGCTGCGGGTGTGCGAGATCCGCACGGCACGCATCCCGGTTCGTACGAGTGGGCGACTCGTCGGACGCACGCCCGGGGGTTTCGCCGGCTACCTGCGCGCTCAGACCGCTCGCCTCCCCGTCATCATGGAGACGGGTGTTCTGCAGGTCGACGACGCCGGCGCCCTTCCGTGAGCGAACCACTCAGCCTGATATGTGGCCCAGAGCGCTTCCATCCAACGCTCTCGCGGCGAACCAGTCTTCCAGCTCGGCCGCAGGCACAGGGTGGGACATCAGAAACCCCTGAGCGACATCGCAGCCGAAGCCGATGAGCTCCGAGTATGCCGTAGCGTCCTCCACGCCCTCGGCCACCATGCGCAGGCCGAGGCTGTGTGCCATGTCGATGGTCGAGACGACGAGGGCCGTTGCGCGAGGATCGTCCTTCATCGGGATGATGAAGGACTTGTCGAGTTTGAGCTCGTCGATCGGCAGGTCACGCAGGTACGCCAGGGAGCTGTACCCGGTCCCGAAGTCATCGATGGAGATCCGAATTCCCGTCGCCTGCAACCGGGTGAGGATGCTGCGCGCGCGTTCCCGGTCGGAGAGGAGGAAATCTTCGGTGATCTCCAGGACCAGCACTGTGGGGGACAGGCCACGCGACGACAGCATCGCGCTGATCCGTTCGGGCAGCACCGTGTCGATCAGGGAACTCGGGGACATGTTGACCGCCATCGTCAGCGTCCGGCCCTGGCCAGACCAGGTTGCGGCCTGGTCAAGGGCCTCACGCAGCACGATCTCGGTCATCGCATGCATCAGCCCTGACTCCTCGACGAGATCGAGGAAATCGTCGGGTTGCAACAAACCCCTCGTCGGGTGGTTCCAGCGGACCAGGGCCTCGACCCCGCAGACGTCCCCGGTTTTGAGGTCGATCTTGGGCTGGTAGTGCAGCACCAGCTGGTCATCGACGAGCGCGAAGCGCAACTCCTCGAGCAGGTGCAGCCGATCCTCCCCGTGATTGTCGTCGGTGCCCCGGTAGACGTGGTGGCCGCTGTGGGTCGCCTTCGCCGTGTACATCGCCATGTCCGCCTTGCGGAGCAGCATGGTCAGGTCCTCGCCCTGGTCGGGGTACCCGGCGATCCCGATACTGGCGCTGGCCTGAACCGAGATGCCCGCGAGGATGAACGGCTGGGCCAGGGTCGCGCGCAGCTTCCAGGCCACCGCTTCCGCCCTGACCGAATCCGAACCGTCGAGAAAGATCACGAACTCGTCGCCGCCTACGCGCGCGAAGAGATCCTCGGTGCGCAGCTGACCGGAAATCCGGCCGGCGACCTGGAACAGGAGCAGGTCACCGACATCGTGACCGAGACTGTCGTTGACCTCCTTGAACTTGTCGAGGTCGAGAAGGAGGAGCGCGCTCGTCCGGTGCGGATTCGCGGCCAGCCGGGCGGGCACATCGGCGTAGAGGGCGCGGCGGTTGGGCAGCCCCGTGAGCTCATCGGTCCGCGCCTGGCGATGCGCATCCGCAATACGGATGCGCTGGCGAAAGATCAGGGGCAGTGCCGCCACGGTGAGGGTCAGGGCCGCCAGGACGACGGCGAGCGGAGAGATCTTCAGCTGGGTTCCCATGATCAGGACCAGGAGACCCGCGGCCGTGGCGATCGCGGGAACCGTCTGTTCGGGGATCGCCCACGTCGACTGGCGAGGGTGCGAGCCGAGGCGGGCCTCCCTGTCGACCGAAGACGCGATCAGGGCGAGGCTCAGGGGCCAGCCGATGTCGAGGGGGCTGCCGATGACGTAGAGGCCGTTCAGGTGCAGGGACACGCTGATGATGTCGGCGGCCGTGAAGACAGCGAGACCGAGAACAAGGAGGGTCCAGCCCGGGCCGATGGAGGTGCCGTGGGAGGCTGCAATCCCGACGAAGAAGGCCACCAGCAGGACATCTCCGAGCGGATACGCAAATGCGACGGTCGTGGCGAACGATCCCGGGGTCGCGAGGGCCGCCTTGAGGATCGGATCGAGCAGCACGGCCAACAGGGCGGCCGCACCGAGAGACCCGACGGCGCTGTCCAGGACGATCGGAGACGCGAGACCCCGGATTGTGCGCCTCGCGAGAACGACGAGTGCCGCGAACATGAGCGGGTAGAAGCCGAGGAAGCCGACATCCGCCCAGGACGGACGCGGCAGGGATTCGCCTCCGGTCGTCGCCAGTGCGAAGAACGTGTCTCCGGCCGCCAGGACCGTCACGGCGGCGGTCATCAGGTGCAGGTCCCTGCGCCGGGACCGTGTCCGGCCGATCGCAATCCAGCACACGACGACGGGAATCCACAACGCGAAGAATCCGAGTACGAGCGAACTCGCGTCGCCTGCGGTACCGAAGATCGTGGCGACAGCGAAGGCAGCCACAATCAGCCCGAGGGTCCAGTTCGGCCATCGGCCGAATCGGCTCGTCCCTCGAGACGCGCTGACGCGCTCCGTGCTGGTATCGGCTGGCATAGATCTCCCTCTCGATAAACCTAGCTGCGTCGGTCGCCTTCGAAATGAACCCCGGCGTGCGGCATCTTCGGGATAGATTGGTCCCGGGGGAGCCAGTGCGGCAGCGAATTTGCCGCATGGCCGGGCATAAAATTGGGGGATACGTGTACGGAAAACCAAATACCAGGCGGAATTTTGAAGCGGTCGGCGGATTGCTGGGTTTTGTCGGGACGAGTGTCGTTGCCGGTGTTCTCGTGGCGGCCGCGGTTACTCCCGCCCTGGGCCTCTCCGGCCTTGCTGCGACAAACGCGATCACTGTTTTCGAGAACCTGCCCGATTACCTGAAGATCGACCAGCTCTCGCAGAAGAGCAACATCTACGCGACCACGAGCACCGGCGTCCCCTATCTCCTGGCCTCGTTCTACGACCAGAACCGCGTCGAGGTCGCCTCGGATGCGATCAACCAGTTCGTCAAGGATGCCGCGACCTCCGGTGAAGACCCCCGGTTCTACGACCACGGCGGCATCGACCTGCAGGGCACAGTGACCGGGATCGTCACGACTGTCGCCACCGGTGATGTTCGCGGTGGGTCTTCGATCACCCAGCAGTACGTGAAGAACGTGCTCGTGCAGAAGTGCGAAGTGCTCACGGATACGCAGAAGAAGTCGGACTGTTATGACGCCGCGATCGCCAAGACTCCTGATCGCAAGCTCAAGGAGATGCGCCTCGCGATCGGCGTGGAGAAGAAGTACGCGAAGGACGACATCCTCCGCCAGTACCTGAACATCACCGGCTTCGGCGGCACCGTCTACGGCATCGAGTCCGCCGCGGAGTACTACTTCGGTTCGACGGCGGCGACGCTGACGCTCCCGCAGGCCGCGAGCCTCGTCACGATCGTGAACAACCCGGTCAAGTTCCAGCTCGACCAGCCCGACAGCGAGACCAACGGCGCCGCGAACGGCTACGCCGCGAACAAGGACCGCCGCGACTACATCCTCGACCAGATGCTCAAGTACGGCAAGATCAACCAGGCCGACCACGATGCCGCGATCGCCACGGCCATCGAGCCCAGCATCCACGTGCCCTCGACCGGCTGCCAGACCGCCGGCGGCAGTGCCTTCTTCTGCGACCTCGTCGTGAATACCCTGCAGAACGACCCGACCTTCGGAGCCGACGACACCACCCGGATGGCCAACTTCCGCCGCGGCGGGTTCAACGTCTACACGACCCTCGACCTCGACATGCAGCAGGCCGCCGAGGCCACGATGAAGGCCAACGTTCCTGACACCTACCCCGGCTGGGACGTCGGTGGCGTGATCGTCAGCGTCGGAGTCGGCACCGGCAAGGTTCTCGCCATGACGCAGAACAAGGACTACAGCCAGGACCCGGATGTGCCGATCACCGGGTCGAACCTGACCGGGATCAACTACAACACCAACGTCGACCAGGGCGGTTCCCACGGGTTCCAGCCCGGATCGACGTACAAGGTGTTCACCCTCGCCGAGTGGCTGACCGAGGGCCACTCGCTCAATGAGCGGGTCGACTCCCGGCGCAAGGCCAACTGGGGCACCTTCCGCGACAGCTGCGCGACCGGCGGCACCGTGAGCTTCCCCGGCTACAACCCCAAGAACGACTCGAACGAATCCGGCGCCAACTACAGCGCCCTGCAGTCGACGATCGGGTCCATCAACACCGGCTTCATCGGCATGGCCAAGAAACTCGACCTGTGCGGCATCCGCAAGACCGCCGAGGCCTTCGACGTCACGCGCGCCGACGGCGCCCCGCTCGAGCAGGGTGCCTCAGCGGTGCTCGGCACCAACGAGGTCGCGCCCCTGAGCATGGCGGTCGCCTTCGCCGGCATCGCCAACAAGGGCACCACCTGCAGCCCGATCGTGATCGACCACATCACCGGCTCCGACGGAACGGCGCTTGCCGTTCCGCAGTCGGCGTGCCACCAGTCGGTCGATCCGAACGTCGCCGCCGGCATGACGACCGCGATGCAGCAGGTCATGGCGAGCGGAACCGGATCCGCCTCGTTCAAGGCGACCAGTCCGAAGTCGCCGATGATCGGCAAGACCGGGACCACAGACGGCAACAAGGACACCTGGATGAGCGGGGCGAGCACGACCGTCGCCACCGTCGCCGGCGTGATGAGCGTCACGGGTGACAGGGATCAGCGCACCACCTCCTTCAACGGCCAGCAGGCCGCGACGGCACGGCATCGGATGTGGCCGGACGTGATGAGCGTCGCGAATGCGAAGTATCCCGGCGTTGCCTTTCCCGCGGCCTCCGGCGCGGTGATCAACGCCGCCCAGGTGTCCATTCCTGACCTCCGCGGCAAGAGCCTCAGCCAGGCGCAGTCGACCCTGGAATCCGCAGGCTTCCTCTTCGTGAATGGCGGAACCATCGACTCCGAGCTGCCTGCCGGCGTTGTCGCGAACACCGAGCCCGGTGGGGGAGCAAGCGCGGCCCGCGGCGCTGCCGTGACGGTGCGCACGAGCAACGCCGCGCTCGTCGTCGTACCGGACGTCTCGGGCAAACGTGAAGTCGAAGCCCGCGCCGCCCTGTCGAACTTCACCGTGGTGAAGAACGAAACCGATGTGAAAGACCCCGCTCTCGTCGGCACGGTCGTCACGACGTCGCCACCGGCCGGCAGCGCCGCCAGACCTGGGGATGCCGTCACGATCGTCGTCGGCCGGCTGGCCGCCGCGGGAGGCTGAGCCGGCGCACTGTCTGCGCTCACTTCGGCGCGAGGAGAAGATCAGCTGCTGGGCCCGCGAGGCTCCCGGCCGGACAGGACCCCGGCGAACAGCAGGGTGAGCACACCGGCCACAGGCACGACGAGCAGGCCGAGCCGGAGCGAGGACGCGTCGGCGATCGCGCCGACCACGGGCGGCGAGACGAGGAAACCGACCCTGAGAAGCCAGGCGAGGATCGTCAGCCCGGAGCCAGGGCGGAAGCCAGGAAGCTCGTCCGCCGCATGCATGGCCGCCGGGATCAGGGTCGCGACCCCGAGTCCTGCGAGGCCGAATCCGACCACGGTGCCCAGGACCGACGGGACCAGGAGGGCGCTTCCCATGCCGACACAGACGATCACGCCGCCCGTTCTCGCGACCGCGCGCTGGCCGAACCGGTCGACGAGCCGATCGCCGAGCATCCGCCCGATGAACTGCATGCCCTGGAGCGCGATGAAGCCGAGGCCCGCGACGAAGGCTGATGCGCCGAGGTCGACGGAGAGGTAAATGGCCGACCAGGAGCTGCCGGCGTCCTCGACGATGGCCCCGGACGCCGCGATGAGCACGAGGGCGAGGAGCACCGCGTATTTCGCCAACACGCCCACCGCTCGTCCGGTGCGCGTCTGCACGCCGGCCGAAACATCGGCGGCACGCGTCTCGTCCGGTTCGGGGCCGGACAGGAGCATGCGGTACGACAGCGCGGCCAGGAGGCTGAACAGCACGGCGGAGAGCGTGAGGTGCACGGCCAGGGGAATGCCGAGCCCGGCGGCGAGGGACCCGAGTGCGCCGCCGGATACCGCACCGATGCTCCAGACAGCGTGGAACGAGTTGAGGATGGAGCGTTTGTACAGTCGCTGCACCCTCAGCGCGTGTGAGTTCTGGGCGACGTCGGTGATCGAGTCCATCGCGCCGGCCAGGAACAATCCGGCCGCGAGCGGAAGCCAGGCCGGGGCCACCCCGGCAAGCAGGATGCCGACCGCGGTGAACACCGTGGCGACGATCGCCACCCGGGAGGAGCGGAACCGGCGCACGAGCATCCCGGCCGTCAACCCGGCGATGAGCGCGCCGAGCGGGTATGCGGCGACCGCGAAGCCGAATTCCGCGTTCGTGAGGCCGAGGTCGGCCTTGATCTGGGGATAGCGCGGCAACAGGTTCGCAAAGATCGCACCGTTGGTGAAGAAGAGCACGCCGACCGCTATGCGGGCACGGCGGGCCGCTACCGGCGGCCGCGAGACCGAGGCAGGGGAGGAGCCGCCCGGACCTGAGGTCTCCGCGGTGGTCTCGCCCGTGGTCTCATCCGTGCTCTCAACGTTCACGGTCGAAGGCTACAGGCTTGCGGCAACGCCATCCGCTGGCGGGCGCTGGAGGAGCTCGATCAGCAGGATCGCGACGAGGGCGGTGACGGCGGTGCCGATGATCACGCCCGGCGACAGCGGGCGGACGAACAGCACGACGGCCCCGGCCACAAGCGCAACGACGACCCGCGCGTATCGCCGCACGGAGTACAGCCAGACCCCGAACGGTCCCGTGGTTCCTCCTCGACGTTCCGCCGACGAGCGGATGCTCCTGGCAGAGTCCACGGTCAGCCGGCGGACCACGATCGCGCCGCGGAAGGGCCCGGCCAGGTACGCCACCACGGCGACGGTCACGCCTGCGGTCCCCACAGCCAGCGCCGTCGCGCTGATGAACGGCACGATCGCGTCGTAGGTGGCGAGTGCGGCATCCCGGGGCAGGTACTGCGGCGAGACGGAGCCTGCGAAGAGGATGCGCCCGACGGAGATTCCCGTCGCCAGCACGGCCATCGAGAGCGCGAGCAGGAGACCCGCCCAGATCAGCGCCCGTGCCTTCCGCCTGGCCACGACGACACCGGCCGCCAGGAGGACCAGGCTCACCCACGGCAGCACGAACCCCAGGACGTCGAGGAGCTGGTAGGCGACCCGTGCCTGGACAAGGGAGTCGGACTGGGCGACCTGGATGGTGCGGTTGATCTCCGGGATCCGATCGGCGAGAGCGAAGCCCTGGGCGACAAGGGCGCTCTTCACCGCGGCGATGAGCGGCGCCAGCTGGATGCCGACCTCACCCTGGGTTCCGATGGTGAGCGGCCCGCCCGTATCGCCCTGAAGCGCCGCGATGACCTGGGAATGACTGACCCGCAGGGTCTGCTCCCAGATGTTCGCGAAGGCGTCCGAAGCGATCAGCCGCTGTGTCGCCGTGCGGACCAGCGACCGCGCACCCTCGATGGCCGGCTGCTTGAGCAGGCCGAGGGCTGTCTGGGCCCTCGGCGGCAGGTTGAGCTGGGCGATTCCGTCGAACAGGTCCGTTGCGATGCTCTCGAAGTCGACCTGGTCGTCGATCACCGTGGAGATCTGGTCAACGAGGAACGCCTGGAATGCCGGGTCATCCGCAAGAGGCGACAGGGTGGCCACGAATCGGCCGGTGTCGGTGACCTCGGTTTTGGTCCACGCGGCGACGACGGCGACCGGGGCGAGAATGACGCCGACGGCGATCAGGAGCGCGGCAAAGAATGCGCGCAGCCGGAGCGATGCCTTGGTGGGTTCAGACACGCCGGGAGTGCTCGGCGGTGCGGGCTGCAGCCGGGCCTGCAAGTGCGCGACCTGGGCCGAAAGTCGTTCGATTTGCTGCTCGGGGGTTTCGATCTGCGCCATCGGGTCCGTGCCTCTCGAGAGTGCGCGCCACTCTCCGGCGCAGGCACATTATGGCGCGGTCCGTCGGATTCGGCACGGAAATCCGCTAGGCTTACCCCCGTGAAGGGGAGTATCCCTCAAAGCCCACTGGGTTTAGTGATCTGATCGTCAACACGGACCGCGGTGCAGGGGTTCCGGTCGGATCGGCGGCATCTTTTGTCGCGGGAGAGACTTTCAGGTTCTCTGCCTGCCCTCCCTCTCCTCGAAAGGCCCCTCCGTGGATCTCGCCCTTCCCCTCTGGTTCGAAATCGGCTCCCTGGTCATCCTGACCCTGGTCCTGGTCGGCGACCTGCTGATCGTGTACAAGCGCCCGCACGTGCCCTCGATGCGCGAGGCCAGCCTGTGGGTCGTCTTCTACGTCGTGCTCGCCCTGCTGTTCGCGCTTGCGATGCTGCTCCTGGCCGATGCCGAACACGCCGGTCAGTTCCTCGCCGGCTGGCTCACCGAGTACAGCCTCAGCATCGACAATCTCTTCGTCTTCGTCATCATCATGGCGAGATTCTCCGTGCCGCGGAAATACCAGCAGGAAGTACTGATGGTGGGCATCATCATCGCGCTCGTCCTGCGCCTGATCTTCATCCTTCTCGGGGCGTCCCTCATCGAGAACTTCAGTTGGATCTTCTACATCTTCGGCGCTTTCCTTCTCTATACGGCCGTGCATCAGGCCGTCGCCAAGGAACCGGACGCGAACGAGGCCGACAACGCGTTCGTGAAGATGATCCGTCGCCGCCTGCGGATCTCCCCGACCTTCGACGGTTCGAAGATCCGCACCACCGTCAAGGGACGCCGGGTCTTCACCCCGATGCTGATCGTCTTCATCGCAATCGGCACGACGGACCTCGTGTTCGCCCTCGACTCGATCCCCGCCATCTTCGGGATCACGACGAGCCCGTTCATCGTGTTCACGGCCAACGTCTTCGCCCTGATGGGACTCCGGCAGCTCTACTTCCTGCTCGGCGGCCTGCTCGAACGGCTCGTGTACCTCAAGTACGGCATCGCCTTCATCCTGTTCTTCATCGGAGTCAAGCTCGTCTCGCACGCGCTCCACACCAATGAGGTCGCGTTCATCAACGGCGGCCATGGTGTGGGCTGGGCGCCGGAGATCGACACCTGGACGTCGCTCGGCGTGATCGTGGTCTCGATGGCCGTCGCCACGGTCGCGAGCCTGATCAAGGCGAACCGGGACGCCCGCGCCCGCGGCCACAGTCTCGGCGAGGAACTGTCGCTCACCACGAAGGAATAGCGCGGGCGCGACGTGTCCTGGCGGCGCGAAAAGTCCCCCCGAATTGGTACCGTGGGTCTCTGACGCCTCGTCGAGGCGCGATCGGGTCGGCTCGGAACACGCGCCGCAGCACGAGGGAGTACCGGCTTGGTCCAGAGCGCAGACACGATGACCCTCCCAACGGTGACGGTCTCGTTCACCGTCGGCGCGCGCAGCGAGGTCGGCCAGGTCCGGCAGCTCAATGAGGACAGCTTCATGGCGCACTCTCCGGTCTTTCTCGTGGCCGACGGGATGGGCGGGCACGCCCACGGCGACGAGGCGAGCCAGACCGTCCTGAGAGTCTTCGAAGAACACATCGAGGCTGGCCGTCCTTCAACCCCCGAGCGCATCCTCGACGCCATCCACTCGTCCAACGACGCGGTGCGCGACCTGAGCGGCGCGGAGGACTTCGGAACCGCGGTGAGCGGCACGACGCTGGCCGGGGTTGCCTTCGTCGATGCCGGTGCGGACATCGGCCTGCACTGGATGGCCTTCAACGTGGGCGACTCCCGCATCTACACGTGGGACGGGGTTCACCTCGCCCAGCTGTCCGTCGACCACTCCGCGGTGCAGGAACTCGTCGACGCGGGACTGATCACGCCTCGGTCCGCCGAACTGCACCCCGAACGGAACATCATCACGAGGGCGATCGGAACCGATGAGTTCGTCGACGCTGACGTCTGGCTCGTGCCGGCATCCGGTCACCGTGCCTTCCTGATCTGTTCCGACGGCCTCACCAAGGAGCTCGAGCCTGACGACATCTCGAGGCTCCTCGCCGAGCAGCAGGCCAACGGCCAGCAGGCCGTTGTGGACGCCCTCGTCGACGAGGCGCTCGCGCGCGGCGGGCACGACAATGTCACGGTCGTCTTCGTCGAATCGGTCGTGTCACCGTCGTGACCTTCGGCGAAGACTCGGCGCGAAGTGTTAGCCTGTCCGGGTGCTGTTCGGTCGACTCCTTCTTATCTGCCGCGACGAGTCCCAATTCTGAGGCCTCCCTCGTCGCGGAGACTGTCGTTGGCTGCCATCAAATCTTGAGGAAGACGCACACACATGACTAACGCATCGATGTCCGGCGAACGCCCGCGGACCCTGGCCGAGAAGGTCTGGGACAAACACCTGGTCAGCAAGGGTTCCGACGGAACCCCGGATCTCATCTACATCGACCTGCACCTCGTGCACGAGGTCACGAGCCCGCAAGCTTTCGATGGGCTGCGCCTCGCCGGCCGGCCGCTGCGCCGACCGGACCTGACGATCGCGACCGAGGATCACAACACTCCGACGCTCGCCATCGACCGGCCGATCAAGGACCTGACGAGCCGCACCCAGATCGAGACGCTCCGCCGCAATTGCGAGGAATTCGGCGTGCGGCTGCACTCGCTCGGTGACATCGAGCAGGGCATCGTGCACGTCGTCGGACCCCAGCTCGGGCTCACCCAACCGGGCATCACCGTCGTCTGCGGCGACTCGCACACCTCCACGCACGGCGCCTTCGGGGCGATGGCCCTCGGCATCGGCACGAGCGAGGTCGAACACGTCATGGCCACCCAGACCCTGCCCCTGCAGCCGTTCAAGACCATGGCCATCACCGTCGAAGGCGCCCTGCGCCCCGGCGTCACCGCCAAGGACGTCATCCTCGCCGTGATCGCGAAGATCGGCACCGGCGGCGGACAGGGCTACGTGCTCGAATACCGCGGCAGCGCCATCCGCGCCCTCTCGATGGAGGGCCGCATGACCATCTGCAACATGTCGATCGAGGCGGGCGCCCGCGCGGGCATGGTCGCACCGGATGCGACGACGTACGCCTACCTGAAGGGTCGCGCCCACGCGCCGGCCGGTCAGGACTGGGACGACGCGGTCGCGTACTGGGAGACCCTCGCGACCGATGAGGGCGCCGTGTTCGACGCGGAGGTCGTTCTCGACGCCGACACCCTCGAGCCCTTCGTGACCTGGGGCACCAACCCCGGCCAGGGCGTCTCGCTGAGCGAGACCGTGCCTGACCCGGCCGACGTCGCCGACGCCAACGAGCGCGCCGCCGCCGAGCGCGCCCTCGAATACATGGACCTCGCGGCCGGCACTCGTATGAAGGACATCCGGGTCGACACCGTGTTCCTCGGCTCGTGCACCAACAGCCGCGTCGAAGACCTGCGTGCCGCCGCCGACATCGTGCGCGGGCAGACGCTCGCCCCCGGCGTGCGGATGCTGGTGGTCCCCGGGTCCGCCCGGGTTCGCATCGAAGCGGAGGCGGAAGGCCTCGACAAGGTCTTCACCGATTTCGGTGCCGAATGGCGATTCGCGGGCTGCTCGATGTGCCTCGGCATGAACCCGGACCAGCTGGCCCCCGGCGAACGCTGCGCCTCGACGAGCAACCGCAACTTCGAGGGCCGCCAGGGCAAGGGCGGCCGCACCCACCTGGTCTCCCCGCTCGTCGCGGCGGCCACCGCCATCCGCGGCACGCTGTCGAGCCCGTGGGACCTCGTCGCGGACGGCCTCGTCCCCGCCGACGCGATCCCGGCCGAACTGGCCCCTGCTGCGGCACCGGCACTGGATGGAGCACTCTGACCATGGACAAGTTCACAACCGTCACGGGCATCGCCCTGCCGCTGCGCCGCTCCAACGTCGACACGGACCAGATCATCCCCGCCGTCTACCTCAAACGCGTCACCAAGACCGGTTTCGAGGACGCGCTCTTCGCCGCCTGGCGAACGGACCCCGAATTCGTGCTGAACCGGCCGGAGTACGCGGGCGCGCGCATTCTCGTCGCCGGCGCGGACTTCGGCACGGGATCGTCTCGCGAACACGCCGTCTGGGCGCTGCGCGACTACGGCTTCGACGTGGTGCTCTGCCCCCGGTTCGGCGATATCTTCCGCGGCAATGCCGGCAAACAGGGCCTCCTTGCCGCGCAGATCACCGAGGACGATGCCCAGAAGCTCTGGAGCATCATCGAGGCCGACCCGGGAATAGAACTCACCGTCGATCTGGTTGCGCGTACAGCACGCGTCGGCGATTTCACAGTGCCATTCCAGGTCGACGACTACACCCGTTGGCGCCTGCTCGAAGGCCTCGACGACATTGGCCTGACCCTGCGTGATGAAGCGCGGATCGCAGAATTCGAATCCCATCGGGAGCCGTGGCGGCCCCGTACTCTCCCCGCAAGGCAGGTAAATTTGTGAGTACCATCAGCGAGATCGCCCAGAATCGTGAAGACGCAGCCGTGAAGGCGCAGCTCCTCGAAGACGAACAAAACCGTGAGAACGCACAGAGCTGGGGGGCCGCTGTGGGGCTGAAAGGCGACAAGATCACGATTCGCGGCGGCATCCCGCTGATCGGCCGGATCGAACTCAAGGGCGCGAAGAACCTGGTCACCAAGGCCATGGTCGCCTCCCTGCTCGGCGAGAGCCCGAGCATCCTGAAGAACGTGCCCAACATCAGCGACGTGCGCATCGTGCGCGAGCTGCTCGCGGTGCACGGCGTCAAGGTGACCGACGGGCCAGAGCCCGGAGAACTCCTGCTCGACCCCGTCGACGTCGAGAGCGCGCACTTCGCCGCGATCGACGCGCACGCGGGGTCCTCCCGCATCCCGATCCTGTTCTGCGGACCGCTGCTGCACCGCCTCGGCGAGGCGTTCATCCCCGACCTCGGCGGCTGCCGCATCGGCGACCGGCCGATCGACTACCACCTCGAGGTGCTGCGCAAGTTCGGCGCCGTCGTCGACAAGCAGCCCAACGGCATCCGCATGTCGGCCCCGAACGGCCTGCACGGGGCCAAGGTCTCCCTCCCGTACCCGAGCGTCGGGGCGACGGAGCAGGTCCTGCTCACCGCCGTACGCGCCGAGGGCATCACCGAGCTCAAGGGCGCGGCGATCGAGCCCGAGATCATGGACCTGATCAACATCCTGCAGAAGATGGGTGCGATCATCACGGTCGACACCGACCGGGTCATCCGCATCGAGGGCGTCGAACGACTCGAGGGCTTCAACCACCGGGCGCTCTTCGACCGGAACGAGGCCGCGAGCTGGGCGGCAGCCGCGCTCGCGACCGACGGTGACATCTTCGTCGGCGGCGCACGCCAGTCCGAGATGCTGACCTTCCTCAACGTGTTCCGTAAGGTCGGAGGCGCCTTCGAGATCCACGACGACGGCATCCGCTTCTATCACCCGGGCGGCGACCTCAAGCCCGTCGTCATCGAAACGGATGTGCACCCCGGCTTCATGACCGACTGGCAGCAGCCGCTCGTGATCGCCCTCACCCACGCCCACGGCGTGTCGATCGTGCACGAAACCGTCTACGAACAACGCTTCGGCTTCGTCGACGCCCTCGTCGAGATGGGCGCGACGATCCAGATCCACCGCGAATGCCTCGGCGGCCACCCGTGCCGCTTCGGACAGCGCAACTTCAACCACTCCGCCGTCATCGCGGGGCCGACGAAGCTGCACGGCGCCGACATCGAGGTTCCCGACCTGCGCGGCGGCTTCAGCCACCTGATCGCGGCGCTCACCGCCGAGGGCACCTCGACGGTCAGCAACGTGGGAATCATCAGCCGTGGCTACGAAAACTTCATCACGAAGCTGCGGCTGTTGGGGGCGGACTTCGATCTCGAAGGATAATGGCCCTGTGCCAGTCAATGGAGCAAGTCCGTCATCCGAACCGTCCGTCGAACCCGATCCGTCCGCGAAACCGGTGAGGGTGCGCAAGGAAACCACACAGCCGTCGGTGTTCTGGATCCTCGCGACGATCGTGCTCCCTGCGGTCAACCTTGCGGTGCGGTACCGGGTGACCGACGTCCGGAAGTTCCCGCAGACCGGGGCGTTCGTGCTGTCGCCGAATCACTTCAGTGAAATCGACCCGATCGTCGTCGGCGCACTCGCGTGGAAGCTCGGGCGTGCTCCCCGGTTCATGGCGAAGGCATCCGTCTTCAAGATCCCCGTACTCGGCTGGCTGCTGCGCAAGTCCGGCCAGATCCCCGTCGAACGGGGCGGGGTCGCGCGTGGCAACGAACCGGTCAAGGCCGCCAGGCGGCTCGTCGAGCGCGGCCAGATGGTCATCGTGTACCCCGAGGGTTCGCTCACCCGCGACCCCGAGCTCTGGCCGATGCGCGGGAAGACCGGTGCCGTGCGGATCGCACTCGAGCAGGGCATCCCGATCGTGCCGATCGCCCACTGGGGCACCCAGGACCTGATGCCGCGGTATTCGAAACGGATCAGCCCGTTTCCCCGCAAGACCATCCACGTGAAAATCGGCGATCCGCTGTCCTTCGACGAGTTCAAGGGACGCAGCCTCGACACGGCGACCCTGAACGAGGCCACGGCCATCCTGATGGATGCCATCACCGGGCTCCTCGAGGACCTCCGCGGCGAGAAGGCCCCGGCGAAACGCTGGAACCCCTCCGAGCACGACCAGAAGGAGACCGGCCGTTTTGAAGGCTAAACAACGGCAGGGTGTCCCTGTCGGTACGCGCGTCGCCGTGCTCGGAGCGGGAAGCTGGGGGACGACCTTCGCCAAGATCCTGAGCGACGGCGGCGCCGACGTCGTGCTCTGGGCCCGCCGGCCGGAACTGGCCCGCGAGATCACGGAGGGCCGGAGGAACAGCGACTACCTTCCCGGCATCAACCTCCCGATCGGCCTCCGCGCGACCCCGCACCTCGACCAGGCCCTCGCAGGAGCCGAGCAGGTCTTCATCTCGGTCCCGAGCCAGTCGCTGCGGGAGAACCTCGTCCTGATGGAACCGTTCCTCGAGCCCGACGCGATCCTGGTGTCGCTCATGAAGGGCGTCGAACGCGGCTCCGGCCAGCGGATGAGCCAGATCATCGAAGAGATGCTGCCCGTCGACCCGCACCACATCGCCGCGATCTCCGGACCCAACCTCGCCCTCGAAATCGCCAGGGAGCAGCCGACGGCCGCCGTGGTGTCCTCGACGAGCCTCGAGACCGCCCAGGCCGTCGCGATCCTCGCGACCAACAGCTACTTCCGCTCCTACGTCAACACCGACGTGATCGGCACCGAATTCGGCGGCGTGCTGAAGAACCTCATCGCCGTCGCGATCGGCATCGTCGACGGTGTCGGCTACGGCGAGAACACCAAGGCCTCGATCATCACCCGCGGCCTCGTCGAGATGACCGACTTCGCCGTCGCATACGGCGCCCAGCCGGAGACCCTCGCCGGCCTCGCCGGCCTCGGCGACCTCATCGCCACCTGCCAGTCCCCGCTCTCCCGCAACAACACGGCCGGGCGGCTCCTCGGCCAGGGCTACAGCATCGCGGATGTCGTCAAGCAGATGCAGCAGACCACGGAAGGCCTCGCCTCCGTCGGACCGATCCTCGATCTCGCCAGGGCCAAGGGTGTCGACATGCCCATCGTCGAACAGGTGCGGCAGGTGCTGGCCGGTACGCTGAAACCGCGGGACATCGCCCCTCACCTCACCACGGATTCGGCGGAACCGCAGGGCGAAAGGACAATTGATGACGGACAAGCTCACGGTAGCGCTGCTCTTTGGGGGTCGGTCAAGCGAACACTCGATCAGCTGCGCCACGGCCGGCGGAGTCCTGGCGGCAATTGACCGGTCGCGTTACGACGTGATCCCGATCGGGATCACCCGCGACGGCGCGTTCGTGCTCGAAGCGGATGACCCGGCGCACTTCGCGCTCGGATCCTCGGCAGCGGAGCTTCCCGTCGTCACCGACAACGGCAGCCGGGTGCACTGGCCGGAATCGTCCCTCGACCGCACGCTCCGTGTCGTCGACGCCCCCGGCGCCGCAGCCCGCGTGCTCGGCAGCGTCGACCTCGTCTTCCCGATCCTGCACGGCCCGTACGGTGAGGACGGCACCATCCAGGGTCTCCTCGAACTCCTCGGCCTGCCGTTCGTCGGATCCGGCGTGCTCGCCTCGGCGCTCGGGATGGACAAGCACTTCACCAAGACCGTTTTTCAGCAGGCCTCCCTTCCGGTCGCACCGTGGCGCACGATCACTGCGGCCGACTGGGCCGAAGCGCCGGGAATGGCCTACGCGGCCCTCGCCGAACTCGGGCTGCCCGCCTTCGTCAAGCCGGCCCGCGCCGGGTCGAGCGTCGGCGTGAGCCGGGTCACAGACCCCGCCGAGCTGGTCCGTGCCATGGAGACCGCCCTCGCGGAGGACGACAAGGTCCTGATCGAGGCGGGCCTCGTGGGCCGCGAACTCGAGGTGGCCGTGCTGCAGGGCCGTCCGGGGGAGCCGTCGCGGGCATCCGTCGCCGGAGAAGTACTCGTCACCGGGCGTGACTTCTACGACTTCGACGCCAAGTACCTGGGGGCAGCGGGCATCGAACTGGTGTGCCCTGCGGCCCTGACCCCGGCCGAGCTCGCCGAGATGCAGCGGATGGCGATCCGGGCGTTCGACGCCATCGACGGCGCCGGGCTGGCGCGGGTCGACTTCTTCCTGACTGACACCGGCTGGGTCATCAACGAGATCAATACCATGCCCGGCTTCACGCCGATCTCGATGTTCCCGACGTGCTGGCTTCAGAGCGGCTACACCTATCCCGCGCTCATCGACGAATTGATCTCAGTCGCGCTCGCCCGCCGCGGCGTTCCGGCGCGGGACCCGCTTCCTGCCTGATCAGGGGCGGCAGGCGTCGTTCAGGGCGCGAGGGTTCCGCCGTCGGTCGGCAGGGTCACGTCGGCGGCCCCGAGGCACTTGGCCGTCGCGGGGATGACCGCCATCACGGCGGCCAGGTCGACGAGCACCGTCGAGCCGCTGACCTTGCCAGAGTCGATGACGACCTCACTCGCCGGGGTGCGGCCGTAGGTCGTGTACCGGTAGAGCGGAGCGGCGGAGTCGTCTTCGATCCAGTCGATGCCGTTGACGTTGAGGCACGGCAGCGTCGTGGGGGAAGGCACCGCGACGCCGCAGTGCAGCAGCACGGCGGCCGGGCTGCCCCACGCACCCGTCGCCTGGGCGTTCGTTTCGCGTTCGGCCTGGTCGGCGACGAGCGTCGGCAGGTGAACGACGACGTCTGCACAACCGGGGTTCACTGCGTCCGCCGCGGGTTCGAGGGCGACGCTCGCCGTGCATCCGCTCAGGAGCACGACGCCGGCCAGGGCGAGCGTCGACGTGGCGAGACTGCGGCGGGTACGGGAGCGGAGAGACATTCCATTCAGGCTACCGTTTGAAGATGACCACTGCTGCGAGAACCCCTGCCGCGAACGCATCCCCGGCGGCTGCGTCGGAATCGCGGGCTGTGCGAGACACCGGTGCCGCTGCGATGAACGCCGGACCGGCGACCGAGACCCTCGCCGAGCTCAGCGAGGGCGAGGTGCTCGCCCGCATCTTCCCGCGGCTGCCGGATGCTGCGACTCAGCTGCTCGGCCCCGGCGACGATGCCGCCGTGCTCCGCGCCCCCGACGGGCGATACGTCGTCACGACCGACATGATGATCCAGGGGCCGGACTTCCGGATGGCCTGGTCGACCCCGCACGACCTCGGCTGGAAGGCCGCGGCCACCAACCTGTCCGACGTCGCGGCCATGGGCGCGCGCCCGACGGCGCTCGTCGTCGCGATCGCGGCCCCGCCGTCGACCCCCATCTCCGTGATCGAGGGCATCGCCGACGGGCTCCGGGACTGCTGCGCTGCGCTCGCGCCGGGGTGTGGCGTCGTCGGCGGCGACCTGTCCGCCTCTGACGCCCTCACGCTGGCCGTGACGGCCTTCGGAGACCTGGAGGGACGGGAACCGGTTCTGCGCTCCGGAGCGCGTGCAGGCGACGTCGTGGCCCTCGCCGGGGGGCTCGGTGAGGCAGGGGCCGGCCTCGCACTGCTCTTCCGGCACGGAGTCGACACGAACGGTGTTCCGGATGCCGCGCTCGCCGCGGCCGTCCGGGAGCGCTACCCGGTCGAGGTGGGCGCCCAGCTCGCCCCGACACCGCCGATCGACCGCGGCCCTGCCGCGTCCCTCGCGGGGGCGACCGCAATGATGGACCTCTCCGACGGCCTCTTCATCGATGCCGGGCGCCTGGCCAAGGCGAGCGGGGTCGGAATCGACTTCGCGGCGGACTCCCTCGGCGACAGCGTCGGGCTCGCGCTCGGCGGCGGCGAGGACCACGGCCTGCTCGCGACCTTCCCTGCCGGCGCCGTGCTGCCGGAGGGCTTCCGTGTGATCGGCACGGCGACGGATGCCGCGGGCACGGTCCTCGTCGACGGCCGCACACACGAGCAGGGCGGCTGGGACCCGTACCGCGGCTGGGACGGCGCCCTCGGCTGACCGCGCCTGCGGCGGCTACGGGCCGGCGAGCACCGGGGCGGCGTACCAGACGGTCGTGTCGCCGTAGTCCTTGCGGCGCTCGGAAGCGAGGCCAGGACCCCAGGACGGCTCGGGGGAGCGGGAGCTGCGCTCGACGACGACGAGGGCGTCCGGGTCGAGCAGGGGGGTCAGGGCGAGCAGGTTGTGCCCGAGTTCGACGTCGGAGAGCTCATACGGCGGGTCGAGGAAGACGAGTTCGAACCCGTCGCCCGTCGCCGCGAGGAATGACTGCACGGCCTGCGCGGAGACGCGGATCGACGGGGCGTCCTTCTTCGGGGCGGCCTTGAGCACCGCGTCGGTGTTCTTCCGGCACATCTGAGCGGCCCCGTAGCTGTTCTCGACAAGGGTCACGATGCGGGCACCCCTGCTCGCGGCCTCGAGCCCGAGGGAACCGGAGCCCGCGTAGAGGTCGAGCACCCGGGCGCCCCGGATGATGTCACGGGCGTCGAGGGCGGAGAAGATCGCCTCGCGCACCCGGTCGCTCGTGGGGCGTGTGCCCGACTTGGGAACAGCGAGGGGCAGGGAACCGGCGAACCCGGAGATGATGCGCGTCATGTCCGTTCGAGCCTAGCCGGACCGCAGTGTCGGCGGCCGCGCCTACGATCGAAGGATGACGGATGCGACCGCGGCGGACGGCGAGAAGCTCACCGGCGCCCTGACCCTGGATACCCCGCTCACGGCACACGGAACGATAACGGCCGCCGAAGCGAAATCGCTCGCCAAGGCGTTCGACATGCGCACCGTCGGCGACCTGCTCAGTCATTACCCTCGCCGCTACGCCAGGCGCGGAGAGCTCAGCGCGATCAGCGAACTGCCGCTCGACGAACAGGTCACGATCTTCGCCGAGGTGCGTTCGATCTCCACCCACGACATGAAGACCCGCAAGGGCTCGATCACGACCGTCAAGATCTCCGACGGCCGCGGCATCCTCACCCTCACGTTCTTCAACCAGGCCTGGCGCGAGAAGCTGCTCGCACCGGGCACCCGCGGCATGTTCACCGGCAAGGTCACCTCGTTCAAGAACCAGCTGCAGCTGGCGCATCCGCACTACAAGCTCTTCGTCGCCGGGAGCGACGAGGAACAGGAACACGAGATTCCCACGGAAGGCGAGGCCTGGCTCGTCGAGCCCGTCCCGGTCTACCCGGCGACCGCCGCGGTCGCGAGCTGGGACTTCCAGACGATCGTCGGAAAGATACTCAAGCACCTCGGCCCCGTCGAGGACCCGCTCCCGCCTGCGCTCCGCTCCGAACGCGGCCTGCTGCCGCACCGGAAGGCCCTCGAGCTCATCCACCAACCCGCCGTCGACGCCGACTGGATCAGGGCCCGCGACACCCTTCGGTTCACCGAGGCATTCGTGCTGCAGAGCGCGCTCGTGCAGCAGCGAAACGCCGCCAGGGCGACGAAGTCGACCGCACGGGTGCCCGTCCCCGGCGGGTACCTCGAACGCTTCGACGCCCGCCTTCCGTTCACCCTCACCGGCGACCAGCTGACCGTCGGCGCCGAGATCGCGAGGGACCTCGCCGACACCGCACCGATGAACCGGCTCCTGCAGGGCGAGGTCGGTTCAGGCAAGACGCTCGTCGCGCTGCGGGCGATGCTCGCCGTCGCCGACACCGGGGGGCAGGCCGCCCTGCTTGCGCCGACGGAGGTGCTCGCGGCCCAGCATCTGCGGTCGATCGTGCAGATCCTCGGCCCCGACCTGGCCGCAGAACTTGTGCCCGTGCTGCTGACCGGCAAACTGCCCGTCGCCCTTCGACGCAAGGCGTTGCTGCGAGCGGTCTCCGGCCAGGCCAGGATCGTGATCGGCACGCACGCCCTCCTGGCCGAATCGGTGTCGTTCTTCGACCTCGGACTCGTGGTCATCGACGAACAGCACCGCTTCGGCGTCGATCAGCGGGAGGCACTCCGCCTCAAGGGTGCTGTGCCACCACACCTCCTCGTGCTGACGGCGACACCGATCCCGCGCACGGTGGCCATGACGGTCTTCGGCGACCTCGACGTGTCGACGATCGCGATGCTCCCGGCAGGCAGGCAGGGCATCCAGACCTATGTTGTGGCGCTCGCCGAAAAGCCGCAGACCTTCTCGCGCGTCTGGACCAGGCTGGCCGAGGAGCTCGCCCTCGGCCGGCAGGGTTTCGTCGTGTGCCCTGCGATCGCGCCGAAGGAACTTGAGGAGGGCGAGGAATTCGAACAGCCGGCGACAGAGAAGGGCGCCGCCGACGCCGCGCCGGCCGTGCCCCCGGAATCCGTCGAGGTCGTGCTCGAGAGGTTGCGCTCCCGGCCGGAGCTCGCAGCGGCCAGGATCGAACCGCTGCACGGCCGGATGACCGCGGACCAGAAGGACCAGACCATGCTCGCCTTCGCCGCGGGCCAGATCGATGTGCTCGTGGCCACCACGGTGATCGAGGTCGGCGTCGACGTGCCGAACGCTTCGGTGATGGTGGTGCTCGACGCCGACAGGTTCGGCGTCTCGCAGCTCCACCAGTTGCGCGGGAGGGTCGGCCGCGGCGGGGTGCCGGGGCTCTGCCTGCTCGTCACCCGTGCGGAAGTCGACTCTCTCGCCCGGTCGAGGGTCGAGGCCGTCGCCGCAACCCTCGACGGTTTCGAGCTCGCCGAGATCGACCTCGAGCTGCGCAGGGAAGGCGATGTGCTCGGCAGCACGCAGTCCGGCGGGCGTTCCTCGCTGCGGCTGCTCCGGGTCGCGACCGACGGCGAACTCATCCTCGAGGCGCGCACCCACGCACAGGAGCTCGCGGCGGATGACCCCGAGTTCGCGAGCGTGCCTGCCCTGCGCGATGCGGTGCGCCGGCGACTCGACGACGCGGAACGGGCCTCGCTCACCAAGGGCTGAACTCCGCGCCGCCGAATGAGACCTGGCCGACGCCATCGCCACCGGTCTGGGTCGTTTCGGGCACCCGGCGACCCGCGAAGTGGGGGTGATTCCCGGCCTATCCCGTCCCGCGAGCGCGGTGCTAAGGTGCCTCAACAATCAAACAGGTCCTTCCCCCGGGTTGCGCACCAGCGCGATCGGGGACGATTTGGGAGTCTATCCGGGCTCGGTGAAGAGCTTCATCGACCCGGGTGCCGTCCACCGGGAATCGTCGACCACACAGCGCTGGAACACACCCGGCCCACGCACTCGCCCACCATTCGATTCCCGACGCCCGAACGGAAGTTGACATGTCCCAGTCCGAACCCGCTTACACAAGCGACTCGCTGCGAGTGACCTTGCGTAGTCCCCTCCGGCGGCGGCCCAGGTGGCGCGCCTTCGGAACAGCGTCCGTGATGCTGCTGTCCCTCGGTTCCGTTCTGGGGACGGCCCTCCCGTCCCAGGCCGCGACCACCGACCCGGTGACCGTCGTGAGCCTCACGTTCGACGACGGCGACGCCGACCAGAGTGCGGCCGTTTCGATCCTCGACGCGGCGGGACTTAAGGGAACCTTCTTCATCACGACCGGCTGGATCGGCGCATCCAACTATCTGACCGTCCCGCAACTGACCGCGATGGCAGCAAGCGGGCACGAGATCGGGGGCCACACCGTGAGCCACCCCGACCTGACGACCCTGCCCGCCGCCGAGGTCACCAAGCAGATCTGCCAGGGCCGGAATACCCTCGACGACTGGGGATTCAAGACCACGACGGACTTCGCCTACCCGTTCGCGACCGTGAGCCCCGCAGTCGCGGCGGCCGTGAGTGCGTGCGGCTTCAACAGCGGACGCATGCTCGGCGACGTCGGCGGCACGACCGGTGTGTTCGCCGAGACGATTCCGCCGGCCGACGCGTTCCAGACCCGGGCTCCCGAGGAAGTCGACTCGACCTGGACCCTCGCCACCCTGCAGAAGACCGTGACGGATGCCGAGACCCACGGCGGAGGCTGGGTCCAGCTGACCTTCCACCACGTCTGCGACACCGCACCGGGGGTGTGCGACCCGCTGAACCTGACCATCACGCCAACGCTCTTCCAGCAGTTCGTCGACTGGCTCAAGGTCCGCACGCCCACATCCCCCCTTTCAACCACCAACACGATCGTCAAAACCGTTCACGAGGTCCTCGGCGGAACGGGGAAGCCTCTGGTGGCGTCCACGAACAGCTTCCGGGCAGCTCCGGCCGCCGGTGAGAACGGCGTGCTGAACCCCAGCCTCGAGACGGCGAGCACGGTGGTGCCGCCGGCCGGAACCACGCTGCCGCCGGAGTGCTGGCAGCAGGGCGGGTTTGGAGTGAGCACCGCGACATTCACGACGCTCACCACAGCCGCAGAAGCGCATACCGGTACGAAAGCAGAACAGCTCGTGGTGACGGGCCTGACCAGCGGCGATGCGAAACTCGCCCTGATGCAGGACCTCGGAACCTGTGCACCGACGGCGACCCCCGGTCACACCTATTCCCTGAGAGCCTGGTACAAATCGACCGTGCCCACCCAATTCGACCTCTACTATCGCAACGCGGACGGTGGCTGGATCTACCAGACCTCTGGCCCGTTGTATAACGCGGCGACCGCGTACACCCAGGTGGCCTGGACGACGCCGGTCGTGCCTGCCGGCGTCACCGGGATCAGCTTCGGACTCAACCTGATCAGCAACGGCACGCTCGTGACTGACGACTACGCCCTGTACGACACCGTCGGGGCCCCTGCGACCCTCGTGACGCCGGCCGTCCCGACCATCACAGGTGTTGCCGCGGTCCGACAGGTCCTCACCGCCGTTCCCGGAGCCTGGACCCCGGTTCCGATCGTTTTCACCTACCAGTGGTCGGTTGGAGGGGTCGCCGTTCCCGGTGCAACAGCCGTGACGTATACACCCGTCCTCGCCGACCAGGGGAAGACCGTCACCGTGACGGTCACCGGCACGGCCACCGGCCTTCCCGCGGTTTCCGCGACGAGCGTCGCGAGCGCCGCAGTGGCTGCGCCCGCCGCGGCGACGGCCACGCGGTTGTGGGGTCAGGATGCCTATGGCACGTCGGCCGCGATCTCCGCTGGGACGTTCCCGACGCCGGGTGTGCCGGTCGCGTACGTTGCGACGGGTGAGACGTACCAGGATGCATTGTCCGGTGCCGGTGCTGCCGGGGTGAACAAGGGTCCGGTGCTGCTCGTCCAGCCCAATGGGATCCCGGGTGTCATCGCGGCAGAGCTTGCCCGGTTGAAGCCGGCCAGGATCGTGGTGCTCGGCGGCAATCTGGCTGTCTCGGATGGTGTCTTCGCGAGCCTCTCCGGGATCGCGCCGACGACGCGGTTGTGGGGTCAGGATGCCTATGGCACGTCGGCCGCGATCTCCGCTGGGACGTTCCCGACACCGGGTGTGCCGGTGGTCTATCTGGCCACGGGCGAGACTTACCAGGATGCATTGTCCGGTGCAGGTGCCGCCGGCGTGAACCAGGGACCGGTGCTCCTCGTCCAGCCCAACGGCATTCCCGCCGTCATCGCGGCGGAGCTCGCCCGGTTGAAGCCGGGCCGGATCGTGATTCTCGGCGGAAACCTCGCGGTGTCCGACGCGGTCATGGCCCAGTCGCTGGCCCTGGTCGGCTAGATCGCGCACGAAGGCCAGGCGGGAGACTCCGCCTGGCCTTTCGCGCGCGATCGCTGGCCGGCGAATTTGGCCTCCCAGCAGGGCGAATGCCGAGAGTGTGCCGCCCGGGGAGGCGCGAGACGTGCTCGCGCGTTAGGGTATTGCGTATGCGCAGGATCGCCGTTGTCCCTGGTTCATTCGACCCCGTCACCCTGGGTCACCTCGACGTGATCGAACGGGCGGCGGGCCTCTTCGATGAAGTGCACGTGCTCGTCGTGCACAACCCCGACAAGACGGCCCTCCTGCCGATCAGCCAGCGCGTCTCCCTTCTGCAGCGGGCGATCGCAGACGCCGGCCTCCCGGACACCATCATCGTCGCGTCCTGGAGCATGGGACTGCTCGTCGACTACTGCCTCGAGGTCGGGGCAAGCGTGCTCATCAAGGGCATCCGTTCCCAGGTCGACGTCGCATACGAGACACCGATGGCGATCGTGAACCGCAACCTCGCGGGCGTCGAGACCATCTTCATGCTGCCTGACCCTGCGAATGCCCACGTGTCCAGCTCCCTCGTGCGACAGGTCGCCGCGCTCGGCGGCGACATCTCGCCATACGTGCCCCGCGTCGTCGCGCAGTACCTGCAAAAGGCACCCGTGTGACCGCCCCGCCCGCCGGCGCGACAACGGATGTCCCCGCGGGCGTCCCGACGCAGCGCGCCCCGGGCATCCGACCGGTACCGGCGGCCGCGCCGGGGGCGGACCCCCCGCCCGACGCAGACCTCGACCTCGACCTCGTGGCCGAGGCCGGCCGGGCCATCGTCCGCAACGTCGAAACGGTCATCGCAGGCAAGCACCCCGCCGTCGTCACGGCCCTGACCGTGCTCCTCGCCGAGGGCCACCTCCTCATCGAGGACGTGCCCGGCGTCGGCAAGACCATGCTGGCCAAGGCCCTCGCCCGCTCAGTCGACTGCTCGGTCAGCCGCATCCAGTTCACACCGGACCTGCTCCCTTCCGACGTCACGGGCGTGAGCGTCTTCAACCAGGTCGACCGCAGGTTCGAGTTCAAGCCGGGGGCCATCTTCGCGAACATCGTGATCGGCGACGAGATCAACCGGGCGAGCCCGAAGACCCAGTCGGCCCTCCTCGAGTGCATGGAGGAACGCCAGGTCACCGTCGACGGAGCGACCTACCTCCTTCCGCTCCCGTTCACGGTCGTCGCGACCCAGAATCCGATCGAGATGGAGGGCACATACGCCCTCCCCGAGGCCCAGCGGGACCGTTTCATGGCCCGGATCTCGATGGGCTACCCCGACACGACCTCCGAGCTCGCGATGCTCGACTCCCGAGACACCTCGAGCCCGCTCGCCGGAATCGACGCCGTCGTCACCGGCGCCCAGTTGCGGGCCATGATGACGGCGGCCCGCGGTGTCTTCGCCTCCAGCGCCGTCAAGCAGTACGCCGTCGACATCGTGCGGGCCACCCGTTCGGACAAGGACCTCCGCCTCGGTGCGAGCCCGCGGGCAACCCTGCAGCTCATCCGTGCCGCCAAGGCGCAATCCGCTCTGCAGGGCCGTGACTTCGTGCTCCCCGACGACATCGATGCGCTTGCCGTCGCCGTCCTCGGCCACCGGCTGGTGGCGAGCAGCCGGGTGCTCGGGCACCAGCATCAGGACTCGAGCCCGCTGCTCGAGGACATCGTGCGCCGGATCCTCGCGGCGACCCCGGTGCCGCTCGGCGCCTCCGGTCGCCCGTAGCCGCCATGTCTGCGCGGCGACCTCCCTCGCGGCCGGTTCGGTTTCCCCGGCTCACCCTCCGGGGTGGCGCCTTCCTCAGCGGGGGAGCGGTGCTGACGGTGGTGTCATTCTCGGAGAACCGGCGGGACCTGCTGTTCATCGCCCTCCTGCTGGTCTCGGTGCCGATCGTCGCCGGGCTGTCGGTGGCCCTCCGACCCGTCCGGGTGCGCGTCGGCCGTGACTTCCGCCCCAACCTCGTCTCCGCGGGCGGGCAGACGACTGAGCTGCTCACCGTCGAGAACGTCGGGGTGCAGCCGCTTTCCGGGGTGCGCTGGCGCGAGACCGGCCCGATGGGAACGACACCGATGCCCAGGGATCTCCCGTTGCCGCCGCTCTCCGGGCTCGGCGGCGCGTGGGGCCGCAGCGGCGGCTGGGACGGTTTCGGCGAGGGCCCTGACGCGGCAGCCCGGACCGTGCGCCTCGAGTTCCCGCTCGCACCGCACGCGCGGGGACGGTACGAGTACGGGCCGGTCGTGCTCGCCCGGTCCGACCCGTTCGGACTGGTGATGGCGCGCTGGGCGGTCGGCGGCCGGCATGAACTGGTCGTGACTCCCCGGGTGACGCCCCTTCCCGGCCGGGGGCACGCGAGCATGCTCGGTGGGGGAGAAGCCCTCGAACGGCAGCGACTGCTCAACCAGAATTCGGACGAGCTGATCGCTCGCGAGTACCGGCCAGGGGATTCGCTGCGCCGGGTGAATTGGCCGGCCACCGCACGCCACGGCGAGATCATGGTGCGGCAGGAGGAACACCGGAGCGACTCAGGGGTGCGGTTCGTGCTCGACACGCTCGCGCCCGCCGAATCGGGCGCTCGCGAGGTCGACCGGGCGCGGCGAGCGAGTGCGTTCGAGCTCGGGGTGGAAGTGGCGGCATCCGTCTGCACGCACCTGCTCGCAGCCGGTTACCGGGTCGATGTCGTCGAGCTCGGCCCTGCCCAACTCGGAACTGCCCGGCTCGGCCGTGCCTCGAACGGTGCCACGGCCGCAACCGATGCCGCCCCGCTCGGCGCGACCGGGCTCGGCGGCTCTCCCGTGGCCGGGAACGGTGCGGGAGGTACGGCCGGGTCGGGAGATCCGGTCTCCTATCGCGGATCAGGCGGCATTTCGCACCTGCTCGAGGACCTCGCGGGCATCCTCCAGGTCCCTGCTGAAGCCAGGGACGCCGGCACCGGCGAACCCAATGGGCCCCTCGCGCCCCCGCGCTCACGCGTCCCCCGCGGGGCGCTTCCGACCTTCGCTGTACTCGGCGCCGGGGCAGCCCTCGACCTCGCCGTTCTCGCCGCGCTCGCGGCAAGTGCCCGGCCGGCGATTGCATTCGTACTCGAACCTGTGCCGACGGATGCCTCTGAGCGGCTCAGGGAGGCCGGCTGGCGGTGCATACCGGTGCGTTCGGCTATCGCACTGCCCGAGGCATGGCTCGACTCCGTCGGCGGGAGAGGGGCGCTGCATGAGCCTGCGTGAACGGATCCTGCCAGAGCAGACGATGACGGCCAGGCCGTCGCCGTCACCGGAAACGCCTGGTGGCCGGAGAACAGGGAAGCGCTCCTCCGGCTCCCGCTGGCCCGTGACCGGTGCGCTCGCGCTGCTCCTGCTCGTCGGGATGACCGCGCTGGGTCCTCTCCTGCAGGGCACCGGCTGGTGGTGGCTGATGGCGGTCGAAGCGGGAGCCGTCTTCGTCGTCTCCGCGGGCATCCGCTCGCTCGGCCCCAGGCCCTGGGTCGTCCCACTCGCCGGTGCCGGCGTGATCGTCGGGAGCGTCACCCTGCTCTTCGGCGGCGGAACAGGGCTGCTCTGGCTCGTGCCGACCGGCGATACGATCGACCGGTTCCGTACCCTCGTCGAATCGGGGATCGCCTCGGTGCAGTCCCAGGGCACCCCGGCCGATCCCGAGACCGGCATCCTGTTCCTGCTCTGCATCGGGGCCGGTGTGATCGCCGTGCTGATGGACGCCCTCGCGATCACCCTGCGGGCGCCGGCGCTCGCTGGGCTGCCCGTACTGGTGCCTGTCGGCGTCCCCGGCCTCATCCTCGACAACGGTGCGGAGAAACTGACCCTCGTGCTCACGGCCGCGGCATTCCTGCTGCTGCTGCGGATCGACGTCCTCGGCCGGCGCGGCGGGGTCACAGCGGGAACGGGCGAGGGCATCGGGATCGCCGGCTCTCGTGGGCCTGCCGGGCGGAGCTGGTCCGTCACCGGGGCCTTCCTGATCGGCGGGCTCGGCATCATCACGGCGCTCGTGCTCAGCATCGCGGTTCCCAACCTGCCCGGCGACGGGCGCGTCGGCGGCCGGGCCACCGGACCGCTGCTCTTCGGCGACGGCGTGAGCGCCATGGTCAACCTCGGGCAGGATCTCCGGAGTTCGCAGGCCGGCGCCGCGCTGCACTACCGGACGAGTGCCGCTCAGCCGCCCTACCTCAAGCTGCTCACCCTGGACCGGTTCGTCGGGCCGAGCTGGACCGCCCGCCTCGAGCCGACCAACACCGGGAACACCGTCGACGCAATCGACCGGCCGCCCGGGCTCTCCGCCCAGGTCGCCACGACGGAGGAGTCCACCCAGGTCGTCATCGACGGGGTCGCCTCGGCCTGGCTGCCCACCCCTGGCGCGGCCACGAAGGTATCCGGGCTCGTCGGCGACTGGTACTGGAACGGGCCCACCGGGACGATTGCGAGCACGAACAGCAGCACCCGGGGCCAGGAATACACCGTCACCTCGCTCGCCCTCGAGCCCACTCCCGAGCAGCTTCGCGCGGCGACGGGCCGGTACCCGGTCAGCGTCGAGTCGAGCCTTCGCCTGCCCCGGAGCAGCCCCCTGATCATCGAACAGACCGCGCGCGCGGTGACATCGGGAACGACGACCCCGTATGACGCTGCCGTCGCCCTGCAGGAGTACCTGCGGGGGAGCGAATTCACCTACGACACCACCGCACCGGTCGAGGACGGCTATGACGGCGGCGGGGTCGACGTTGTCGGTACCTTCCTCGAGGTCAAGCGCGGTTACTGCGTGCATTTCGCCTCCGCGATGGCGGTGATGGCCCGGTCGCTCGGCATCCCGGCGCGCATCGCGATCGGCTATCTGCCCGGTTCCCGCTCCTCGGACTTCATCGAGGGCAGGGACCGTTTCAACGTCGACGCCCATGACCTGCACTCGTGGCCGGAGCTGTACTTCACCGGCATCGGCTGGTTGCCGTTCGAACCCACCCCCGGGCGCGGGACCGTTCCGAGCTACACCCAGCCGGCCGGTCAGTCCACCCCACTCGGCGGCACGGTGGCCGGTGCGCCGTCGTCCGCGCCGCGCCCGTTCGACGACCCCGGCCAGGCCCTGTCGACGGGAAGCGGAGCCGCGAAGACGCCCGGGAACGATGCAGGCACGCCCGGACGCGTTGCGCTCATCCTCGGAGCGCTCGTCGTCGTACTCGCCGCTCCGGGTGGCATCCGCCTGCTTCGGAGCAGACGACGGCGCAGGGACCTCGCCAGGGGCACGGCAGGGGGCGCCGATGCCTGGCGGGAGCTCGTCGACACGGCCGTCGACTTCGGGGTCAGCGTGCGCGCCACGGAGACGCCCCGGGAATTCGCGGCGCGGATCGGCGCCCTGCCCGGCCTCACGGGCACCGGTGGGGCGGCAGCCGGTGCAGCACTTGCCCGGTTGCTGGCCGCGGCCGAGCGACACCGGTACGGCCGCCCGGTCGCCGGGGCGCCGCAACCGGCGCTCCTCGGCGACCTCGACACGGTCTCGACGAGGATCAGCATGGGTGCGAGCACGGCTGTGCGCTGGCGTGCGCGCCTCCTTCCCGCGTCCCTGTGGCTCTTCCTCGGCGAACGGGGGCGCGCACCCGTCACGGACGCGTAGAATCTCCCCCCGTGACCAAGTTTCAGAAGACCCCGTACAAGGTCGACGTGCGTGACCTCATCAACCGCCCCGGCACCATGCGTGAGCGCCACATCGACCTCATCGTTCCCGACGACCTCGGCGAGGGACTCGTTGCCGTCAAGGCCGGGTCGACGCTCGACGTCAACATCCGCCTCGAAACCCTGCACGAGAGCCTTCTGGTGTCCGCGCAGATCTCCGGAATCGCGTCCGGCGAGTGCGGAAGATGCCTGATTGACATCGACTTGCCTGTCCGAGTCGAGTTTCACGAGGTTTTCGCGTACTCTCTTGATGAAGCTTATGAGTGTGCGGTTGTCGAGGACCATGTGGATCTTGAACCGCTCATCAGGGATGCAGTGGTTCTGTCACTGCCTTTCCAGCCGGTCTGCCGGCAGGATTGCCCGGGTCTCGACCCCGAGACCGGGCAGCGGCTTGCCGTTTCCCCTGAATTCGAACCAGAACAGATGCGCGATCCCCGGTGGGCAGCGCTTGTGAATTTCCAGGCTTCCGAAAGCATCGGCACGGATGAAGACATCCGCGCTGAAACGGATAGAAGAGAAGAGAAGTAGTCATGGCAGTCCCGAAGCGCAAGCAATCACGCTCCAACACCCGCTCACGTCGTTCCTGCTGGAAGGCCGAAGCCCCCACCCTGGTCAAGACCATGGAGAACGGCAAAGTCGTCTACAGCCTCCCGCACCGCGCCAAGGTCGTCACCGACACCGCCGGAACCGCGATGTTCATGGAATACAAGGGCCGCAAGGTCGCCGACATTTAATTCGGCGATGTACACGCCCCAGGTACCGCTCCTCCGACGGATACCGCGTCTTCTGACCCGGAACATCCGCTCGTCGCGTCGCGGTACCGTCGGGGCGGTCGCCGTATGACCGGGCACGCCGCAGCCGGTCACCCGATGACCGGCGCGGAAGCCGACCCCTCGGCCCTCGTGTCCGCGCTCGGCGTGCAGATCGACGAGAGCCTGCTTCGGCTGGCGCTCACCCATCGGTCCTTCGCGTACGAGAACGGCGGAGTGCCCACGAACGAGCGCCTGGAATTCCTCGGCGACTCGATCCTGGGCCAGGCCGTCACGGTCATGCTCTACCGCACGTATCCGCTGCTCGACGAGGGCGACCTGGCCAAGCGCCGGGCCAGCCTGGTCTCGAGTGTCGCCCTCGCTGAAATCGCCAGGGGCCTCGGCCTCGGCGCCTACGTTCGGCTCGGGCGGGGCGAGATCCTCACGGGTGGTCGTGACAAGTCATCGATCCTCGCCGACACCGTCGAGGCGCTCATCGGTGCCGTCTACCTCGACACGGGTCCGGACGCCGCCACGGCTTTCGTGCTGCGGCTGATCGCGCCCATGCTCAACGACCCTGGTCACTTCGGAGTCTCGATGGATCCGAAGACGAGCCTGCAGGAAGCGGCGGCCCGGCTCGACGCCGGCGTACCCGTCTATGCGATCGCCGAGAGCGGCCCCGACCACTCCAAGGTGTTCATCGCGACCGTGACCGTCGGCATCGTCGTCGCAACGGGAGAAGGCACCAGCAAGAAGCACGCCGAGATGGCCGCCGCCCTCGAGGCGTGGAACCGGCTCGTCCCGCGCTGACCTGGCCGATGTCCGCTCGACTCATTCCCGCGCATCCGACGGCACCGCCACCATCGTCTGGACGCTTCCTTGCCAGAACTTCCTGAGGTCGAGGTGGTGCGCGCGGGCGTCGAACCCGCCGTGACCGGTGCTCGCGTCACCGCCGTTGAGGTTTTCGAGCCACGCTCCCTCCGCAGGCACGACCCCCTGACCGGCCCGTTCGCCCCGCAGCTCGAGGGGCATCGCCTGCTCGGCGCCGTCCGCCGCGGCAAATTCCTCTGGCTGCCGATCGACACCGGACGCGCCCTCGTGATCCACCTCGGCATGAGCGGCCAGGTCCTGCTCCGGGAACCGGGCTCGGAGGCAGACCGTCAGTTGCGCATCCGCCTGCACCTCGAACACCCCGACCACGGGGAACTGTGGCTCAACTTCGCCGACCAGCGGATCTTCGGCAGCATGGCGATAGACCGGATGCAGCCCACCGGCGACGGACTGCCAGGAGGGTATGCCGGGGCGGGCACGGGTGCGTGGAGCGGGCTGATCCCCGACCAGGTCGCCCACATCGCCCGTGACCTCATCGACCCCGACTTCGGAACGGATGCCGCCCTCGCCGCCCTGGCCCGGCGCGGCTCAGGGATCAAGCGGGTGCTGCTCGACCAGACCTGGGTCAGCGGCATCGGGAACATCTACGCCGACGAAGCCCTGTTCGCGGCCGGACTGCACTACGAGCAGCCGGCGTCGTCCCTGTCACGCACCGAAGGCATCCGGTTGCTCGACGCCGTGCGCACGGTGCTGATGCGCGCCCTCGCCGAGGGCGGCACGAGCTTCGATGCGCAGTATGTGAACGTCAACGGCCAGTCCGGTTACTTCTCGCACAGCCTCGCCGTCTACGGCAGGCAGGGCACCGCGTGCCCGCGGTGCGGAACCCTCCTCGTGCGCGAGCAGTTCATGAACAGGTCCTCGCACCTCTGCCCGGTCTGCCAGCGCCTCCACTGACCGAGTCAACCAGGGTTCACGCGTCCGTAAGGGGCGTGCGCCGCCGCCAGGCGCCCTCGTAGCCGATCGGCAGGAAGCCGAGCTCCTCGTTGATGTCGAGCATGTGCCGGTTCTCCTCCGCGTTGAAGGTGATCACCGACGGATGTCCTGGCTCGTTCCGGAGGATGCTCTCCAGGTTCCAGGCCTTGAGCAGCAGGCCGAGCCGGTGCCCGCGATGTTCCCGCACCACGAGGGTGTCCTCCTGGTCGACCGGCCTGTCGGTCTCAGCGGGAACGGAGAGTTCGGTGAACCCGACCAGTGCGCGGGACGGGCGGTGCACGACGGCTGTGGTGTAGACGGTCCGTGGTCCGTCCGCGAGCCGGGCCTGCCTGTCGAGGAACCGATCGAGGGGCCAGGACTCTGCGGGTTCCTCGAGGCCGGCGGTGGGAGCGTCCGTGCTCATTCTTTCGTAGAGCATCGCCATGTCCGGCTGCCACCGGATCGGCGTGAAGCCGTCCCAATGAATGATCTCGTATTCCTTTCCCGCGCGCTTCTCTGCCGCGCGCAGCAGCCGGTCCAGCCGCTCGCGGTCGTAGGGAAGTGCGAGGCGGTTGCCTCGCTCGACCTGCTCGAGACGGTAGCCGCGCCGGAGCAGGAAGCGCACCTCGGGGTTCCGCAACGGCAGTGAGCCGAAACCGGTCGGGGCGACCAGGCGTTCGCCCGGTGAGTCCGGCGAGGCCGCGTAGACGATCTGATTCACGCACCCGTCGGCCTCGGCGACCGACTCGAGCAACGCGAACAGGGCGGTACCGATGCCGCGGTTGCGGTATCCCGGCAGGACATCGGCGCGAAGCCACGCAGTCTCCGAGCCGGGGCCCTGAAACTCACACACACCGCGCGCGACGATGTGGGTCACGTCGGCCGCGGCGGGGTCGTCCGCCGGGGCGTCAGCCGCAGCCTCGTCGCTCCCGCCGGCAGGAGCTGAACCGTCCGCGGCCCGCACCACGAACAGCCTCCTCGGCTCCCAATCCTGGTCGAGCCACTCCGGGAGTGCCTCCTCCGCCGTCACGGTCAGCTCGTGGGTCCCGTAGGCATCCGCTTCGACCGTGTTGTGCACCTCGGCGGCGGCGACGAAGTCGTCCCAGCCCTCGGCACCCGGCTCCTCCGGGATCGAGAGCTCCTCGATCCTGGGCACGAGGTCGTCCATGCAGGCAGAGTAGCGTCCGGTCGGCACTGCCGAAACCCCCGCGGGCAGCGCCGCGCCTCCCGGGCCCGGGCGGCTGCGTCCGGTACCGTGGGAGAGCCGATATCTACTCACGGGAAGGGCGCAACGGTGTACTTGAAGAGCCTCACCCTCAAGGGGTTCAAATCGTTCGCGCAGCCCACGACCTTCGCTTTCGAGCCCGGCGTCACCTGCGTCGTCGGCCCGAACGGCTCCGGCAAGTCCAACGTCGTCGACGCTCTCGCCTGGGTGATGGGGGAGCAGGGCGTCAAGACGCTCCGCGGCGGCAAGATGGAAGACGTCATCTTCGCGGGCACCTCGACGAAGGGCCCACTCGGCCGCGCCGAGGTGACGCTCACGATCGACAACACGGATGGCGCGTTGCCGATCGACTACACCGAGGTCACCATCTCGCGCACCCTGTTCCGCAACGGCGGAAGCGAGTACGCGATCAACGGCCAGGGCTGCCGGCTGCTCGACGTGCAGGAGCTCCTGAGCGACTCCGGCCTCGGGCGGGAGATGCACGTGATCGTCGGCCAGGGCCAGCTTGACGCGGTCCTGCGCGCAAGCCCAGAGGACCGGCGCGGTTTCATCGAGGAGGCCGCCGGAATCCTCAAGCACCGCCGCCGCAAGGAGAAGACCCTGCGCAAGCTCGACGCGATGCAGGCCAACCTGACCCGGCTGAGCGACCTCGCCGGGGAGATCCGCCGCCAGCTCAAGCCGCTCGGGCGCCAGGCCGAGATCGCCCGCGAGGCCCAGACCATCGCCGCCGTCGTGCGTGATGCCCGCGCCCGCCTGCTCGCCGACGACGTCGTCGGCCTGCGCAGGACCCTCGACGCCCACGGCCGCAGCGAGAGCGAACGGCACTCCGAACGCATCGTGCTCCAGGAACAGCTCGACCAGAAGCAGTTGCGCCTGCACCGCCTCGAGGAGGCCCAGATCGGCGACGCCGTCGACGCCGCCCGGCGCACGAGCTTCGGCCTCGAATCCGTGCAGGAACGCCTCCGCGGGCTGTACACGCTCGCGAACCAGCGCCTCGCCCTTCTCGGTTCCCAGTCCGAATCGGTCGACGCCGGCCCGAGTGTGACCCCGGCGATGCTCACGGACGCCGCGGCGGAGATCGTGCGGCTCACCGAACGCATCGCCGTCGCCGAGTCCGCCTGGGCCGCCGCGCGGGCGGCCACGTCGACCGCGCGCCGCGATCTCGACGCCGTCGACGAGGACATCGCCGCACAGACCGCGCTCATCTCCCGCCACGACCTCGAAGCGTCCAAGCTGCGCGGCCAGGCCGAAACCGCCGCCTCCCGCCTCGCCTCTGTCCGCAGCGACGTGCTCCGCCAACAGAACACCCGGAATGCCGCGGCCGGACGCGTGCAGGAAGCAGAGGCCCTCCTCGCCACCCTGGAAGCGGAGACCGAGCAGGCGAACGCGGAGAACGCAGGGACCGGCGCGGTGAACGGCGATCCGGGCGACACCGGCGCGGCCGACGGGAACACCCGGCTGTCCGAAGACTACGAGGCGGCCCAGGCCGTCGTGTCCGCCGCGGAGGGCGAAGTCGAACGCCTCCGCGAAGAACTCCACCTCCTCGAACGCGAACGTGACGCCCTCGCCGCGCGCGCGAGCGCCCTGTCCCTGGCCCTCGACCAGAAGGACGGATCCTCAGCCCTCCTCGGCGCCCGGCTGGACGGCATCCGCGGGCTCGTCGCAGAACACGTGCGGGTGCATCCCGGTTACGAGGCGGCGATCGCCGCCGCGCTCGGCTCCCTCGCCGATGCCGTGCTCGCGGATGACAGCGCAGCCGGCTTCGCAGCACTCGACCGGGTCAGGGCAGACGACCTCGGCCGGGTCGAGCTCATCCTCGCCACGCCAGCGACTCCCGACGCTGACGACGCCCCAGCTGATGCTGCCGGCGGAACCCCCGATTGGCGCGCGTCGGGCGCGCACGCACGCCCGAGCATCGCCGAACGGGCAGGCCTGGTCTGGGCCGCCTCTGTCCTCGATGCCCCTGCCGGTGTCCTCGGACTCCTCGAGAACACCGTCATCGCCGAAGACCTCGACTCCGCCCTGGCCGCGGCAGACCTGCTCACGTCCGGCCATTCCACCCCGGGGACGGCTGCCACCGGCCCCCGCGCGGCGAGCATTCCGCTGACGATCATCACCCGGGCCGGCGACGTGCTGAGCGAGTTCGTGCTCCGCGGCGGATCCGGGGCCCGGCGCAGCAAGCTCGAACTCGTCGCGGACCGCGAGACCGCGGCAGACCGTCTTGGCGAAGTCCGATCCCGCATCGAGCAGGTCAGCGGCGACCTCGCTGAGCAGCGCAGCCTGCTCCGCCTCGGCAAGGACCAGTCCGTCGCGGCGCTCGCCGCGCTTCGCGCCTTCGACGCCCGCCTCTCGGCCCAGGCAGAGAAGACGAACCGGGCAACGGTGCGGCTCGAGGCCGCAACGGCGGAGCTCGAGCGCATCTCCGCCGGCGTCCTTGTCGCCGAACAGGCCGTCGCCGGTGCGGAAGCAGAGGCCGAGCGCACCAAGGCCGGTCTCGTCACCCTGCTGTCCCGCCCCCGCCCGATCCTCGACGTTTCGGTTCGTGACGCGCTCCACGCCGAACTCGAAGCTGCGCGCGAACACGAGGTCGAGGCGCGGCTCCGCGTCGAGACCGCGCGCGAGCGCGTGCGCTCGGGTGAGGCCCGCGCCGCAGGCCTCGCGAGGCAGTTCGAGCGCGACCAGGCCGCAGCCGAGGCCGCCGCCCGGCGTGCGGTCATCCGCCGTCGCCAGGTGGATGCCGCGACCCGCGTCGCCGAAGCGCTCCCCGCCGTGCTCGCCGCGGTCGACGTCTCCGTCAGCGAGGCACGCCTCCGCCTCGCCACCGCCGAGGCCGAGCGCCTGAGCCAGAATGAGGAACTCGCGGCCCTGCGCCGCGAGGACGGTGCCCTCCGCAGCCGACTGCAGGCCGTGACCGAGAGCGTGCACGGCCTCGAACTGCAGATCTACGAGAAGAAGCTGCACCTCTCCGGCCTCCTCGAACGCGCCGGCAGCGAACTGGGCCTCGTCGAAGATATCCTCGTCGCGGAATACGGTCCGGACCAGCCGGTGCCGCCCGACGACGACCCGGATGGCGAGCCGGTGGCCTACGACCGCGAGCAGCAGCAGCGCCGCCACGCCTCCGCCGAGCGCCGGTTCGCCCAACTCGGCAGGATCAACCCGCTCGCCCTCGAGGAATTCGCCGCGCTCGAGCAGCGGCACAAATTCCTCACCGAGCAGCTCACCGACCTGACCAACACCCGGGCCGACCTGCTGACGATCATCGACGACCTCGACGTCACGATGGGCGCCATCTTCGGAAGCGCCTTCGAGGACACCCGCCTGGCCTTCGCCGAGGTCTTCCCCGTCCTGTTCCCCGGCGGGTCTGGCAGCATCCGCCTGACCGATCCCGACGACCTGCTCACGACCGGCATCGAGATCAGCGTCAAGCCGGCAGGAAAGAAGATCGAGCGGCTCTCACTGCTGTCCGGCGGGGAGCGTTCCCTCGCCGCAGTCGCGCTGCTGATCGCGATCTTCAAGGCCCGCCCGAGCCCGTTCTACATCATGGACGAGGTCGAGGCTGCCCTCGACGACGCCAACCTCGGCCGGCTGCTCACGATCTTCCAGAGCCTCCGCGAGGCCAGCCAGCTCATCATCATCACGCATCAGAAACGCACGATGGAAATCGCCGACGCCCTCTACGGTGTCTCGATGCGCCAGGACGGGGTATCGGCGGTCGTCGGCCAGCGGATCGTGCGCGAGGAGGAACGGGCGTCCTGAACCGCGGACAGGCCGGGACAGTGGCCCCCGCGTCACGGCCGGGTCACAGCAGGGCGAGTACCTCCGCACAGGCGTCGGTGACCCTGCGGCACTCGGGGGCGCAGCTCGTCCAGTCCGGCCGGTGCTGCAGCATCCGCTCGCAGGCGATGGACGAGGAGCGGCACGCCTCCATGCAGGTGTCGAGCATGGAGGCGGCGGTCGTCCCGTCTGTCCGGGTGTGCCAGGACAGCACCCGGCTCGTCGTGGTGCAGATTTCGATGCAGTCGAGGTCGGCGAGGAAGCACGCGGTGACATCGCCGTCGCCGGACTGGGCCAGGCAGGCGTCAGCGCAGTCCTCGCTCGCGGCGATGAGCGCGTCGCAGGCGGCGACGCACGCCGCGGTCCGTGCCGAGAGCGCGTTGAACTCGCTCCCACCGAACCCGCCACCGAACATGCCACCACTGTAGCCCGGTCGGTGGCGCCCGGTCAGGCCTGCGGGGGCAGCGCCGCGATCAGCGGGTGGTCGAACGTCAGCACACCGGTCTTGGCCGCGCCTCCCGGCGACCCGATCTCCTCGAAGAAGTCCACGTTCGCGCGGTAGTACTCGCTCCACTGCTCCGGAAGGTCGTCTTCGTAGTAGACCGCCTCGACCGGGCAGACCGGCTCGCAGGCACCGCAGTCGACACATTCGTCGGGGTGAATGTACAGGGACCGTTCGCCTTCATAGATGCAGTCGACCGGGCACTCGTCGACGCAGGCGCGGTCCTTGACATCCACGCACGGCAGCGCGATGACGTACGTCACGAGGCGACGAGTTCCACGGACCGGCTGATGTCGACCTGCTCGTCCCGCGGAACGACCTTGACCCGCTCACGATCGGCCGCCGAGCCGTCCGCGGCTCCGAGGGCACGTTCGTGGGCATCGAGCACGAGCCAGCCGTCCCATTCGGTGAAGCGGATGCCGCGGGCGGAGAGCACGGCCAGGATCGCGTCCGCGTCGTCTTCGACCGGCTCCGGCAGGAGGCCGTTGCCGAGGTCTTCGACGAGCCGCGTGACGGTCTCGAGCGCGTCGCTCTTGGTGTGGCCGATCAGGCCGACGGGGCCACGCTTGATCCAGCCGGTGGCGTACAGGCCGGGAATGGGCCGCGCGGCCGGGTCGAGGACCCGACCGCCGTCGTTCGGGATCACGCCGCGCGTCTCGTCGAAAGGCACCTCGGCGAGGGGGCTGCCGCGGTAACCGACGGCGCGGTAGACCGCCTGGAGCGGGTAGTCGAGGATCTCACCTGTCCCGGTGACACCGCCGGGGTTGGCGGGATCGGGCGCGGTGCGCTCGAAGCGCATGCCTTCGACACTCTCGGTGCCGTAGACCTCGAGGGGAGAATGCAGGAAATGCAGGTGCAGGCGGCGCGAGGCCCCGCTCGGTTCCTTCGTGAGCCATCCGTTCAGGGTGCGGCTCATCACCTTGACCTGGTTGTTGGACGCGGCGAGGAACTGCTCGGAGGCCTCGTCCCTCGGGAAGTCCTCCTCGTAGACGATCACGTCGACGTCCGGCACCGCGCCGAGCTCCCGGAGCTCGATCGGGGTGAACTTCACCTGGGCAGGCCCGCGTCGACCGAAGATGTGCACGTCGGTGACTGCCGAGGCGGCCAGGCCGGAATAGACGTTCTCGGGGATGTCGGTGGGCAGCAGGTCGTCCGCATGCTTTGCGAGCATCCTGGCGACGTCGAGGGCGACGTTGCCGTTGCCGATCACGGCGACCTGGTGGGCGTCGAGCGGCCAGTCGCGCGGGGCGTCCGGGTGTCCGTCGAACCAGGAGACGAAGTCGGCGGCCCCGAAGCAGCCGGGCAGCTCGGTGCCGGGGATCGGCAGCTTCGCGTCGCGGATCGCCCCGGTCGCGAAGATGACTGCGTGGTAGTGGGCCCGCAGGTCGTCCAGGCTCAGATCGGTCCCGTAGCCGACGTTGCCGAGGAACCGGATGGTGCCGGCATCGAGCATCTCGTGCAGGCTTGTGACGATGCCCTTGATCCGCGGGTGGTCGGGGGCGACGCCGTATCGAATCAGGCCGTATGGAGCGGGGAGGGTGTCGAAGAGGTCGATGCCGATCGTGCCGCCGGCGTCGCGCACGGCCTTGCCGAGGATGTTGCCGGCGTAGATTCCCGCGGGACCGGCGCCGATGATGGCGACGCGGAGAGTATGGGGGGTCATGAAAAAGCCTTTCGGGATGGTTCTGGGATGAGCCGGCCGGAACGGGGTTCGTCGGACGCGAGCTGGTTGCTGTACCGGGGGTGGAGCGGGCTCAGGGTGACGACGTCCCCCACCACGACGACGGCGGGGGAGCGGACGCCGCGTTCGGCGGCGAGTCCGGCGATGGTTGCGAGACTTCCGAAGGTGACCCGCTGGTTCGAGCCGTAGCCGTCCTCGATGATGGCGACCGGGCAGTCTCCGCCGCGGGGTCCGTCCGCGAGCATCGCCGCGGAGGCGGCGAGGCCGGAGATGCCCATCAGGAGCAGGACGGTGTGGTCGCTGCCCCCTGGCAGGGACGGAAGCAGCTCGTGGCCCGTCACGACGGTGAACCCGTTCGCCACCCCGCGATGGGTGACCGGGATGCCGGCCGCAGCAGGCACCGAGATGGCGCTCGTGACGCCGGGGATGACCTCGACGGGGATACCGTTGCTGCGGCAGTACGCTGCTTCCTCGCCGCCGCGACCGAGCACGTACGGGTCGCCGCCCTTGAGGCGCACGACCCGGCGGCCGGCACGGGCGTGCTCGACGAGGAGTGCGTTGATCTCGTCCTGGGGCACAGGGTGGTGGCCGGGCAGCTTGCCGACGTCGATCACGAGAACGCCGGGATCGAGCTCGCCGAGCAGGGAGCGCGGGCCGAGCCGGTCGGCGATGACGACATCCGCTTCGTCGAGCAGCCGGCGGCCGAGCACGGTGATCAGGCCGGGATCGCCGGGTCCGCCACCGACCAGGTGCACGGTGCCGGGGCGCACGGTGTCGGGGCTCACCGGCCGGCCGTCAGGTAGAGGCCGCGGCGGCGGAGCAACCGGCGTTCTGCCGGGGCGAAGAGCACGAGCTCGACGAGGATGCCGACGAACAGGATCACCAGGATCGTCGCGAGCACCCCGGGCAGGTCGGCGAGCTCGCGGCTCTGCTGCAGCATCGAACCGAGGCCGAAACCGATCGAGCCGCCGACGGCGATGATCTCCGCTGCCATCAGGGACCGCCAGGAGAAGGCCCAGCCCTGCTTGAGGCCCGCGAGGTAGCCGGGCATCGCGGCGGGCAGCACGACGAGGGTGGCCATCTCGAAGCGGTTCGCGCCGAGCACGGTGCCCACGCGGCGCAGCTGCGGCGGGATCTGGTCGACGCCGGCGACCAGCCCGTTGGCGATCGAGGGGACGGCGCCCATCAGCACGACGAAGTACACGGTCGCATCGCTCAGGCCAAACCAGAGGATCGCAGCGGGCACCCAGGCGACGGAAGGAAGCACCTGCAGCCCGGAGAGCAGCGGTCCGAGCGCGCGGCGGAGCAGCCGCCACTCCGCAAGGAGAAGGCCGAGCGGGGTTCCGATCGCGACGGCGATCAGGAACCCGATCCCGCCGCGGGAGAGGCTCGTGACCACAGCCGTCTGCAGGTGACCGGTCGACCAGAGGTCGGTGATCGAGGTGAGCACGTCGAGCGGACCGGGAGTGAGGTCGGGGCGCGGCTTGGCGATCACGATATAGAACTGCCACGCCGCGATGAGGGCGAGCAGGAGCACGACCGGCGGCAGGACGCCGTCGGCGAACCGGCGCCACGGGCCCTTCTCGACGAGGGGGGACGTCTGCAGGGCGTCGAGCCCGGCTTCGAGCGTACGGAAGTCCGCCCGGGTGCTCACCGAGGAGCCGGACGCGGCGTCGGGCTCCAGGGAGCCGGGGGTGATGGTCTCGGAACGGGTCTCAGGCGGCATTACGGCGGATCTCCTCTCGGAGGTGGTTGGTGATCTCGATGGAGAGGCGGGAAACCTCTGGGGATTCGATCCGGCGCGGACCGTTGTCCTCGATGCGCCACTCGTTCCTGATCCGGCCGGGACGGCTCGACATCAGCAGCACCCGCTGCCCGAGCCGTGCGGCCTCGCGCACGTTGTGCGTGACGAACACGATCGTGCGGCCGGTTTCATGCCAGACCCGTTCGAGTTCCTCGTGGAGCAGATCGCGGGTGATCGCGTCGAGGGCGGCGAAGGGCTCGTCCATCAGCAGGACCTTGCGGTCCTGCGCGAGTGACCTGGCGAGGGCGACACGCTGCCGCATGCCCCCGGAGAGCTCGTGCGGGCGCTTGTTCGCGGCATCCGCGAGGTTGACCAGGTCGAGGAGCTCGAGTGCCTCGCCGCGACGCCGGCCGCGCGGGACCCCGCGCAGCTTGAGGGCGAGTTCCACGTTGCGGCTCGCGGTCAGCCAGGGGAACAGGGCCGACTCCTGGAACATGACGGCGCTCTTCCCGCTCGCGACCGTGACGGTGCCCTCCGACGGGTGTTCGAGGCCGGCGATGATGTTGAGCAGGGTCGACTTGCCGCATCCGGATGCGCCGAGCAGGCAGACGAATTCGCCCGGCTTGATCGTGAGGTTGATGTTGTCGAGCACCACGGGTCCGGCCTTGCCGAACCGCTTGGACAGTCCCTCGACCCGGATCGCGGTCTCGACGTCCGCTGCGACGACCGCGGCAGGCGCGGTGTTTGTGCTGACGCTGATGCCCTGCGGCCGGTTCCCTGAACCGTCGGTGCGGTCGCGCTCTGTCACGGACACGGCGCTCACCGTGCTCCAGAGCCGGTGACGATCCCTGCGGCCAGGGTGGCACCGTCCTGCGCGTTGATCACGAGGAACGCGCCGGAACGGCGGTTCTCGGTGAAGGTCTCGATCGGCAGCGGAGCCGCGAGGCGCAGGCCGACCTCGCCGATGTCGTTGACCTCGAGGCTGCCGGCCGGTTCGAGTTCGAGCGTGTCGAGGTTGAGGCGCCCGGTGACGGCGGCTACGAGGGCCTGGACGGTGTTCGTGCCGAACTTGACCAGGGTGCGGTCGCCCGGCCTGAGTGCCCGCGGGTCCAGCCAGAACAACGCGGCGGTGAGTTCCCTGGTCGATTCGGGCAGGGTGCCCGCTGCGCCGATGACCGCACCGCGGGCGATGTCGAGGTCGTCGGAGAGGCGCACGGCGATCGACATCGGTGCGAACGCCTCGGTGAGTTCGATGCCGGCGAAGTCGATGCCGGTCACGACGGTCGTCGCCCCGCCCGGGGCGACGCTCACGCTGTCGCCGACCCGGACGGTGCCCGAAGCGACCTGCCCGGCGTACGCCCGGTAGTCGCGGAAGGAGTCCGCATCCTCCGGTGCGACGGCGACGGCGCCCTGGGGCCGGAGCACGAGCTGAACGGGCAGCCGGAACGCCTCGATCGCGGTCTCGACCTCGTCGACGACCGGGAGGCTCTCGAGCAGTTCGAGCAGGCTCGGCCCGTCGTACCAGGGGGTCCGTGGCGAACGGTCGACGACGTTGTCTCCGACGAGCGCAGAGACGGGCAGCACGTGCACGGCACCGAGGCCGAGATCGGCCGTGACGGCGCGCACCGATGCTGCGACCGCTGCGAACGCGGACTCGTCGTAGTCGAGGAGGTCGATCTTGTTGACCGCGATGATCACATGCGGCACGCGCAGCAGGGACACCACGGAGAGGTGCCGCCTGGTCTGCTCGAGCACGCCCTTGCGCGCGTCGATGAGCATGATCACGGCGTCGGCCGTCGTAGCGCCGGTGACCATGTTGCGGGTGTACTGCACGTGCCCGGGGCAGTCGGCGAGGATGAAGGAGCGGCGCGCTGTCGCGAAGTAGCGGTACGCGACGTCGATCGTGATGCCCTGCTCGCGTTCGGCGCGGAGGCCGTCGGTGAGCAGCGCGAAGTCGATGCCGCCGTCGTCGCCGCCGAAGCCGCGCTCCGTGGACGTTCGGGTGACGGACTCGAGCTGGTCGGCGAGGATCGCCTTCGAGTCGTGCAGGAGACGCCCGACGAGGGTCGACTTGCCGTCGTCGACGGAGCCGGCGGTCGCGAACCGGAACAGGGTTCCCGGGGCGTCTGCGCCGTCGTGGGTGCCGGCATCCGCCGGGCTGAGGAGTGCCTGAGTCATCAGAAGTACCCGTCCTTCTTGCGGTCTTCCATGGCCGCTTCGGAGATGCGGTCGTCGGCGCGCGTCGCGCCGCGTTCGGTGATGGTGGAGAGGGCGACCTCGCGCACGACGGCGGCGACGGATGCGGCGTCCGATTCGACGGCGCCGGTGCAGCTCATGTCGCCGACCGTGCGGTAGCGGACGGTGCGGGTCTCGACTGCTTCGCCCGGGCGCGGCTCTGAGACGGGGCCGATCGCCCGCCACATGCCGTCGCGGCGGAAGACCTCGCGCTCGTGGGCGTAGTACAGCGGCGGCAGTTCGATGCCCTCGCGTTCGATGTAGCGCCAGACGTTGTACTCCGTCCAGTTGCTGATCGGGAACGCGCGCACGTGCTGGCCGACCGTGTGACGGCCGTTGTAGAGGTTCCAGAGTTCGGGGCGCTGGTTGCGGGGATCCCACTGGCCGAATTCGTCGCGGAGCGAGAGGATGCGCTCCTTCGCGCGGGCCTTGTCCTCGTCGCGGCGGGCGCCGCCGAAGACCGCGTCGTGGCGGCCTGCGGCGATCCCGTCGAGGAGCGGGAGCGTCTGAAGCGGGTTGCGGGTGCCGTCGGCGCGCTCCTGCAGGCGGCCGTCGTCGATGTAGTCCTGGACCTTCGCGACGGTGAGGCGGAGGCCGAGGCGCGCGACCGTCGCGTCCCGAAACGCGAGGACCTCTGGGAAGTTGTGGCCGGTGTCCACGTGCAACAGCCCGAACGGCACCTTGCCGGGCCAGAAGGCCTTCGCGGCGAGGTGCAGCACGACGACGGAGTCCTTGCCGCCGGAGAACAGCAGGACGGGACGTTCGAATTCTGCGACGACCTCACGGATGATGTGGATCGCCTCGCTCTCGAGCACGTCGAGCTGGGAAAGCCGGTGGCTCCCGGCCGCCTGCACGGGCGGCGCGGATGTCATGGCGGTCGTGGTGGTCGTGGCTGTCGTGACGGCGTTCACTCGTGGAGCCCGCATTCTGTCTTGGCCAGGTTCGCCCAGCGTCCGGATCGGGGATCGTCGCCAGCGGCGACGGGCTTCGTGCACGGCGCGCAGCCGATGGAGGGGTACCCCTGCTCGAGCAGCGGGTTCACCGGAACCTGGTGGTAGCCGGCGTAGTCGAGGATGTCGTCGAAGCTCCACGCCGCGAGCGGGTTGACCTTGACGAGGCCGTTGCGCTCGTCCCAGGTCACGAGCGGGGTGTTCGCCCGGGTCGGTGCCTCGTCGCGTCGCACGCCGGTGAACCAGAGTTCGTAGCCCGTGAGCGAGCGCTGCAGGGGTTCGACCTTGCGCATCGCGCAGCAGAGGTTCGGGTCGCGGCTGAAGAGTTCCGCGCCGTGCTCGGCGTCCTGTTCCGGGACGGTCTTCGCGGGGAGCACGTCGACGATCCGCACCGGGAGAAGCCGGGCGACGGTGTCGCGGGTCTCGTAGGTCTCGGCGAAGTGGTACCCGGTGTCGAGGAAGAGCACGTCCACGCCGGGCAGCTGCGCGGCGACGACGTGCGGGAGGACGGCGTCGGCCATCGAGCACGCGACGGCGACGTGGGCGACGGGGAAGTTCGCCGCGACCCAGGCGACGACCTCGGCGTAGCCGGCCTCGCCGAGCTCAGCGGCTCCGCGGGCGGCGAGCGCCTTGAGTTCCTCGGCGCTCCGCCGGGGAGCGACGGCCGTCGTGGTGACGGTCGTGGGTCCGGTTCCGGTTGTGGTGTCGCTCATTGCAGGGCCTCCTCGTCGGCTCGGTGCGCCCAGACGGCAAAGGTCTCTGTCTCGCCGCGGTCGGCGAGGAAGCGGAGCACAATGCGTTCGACGTAGTCGGCGATGTCGTCAGCGGTCACCTTGAGGCCGCGGACGGTTCGGCCGAGACCGGCCTCTTCGCGGTCCTGCGAGGCGAGGCCGCCGCCGAGGTGCACCTGGAAGCCGGGGACCTGACCGCCGTTCCCGTCGGGGAGGAGCTGGCCCTTGAGCCCGATGTCCGCCGTCTGGATACGGGCGCAGGAGTTCGGGCAGCCGTTGACGTGCAGGCTGATCGGCTGGGGGACGTCGATGGACGCGAGCCGCTTCTCGAGCTCGAGCACGGCATCCGTCGCAGACTTCTTGGTCTCGACGATCGCGAGCTTGCAATACTCGATGCCCGTGCAGGCGATCGTCGACCGGCGGAACAGGCTCGGGCGCGCGGCGAGGCCGATCTCGTCGAGGGCCACGATCAGGGATTCGACGTTCTCCTCCGGGATGTCGAGGAGCACGAGCTTCTGGTGCGGGGTCGTGCGCAACCGGGTCGAGCCGTTCGCCTCGAGCAGGTCGGCGAGGCTGAGCAGGGTCGGGCCGGAGACGCGGCCGACGAACGGGGTGACACCGATGTAGTAGCGGCCGTCGGCCTGCTTGTGCACGCCGACGTGGTCGCCTGCGCGGGTGGGCGGCGGGGCGGCCGGGCCGTCGGGCAGCGATGAATCGAGGAACTCGTCTTCGAGGATCTGCCGGAACTTCTCGGGTCCCCAGTCGGCGAGCAGGAACTTGAGGCGGGCTTTGTTGCGCAGGCGCCGGTAGCCGTAATCGCGGAACAGGCTCGCGACGCCGTGCCAGACCTCGGCGACCCGGTCGGGAGTGATGAAGACGCCGAGCCGTTCGGCGAGGCGTGGGGCGGTGGAAAGGCCGCCGCCGACCCAGAGATCGAAGCCGACGCCGAGTTCGGGGTGCTCGACCGCGACGTAGGAGATGTCGTTGATCTCGTGCACGACGTCCTGGCTGGGACTTCCGGTGATGGCCGTCTTGAACTTCCGCGGCAGGTTCGCGAGGCTCTCGTCGCCGATGTAGCGTGCGGTGATGTCGGTGATCAGCCCGCTCGGGTCGATCAGTTCGTCCGCGGCGATGCCGGCGACGGGGGAGCCGAGGATGACGCGGGGTACGTCGCCGCAGGCCTCCGTGGTCTGCAGCCCGACCGCTTCGAGGCGGGTCCAGATCTCGGGGACGTCCTCGATCCGGATCCAGTGCAGCTGGATGTTCTGCCGGTCGGTGAGGTCGGCGGAGTCGCGGCCGAATTCATGGGAGATCTCGCCGATGACCCGGAGCTGGGTGGTCGTGAGCTGGCCGCCGTCGATGCGCACCCGCAACATGAAGTACTTGTCTTCGAGCTCGTGCGGCTCGAGGGTCGCGGTCTTGCCGCCGTCGATACCGGGCTTCCGCTGCGTGTAGAGGCCCCACCAGCGCATCCGGCCGTGCAGGTCGGTCCCCTCGATCGAATCGAAACCCTGCTTCGAGTAGATGTTCTCGACTCGCTCGCGGACGCTCAGGCCGCCGTCCTCCTGCTTCCAGGCTTCGTTGCCGTTGAGGGGGGCGGTTCCGTCCACCTTCCACTGGCCGTTGGGACGGCCGGCCTGGCGGTGGGGCCTGGCCGGCGTGGCCGCTTCGGTCTGGTTCGGTGACACGGGATCCTCCTTCGGCGCCGGCACAGCGCGAGCCATAGAGCAGCGTGAGCCGGGGTGCGTTGAAAGAATCTATCGAGAATGAGGTGGAATCACTCGTGTGCGTCGTAACGACCAGTCACGCACCGTAGCAGAGCGTCACACGGATGCGTCGGGCGGCATCCGCTCCTATAGTGTCGGTCGTTGCCGTAACGGCCCCTGTCCTGTTCTGGTCCCTGTCCGCTGTCGGAGGGTGGGCATAGTCTCGCCCCATGACCCAGGTGATCTACAACACGGCGACCTCGTTTACCGGCTTCATCGCGGACGAGTCGAATTCGCTGAGCTGGCTCTTCGCCGTCGACACGGCGGGACTCGAAGACCAGGACCTCTTTCTCGCCGGCATCGGCGTTGTCGTGGAGGGCTCCACGACATACGAGTGGGTGCTGCGTGAGGAGGAGCTGCTCGCCAATCCGCACAAGTGGCGGGAGTTCTACGGCGACCGGCCCACGTTCGTCTTCACCTCGCGCGACCTGCCAACGCCGGACGGGGCAGACGTGCGTTTTGTGCGCGGGAACGTCGCTGCGGCACTGCCGGCGATTCTCGCCGCTGCGGGGGAGAAAGACGTGTGGGTGGTCGGTGGGGGCGACCTCGCCGGCCAGTTCCTCGATGCCGACGCCCTCGACACGATCATGCTCTCGGTGGCGCCGGTCGCCCTGCCCGGTGCGGCACCGCTGCTGCCCAGGAGGGTGGAGTCCGACCGCCTCGAGCTCGTGAGTGCGACGGCCCAGGGCCAGTTCGCGATCCTCACCTATCGCGTGCGCCGTTAGCCGCGTCTCGCCGGCGCCGCCACTGTTCCGTGCCGCCGACCGCCGCGTCTGTTTCCGCAGGCCGCACCCTAAGCTGCGGGCGCGGGCTGCGAAAACGGGCGCGGTTCCATTTCCCGGAAGACCGGGATGCCGAGCGGCAGGAGGGTGACGACCACATAGAGCACGCCGATGATGAAGAAGGAGGCCTGCAGACCGACGGTGTCGGCGCCGATTCCGCCGAGCAGGGCCCCTGCAGGTACGCCGGCCCAGGCCCCGGCGTTGATCAGCCCGAACACCCGTGCGCGCATGCCCTCGGGTACTCGTTCCAACTCGACCGTGCCGAGAATCGGGTTGATGGCACCCGCGGCGACGCCGGAGAGGGCTGTCGCCGCGATCAGCCACGGGAAGGGGAGTCCGGCCGCGAACGCGAAGAGAGACGGACCACCGGCGAGGGCGAAGCAAACCGAGAACGTGACCCGTCGCGGCAGCCGGTGCGCGAAGAACCCGAAGACGACGGTACCGAGCAGCGCGCCTCCGCCCATCACGGCCACGAGTACCCCGAATGCCGCGGCGCCGCCCAGCGAATCGTGGGCGTAGAGCGGAAGCAGGGAGGAGCCGCGGGCGGCGTCGAACACGTTGGTGACGAGAACCAGGAGCACGACCGCACGCAGGAGCGGATCGCGCGTGACGAACCGGAAACCCTCAGCGAGTGCCGACCAGTAGCCATCGTTTGCCGGGAGCTCGGCCGCGGCGGGCATCCGCTCGCCGGTGAGGGGACGCGCGACGAACAGCCAGGTGATCATCGCCGAGAGCGCGAAGGTGCCCGCGTTGACGAAGAGGGCGTTCAGGGGGCCGATGCCGGCGATCAGGATGCCGCCGAGCGGGGCGCCGAGGAGGCGGGCGAGGCGTTCGGCTCCGTCGAGGAACCCGACGGAGCGTTCGAGACGGACGTGCGCCTCGGCAGAGAACGCGGGCAGCATGACCCGCCGCGCGGTCTGGCCGGGGGTGTCGAGGAGGCCGCTCAGGAAGACCAGGGCGAGCAGGCCCCAGAACGGGAGTCCGATCGTGAGCGCGAGGACGGGGATGGCGAGAACGGTCACCCCGCTGATCAGGTCGGCGAGGATGCTGGCGCGCCGGTAGCCGATCCGGTCGACGACGACCCCGCCGAGGGGGCCGCCGATGATGACCGGCGCCGTCGCGAAGAATGCCGCGGTGCCGACCTCGATCCCCGTTCCGCCCGTCGCGAGCACATAGAACGGAACCGCAAAGAGAGTGACGACGTTCCCGGTCTGAGACACGACGTGCGCCGCGAGCAGTGCGGTGAGAGACCGCAGCGCGCGGGTGGTCGCGACGGTCTTCGTCACGGGGTTCGGTAGGCCTGGTACACCAGGCTGACCCGCTCGGAGCCGTCCGCTTCGGTGTGGGCGGCGCTGAGTGCCAGGAACTTCTCGGTGATGACCTCGAGATCCTTCCGCAGCTCCGCGAGCTCGGCGACCGTGAGGCGCAGCCCTCGGTCGGAACTGGGGGCTGCACGCACCCAGTCCACGGGAAGAGCGGGCACGTTGTCGAGGTAGTGCGTGAAGTTGGCGGCGTAGATCTGCACGATCGCGCGCTGGAGAGCGGTCGATGCTGCCAGTGCCGAGGGGTCGCCGAGCAGGTCCGCCGGCTCCCAGGATGTGAGCGCGTGGCTCGACCGCCACCAGCGTTCGCGGCGATCGGTGCCAACGTCCGCGGCCTCCTGGATCAAACCGATGGACGCGAGTTTGGCCAGGTGGTAGCTCACAGTGCCCGGGGCCTCGTCGACGATGTCGCCGAGCAGGGCGGCGGTCTGGGGGCCGAGCTCGCGCAGGAGGCCGAGCAGACGCAGCCGGGTCGGGTGAGCCAGGACGCGCATGGATGCTGCGCTCGTGAGGTGTGCGGTACCACCGGTTTCAGGAGACATGCCGCCACGCTATCTCCACAACAACTATTGCGCAATAACTGTTGTGTTATTTGTTGGGGACGGGGAGTCGTGCCCTGAGGTGCAGACGGTCAGTCGGCGGAGGCGGAGGCGGCGGTGAGTGCGGTGCGATAGCGGTCGGTGACGACGGCGACGAGAAGCGGGCTCGCCGGCTCGGTGGGGAGGAGCAGGGGCGCCGTGACGGCATCCGCTCCTGCCTTCTCGACCAGCCGTTGGAAGAAGCCAGGGGCCAGCAGATAACTGCTCACCACGACCCGACGGCCGGGCCGCAGGATCCGCTCGATCGTGATGGCGCACGCGAGGCGTGGGCGCGCGGCGGACAGGAAACCGAGGGCGACATGGCGTCCGGCGGCGAGGGACAGCCGCTCGGCGACGACGCGGCACGCGGCGACTGCGCGGGCGTCGCTCGAGCCCGCGACCGCGAGCACGAGCGAGTCGTCGGCGTGGAGTGCGACCTCGTCGAGTCGTTCGCGGAGGAGCTCGATGAGGCGGTCGTCGGGTCCGAGCGCCTCGGTCAGGATGACCGAACGCGCGGAGGCCTCGGTTTCGCCGGTCACGGCATCGGTGAGATCGACGTAGACGTGGTATCCGGCGGACAGCAGCAACGGGACCACGACGGCCGGCACACCGGCCGGGAGCGTCGCCAGCGTCGAGGGTGCGTCAGGCTGCTGGACGTCGACATAGCCGAGGGCGGTGAGGAGCTCGGGTTCCGCCAGGGTCACGGCAGCCATGAGCCCGGCGACGGCCGCCTGCCCGGCCGCGGACGAGGTGCCATGGGCGATGCCGACGAGGGCGGGAGTGGTTGAGGCCGTCACCCCTCTATTCTGCACGCGCAGGCCGTTCGCGTGGCGACCGGTTGCCCGGTTCGGTTCGCTGCTTCCCTGTCCCGCCCGGTCGTGCTCGTCAGTCCGTGCCCGTGCTCGTCAGTCCGTGTCCGTGGTCGCGGCGGCCCCGGGCCCGAGGGGCCGGTTGCCGACGAAGATCCCGCCGGGATCGAGCCTGCGCTTGACGTTCGCGAGGCGCTCGAGCGATTCAGGAGGGAAACTGAAGGTCAGATCCTGGCCGGCGGTGAGGAAGGTCGGGACGGTCAGGCCGAGGGTGCTCCCCTCGAGCGCCCGGCGGAGCGGACCGAACACGGCCTCCGGGTCGGCGGGCCGCTGTTCCGTGAGGAACGAACCGGCGCAGGCCAGGAAACGTGCGTCGAGACGGCCGGCGACCGCCGCCGCATCCGCCCCCTGCTCGGCAATGGCACCGCCGAGGGCACGCAGGCCGAGAACGGTCACGCCCGCAGGAGTGGCCTCCTGGAAGGCCCGCGCGAGGGCGCCGAGGCCCGCTTCGTCTCCACCGGCGAAGGACGTGATCGCGGCCGTCCACTCGATTGTGGCGGCCGGTTCGGTCGGTTCGGCCGCGACCTCGGCGAGGTGCCCGATCGTGAACGGCCGGGTCTCGTCGGCGAGCACCGGTGTGCTTGCGAGCAGCGGTGCGAGGAGGGGCGCGGCGTCCTCAGCGGTTCCGACGAAGACCACCTCGGCGCTCGCGATCGTCTGGCCGCGGAGCGGCGCGGGCACCTGTACGATGTCGGGCAGATTGGTCAGGCCGAAGAAGATACTCAACTCGGGCGGGGCATCCGCCATGATCGCCGCAACGCTACCGAAGACGGTCCCTGCGGCGGACGCGGGGAAGACGATCGTTCCGCCGAAGAGGTCGGGAGCCGCATACAGGTCGATCTCGAGCGTGGTCACGATGCCGAACAGCCCGCCGCCGCCGCGCAGCGCCCACAGCAGTTCCGGATCGCTGTCCGCGGTGACCCGGCGCGGCTCACCGCCTGCATCGACGAGTTCGACCGCACGGATGCTGCGGGCCGCGATCCCGCGCCAGCGGCTGAACCAGGAGTGACCGCCCCCGAGGACGTGACCTGCGACGCTCACATCGGGATTGGACCCGGCGAGCGCCACGAGCCCGGAACCATCGAGGCGGCTCAGCAGGGCACCCCAGGACACGCCGGAGCCGACCCTGGCCACGCGTCGTTTCTGATCGATCACGATCTCGTCGAACGCGCTCGTGCGGACGAGGATGCATCCGGCGAGGTCGCCGCTCGGGCCGTGTCCGCGCGGCTGCACCACCACCCGGTGCCCGTCGGCGCGGGCGGCGGCGAGGATCCGCCGCAGGTCCTCCGGCCCGGCCGGGTACGCGACGGCGACCGGCCGTTGGTCGATCGCGAGGTTCCAGGGGGCGCGGGCACTGTCCCAGTCATCGTCGTATGCACGGACGAGCCTGCCGTCCATGGTCTCCGCGAGGTCGGTGAGCGCGCGGTCGGACGGAGATTCAGGTGTCATCATTCCTCCACAACGAGTCGGAAACGCGTACACGGCCGAGTCTCGGCCTATCCCGCCTCGCAGCCAACCCCGCGACTGAAACCGCGGCCGACCCGGTGTCGATGGCACGCTCGCGCCCGGAGGCAGGGTCCCGCGCTTAGGGTAGAGACATGGCAGAACGCACCCCGTGGTCACTCTCCGGCGCATTGCGCGGCATGTTCGCGAAGAAGACGATCGACGCCGACACCTGGGACGACCTCGAGGACGCACTCATCCAGGCCGACTTCGGCCCCCAGATCACCGAGGACATCGTCGCTGACCTGCGCGCCAAGGTCGCCAGGTACCACACGACAGACCCGGCCGACCTGCAGCGGATGCTGCGCGAAGGCCTCGAGGAACGCCTCTCCCGGCTCGACTCGACCCTCAACCTCAGCGCGCGCCCCGCCGTCGTGCTCGTCGTCGGCGTGAACGGCGTCGGGAAGACCACCACGATCGGCAAGTTCGCCAAGTTCCTGCGCGTCTATGACCGCAGCGTGCTGATCGGGGCTGCGGACACGTTCCGGGCCGCCGCTGTCGAGCAGCTCGCCACCTGGGCCGAACGCGCGGGCGCCGAGATCGTGAAGCCGCAGGCCCAGGGCCAGGACCCGGCATCCGTCGCCTTTCAGACCGTCGAGCGCGCGATCGCGACCGGCACCGAGATCGTGATCATCGACACAGCCGGCCGCCTGCAGACCAAGGGCGGCCTGATGGACGAGCTGACCAAGATCCGTCGCGTCATCGAGAAGCAGACGCCGATCGCCGAGGTGCTGCTCGTGCTCGATGCGACCACCGGCCAGAACGGACTGGCCCAGGCCGAGGCCTTCATCGAGCACGCCGGGGTCACCGGGCTTGTGCTCACGAAGCTCGACGGGTCCGCCAAGGGCGGATTCGTGCTCGCAGTGCAGGAGAAGACCGGTATTCCGATCAAGCTCGTCGGCCAGGGCGAGGGCATCAACGACCTCACCGGATTCACCCCGCACGTCTTCGCGCAAAAACTCGTCGGATAGGACGACCATGACCATCGAACACGATTTCTTCGGAATCCTCGGCAGCGACGACGAAGGCGAGATCTACTGGTCGGATTCGGCGGAACTGGGCGACCAGGACATCGAGATCGACCTCAGCTCGCCCGATGAATCCTCGGTTTCCGTCGAGGCGCTCGACATCGCGGCGTTCATGATCAATTCCCTCGAAGACCTCGACTCGCAGGCCCGCGAATCGCTCGTCGCCGAGCTCAGCGCCGAGGGGTCCGTCACCGCGCTCTACATCAACCAGTGCCTCGAGGAACTCGATGAGGAGGTCATCGACGACGCCCTGATCTGGGACTCCGGCGACAAGCAGATCGACTTCCTCCGCTCCATCCAGCTGCAGCGGATCGGCTTCCACCCGCACCACATCAAGAACGACGAGCACTTCGCGGTGCTCGACTATTCGATCAGCCCCACCGAGACCGACGCCCTGATCGTCGTGACGCTCGACGTGCACGGCGACACGATCGTGATCTCGCTCGACAGCTGAGGATTCGAGACCGGGCAACACCGGTTAAAGTAGAACCACAATGGCTACTTTTGGAAACCTCTCAGATCGCCTGGCCGAGACGTTCAAGAATCTCCGCACCAAGGGCAAGCTCAGTGCGGCGGATGTCGACGGCACCGTGCGCGAGATCCGTCGCGCCCTCCTCGACGCCGACGTCGCCCTCGACGTCGTCAAGGACTTCACCGCGCAGGTGCGCGAGCGCGCCCTCGGCGACGAGGTCAGCAAGGCGCTCAACCCGGCCCAGCAGGTCGTGCAGATCGTCAACGAGGAACTCATCCGCATCCTCGGCGGCCAGCAGCGCCGTCTCGAGTTCGCGAAGAAGCCGCCGACCATCATCATGCTCGCCGGCCTTCAGGGCGCGGGCAAGACCACCCTCGCCGGCAAGCTGGCGAAGTGGCTCGCCAAGGACGGGCACACCCCGATCCTCGTCGCCGCCGACCTCCAGCGTCCGAATGCCGTCACCCAGCTCCAGGTCGTGGGGCAGCAGGCCGGCGTGCCCGTGTATGCACCGGAACCGGGCAATGGCGTCGGCAATCCCGTCACGGTCGCCCGCGACGGCGTGAAGTTCGCCCAGCAGAAGCTCCACGACGTGGTCATCGTCGACACGGCCGGCCGCCTCGGCGTCGACGCCGAGATGATGAAGCAGGCCGCAGACATCCGCCGGGCCATCGACCCCGACGAGGTCCTCTTCGTGATCGACGCGATGATCGGCCAGGACGCCGTCGCGACCGCGAAGGCGTTCCAGGACGGCGTCGACTTCACCGGCGTCGTGCTGACCAAGCTCGATGGTGACGCCCGCGGTGGAGCAGCCCTCTCGGTCGCCTCGATGACGGGACGCCCGATCATGTTCGCGTCGACGGGTGAGAGCCTCGACGACTTCGAGCCCTTCCACCCCGACCGGATGGCGAGCCGGATCCTCGACCTCGGTGACATCCTCACCCTGATCGAACAGGCCCAGGGCGCCTTCGACGAGGACGAGGCGCGCAAGCTCGCCGAGAAGTTCCAGACCGACACCTTCACCCTCGACGACTTCCTCGGCCAGATGCAGCAGCTGCGCAACATGGGCTCGATCAAGAAGATGATGAGCATGCTCCCGGGCGCCGGGGCCATGAAGCAGCAGCTCGAGAATTTCGACGAGCGCGAGATCGTGCGCACAGAGGCCATCATCCAGTCGATGACCAAGGCCGAGCGCACCACCCCGAAACTCCTGAACGGATCACGCAGACTGCGCATCGCGCGGGGCTCCGGCTCGAGCGTGACCGAGGTGAACCAGCTCGTGCAGCGCTTCGAGCAGGCCGCGAAGATGATGAAGACCGTCGCCCGAGGTGGAATGCCGAACATCCCCGGCATGGGGCCGATGCCCGGCCTCGGCGGTGGGCGCGGCAAGCCCCAGCAGGCGAAGAAGAAGGGCTCGAAGTCGGGCAACCCGGCCAAGCGTGCCGCGGAGAACCTCGCGATCGCGTCCGGTGAGAAGCCGGCGGGCGCCGGCGCTGAGGCACCGACCGGCGGCGGCACCGGTTTCGGCCTCGGCGGCCGCAAGCCGGCAGTCGCCGGCAAGCCCGGCGGTCCCACCGACGAGGAGATGGCCGCCCTGCAGAAGATGCTCGGCCGCTAACCGTACCGCTCCCTGTACCTTTCCGGTCGAGAGTGACCGCTCAGCGGGTAACTCTCGACCGGACAGGTATGCCTCGGGCGTTTAGGCTGGGCGCATGACACTCACGAAGCCCGGTCCCGTCCGCATCGGCGCGCAGGTGGCGCCCCAGCATGCCGAGTACACGAAGATCCGCGACACCGTCGCAGAGGTCGAAGCACTCGGCACCGACGTCGCCTTCAACTGGGACCACTTCTTCCCGCTTTCCGGTGACCCGGACGGGCTGCACTTCGAATCCTGGACGATCCTCGCCGCGTGGGCTGAGCAGACCTCCCGGATCGAGATCGGCGCCCTCGTCAACTGCAACAGCTACCGCAACCCCGACCTGCAGGCCGACATGGCCCGCACGATCGACCACATCAGCGGCGGCCGCTTCATCTTCGGCACCGGCTCCGGCTGGTTCGAGCGCGACTACGACGAGTACGGCTACGAGTTCGGCACCGTCGGCAGCCGGCTCGACGCCCTCGCGGAGAACCTCCCACGCATCGAGGCGCGCTGGGGCAAGCTCAACCCGCCGCCCACCCGGAAGATCCCGGTGCTGATCGGCGGAGGTGGGGAGAAGAAGACCCTGCGCATCGTCGCCAAGCACGCCGACATCTGGCATTCCTTCTCGAGCCCCGAGGTACTCGAGCACAAGCTCGGCGTCCTCGCAGACTGGTGCGCGACGGTCGGGCGCGACCCGGCCGAGATCGAGGTGTCCACGGAGCTGCGCGGCCGCACGGTCGACGAGGCAGACGAGCTCTATGCGCTCGGGGCCCGCCTATTCACGATCGGGCTCTCCGGGCCGGCGTATGACCTCGCCCCGCTGACGGACTGGCTGGCCTGGCGCGACGCCAAGAACGCCGCCTAAACGGGCAAGGTGCCGCCGCGGAGTTCCGCGCTGAGCGCGGCCACGACGGCGGGCAGGCTGCCGCCGTTCGCCGCGGCGACGCGCAGCTGGCGCTGGTAGCTTGCGCCGGCATCCAGGATGCCGTTCAGCTGCAGCAGTTCGGTGAGGCAACCGAGGCGTTCCGCGGTGGGGGAGAGCACGCCGATCAGCCGGCGCACGTCGTCGGTCACGAGTCGTTCGGCGCCGCTCGAGTCGAGGATGATCTCCGCATCGAGCCCATATCGCGACGCACGCCACTTGTTCTCGCGCACGAACCACGGCTGCATGCTCGGGACCGGGCGTCCTGCGTCGAGCTCGGTGGACATCCACTCGACGAGGCACTGGATGAGCGCGGCGATCGCCCCGAGTTCGGTGGCCGTCGACACGCCGTCGCAGGCGCGAATCTCGATGGTGCCCCAGCGGGCAGAGGGGCGGATGTCCCAGCGCACCTCGGTCATGTCGTCGATGATCCCGGTTCGGGTCATGTCCTCGACATACCGTTCCCAGCTCGCCCAGTCCTCGAGGATCCAGGGCAGCCCCGCCGTCGGCAGCTGCTGGAACATCTGCGCGCGATTCGACGCATAACCGGTCTCGACGCCCGCCCAGAACGGACTGGACGCCGAGAGCGCCTGCAGGTGCGGGAGATAGCCGAGCAGGCCGTTCAGGATCGGGATGACCTTGTCGCGGTCCTCGATGCCGACGTGCACGTGGATGCCCCAGATCATCATGTTCCGGCCCCACCACTGGGTGCGGTCGATGAGCTTGTGGTACCGCTCCTTGTCCGTGACCTCCTGGTCGAACCACTGGCCGAACGGATGCGAGCCGCTGCAGATGAGGTCGACGCCCCGTGGGTCCGTGATCGCCCTGACCTCGTCGACCTGGCCGTAGACATCCGCAACGGCGCCCGCCACGGTCGTGTGAACACCGGAGACGAGCTCGACGGTGTTGAGCAGCAGCTCTCCGGTGATGTGCGGGTGCGGCGACCCGTCGGGGCCGCGCAGGGCATCGAGCACCTCGTCGGCGATGCAGACGAGGTCACCGGTCGACCGGTCGACGAGCGCGATCTCCCATTCGATGCCGATCGTCGATCGCGCTGATCGGGCGAATTCGATTCCCACGTGCGGTCCTTTGGTCGCGTGGCACCCGGCTGGGTGCTGGTCACAATCCTGACACCGATTGCAGGCGGCCTCCCGCACGAACGCGGAATCCGCTTTCGGCGGACACCCGGTGCCCGGTCGATTATCACATTGGGGCCGACATCTGACAGAATGATTAGTCGAGTTCTCCTGCGCCCGACCCTCTACTCTGACGCAGGAAAAAACCATCTTGAGCTTGTGCCGAGTGTGCCCCCACGCTCACGGCCCTCAGTTCGCCAAAAATCAAATACACAGGAGAATTGTGGCTGTCAAAATCCGTCTGAAGCGCATGGGCAAGATTCGTGCGCCGTACTACCGCATCGTTGTGGCCGACTCGCGCACCAAGCGCGACGGTCGCGTCATTGAAGAAATCGGCATCTACCACCCCACGCAGGAGCCCTCGGTCATCGAGATCAAGTCCGAGCGTGCACTGTACTGGCTCGGCGTTGGCGCCCTGCCCACCGAGCAGGTTGAGGCTCTCCTCAAGCTGACCGGCGACTGGGGCAAGTTCAAGGGTGACAAGAACGCCGTCAGCACCGTCAAGATCAAAGAGGCCAAGGTCGCTTTCGTCGCCGACGAGAAGAAGAAGCCGGTTCTCAAGCCCAAGGCTGAGAAGCCCGTTGTCAAGGAAGAGGCGCCCGTCGCCGAAGCCGCTGACGCAACAGAAGAGGACAAGGCGTAATTTTGCTCGCACCCGCGCTTGAGCACCTCGTCAAGGGAATCGTTGACCACCCGGACGATGTGCACGTTGCTGCCCAGAACTCACCGCGTGGCGAGGTGCTCGAGGTTCGCGTGAACCCCGAGGACCTCGGCCGCGTCATCGGTCGTTCCGGACGGACCGCAAAGGCCCTGCGCACCCTTGTGGCTGCCCTGGCCGATGGCAAGCGCGTGCGGGTCGACGTCGTCGACACCGATTTCTGAGCCGGCGGTGAGCCTCGTGAACGACACTCTGGTACCCAGAGCCCAGTCGCCCCGAGCCCAGCTGCGGGTTGGTCGCCTGACCAAGGCCCATGGCCTCAAGGGCGCCATCAAGCTCGAACTGTTCACGGATGACCCGGGGCGACGTTTCGTCCCGGGCGCCGTGTTCACGCTTCAGGTTCCCACCGGGTCCCCGTGGCACGGTAAGAAGATCGAGCTCGTCGAGCTCCGCTGGTACAACCAGCACGCCGTCGGCTTCTTCAAGGATGTCCCCGACCGGGAAGCGGCTGAGGCACTCGCCAAGGCCATCCTGTGGATCGACCAGGACGACGACGAAGAATCCGACGAAGAAGACGCCTGGTACGACCACCAGCTCGTCGGCCTCAAGGTCGTGCGTGACGGGGTGCAGATCGGTACCATCGGCCGTCTCGAACACCTTCCGGCCCAGGACCTCCTGATCGTCAAGACCGCGACCGGTGACGTCATGGTGCCCTTCGTGAAGGCAATCGTTCCCTCCGTCGACATCGCGACGGGTATCGTCACGATCACCCCTCCGCCCGGACTGCTCGAAGAGCTCCCCGAGGAGCCGGACGACGAGCCCGAAACCCCGCTCGAAGCGGATGCCGCAACCCACGAACCCGACGCCGGTGCCGAGCCGGACGCCGAGCACACACCAGACCAGAACGGCGCATAGGCGCGACCGGGATCAACCCGGGGGAAGGCGCGCCGCGCCCGCTGGCTCCTCCACTCCCCACGACGCGGCAGCCCTTGCAAGGAGAACCGCCTGTGTCGTACGTCCAGCCCGACAAACTCATCGATGACATCATTCATTCGGGTGTCGTTAAATCGAACCTGACCATTAAGCAGATGATCATCCGCGGAACCCTGTCCGGGGCGATCCTGGGCGCGGCAACGGCGGTGTCCCTGACCGCGGCCGCCCAGACCGGGCTTCCCATCGTGGGCGCCGTGCTGTTCCCGGTCGGATTCGCCATTATCCTGCTGCTCGGACTCGAGCTCGTCACGGGAAGCTTCGCGCTGATCCCGCTCGCGATCCTCGAGGGACGAACGACCATTAAAAAGGGCCTCACCAATTTCGGTGTCGTCATCGCCGCCCACCTGTTCGGCGCCGTGCTCTTCGGCTTCCTCTACGTCGTCTCGATCACCTACATGGGCACCGTGACCACAGACCCGATGGTCCAGGCCATCGTGCATCTAGCCGAGCACAAGGTTCTGCCGTATGAAGCGGTCGGCCCTGGCGGAATCGTCGTCGCGATCATCAAGGCGATGCTCTGTAACTGGATGGTCGCGATCGGCACGATCATGTTCTACACGTCGAAGTCCACCGCAGGAAAGATCCTCGCGATGTGGCTTCCGGTCACGATCTTCTTCAGCCTCGGACTCGAGCACGCGATCGTGAACATGTTCGTCATCCCCGCCGGCATGATGCTCGGCGCCCCGATCAGCATCGGCCAGTGGCTGCTCTGGAACCAGATTCCCGTTCTCGTCGGCAACCTGCTCGGTGCGATCCTTTTCACCGCCCTGCCGGTGTACTTCTCGCACCGCACCCGGGTCAACCGTGCCGCCCACCTGGAAGCGAGCGCTACGACCGCGACCGACGCCGAAACCGCGGACGAGTCCGTTCCCGTCCACGCCTAGGCTTTCTTCGTGCGCATCGATATCCTCACCATCTTCCCGGAGTTCTTCTCTGTCCTCGACGTCTCCCTGCTCGGCAAGGCCAGGCAGTCCGGACTCATCGAGGTGCTCGTGCACAACCTGCGCGACCACACCCACGACCGGCACAACACCGTCGACGACACCCCGTACGGCGGCGGCGCCGGCATGGTGATGAAGCCGGAACCCTGGGGCGAGGCTCTCGACGCGATCCTCGACGAGACCACCGACGCGCCCACTGAAGCTGGCGGCGACGCGGCAGCGGATGCCACGGCGAACGACGCAGGGCCGCTCCTGATCTTCCCGTCCCCGGCCGGCGACCTCTTCACCCAGAAGATGGCCCGCGAACTGGCCGCCGAACCGCACCTCGTCTTCGGCTGCGGGCGATACGAAGGCATCGACCAACGCGTCTTCGACCACTTCGCCTCCCGCGGGCGCGTCAGGCTGGTCAGCCTCGGCGACTATGTGCTCAACGGGGGAGAGGTCGCGGTGATGGCCATGATCGAGGCCGTCGGCCGGCTCATCCCCGGCATGGTCGGCAACCCCGAGAGCCTCGTCGAGGAGTCCCACGAGGACGGACTCCTCGAATACCCGAGCTACACCAAGCCGTCCAGCTGGCGCGGTCTCGACGTACCCCCGGTGCTCCTGAGCGGCAACCACGGTGCCATCGCTACGTGGCGCCACGACCAGCAGCTCGAGCGCACCATGCGGGTCCGGCCCGACCTTCTGCCTCCAGCGAACGCAGAGCCAGCCGAAGGCGTCCGCGAGTAGTCTGGCTTCGTGTTCCTACGCAGGGTCTTCTATCGCTGGCAATTCCTTGCCGTGCTCGTGCTTCCGGCGTGGCTCCTGATCGGCGCGTCCCTCTTCAAGTCGAGCGGATGGGCCGTGCTCGGCAGCTTCTTCGGCGGCATCGTGCTCGGCCTCGGCCTGCTGGCCGTCGCCCTGCTCTTCTTCGCCCGCACCGAGGTGCGGCTGGAGCGGGCAGTGTCCTGGCGTGACGTCGGCGTGCTCACCCTGTGGCACGCCCTGATCGTGGCCTTCGGCTTCACGGCGGGTGCGAGCTGGCTGCCGTTCCTGGTCGTGCTCGTCGGGCTCGCAGCCTTCTGGTTCGCCATCTGGGAGCTCTTCGCGAGTGCCAGGAGCCGGATGCAGGCGATGATCGTGCTGATCGACGAGACCGCCAGAGGTGGGGCCCCGACCGAACCGGCCGCGGGGGAGCATCCGTCGCCCATCGGCTTCGAACCCACCCCGGACCCGTCGGTCATCGTCGTGCGGGAGAAGCCGAAAGACACCTAGCCGGCCCGGTTTTGCCGGAGGCGCGGATCGTGACATAATCAGCGATTGTGCCGTAGCATGCCTCTGCCACAGGGGAGCTGCACCGTTCGGCACGGTCTTAACCTCATCAGTCGTCGCCCAGCACGTGTGTGCGCGGGCGACCTCAGCCGTCTTCGTCCTGTGGCGGATACAGAGAGCGAACAAATATGCATATTCTCGACCAGGTGGATGCCCCATCACTCCGGAAGGACATCCCGGCGTTCCGCGCCGGCGATACCGTCAAGGTTCACGTCAACATCGTTGAAGGCGCACGCTCGCGCGTGCAGGTCTTCCAGGGTGTCGTCATCGGCCGTTCCGGCGAAGGCGTCCGCGAAACGTTCTGCGTTCGCAAGGTCAGCTTCCAGGTCGGCGTCGAGCGTACCTTCCCGGTGCACTCCCCGGTTATCGACCACATTGAGGTCGTCACCCGCGGAGACGTGCGTCGCGCGAAGCTGTACTACCTGCGCAACCTGCGTGGCAAGAAGGCCAAGATCAAGGAAAAGCGCGACTAAGACTCGTCACACCCGATTCCCAGCCCCGGCTGCGTTTCACCCTGAGCTCCTGACCCGTACACTGGGTCAGGAGCTCAGGCGGTTTAATGACAGACAATTCTCTGCCCACGCGATCGGATCGCCTGGCATCAGAAGCACCACAGCGCGGCAAGCGCGGCGTTGCGATCTTCTTTCGCGACCTCTTGATCATTTTTGTGGTGGCGCTGCTCATCTCGTTCCTGATCAAGACCTTCCTCGTCCGGTCGTTCTACATCCCCTCGGGGTCGATGGAGAACACCCTCCTGGTCAACGACCGCATCATCGTGAACGAGCTGGAACCGAAGCTCATGCCCATCCAGCGCGGTGACGTCGTCGTGTTCCGCGATCCCGGCGGGTGGCTCCTCCCGCAGGCTGCCGTGCAGCAGAACCCCGTCGCCGCCGGCCTTGACTGGCTCCTTTCCGTCGTCGGCCTCTCCGCGCCGGACAGCAACGACCACCTGATCAAGCGCGTCATCGGACTGCCCGGCGACCACGTCAGCTGCTGCAACGCCCTCGGCCAGCTGAGCGTCAACGACGTGCCCCTCTCTGAGCCGTATGTGAACCTCCCTGCCGGGGCGAGCGCCGTGTCCAAGGACAACTTCGACGTCGTCGTACCGGAGAACTCGCTCTGGGTGATGGGCGACAACCGGTACAACTCCAAGGACTCCCGGTACAACGGGGACACCCCTGGCAAGGGCTTCGTGCCGATCGACAACGTCGTCGGCCGCGCCCTCGTGATCAGCTGGCCGCTGTCCCGCTGGACCTGGCTCGACGACTACCCGGAAGTCTTCCGAGGGGTTTCCCCGGAGACGAAGTAGATGGCCGTCTGCGATCCGACCCTCGAGGTCGAGCTCGGCCTGCTCGCCGAAGGCGCGAGCTGCGTGATCGGCTGCGACGAGGTCGGACGTGGTGCCCTCGCCGGACCGGTCGGGGTCGGCGTCGCCGCGATCGACGGCACGCACGGCGCGATGCCGGTCGGTCTCCGCGACTCGAAGATGCTCAGCGAGCGGCGCCGTGAGGCCCTCGCACCGCTCGCGGTCGCCTGGGTGCTGCACTCCGCGGTCGGACTCGCCTCCGCGAAGGAGGTGGACGAGATCGGCATCATCGCCGCACTCGGGCTCGCGGGCAAACGGGCCCTCGCCGAACTGTTCGCCGCCGGCGTGGACGTCCGGGGGAGCGTCGTGCTGCTCGACGGCAACGACGACTACCTCAACAAGGCCCTCGCGACGCCCCTCTCCGTGCTGACCCGGATCAAGGCCGACCAGGACTGTGCGTCCGTGTCCGCGGCATCCGTGATCGCGAAGGTGCACCGCGACCGGCTGATGATCGCAGCGGATGCGGTCACGCCCGGCTACGGGTGGGCGGGCAACAAGGGCTACGGCAGTGCGGAGCACATGGCTGCGATCGGGCGCCTCGGACCGACAGGGCTCCATCGCAAATCGTGGCTGACCATCTCAGCGTAGGATTGTCTCACCATGGAAGAAGAAGAGTTCGAAGACTACGACCGCGAGGTCGAGTTGGCCCTGTACCGCGAATATCGGGATGTCGTCGGGCAGTTCCAGTACGTCGTCGAGACGGAACGGCGCTTCTACCTGGCCAATGAGGTCGAACTCGTGCGCCGGGACACCGAGCACGACTTCTACTTCGAACTGAACATGAAGGACGTCTGGGTCTGGGACGTGTACCGGTCGGACCGTTTCGTGAAGTCCGTGCGCGTGCTGACGTTCAAGGACGTCAACGTCGAGGAACTCGCCTCGAAGGAATTCGAACTGCCCAAGGAACTCGCGCTCGACGAGTAGCCGGCTGGTCGTTCTAGCGGGGCTCGCAGACCACGACGGGGATGTCCCGGCTGGTCTTCTGCTGGTAGCCCTCGTACCCCTTGTATGCGGCGACGATCTGCGGCCAGAGTTCCGCCTTCTCCGCTGCTTCTGCCGTGCGTGCCCTCAGCTTTTTCGTCGTGCCGTGCACGGTGAGTTCGACGTCGGGGTTCGCAACGAGGTTGAGGTACCACTGCGGGTTCCGGTCGCTGCCGCCCTTCGAGGCGATCAGCACGAAGCGGTTCCGGTCGTGGATCGGGGCCGTGAGCATGGTCGTGCGGCGCTTGCCCGTCGAGCGGCCGATCGTGTGCAGTTCGACCACCGGGATCGGCCCGAACGAGGCGAGCAAACGTCCACCGGATGCCTTGAGCACGGCCCGGTGCATCAGGCTCATCGTCTTCATGCCGAGGTCGACCAACCTGTCGCGTAGTCCCATGGGTCCAGCCTAGTAACCTGCATCGGTGTCGGTGCCGGTGCCGGTGCCGGTGCCGGTGCACACGGGAACCCGGGTTCCGCGCGGGGAACCCCGGCACTAGCGTTGGACCATGCCCCCCGCATCCGCTGCCGAGAACCATGCCGCCACGACCGCCCCAACGAACCCTGTTGGCGCGGTCGTCGACCACGCCCTCGAACTCGCACCCCTCGTCGACGGCCACAACGACTGGGCCTGGGAATGCCGGGAGAACCGCGCGTACTCGGTCGAGGGACTCGAACGGGGACTGACGACCGACACCGACATCGAGCGCCTCCGGGCCGGCCGGGTGGGCGCACAGTTCTGGTCGGTCTATGTGAGCGACGAATCCCTCGGTGCCGACGCCGTTCAGGGCACCCTCGAGCAGATCGACTGGGTCTACCGCCTCGCCGCCCGCTACCCGGACGACTTCCAGATCGCCCGCAGCGCCGCCGACGTCGAGTCGGCCAGGTCCCACGGCCGGATCGCGTCGCTCCTCGGCGCGGAGGGCGCGCACAGCCTCAACGACTCCCCGGCCGTGCTGCGGATGTTCGCGCGGCTCGGCGTGCGGTACCTCACCCTCACCCATGTGCACAACACGACCTGGGCCGACTCGGGCACCGACGAGCCCGTGCACGGCGGCCTGTCCGCGCGTGGCGTCGAGTACGTGCGGGAGATGAACCGGCTCGGCATGCTCGTCGACCTGTCCCACGTGTCCCCGGCGACCGCGCACGCGGCGCTCTCCGTGACGACGGCGCCGGTGATCTTCAGCCACAGTTCGTGCGCCGCCGTCACGGACCACCCGCGGAACGTACCGGACGACGTGCTCGAGCGCCTGCGCGACAACGACGGCGTGCTCATGCTCACCTTCGTGCCGCAGTTCCTCTCCCCGGACTTCGCCGCCTGGTTCGACGGGCCCAGGGACAGCGCTGCGCCGACGGTGACCCTCGACGAGGTTATCGCCCACATCGAGCACGCTCGCCGGGTCGCGGGCATTCGGCACATCGGGCTCGGCGGCGACTTCGACGGCACAGACGAATTCCCGGTCGGTCTCGAGGGCGTCGACGGCTACCCGGCGCTCCTGACCGAGCTCGCCGCGCGGGGCTGGACCGCCGTCGAGCTCGCCGCCCTCGCCGGGGCGAACGTACTGCGCGTGCTCCGGGCGACGGATGCCGCGTTCGCGGCAGCGGGGAACGGCACGCCGCTGCTGGTGTCGTGACCGGTCCTTTCCCGCATTGCCGGGCAAACCAGAACGGATCCCGCTCCGAATGACTGGTGTGAGTGCACCCCGACGAATGACCCGAACCGTCATGGCCCTCTGGGTGGGGTCCGTGGCCGTCGTCGTTGGACTCGTCGCCGTGATCGGTTCGGTTGGACGTGCGGTACCGGCCGAACCGATTCCGGTGACTCCTGCGGGGTCTCCGGGTACCGGTCCCGTCGTGGCGTTCTACGGGGACTCGTACACGCTCGGGACCGGGGCTTCGAGCCCCGAACGCCGGTGGTCGACGCTCCTTTCCATCGAGCACGGCTGGACCGAGGTGAACCCGAGCGTGAACGGTCTCGGTTTCGTGAACCACCGGGCAGACGTGTCAGAGGACCTCGTCGAACAGGTCATCGCCGCCCGCCCCGACATCGTGATCGTGACGATGGGTCTCAACGACAACTTCTCGATGCCCGCTCGCGCCGACCGCATCCGCTCCGCCATCACGGCCGACTTCACCAGGATCAGTGAAGCGCTGCCGGTCGCACGCGTCATCGTGGTCGAGCCGTTCTGGTACACCGACGATCGACCCGGCTCGGTTCAACAGATCATCGAGTGGGTGAGCGCGGGCGCTGCGGCGATCGACGCCGACTACATTCCCGGCGCCTCGCACTGGCTCGACGGCCACCCGGAATGGAAGGCCGGCGACGGCCTGCACCCGAACGATGAGGGGTATCGGGTGCTCGCCGATCGCATGGACGAGGCACTCAGGAGCCTCGGCATCTAGGAGTCGCCCCTCGACGGTGTACGGACTTTCCGAAGGCGAATTCCCGACTCTCCCCACCAGGCGTCGACGTCTGCCCGCTGTCCACCGGTCGACGACGGCCCCCGCGGATGCTCGCCCACCCCCGGCATCCTGTCCGTGGGAGGCACTCGTGGCACGCAAAGATGATCTGGGCAGGCTCGGTGAGGAGCACGCGGCGCGGTACCTCACCGACGCCGGGTATACGCTCCTCGCCCGCAACTGGCGGTGCGAGCAGGGCGAAATCGACCTGATTGTCGAGCAGGACGGCGAAGTCGCCTTCGTAGAGGTGAAGACGCGCTCGGGGATCGGCTTCGGGCATCCGTTCGAGGCGATCACCGTCGTCAAGCTCGCCCGGCTCCGCCGGCTTGCGGCGGCGTGGTGCGAGCAGGCGGATGCCTGGCCGGAGCGAATCAGGATCGACGCGATCGCGGTGATCCTCGCCCCCGGCGCCGTTCCGGTGATCGAGCACCTGCCCGGAGTGTTCTAGTGAGCGTGTTCTAGTGCGTGCCGTCTGATGGGCGCAGCCTGATGGGTCTCGCCCGTACCCACGCCGTCGCCCTGCTCGGGCTGACGGGCGCGCTCGTCGAAGTCGAGGCCGACATCTCGGGTCAGCTCCCCGGCATGGTGCTGATCGGCCTGCCGGACGCCGCGCTCTCCGAAGCGACGGAGCGGGTCAGGGCCGCGGCCAAGAACTCCGGCTGCCCACTGACCCACAACAAGCTCACGATCAACCTGTCGCCGGCGGCGCTCCCGAAGCACGGTTCGGGATTCGACCTCGCGATCGCGCTCGCGTGCCTCGCCGCGGACGGGGTGGTCGCGGCCGGGTCGGTCGGCTCGGTCGTGCACATCGGCGAGCTCGCCCTCGACGGGCGCCTTCGACCAGTCCCGGGCATGCTGCCGGCGGTGATCGCGGCGTCGCGTCTCGGCCACCGAACCGTCATGGTTCCGGCCGGAAACGCCGCGGAGGCGGAACTCGTGCCCGGCATCACCGTGATCGGGGTCGCCTCCCTCCGCGAGGCGGCGATCTGGCACGGGGCGGAGCTGACGCCCGTGCCGGTCGAAACCATCGAGTGGCCCACCGAAGCCGGACCCGCCGGGAACGACGTCGTCGAAACCGGTTCGATGGACCTTGCCGACGTCATCGGCAATGAGGACGCCATCCTGGCCCTGCAGATCGCCGCAGCAGGCGGCCACCATCTCTTCATGCTCGGCCCGCCAGGCTCCGGCAAGACCATGCTCGCCGCCCGCCTGCCCGGACTCCTGCCCGACCTCGACCCGGCCGCCTCCCTCGAGGCGAGTTCGCTGCGCTCCCTCGCCGGGCGCGGACTCGGCCGGTCCCTCGTGACCCGGCCGCCGCTCGAATCGCCGCACCACACCGCGACGGCGGCGGCCATGGTCGGCGGCGGCAGTGGACAGATCCGGCCGGGTGCAGCCGCCCGCGCCTGTCACGGGGTGCTCTTCCTCGACGAGGCTCCCGAGTTCGCATCGGCCGTGCTCGACGCCCTCCGGCAGCCGCTCGAATCCGGGATGATCAGCATCCACCGCGCCAACGCCGTCGCCCACTTCCCGGCGCGGTTCCAGCTCGTGATGGCCGCGAATCCGTGCCCGTGCGGGCAGTACGGCGTCGCCGGCCTCGAGTGCTCGTGCCCGCCGAGCGCGCGCCGGCGGTACCTCGCCCGAATCTCCGGGCCGCTCCTGGACCGGATCGACATCCAACTTCACGTGAACCGGATCACGGCGGCCCAGCTGCGGCTCGCCGCCGAAGAACCGCGCCTGACGACCTCGGCTGCGCGGGAACGTGTGATCCGGGCCCGGCGCGCCGCACGGGAGCGCCTCGCCGGCACACCCTGGTCGCTCAATTCAGCGGTCCCAGGGTCCTGGCTCCGCAGCAGGCACCTGCGGCTGGACCGGGCGACGACCGCTGCGCTCGATCGAGCGCTGGAGCGCGGCGGCATCACTATGCGCGGCTATGACCGGGTGCTCCGCGTCGCCTGGTCGATCGCCGACCTCGAGGGCGCCGATCGGCCGGGTGTCGAGCAGCTCGGACAGGCGCTCTACCTGCGCACCGGCTGAAGCCGGACATCCACCGACGGAAGGACACGACGCACGATGCCATTCGAACCCGATGAGACCACCATGATCGACCTCGCGACCGGCGTGCGCGCACCCGGGGCCACCCTGACCCGGGAACTCGCGGCGGAGCTGCACGCTCGAGCGGCGTGGTCGTGCATCAGCGAACCCGGCGACGGAACTGCGGGCCTCGTTGTCGCGGCGCTCGGCGCCGTTCGCGCCCTGCGGATGATTATCGAGGCCTGGACCCACGACCATATCGCCGGGGAACTCCTGACCGCCGGGGTGGCGGAGGGTGTGATCGCTGCCGCCGGACTCGACCGCGCTCTGGAGCGCTGGCGTCCGCGGCTCGATCCCATCGTCGTCACGATTGCGATGCGGCAGGCAGCCCGATCGGGGGCACGGCTGGCGATTCCCGGTGACCCCGACTGGCCGGCCGGGCTTGAGGACCTCGGGGTACACGCCCCGCTCGCCCTCTGGTGGCGCGGCCCTGCACATGCCCTCGGCGCGTTCGCCCAGTCGATCGCCCTCGTCGGCGCCCGGGCTGCTACCCGATACGGCGAGCATGTCGCGATGGAAGCCTCTGCCGGCCTCGTCGACCGCGGATTCGCGATCGTCAGCGGCGCGGCGTACGGGATCGACGGGATGGCGCACAAAGCGGCACTCGCGAGCCGTGGTCGAACCGTGGCGTTTCTCGCCGGGGGAGTGGACCGGCCATATCCGAGCGGGCACGTCGACCTCCTCGAACGGATCGCCGGGGAGGGGGCCGTCATTTCCGAGCTCCCGTGCGGGGCCGCGCCCACCAAGTGGCGGTTCCTACAACGGAACCGGCTGATTGCGGCGACCAGCCTGGCCACCATCGTCCTGGAGGCCGGGTGGCGCTCCGGATCGCTCAACACCGCCGGGCACGCGGCCACCCTCGGGCGGTCGCTCGGCGCCGTACCCGGCCCGGTCACGTCACCGGCCTCGGCCGGGTGTCACCGGCTGATCCGCGAGTACGACGCCGTCTGCGTGACGACGGCCGCCGAAATGGCGGAACTCGTCGCGGAGCACCTGGTCCAGGTGACACTGGACTTCCCCGAATCGGAACTCGGGCTCGAGGGTTCCGGGCGCACAAGCGAACAGGTGCGGGTCTTCGACGCCCTGAGCGGGCGGTCCCCGCGTGGGATCGGCGACCTCGCCCGCCGCGCGGGCCTCTCCACCATGTCCGTGCGCGCCGCCCTCGGCGCCCTCGGGCTCGAAGGCGCCGCGCGCGAGCGAGAGACCGGCTGGGTGCGGAACGCCTGAGCCAGGCTCGGCCTGCCGCGAAACCGTCAGCCCTGGTACAGGCCCCCAGGCGTCTCCTCGCCGTCGTGGCCTGCGGCCTCGCACGCCCGCCGCACAGCCGCGAGGGAGTCGGCGACATCGGCGGCATCCGTCGACCAGTTGCTGACCGAGATGCGCAGCACCTCGCGCCCGCGCCAGACGGAACCGGACATCCACGTGGTGCCCTGGCCGAGCAACAGCTCCGTCACCCGCCGGGTGCGGGCATCGCTTCCGAAGCTCACGCACACCTGGGTGAAGACCACGTCGTTGACGACCTCGGCGCCGGGAATGCGCGCGAGGCCCTCGGCAAGCGAGCGGGCGTGACCGGCCAGGCGCTCGACGAGGTCGATCGTGCCGGATCGCCCGAGCGAGCGCAGTGCCGCCCACACCGGGATGCCCCGTGCCCGGCGGGAGAGCTCCGGCACCTTCTCGAAGGGGTCGCCCGGACCGTCCGTCGCCGGTTTCAGTAGATAGCTCGTGTGCACGCCGAACACGGACCGGACAGTCGCCGGTTTCTCGACGATCGCGATCCCGCAGTCATAGGGCACATTGAGCGTCTTGTGCGCGTCGGTCGCCCAGGAGTCGGCTCCCTCGACGCCTGCCACGAGCCCGCGGTACTTCGGGCTCGCCGCGGCCCAGAGGCCGAACGCGCCGTCCACGTGCACCCAGGCGTGGTGTTCCCGCGCCACCCGGATTGCCGTCGTCATCGGATCGAAGGCACCGGAGTGCAGGTTCCCCGCCTGCAGGCAGACGATGGCCGGACCCTCGCCGTCCTGCATCGCAGCCGCGAGGGCACGGGGATCAAGTCGGCCCTGCTCATCGGCCGCTACGGCGACGGGTTCGCCGAGGCCGAGGTACCGGAGTGCGAGGTCGATCACCGCGTGCCGCTCCTCGCCCACGAACACCCGCACGCGGGGCGAACCGGAAAGTCCGTCCCTGCTGAGATTCCAGCCCACCCGCTCGAGCACTGACTGGCGCCCGGCTGCGAGCCCGACGAAATTGGCCATCGTCGCCCCGGTGGTGAATCCGACATCCGAACCGGACGGCAGCCCGAGCAGGTCGAGCACCCACGCTCCGGCGGCCTCCTCGGCCGCGGCAGTGGCCGGCGTCGCGAAGCGCATGGCGGCATTCTGGTCCCAGGCGCTGACGAGCCAGTCTGCCGCCAGCGCTGCCGGGAGGGTGCCGCCGATCACCCAGCCGAAGAACCGACCAGACGGCATGGCCATCAGCCCGGGTTCGGCGAGGGCGGCCAGCTCGTCGACCACGGATGCCGCGGCGGTGGGGGACTCAGGCAGCGGACCGGCGAACATCCCGGAGAGGGTGTCGGCGTCGGCGCGCGGACCGACCGGGCGGGTACCGAGCGAACCAAGCCACGCGAGAGCGTGCTCCCTGGCTCGCCCAAGTGCTTCGTCGTATGCGCCGGGCTGAGCTGACATGGCGCCATGGTAGTCCGGGCCGTCCCCGGCAACCAGTGCCTGCGCGCATCGCGGGCCCGCGGCCAGGTGCCGCCCGCCGCTGGTCCGCGAGAGTGCGCTTTTGGCCCATGAAACGCGGGTTAAAGGGCCGAAAGCGCACTCTCGCGAAACAGGATACAAAGGGGTATGCCTGATTACGCGAACCCGGCCTCCGACGGCTCCGGCAGCATCAACGGCGTGCGCGTCGGAGTCACCGAAGCCGCGCACTTCGGCGATGAACGCACGACGATAACGGGGTTCCTGCAGCGTCAGCGGGACCTCGTTGCATGGAAGGTCGGCGATGCCTCCGACGTGGCTCTCCGGCCCGTCGCCACTCCGACCGGCATGACCGCGCACGGCATCGTCCGACATCTCATGAACGTGGAGCGATCCTGGCTGCGCGATGTCTTCGCCGGTGAGGAGGGTCTGAGCTTCGACTGGACCGACGCGGATCCTGACGGGGAGTTCCACGTGCCGCCCGAAGTGACCATGGCCGAGCTGCTCGCCGACTATGCGGAGGAGGCGCGCCGCTGCGACGCGATCATCGCGGCAGCGAACTCGCTCGACGTCGTCTCGGTGCGCCGCAGTTTCAGCCTGCGCTGGATCCTGATTCACCTGGTCGAGGAGACCGCACGGCACGCGGGTCACCTCGACCTGTTGCGCGAACGCGCCGACGGCAGCGTCGGAGAAGACCCGCAGGACTGATCGACGCGGCCGGGGCGCCGGGGGAGTGTCGGCGCCAGGCCCTAGTCTGGAGCGGACGAAGGGTGAGTCATGAGTGGCGTTCCAGTGGGGCAGGTTCAGTTGGGCCAGTACGGGCCGGCGAGCCACGTGATCGCGCACATCAGCGACACGCACTTCCTCGGTGCCGGTAGACCCCTCTATGGCACCGTCGACACCGACACGCCCCTGCACGAGGCCCTCGCCCAGCTGGAACGTTCGGGGCAGCCGATCGACGCCCTTATCTTCACCGGTGATATTGCCGACACCGGCGAAACGGATGCCTACCGGCGCATCCGGGACCTCGTCGAGTCCGCGGCCGACCGGCTCGGGGCCCGCGTCATCTGGGTGATGGGTAACCACGACAAACGGGCGCCCTTCCGCAGCGAACTGCTCCGCGAAACCGGGAACGGGGCATCCGCTGCCGCACCCGTCGACGCGGTGCACGACCTTGACGGACTCCGCCTGATCGCTCTCGACACGAGCGTTCCCGGCTACCACCATGGCGCGATCTCCGCCGAGCAACTGGCCTGGCTCGCCGAGGTGCTGCGCGAACCAGCCCCGCACGGCACGCTCCTCGCCCTGCATCACCCGCCGATCCCGACCATGGTTTCCCTCATGAGCCTTCTCGAACTCCGAGACCAGGCCGGCCTGGCCGAGGTCATCGCCGGAAGTGACATTCGTGGCATCCTCGGTGGGCACCTGCACTACGCCACGACCGGGCTCTTCGCCGGCATCCCCGTCTCGGTGGCCGCGGCCACCTGCTACACCATCGACCCGAGTGCGCCTGCCCGGCAACTCACGGGTGTGCGCGGCGGCCAGTCGATCAATCTCGTGCAGGTCTATCCGGAGAGCGTCGTGCATTCGCATGTCGTGCTCGGCGACTTCGACCCCGCGACGCGTTTCGACTCCGAGTTCCTGGCCCGTATCGAGGCGATGAGCCCCGACGAGCGGACCGAGGCCTTCTCACGCCAGGCGTGAGTGCGCCGGCGGGCGGCGGACGGATGCCCCTCGCAGCCCTTCTCGAGGACTTCACCGTCTACCTGGCGGCGGAGCGTGGCTTCTCGCCGAACACCGTCCGGGCCTACCGGACGGATCTCCGCGGTCTCCTCGGCTTCGCCGACGGTCGTGGGGTCGCCGATGCCGAGGGGCTGTCCCTGGACCTGCTGCGTGACTGGCTATGGGTGGCGACCCAGGCGGGTCTCTCCAAGGCGACGATCGCGCGTCGGTCCGCCTCCGCCCGCAGCTTCACAGCCTGGTTGACCCGCACGGGCGTGAGTCCGCTCGACCCGGCCGTGCGCCTGCGCTCGCCCAAACCGGGTCGAACCCTGCCCCGGGTGATCAACCGGGCGCAGATGCAGGCCCTTCTCGATCACCTCGAGCTGCGAGCCAGGGCCGGCGGTCCGCACGAGTTGCGCGACCAGGCCATCGTCGAACTGCTCTATGCTTCCGGGCTGCGCGTGTCCGAGCTCGTCGGTCTCGACGTCCCGGATGTCGATCTCTCCCAGCTCACCGTGCGCGTGACCGGCAAGGGGTCCAAGGAACGAGTCGTTCCCTTCGGCGTTCCCGCCCAGCGTGCACTCATCGCCTACCTCGAGCGCGCCCGCCCGGTGCTGCTCGCCGCAGCGGAGGAACCCGCCGGGAGCACCACGGTGGGTTCCGTCTCGAGCTCGGCAGGACGCCCCGCTGCGCTGTTCCTCGCGACCCACCGACGCCGCATCGGAGTGCGGGCCGTATACCGCCTGGTCGCAGGGCTCCTCGCCGAGATCCCCGGCAACGGTCCCGCCGGGCCGCACGCCCTGCGCCACACGGCGGCGACCCACCTGCTCGACGGCGGGGCCGACCTGCGCGCCGTGCAGGAACTTCTCGGTCACGCGAGCCTCGGCACGACCCAGATCTACACCCACGTCTCCGCGGAACGTTTGCGGCAGAGCTACCAGAACGCTCACCCGCGGGCCTGAGCAGGTCACGCGTTCCGGAGAATCGCTCGCCAGAGCAGGTTTGCACGTGCGCTTCGCCGGGAGTCCCCTCGCACCGTGAGCAGGGCGGCCGACTCTGTCGGCAGCAGCACGGCATGTGGGACGCCGCCGAGGTACCGCATCGGCGACACGTACCGGCCGGAGAGCCGCGCGCCGAGGTGCAGGCAGCCGTCGCCGCAGTGGCCACCGGTCGCCACGTGGCCGATGAGCTGGCCGCGGCGCACGGGGTCCCCTGACGCGACAAGCGCCGTGACCGGTTCCAGGCTCGAGACGAGGCCCCCGGCGTGGCTGAGGGAAATCGCGGGTCGGTCGACGACGATCTGGGCGAAGGTCACCGTGCCGTCGGCAACGGCATAGACCGGCTCGCCCGGGTGCGCGGCCAGGTCGATTCCCCTGTGCCCGTCGGCGTACTGGGTGAGAGGCGCCCGGAACCCCCGCACCACGGCATGCGGAATCGCGAGCGGCCACTCCCACGCCTCCGATCCGGTCGTCGGACCTCGCTCGGGCATCGGTTGCGGCTGCGCGCGTGGCCCGCCCTGGTCGGTCGCCGCGGGTGCGACGGCGGAACAGACCAGAATGGCGGCGACCAGGGCGCTGACGGTGCGGCTGTGAATCGACATGCCCACAGACTGGAGGTCGGGCAGGTCCGATGAGCCCACTCGCGCGGGGTGGTGCAGGGGTCGACGGGGACTCCGGCTGTTGAGGACGGGTGGCGGGGGACATCCGTTCCCCCGGACCTGGCTGGAACCGGGTTCGCCGGGTGCTAAAGTTATGGCAGCAGCGCTTCGTGCGCTGACTACGCGTGCCCATTCGGCCAACACCTCCATTCGGTCCTTACTTCCTCGGAAGCCAGGCGGCGGTGCGCCGGGCACCAGGAGTCGTGATCGACCGATCAGGACACGAACCGATTGGCGTTTTGCCGCGTATGCGGCGCGCCGGACAAGGAGTACGGCTCATGGCCGTCGTCACCATCCGCCAGCTGCTCGACAGCGGCGTGCACTTTGGACACCAGACCCGCCGCTGGAACCCGAAGATGAAGCGATTCATCTTCACGGAGCGCTCGGGCATCTACATCATCGACCTGCAGCAGTCCCTCGGCTTCGTCGACAAGGCCTATGACTTCGTCAAGGAGACCGTCGCCCACGGCGGCACGATCCTCTTCGTCGGCACCAAGAAGCAGGCGCAGGAATCGATCTCCGAGCAGGCCATCCGTGTTGGCCAGCCGTACGTCAACCAGCGCTGGCTCGGTGGCCTCCTCACCAACTTCCAGACCGTCTCCAAGCGTCTGGCCCGCATGAAAGAGCTCGAAGAGCTCGACTTCGAGGACACCGCCAAGAGCGGGTTCACGAAGAAGGAAATGCTCATCAAGAAGCGCGAGCTCGTCAAGCTGCACAAGAGCCTCGGCGGTATCCGCAACCTCACGAAGACGCCGTCCGCGCTCTGGGTTGTCGACACCAACAAGGAGCACCTCGCCATCGACGAAGCCCGCAAGCTCGGCATCCCCGTCATCGCGATCCTCGACACCAACTGCGACCCCGACGACGTGCAGTACCCGATCCCGGGCAACGACGACGCCATCCGTTCCGTCGGCCTGCTGACCCGCATCATCGCGGACGCAGCAGCCGAGGGCCTGATCCAGCGCCACGCCAAGCCGGAGGCCGAAATCGAGCCCCTCGCCGCCTGGGAAGCAGAACTGCTGAAGACCGAGGATGTCGCCGCAACCGACGCCACCCCCGAGCAGTCCTCCGCCGAGACCGTTGAGGTCGCCGACGCAACCGTCGCCGCCGAGCAGGTCGTCGAAGAAGCAGCCGACGTGGCAGCCGTTGCTGCCGTCGAAGCTCCCGCCGAAGAAACCAAGTAAGGAACCCGGTATGGCCAGCATCAGCCTGCAAGACGTCAAAGCCCTCCGTGAACGCCTCGGTACGGGCATGGTCGACACCAAGAACGCCCTCGTCGAAGCCGACGGCGACATGGAGAAGGCCGTTGAGATCCTGCGTCTCAAGGGTGCGAAGGGCAACGCCAAGCGCGCTGACCGTTCCACCTCTGAGGGCCTCGTCGCCGCCAAGGAGATCGGCACGACCGCAACGTTGATCGAGCTCGCCTGCGAGACCGACTTCGTCGCCAAGGGTGTCAAGTTCGGCGCCCTCGCCGAGAAGGTCCTGGACGCGGTTGCCGCTGCCGGTGCCACTTCGGTCGCCGAAGGCCTGGCCGCCCCCGCCGGCAGCCAGACCGTCGCCGAACTGATCGATGGCGAAGCCGCGATCATCGGTGAGAAGTTCGAGCTGCGTCGCGTCGCATCCGTCACGGGTGAGAAGTTCGCGATCTACCTGCACAAGACCAGCAAGGACCTGCCCCCGCAGGTCGGCGTCGTCCTGGGCTACTCGGGAGAGGATGCTGACACCGCACGCAGCGTCGCCCAGCACATCTCCTTCGCGAACCCGGAGTACCTGGACCGCGAGAACGTCCCCGCTGACCTCGTCGAGGCCGAGCGCCGCATCGTCACCGAGATCTCGAAGAACGAGGGCAAGCCGGAAGCGGCACTGCCCAAGATCGTCGAAGGCCGCATCCACGCCTACTTCAAGCAGGTCGCCCTGCTCGAGCAGGACTACGCGAAGGACAACAAGCAGTCCGTCGCGCAGGTGCTGAAGGATGCCGGTCTCACGGTTTCCGGATTCGCCCGCTTCAAGGTCGGCGCCTAGGCAATAGGCTCGCAGTACCAATGATGGAGACCGGCTTGCGCGAGCAGGCCGGTCTCCATTGCTGTGTCCGCCCTGAGTCGGCACGCAGTAGTTTTAGATCACGCACAACGGAAGGACCCCCAGGGCATGTCAGATTCGGGTAAGAAGCGCAGAGTCCTTCTCAAACTCTCCGGCGAAGCGTTCGGCGCAGGAAGCCTCGGCGTGAACCCGGATGTGATCAGCTCACTTGCCCGGGAAATCGCGGAGGCCGCACAGACCGTGGAGGTCGCCGTCGTCGTCGGCGGCGGGAACTTCTTCCGTGGTGCTGAACTGTCCCAGCGCGGAATGGACCGGGGCAGGGCTGACTACATGGGCATGCTCGGCACCGTGATGAACGCCCTCGCCCTCCAGGACTTTCTCGAGCAGGCCGGCGCCGAGACCCGGGTCCAGTCCGCGATCGCCATGACCCAGGTCGCCGAGCCGTACATTCCGCGCCGCGCCGAACGTCACCTCGAAAAGGGACGCGTCGTCATCTTCGGGGCCGGGGCTGGACTGCCGTACTTCTCAACCGACACGGTCGCGGCTCAGCGCGCGCTTGAAATCGGTGCCGACATCGTCCTCGTCGCCAAGAACGGCGTCGACGGCGTTTACTCGGCCGACCCGCGCACCGACCCGGACGCGGAAATGATCCGCCACCTCACCTACCAGGACGCCCTGCAGCGCGGCCTGAAGGTCGTCGACTCGACCGCCTTCAGCCTCTGCATGGACAACGGGATGCCGATGCAGGTCTTCGGAATGGCGCCGCAGGGCAATGTGACGGCCGCCATCCTCGGAGCCGATCTGGGAACCCTCGTCTCCAACTAAACTTGTCGATGTCACCTGCGGTCGAAACGGCCTCAGGTCGAAGTCACCAGGTCGAAATCACCAGGTCGAAGCCTCAACGAAGGAGTTACCGTGATCGCGGATGTTCTGTCCGATGCAAGCGTACGAATGCACAAGGCCCTCGAAGCCGCCAAAGACGATTTCGGGACCGTGCGCACCGGACGGGCGAACCCCCAGATGTTCGCAAAGATCCTGGTGAACTACTACGGAACCCAGACACCGCTCGAGCAGCTCGCGTCCCTGCAGAACCCCGAGGCACGCACGCTCCTGATCGGACCCTATGACAAGGGTGCCCTGCGCGACATCGAGCAGGCCATCCGGGACACCCCGAACCTGGACGCCAACCTCGGCAACGACGGCAACGTCATCCGGGCGACCCTTCCGGAACTCACGGCCGACCGCCGCAAGGAATACGTCAAGATCGTACGGACCAAGGCGGAAGACGCCAAGATCTCCGTGCGCAACCTGCGACGCAAGGCGAAGGACGAACTCGATGCGCTGAAGAGCGAAGTCGGTGACGACGACGTTGCCCGGGCAGAGAAGGAGCTCGAGCAGATCACGAAGACCCACGTCGACGCGATCGACACCGCGCTCAAGCACAAAGAGGCCGAACTCCTCGAGATTTAAGGGCGGAGCCAGCGTCATGACGCACGAGCCACGCGACGAAACCGGCGACACTGCACCGGTTCCTCCCAAACGACCCCATGGGGCCGGTAGCTCTGAGTTCCGGGCCCAGGTCCACGCTGCCCGCAACGACCTCGAACGGCAGATGCAGTCCACCCGCGCGGACATCGAACGCCAGGTGCAGGCGACGCGCGCGCAGCTGGACGCGACCAACGAACGGATCGCGGCCCGAACGGGTCGGAACCTGATCCTGGCGACCCTGATCGGCCTCGCGCTCGGCCTGTTCATGCTCGTGAGCCTGATCTTCATCAAAGAGCTCTTCATGGTCTGCGCCGCCGCATTCGTCGGGTTCACGGCCTTCGAACTCGCGCAGGCCCTCAGGCAGTCCGGACGCAACGTGCCGCGCATCGCGGTCGTCATCGCAGCGGTCTCCGTCGTCCCTGCGGCCTTCTACTGGGGAGCGAGCGGCCAGTTCCTCGTCACCCTCTCCGGCATCCTCTTCATCGGCCTCTGGCGGGTGTTCCTGCTGCTCAGCCCCGCCCACCGGGGGACTGCCCGCTCGGTGTTCGGTGATATCGGAGCCGGTTTCTTCATCCAGACCTACGTGGTGTTCCTCGGCAGCTTCGCCGTGCTGCTCGTCGCGCAGCCGGACGGGCAATGGTGGACCCTCGCCTTCCTGCTTCTGGTGATCTCGAACGACACCGCGGCGTATGCGAGCGGGCTGTCCTTCGGCAAGCACCGCATGGTGCCGACGATCAGCCCCAAGAAGACCTGGGAAGGCTTCGCGGGTGCCGGCCTGGCGTGTCTGATCGTCGGTGTGGTGCTGTCCCTGTTCATGATCGGGGAACCCTGGTGGTTCGGCCTGGTCTTCGGACTCGTCATCCTGCTGAGCGCCACCTTCGGCGACCTCGCGGAGTCGCTGATCAAGCGCGACCTCGGTATCAAGGACATGAGCTCCTGGCTTCCCGGCCACGGTGGCTTCCTCGACCGGATGGACTCGATTCTTCCCTCGGCGGCGGCAACGTACGCGCTGTATCTCATCTTCCGCTGACCAGCGGAAAGCACCCCCGGTGGGGGCACGCTTTCGACAGCGGCCTCCCCGTGGGGCAGAATGATCCAGTGAGCACCACATTCCCCCGGGCCGGCAAGAAGACGCTCGGCTACAACGTCACCCAGGTCGACGAGTTCCTGGCGAGCGCGCGTCGTGCGTACGACGCGACCGACGACTCCGAACCATTGACGGCCGAAAGCATCCGCCACACCGCGTTCTCGATGCAGAAGGGCGGCTACTCGTCCGCACACGTCGACGCTGCCCTCGAACGCCTCGAGGACGCATTCGCCGTGCGCGACCGCGAACGCGAGGCGGAAGCCCACGGCAAGCAGGCCTGGCTCGAGAGTGCCCGCGACCGTGCTCAGGAACTCGTGAACCGACTCGGACGGCCGGCGGGGCATCGTTTCAGCCGGGTCAGCTTCCTGAGCGTCGGGTACAACCGGGCGGATGTCGACCGGTTCGCGAACAAGCTCACCAAGTACTTCGAAGACGGCTTTCCGATCACGGCGGACGATGTGCGTTCGTCCGTTTTCCGACCGCAACGCGGCGGGTATCGGGAAATCCAGGTCGATGTCGTGCTCGACAGCGTCGTCGACGTGATGCTCGCGGTTCGGTGAATCTCGGACCGTTATCTGGCTGTTATCCGAAATCTGGGTTAGGCTCGAGAAATCGTGGGAAGACACCTAAGCGTAATTGAGTCCGGGAATACCACCACTCCGACAATTCGGAGGGCCGAGAAACCCCGACCTCGTGCCCGTGTCCTGTTCCTCTTCGCCTTCACCGCAGCCGCGGCCTTCGTGCTCGTGACCGTCGTTGATCCGTACTCCGGCGCGACGGCATCGCCGTACTACCAGTCGGCCGGCGGCCGCTTCGCAGGCCAGGCCACGCAGGTCGTCCAGGTGAACGGCTCATATTCCAACACGATCGTGCGCGAGTCATACACGGTCACCGAAAAGCCCAAGCCGGCCCCGGTCCCCGTCGTGGTCGCGGCCAAGTCGTCGAGCAAGTCGAGTTCGAGCGCTTCGGCGCCGACCGCCGCGGTGGCGAACCCCGGCTCTGCTCAGGCATACGCTGCCGGGGCCGTCGCCGCGCGCGGCTGGGGGGAGGACCAGTACAGCTGCCTCGTCGCCCTCTGGAACAAGGAATCCGGCTGGCGCGTCAACGCCGAAAACCCCAGCGGTGCATACGGTATTCCGCAGGCACTGCCCGGTTCCAAGATGGCGTCTGCAGGCGCCGACTGGGCCACGAACGCGGGCACCCAGATCGAATGGGGCCTCGGCTACATCACGGGCCGTTACGGCACTCCCTGCGGCGCCTGGGCGCACTCCGTCGACTCCGGCTGGTACTAGGGGTCCTGCTGTCGCACGGCGCGCTTCGCCGCGCCCGCCGACCCGACGTAGACTGACCCAATGCCACGCAGCAATCATCCGAGGGGTCGCAGGCGCGGTCCGGACGATGCCGGCGAGGACGACAGCCTCGACCGCATGCGGGCAGGCTGGCGTCGAACCGAGGAACGGCGCGACGGCCTCTGGACGGTTCAGCCGGTGACGGCGAGCCGGGCGACGAAGAGTTACGTCTGTCCCGGATGCAATCTCGAGATCGCACCGAAGACTCCTCACCTGGTCGCGTGGCGCGCGGACGGGCTCATGGGGGAGGCCGCCGACCTGGCGGGACGCCGGCACTGGCACAGCCACTGCTGGAGAATCAGATGATGCCGGGCGACACCGGCACGAGGGAGACACCGTGAGTTCCTCCGTGGCCGAGATCCGGGGCGGCATCGAACTGCCCGCCCGCCGCGAGCACATCGAGTTGCACACGAGTGACGGCCTCACCCTCGTGGGGGAACTGGCCCTTCCGCTCGACCGCGAGCCGGTCGCGACACTCGTGACGCTGCATCCGCTGCCGACTCACGGCGGATTCATGGACTCACACATCCTGCGCAAGGCGGCAGGGCGCCTGCCTGCCCTCGCCGACCTCGCCGTGCTGCGGTTCAACACTCGGGGGACGACCTCACCACGGGGTACGAGCGGCGGAAGTTTCGACCACGGCAACGCCGAGCGGCTCGACGTCGCGGCGGCAATGGCGTTCGTCGCCGAGCGGAAGCTCCCCAACCCCTGGCTGGTCGGCTGGTCCTTCGGCACCGAACTCGCGATCAAGTACGGCCTCGAACATCCCATCCTGGGGGCGATCCTCTTGTCCCCGCCGCTGCACCGTGCGACGGATGCGGAACTGGCGGCCTGGGCGGGCAACTCGCGCCGGCTCGTGGCGATCATCCCCGAGCACGACGACTACCTGCGACCGGAGGCCGCCAGGGAACGATTCACGAGTGTCCCGGAGACCCTGTTCATCGCGGTCGACGGAGGCAAGCACCTGTGGGTGGGGGAGACCCAGACCAAGCGCATCCTCAACGAGATCGTCGCCGTCGTGAACCCGGCGGCCGCACCCCTTCCGACCGAGTGGCTCGGCTGATCGAGCTGCGAGCCCGGGTCAGAGCTCGTTCTGGCGGGGAATCACGACCTGCTTGATGATCATGATCACCGCCGCGGCGACCGGAATCGCGATGAGCGCGCCGAGGATGCCGAGGAGTGACCCGCCCGCGAGGGCCGCGACGACGACGACGGCACCGGGTACCGACACGGCGCGTCGCATGATGTTGGGGCTGAGGACATAGGCCTCGACCTGCATGTACACGATGTAGTAGATCGCCGCGACCAGTGCCGTGAGGGTCGAACTGCCGATCCCGGGGATCAGGCACGCGAGCACGATGATGACCGAACCGCTGATCGTTCCGACGAGCGGGATCAGCGACCCCAGGAAGGCGATCACGGCGAGCAGGGCGGGGAAGGGGGCGCCGATGATCGACAGGAACGTGAAGCTCAGTACGCCGTTGCATGAGGCGAGCGCGGCCTGCCCCACGACGAAGCGACCGACGGACGTCGTGATCTGCTCGCTGAGGTCGGCGAACCGCGCACGCTTCGAGGCAGGTACGAGCTGGTAGGTCGCGGTCTTCAGGCTGTGCAGCGACGCAGTGAAGTAGAGCGACAGGATCACGATGATCAGGGCACCGAACAATCCGCTGACCACGGCGAGCCCGGACTGGATGATCGCGGTGGTGATCGTCGTCACGTTGGTGCTCACGTAGTCGGTGATCGACTTCACGATCCCGGAGACGGGGAGGGCTGGAAACTGTTTCTGGATGTCCGACAGGAACGTCGACGAGTTGACGGACCTGACGAGCTCGGGAATGGCCTGCGACAGTTTCGTGATCTGGTCGACGATGATCGGGACGATGGCGAAGATGACCCCGGTGAGCACGCCGATGACCGCGATCAGCACGGCGAGGATCGCCGCCCAGCGCGGAAAGCCCTTCTTCTCGAGCCAGGACACCGAGGGGTCCAGTCCGAGCGCGATGAACAGGGCGGCACCGATGTAGGTGATGATCGTCGACAGGCTGACAATCGAGCTGAGGATCAGGATTCCCACCCCGACCCCGAGGGTTCCGATCAGCCCCAGGCGGAATGCGTTCTGGATTTTCACTCGGATCTCCTCGGGATGGCGGTGGCGTTCAATCGTCCAGTGCTGTGACCTTTTCCGCCTGCGTGAGGAGGCCTCGCAGGCTCTCGAAGTAGCCGGCGACCGAGTCGCGCTCAATCCTAATCTGGGAGAGGCGCTCCTCCGCGTCAGCGACGAGTGCGCGTGTCCGCTTCTCGGCCTCGGTGACGAGCGCGGTGGCGCGGGCTTCCGCGTCCTGAACGATCTGCTCGGCATGGGCTTCCGCGGCCAGGCGGGCCGTCTTCGCCTCTGCGCGGGCGCCGGAGTCCAGCTGCTCGTTGAGTGCCCGCAACTCGAGGGTGCGCTGGTTGGTCTCCGCGAGCTGCTTCAAGGCGTCGTCGAGGAACTTCTGGGTTTGGGCGACGGCCTCCTGGTGCCGGGCCAGGTGACCCTGCTCCGCCTCGTCGCGGCGGGCCTTGAGCTCGACGTCGAGGTCCGCGCGAGTCTGGTCGATGTCGCGGCGAAGGCGGGCCTGTTCGTGCTCTCCGCGCTTGCGCTCGGCCGTGAGCTGGTTGTCCAGGTCGATCCTGAGCTGCTCGCCGTCCGCGGTGAAGTCCGCGCGTACCTGCTCGTTCTCCCTGGCGAGGTCGGCGGCGGCCTGCTCGGCCCTCGCGGCCTGGGCGGCGCGAGCCTTCTCGAGCTCCTGGGCGAGGGCTGCGCGCTGGCGGGCGAGGTCGAGCGCGAGTTCGGTCTCGGCCTGCTCACGTTCGATGCCGAGGTCGATGCGGGCCTGGTCGATCTCGCGGGCGAGGTCCGTGCGGGCCTGTTCGACCTCCGCAGCGAGAGCCGTGTGCGTCTGCTCGGTCTCGTGGGCGAGGTCGATGGCGGCCTGCTCTGCCTCCCTGGCGCTGTTGAAGCGGGCCTGCTCGGTCTCCGCGGTGAGGTCGATCCTGGCCTGTTCGGTCTCCCTGGCCAGATCCGCGCGCTGCTGGTCGAGCTCGAGGGCGACCTCGGCCCTGGTGAGTTCGGTTTCGCGCGTCAGGCCGGCGGCGATTTCACGGGCATCCGTCGCCTCACGTTGTGCGACGACGCGCACCTCGGCTGCTTCACGTTCCGCCTCTGAGCGGATGGCGGCGACCTCGCGCTTGACCGTGGCCCGGAGCTCCGCGGCCTCTGTGGCGACGGCACCGCGGATTGCGGCTGCCTCCTGCACGGCGTCGCCGGTCACCGTGGTGTAGTCGTCGTGGGCACGTGCGAGCAGGTCATCGGCTTCGGCGCGGGCATCGTCGAGGAGGCGGCTGGCCTTGACGTTCGCGTCGGAGAGGGCGCGTTCTGCCCGTTCGGTTGCTTCGCGGCGCAGGGTGTCGACCTCGCTCGCGGCGGAGGCTCGCAGGCGCTCGGCGTCGATGTCGGCCTGGGCGATCACGCGGGTGGACTGTTCCTCAGCGACCCGAAGGGTGTTCTCGAGCTTCGTGCCGAGTCCGGAGAAGGTGGGGCTGCCGACCTCTTCGATCTCAGCGTTCAGATCGTCGATGTGCGCGGTGAGGCGCTTGATTTCCTTGTTGGCTTCCGTACCCTGGCTGTTTGCCTGGATCAGGTCACGACGCAGGCCCTGGATTGCCCTGTCGACCTCTTCTTTGTCATAACCACGGAAAACCTGGGTGAAATCAGCTTCGTCGATCGCCACGCTATCTCCTTGTATTGGAACTCTGACCCCGCATTTAGTCCGGCCAAGGGGGCCACGACAATTTTAGTGGGTTGACGCGGCGCCCGCGCGTCCCGTCTACAGGGGTCTATTAGGCAGCTTTAAGGACGAGACAGTATCGTGGAATGTCCTGTCCGCTGCTTCCCGGACCCGCTCCGGGTTCAAGCACCCGTGTGTGCGGAGCGGCTGGCGACACAGGAGGGTATCAGTGCGTTTCCTTTTTGCCATCGTGGCGCTCGTCCTAGCGGGTGTGATGATCGTGCTCGGCATTGCCCAGCGGACGGTTTTCCTCGAACCCGCGACGAGTAGCCTGAGCGCGACCATCGCCGCCGACGCTCCGTACGCCGTGATCGATTCCAGTGCCCTGACGGAGCACCCGGGCGCCCAGACAGTCACCCTCTCCGGATCCGATACCCTGTTCGCGGCATACGGCCGCACGGCGGATGTGAAGGCGTGGCTGGCCGGACACGATTACGTCAGCATCCACTCGACCGATAAGAACGGGCCCGGCCTCGGAAGCGACACCGTCCCCGCAGACACCGATGTTCCAGCAGGCACGGCGCCGGTCGCCGCAGCGACCGTGACGAACCCGGCCGGTTCGGACCTCTGGCTGGAGGAATTCACCGGCACGAAGGAACTCACGGCGACCGTGAACCTGCCGGAAGGCATTTCGATGATCGTCGCCTCTGACGGCACCAACCCTGCGCCGTCGACGGTGAGCATCACCTGGCCCGTCGACAACTCGACCCCCTGGGCCGGTCCGCTGATCATGGGGGGCGCCATCCTCGCCCTTGTCGGGCTCATCCTGTACCTGTGGGCACTCCTCCACCTGCGCAGGTCGCACGGCCCTCGCCGCAACCTGCCCAAGGGTCCACGGATGCCGCGACTTCCGCGCGCGCCCCGCCCCAAGTCCATCAAGGCGAGCGAGATCACCGGGCGACGGTCGATCGGGCGGTCCCTGATCGCCGTTGTTCCGATGTTCCTCGTGTCCGGACTCGTCCTCACGGGATGCTCTGCGGAATTCTGGCCGGGCAGCACCCCGACCGATGCTGCCTCCCTCAGCCCGACGCCTGACGCGAGCGGGGCGGCCGTCGTGATCAAGGACGTGCCTCCGGCCGCCGTGACGGTGCCGCAGCTCGAGCGGATCATGACCAAGATCTCCGCGGTCGCAGCGGACGGTGACAAGAACCTGAGCGCAGACATCCTCGCGACCCGATTCACCGGTCCCGCCTTCGACCAGCGCCTCGCCAACTACAAGGTGCGAGCCATCGCTCCCGACTTCCCCGCACTGGCCGCGCTCCCTGCCGGACCGCTCACGCTCTCGCTTCCGCAGCAGTCTGCGACCTGGCCCCGGGTCGTGATGACCGTCGTCCAGAACAAGGACACCCCGGATGTCGCGCCGACCGTCGTCGTGCTCCGCCAGGAGTCGGCACGGGCGAGCTACCTCGTCGAATATGCGGTGCAGCTCGAGCCCTCAGCGAAGATCCCTGACCTGGCCCCCGCCACGATCGGCGCACCCATCATCGCCCCCGACTCGAAACTGATGCTCCTGCCGCCCGATCAGGTCGCAGCCGCATACGCGGACATCCTCAGCAATGGCGAGGCGAGCCCGTCGCTCGCCCTGTTCGATGCGACCGGGGACAGCTTCCGCACCCAGATCGACGCGAACAAGGCGGACAAGAAAGCCAAGCTGCCGACGACGGCGTCGATCGAATTCGGTGCCAAGGCGAGCACAGGGCCCACGATCGCCCTCGCGACGAACGACTCGGGGAGCATCGTCGCGGTCAGCATCGAGGAGACGGAAACCGTCAAACCCGTCGACGCCGCTGCGACGGTCAGCCCCGGTGAGGGCGCGGTCGCCAGCAAGGCGCTCTCCGGCCTCACCGCCACCGCGAAGGGCTTCAAGAACACCTACGCCGACCAGCTTCTGTTCCACGTTCCCGCCGCCGGTTCGAGCGATAAAATTGTCCTCCTTGGCTTTGCCCAGGGACTGATCTCGTCTACGGAGCTTCCATGAGCATTGTCCCCCCGTCCGCCGCCAGCATGCGCGGTGCGGTCGATCTGTCCTCCCTCCTGAACCGGCCGCCGGCACCGGCGGCCGGGGGAGCCGGCTCAACCGGAGCTGCCGGACAGGCGGGTCAGGCCGGGGCGGTTTCGGTTCCGAGTCTCGTGTTCCAGGGAACGGACGCGAACTTCGGCGAGATCCTCGACCTGTCGGCGAACGTTCCGGTCGTCGTCGATCTGTGGTCGGCGCGCAGCGAGCAGAGCGCTGAACTGACCCTCGTCCTCACCAGGCTGATCCTCGAGTACGGCGGTCGGTTCGTGCTCGCCACGGTCGACGTGGACACGAACCCGCAGCTGACCCAGGCATTCCAGGCCCAGTCGATCCCGACCGTCGCCGCGGTCATCGGCGGCCAGCCCGTCGCGCTCTTCAACGGCGTGATCGCGGAGGATCAGGTCCGTGCGGTCCTCGAGCGGGTGCTCGAGCTCGCGGCGGAGCACGGCGTCGTCGGGACGGCGGTCGCTCCGGAGGGAGCGGATGCGGCGACCCCGGTCGCCCCTCCGGAGCCCGAACTCCCGCCGCACCACGTCGAGGCCTACGAGGCGATCGAACGGGGCGACTACGCCGCCGCGATCGCGATCTACAAGACGGCACTCGCCAGGGATCCCAGGGACAACCTCTCCGTCGCCGGGCTCGCCCAGGTGGGGCTGCTCGCCCGGCTCCAGGGCAAGACGCTCGCGGAGATCCGTGCAGCGGCAGCGGCCGCGCCGGATGATCTCGAGGCGCAGCTCCTCGTCGCCGACCTCGATCTTTCCGGCGGGCACGTCGAGGATGCCTTCGACCGGCTCCTCACGCTCTTTCCCGCCCAGGACGCCGCGGGCAAGAACCGCATCCGCGAACGCATCCTCGACCTGTTCGAGGTCATCGGCCAGGACGACCCCAGGGTCGCCCCCACGCGCAAGCGCCTGACAATGCTGCTCTACTAGCCGGCGTAGCCCCGCGAGAGTACGAAAATGGCCCCCTCCCGACCGGGGAGGGGGCCATTTTCGTACTCTCGCGAAGTTCAGCAAGCAGCGGCGTCTAACGGCGCAGGCGCAGCCAGACGCCGGCGAGGGCCGGCAGCGTGACGAGGGCGGATGCCGGTCGCCCTGTCCACGGTTCCTCTGTCGCCGTGACCTGGCCGAGGTTCCCCATCCCGGAACCACCGAAATTCTGCGCGTCCGTGTTCAGGATCTCGTCCCACACGCCCGCGAACGGCAGCCCCACCCGGTATCCGGTATGCGGCTGGCCGGCGAAGTTGAACACACACGCGATCGGCGTGCCCGAGTCGTCCCAGCGGAGGAACGAGACGACGTTCTGCGCGGCGGCCCCTCCGTCGAGCAACTCGAACCCGGCAGGGTCGGTGTCGCGTTCCCAGAGCGCCGCGTTGCCCCGGTAGACCCGGTTCAGCTCGCCGACGAGGGTGAACAGTCCGCGATGGGGGGACTGGTCGAGCAGCCACCAGTCGAGGCCACGCGATTCGCTCCATTCCTGGAGCTGGCCGAATTCCTGGCCCATGAACAAGAGCTGCTTGCCCGGGTGAGCCCACATGAAGGACAGGTACACCCGCACGTTCGCGAGCTTCTGCCAGTCGTCTCCCGGCATCCGGGCGACGAGGGAGCCCTTGCCGTGCACGACCTCGTCGTGGCTGATCGGCAGGAGGAAGTTCTCGCTGAACGCGTAGACGAAGGAGAAGGTGATCTCGTTGTGGTGGTACGAGCGGTACATCGGGTCGATGCTCGTGTACTCGAGCGAGTCGTGCATCCAGCCCATGTTCCATTTGAAGCCGAAACCCAGTCCGCCGCGACTGGTCGGAGCCGTGACGCCGCCCCAGTTGGTGGATTCCTCGGCGATCATGACCGTGCCGGGGTTGCGCTTGTACGCCGTCGCGGTGACCTCCTGCAGGAGGCTGATCGCCTCGAGGTTCTCGTTTCCGCCGTAGATGTTCGGCTCCCACTGGCCGTCCTCGCGGGAGTAGTCGAGGTACAGCATCGACGCGACCGCGTCCACGCGGAGACCGTCGATGTGGAACTCCTCGAGCCAGTAGAGCGCGTTCGCGACGAGGAAGTTCCGGACCTGGGTCTGGCCGAAGTCGAAGACGTAGGTTCCCCAGTCCATCTGCTCACCGCGGCGGGGATCCGCGTGCTCGTAGAGCGCCTGGCCGTCGAAACGGGCGAGGGCGAAGTCATCCTTGGGGAAGTGCCCGGGCACCCAGTCCATGATCACGCCGATGCCCGACTGGTGCAGCCGGTCGATCAGGTAGCGCAGGTCGTCCGGGTGGCCGAACCTGCTGGTCGGGGCGTAGTAGCCGGTGACCTGGTAGCCCCACGACCCGCCGAACGGATGCTCGGCGAGCGGCATGAACTCGACATGCGTATAGGCGAGCTCGTGCAGGTAGTCGATCAGCTGGTCGGCGAGGTCCCGGTAGCCGAGCCCGGGCCGCCACGACCCGACGTGCATCTCGTAGATACTCATCGGCCGTTTGTGGGCCTGGGTCCTGGCCCGCTCGGCGAGCCATTCCGCATCCGCCCACTCGTAGTGCGTCTCGCCGATGACCGACGCGGTCATCGGGGGCACCTCGGTGTACCTGGCCATCGGGTCGGCCTTGCGCACCCACTCGCCGGACTGGGCGAGAAGTTCGAACTTGTAGTTCGACCCTGGGTGCAGGCCGGGGACGAAGAGCTCCCAGACGCCCGTGCTGCCCATGTTGCGCATGGCATGCAGGATGCCGCTCCAGGAATTGAAATCACCGATCACTCGCACGGCCTGCGCGTGCGGAGCCCACACCGAGAAGGACGTGCCTGCGACCAGACCGGCCGTTTCGTCGGTCGGGAGAGGAGCGACGGTTGTGCCGGAATGATAGTGGGCTCCGAGTACGTCCCAGAGTCGCTCGTGCCTGCCCTCGCCGATGAGGTGCAGGTCGAGTTCGCCGAGAGTCGGCAGGAAGCGGTACGGGTCGTCGACGATCCAGGTGGGGGCGTCCGGATACCGGGCCTCGAGCTCGTATGCCTGGAGGCCGACGGTGCTCACGCCCTGCCAGACTCCGTAGCCGATGTGCACGAGCTCGATGTGGGCGCCGGACTCGAGGATCGCGAAGACCTCGCTCGCGAGCGGGCGCAGCGCACGGATGACGGTGAGCGGGTCCGCGATCGTCGTCCCGCCGATCAGGTGCTGCCCGAGGATCTCGTGGGGGTTGTAGTAGCGGGCTTCGGCGATCGCCTGCAGGATGCCCGGGGGAACCACCGGTACGGTGGCGGGGCGTGGGGTCTTTGGCGTCATCGTGCTGCTCCTCTGACGTGCAGGATGTGTACCGGTTCGGCAGCGGCATCCAGTCGCACGAAGTTGTCTGCTGTCCAGGTCCAGATGGCACCGGTGATCAGTTCCTCGACCTCGAAGACCGTGCCGGGCTCGAGCCCGAAACGGGTCACGTCGAGGCGCACCATGGTCTCGCGCACCGAATGCGGGTCGACATTCACGACGACGATGATCGCGTCACTTGTCCCTGTGCCGGTGTGTGCCGCATCGAGGTACTTGCTGTACACGAGCACCGCGCCGTCGTCACTCGTGTGCAGGTCGAGGTTCCGCAGCTGGCCGAGTGCGGGATGGGCGCGGCGGATGGCATTGAGCAACGAGACGTACGGCGCGAGGGACTCGCCTGCCGCTTCCGCCGCCGCAAAATCGCGCGGGCGGTACTCGTACTTCTCGTTGTCGATGTTCTCCTCGGCGCCGGGACGCGGCACGCTCTCGAAGAGCTCGAAACCGGCGTACATGCCCCAGGTCGGGGCGGCTGTCGCGGCGAGGGCCGCCCGGATCTTGAAGGCGGCGTGTCCGCCGACCTGGAGGAACTCGGAGAGGATGTCCGGGGTGTTCACGAAGAGGTTCGGGCGGTAGAAGTCCGCCGTCGTCGTCGCGAGGCCGTGGAAGAACTCCTCGAGCTCGGTCTTCGTGTTGCGCCAGGTGAAATAGCTGTACGACTGCTGGAATCCGACCTTGCCGAGCGCCTGCATGAGCGCAGGGCGCGTGAACGCCTCGGCGAGGAAGATCACGTCGGGGTTCTCTTCGGTGACCCGGTTGATCAGCCACTCCCAGAAATCGAGGGGCTTGGTGTGCGGGTTGTCGACGCGGAAGATCCGCACGCCGAGGCCCATCCAGTAGCGCACGATCCGCAGCACCTCGGCACGGATGCCGGCTGGATCGTTGTCGAAATTGATCGGGTAGATGTCCTGGTACTTCTTCGGCGGGTTCTCGGCGTAGGCGATGCTGCCGTCCGGGAGGGTGGTGAACCACTCAGGGTGCTCGGTCACCCAGGGGTGGTCCGGCGAGGCCTGCAGTGCGAGGTCGAGGGCGACCTCGAGGTCGTTCTCCGCTGCTGCGGCGAGGAAGTGCCGGAAGTCGTCGACGGTGCCGAGGTCCGGGTGGATGGCGTCGTGGCCGCCGTCCTCCGATCCGATCGCCCAGGGCGAGCCGGGGTCGTTCGGTCCGGCGTTGAGGGTGTTGTTCGGGCCCTTGCGGTACGAACGGCCGATCGGGTGGATCGGTGGGAGGTAGAGCACATCGAAGCCCATCGCGGCGACGCCGGGGAGGCGGTCCTCTGCGGTGCGGAACGTTCCACTCTGCCAGGAGTGGTCCGCGCGCTGCACGGCGCCCTCTGAGCGGGGGAAGAACTCGTACCAGGAGCCGACGCCGGCCCGGGTGCGCTCCACGCGCACGGCGCGCTGTGCCGATGTCGACGACAGTCCTGCGAGTGGGCGTGCGGTGATGAAAGCGTTGAGCGAGGGGGTGTCCAGCAGGGCGAGGCGATCGTCGACCGAGATGCCCGGGTTGGTGAGGTCCGCTGCGGCGTGCGCGAAAACGCGACGCTCGGCGGCCGGACGGCGCTTGTCCGTTCCGGCCGCAGCGAGGAGCACGGAACCCTCGAGGAACGTCAGCTCGATGTCGATCCCGGCGGGGACCTTGATCTCGGCGGTGTGGCGCCACGTGGCCCACCCATCGGCCCAAGCGCGCACCCGGTACTGCCAGATGCCCTGCCTTCCAAGTGTGACGAGGGCTGTCCACCTGTCGGTGCCCGGGGCCCCCGGGTGCATCGGATGCTCGGACCGGTTCCCCTCGGGATCCGTCAGGAGCAGGGTGACCCCGATCAGGTCGTGACCCTCACGGAATGCCGTGGCCCCGAAGGGGACGGCCTCGCCGACGAAGGCCTTCGCCGGCCACAGATTGTCGGCCAGCTGGGGTGCGAGGTCGAGGATCGGAATGCGTGAGATGCGCGTCGGCTCCTCCTTGCCTCGCTTGCCTTGACCCGCAGGGGGAGCCAGGTCCGTGCCGGCGTCGGCGCCTGCCACGGATTCGGGAACAACATTTGCACGTTTAGCTGTCTTTGCCACAAGATGACCGTAGCGCGAATTGTGCGGTTTCCGGGGGAGGAACGGGACAGAGACCTGCCAGCGCCTCTAGGCTGGGACGCGTGAAGGCGATCCGTAAATTTACAGTCCGCACCGTCGTGCCCGAGGCTCTAGCAGCCCTCGATGAGCTTGCCGGTAACCTGCGCTGGTCCTGGCACGAGCCGACCCGCCAACTCTTCGAACACATCTCACCAGAGTTGTGGCGCGAGATCGGTACTGATCCCGTTGCCTTGCTCGGCGCCGTCGATCCGGCCCGGCTCGTGGCGCTCGCCGCAGACCACGAATACGTCTCCTGGGTCAACTCGATCAGGGACGGGCTGCGCTCCTATCTGCAGGAACCGCGCTGGTACCAGGGCCTCGAGGGTGACAAGCCCGCGTCGATCGCCTACTTCTCCCCGGAGTTCGGCATCGCCGCCGCGCTCCCGCAGTACTCCGGCGGCCTCGGGATCCTCGCGGGTGACCACCTGAAGAGCGCCTCGGACCTGGGCGTCCCTCTCATCGGCGTCGGCCTGTTCTACCGGGCAGGCTACTTCAGCCAGGCGATCTCCCCGGACGGCTGGCAGATCGAGAGCTACCCCCTGCTCGATCCCGACGGACTGCCCCTGTCCGTGCTGCGCCGTGCCGACGGCTCCGCCGTGCAGGTCTCGCTCGCCCTCCCCGACAACCGCACCCTGCACGCCCGCGTCTGGCAGGCGAACGTCGGCCGCATCCGCCTGCTCATGCTCGATACGGACATTCCCGAGAACGCGGACGACCTGCGCCTCGTCACGGACCGGCTCTACGGCGGCGGCGGCGAGCACCGGCTGCTGCAGGAATTGCTCCTCGGCATCGGCGGCGCCCGCGCCGTGAAGGTCTGGAGCGCCCTCAACAACCGGCCGGAACCCGAGGTATTCCACACCAACGAGGGCCATGCCGGGTTCCTCGGCCTCGAACGCATCTCGAGCCTGATCGGTGACGGACTGAGCTTCGCCGAGGCCCTGCAGGTCGCGCGGGCGGGAACGGTGTTCACGACCCACACACCCGTCGCCGCGGGAATCGACCGGTTCGAGCGCAGCCTCGTGCAGCGGTACTTCGAGACCGACCTCCTCCCCGGTGTCGGCGTCGACGAGCTCCTCGCCCTCGGCGCGGAGAACTATCCGGGCGGGTCTCCCGACGTCTTCAACATGGCGCTGATGGGCCTGCGGCTCGGCCAGCGCGCCAACGGCGTCTCCAAGCTGCACGGCGAGGTCAGCCGACGGATGTTCAAGGGACTCTGGCCGGGCTTCGACGCCGAGGACGTGCCGATCGATTCGATCACCAACGGCGTGCACGCCCCGACCTGGACGGACCCCTCGCTGCTTCACCTCGCCGAGGACCGCCTCGGCACGAGCGATACCTCTGAGGCCGACTGGGCCTCGCCCGCGATCACCGACGACGACCTCTGGGCCGTGCGCGGCACGATGCGCCTGCAGTTCGTCGAGGACGCCCGCCGGCGCATCGCCGCGGCCTGGCTCGTGCAGAACCCGGGCGGGATCGTGCCGGCATGGATCGGCCAGGTCTTCGATCCGACGGTGCTCACGATCGGGTTCGCCCGCCGCGTCCCGACGTACAAGCGGCTGACCCTGATGCTGCACGACCCCGAGCGGCTCCGTGCCCTGCTGCTGCACCCGGAGCACCCGATCCAGATCGTGATCGCCGGCAAGTCGCACCCCGCGGACGAAGAGGGCAAGCGCCTCATCCAGAAGGTCGTGCAGTTCGCGGCCGACCCGGAGCTGCGCACCCGCATCGCGTTCCTGCCCGACTACAACATCGGCATGGCGCAGCTGATGTACCCCGGCACGGATGTCTGGCTCAACAATCCGCTGCGTCCCCTGGAGGCCTGTGGCACCTCGGGAATGAAGGCGGCACTCAACGGAGCGCTGAACCTCTCGATCCTCGACGGCTGGTGGCCTGAGTACTACGACGGAAAGAACGGCTGGGCGATCCCGTCGGCTGATGCCGCAGGCGACTCCGCCGAGCGGGACCGCATCGAAGCCGACGCGCTCTACGAGCTCATCGAACACCATGTCGCTCCCCGCTTCTACGACCGCAACGGCGACGGTGTTCCCGAACGCTGGGTCGCCTCGATCCGGCACACCCTCGCCACCCTCTCCCCGGAACTCAACGCCGGCCGGATGGTGCGCCAGTACGTGCAGAAGCTCTACCGCCCGGCCGGGGCCGCCGAGGCACGCCTGTCCGCGAACAACTACCGTGCTGCGCGCGAACTCGCCGTGTGGAAGGGGCGCATCGTCGCCAAGTGGCCGGGCGTCTCCGTCGCCCACGTCGAGTCCGGCGGGGTCGCCGCCGTTCCCAAGGTCGGCGACGAACTGCACCTGCGTGCCCATGTGCAGCTCAACGGGCTCGACCCCGCGGATGTCACCGTCGAGGTCGTCTACGGGAAGAGCCTGGCCAACGACGAGCTGAGCGGCGTGCACACCCTCGCGCTCGAGGCGGTCGTCGACCCAGATGCCGCGGACGGTTCCGACTCGCCAGAGCAGGGCGGTGCGACCCTCTTCACTGGGACGGTCGCGCTCGACCGCGGCGGCGCGTTCGGGTACACGGTGCGCGTCGTCCCGAAGAACGACCTGCTGGTGAGCTCGGCAGAGATGGGCCTGATCGCCGTAGCCGGCTAGCGCGCGATAGGGGCGGTGAGGGCGTCGGTGGCGGCGAGGAGGTCCGCCGGCGCCAGCTCGATGTCGAACCCGCGGCGGCCGCCGGACACGAACACGGTGTCGTACAGCAGGGCGGTCTCGTCGACGACGGTCACCAGGCGGGTCTTCTGCCCGACCGGGCTGATGCCGCCGAGCACATAGCCGGTCTTCCGCTCGGCGAGTTTCGGGTCGGCCATCACGGCCTTCTTGGTCCCGGCCGCGTGCGCCAGGGCTTTGAGGTCGAGCTGGCCGGCGACCGGCACGACGGCGACGACGAGCGTGCCATCGGCATCCGCCAGCAGGGTCTTGAACACCCTGGCCGGGTCGAGCCCGAGTTTTGCAGCGGCCTCGAGGCCGTACCCCGTCGCCGACGGGTCGTGGTCGTAGGCGTGCGGCGTGAACCGGATGCCCGCGTGCGTGAGCGCGACGGTCGCGGGCGTCCCACCGGCGCCGTCGTGCTTCTTCACCACTGCGACTCCTCTGCGACCGAGCCGGACTAGCTCGCCCGGAACAACTGCATCGACGCACCCGGCACGAGCAGCCGGGTGCCGGGGATGTGCTCGATGACCGCGTCGCTCAGGTCGTCGTGACTCGAATCCCAGAGCAGCGAATACGAGGAGACGCCGGCGTGCTCTGGCAGCGTCACCGTCACGTCGCGCTCGCGGCCCTGCACGATGAGGAGGATCCGGTTGAACTCCTCGAACTCGGGCGTCGACGCCGCGAGGTATTGCAGGGTGCGCTCCTTCGGGGAGTGCCAGTTGTCCTCCGACATCGACTTGCCCTCGATGTTGTACCAGTCCATCTCGCTCGCGCTCAGGGTGGTTTCGCCGGAGCGGCCGAACCACACCGGGCGGAGGGCCGGGTTGTCACGACGCAGCTGGAGCAGCTTCTTCGTGACACGGTGCAGGTCGATCTGCCAGTCGTCGAGGTCCCAGTTCAGCCAGGTCAGCTCGCTGTCGTGGCAATACGCGTTGTTGTTGCCGCGCTGGCTGCGACCGAATTCGTCGCCGGCCGTCAGCATCGGGACGCCCGCGGAGAGCAGAAGCGTGCCGAGGAGGTTGCGCATCGCCTTGCGCCGGGTCGCGAGGATGCCGCGGTCGCGCGTGGGTCCCTCGGCCCCGTGGTTGAAGGAGTTGTTGCTGTCGGTGCCGTCGCGGTTGGACTCGCCGTTTCCGACGTTGTGCTTGACGTTGTACGCGGTCAGGTCGGCCATTGTGAAGCCGTCGTGCGCCGTGATGAAGTTCAGCGACGCGAGCGGGCCGCGTTCGAGGGAGAAGGTGTTCGCGGAGCCGGCCAGCCGGGTCGCGAAGCGGCCGATGCCGCTCCCGGAGTGGCCGTCCCTGGCCGCCGCGATGTCGGTGAGCCAGAACGAGCGCATCCGGTCACGGTAACGGTCGTTCCACTCCGTCCAGCCGTCCGGGAAATTGCCGGTCTGCCAGCCGCCCATGCCCACGTCCCACGGCTCGGCGACGAGCTTGACGCCGGCGAGTTCCGGATCGGACTGGATGGATTTGATCAGGGGATGGTCGCGCTGGAACTCCACGTTGTCCCCGCGGCTCAGCGTCGCGGCGAGGTCGAAACGGAAGCCGTCGATCTGCACGTCGTTCGCCCAGTACTTGAGAGAGTCGAGCACGAGCCGGCGCGGCACCTCGTTGGAGACGTTGAGGGTGTTGCCGCAGCCGGTCACGTCGATGTAGCCGCCCGCATCGTTCTGGCGGTAGTAGGTAGCGTTGTCGATGCCGCGGAGGCTGCTCGCGGGGCCGCCGGGACCCTCCTCGGCGGTGTGGTTGTAGACGACGTCGAGGATTACCTCGAGGCCGGCCTCGTGCAGGAGCTTGACCATTCCCTTGAACTCGCGCAGCACGGCTTCCGGACCTGCCGACTGGGACGCCATGGTCGCATAGTCGGCGTGCGGGGTGAAGAAGTTGAAGGTGTTGTAACCCCAGTAGTTGGTGAGACCCTGCTTGAGCAGGCGCTGTTCGGAAACGAACGCCTGCACGGGGAGGAGCTCGACCGAGGTGACGCCGAGTTCCTTGAGATAGGTGATCGTCGATTCGTGCGCCAGGCCTGCGTAGGTGCCGCGGAGGTCGGCGGGAATGGCCGGGTTGAGCTTGCTGATGCCCCGCACGTGCGCCTCATAGACGACGGTGTGGTCGAGCGCGATCTTCGGCTTCACCGAACCGGCCCAGTCGAAGGCGTCGTCGACGACGGAGGACTGCCACTGCTCAGGGCCGACCCTGACGAGGCCTCGAGAATAGGGCTCGACCATGGTCTTCTCGGGGTGGAACGAATTCGTGGATGCGGCAGGCCCCGAGACGCGGATGCCGTAGTGGCGGCCCGCGGACAGGGTGCGACTGCGACCGGACCAGACATTGTCCGCGTCGCGGGTCATCGGCACGGTCTTGACGATCCAGTTCGGGTCCGTGGCGTCGAAGATGCAGAGGTCCATGGCCTCGGCGTTCTGCGACCAGACACGGAGTTCGCCGACCCCGGCTGAAAGCCGCACGCCGAGGTTGTGCAGGGGATCGGCGTGAGTCATGCGTTCTAGAGTAATGAGTACGGAGACTGGCCGTGACCACCGGCGCACGCTCAGCCAGCCGAAAACCGAGCGGAAGAGGGTATTTTGTCGATTTATCTCGACCACGCCGCGACGACGCCGATGCTGCCAGCGGCCATCGAGGCATACGTCGACGCCATGAGCGTCGTCGGAAACCCGGCCTCCATCCACAGCCAGGGCCAGAATGCCAAGCGGATGCTCGAGGAAGCCCGCGAGACCGTGGCACGGAGTGTGGGCTGCGATCCGATCGAGGTCGTGTTCACCGGGGGAGGCACCGAGGCGATCAACCTCGCCCTCAAGGGCCTGTTCTGGGCGCGCGCCCCGCGCAGGCGCATCCTCGTCCCCGGCGGCGAGCACCACGCGACCATGGACACCGTCGAGTGGCTCGAAAACCACGACGGGGCAGAACCCGGGTGGCTTCCGCTCGACAGGGCAGGCCGGGTCGACCCGGCCCGGGTGGCGGATGCCCTCGGGACCGGCGCAGAGGATGTCGCGCTGCTCAGCCTGCTTGCCGCGAACAACGAAGTCGGTACCCTGCAGCCCGTCGCCGAGATCGGCGAGATCGCCGCCGTCCACGGGATCCCGGTGCATATCGACGCCGTGTCCGCGTACGGCCAGGTGCCGATCGACTTCCGCGCGCTCAGCGGCGCGGGCCGCACCGGTGCCTCCGGCGGCGCCGGAGGTTCCGCGGGCGGCATCGTCGCCCTCAGCCTCTCCGCCCACAAGATCGGCGGGCCGGTCGGCATCGGAGCACTCGTGCTGTCGCGCCGGGCCAGTATCGTCCCGTTGATCCACGGCGGCGGCCAGCAACGCCAGGTGCGGAGCGGTACCCAGGACGTCGCAGCGGCGGTCGCGTTCGCGGCCGCGGCATCCGCCCTCGGCGACGTGCCCGCCCGCAACGTGCACCTGAGGGCGCTCCGCGACCGGCTGATCGCGGGGGTGCTCGCCGTCGTGCCCACCGCGGTGCTCAACGGTGCGGCACCCGACGGGCCGGATGAGCAGCGCCTGCCCGGCAACGCCCACTTCACCTTCCCCGGCTGCGAGGGGGAGTCGCTGCTCTTCCTGCTCGACGCCGCCGGAATCTCCGTATCGACCGGATCGGCGTGCCAGGCCGGCATCCCGGAGCCCTCGCACGTGCTGCGTGCCATGGGCCGCAGCGAGGCGGAGGCCCGCAGCGCCCTGCGGATCACCCTCGGCCGCGATTCGACAGGGGCCGACGTCGACGCCTTCCTCGCCGCGCTGCCGGCAGCGCACGCCCAGGCCAGCCGCGCCGGCATGAACGACCGCGTGCCCACCCGCTGACCTCCCGGGCTCGACGTGCCCGAGCCGCATTGGCCAAACCGGGCCGTCCGATTACACTTGCCCGGTGAAGGTTTTGGCAGCAATGAGTGGCGGGGTCGACTCCGCGGTGGCGGCGGCGCGCGCGGTGGAGGCGGGGCACGAGGTCGTCGGCGTGCACCTCGCCCTGAGCCGCATGCCCGGAACCCTGCGCACCGGCAGCCGCGGCTGTTGCACCATCGAGGACTCGATGGACGCCCAGCGGGCCGCGAACATCATCGGCATCCCGTACTACGTCTGGGACTTCTCCGAGCGGTTCAAGCTCGACGTCGTCGACGACTTCATCGCCGAATACGCCGCCGGCCGCACCCCGAACCCCTGCATGCGCTGCAACGAGCGCATCAAGTTCGCCGCCCTGCTCGACAAGGCGATCGACCTCGGCTTCGACGCCGTCTGCACCGGCCACTATGCGAGCATCCAGACGGATGCCGCGGGGAACCGCGAACTGCACCGCGCGAGCGCCTGGGCGAAAGACCAGTCCTACGTGCTCGGCGTGCTGACCGCCGAGCAGCTCGAGCACTCGATGTTCCCGCTCGGCGAGACGCCGTCCAAGGCCGAGGTGCGTGCGGAGGCCGCCGAGCGCGGCTTCTCGGTCGCGACCAAGCCGGACTCCTACGACATCTGCTTCATTCCTGACGGCGACACCCGCGGCTGGCTCGCCGAGCGCGTCCCTGCATCCGCAGGCGACATCCTCGACCGCGAGGGCAACACCCTCGGCAGGCACGAGGGTGCCGCCGCGTTCACCGTCGGCCAGCGCAAGGGCCTCCAGATCGGCACGCCGGCCGCAGACGGCAAGCCGCGATTCGTGCTCGAGGTGCGCCCGATCACGAACACTGTCGTCGTCGGCCCGAAGGAGGCGCTCGCGATCGGCCTCATCGCCGGCTCGAAGTTCACCTGGACCGGCCTGGCGCCGGAGCACCCCGGGATCGCCTTCGACTGCGACGTGCAGATCCGCGCGCACGCCGACCCGGTGCCCGCCGTCGCGCAGGTCGTGAGCGTCCCGGTTCCGGCTGGCGCAGACTCGGCCGGCGCAGGAGCAACCGACGCAGGAGCAATCGAACTCGTGATCACGCCGCGCGAGCCCCTGACGGGCGTCGCCCCCGGCCAGACCGCGGTGCTCTACGTCGGCACCCGGGTGCTCGGCCAGTGCACGATCGACCGCACCGTGAGCGCCGTACCCGTGCCATCGGCTGCCGTTGAACCAGCCCCGGTCGCCGTTCCCGCCGCCCGTGCCTGACGCCGCGAGCGCCGCGCCCGACGACTCCACGCCGCCGGAGCTCCAGCGGGCCGCCGCCGAGGTCGCCGACCTCACCGCGAGCATCATCGACGCCAGGGACGCATACTACGAGCGCAACGAGGTCGTCATCTCCGACGCCGACTATGACGCGCTCGTCCGCCGGCTCGCGGTTCTCGAGGGTGAGTTTCCCGAGCTCGCGAGCCAGGACAGCCCCACCCAGACCGTCGGAGGCCGCGCCGAGACGAGCCTGTTCGCGCCCGTGCAGCACGCCGAGCGGATGCTGAGCCTCGACAACGTCTTCTCGGTCGAGGAATTCGAGGCGTGGGCCGCCAAGGTCGAGCGGGACGCCGGCCGCCCCGTCCACTACCTGTGCGAACTCAAGATCGACGGCCTCGCGATCAACCTCCGCTACGAGGACGGCGTGCTCGTCGCCGCGGCGACCCGCGGCGACGGCGTCGTCGGCGAGGACGTCACCGAGAACATCCACTGGGTGCCCGGCATCCCCGAGCGACTGTCAGGCACCGGGCATCCGCCGCTGATGGAGGTACGCGGCGAGGTCTTCTTCCCCGTCGTCGCCTTCGCGGACCTCAATGCCCAGCAGGTCGCCGCCGGGGAACGCCCCTTCGCCAACCCGCGCAACGCCGCGGCCGGCTCGCTGCGCCAGAAGGCGGAGGGCAAGAGCCCGGAGGCCCTGCGCCTGATGCGCGCGAGGCTCGGCCGGCTGCGGATGCTCGTGCACGGTATCGGGGCCTGGGCCGATCCGGAGGCCGACGCCCAGTCCGCGGTCTACGGACTCCTGGCCGACTGGGGGCTGCCGACGAGCAGCTACTTCCGCGTCGAACCGGACGCGAGCGGGGCATCCGCCTTCATCGCGTACTACGGAGAGCACCGGGCGAGTGTGTCCCACGAGATCGACGGCATCGTGATCAAGGTCGACGAACTCGCCCTGCACGCCGAACTGGGCGCAACGAGCCGGGCGCCACGCTGGGCGATCGCATACAAGTACCCGCCGGAACAGGTGAACACCAAGCTGCTCGACATCGTCGTGAGCGTCGGCCGCACCGGCCGTGCCACCCCCTTCGCCGTGATGCAGAAGGTGCGGGTCGCGGGCTCCGAGGTGCGGCAGGCCACCCTGCACAACCAGGACGTCGTCAAGGCCAAGGGCGTGCTGATCGGCGATACCGTCGTGCTGCGGAAGGCCGGCGACGTGATCCCCGAGATTCTCGGCCCGGTCGTCGAACTGCGCGACGGCAGCGAACGCGCGTTCGTGATGCCGGCGAACTGTCCGGAGTGCGGCACCCCGCTCGCGCCGGCCAAGGAGGGCGACATCGACCTGCGCTGCCCGAACGCGCGCAGCTGCCCGGCCCAGGTGCGCGGGCGGGTCGAGCACATCGGTTCCCGCGGCGCGCTCGACATCGAGGTGCTCGGCGAGGTGGCCGCGGCCGCCCTCACCCAGCCGACCGTGCCGATCGAGCCGCCGCTGCGCACGGAAGCCGGCCTCTTCGACCTCACCCTCGACGACCTGACCCCGATCGAGGTGGTCGTGCGCGATGCCGAGACCGGGCTGCCCCGCGAGGAGGCGGACGGCACGAACCGGCTGCGCACCCCGTTCCGGCGGAACCCGACGGCTGCCGAGAAGCGGGCGGGCCTCACCGGTCCGCAGCCGTCCTCGAGTGCGATCAAGCTGCTCGCCGAGATCGAACTCGCCAAGACGAAACCGCTCTGGCGCCTGCTGGTGTCGCTCAACATCCGTCACGTCGGTCCGGTCGCCGCGCGCGCCCTCGCAGGCCATTTCGGCAGCCTCGACGGGATCCGAGCGGCGACGCGCGACGAGCTCGCCGAGGTCGACGGCGTCGGCGGCATCATCGCAGACGCCATCATCGACTGGTTCGAGGTGGACTGGCACCGCGACATCGTGGACCAGTGGACCGCCGCCGGCGTGCAGTTCCGGACGCCGGACCACCCGGGACCGGGCGCTGCCGCGGCCGCCGGGGGAGTGCTCGCCGGGCTCACCGTCGTCGCGACGGGGTCGATCGAGGGCTACACCAGGGAAGAAGCCCAGGAGGCGATCATCTCCGCTGGCGGAAAGAGCGCGTCGAGCGTGTCGAAGAACACCGACTTCGTGGCCGCCGGACCGGGCGCAGGTTCCAAGCTCACCAAGGCGGAGGCCCTCGGGCTGCGTATCCTCGACGCAGCGCAATTCCGGCTCCTCGTCACCGGAGGCCCCGCCGCGCTCGACGTGGCTGATGGCGCCGTCGCCGACGTGACCGGCGCCGACGTGACAGACGGTACGGTCACCGCACCGACCGACTGACGGGGCCGGATCGGTCACCGGTCAGTCCGGTTCGGGAGCCGTGCGGTGATCGACCCAGCCGAGGACCATCCGGTTGAAGAGTCCGACGTTCTCGATGCTCCAGACGTGGTGCATGCCGGGAGCGATCCAGGTGAGTGTCTGCGGGAGCCTGATGCGCAGTTCGGGAAAGCTGCGCCGCACCAGGCGGGACTCCTTCTCTCCAGCGACGGCGAGGAGCGGACCCCGGTAATCGCCGAGCGAATCCGGGCAGCCGCCCCGGTTGACGTCCGCGAACACGCGTGCCGCGTTGTCTGCCCGGATGCCCAGGCCGTGGCCGACGAACAGGTCGACGGCGTCGGCAGGCAATCCGAACGCCTTCGCCTGCGCCTTCCAGTACCAGGCCCGGTCCCACAGTCGCAGCTGGAGGGTGTTGAGGAACCGGGCAGCTCCATGGATGCCGGTCACGGGTGCGCCCGAGATCAGACAGGACTGGATCAGCTCCGGGTGCCGGGCCATCAAGTGCACGGCGACGAGGCCGCCGAGCGAAAGCCCGATCACGTGGGCGCTCCCGCCCCTGGCCTGGGAGCGGATGATCTCGGCAACGTCGTCAGCGGTGCGATCCAGCGAATGCCACTCTTCCCCCGACCGGGAGCCGAAGCCCGGCAGGTCCGGTGTGAGGATGTGCCGGTCCGTCATTCCCTCGACCTGCGGCTGCCAGGACCAGGAGGCGACGGTGCCGCCGTGCAGTAACACGATCGTCTCCGAGCCAGGGGCGTCTACGCCGTGCTCGAGCGGATACCCGGTCACCGTGAAGCCGTGACCAGGACGGATTCGGTTTCGTCCAGCCAGGCGAGTTCCGCCTCGGCGTGGACGATTCCGTTGCGGAGCGTGGCCCGGCGCAGGGCCTGGCCGATGGTTTCCGGTCGCCCGGGATCCCGGGCCTCGATGGTGGTCAGGCGCGCGAGCAGCCGGCTCGCTTCCTCCCTCCGCGCTCGGAGGAGTTCGCGGACGCCGTCGATTCCGAGCGCTCCGGCGAAGAAGATGCGCATCAGGAAGGACTCGTGCGGGGTCTCAGGTTCCAGCGGCGCCCTGAGCGCGGCGTCGAGGGCCGCGTGACCCGCCGGGGTGATCCGGTGTTCGCGCCGATCTGGTTTGCCGTCCTGGGCGATGACCGTGACCTCGGCGAGTCCGTCAGCGACCAGGCGGCTGAGCGTGCGGTAGATCTGGGACTGGTCCGCAGACCAGAAATGAATGACGGATGCCTCGATCCTCTTATTGAGGTCGTACCCGGAGAGGGGCGAGAGCTCGAGCATCCCGAGCAGAGCAATGGTCAGTGACATGCCTATATAAGACCACGCATATATGCCCGCGCGCAATACCCGGTTTCACTGCCCGAATATTTGCACCCGGACCGGGGACAAAGTTCATCCCCAACGGGCGCATTCTTCGATACTCTAAAAGTGCAGGGTGTGCACTTGATACCGTGCCGATCCACCGCTCGGTGTTCGTGAGGGGACGTACCCAGGTTTGCTGTTAGGCGCGGCAATTCTTCTTGCATCCTCGCTGGTATTCAATGGGGCCAGCGAGGCCTTTCAGGTGCACGAATACGCGGTCGTGTCGAGCGACACCGACCTGGGACTGCAGCCCCTCGGCCTCGAACCGGTCGTGTCGATCGACGGAGACGTCAACTCCCTCCGCTTCCTGCGCGGGTCGAGCCTCCTCGCCGGGCTTGCCCGGCTCTCGGTCGCAGACATCTCGAGCTTCGTGCTGGACTTCCCCGAACAGCTCGACTCCCTCCTCGCGGTTCCGCCGGCCGCGACAGAGGTCACCGGCTGGTGGACGTCCCTCGGCGGCACCGAACGCTCCTCCCTCATCGCCGCGGCACCCCGCCTCGTCGGCAACCTCGAGGGCATCCCGTTCCGGGAGCGTGGCCGGGCGAACGCCCGATACCTGAACGAGAGCATCACCGAGACCCAGCAGCGCCTCGCGGGCACGCTGAGCGACGACGACCGCACGAGCGCCACCCACGAGCTCGCCGTCCTCGACCAGGTGCGCACCGCACTCAGGCAAGCCGACGCGGGGCCGCGCCGCTCCCTGATCCTGCTCGACAGCACGGGCGGCGGTCGCGCGGCCATCGCGCTCGGCAATCCCGACACCGCCGACTACGTCGGCTTCCTCGTTCCCGGAATGAACTACACCGTCGAGGCCGAGATCGTGCACTGGACGGACACGGCGAACGACCTGTACATGGAACAGGAGAAGGTGCTCGCCGAACGCGCAGGCCAGGGCGCGGGCCAGGCGAATGCCAGCATCGCGACGGTCGCCTGGATCGGCTACGAGGTCCCCGACCTGTTCAGCGTCGGCGGCCTCGACAAGGCCATCGTCGGAGCCGACTTCCTCGAGAAGTCCTCCCTCGGCATCCGCTCGGACCGCGGGGGGCACCAGCCCTTCATCTCCGTCTACGCACACTCCTACGGCTCGACCGTCGCGCTCACCGCCCTCGCCCGCGGCTCCTTCGATGTCGACGCCCTCGTGCTCGTCGGATCGCCGGGCAGCCAGATCCAGTCCGCGGCCAGCCTGCATGTGACGGGCGAGAACGTCTGGGTCGGCAAGGCCGACTGGGATCCGGCCGTCAACAGTGCCTTCTTCGGGAGTGACCCGGGGGCCGAATCGTACGGGGCGCATCCGCTCGGGGTCCGCGGTTCGACCGACCGGATCACCGGGGCCAGCCTCACGGCCTCGCTCGGCCACAACGCGTATTTCGAGCCAGGGAGCGAGTCGCTGCACAACATGGCGCTGATCGGAACGGACAACGCGGATTTGGTCACCAACGGCTCCGAATAGAATTGGGTATTCACCTCAACCACAATCGGAGCAACATGTCTGAAATCACGGCCGAGCAGGTTGCGCACTTGGCAAACCTCGCCCGGATCGACCTCAGCCCGGAGGAGATCACCCGCCTCACCGCCGAACTCGGCCAGATCGTGGACTCGGTGGCGAAGGTCGCCGAAGTCGCAACGCCCGAAGTTCCCGCGACGAGCCACCCGATGCCGTTGACCAACGTTTTCCGCGCCGACGTCGTCGTGCCGTCCCTGTCCGTCGAAGAAGCACTTTCCGGATCGACCGACCGCGACGGCGACAAATTTCGCGTGCCCGCGATCCTGGACGAGGAGTAACCATGACCGATCTCACCCGCCTCTCCGCCGCCGACCTGTCCATCCTCCTCACGAGCGGCGCCGTCAGCTCCGTCGAGGCGACGCAGGCCCACCTTGACCACATCGCGGCCGTCGACACCGACGTACACGCGTTCCTGCACGTGGCCGGGGCGAACGCCCTCGCCGCGGCCGCCGTCGTGGACGCCCAGCGCGCCGCCGGTGCCGTGCTCGGTCCGCTCGCGGGCGTGCCCATCGCCATCAAGGACGTGCTCGCGACGCGCGACATGCCCTCGACCGCCGGCTCGAAGATCCTCGAGGGCTGGATCCCGCCCTACGACGCCACGGTCGTGCGGCTCGTCCGCGAAGCCGGGCTGATCCCGCTCGGCAAGACCAACATGGACGAATTCGCGATGGGCTCGTCCACCGAGTTCTCCGCGTACGGCCCGACCCACAACCCCTGGGACCTCGACCGGATTCCCGGCGGCTCCGGCGGAGGATCCGCCGCAGCGGTGAGCGCGTTCGAAGCGCCCCTCGCCCTCGGCAGCGACACCGGCGGATCGATCCGCCAGCCCGCAGCCGTCACCGGATCCGTCGGAGTCAAGCCGACATACGGCGGAGTCTCCCGCTACGGTGCGATCGCCCTGGCCTCCTCGCTCGACCAGGTCGGACCGGTCAGCCGCACCGTCTACGACGCCGCGCTTCTGCACGACGTTCTCAGCGGCCACGACCCGCTCGACTCCACCTCGCTGACCGACCGCTGGCCTTCGATGGCCGCCGCCGCGATCGCGGGCCGGGTTGACGGTGCCCTCACCGGCGTCCGGATCGGTGTCGTCAAGGAGCTGTCCGGCCCCGGGTTCCAGCCCGGAGTCCTGCAGCGCTTCAACGAAACCCTCGCGATGCTCGTCGCAGCCGGCGCCGAGATCGAAGAGGTCAGTGCACCGAGCTTCGAATATGCCGTCGCCGCGTATTACCTGATCCTCCCCGCCGAGGCCTCGAGCAACCTCGCCCGCTTCGACTCGGTGCGTTTCGGCATCCGCGTGGACCCGGCAGAGGGACCGCTCACGAGCGAACGGGTCATGGCCGCGACGCGCGACGCCGGTTTCGGACCCGAGGTCAAGCGCCGGATCATCCTCGGCACCTACGCTCTGAGCGCCGGCTACTACGACGCGTACTACGGCAGCGCCCAGAAGGTGCGCACCCTGATCCAGCGCGACTTCGACGCCGCATTCGAGAAGGTCGACGTGTTGTTGTCCCCGAGCGCGCCGACCACGGCGTTCAAGTTCGGCGAGAAGATGGACGACCCGATGGCGATGTACCTCAACGACGTCACCACGATCCCGGCGAACCTCGCCGGCATCCCGGGAATGAGCCTGCCGATGGGCCTCGCGCCGGAGGACGGCCTGCCCGTCGGGCTGCAGGTCATGGCGCCCGCCAAGCAGGACGCCCGTCTGTACACCTTCGGTGCCGCCGTCGAGCAGCTGCTCGAAGCGCACTGGGGACACACCCTGCTCAGCCTTGCGCCGAAACTGGCACCCACACAAATGTTCGCGAGCGAAGGGGGAGCCGTCTGATGAAGAAGGCTGAACTGATGGATTACGACAAGGCCCTCGAACTGTTCGAGCCGGTGCTCGGCTTCGAGGTGCACGTCGAACTCAACACCAAGACCAAGATGTTCTGCGGCTGCGCCAACGAATTCGGCCAGGGTGCGAACACGAACACCTGCCCGACCTGCCTCGGACTCCCCGGCGGGCTCCCGCAGGTGAACGCGAAGGCGATCGAGTCGAGCATCCGCCTCGGGCTCGCCCTCGGCTGCGAGATCGCGGAATACTCGCGCTTCGCCCGCAAGAACTACTTCTACCCCGACACCGCGAAGAACTTCCAGACCTCCCAGTACGACGAGCCGATCGCGTTCAACGGGCAGCTCACGATCGAACTCGAGAGCGGCCGCCAGGTCACGATCGACATCGAACGCGCCCACATGGAAGACGACGCGGGCAAGCTCACCCACGTCGGCGGCGCGACCGGCCGGATCCAGGGCGCCGACTACTCGCTCGTCGACTACAACCGCGGCGGCGTGCCCCTCGTCGAGATCGTCACGCAGATGATCGAGGGCGGCGAGGCCGACTCTCCCGAGATCGGGCGCACCTACGTTGCGGCGATCCGCGAGATCGTCAAGGCGCTCGGCGTGTCCAACGCGCGGATGGAAGAGGGCAACGTGCGCTGCGACGCGAACGTGTCCCTGCGCCCGCGCGGCTCCGGAAAGCTCGGCACCCGCACGGAGACCAAGAACGTCAACTCGCTCCGCAGCGTCGAACGTGCCGTCCGTTACGAGATCCAGCGCCAGGCCGCACTCCTCGCCGCCGGCGGAACGATCACGCAGGAGACCCGGCACTGGCATGAGGACACCGGCATCACGTCCGCGGGCCGGCCCAAGTCCGACGCCGACGACTACCGCTACTTCCCGGAGCCCGACCTCGTCCCCGTCGCGCCCTCCCGCGCCTGGGTCGAAGAACTCCGCGCGACCCTGCCGGAGCCGCCCGCGGCACGCCGCAAGCGCCTCCAGGCCGACTGGGGCTTCGCCAACCTCGAGTTCCAGGACGTCGTCAACTCCGACCTGCTCGACGCTGTCGAGGCCACCGTCGCAGCCGGCGCATCCGCCCAGTCCTCCCGCAAGTGGTGGACCGGCGAGGTCGCCAGGCTCGCGAACGTCGCCGGCGTCTCCGCTGACTCCCTCGTCGAGCCGGTGCAGCTCGCCGCTTTGATCGAACTGGTCACCGCGGGAACGCTGACCGACCGCCTGGCCCGCCAGGTGCTCGAGGGCGTCATCGCCGGCGAAGGCACCCCGCTCGAGGTCGTGGAGATCCGCGGTCTTGCCGTCGTTTCCGACGACGGCCCGCTCATCGAGGCCATCGACCTCGCTCTCGCTTCCCAGCCCGACGTGCTCGCGAAGATCCGCGATGGCAAGGTCCAGGCGGCCGGTGCCGTGATCGGTGCCGTCATGAAGGCCATGCGCGGACAAGCGGATGCCGCACGGGTACGGGAACTTGTCCTCGAAAGGGCAGGAACGGCCGAGTAATGGCTCTCTGGAAGCGACGCGAGCCCGCACCGGACGGGCCCGCGAGTCGAGCCGTTTTCGGCGTCGGGATGCAGGTTCTGGTGCGGCTCGACCGGAGCCGCTACCCGGAGTCGATGGTCGAAGACCCCATCGGCGTCATCGTCGGGGCGGGGGACACCGACGGCGCAGCCCTCTACGTCCCTGTCTCCGGTCGGGAGGCGATCTGGACCGTGCAGTTCGACGAACCGTTCTACGGGCTCGACGGCTCGGGCCCGCACGAATCGGCCCGGGTTGCCCAGACCTCCCTCGAACCGGCCCCGGAAGCGTGATCGCGATGAGCGCAGCCCAGGAACGTCCCGATTCCCCGAGCGTTGAGTCCACGGCGACCCCCGCTGACATTCGACGCTGGCGCCAGTACCTCGCCGATGAACGCGCGGAGGCCGCGGTCTACCGCGACCTCGCCTCCCGCCGGACCGGTGAGGAGAAGGAGATCCTGCTCGCCCTCGCCGAGGCGGAAGCCCGGCACGAGGCGCACTGGCGGGACCTGCTCGGTGACCAGGCCGGCCCGCCGAAACGTGGAGCGGTGCGCACCCGGTTCCTCGGGTTTCTCGCAAGACGATTCGGTTCCGTCTTCGTGCTCGCGCTCGCCCAGCGGGCGGAAGCGCGCTCGCCATACGATTCCGACGTCGACGCGACGAAGACGATGGCGGCCGACGAACGCATCCACGAGGAGGTCGTGCGGGGGCTGGCCGCCCGCGGACGCCAGCGCCTCGCCGGGTCGTTCCGCGCAGCCGTGTTCGGCATCAACGACGGCCTCGTCTCCAACCTCGCCCTCGTGCTCGGTATCGGCGCGACCGGCGTTCCCGCCGCGACCATCCTGTTCACGGGCATCGCCGGTCTGCTCGCCGGCGCCCTGTCGATGGGTGCGGGTGAGTACGTCTCGGTGCGGTCGCAGCGGGAGTTGCTCGAGGCATCCACCCCCCAGGCGACCGCGCGCACGGTGCTCTCGCACCTCGACCTCGCCGCCAACGAGCTCACCCTCGTCTACCGGGCGCAAGGCATGGCGGCGGACGAGGCCGAGGCGCAGGCGCACGAGGTGCTGCGCACGCTGACCATGGCGACCGGACCGGTTTCGGTTGCCGCCCCGGTCCAGGGCGCCGACATCGCGCACGGGGCTCTCGACCCCGCGACGGACGAGCACGAGGCGATCGGAACCGGCTGGGGTGCCGCGTCCTCGAGCTTCTGCTTCTTTGCCTCCGGCGCCATCCTCCCTGTGCTGCCCTACCTGTTCGGCCTCGAGGGGCTTGCGGCGATCGTGGTCGCGTCCGTGCTCGTCGGGCTCGCCCTCCTTGCGACGGGCGCGATTGTCGGCCTGCTTTCCGGCGGGCCGCCGCTCCGGCGTGCGCTCCGCCAGCTGCTGATCGGCTTCGCGGCAGCCGGGGTCACCTACGTGCTCGGCCTGCTCTTCGGCACCTCGCTCGGGTAGCGCCTTCGGGAGCGATCTACGGGCGGGGTGTCGGGGCTACGAGCCGCGACGGACGTTACACAGTCCATCCAGGATGAACGGAGTCTCACCGCTCGTCGGCGGTGTTGGCGTCTGCTGCCTCGGGTCTGCACCCGGTGTCGAATTCAGGAGATTCTTGGTGTCGGGTGGGATCGGCGGCACTGGTCCGCGGACCGGAGTTGCCCGCCCGGGAGGATCTCCTGAATTCGGAACCACGGGCAGGAGAATCAACCGTCTTCAGGTATGAAACTCGGAATGAGAAGCCCACAATTATGTGAGTAAGTCTCTTCTTTGTGTTCGATTCGGCGTAGAATCGGGGTATGGCAGGAGCTTCCGATCCCCAGTCACACACCCCGCAGACACCCGGTTCCGGGGCTGCGGGTGATCAGCCCACCGCAGGCGCCGAGTCGGCCCATTCGGTCGAGGTTGCCGAGGGTTTCGAGGGCGCTGAAGGGCTGGCCAGGTCGGTGCCGTCGGTGCCGTCGGTGCATGCGGATGCTGTCGCAAGGCTCGTGGAGGCGCAGGCGGTTCTCGCCGATGCCCTGGCGGCGATCCCGGTGGGGCTGCTCAGTGACACAGAAGCTGTGACGGCGCTGAGCACCGTGGAGGCGATCGGGCGGACGGTGGATGCGGCCCGGGTGAGCACGGCGACGGATGTGGACCGGAGGGCCCGGGTGCTCGGCCGGGAGGGTCTGGCGTGGAAGATGGGCTGCACGGGCCCGTGGGATGTCCTCACCCGGGTGACACGGGTGTCGGCCCGGGAGGTCAAGCGGCGCACGAAGCTCGGCGACGCGGTGTTGCCGCGGCCGTGCGGCGGGAGCAGCTGGTTGCCGCCCTTGTTCCCGACGGTCGGGGCCGCCCTGGCAGCGGGGGAGATCGGGGTGGAGACGGCGGAGTTGATCGTGGCGGGTTTGCAGGTGATCAGTCACCGGGTGGCCCCGGATGACCTGTTGACGGCGGAGCGGGCCCTGGTCGCCTCTGCGGCGGGGCTGATCACCCCGGAGACCGAGGATTTGGCCGGGGCCGGTGTGCCGGTGACCACGGACCTGATCCGGGGCATGGTCGCGCAGTGGCAGGCGGCCCTGGACCCCGACGGGATACTGCCCCAGGAGGACCTTTTCGAGGCGAAATCCAACATCGGCTTCGGCCAGTTGAAGAACGGCTTGTACCCCGTCAAGGGCGGGGTGACGCCGGAACTGTTCGGCGTGATGAACACCCTCTTCGACGCCTTCCTCAGCTTCCACGCCCGCCCGGCGTTCCCCACCGCCGAGGAACAGGCGCTGATGGATTCGGGGCAGATGATCCCCGGCGCCGAGACCGCGGGTACCGACGCCGACACGGGCCCGGATCTGGACGTGATCGAGGCGGAGCTCCGGGAGCGCCGGGCGGACACCCGCACCGGCGGGGAGAAACGCGCCGACATCCTCCGGGCCCTGTTCGAGCACGCAGCCCGCGACGAGGACACGCCCAGCATGGGCGGATCCGCCCCGACGGTGATGGTGCACGTGAACGCCGCCGACCTCGCGTCCGGGGTCGGGGTCGGCTGGATCGACGGCGTCGAGGCCCCCGTGTCGCTCAAAACGGTGCACCAGCGCATCTGTGACGGCGGCTTCCAAGGGGTCCTCT
>NZ_SOFS01000015.1 GCF_004402235.1 Cryobacterium glucosi
CGGCGCAGCGGGCGGCACCGCCGGCGCCGGCGCCGCGGAAGCCGCCGCGACCGGGGTCCGCACCGCGGGCGGGCCGGACGCGCCCGGAACACCGTGAGCGTCGCCTACCTGCTGAGCCTGCTCGTCTCGCTCGGCGCCATGGTGCTGCTCGACCGCAGGTTCCGGCTGTTCTTCTGGCTCGACGGCCGCAAGGCCGCCGCCGTGCTCGCCATCGGCGTGGCCTTCCTGCTGGCCTGGGACGCGGGCGGCATCACTGCGGGGATCTTCTACCGGGGCGAGACGGACCTGATGACCGGCATCCAGCTCGCGCCGGAGCTCCCGCTCGAGGAGCTCTTCTTCCTCACCTTCCTCTGCTACCTGACCATGAACGCCGTGCGCGGGGCCGAGCTGCTTCTCGAACGCGGTGCACGTCGAAAGCGGCGCACGTGACCTACCTGCTGCTCGACCTCGTCTTCGTCGTCGCTGCGGCCCTCGCAGCGGTCGTTGCCGGACTGCGGCGACGTCCTTCCCGGCGCAGGGTCGCGGCGATCGGGTGCGCATTGCTCGCTGTGCTCGTGCTGAGCGCGATCTTCGACAACGTGATGATCGGCGTCGGGCTCGTCGCCTATGACCCCGCCCACACCTCTGGCCTCCGCCTCGGCCTGGCCCCGGTCGAGGATTTCGCCTACCCGCTCGCCACCGCCCTCCTGCTGCCCGCACTCTGGACGCTCCTGCCGGGGCGCCGGGCTCCGGGCGGACGGGCCGCCCCGGTCAGCCCCGGGTCGGTCGACAGGTCGGTCGACAGGTCGGTCGACAGGTCGGTCGACAGGTCGGTCGACGGGACCGGAACCGTGGGAGAATCCAGTCAGGGAAGAGATCAGGGGCGGGATCACGGTCCCGCACAGGATCACGACAACAGCGCCAGCAGCCGATCGGCCACGCGCGGGGGGAACCGATGAGCAGCATCCGTACGACGACACTCTGGAAGACGCGGCAGGTGCTGCTGTCCTCCCGGCCCCTGAGCTGGATCAACACGGCCTACCCGTTCGCGGCCGCCTACATCGTGACGACCGGGCGCGTCGACGCGCTCCTCGTGGTCGGCACGCTCTTCTTCCTGATCCCGTACAACCTGCTGATGTACGGCATCAACGACGTGTTCGACTACGAGTCCGACCTGCGCAACCCGCGGAAGGGCGGCGTCGAAGGCGCGATGCTCGACCCTGCCCTGCACCGCACGGTGCTGGTGTCCGGGATCGTGACGGCGGTGCCCGTGCTCGGCGCGATGCTCGTGCTGGCCGGCACAGGGCATCCGGTGTCGTGGGTCGTGCTCGCGGTGAGCCTCTTCGCCGTTGCCGCGTACTCGGTGCCCGGGCTGCGGTTCAAGGAGCGCCCTGTCGTCGACTCCGTGACGTCGAGCACGCACTTCGTCAGCCCGGCGGTCTACGGGCTCGCGGTCGCCGGGGCGCAGTGGACACCGGGCCTGGTGGCCCTGCTCGCCGCGTTCTTCCTCTGGGGTATGGCCAGCCACGCCTTCGGGGCCGTGCAGGACGTCGTGCCCGACCGGGAGGGCGGGATCGCCTCGATTGCGACCGCGCTCGGCGCCGGCCGGACGGTGCGGCTCGCGATCGGCTGCTGGGCTGCTGCCGGGCTGCTGATGCTCGCGACCGGGTGGCCCGGCCTTCTCGCCGCCGTGCTCGCGGTTCCGTACATTGTGGCCGCGTGGCCGTTCCGGTCGGTGAGCGACGCGCGCGCCGAGACCGCCAATGCCGGCTGGAAGCGCTTCCTCTGGCTGAACTTCGTGTCCGGGTTCTGCGTGACCATGCTGTTGATCGTGTCCTCGCTGTTCTGAGGCGGGTGCCGACGCGCGGATGCGGCGAGGCCGGCATCCGCACGCCCGCGCCTGGTCGTAGAGTCGAGGGATGGACCCCCTGACGACGGCACGCGTGGACAGCTGGGCGTGGGCCGTGCGGATGTTCAAGACCCGGTCGCTCGCGACGGCCGCGTGCCGGGCCGGTCACGTCAAGGTGAACGGCGAACGGGCGAAGTCGGCTCAGCCGGTTCACATCGGCGACGAGGTCCGGGTGCGGTCGAGCGGTTTCGACCGGGTGCTCGTGGTCTCGAAGATCGTGAACAAGCGCGTCGGCGCACTCGTCGCCGCCGAGTGCTTCGTGGACAAGACCCCGCCGCCCCCGCCGCGGGAGGAGGTCGCGCTCGTGCCCATGCGGGACCGCGGCGCCGGGCGTCCGACCAAGCGGGAACGCCGCGACATCGACAAGCTGCGCGCCACGGAGCGGCAGGGCCCCGAGGACTGGCCGGAGAACGACTGAGGCTCCCCCGGCATCCGCTCGCCCCGTCGAATCCGTCAGGGGGCGAGGTCGGGAAGGGTGTGGATTCCGAAGTGCTCGCGCAGGGCGAGCGCGGCGGCGAAGCATCCGTTCATGCCGTGCACGGCGGGACCTGGCGGCGTCGACGCCGAGCAGAGGTAGAGCCCGGGAACGGGCGTGCGCCAGGGGTGGGTGGACACCACCGGTCGCTTGACGAGCTGGCGCAGGGAGACGGCCCCGCCGAGGATGTCGCCGCCGATGAGGTTCGGATTCCCTGCGGCGAGCTCTGCGGGCGTGTGGCTCGCGGCGGCGAGGATCGTGTCGCGGAATCCGGGCGCGTAGCGTTCGATCGCGCGCACGATCGCGAGGGCCGGGTCGCCGTTCCAGCCGGCCGGAACGTGGGTGTACGCCCAGAGCACGGCCTTCCCTGCCGGCGCCCGCCTCGCGTCGAGCACACTCGGCTGGGCGAGCAGCACGAACGGATGCCGCGGCGAGCGTCCCCCGGACACCAGCCGTTCGGCACGTTCGACCTCGACCCGGCTGCCGCTGAGGTGCACGGTCGGCGCGAGGGCGAGCCGGGGGTTCGTCCAGGGCACCGGGCCGGACAGCGCGAAGTCGACCTTGGCGACCCCGTTGCCGTAGCGGTACCGGCGGAGCGCACGCCGGTAGCCGTCGGGAAGCGCCGGGCCCGCGAAACGGTCGAGGAAGACCGCCGAGGTGTCGAGCAGGGTCACCCTGGCCGGGTCGAGGTCGCCGGGCCCGCGCACCTCGGTGTTCAGCCGCAGCGTGCCGCCGTGGGCGAGCAGGTCGGCGACGAGAGCGTCGGCGATCGCCTGCGCTCCGCCGACGGGGTAGCCCCAGCCCTCGGCGTGCGCCTCCGCCGCGAGGAGCAGCCCGGCCCCAGCCTGCGCGAGTGCGGGCTGGCGGCCGGGAGCGTGTGCGGCCACGCCGGAGAGGAGGGCCGGCGCGGCCGGGCCGTGGAACAGCATCCGCCCGGCGGGGGTGCCGAGGGCGAGCACGCGGAGGCCGTAGTCGAGGGCGGCGCGCGGGTCATCCGGCCAGCGCAGCAGTTGGTGGCCGGTGAAGGAGACGAGGCCGTCGATCCGGTCGACGAGGGGCCTGAGCAGCCGGGTCCAGGCCGGGCCGTCGCGGCCGAGCTCCGCGGCGGTGCGGTCGAGGTCGCGGTAGGCGATGGCGGTGCGGTGCGCATCGAGCGGATGCGCATAGGACACCTCGGGGATCACGAACGGCACCCGCTCGCTGAGCCCGAAGGCGCGGAAGAACGGGGAGGCGAGCGCTGCGGGGTGCACCGCGGAGCCGAGGTCATGCCGGAAGCCGGGCAGGGTGAGCTCGCTCGTGCGGAGTCCGCCGCCTGCCGTTTCGGCGCGCTCACTGACGGTCACGGACAAGCCGGCCCGCGCGCAGACGACCGCGGCGGCGAGACCGTTCGGCCCGGCCCCGACCACGTTCACGTCAGGCACGGGGGCCACCCGGGAGCGCGACCGGGCGCACGTAGGAACCGGCCGGGGTGCGCACCCACCAGTCCCGGGTGGCGGTCCGCTCGGCGCGCGTCGCAAACCGATAGCGGAACAGCCGCGCGCGCACGAAGCGGGGCGGAGCGTCGGGGAACGGGTTGACCCGCAGCATCCGCAGGGTCGGCCGGTCGCCCTCGAGCAAGCGCACCAGGAACATCTCGAACCACCGGGTGTCGCGCACGCCGAGGGCGAGGAACCACATCAGCCAGTCGAGCCGCAGGTGATACGGGGCGAACTGGCGGGGCAGGCGGGCGGGGTCCCCCGGTTTGCCGTGGAATTCGTAGGCGCGCCAGGCCGTCTCGTCGCCGGGGTCTTCGGCGGAACTGCCCTCGACGACGATCTCATAGCGCTCCTTCGTCACGGTGCCGAATGCCCCGTAGGCGTTCACGAGGTGATACCGGTTGAAGCTCGCGTTCATCAGCTGCCTGCGCGCGACCAGGTTGCGGGCCGGCCAGAAGCTCAGCACCACGAGCAGGAGGGTGACCGCGAGCACGAGCACGACGAACCACGGCGGGGAGGCGGGGAGGGCTGTCGAGGGCTCGCCTGCGGCGCCGGGGAGGAACGGGAAGACCGTCCGGAATGCGCGGTCGTCGACCGCGGCGAAGACGAGCACGATCGTGATCCAGTTCAGCCAGGCGAAGTTTCCGGTGACCACGAGCCACAGCTGGGTCAAGGCGAGCACGGCGGCGGCGACGGATGCGACGGGCTGGGGTGCGAAGAGGAAGAACGGCACCACGAGTTGCGCGACATGATTGCCGAGCACCTCGCCGCGGTGGAACCAGGCCGGCAGCCGGTGCACGAAGGAGCTCACGGGATTCGGCATCGGCTGCGTCTCGTGATGGTAGAACATCGCGGTCAGGTCCCGCCATTCCGGGCCGCCGCGCATCTTGATCATTCCGGCGCCGAATTCCAGCCGGAAGACCAGCCAGCGCACGAAGACAATGATCGTAAGCGGCGGGGCCACCTCGTTCGACCCGAGGAAGGCGACGACGAACCCGGCCTCGAGCAGCAGGCTCTCCCAGCCGAAGGAGTAGAAGGTCTGCCCCACGTTGACGATCGACAGGTACCCGGCCCAGAGCAGCAGGAAGGCGAGCATCGGAAGCCAGGGCGGGCCGAGTTGCGGCAGGCCGGCGACGAGGGTTGCGGCCAGCAGGACGCCGCCCCAGGCCAGCACCCGCAGCATCCGGTCGGAGTAACGCCAGTGGAAGAGGCTCGGCGCGTCGCGAAACCGCACGCGGGACACCCAGTCGCGCACCGGCAGCAGGCCGTGATCCCCGAGCAGCGCCGGGAACTGGTTGGCGGTGGACAGGAACGCCACGAGGAAGATCGCGGCTACTCCGCGCTGCAGGACCTGCCGCGCTATCGAGTAGTCGCCGGCCTCGAAGAAGGCACCGAGGAGATCCATCGTGCAGCCACCCTAGCCCCGCCTGGCCCGGCAGGGCAGGGTCAGGGTGGGCAGGGTCACGGTGCGCGGCGCAGGTGCTCGGCGGTGAGGGCGGCCATCTGCTCGTCGGAGAGCTCGTCGAGTTGCTTCGCCTCGTGCCGGTCGGTGCGGTTCCAGCGCAGGAACAGGATGATCAGCACCGGGATGTCCGCGACCTCCGCGATGAACCAGAGGAAGTCGCCGGACAGGTGCTGGTCCCAGAGCGGCGAGGGGAACCAGGCCGGGAACGACCCGACCAGGGCCGGGGCCCCGTCGAGCACCGTCTCGTTGAGGCGCAGCAGGATGCCGGGGATGGCATCCATCACGAGTTCGACGAAGGCGAGCATGAACTCTGCCGTGATGAAAAGGCTCGTGCGGACGAGGGCGTGGTCGGTGATCGGCAGCACCATCAGCAGTCCGACCAGCGGCACGAGCAGCGTCAGGCTCGCCTCCGCTGCGGGATTGCTCCGCAGCACGTAGGCGAGGGGGGTCAGGAAGACCAGGAAGGCGGCGATCGCGAAGAGCGGGGCGAAGACGGCGTTGCCGACGAGACGCACGAACCAGGACCCGAGCACGGCGTTGAACCCGCGCAGGGCCCGGCCCTGGAGCGCGGCCCGCGCCAGCTCGACGGGGCGGCCGAGGCTCAGCAGCGCCGGGACCACGAAGAGCAGGAGGGCGATCCGGGTCGTGAACGCCCAGCGCAGGTCGGGGCTCCAGGCTCCGAGGAACCCGAACGACACCCACGCCCAGGACCCGAGCCCGAGCAGGAAGAAGCCGAGGGTCGGGAGGAGCGGCCAGGCGGTCCCCCTGCGGCCGGCGGCACGGATACCCAGGAGATACAGCGCGGCGGCGACAAGGATGCCCGAACCCGCCACCGGATCGAACCGGGCGGTGCCGAGGAAGTCGAGGAAGGAAGGCGTGAGCGGCCGTTCTGGCTGATGCGTGCCGGGAAGTCCGGCGCCCGTCCCATTATGCGTCTCCCCCGCAGGAATGTGCTCCGCGAGTGGTTGACGTGGGGGACTAAACCGGTATAGGTTTGCCTAAACCGGTTCAGAAGACTCGAGCAGGTGCTATCGATGAGGAGGCGCGATGAGTGAGCCCAAGGTGACCATCGCTGATGTGGCCCGCGAGGCCGGCGTCAGCAAAGGCCTCGTCTCCTTCGCCCTCAACGACCGGCCCGGTGTCTCCGCCGAGAGCCGCGTCCGTATCCTCGAGATCGCCGAGCGACTCGGCTGGACCCCCTCCCTGCGAGCCAGGTCGCTGTCCACCCGGCGTTCCTTCGCGCTCGGCCTCGTGATCGCCCGCGACCCGGAGGTCCTCGGCTCCGACCCGTTCTTCCCGTCGTTCATCGCCGGCGTCGAGACCGTCCTCGCCCCGCAGGGCCTCGCCCTCGTGCTGAGCGTCGTGCCCGACGAGAAGACCGAAATGCGCACCTACCGGTCGCTCGTCTCCGACGGCCGCGTCGACGGGGTCTTCCTGAGCGACCTCCGGCACAACGACCCGCGCATCCCGCTGCTGCAGGAACTCGGCCTTCCCGCCGTCACCCTCGGCCGGCCGGACACCGAGAGCCCCTTCCCGTGCATCTCGGTCGACGACACCCCTGGCGTCGCCGAAACCGTGCGCTACCTCGTCTCCCTCGGCCACCGGCGCATCGCCCACGTCGCCGGCAGCCCTGCGCTCCTGCACGGCAGCCGCCGCCGGGCCGCCTTCGACACGGCCCTCAGGGAGGCCGGTCTCCCGGCCGGCCAGTCCATCGAGACCGACTTCTCCGTCGCAGCGGGGGCGGATGCCGCCCGCAGGCTCCTGACCCAGGACTCGCCGCCCACGGCGATCGTTTTCGCCAACGACCCGATGGCCATCGCCGGCCTCGGCGTCGCCCACGAACTCGGCCTGCGCGTACCGGACGACGTCTCGATCACGGGCTTCGACGACATCGACTTCACCCGGTACGTCTACCCGGCGCTCACCACGGTGCGCACCGCCCCGAGCGACTGGGGCCGGGCCGCCGGCCGGACCCTGCTCGACCTCATGGCGCTCGGCACGGCACCCGACGTCGATCTTCCGGCAGGCCGTCTCGTCATCCGCGGCTCCGCCGGTACCCCCCTGCGGCCCTAGCTGCCGCACTGTCCCCCACTCCTCACCTCCGATCCGCCACCGAACCCTTCGCACACCGCACCGACCCCGCGTCGGCCGCGGTCCTCCCGCACGCCCTTCCCCGCGTGCCGCACCACCCGAAACACACCCGAGGCAGAGCTGCCGCGGGGACTGAATGGAGAAACCATGCACAGCACAGCACGAACCCGGCGAGTCCTCGCCGCGACCGCGGCATCGGCCGCCGTCATCCTCGCCCTCGGCGCCTGCTCATCGGGCGGCGGCGCGGCGGGAGCGGCGACCACAGCCCACGGCCCCATCACGATCTGGTACTCGAACAACGCGACCGAGATCGCCTGGGGCAAGCAGATGGTGACCGCCTGGAACGCCGACCACCCGAACGAAACCGTCACCGCGCAGGAGATCCCGGCCGGCAAGAGCAGCGAGGAAGTGATCGGCGCCGCCATCACGGCGGGAAACGCACCATGCCTCGTGTACAACACTGCCCCGGTCGCAGTTCCCCAGTTCCAGAAGCAGGGCGGCCTCGTCGACCTGAGCAGCTTCTCCGACGGTGACTCCTACATCAAGGCCCGCTCGGGCGATACCGCGACCCAGTACGAGTCGACAGACGGCAAGTTCTACCAGATGCCGTGGAAGTCCAACCCTGTGATGATCTTCTACAACAAGGACATGTTCGCCAAGGCCGGGCTCGACCCGGAGAACCCGAAGCTCGCCACCTATGACGAGTTCCTGACCGCCTCCCGCGCCCTGGTCTCCAGTGGGGCCGCGGCGAACGCGATCTACCCGTCCCCGACGAGTGAGTTCTACCAGAGCTGGTTCGACTTCTACCCGCTGTACGCCGCCGAGACCGGGGGCAAGCAGCTCGTCGAAGACGGCAAGGCCACGTTCACCGGCGACGAGGGCGCCAAGGTCGCCGACTTCTGGAAGACCATGTACACCGAGGGACTCGCGAACAAAGAGCTCTACCAGGGCGACTCGTTCGCCGACGGCAAGGCCGCGATGTCGATCGTGGGACCGTGGGCTGTTCCGGTGTACAAGGACAAGGTGAACTGGGGCGCCGTTCCGGTGCCGACGAGCGCCGGGACATCCGCTGACAAGACCTACACCTTCAGCGACGCCAAGAACGTCGGCATGTACACCGCGTGCAAGAACCAGGGCACCGCCTGGGACGTGCTGAAGTTCTCGACGAGCGAGGCGCAGGACGGCCAGCTCCTCAGCCTGACCGGCCAGATGCCGATCCGCTCCGACCTGACCACCACGTACCCGGACTACTTCGCCGCGAACCCGGCGTACGTCGCCTTCGGCGACCAGGCCGCGCGCACCGTCGAGGTTCCGAACGTGTCGAACTCGGTCGAGGTGTGGCAGACGTTCCGGGATGCCTACTCCAAGTCGGTCATCTTCGGGCAGGGCGACATCGCCTCCACCCTGGGCGGCGCGGCAGACAAGATCAACACCCTGGTCTCGAGCAAGTAGCACCTCGTGACCGTCACCGAATCGCGGACCTCGTCCGCCGGGAGCCCCATCAGGGCTCCCGGCGGGCGGGCCACCCGGCGCCGCCCGTGGCTGGGCCGGAACCCGATCGGGCTCCTGCTCAGCGCCCCCTACCTCGTCTTCGTGATCGCCGTCTTCGCGTACCCGCTCGTCTTCGCGGTGTACATGGCCTTCCACGACTACTTCTTCGCCGCCCCCGGCGCCCAGGTCGACCGGCCGTTCGTGGGCCTCGACAACTTTCAGGAGGTGCTCTCCGACCCGGCCGTGATCCGCTCCTTCGGGAACGTCGGCATCTTCCTGCTGATCAACGTGCCGCTGACCGTCGTGCTCTCGCTCGTCCTCGCGACGGCACTCAACAAGGCCGTGCGCGGCCGCACCTTCCTGCGGGTCGCGTACTACGTGCCCTACGTCACCGCGAGCGTCGCGGTCGTCGGCGTCTGGCTCTTCCTCTTCAGCGGCGGCGGCCTCGTCAACCAGATCCTCGGCCCACTCGCCCCCGACCCGTCCTGGCTGATCAGCCCGACCTGGGCCATGCCCACGATCGCCCTGTTCGTGACATGGAAGCAGCTCGGCTTCTACATTCTGCTGTACCTCGCCGCGCTGCAGAGCGTGTCGACGGAGCTCTACGAGGCCGCCTCGACAGACGGTGCCGGTGCGATCCGTAAGTTCTTCTCCGTCACGATCCCCGGCGTGCGCCCGGCGACGGTGCTCGTGCTGCTGCTCTCCACCGTGACGGGAGCGAACCTCTTCACCGAGCCGTACCTCCTCACCGGCGGCGGCGGCCCGAACGGTGCATCGACCTCTCCCGTGCTGCTGATGTACCAGAAGGGTATCGAGCAGGGTAACCCGGACACCGCGTCCGCGATCGGCATCATCCTGGTGATCGGCGTGCTCATCATCGCCTTCATCCAGCGCAAGATCGCCGGAGGTGACGAATCATGAGCAAGCGCACACCAGGCCCGGGTACGGGCACAATCAGCACGCGCGCACCGGGAAGGCGCACGACCAGCGGCATGAGCCGCGGGCAGAACATCCTCCGCGGCGTCGTGCTCACCATCGGAGCCGTGGCGTTCCTGTTCCCGTTCTACTACATGATCGTCGGCTCACTCCAGAAGTCGCCGGACACCTCCATCTCGGGAGCATTCCCGAACCCGGCCAACCTCACCCTCGAGAACTACGCGGACATCAACAGCCGCGTCAACCTGATGCAGACCCTGCTCAACTCCGGCATCTTCACCGGCGGTGTGATCGTCGGCACCCTCGTCTTCGGGGTCCTCGTCGGCTACGCGCTCGCCCAGCTGCAGTGGCGCGGCCGCGGGATCACCTTCGCGCTCGTTCTGCTCGTGCAGGTCGTTCCGTTCCAGCTGCTGATGATCCCGCTCTACGTGATGATCGCGAGGGACTACGGCCTTGCCGACAACTACCTCGGCATGATCCTGCCGTTCGCGATCAACTCGACGGCCGTGATCATCTTCCGGCAGTACTTCCTGCAGGTCCCCCGCGAGCTCTTCGACGCGGCCAGGATCGACGGTGCCGGCGAGGTCGTGCTGCTCTGGCGGATCGCCCTCCCGCTGGTGCGCCCCGCCCTGCTCACCGTCGTGCTGCTGACCTTCATCGGCCCGTGGAACGAATTCCTCTGGCCGTTCCTGGTCACCAAGCAGGCCTCGATGCAGCCGCTCGCTGTCGCCCTCGCCAACTACATCAGCACCGTCGCGGCCTCCGCGGCGAACCCCTTCGGAGCGGTCCTCGCCGGCGCCTGCGTGCTGGCCGGACCCGCCGTCATCCTCTTCATCCTCTTCCAACGACACTTCGTCTCGACCGACATCGGTTCAGGCGTGAAAGGCTAGTCATGCGCGAATCCACTGCAGCATCCCCCGTCCCTTCGTCCGCCCCCTCCCCGGCGAACGTGCCGCACGCCTCCGCCCCGAAACGGATGCCCGGCGCGGCATTCCCCTACCGCCTCACCCGGATGGGCGTCGTCATGACGCCGGAACCGGGCAACGCCCTCGAGGCGGAGGGCGTGCTCAACCCCGGCTCCGGGCACACGCCAGACGGCACCCTGTACCTGCTTCCCCGCCTCGTCGCGACCGGGAACGTCTCCAGGGTCGGACTCGCCCGCGTGATCATCACCGACGGCGTGCCGACGGGCGTCGAGCGCGAGGGCGTCGTCCTCGAGCCCGACCAGGGCTGGGAACGCGGCGCCCACAACGCCGGCGTCGAAGACCCGCGCGTCACCTTCGTCCCGCGGCTCGGCCTGCACGTGATGACCTATGTCGCATACGGCCCGCTCGGCCCGCGCACGGCCCTCGCGGTCTCCGCCGACCTCCGCAGCTGGCGCAGGCTCGGCCCGGTGCTCTTCGCCTTCGACGAAGCACTGGACATGGACCTGAACCTGTTCCACAACAAGGACACCGTCTTCTTCCCGGAGCCCGTCACGGGTCCGAACGGCGTGGAGTCCTTCGCGGTGCTGCACCGGCCGATGTGGGACCTCGGCGAGGTCAAGCCGGGTGAAGGCATCCGGGTGCCCGCCGGGGTCACCGACACCAGGCAGAGCATCTGGATCAGCTACGTGCCGGTCGCGGATGTGCTCGCCGACGTGACGAAGCTCGCGTTCTGGAGCGGCCACCGATTCCTCGCCGGGCCGGAGTTCGCGTTCGAAGAACTCAAGATCGGCGGCGGACCCGCCCCGCTGCGGGTGCCGGAGGGCTGGCTGCTCCTGCACCACGGCGTCACGGGCGTGATCGACGGCGCGTTCTCGCAGCAGCAGAAGGTGAACTACGCGGCGGGGGCCATGATCCTCGACGCGGACGACCCGACGATCATCCTGCAGCGCACGACCGAACCGCTCCTGAAGGCCGAGACGCCCGACGAGCTCAGCGGCATCGTGCCGAACGTGGTCTTCCCGACCGCGATCGAGGAGATCGAGGGCCAGACCTACGTCTTCTACGGCATGGCCGACTCGAAGATCGGCGTCGCCCGCCTGGACCGCACCACCCTGGACCCGACTGACGGATAGTTCCGGAACCCCCCGTTCGGAACATCCGCCCAGTTGCGGAAAGAGCACCTTCGTCGACTCGACGAAGGTGCTTTTTCCGTGGTTCAGGGCCGGATGCCGCGAACCGGGCTCCCGATGGACCTGCCCGGCCGCTCAGGTCGCGAGCTCGTCCAGGAGTCCGACGATGGCGACCAGGGCCGCGGACTCATCGCTTCCGTCGGCGAGGATCTCGATCTCTGCACCCCGCTCGACGCCGAGTGCGAGAATCGCGATGATGCTGCCGAGGCTCGCCGTCCGGGCGCCGTGCTTCAGGAAGAGGCTGCTCTGGAATCGGCCTGCCTCCCGGTGCAACCGGTGTGCGATCGCCGCGTGGATCCCCTGCGGGATGCACACCGTCGCCCTCTCTGTCCTCATGACCGTCTGGTCCTAGTCCTCGATGGTGATGACGCTGCCGACGCTCAGCTTCGGCGGCGTGGCCGTCTCCACGTAGACCGACCCGTGCATTTTCGCGTTCGTCGCCCCGTTGAAGACGACCGTGATGTGGCCGAGCCCGTCGAGGTTCTGCCTGGCGACCTCCCCGACGGCGGTGATCAGGTAGGACGCGTCGTCGAGGCGGAGCGACTGGCCGGCGACGATGGCGCCCGTCGACGCTGTGACGTCGACGATGTAGCAGTAGTCCTTGAGCGCGTCCGGCGCGCCCTGCCCGAACAGGATGAACATTCCCTCGTCGAGGAAGGAGTCCACGGCATCACCGATTTCCCCGACGACGGTGTGGTAGATGACTGGCATGACGACTTCTTTCGGTTGTGCGAACGGATGCTGTTTCGTGAGCCGGCGGGGCCCCGCCGGTGCGGGACCCCGCTGCGATGATTCCTAGACGTAGAGTCCGATGCTGGCCAGCCAGGCCAGGGCGACCCGCGGAGCCCCCGTGAAGAAGCGGGAGTACAACACGGACGGGACGCCGACCTCCACGGTTTCGGGTTCCGCTTCGGCCAGTCCGAGGCCGACCGGGATGAAGTCGCAGGCGTTCTGGGTGTTGATGGCGAAGAGCGCGGGGAGGGCGAGGCTCGGGGAAATGTTGCCCTTGCCGATCTCGACGCCGATCAGGGTGCCGATGACCTGCCCGATGACCCCGCCGGGTCCGAGCAACGGCGACAGGAACGGCAGCGAGCAGATGAAGCCGAGCAGGATCAGGCCCAGGCCGCTGCCGGCGAGGGGAGCGAGAAAGCCGGAGAACCAGTTTCCGAATCCTGAGCCCTGGATGATCCCGATCAGCATCGCGACGAAGGCCATGAAGGGAATGATCGTGTTGATCATGGTCTGCACCGAGTCGCGTGCGGCCTGGTAGAAAGTGTTGACCACCTTGCCCGCGCCGAGGCCGATCTTCTGCACGAACGACTGGTTCGGTCGCTGGGCGAGGGTTTCCGAGATCTTCTTGTCCGTCGAGTACGTATAGGTGCGCGCCGCGGGCTCAGCGCCCACTGGTGGCGCGGCTTCGTTTGTCGCCGAGAGGCTTCGCACCTGCGCCAGGCCGACCGCAGAGACGTAGATGTCTTCCTTGATGTACTGCATCAGGGGGCCGGAGCGTCCGGTCGGCATGATGTTGATCGTGGGAATCTGCTTCTTCGGGTAGATCCCGCAGCGCAGCGTCCCGCCGCAGTCGATGACGACCGCGCAGGTCTCATCGTCCGGCACCGAGGTCTTGAAACCGTTGACGGGGATGGCCCCGGTGAGTTCCGCGATCTTGTCGACGATGTCCGGCTTGGCCCCGCCGCCCGTGATGTAGACGAGCTTGTTCCTGGTGTCGGTGGGGGTGATCGTGAGCGGGCCGCCGAAACCGCCGCTGCCCTTGCTAATCACAACTCCGTGATACTGAACCATGATCCTGCTTCCTAACCCATCGCCATGGCGGCGTCTTGCATGCGGACCGTTTTACTGAGGGTGACGCCCTGCTGCTTCATCACGATCGTCGTGGTGAGGTCGGTGACCCAGCCGCTCAGGAAATTGAGCACGAGGCCGACGAGCAGGTAGCGGATCGCGAGCGGTCCGGCGTCCAGGCCGAGCTTCTGCACGCCCGCCGCGACGCCGAGCCAGATGAACAGTTCACCGGGGTTGATGTGCGGGAAGATGCCGTTGCTGGTGTGGCAGAAGAAGGCGGCACTCGCGAAATAGCTGGGCTTGTAGCGCTCGGGCATGAAGCGACCGAGCGAGTGCACCATCGGGTTCGCCAGAAGGAACGACCCGACGAAGGGAAGCACCATGTACCGCATCAGCGGGTTGCCGCCTGCCTTGCTGGCAAACCGGTTGACCCGGTCCTCTCCGATCAAACGGATCAGCGAGTTCATTGCGATGAGCAGTAGCAGCACCACCGGAACGATCGTCTGCATCCAGCTGATGAACGTGTCCGCGCCGGTTTGGAACAGCCCGATGAAAAGCTGTGCGCCCTGCACGAGGAATCCAAGAATATCCACAGCTCACTCCTTTCTTTTCGTGAAGAGGGATGTGACGCGGGTCGCCAGGTGCCCCAACGGGCTTTCCGGTTCCGCGACTGTCCCCCCTGCCATGATCGTGATGTAGTTCTCACGTGCGTTTTCGGTGGCCTTGCGAACGCTCTTCGGCAGGTACCGGCAGTCGTTCGCGGAGGTCGACCGAATGTTCTTGCCCTCGAAGCCCGGGAGGTCCCGGAACTTCGAGAAGACGGTGACGCCGGAGATTCTCCGGCTGTCCAGGATGTCGCCGGCGTCGTCGACACAATGCATCACGATGGCACCGGAGGAGAATGCCCCCTTCTTGATGCCGATCGCGACCTTTCCCTTGCGCCGCAGCTCGCCGTACGCGGAGGTGAAGCTCTTCATCTGTACCCAGGCGAACGCCATCTGCAGTACGTAGGCGGCGGCAAGCGCCACCAGGATCGGCCAGAAATTCATCGCGGCTCTCCGTCCGGTTTGTGACTCAGGGATGGCGTTCTCGCCATGTGGAAGAAGAACTCTTCGTAGCTCGCGAGCTGCGAGATCAGGTCGAGTTCGGCGTGATCGCCGGCGAGGCGGATGACCTCGTCATAGATCCTGACGAGCAGGGTGTCGTCGTAGTCGGTCTTGGCCGGCAGGGCCAGCAGGAAGATGACCCGCTCCCCCGGCTCACCGCTCGCGCGGGGAACGACGCCCATCGCAAAGACGACCCGGTTACCGAGCGCGTTCCCCAGGTGCGGAAACCCCACGTAGTCGTCGAGCAGCATCGTCGATTGCGCCTCGCGCTCGTCGAGTCGGTCCTGGAATCCCGCGTCCACGACGCCCTCGGCGAGGAGCCGGCCGACCATGAACGCGGTGTTCTCCCGATAGCTCTGCTCCGGTGGGAGGCGGAAGAAGCGGGTGCGGTCGAGGAGGGAGACCAGGATGCTGTCGGCACCGGCGGCGAGGGAAACGTCGACGTCCTTGTCGTAGCGGAGCCGGGTGAGCCTGCCGAGGATTTCCCGGTTGTCGAAGAATTCGCTGAGTTCGATGATGGGGGTGCTCGTCACGAGTTCCGACCAGGCCGTGGTCACGACGAGGTCGAAGCCGTCGAGGACGGCAGGGACGGCCGCGTCGAGTGCCAGGATCTGATACTCGGTCTTCCCGGACATGACCTTCTGGAGCTGGACCTGGATCAGCCGGGCCGGGACGATGCCGGAGGTCGTGACGATGGCGACGCGGTAACGCGGCTCCCGGTGGACCTGCTGTTCTTCGAGGAAGACCTGGAAGTAGGAGGCGATGAATCCGAGTTCGTCGTCGACGACTCTCAGGCTGGTCTCCTGTTCGATGACCCGCCGGGCGATCCTGGCCATCAGGAATGCGACCGGGTACTCGCGCTCGATGTCGCCGAGGGCGACGTCTTTCACGTACACCTGGTATTTCATCCGGTTCTGCATGAAGGTGATGTGGTGCACGAACTCCTTCAGGAGCGCGTTCGCCGGCACGTGGAGGTCCATCTCGGCGTCGATCCGGTCCAGGATCTTCTGGACGAGCACCTCGTTCTCGGTGCCGGAGGGAAACTGTTCGAGGGCGCGCGCGTCCGTGGGGGTGCGCATGCCGGCGATCGGGAGTGCGAGGAAGATCGATTCGCCGGACGGTATGGACATCTGGATCCTCCGGCCGACGGCGTTGACGACCCCGTCGGCGAGGGTGAACGCCGGCGTGGCCGTGAGTGCCAGGTATCGTCCGGGCAGTGCGGTCAGCCCGTGCTCGGTGAGCACGCGGTCGATCATCACGGTGAACCAGCGCGTGAGCGATTCGGTCGTCGCGCCGTCCAGATGGTAGTCCGCCGCGGCATCCTCGATGATCTCGACGAACTCGTCATCGAGGGGGTAGTCGGCGTAGACGGCTTCGAACATGTTCTCGAGCACGAAGAGCCTCACCTGCAGTTCGTCGCCGACCAGCTCGATCCCGACGTTGGGGATCCCGGTGATCCGCAGCGCGTACGGCGCCAGGTGTGCCTTGAGCCTGCCGAGATCTCCGGTGACCGTGCTCCTCCCGATACTCATCTCTTCGACGAGGTCGTCGATGAGGAGCGGACCGGTCTGCTGGACGAGCCGGCGGAAGATGTAGCCGTGCCGGTTGGACGGCAGGTTGAACGAATCGATCCGCTCGAAAAGCTCCTCGCGGATGCGGGAGAACCCGTCCCTGTCGATGATGAAGAGGCGATACCGGCCGCTGTCCAGTTCGATCGCCGCCGTGCCGGTGAGGGTGCGGTTGAGGTCTCTGATGTCGTTCATGATCGTCTTCGCGCCGACGCCGAAACGGCGGGCGAGAGAATCGTTCGACGCCGAGAGGCGGGTTTCCAGATACCGGATGATGTGCGCCGGCCTGCTGAGTGTGCGACGGTTGTCCACGTTGACCTTCCGTCCAGGGGGAATTCAGCCCCTGGACTTTCCTCCGCTGATGTTGACGGTGGTGCCGGTGATGTAGGAGGCCCGGTCAGAGACCAGGTAGACAACGAGATTGGCGATATCGCTGAGTTTCCCGGGTCGTCCCAGCGGGATGACCTTCGAGTAGTCGGTCGTGAGTTGTTGGGGTTTGACGCCGCGCGTATAGGCGAGTGCTTCGTTGTAGGCCGGCGACGTCAGCCCGGTCGGTTCGTTGATGCCGGGGGCGACGCCCACGACCCGGATGTTCTGCGCACCCAGTTCTTTCGCCCACGACCTGGTGAAGCCGTTGAGTGCGCTCTTGGTGGCCGAGTAGCAGCTCTGGCCGGTCGATCCCTCCATCCCTGCCTCGGAGGTGATGTTCACGATCGTACCTCCGCCGTTCCTCAGCAGGGCCTTGGTCGCGGCCTGGGTCGCGAGGTAGGCGCCTTTGACGTTGACGCCGAACATCAGGTCGAAGTCGTGTTCGTTGAGCTCGTACTCCGGGCGTTCCTGCTTGCCGTCGACCAGCATCCGGGGCATGTTGATGCCCGCGTTGTTGACGAGCGCGTCGAGGTGGCCGAATTCAGCGACGACCGTTGCGACCATGTCGCTGACGCTCGCCGCGTTCGTCACGTCGCACGCGACGTTGAGGATTCCGGTCGCGGGGTCGATTCCGGTCGTGACGCTGAGGTCGCTCACGGCGACCTGCGCGCCCACCCGGACGAGTTCCGCGCTGATGTCCCTGCCGATTCCGGAGGCGCCGCCCGTGACGATGACGACTCTTCCTTCGAGTCCGAGCCAGGTGTTCGGCATGTGTGTCTCCCTTGATCGCGTATCTGCGGTGCTGCGTTCGTGGGTTGAACACTATGGCGGCCTGTGCCACAAATTAATACGGCCTTTTTCCGGCAGGAGGAAAGCCGCCGCCCGCCGGTCATCGGGGCGTCGCGATAGGTTCCGGTGCGCGGCGCCCAGTCGCGGAACACTCACGCTCGCCGTCACGACGAGCGGGCTTGTCCCGTGACTCAGGCGCGGATGCCGTGGCTACGGGGTCGGCAGCGGCGGGTGCGGGAGGGGTGACGCGGTCGGCGTCGGCATCAGCGTCTGCGTCTGCGTCGGGGTCGGTGTCGGTGTCGGTGTCGGTGTCGGCGTCGCTCCAGCGGGCGGGCGCAACAGGCCGAGGGCCGCCTTGAGGTGTGCCTCCGCTACCTCGGCGTCCTCGTCGGAGAGGCTCCCGCTCCGGCTCGCGGACAGGTTCGCCTCGATGACCGCTCGGAGCACCTCGTCGCGCTGGATCTTGACACCGCGCGGGGCGTCGACACCGATGCGGATGCTGTCGCCGCGCACATCGAGGACGGTGATGACGATGTCATCGCCGATGAGGATTTTCTCCCCCGGCTTGCGCGTGAGAACCAGCATCATGCCAGCCTAGCGCGGGCATCGGGCGTGTCAGGGAGGCGGGCTGCTGGCGGTCCGAGCGTCGCGGATGCTGCCGGGGCGCCGTCGACCCAGCCGACCGGAATCCCGAGGTCGTCGACGGTTTCCGGGGAGGATGTCGTCGTCGACCCGACCACGGCGACCGCGTCGATCGGAATGATCGCCGCGACCAGCCCGACCCACTCGGCCGTGTCAGAGGGCTTCCGGCCGGCATCCACCACAACCCAGGTCTGGTCCGCGCCGACCATGAGCAGGTCACCGCCGAGGTACTCGCGGTCCCCCGGCGTCTCGCCGATGCCGAAGGCGAGGAAACACGTGCGCCCGCGGGCGACTCCCCCGGCGCGCGCCGCGAGGGCAGAGCGCCGGTCGTCGACGCGACGGGCCCCCTCCGACACCACGGAGCCGGCCACGAGCACCTCGGCGGCCCCGTCCATGGCGGCCATCATCCCGGCGACACGCAGGGTCTCCGCGGGCGCGCCGACGAGCACGACGAGGTCTCCGGGATGGGTGAAGGGTCGCGGCACGGCGGCCATGCCCGCCCGTCCTGGCAACGGATGCCCGGCCAGGACCGACAGGGTCGCCGGCCGTTGGCGTGTCCCCGCGTCACGCGGTGCGCCGGCGCCGGTCACGGCACCGGTCACGGAACCGGACGGCTCCGGCTCGCGCAGGGGAAGCGCCCCGGACACCCGCTCAGGAACGGGCTCGGCCACCGTGAAGGTGAGTTCGTCCATCAGCTGGGCGAAGCCGGCGGACCCGGTCGAGAGCAGCGGGGTCTGGACCGAGGTTCGCGGCCTCGCGAGGGTTCCCGCATCGTCGGCCCCGTCGGCGTCCTCGAGCAGGGCGAGGATCCCGAGCCGCGCGGCGCGTCCGGGGTGGGCGTCACCGATTCCGTCACCGTCACCGCCGCCCTGATCGTCGCGCTCGAGCGGCACCATCCGCACCGGCTGGGCGTGCGCGGCCCGGCGGCGCCGCTCGGGCACCTCGACCGTGACCTCGTAGTGGCGCCGGGCGAAGAAGCCGCGGATGCCGCCGACCGTGACCCGTTCGGCCGAGACGATGCGGGCATCCGCACCGTGTTCGGCGAGGATGCGTGCCTTCAGTTCCGGAAGCGTCGGACCGTCAAGCTGAAATCGTTTCGGTTCCACGGACCACCCCCACGGTCTCGATGGCGACATTCGCGGAGGTGACCTCGAGGTAGGACAGCACCGGGAGCCCGCCGGTCTGCGCGGAGACGAGCCGGTGGATCGCCGGGCGGAGGGCAGGGGCGCAGACGAGCACTGCGGTCAGCCCGCTCGCCTCCACGGTGGCGAGCGAGGCCTTGAGCGAGCCCAGGATCGCGTCGATCCTTGCGGGTTCGAGCATGATCTGGGTGCCCTGCTCCGAGGCGCGCATGCCCTCGAGCAGGGACTGCTCGAGGCCTGGCTCGATCATGATCACGCGGAGCAGGCCCTCGTCGAGATACTGGGCGGCGAGAGCCGGCCCGAGGCCCTGCCTCGCGGCTTCGATCAGGCCCTCCGGGTCTGTCGATGCCTTCGCCCGGAGCGAGAGCGCCTCGTAGATCCGGGAGAGGTCGTTGATCGGGATCTGCTCCATCAGGAGGCCCTGGAGCACCCGCTGCACCTCGGCGAGCGACAGCATGCCGGGGATCAGGTCGTCGACGGCGGCCGGGTTGACCTGCTTGACGCCGTCGGTCAGCACCCGCACGTCCTCCCGGGTGAGGAGACGCGCCGCGTTCCCGGTGACGATCGAGGACAGGTGGGTCACGAGCACGGACACCCGGTCGATGACGGTCGCTCCGGCCATCTCCGCGCTGTGCCGCATCTCGCTCGGCACCCACTTGCCGGCGAGGCCGAAGACCGGCTCGACGGTCGCGGTGCCCGGCAGGCCCTCGAGGTTGTCGCCGAGGGCGAGCACCTTGCCGGACGGCGCGAGCCCGCGGCCGGCCTCGACGCCGGCGATGCGGATGACGTAGGTCGCAGAGGGCAGTTCGACGCTGTCGCGGGTGCGGACCGGCGGAACGACGACGCCGAGGTCGATCGCGATCTTGCGGCGCAGGGCGCGCACCCGGGCGAGAAGGTCGTCCTGCGCTCCCGAGACGAGGTCGACGAGGTCGGAGGCGAGCAGGATCTCGAGGGCGTGCACCCGCATCGACTCGATCAGGTCCTCAGGGGTATCCGAGCGCACCGGCGCCCGTTCGGCCACGACGGCGGCCGCCTGCCTGGCCTGCTCGCGGGCTTCGCTCGCCTTGATCCGCTGGGAGACGAGCAGCAGGCTCGCCCCGGCGACGACGAACGGGAGGATCGGCATCCCGGGGATGAGCGCCATCAGCAGGGCCGCGCCGCCGGCGATCATGAGCGCGTTGCGGGACTGGGTGAGCTGCGCGGACGCGGTCGCCCCGATGTCGGACTCGGCGTTGGACCTGGTCACGATCATGCCGGTAGACACGGCCATCAGCAGGGCCGGGATCTGGGTGACGAGCCCGTCGCCGATGGTCAGGAGCGAGTACGTGCTCATCGCGTCGGTGATCGACATGCCGCGCTGGATCATCCCGATGCCGATGCCGCCGACGAGGTTGATGATGATGATGATGATCCCGGCGATCGCGTCACCCTTGACGAACTTCGACGCGCCGTCCATCGCGCCGTAGAAGTCGGCCTCCGCTGAGACTTCCGCCCGGCGTTCCCTGGCCTGGGTGTCGGTGATCAGGCCGGCGTTGAGGTCGGCGTCGATCGCCATCTGCTTGCCGGGCATGGCGTCGAGGGTGAACCGGGCGCCGACCTCTGCGACCCGCTCGGCTCCCTTGGTGACGACGACGAACTGGATCACGACGAGGATCAGGAAGATGACGGCGCCGATGATGATCGACCCGCCGACGGCGACCTGTCCGAACGAGGCGATCACCTGGCCCGCGTAGCCGTCGCCGAGCACCAGGCGGGTGGATGCGACGTTGAGGCCGAGCCGGAACAGCGTCGCAACGAGGAGGAGGGACGGGAAGACCGAGAAGTCGAGCGGCTTCTTGACGAACATGGTCGTGAGCAGCACCACGAGGCCGAGCAGGATGTTGACGATGATGAGCATGTCGAGGAGCACGGCGGGGACCGGGACGACGAGGAGCAGGATGATGCCGACGACGCCGATCGGGACGGCGAGCCTGGCGAGGGTGGTCTTCATCGGGAACCTCCGGTGGAGTGAGCGGCGGAGTGGGAGGCGGAGCGTGAGGATGAACCGGGAGCGGACGCCCCGGAGAACACGGGCGTCGCAGCGTGGGCGGCCGGGGTGAGGGTGTGCACGCCGGCGTCCTCGCCGTAGCCGGTCGTGTACCCGGAGCCGCGCGCCGAGCCGCGGGTCTTGAGCGCGAGCACGAACGCGAGCACCCGGGCGACGGCGTTGTAGAGCTCGACCGGGATCTCGTCGCCGAGCTTGCAGGCGCTGTGGAGTGCCCGGGCGAGCGGGATGTCGCGCACGATCGGCACCCCGTCGGTCGCCGCCTGCTCGCGGATGCGGAGCGCGATGACCCCTGCCCCCGTCGCGACGACCCTCGGTGCCGACTTGCCCGGCTCGTAGCGGAGGGCGACGGCGAAGTGGGTCGGGTTGACGAGCACGACGTCGGAGGTCGAGACGGACGCGATCATCCGGTTCCGGCTCATGGCGAGCTGCCGGGAGCGGCGTTGCGACTTGATCCGAGGATCGCCTTCCGAGCTCTTGTTCTCGTCGGTGACCTCTTTTTTGGTCATCCGGGTGCGTTTCCGGTTGCGGCGCATCACCACGAAGACGTCGGCGGCGGCGAGCACGAGGCCGGAGACGACGGCCGCCTGCACGAGCGATGCTGCGCCTCCCCCTGCCGCGTCGATCAGTGCGGCGACCGGGAGTCCGCCCGCGGTCATCAGGATCGGGGCGAGCCCCTGGATCACCAGGGTCAGCACGACGCCGACCGCCGCGGTCTTCAACAGTGCCTTGACACCCTGCCAGACAGCCTGGCCGCCGAAGGTGCGGCCGAGCCCGGTGACGAGATTGAACTGGTCGTACTTGCCCTCGAGTTTCTTGAGGTGCACGCCGCCCTGGGCTGCGGCACCGATGAGCACGACGGCGAACACGGTCGCGAGCATCGGGGTCAGGGTGCCGGCGAGCGAGGAGAACGCGTCGCCCATCAGCTGCTCGGCGAGTTCGGGGCTCGGATTCGCGACGATCGCGTGCAGTCCGTCGAGCTGGCTGGCGCCGGCCTGGGACCCGAGGCTGATCGTGACGGGGGCGAGGGCGGCGGCGGAGCCGATGCCGATCCACGCGGTGAGGTCCTGCGACTTGGAGAGCTGGCCCTTGGCGCGGACCTCCTTCATCCGCTTATCGGTGGCCTGCTCGGTCTTTTCGCCGGAGTCCGACATCTACTTCACCCCGAGCATGGTCGTGACGGCGGTGTCGGTGAGGGCGGACACGATGCGCGGAAGCGCGACGAAGGCGCTCGCGCCGAGGGTGAGGGTGATCAGGATCTTGAGCGGGAAGCCGAGGGCGAAGGCGTTGAGCGCGGGCGCGACCCGGGTGAGCAGGCCGAGGCCGGCATCCGCGAGGAAGAGCACGACGATGAGCGGTCCTGCGATCTGCACGGCGGAGAGCAGCAGCTGGCCGACGGCGTTCGTTGCGGCCTGGACCGGGGCGGCGAGGTCCATGCCCCCGCCGATCGGGATGGCCGTGAAGCTCCGGGTCAGGCCGCCGATGATGAGCTGGTAGCCGCCGGACGCGAAGAGGAGCGCGATGGCGGTCATCTGGTAGAGCCGGGTGAACATGGCGCCGTTGACCATCGCCTGCGGGTCGAAGCCCTGGGCGAGCTGGAATCCGCCGAACTGGTCGATCAGGTTGCCGGCCGACTGCACGGCGGAGAACACGATCAGCACGAGGAAGCCGAGCATGCCGCCGACGACGATTTCGAGCAGGAGCGCGAGGATGAAGCCGCCGGTGTCCGGGGACACGTAGCCGGGGGTGACGACGGGCGAAACGGCGAGGGCGAGCCCGAGGGAGAGCATGCCCTTGATCCGGAGCGGGAACGCGTTGTAGGAGAACGGCGGGGCGATCACGAGGAAGGCGATGAGGCGCACCCCGGCGAGCATGACGGCCTCGATCCAGGTGAAGTCGAGGGTGATGTTCATCAGCCGCCGCCGATGAGTGTCGGGATCTTGTCGAAGAGCGCGGTCGTGAAGGAGACGATCTCGGAGATCATCCAGTGCCCGCAGATGAGCAGGGCGAGGCAGACGGCGATCGCCTTGGGTACGAAGGAGAGCGTCACCTCCTGGATCTGCGTGATCGACTGCAACAGGGAGATGGCGAAACCGACGACGAGGGCGGTGATCAGGATCGGCGCGGAGAGTTTGCCCGCGACGATGATCGCCTGCATGCCGATGTCGAGGATGGCGTTGGTATCCATCAGCCACCCCGGTAACTGGTGATGAGGGTCGTGATGATCAGTCCCCAGCCGTCGACGAGCACGAACAGCAGGATCTTGAACGGGAGCGAGATCATCACCGGCGGCAGCATCATCATGCCCATCGACATCAGGGCGGCGGAGACGACGATGTCGATGACGAGGAACGGGATGAAGATGACGAAGCCGATGATGAAGGCCGCCCGCAGCTCGGAGATCATGAACGCCGGGATCAGGGTGAGCAGGGACACCGCGTCGCGGCTGACCGGGTTGGCCTGGTCCGCGGCCCTGGTCATCAGGGCGAGGTCTTCCTCGCGGGTGTGCGCGAGCATGAAGGTGCGCAGTGGAGCAGAGCCGATCGTGACCGCGTCGTCGAAGGAGAGCGTGCCGTTCAGGTAGGGCTGCAGGGCGTGGTTGTTGATGTCGGTGAGCACGGGCGCCATGATGAACAGCGACAGGAACAGGGCGAGGCCCGCGAGCACCTGGTTCGGCGGGATCGACGGGAGCGCGAGGGCGTTCCTGGTCATCGCGAGCACCACGAAGATCTTGGTGAAGCTCGTCATCATGAGCAGGAGCGCCGGGGCGACCGAAAGCAGGGTGATGCCGATCAGGGTCACGATCGCCGAGGACGGTGAACCGTCCGGGCCGTTGATGTCGACGCTCAGGCCGGTGCCTGCCGCGGGCGTCGGGGTACTCGGCGCCACCGGGTCGACGGGGGCGACCGGGGCGATCGTCGCGGCGTGGCCTGCGCTCGTGGTGAGCAGCACGACGGCGAGGACGATGACGAGCACGAGCGCCGCCATCACGAGGAGCCTGGTGAAGCGCACCCGGTCAGCGCGGCGGAGTGCATCGGAGCGCGGGGCACGGAGCCCGGGCAGGCCGGGGCGCAGGGCGCGGGTGTTCACCGTCCCTGCCGGAGTGCCGCGGCAGTCTGCTGCCACGTCGCCGGCGAGAGGATCGATCCGGCCAGGCGGTTCGGCCGGGAGCTCGAGCCCGGTCCGGACTCGGCGCGCAGGGCTGACTCCGCGGTGCGGGTGCCCCGGTCGTGGCGGGGACGGAAGGTGAGCGGCGCGGGGAGCGCCTCGTCCTCGGCCGCAACGCTCGCGGCCGCCTCATACGCGCCCGTTGCGGTCGTCGCGGCGATCCCCGCGGAGCGTCTCGTGTCCGTGTCCGTGTCCGTGTCCGCCGCGTGCAGCGTGGTGGCGAAGCTCTCCGCCGGGCTCAGCGCGTCGTGCAGCACGGTGACCGACTGTTCCGTGACTCCGAGCACAAACCTGCGGCCTTCCACGTCGACGACGACGACGGATGCCTTCTGGCCGAGGCCCTGCCGGCCCACGACCGACACGAGGCTGGCCTTGGGGCCACGGCGGGTGCCCTTCTGCATGCGGCGCTGCAGGACCCAGAGGAGGCCGACGACGACGGCGAGGGACAGCGCGACGCGGAGGGCGACGAGGAGGGTGTCCACCTAACTCAGGCTCTCGGCGACATCGAGGATCTGGGTGATCCGCACGGCGTAGTCCTGGTCGACGACGACGATCTCGCCGTGGGCGATCAGGCGGCCATTCAGCAGGATGTCTGCGGGGGCTCCCGCGGAGCGGTCGAGCTCGATCACGGCGCCGGGTTCGAGGGCGAGCACGTCGCGCACGGACATCCGGGTGCGGCCGATCTCGACGGTCAGGGCCATTTCGACGCTGTTGATCCGGCCGAGCTTTCCGACGACGGACCGGTTTCCGGTGCGCGGGATCCCGGAGATGGCGCCGTTCTCGCGGAGGCGGATCGCAAACCAGGCGCTCACGACGCCCTCGCTCGCGAGCTCGAAGACGCTCGTGTCGGCATCCGCGAACAGGGACGTGACGTCTTCGAGGCGGGACGCGCCGAGTACGCCGATGCCGAGGACCGTTGCGGCGCTGTCGAGGGCGGGGCGGAGCACGTCGAGGCTCGAGAAGGCGCCATTGCCCGCTGCGGCGTCGAGGGAGTGCGGGTCGGTGAGGACGATCGCGAGGTCGGCGCTCGTGACGCCGACGAAGGAGGCGACGACGCCGGCGCCGAGCCGGCCGGCGAGGGATTCGCCGGCGCACGGGGTCGCCTCCAGGCGGGTGGGCGTTGGCAGGACCGTGAGCAGGGCCTCGACGAGATTGCGGATGGCGGTCGTGGCAGGGCTCATGGGGACAGTTCCTCGGTGTCGGTGACGATGCAGGCCAGGCGGGAGCCGTTGGATCCGACGGCGGCCCTGGCCAGGGTGTGCCCGTCGACGACGAGGTCGAGCGGGCGGTGCCTGGAGTGCGGGACAGGCAGCAGGTCACCGACGGCGAGGCCGAGGATGACGCTCGGAAGCACCCGGATCGGGCTGAGCTGCAGGGACAGGTCGACGGGCACCCAGGCGAGCTGGGCGTTCAGCTTCTCCTGTTGTTCCTCGGCGGTGATGACCGGGATCGACTCCCCGAGTTGGGGAAGCAGGGTCTCGGCGGGCAACGCGAGGGTGGCGGTCGAAGTCGTCTCGCCGACCCGCATCGAGAACGTCGCGACGATGACGAGATCGCTCGTCGCCGCGGCCTGGGCGAACTGCGAGTTGTACTGGATGCCGCCGAACGAGATCGGCAGGACGAGGAGCGTCCCGAGGGAGTAGCGCAGGTCCTCGAGGGCGTCCTCCATCAGGCGACGCACGAGGGCGAGTTCGATCTGGGTGAAGGTGCGCTCGGGAAGTGGAGGGACCTCGCTGCCACCGAGCATGTGGCTCACCCAGGACAGGGCCGCCGCGGTCGGGAACTGGATGACGGCCTTGGCCGCGAGGCTGCCTACCGGGCAGAGCACCATCGCGGTCGACGACGGCAGCGAGCTCGCGTATTCGTCGTAGCTGCGCATCAGGACGTGCTCGCAGGTGACCTGGGACATCACGCGAACCTTCGCGGTCAGCTGGGTGCCCCACTGGCGCGCGAAGGTCTCGAAGGCGAGCTCGAGGACACGCGAGTGCTCGCGCGCGAGGGTCGTCGGACGTCGGAAGTCGTACACCTCGACCGTGCGCTCGGGCGCTGCGGGCACGCCAATGCTCTTGTGTTCCTGGACCGTCACGACTGCAACTATCGGCCGGTGAATCCGACCGGTAAGCAGTCCGCAGGGAATTCGTTCGAAATCCCGGGCGGGCTGCCCGCGGGGCGACCGCGGGATGCCTGACGGTGTCCGCTGCTTAGGGGGCGCCCGCCTGCCCGGCGAGGATCGAGGGGATCAGCGCGCGGACGGCATCCGGTTCGCTCGAAAGCAGGACAACGTCGACGCGGCGATTCTGGGCCATCGCGTCGAGGGTGTCCGCAGTCGTGACCGAACGGGTCGAACCGTAGCCGATCGCGGAGATCCGCTCCCCCGCGACACCGCCGACCTCGACGAACCTGCGCAGGACGCTCGTCGCCCTGGCCGAGGAGAGTTCCCAGTCGGTCGCATAATTCACGGTGACGCCGTGCCGGTCGGCGTGGCCTTCGACGGTGACCTCACGTTTGTCGCCGGCGAGGATCGGCGACATGGCGTCGATGACGGCCGTCGCCTTCGGGCTCAGGGTGGCGAGGTTGGGAGCGAAGAAGGCATCCGTTCCGACGAGCCCGATGGTCAGCCCTCGGGCGTCGATCGTGAACTGCACGATCGAGTCGATGCCCTGCGCGGTGACGGCTGCCTTCAGTGCCGCCTGCACCGAGGAGAGGTCGGCGATTTCCTGGGTCGCGATCTGGAGGTCGGTGAGGGCGGGAGTCGGTGCCGGGGTCGCTGTTGGCGATGGTGTCGCCGAGGCTGTCGCGGCCGACGTCGAGGTTGCGCCCGCCGTCCCGAGGTCCTTCGCGGCCGGGTCGCTGGCGTTGGCGTTCGCGGCCGACACGACGACCCCGGTGGCCGTGTCGATCTTGCCGACGTCGACGGCCCCGAAGCCTGTCGCGAGGGAATTCTTGAGCTGAAAGAACTTTTGCGAATCAACGGAGGACATCGCGAACAGCACGATGAACATGCACATCAGCACGGTGACCATGTCCATGTACGACGCCATCCAGCGCTCGTCGACGTGCTCGACGTGCTCCTCCTCGAGGCCGCGACCTCGACCTCGCCCGCGTCCTCCGCCGTGCCCGCCGCCGGCACTCATGCTGCCTCAGACAGCGGCTTGTCCGCCTTGTCCGCCTTGGCGGCCTTTGCGGCCTTTGCGGCCTTCTTGGCCGGCGCGTTCGGCACCATGGCCCGGAGGCGTTCGCCGAGGAGCCGCGGCTGGCTGCCGGCCTGGACGGCGAGAGCGCCTTCCATCAGGAGGGTCATCCGTTCGACCTCGAGGTCGGAGAGCCGCTTGAGGCGGTTCCCGATCGGAAGCCAGATGAAGTTCGCCGAGACGAGCCCCCACAACGTCGCGACGAATGCGGCGGCGATCATCGGCCCGAGGGTCGAGGGAGTGTCGAGGTTCTCGAGGACGTGGGTGAGGGAGATGACGGTGCCGATGATGCCGACAGTCGGGGCGTAGCCGCCGAGGGTCACGAAGAACTTCGAGGCGTTCCGGCTGAGCTTCGTCGCGGTCGAAAGCTCGTCCTCGAGCAGGATCCGCAGTTCGTCTCCGTCGGTGCCGTCCGCGATGTTCTGCAGCGCCGTGCGCAGGAACGGGTCGTCGATCGCGTCGGCCTCCTGCTCGAGCGCGAGGAGACCTGCGCTGCGGGCCTTCTCGGCGAGCACGACGATCTGGTCGATCACGTCCTGGGGTGGGGTGGTCTTGCCCTTGAACGCGCTGGGAAGCGCTTTGAATGCGTTGAGGGCGTCACTGATGGTTCCGCCGGCGATACCGACCGCGATCGTGGCACCGAAGACGAGGATCATCGGAGCAGGCAACAGGATGGAGGCGATCGAGGATCCCTCGATCGTGATCATGGCGACCATGGAGCCGAAGGCGAGGGCGATCCCGATCAGGGTTGCCGGATCCATCAGAGCCTCCGCGGGCGCTGCCCGCTGCCCGGTTCGAGCTCGTCTTCGATCGCGTGCGGTCCCGTCGGAACCTCGAGCGACCGGGCGCCGGACCGGTAGTCGCGGTCGTCGGTGAGGGAGGCGAGCGAGATCACATGGGCCCGGAATCGGGCGATCTTCTCGATGATCTCGTCGAGGGTCTCGATGACGATGAACTTCGCCCCGTCGACCATGACGAGGGTCGTGTCGGGGCTGGCGTGAATGCGTTCGATCAGGTCGGGGTTGATCGCAAATTGGCTGTCATTCAGCCGTGTCACAACGATCATGGGGCCCGTCCCTGGCTCACGACGGCCACACCGGCCGTCAGGCACCACTGTCGGTCGCTCCGCGCCGAAGGTTAGCTCGGGGTGTGGGCGGGCAGGCGGATGCCGCCGGCCGGGCCCGCGAAGGACCCGGCGCCGGTCGCGCCTGCGTCTGCCGGGACTACCGCTTGAGGTTCGTCAGCTCGGTCAGGACCTCGTCGGAGGTCGTGATGATGCGGGCGTTGGCCTGGAAGCCGCGCTGGGCGACGATGAGGTTCGTGAACTCCTGAGAGAGGTCGACGTTCGACATTTCGAGGGACCCGCTCGTGAGGGTGCCCATTCCGGCGGAGCCGGCGGCACCGAGGACAGCGGTGCCCGAGTTCGTGGTCGACCGGTACTCGGACGATCCGGCCTTCTCGAGGCCACCGGGGTTGGTGAAGGTCGCGAGGGCGATCCGGCCGATCGACTGCTGCTTGCCGTTGCTGAACAGCCCGGTCAGGGTGCCGTCCTTGCCGAGGGTGAACGACGTGAGCGAGCCGGCGGCGTGGCCGTCGGTGCTCGCGGCAGTCAACGAGCTGAGGGTGGCGGCTCCACTGATCGTGCCCAGGTCGACGGCGACAGTGACACCGTTGACGGTGACCGGCAGGCTGTTCGCGGTCGAGGTCAGTGACCCATCCGCGAAGGTGAGCATCGTGCTGCTCGTCGAGTTGGGAGAAGTGACGGTCCACTTGGCCGGGGCCGCTGCGCTGTACGTGAAGTTGAGTGAGACCTGACTCGCGGCACCGGTCTTGTCATAGGCCGTGAATTCCCGGCTCAGGGTTGTGCCGTCAGCTGCATCCGAAGGCAGGTTTCCGGTCACCGAGGCCGTTGCGGAAGCCAATGGCGGCTGAATTGTGGTGAGTGGCAGGGTGATGGTGCCCAGCGCTCCGCCCTGGTTGACCGTTCCCTTCGCATCGGCGTTCCAACCCTGCACGAGCGCGCCGGACGGTGACACGAGGCGGCCCTGCGCATCGAAGTCGAAGGCGCCCGCGCGGCTGTAGAGGGTTTCGCCGGCGAGCTGGGTCACGAAGAAGCCGTCGCCGGAGATCATCATGTCTGTTGCGCGACCGGTCGACTGGGTGGAGCCCTGGGCGAAGTTGGTGGAGATGCCGGCGACCTGCACGCCGAGGCCGACCTGGGCCGGGTTGGTGCCGCCGACAACGGTCTGCGGGGAGCCCGCGCCGTGGGTCAGCTGGGACAGGGTGTCCTGGAACTGCGCCGAGGAAGACTTGAACGCCGTCGTGTTGACGTTGGCGATGTTGTTCGCGGTGACATCCAGCATGGTCTGGTGCGCGCGAAGGCCGGAGATTCCGGAATACAGGGAACGAAGCATGGGATGCTGCCTTTCGAAACGGTGTGAGTGGAAAGCGTGTGGTGGAGTACGGCCGGGCGGGACGCCCCGGGCGTCAGGTCGTGGAGGTCGCGGCGGCCGGTGTGGTCGTGGTCGCCGGGGTGGTGACCCCGGAAATCGCATCGAGCTTGACGCTCACTCCCCCGACGGTGACCTGCGGCACCGAGCCGGCGTAGGACACGGCGGAGGCGACGCCCGTGACCGAGGTGCCGGCGGCATCCGTGTATGTCACGTTCTGCCCGACCAGGGAGGCGGCCGCGATGCGCATCTGGAGCGAGAAGCTCTCGTCGGAGGTCGTTGACAGCGCCGTCAGCTTCTCCATCATGGAGAGCTGCGTCGTCTGGCTGATCATCTGGTTCGAGTCCATCGGCGAGCTCGGGTCCTGGTTCTTCAGCTGGGTGACAAGGAGCTTCATGAAGGCTTCGGAGTCGAGGCTCTGGCTCGGCGTGCGCGTGGTGGTCGCCGCGCTGTACACGCCGGCGGTCGCGGTCGCGGCTCCCGTTGCTCCGGCTGCCGATGCGGCCACGATGGCTTCGATCGTCATGGATTCTCTCTTCTCGTGCTTCTCGTGGTTCTTGTGGTCGTGTTCTGGAACAGGTTCTGGGCGGTCATCCGTTGAGCTGTCATTCAGGCCAGCACATCGACGGAGGGGCGGTAGCCGAGGGGTTCGTCCCGGAACGGCGGTCGGACCGCCGTGCCGGACTCCCGGGCGTCGCCCGGTTGGTCGGGTGCCCGCACGGATCCGGGATCCGGACTGGTCCTGGCCTCCTGCCGGCCGGGAGCGCCGAAGGCTCCGGAGCCTCCAGCTCGGGAGTCGTCGGGCTGGGAGTTCCCGGACAGGTCGAGCCGCGTGTCCGTGCCGCCCTGGGCGAGGTCGCGCCGCAGGTCCGGGAGGATCGCGCGCAGCGCATCCCGCCCGAGTTCGGTCGGGGCGAACAGTTCCACCCGAATCGCACTGCCGCCGATGTGCGCCCGCACGATCACGGGACCCAGATTGTCGGGGTTCACGGTGATGGTCATCGCGTGCTCGCCGTTCGCGGCGCCGATCAGGCTCGCGAGGCCGCGGCCGACCTGGCCGGCGAACGGCAGGTCGGCGAGCTGCGCCGCTCCCGGTGTCGCGGCCGAGGCGCCGGCAGCGGATGCCGCGGCGACAGTCGAACTCGCAGCGACCGTGTGCGGGGCGGCCGGGAATGCGGTGCCCACGCTTGTCGGATCGGTGGGAGTCACGGGAGTCGCGGCAGAAGCGAAAGCAGTGCCTGCGGCCGTTGCCGTTGCCGATCGGAATGCGGCGCCAGAGTCGGCGACCGCTCCCCCGCGCGAGCCGCCTGCGCCGGCACTGTCTGAACCGGTATTGGCTGAACCACTGCTGTCAGAGCCGTTGCCGTTCGAGGCGTTGCTGACCGAATCGAGGCTGACCGACGCGGCGGCGCGCGAGTCGATGGGCGCCGTGGTCGGGAGGCTCGAGTTCGCGGCGCCGGGAGCGCCAGCGGTCCGGGTAGCTGCGGCGGATGCGCGGCCGGCCAGGTCTGTGAGGCCGGCGGCGGACCCTGCGGCCGCCGCTCCGGTCGGACCCGCCTGACCGTTCGTTGCGTCCGTCCCGTCGGTGGCTGCGCCGGGAGTCGGGGCCTGGACAGCAGGGGCGGTGACGCCGGCACCGCCGGTGGTCGTTCCGATCACGGCGGCGGCCGCCTGGTTCCCGAGGGCACCGACCGGTGACGAGGAATCGACCGGAGACCCGGCGGTCGTCGCGGTTGCTGTTGTCGAATTCGACGGTGAACCAGCCGCCTGTGCTGCGCCGACCGGAGCCTGCGCTTCCGCGGTGACGGCGCCGGGCAGCGCCCGGCCGAGCGTCGCGGAACCGGCTGCCGCGGAATCAGCGGACGTCGAACCGGAAGAGACCGAGCGTGAGGAAACCGGGCCGACAGCCGAGCTGTCGCCGGGCGCCGCGCCCGAAGTCGAGGCTGCTGTCGAGCCAGCTGTCGTGCCAGAGGTAGCGGCCGAGAGGGACGCCGAATCCGCCGTGAGCAGGTCACGCATGACGGTCGCCTGCGTGTCACTCGCACCCTGCTGGGCCGCTGCCGATCCGGGACCATCGGCCGCTCCGACTGCAGACTGACCCGAAGAGACCCCGGTGCTCATCGATCCCCGGCCGGACGACGGCACGGGTTCCGCCTGGGCATCCCGCTCCGTGCGGGCGCCGCGTGCCGCCCGGGCCGAGCGCACGTCCCTGGCGATCTGCACCGACCGGACCGCGCGCGCATCCTGGGCGTCCCGTGCCGTCTCTCCGGATTTCTGTGTGGACTGCCCTGCGGAGTCCCGGGTGTCCTGCAGCGCAGACGTCCGGGCGGCGGATGTCCGGTCGGCTGATGTCCGGGCGGCGGCTTGCGCCGAGGACCGTGCTGCGGAAGCGTCCATGCGCTCGCGAGCGGCGGCATCCGCGGCCGAGCGCGACAGGGCCGCCTGGGCCGCCCGTGCGGTCACGGCCTGCGCGTCGACGGAGGCACTCGCGGCCTCGCGACGCTGGGTCGTCCCGGCGTCCCTGGCCGTGTCGAGCGCGGAGGCGAAGCTGCCCGCACTCGTGTTCGCTCCGGAACCCGTGCCGTTCCCGGTCCGGGTCTCCGTCGCCGAGCGTGCGAGCAGGGCCTGGGCGTTGGCCCGGGCGAGGGAGGCGTGCGCGGACACCGCGCTTCCGAAGGAGGCGGCCATCAGGAGGCGCTCTTCATCATCGAGGCGAGGGCGGCGCTGAGCAGGTCGGCGGTGCCGGACGTCGCGGCGGCCTTCGCCGCGGTGAGGGCGGTCGCCGAGGCCGTCGAAGCGGTGCTGGACGTCGCGGGGGCGTCCGGGATCACGCGGCGGATGGTGTCGATGTCGGAGTCCTTCATGTAGGCCTCGACCTCGCAGACCGTGCGGCCTTCGTAGGGCGCGTGGATGACCTTGTGGTTTCCGGCGTAGATCAGGATGTGCTCTCCGCCGCCGGTCACGATCAGGTCGCCCGGCTTCGCGTCTGCGAGGGACGCGACCTCGGTGCCGATCTTCATCTGCCCGGAAACGAGGCGGGGAACGGATATGCCCATGTCGGCATAGACCTTCTGCACGAGCCCGGAGCAGTCCATGCCGCTCGAGCTCTTGCCGCCGAAGACGTAGGGAACGCCGAGGTACTTCTGCGCCGCGGTGACGATGTCGGTTCCGGTCACGCTGCCGGTCGCGACGCCCGCGCCGCTCGCCGCGGTCGTGGCCGAGCTGGCGGCCGCCGCGAGGGCGTCGGCGAAGGTCGCCGCGGTTCCGGTGCTGTCGGCCGTCGTGGTCGTCGTGGCTGTGGCAGCGGCCGCGGCCGTCGACGCCGACGCGGCGCTCAGTGCGTCGAATCGCGCGAGGGTGGCCTGGATCGTGCTGATCCGGCTCAGGGCGTCGACCATCGTCATCGGGTGCCTCCGGCCTTGCGGCGGTGCCACCCGGTCGACGCGATCTCGTCGAGCACGGTCTGCTCCGCCCGCAGGTCCTCCGCGGCGACGAACAGGCCGTGGCGGCCCTCGAGCTTTTCGAGCCCGACGGACTCGGCACGCTTCGCGGTGAAGGCGGCGTGCGCGGTCTCAGCGGTCTGCCGGTATTCCCGGCCGAGCGCATCGAGGTCGGCGAGCATGCTCTGCGCCGAGGTGCGCCCGGCCGCGATCGCGGCGAGGGATGCGGTGCCGGTCGCCTCACTGGGCAGCACGGTCAGGGCTGCGGATGCCTCGGCGCGCCTGGCCTCGTTCGAGTTCAGCAGGGCGTTGGCCGCGGCCAGTTCCCCGGCGGCGGCGTCCTGCTGCAGGTGGCGCAGCCGGAGGAGTCCGGCGAGGGCGAAGTCGCGTTTCATCAGATGCCTCCGAACAGCCGGGTGAGCCGGGTGAGCTGGTCCCACGCGAGCGGGGCGGACGTCTGGTCGTCCATCCGCTGCTGCAGGAATTCGTTGATCGCGGCCTCGTTCTCCACGGCCGCGTCGACGAGCGGGTTCGTGCCCGGCTTGTACGCGCCGACGTCGAGGAGGTCCTGGGCGTTCCGCCGCGCGGCGAGCACCTTGCGGAGGTTTCCCGCGAGCCGGTTCTGTTCCGCGGTGTTGACCCGGGAAGCCACCCGGGAGATCGAGGCGAGGGCGTCGACGCTCGGGAAATGGCCGAGGACGGCGAGTTTGCGGTCGAGGACGACGTGTCCGTCGAGGATCGAGCGCGCGGCATCCGCGATGGGCTCGTTGTGGTCGTCGCCGTCGACGAGCACGGTGTAGATGCCCGTGATCGAGCCGGACTGGTCGGTGCCCGCGCGCTCGAGGAGGCGCGCCATCAGGGAGAACGTCGATGGCGGGTAGCCGCGGGTTGCCGGAGGTTCGCCGACGGAGAGACCGATCTCACGCTGGGCCATCGCGACGCGGGTGAGCGAGTCCATCATCAGCATGACGTCAGCGCCCTGGTCGCGGAAGGACTCGGCGATGCGGGTCGCGACGAAGGCGGCGCGCAGGCGCATCATGGCGGGTTCGTCCGAGGTCGACACCACGACGATCGACCGGGCGAGGCCCTCTGCACCGAGGTCGTCCTCGAGGAATTCGCGGACTTCGCGGCCTCGCTCCCCGACGAGGGCGATCACGGAGACCTTCGCGTCGGTGCCGCGCGCGATCATCGACAGGAGTGAGGACTTTCCGACCCCGGAGCCGGCGAAGAGGCCCATGCGCTGGCCGCGGCCGACGCTCGTGAGGGTGTCGAGCACGCGCACGCCGAGCTGCAGCGGCGTCGTGATCCGCGACCGCTGCATCGCGGAGGGGCTGTCGTGGTCGATCGAGACGTATTCCTCGACGACGAGGGGGCCCTTGCCGTCGATGGGGCGGCCCATCCCGTCGATGACACGGCCGAAGAGGCCGTTCCCGGTGGGCACGAGGTGCGGGGTCGCGTCGGACCGGACCGGTGCGCCGACCCGGATCCCGGTCATCCGGCCTAGCGGCATGCAGCGGATGCCGTCCTGCGTCGTCGCGACGACCTCCGCGTCGATCTCGGCGTCGTTCCCGATCGCGACAAGGTCGCCGATCGCCGAGTTGAGCCCGCGGACCTCGAGGCCCAGGCCGACGATGGACGAGACCACGCCGACCCGCTCGGGGCGGGCGACGCGGAGGGCGCGCGCGAGGGCAACGGGGCGCGGTTCCCAGGTGAGGGTCATCGGGTTCCCCCGAGGAGCGCGGCGCGGGCCCGCTCGAACGCGGTGGAGATCCGGGCGTCGAGGAAACCGTCCGCGAACTCGGAAACGGCGTCGCCGCGGGCGAGCGACGGGTCGGCCTGGAACGTCACGCCGGTCGCGGCGAGGACGGCCGGGTCGATCACGTCGAGGTCTGCGGGGTGCATGCGCACCACGTTCGGCCGGGTCGGCGACGCGGGGTCGAGTGCACGGCGCAGGGCCAGCCGTGCCGCACTCGGCCCGTCACTGATTTGGTAGCCGATCACGGCCTCCGCGAGGTCGAGCGCCGTGGCGAGCAGGGTGCCTTCGGCCTCGTGCAGGACGGGCTGGGTGCGCTCGTCGAGCGCGTGGCTCGCGGCGGTCAGGAGCCCGACCGTGCGGTCGAGCTGCGCCTGGACCTGCGACACCCGGGCGGCGTGGTCGGCCTCGAGGCGTGCGACCTGCGCCGCAATGTCGCTCGCGGCGGCCCGCATGCCCGCCGTGTATCCAGCAGCATGCCCCTGGACCCGGGCGGCCTCGACCGTGCTGTCGCCGGACACGGCACGCAGGGTCGGGAAGGAGATCGCGGAGAACGGCGGGTCGCCGGCGGTCTCGGCGGTCGCGCGGGCGACCGGAGTGGCCGCCTTTCCGGCTGCGGGCGCGGTTCCTGCGGTGGCTACGGACGCATCCACGAGCACGGGCTCTGCGTGACGGAACGGGATGGCGGGGCTAGACAACATAAGCGTCCTCGTCCGCACGGGTCACGGTGATGCTGCCCTGGGCCTCGAGGTCGCGGATGGCGCGCACGATCGTCGCACGTCCCTCCTCGACCTGGGAGACGCGGACGGGCCCGAGCGCGCGGATCTCGTCGTCGAGGATCTCCCGGTTGCGTTCGGAGAGGTTCTTGCGGATGATCTCAATGACGCCGTCGGTGGAGCCCTTCATCGCGATCGCGAGGATACCGGCGTCGATGCCACGGAGAACCTGTTGCACGTCGCGGTCCTCGAGGCGGACGATGTCGGCGAAGGTGAGCATCCGGGCGCGCACCTGTTCGGCCAGGACCGGGTCGCGGGCGTCGAGGGCTTCGAGGAGGGAGCGCTCGGTCGCGACATCCGCCCGGTTGATGATCTCGACGAGCGGCTGGATGCCGCCGACGACCTCGACGGAGTCCCGGGTGGCGGTGACGGCGCCGACGCGGGCCTTGAGCGAGTCGGTCACGACGCGGATGGCTTCGGGGGTCGCCGTTCCCATTCCGGCGATGCACTGGGCGACCTCGGCGGGCAGGGTGCCCTCGAGGCCGGCGATCACGGCGGAGGCGTGTTCGGGACGGAGGTGGGCGAGGACGAGGGCGATGGTCTGCGGCAGTTCACCGTCGAGGAGCGTGAGGATCTGGAGCGGTTCAGCGGTGTCGAGGAATTCGAAGGCTTTGCCGGCCATCGAGGAGGCCACCCGGCTCATGACGCCGGCGGCGCGTTCTGCGCCGAAGGATGCCTCGAGCAGGCCGACCGCGTAGGCGTGGCCTCCGCGAGGGGAGCGTGTGCCGCGCATGGTGAGGTCGTGGAATTCGAGGACCGTGGTCTCGGCGACCTCGGTGTCGACCCGGCGCAGCTGCACCATCTCGGCGGCGATGTCGGCGGCCTCGGCCTCGGTGAATTGCTTCATCACCTCGGACGCACGGTCGTGCTCCATGTTCATCAGCACGATGGCGACCTTCTGGGTTCCGGTCAGGGGGACCTGGGGGTCGATCATGCGGGCTGCCGGTCTTCCATGAGACCGCGGAGGTACTCTGCGGTCTTCTTCGGGTCGCGCTGGGCGAGGGCGTCGATCTCAACACGCATCCGCTCGGAAGCGGCCGGCGGGGTGAAGGCGGGAACACCGAAGGCGACGGTGGGGCTCGGGTCGATCATGATCGGCGCGATCGGGGTATTGAGGCCGAACGGAACCGCGGCGGGGGCGAGGGCCGGACGTACCTGGAGCATCTCGTCGACCTCGATCGATTCGCGGCTCTGGCGACGGGAGCGGCGGGCGTAGAGCAGCATGCCGAGGATCAGGGTGATCAGGATTCCGGCGGTGATGATGCCGATGCGCACGATCTCCCCCATCCGGTCCGCCGAGGTCTGGGCGTCCTGCTGGGCGAGAGCCGCTGATGCGTCTGCGGCGGCCTGGCCGTTGAAGCTCACGACCTCGACGGTGACGGCGTCGCCGCGGGTCGAGTCGATGCCGGCGGCCGAGGAGACCAGGCTGGTCACGTCGGCGACGTTGACGCTGCCGATCGTGTCCTTGTTCACCGCGACCGAGATCGTCTGGCGGTTGACGGCACCGGCCGGGATCGTGCGGGTCTCGGTGACCTTGTTGACCGCGTTGTTCTTCGTGGTGTCCGCCGAGGTGAAGGAGCCGTCGGTGCTCGTTCCCGTCGGTGTCGTCGTCGTGGTCGTGGTGCCGAGCACCCCGGCCGCCCCCGAGGCGCCGGTGCCGGTGTACGTCTCGGTCTTGACGGCCTCGTTGAGGGCGGGAGCGTTCGTCGGCGAGGTGAAGGATTCCTCGACGCGGGAGGCCGACTGTGCGCTCATGTCTGCGGCGACGACGACGGTCGCGTTACCGGCGCCGAGCACCTTGTCGAGCATGGCCTGGACCGAACCGCGCACGCGCTGCTCGTAGTCGGTGGACTGCTCGGCGCCGGTCCCGGTGACGCCGGTGCCGACGGCCGAGAGCACGATGCCCTTGGAGTCGATCACGGCCACGTCGGTCGGCTTCATGCCGTCGATCGAGGCGCTCGTGAGGTGCACGATGGCCTGGACCTGGTCGCTCGAGAGGGTCACTCCAGTCTGGGTGGCGACGAAGACGGATGCCGTCGGGTCCTGCTTCTCGGACACGAACACGGTGTCCTTGGGGATCGCGAGGCGAACAGAGGCGGTCTTGACGCCCTGCATGGCCTGGATCGTGTTGGCGAGCTCACCCTCGAGGGCCCGCTTGTAGGTCACCGACTGCTGGAACTCGCTCGCGGTGACGCCCATCTTGTCGAGCAGAGAGTATCCCCCGGTGTCCGAGGTCGGCAGCCCGGCCGCGGCCGCCTTGAGTCGCTCGGCGTAGACATCCGCCTGGGGAACGAGGATCGTCGCACCGCCGTCGCTGAGCTGGTAGTCGACCTTGTCGGTCGCGAGCTGGTCGACGATGGCGCTCGCGTCGGCGCCGGCGAGCCCGGAGAACAGGGGCGTGTACGCGGGCTTCGTGGCCCACATCGTGAGCGCGGCGATGCCGAGTGCGAGCACCGCGACGCCGATGATGGCGACCGTGCGCTGCGCGATGGTGAACTCACGGATGTTCTGTCCCAGTCGCTGGAAGAAGGAACTGATCTGGCGGGGCATCAGGCCTGCATCCTCATGATCTCGTTGAAGGCGTCGACGCCCTTGTTACGCACGGCGGCGACGAGTTCGAGGCTCACCTGTGCGCGGGTCGCGGCGATGGTGGCGCTCGCGATGTCGTTGAGGTTGCCGGTGACGGCGGCGACAGCCTGGGTGTTCGCGGTCGACTGCAGCTGCTGCAGGTTGTCGACGGCGCCGGCCATGGCGGTTCCGAAGCCCGAGCCGTCTGTGGCCGTGGTGGCCTGGCTGGATTGTGTCGCCTGCACGCTCTGGGTGGCCTGGCTGGCCTGGAGCGCGAGCGCCCCGATGGATGCGATGGTCATCAGGCACGGCCGATCTGAAGAGCTGCTTCGTAGGTTGTCTTGGCGCGGTCGACGACGGCCGCGTTCGCCTGGTAGCCGCGCTGGGCCATGATCAGGTCGCCCATCTGCTCGCCGAGGTCGATGTCGGGGCGGCGCACGTAGCCGGCGGCGTCGGCGAGCGGGTTGGTCGGGTCGGAGACGAGGATGCCGGTCGCAGAGCCCTGTGCGGTGCCCGCGACCTCCACGCCGTTCACGCCCGCGCCGGCCTGCGCCACGATGTAGCGGGCCTGGAAGGCGTTGCCGCTCGTCGGCGTGACCGTGTTGACGTTGGCGATGTTGTCGGCGATCGCGTCGAGCCATTTGCGGTGCAAGGTGAGGCCGGAGCCGGCGATTCCGATCGCGTCGAGGCTCATCAGGCGGTCTTCATCGCGGCGCGCACGGCGCTGAACGGCATGTTGATCGCCTGTGCGGCGAACTGGTACCGGAGCACGGTCGAGGTGTTCGCGAGCGTCTCGGTGTCGAGATTGACGTTGTTGCCGTTGACGTTGGTGGGTTCGAGCGAATCGGTGGTCGTGGCGGCCGTGCTGCCGCTGCCGTCGGCGACCGACTTGGCGAGGGCGGACTCGAACGCGACCTGCTTGGCGTGGTAGTTGGGGGTGTTGACGTTGGCGATATTGCTCGCGATGGTGCTCTGTCGCAGAGAGAGTGCGGCCAGTGCGCTCGTGAGAGCGGTGGAGGTCACGGATTCAAGCACGGTTACCCGATTCGTCGTCAGATGTACTGAACGGCCGATCCGTGGCCTGGTGCGAGCAATCCGTGCTCGTCTCTAGCTATCGGCCCGGTTCGGGCCCGCGTTAGGTCTTCTTTCCACGAGTCAGGCGCTTGGCTCGAAAGGGGGGTGCAGCGGCCGTTTCGGCCCGCCGACCGCCCGCTCCCGTCAGTCGTCGTCGCGAAGTATCTCGCTCTTGCTCGTGAGGAGGATGGGCCTCTGCTCGGGGTCGAGACCGGGTGGCGGAGTGAGCCAGTAGCGGCCCGTGTCGTCGCGTGCGATGCGCCAGTGTTCGTTGTGGAGCCGCAGGTGGTCGGCCCGGCAGAGCAGGATGCCGTGGTCGAGGTTGGTCTCGCCGGTGTCGTCTTTCCAGTGTTCGATGTGATGCGTCTCGGTCCAGGCCGGTGGCCGGTCGCAGCCCGGCCACCGGCAGCCGCCGTCACGAATAGCGAGGGCCACCCTTTGGGAGGGGCTGAAGGTGCGTTGCTCCCGGCCGAGGTCGACGCCGCTGCCGTGGTCGTCGAAGGTGACATCGAGGAGCCCGCTGTCGCACCGGTTCCGTTCCACCGTCTCGGCCGAGACCGTCACCGCGGTCCCCTCGATCACCCCCGGCTGGAGCGCGGGTGCCGCGGTTTCGGGGTTCGCCGCAGCGTCGGCTGTGGGTGACGGGGCCTCGGTTGGCGCGGCATCGGTGGGTGTGGTTCCCGTGGGCGCGAAACCGGTGGGTGTGGCGCTGGTGGGGCGGATGGTGATCATGCGGACGGCGGGGCTGCGACCGCCGGCGATGCGTTTCGGGTCGGCTTTCACGCCGAGTTTCATCAGGGCCAGGAACGCATCCGCGGTGAGTTGTTCTGTGGTGCGCGGGTCGTCCTGGACCCGCTTCGACCAGGCCGCCTGGACCTTGTCCACGAACCGGACACCGCCCCGGCGGGGGCTGGTGATCGCGTCGTAGGTACTCATCAGGTATTCGCCGTCTTCCGGGGCGAACAACCCGACCATGCGCACCTGCCCGGTGTGGAGTCGCCAGAACCGCAGGGACCGGTCGTCGTAGACGGCCTTCTCCCGGGCGGCGATGCCGGCCTCATCGAGCACGTCCCGCACCCGCCGGGCCCGCTTGAACAACTGGTCAGCGTTCACCGTGCGCGCCTCGGCGAGGAGCCGGGCCAGGGCCGTGGCGAGTTTCTCCGGGGTGATCGCCCGGTCCAGGTCGCCGAGCCCTTTCCGGAGCGAGTCTGCCTTCTCGACGCTCAGCCAGCCCTCGCGCAGGGCCCGGCCGATCGGCGCGTGCCACGGCGGCACCGCGGCCGCAGGCACTGGCGGGTCGACCGGCGGCAGGCCCGGGGCCGCGCCGTCGAGGGGTGGGACGCCGTCGAGGAACGGAGTCTCGTCCAGCAACTTCTGAGCCTCGGCGGCTTCCCGGGCGGCCTTCTCAGCGGCGTCGGCCTCGGCGAGCAGCCTGCCGACCGCGAGCAGCTTGCCCACGTCGCCCTTGCTTGACCCAGAAATACTCTGCAGGAGATCTTCTGGGGTCCGGAACCCCTTCCGGGCCGCAAGGCCTTGGCCGCCGAGTTCGGGCCGGGACCGCCGGGCGAGTGTCGCGGCGAACCACGCTGCCTGGGTGTCGAGTGCCCGCCGGGCTCCCGAAATCAATGCGTGCCCTTCGAGCACCGCGTCATCGCTCAACGTGTCGACAGCGGCAGACGAGCCACCGAGCCCGGTGACGATATGAGCCATCGACCGCAACCCGCCGAGCACGCCTCTCTGCACCGGGTCGCCCTGCACCCGGTCGCCATGCGGCTGATCGAGTGAAGCGGGCGGCTGGGGAAGATCGGTCATGCCCCCACGTTACGACGGACCGCCGACAGTCTTTGAGCATGGCTCAGGCTTGTGGAAACTCCCTCTGATCAGGCACCTGTTGAGGAGAAGCCTCGCTCAACGAGTCCGATCAGCCGGTGACGTCAAGATAGACGGACGCGTTGGCGCGCTGGGCGGTGAGGATGGTGCGCACGGCGGACAGGTGTGCTCCGGCGGAGCGCCGCGCATCCTCGATCTCGCGGATCAACTCGAGCTGGCCGGCGATGAGCAACCGGGCACGCTCCTCGAGCTGCACGGGAAGCTGCCCCAGGTGCTCAGGCGCGCGCCACTGCACGCCGGTCGAGAACCGCTCCCCCTCGATCGCGAGCACCGCATTGCGGGTACCACTGCCGAGGCTGCGCTCGAGCTCGTCGAGCACCCGCAGCCACTCCTCATACGATCCCGACGGCCTAGGCATAACCGAGCTCTCCTCCGACCCGGGCAGCCATCGGCTGCGCGGGAAGCTGCTCGGCGGCTTCGTGCCAGGTCTGACGCAGCGGCTCGAGCAGTCCGATGCACTCCACCGTGCGGTTGACGTCCCGGTGCACGTTCGAGCTCATCAGCGCGTTCTGCACGTACACGTAGATCGCGAACAGGCCTTCGGCGCCGTCCCAGGCCTCGACGTTGAGGGAGGACGACAGTTCGGAGACGATCGCCTGAGCGTGCAGCAGGTTCTCCGAAGCAACCTGCCAGTCCTGGTTGAGCTGTGCGGCCTGCGCGCGGTTGAGATCCAAAAGCAGGCGGTCGTACAGCATCGTCAGGAGCCGCGCCGGCGTGGCGGACAGGATCGATTCGCGGTTGAACTGTGCGCGGCGGGCCTGCGCGTTGCTCCCCATCATGCTCATAATTGCCATCATCATCCAGCGCTCGTAGTAGTAGTGGTCGGGATCGCAGCGACCTGGGCGGTGAGCCAGCTCGACTGCGCTTTGAGAGCGGCGAGGGAGACCTCGAGCGCCGTATACGTGGCCTGCAGGGTGGAGCGTCGCGTGGCCAGGCTGACGTCCCACGCGTCGATCCGGGTGCTCATGTTCTTCACAGAGGACTGCTGCCCGGTGATCTCGCTCGTGAGCGCACCGGTGTACTTGTCCGACACTGCGGTCGCCGCAGCGGCGACCCGGGTCGCGATCTCCTGCACGGCGGCCTTGACCGTCGTCGGGTCGGCGGCGAGGGCTGTCGCGAACTTCGCCGCGTCGAACTCCATCGTGCCGGTCTTCGTGATGCTGATGCCGTACTCCGACGGCGAGTGCCCGTTGATCGGGGCGGATGCCGCGGTGAGCAGCTTCTGGCTCACGTCACGAACCCCGCTGTCCCCGGTGAAGACACCCGGCGACATCACGGCGGCGCCGGACGCGTTAGTGCTGTTCGTCACGACGGTCTGGGTGGAGATGAGGGCGAAGATGCCGTTGAGCGAGCTCACAAGGCCCGAGGCGAGGGAGCTGATCGCGGCATCGTCGCGAGCGACCTTGATCGTCGCGGCCGAGGTTGAGACCGCGGAGACCGTGATCGCGACTCCGGGCAGCAGGTCAGCGAAGGTGTTCGTCGACGAGGTGATCTTCTGTTCGGCCGTGGTGCCGGCCCAGAGAGTGAGACTCGCATCCTGCGCGGCGGTCGTGATGGCGGCGCCCGTCTGGGTGAGCACGTTCGTCGCGGTGTTGGCCGTGACCTCAGCCTTGGTGCCCTGGTAGATCGAGAATGCGCCGGCCAGTCCCGAGCCGCTGGCGGTGAACTGGAGGCGGTACTGCGCGGCCCCGCTCGCGTCCACGCCCGACGCGACCTTAGTCGCGGTGACGCCGGCACCGGCCGCATTGACCGCGGTGACGACATCGTCAAGGGACGTGGATGCCGGGGTGATTTCGGTGCTGACGCCGTTCACGACGACGGTGAGTGCCGCGGGGCTGGCCGGCCAAACGGTCAGGGCGGCGGAGACGCCGACCTGGGTCTTGGCGAGGGCGCCGACGACAACGTCGATCTGGCCCGCACTGGCCCCGGTCGAAATGGCCGTGGTCACGCTCGTGGAACTGCTCGTAGCGGCGTAGAGGTCGGTGGCCGCCGGCTTCGAAGCCGTGGTCGCGAGGGTCGCGAGGGCTGCGACCTGGCCGTTGAGGCCCTGGAGTGCGGTGATGAGCTTTTGAGAGGTGGCGACGGATGCCTTGAGGAGCGTCTGCGGACGAGCCTCGACGGTCATCAGGGAGTTGATCAGGGTCGTGGTGTCCAGGCCGCTGATGAGCCCGTCGATCGCGTTCGTCATGCCTCCACCTCCTTAGGTGTGAAACTCTGTGCTGCTGGTCGTGCTGCGGGTGGAACGTGGAATGGCCGGCGGCGTTCGAGGGATGAGGTCCAGTTCATCTCCCGCGCGCCGCCGGCCATAGTTCACCGGTCGGTTGCCCGACTGCCTGGGCTATCCGATTTACTGGAGGAGCTTGAGCACGCCCTGGTTGCCCTGGTTCGCCTGAGCGAGCATGGCGGTACCGGCCTGCACCAGGATGCTGGAGCGGGTGTACTTGACCATTTCAGCGGCCATGTCGGTGTCGCGGATGCGGGATCCGGCAGCGGTCAGGTTCTCGGTCGAGACGGCAAGCGTCTTGACGACGCTCTCGAACCGGTTCTGAACCGCACCGAGGTCGGCACGAGCGGTCGACACCTTGGTGAGCTGAGCGTCGACAACCTTGATTGCCGCCGCAGCGCCAGCAGCGGTGCTGAAGTCCAGGCCACCCGAAGCAGCAAGTCCACCGGCACCCGCGGTCAGCCCGGCGGAAGGGTTCGCGACGGCCACCGCTCCACCGTTCAATGCCTTGACGTTGAGCTTGCCTGCGGTGTCGACGGTAGCAATCAAGCTGCCGGAGAAGGATGTGTCCTTGTTGAGTGCATCGGCCACTTCCTGCGCAGTACCACCGCCGGTCGACAGCGCCGCCGTCGCGATCGTCGAGACCGACTTGTCCGGGTTCGTGACGACGAAGGACTGCACGACGTCGTTGGTGCCGGCTGCGCCGACCGTGTAGGACGAACCAACGTTCGTCGCACCGATCGCAGTTGCGATGGTGTTGACGTTCGCACCCGTCAGGTCGACCTTGATCTGGCTGCTGGCATCGGAGTTGGCGCCGACCTGGAAGCTCAGTGCCTTGCTCGATCCGTCCAGCAGCTGGGTGCCGTTGAAGTTCGTCGAGTCACCGATACGCGTCAGTTCCTTGGTCAGCGCAGTGACCTCGGTCGTGATCGCGGTGCGGGAGTCCTTGTTGTTCGAGTCGTTACCGGCCTGGACGGCGAGGTCACGAACGCGCTGCAGAATCGACTGCACCTCGCTCAAGGAACCTTCAGCCGTCTGCACGACCGAGATGCCGTCCTGGGCGTTGCGGCTGGCGACCGTGAGGCCACCGACCTGGGACTTGAGTGCCTCGGAGACCGTGAGGCCGGCCGCGTCGTCCGATGCGCGGTTGATGCGAAGACCACTGGAAAGCTTCTCGAGCGACTTGGACATGTCGTTCTGTGTAGCGGTCAGGTTGCGGTAGGTGTTGTTCGCCGCGATGTTGGTGTTGATCTGCATACCCATGATGTATTCCTCCGTGAGTGGGTGTCGGTGCGTCTACCCATCCATGGGCTGACACTGAGATCTATCGGCCTTGGCCGATCGTGCGTTAGCCGTTGAGCGAGAAAGATTCCCGGGCCGGGTAGGCGCCGTGGTCGCCGAAGGATCCCGCAGCGGTGGCGTACTTCGCTGCGGCGATCGCGGCGGTCCGCGAGGGCACCGGCAAGCTGATCGGCTGCGTGAGGGGAAGGTCGGTCGCGACGGCGGGCATCCGCTCTTGGACAATGCCGAGCATCGCGTGATCGGCGAGCCTGGCCAGGTAGGCGCTGCGGCGGGCCGGCGCCACGCGGGACTCCGGCACGTAGTCGGCTTCATCGTCGGCGTAGTGGGTGCCGAGGCCGTCGCGCAGCAGGCGGATGGCCTCCGCGCGCTGCTGGGACACGGCCGAGTGGGTGATGCCCAGGTCTGCGGCGATGTCCTTGACCGGGCGGTCGTCGAAGTAGACCTGCTCGATGATCTCGCGCATCTTGGGCGGGAGCGCGAGCACGGCCGCGCGCAGGTAAGCGAGGCGCTCGGCGGAAAGCAGCGACTCCCCCGGCAGCACCGTGCTCGCCGGGATGTACTCGGCAGTGGTGTCGTCGAGGGCGATCACGGTGCGCTCGCTATCGGCGAGGCCGGCTGCCGCGGTCTCACGGTCGACGCCGAGTGCGGCGGCGATCTCGTCGACGCTCGCGGCACGGCCGAGGGCGGCGGCGAGGGTTTCCTGAACGGCGCGGGTTTCCTTGATGCGTCGACGGGCGGTGCGGGTGGCCCAGTCGTTGGAGCGCATCTCGTCGGCGAATGCCCCGATGATGCGACGACGGGCGAAGGCGCCGAAGGGAACCCCGAGGTCGGGGTTGAAAGCATCCGCGCTCGTGACGAGCGCGAGCGCGCCCGCAGACGCGAGATCATCGCGCGAGAGGTGCCGAGCCTTGGCCCAGACCTCGGAAACCAGGTATCCGACGAGGGGCAGGTTGTCGGTGACCAGCCGATTGCGCTCTGTGCGATTCACGTCGCAGCCCCCCTGTGTTTCACGAACGGATGTTGAGCGAGAGACCTCTGGCAGGGCCAGGATTACTTCGCTTCGTACCGGGTGAGCACTGGGACAAATTCACTGATCGGACAGGGGTTCGGGGCCCCTTTAACACAAAGTGTTTTGTCCGCGTGTCAAACATACAATCAGCCGCCCCTGAGACGGGCCGTGCGGCACCCCCACTCTGGGGGGGCTACTACCCCCCAACCGGGAAACGCTTACCTGCTCGGACACGCCCTGCCACCCCCACTTTTGGGAAAGCGTTGTCCTCATTTAGGTGGACATTCCCAGCCGCCACCTGCCAGTCTGGGCACACGGATCGCTTACGTGCGGCAAAACCCTGCCGATAGTGCCATCTGAAGCCAGAGTCGACGCGGTCGTGCGTCCCTCGGCCCGACCGGAATCGTGTGGAGGAAATCGTGGGCGCCAATGAACTCTCGGCCCTCCTGTGGCGCGAGCGGGAGCTCCTCGAACTGCTCGTCTTCAAGCTCGACGAAGAACAGCTCCTCCTGACGAACGGCAAGACCCGCTGGCTCCAGCAGGGCACCCGCGAGGTCGAGCAAGTGCTCGGCCACGTGCAGGAAGCCGGTCTCGCCCGCAGCGTCGAAGTTGCCGCCATGTCCGCAGAGTGGGGAACGAACGAAGACGCCACGCTCCGCGAACTCGTCGCCCACGCCCCCGTCGGTCCCTGGACCGAGATCATGACGGCGCACCTCAAGGCCCTCGGCGAGCTCGCCGCCCAGATCAAGGAACTCCGCGACGCCAACGAACACCTGCTCCGCTCGGCCGCACGCTCCAGCCAGGAGACGCTCGCCGATATCCGTGTGAACACGAACACCTACGACGCCCGCGGCACAGCGGATGCGTCCACCCCGCCCGCCCGCCTCTTCGACCAGTCGTTCTAACGGGAACCCCATGAGCACATTCGGCGGACTCAACACCGCATACACCGGCCTCGTCGCCGCCCGCCAGGGCCTCGACGTCGTCGGCCAGAACATCGCCAACGCCGGCACCGAGGGGTACACCCGCCAGCGCGTGACGACCTCGTCAGTGGATGCCGTGACGCGCGTCGGTCTCTTCTCCTCCGGAGTCGGCGCCGGCCAGGGCGTCTCGGTGACCGGCATCGCCCGCCTCGGCAGCGCGAGCCTCGACGCGCAGGTGCGCGCTTCGGCCGCGGCCGCGGGCTTCTCGGCGGTGCGCGCCAACTCGTTCTCCGCGGTGGAGGCCGCCACCAACGAGCCGGGCACGAGCGGGCTGTCTGCGACCCTCTCCAAGTTCTGGGCCGGCTGGCAGGACGTCTCCAACAGCGTCGGCGACGCGGCCCCGGCCGGCGTCGTGCTGAGCCAGGCCAACGCCGTGGCCGGCCAGATCGCGTCCAACTACCAGGCCGTCGCGACCGAGTGGTCCTCCCAGCGTTCGAGCGTCACTTCGATGGTCTCCGAGGTGAATGCCGCGGCCACGCAGGTCGCCGGACTCAACTCCCAGATCCGGATGACGGTCGCGGCGGGCGGCTCCGCCAACGAACTCCTCGACAAGCGCAGCGCGCTCACCACGACCATCGCCGCCCTCACCGGCGGCGTCGTCTCCGAACAGACCGACGGCACGGTCAGCATCTTCGTCGGCGGGAACGCCCTTGTCAGCGGCGATCAGGCCCAGAGCCTGACGGCCGTCGGAGCCACCTCGATGACGGGAACCGGAGCCAATACCGGAACGGCCGGCACCGTGCAGGTCGTCTGGACCAGGGATCTCGGCAAGACCCCGCCGACGGCCGTCTCGGTCGACGGCGGCGAACTCGCCGGAGCGCTCTCGCTGCTCGGCCCGGCGACCATCGACGCGAACGGCCAGGGAACCGGATCGACCCTCGCCGACGTCGCGGCCACCTACAACGCCTTCGCGACGTCACTCGCCACGAGCGTCAACGCCGTCTTCAACCCCACGTCGACTCCCGGCGGGAATTTCTTCACAGTCTCGACCACCGGGGCAGCTGCCCTCGGCCTGAGCGTCCTGCCGAAGACGGCAACCGACCTCTCGGCGGCGCTGACCGCAGCCGGGGCCGCGGTAACCGCCGCTGCAGCCGCAACCGGATCCACCACCGTGACCTCGGCCGGCACGATCGCCGACGCCGTCTCGCAGTTGGGCGCGGGCAAGGCCACCGCCATCGACCCCGCGACGAACCTCCCCTTCACCTCACCGAGCGCGGACTGGTCCAATGTCGTGACCCGCCTCGCGGTGACCACGAAGTCCGAGCTCCAGGGCGCGTCCCTGGCCGACATCACGTCGACCGCAGCGGTCAAGGCCCAGCTGTCCAACGCATCCGTCGACCTCGACGAAGAGAACGTGAGCCTTCTGATGTTCCAGCACGCGTACCAGGGCGCCGCCCGCGTCATGACCGCCGTCGACGAGATGCTCGACGTGCTCATCAACAAGACCGGATTGGTGGGCCGCTGATAATGATCTCCCGTGTCACCACCCAGACCCAGATTCGCGCCGCACAGACCAGCCTGCAGAGCAACCTCGCGAGGCTCACCCAACTGCAGGAGCAGGCCTCCTCGCTCACGACGCTGAAGAACCCCTCAGACGACCCGGCGCGCGCCGCGGATTCGCTCGCGGTGCGCGCCCAGCAGACCGCGGTCGCCCAGTACACCCGCAACGTCGACAATGGCACCGGCTGGCTGACGACAGCGGATGCCGCGCTCTCCGCCACCACGAACATCATGAACCAGGTGCGCGACCTGACCGTGCAGGGCGGCAACGGCTCGCTCTCGCAGACCGCGAAGAGCGCCCTCGCCACGCAGCTGCAGGGGCTCAAGCAGGACCTGCTCACCCAGGCGAACACCCAGTACCTCGGTCGCAGCGTCTTCGCCGGAACCTCGGACGAGGCCGTGGCCTTCAAGACGACCGCGGCGATCCCGGCGAACGGGGCGACCCCGGCGATTCCGGCGACGGTGACCTACACGGGCACCTCTGGTTCGACCGTCGAGCGCCGCGTCGCCGCGGACTCGACCGTCCGCGTCGATTCCAACGGATCGAAGATCTACGGGCCCGACACGAATTCGGTATTCACTCTCATCGACAACATCAGCTACGCCCTCGACCCCACGACCGGAACCGCCGGGGCGACCCCGACGGCGACCGCGAGCGACTACCTCGCGACCGTCGACACCCGACTGACCACGGTCATCGCCGCGCAGTCGGACAACGGCGTACGACAGGCGCAGATCGAGAGCGCCGGCGCCGGCCTCGTCACCAAGGCCGGAACGCTCGAGGCCCAACGATCCGGGATCGAAGACGTGGACCTCGCCCAGGCCGCCCTTGATCTCAAACTCCAGGAGGTCAGCTACCAGGCTGCACTCTCCGTGACCGCGAAGGTATTGCAGCACACCCTGATGGACTTCCTCCAGTGAGCGCCTCCCTGACATTCGTCTCCCCACCGCCCGGCCTCGCGCCGCTGACCGAGTTCGATCTCACCGAGATCGCCGGAGCCGACGGCCTGTACACGTTGCAGTCCGCCGAGGACCGGCATACCCGGCTCTTCGTGCTCGACGCCTCGATCTATCTGCCGGACTACTCCCCCGTCATCACCGACGAGCACGCCAGCTCCCTCGACCTTGCCGGCGCCGATGAGGCTCTCGTGCTCGTCGTGACCAACCCGCGCGAAGGCGGGACGACCGTCAACCTGATGGCGCCGATCGTCGTGAACTCGACGACCGGCCGCTGCGCCCAGATCATCCTCGAGGGACAGGACTGGTCCCTCCGCGCCGAGCTCGGCGCCGCGTCGGCGGCCTGAGCACACAGTACGGGCGTGCGCGCTCCGTCCTCAGGTGCGCGTTCCTGAACGGAGTCTCAGGGCATTTCCGCGACCAATCATGAGCGATTCCGGCCGAACGGGAATAGCGTGAGGTCCATCGGGGCATAGCCGCTCGGATTCACCCAACGGCTGGCCGATATCCCGAGCAATGGAGCCGTAATGCATCCGCTCATCAGCTATTTTGCAGCCCAGGACAGTCCGGGCATCTATCTCGGCTTTGGTGCCTTCCAGATCCAGCTCGGCAACCTCATCGTGATCCTCGTGATGATCCTGCTGTTCGTGCTGGCCCTCTTCCTGCCGTTCCCGAGCGGGAAGAAACGGCCATGAGCATCCGTGAGGAACGGAAGACCGAACCGGTCGAGGAGTACTACACCTGGACAGGGAAGGCCAGGGGCTGGCTGCTGAAGCACCTGCCCGCCGACAAGCTACTGCCGCAGGACCAACCGAGCTACGTCGCATCCTGGATCTACGTCTTCGGAATGGGCGCGATCGTCTCGCTCGTCTTCATCGTGGTCTCCGGCGTCGTGCTGAGCCTGAACGGCCCGGCCTGGTACCACGTCTCCGACTTCGGGCACTTCGTGAACAGCGTGCACCTCTGGAGCGTCGAGCTCTTCTTCATGACGATGGTCGTGCATCTCTGGGGCAAGTACTGGATGGCCGCCTGGCGCGGTGGGCGCACCCTCACCTGGATCACCGGGATGGGCGCCTTCCTCGTCTCGATCGTCGCGGCGTTCACCGGCTACCTGCTGCAGACCAACTTCGACTCCCAGTGGATCGCCTTCGAGGGCAAGGATGCGCTCAACGCCTCCGGCATCGGCGCGTGGTTCAACGTGGCCAACCTCGGCCAGATCTTCGGGTTCCACATCGTATTGCTTCCCCTCGCCGTCGGAGCCGTCGTCGCGCTGCACGTGATCCTGGTGCGGATGCACGGGGTCGTCCCCCCGATCGACGCGGCGGAAACCGACGCCCAGCTGAGCGGCACGGACCGGACGGAGGCGACCCGATGAGCGCCCCGACCATGTCCCGTTCCGACCGGGATGGCCTCGCGCGCCGCCCGTGGCGCGGCACCGTGCGCGAGTACGACCTCTTCAAGGAACTCACGGTCGCCCTCGTCGTCGTCGGGCTCGTGATCGTCGGTCTCTCGGCGATCGTCGGCTCGCCCGACGAACCGAGCGTGACCCTCAAGTCCTGGGCCCAGGCCCAGCCCGCCGACTTCGTGGCCACCGCGACCGCCGAGCTCGGCGGCACGAGCGAGACCGCCGGTTACGGCCCGCCGTACAACACCACCGCCGACGCGACCCAGACCATCGGGGCATTCGACCTGCAGAGCTTCTCCGGCGTGCAGCTGCCGATCGATACGGCCCAGGACCTCGTGATCACCCCGCTGACGACCCTCAACGCTCCGCCGAGCGCCGCTCTCGACGCGTGGAACGCCGGGAGTGACACCGAGAAGGCCGACTGGACCGCCGCATACACGGATGCCCTCACGAACGCCCCCGATGGCGACCCGGCCCAGGTCGCCACCGGCGACTACGGCCCGGTGCCGGTCCTGACGGATGCGCTCCTCACAATGGCAAGCCAGGGCGCCCTCGACGGCGTGCTGAACGCCCAGGAGTCGTTCTACAACTCCGACTACACCCGCACGATCCTGTTCCTCGGCGACGGAGCCTACTTCGGTGACCTCGCGACCGCGGCGCATCTCACCGGCGACCAGTGGGGCATGATGAACGAGACCGGGAACACCCCCGGTCAGTCGTGGCTGTGGCTGTTCTCCTTCTGGTACCAGATCGAGCCGTTCGCCTCCGCCCCCAACGCCGACCTGCTCGTCGTGCTCCTGATGCTCGTGCTGAGTGTGCTGCTGACGCTCGTGCCCTTCATCCCTGGCCTGCGGGACATCCCGCGGTGGATTCCGATCCACCGCCTGATCTGGCGGGATTATTACAAGAAGCGGGCAGCGGGCCGGAGTTGAGCGGAGTGCGCCAACACTAGGCTGGGGACGAGATCGATCGTCGCCGAGGTGTCTGCGCGGCCGGTCGCATCCGTGCCTCACCGAAAGGCTTTCCGTGTCCCGCTACGACCTCAGCCTGCCCGAGCTCCGCGACTACCGGCCGGTCGTCGCTGAGCCGGACGACTTCGACGAGTTCTGGGAGGACACCCTCGCGGACGCCCGCCGTTTTCCCGACGAACCGCACTTGACCCGGGTCGACTCCCCGCTCAGCCAGGTCGAGGTCTACGACATGACCTTCAACGGTTTCGCGGGACAGCCCGTGCGCGCCTGGTTCCTGGTGCCGGCGGGCACGACCGGCCCGCTGCCGGCCGTCGTCGAGTACAACGGCTACGGCGGAGGCCGCGGACTCCCGCACGAGAACCTCGCGTGGGTGACGGCGGGCTATGCCTACCTATTCATGGACACGCGGGGCCAGGGCAGCGTCTGGGGCTCCGGCGGCGAGACACCCGACCCGAACGGCACCGGGCCGTCCGCCCCCGGGTTCGTGACCCGCGGGATCGAGCGGCCGCACGACTACTACTACCGCCGGGTCTTCACGGATGCCGCGCGCGCGATCGACGCCGTGCGCACGATCGACCGGGTCGACCCGACCCGCGTTGCGGTGTGCGGCGGCAGCCAGGGCGGCGGCATCGCGCTCGCGGCCGCTGGCCTCAGCGAGGGGCTCATCGGGGTCATGCCCGAGGTGCCGTTCCTCTGCCACTTCGAGCGGGCCGTCGAGATCACCGACGGGGACCCGTACCAGGAGATCGTGCGGTACCTCTCGGTGCACCGCGACCTCGTCGAGCAAACCTTCACGACTCTTTCCTACTTCGACGGCGTGAACTTCGCCAAGCGCGCGACCGCTCCCGCCCTCTTCTCCGTCGCCCTGATGGACCCGGTCTGCCCGCCGTCGACGGTCTTCGCCGCCCTCAACCACTACGCGGGCGAGGCGGACATCGAGGTCTACCCGTTCAACCAGCACGAGGGCGGATCCGGGCACCACTGGCTGCGGCAGGCCGCCTGGCTCGAGGAGCGCATCCTCTAAGCACGCGTCTGCTTGCCCTGTGGATAACTCGAGCGGGATGTCCCCAAGTGTTCTAACGTGACCGCATGCGGATCCGCGCGAGGTACCGACTGGCGACGACGACCCTGTGCGCCGCCGTGTCCGTAGCCGGTCTAATCGCCCTGTCCGGGTGCGCGTCGTCGCCGGCGCCGTTCGCGAGCCCGTCCGCGTCTCCGACAGCGGATGCAGCCGCTTTCGCCTCAGAGGCCGACGCCCTTGAGGCCGCGCGAACCGCCTACGCCGCCTATCTGGCGCTGTCGACGACAGTCGGTCACGAGGGTGGGAAGTCGCCTGAGCGTATGGCTGCTGTCCTAACCGGCGAAGCGCTCTCGGCCGAGATTAAGTCGCTTCAAGACCTGGCGGCTCGGGGTGAGCACGGAGTTGGCGAATTTCAGTTCGATTCGCTGACCCTCCAATCAGCAGACCTGCATTCAGGCAGTGTCGTTGCGTACTTGTGCCTGGACAATTCTGGGGCTGACGTTGTCGACGCGCTGGGAACAAGCACGGTCCCATCGAGAGTTGCCGAGCGCTACCCCCTCGAAGTCACATTCGCTACGGACTCCCCGCAACATCATCTAATCGTCCAGAAATCGGAATCATGGCGTGGCTCGAATTTCTGCTGATACCACTCCTATCCTCCGGTCTGGCAACCGGATTGAGCTTCAGCGCGACTGACCAATCACTTTGTTCGACTTGGGAGAGTTTCAACGGCACTTGTGAGCCCCCACCACCGGTCACTGGGGTCGTGAACGGCCGGGGCGTGGACTTGTCGACGGGGTTCGACTCGGGGTCGGGACCCGGAGGCGCTGCTTCGGGAACGGCTGGCGGCACGGGTAGTGCAAGCGGGACGGGTGGCGCGGGCGCTCCGGGCTCGACCCCGACACCGACTGTGGGGCTGCCGTTCGTGCGGGACGGGTTCGCCGTCAACTGCCCGCTCTGCGACCCGAATCTCGTGGTCCGCATCAGTGATCTCGTCAATTTCCCGGCGGCAGCACCCGGCCAGGGCATGGAGCCCAACGGCTGGGCGATCACCGGGCTCCCGGCGAATTTCCTGGCCCAGGCATCCGTGCATGTGCGCACGGGCCTGTTGCTCGGGTTCGCCGCCGAGGTGCGTTTCACGCCGACACGGTTCCACTGGGACCTCGGCGACGGCGCGGCCGTCGACTCCGCGACGGGTGGCGCGAGCTGGGCCGCCCTCGGCGTGCCGGAGTTCTCGAACACCGCAACCAGCCACGTCTTCAGGTCAACGGGCCGGCACACCGTGGTGCTGTCGGTCGTGTACTCGGCGGAGTACCGCGCCGGCGGTCAGCAGTGGCGTCCGGTGCAGGGCACGCTCACGATCGCGGCGCCCCCGATCGCGGTCGTCGTCAGCACGGCCTCGACGGTCCTCGTCGGCCAGGACTGCACGGCCAACCCGTCCGGCCCCGGCTGCTGACAGCGAACTACTTGCGGCGCGCGAGCCGGATGGCGATGACGATGATGGCCACAGCGATAGCCGCCATCACCACGAAGCCGCCAACGAGAATCAACACGTGCCAGACCGTCAGGTTGTTCAACATTTCTCCCCCCAGAGGCCGGCTGTTGGACCGGCGATACCAGAAGGCTAGCCGACCCCGGAGTCGCGCGCACGCCCGTCTGCGAGGTCCGTCTCCGGGACTGGCCGTGCGGGGACTGCCCTCCGGGCACGGCAACACGGAATGATAGGGACTGTGCACCGACACCTCGCTGGTCGCACCGTAGTTTCGATTCGCCCCCACGACCAAGGACGCCCCGCGATGACCGACGTATCCCGCTCCCTCACCATTGATGCCGGCCAGACCGGCATCCGCGCCCTGCTCCGCTCGGCCGACGGACGCCACGACACGTTCGACTTCGCCGGCATTCGCACCGACCGGACTCTGATGCCCCAGCTCGCCGATGTCGTCAAGGCCGTCGCCGCGACCGAAAGCGGGCTCTCCGACGACCTCGGCATTCGTACCCTGAGCGCCGGCATCTCCGGTTTCACGCAGTCCGACGCCGACGCCGCCGAACTCCGCCACCTTACCCACGGGCTCGGCGTGCAGGACGTCTTCCTCGCCCACGACTCGGTGACCTCGTACCTGGGCGCCCTCGGCGACACCCCCGGTGCCGTGATCGCCGTCGGCACCGGCGTCGTCACTCTGGCGGTCGGCGTGGGCGCCGTCGCCCGGGTCGACGGCTGGGGTTACCTGATCGCGGATGCCGGCAGCGGCTACTGGCTCGGACGTGCCGCCCTCGACGCGGTCATGCGCGACTACGACGGGCGCGGCCCGGTGACAGCCCTCCGCGATGCCGTTCAGAAGGAATTCCCGAACCTCGAAACCGTCTACCTCGAACTGCAGGCAGACCCCGCCCGGGTGAGCCGGATCGCGGCCTGGTCGCGCTCGGTCACCGCCCTCGCGCCAACGGATGCCGTCGCCGCTGCGATCTGCGACGCTGCGTCCGCAGAGCTCGCACTGTCGGTGCGCACCGGACTCGAACGGGTCGGCCAGTCGGTGGTCGACGCACCCGTGATCGGCGGGCTCGGCGGCGTGCTGCGCTCACCCGAGATCGCGACCCGATTCGAGCGCGATCTCCGCCTGGTCTGGCCGGCCGCGGACATCCGCTTTCCCACCGCGAACGGTCTCGACGGCGCCGCGCTCCTGCCGAACCTGCCCGCCACCAGCGCCGTCCTCAGCCTGGTCGCGCGCTCCCGCGCCTGACCCGCGCCCCTCCCGCCCCCTCCCGCCGCGCGCCGCTCGCACGGCGCCCCAGAGATTCCGCGAGAGCGCACTTTTGGCCCTTAAGACTCGGTCTTAAGGGCCAAAATCGTACTCTCGCGGGAGAGAATCAGCCGGGATACGGCGACCCGATCGTGCCGGGCGCGGCTAGGCGAGCGGGGCCGCGGGGGCAGCGGATGCCGCGGCGACCTGCATCAGGGCGGCCTCGAACGCTACCCAGGGCAGCATCGCGCACTTGACCCTGGCCGGGTACTTGGAGACCCCGGCGAAGGCCGCGGCGTCGCCGAGCACCTCTTCGTCGGGCTCGATCGTGCCGCGCGAACGGAGCAGCTCGCGGAAGGTCGTGACGAGTGCCTCCGCCTCGGAGACGGTCAGTCCCGTCATCGTGTCCGCGAGCACGGATGCCGACGCCATCGAGATCGAGCAGCCGTCACCCCGCCAGACGAACTGTTCGATCACGGGAGCAGGGCCGGCGGCATCCGTCACCGCGGCATCCGCTGCGGCACCAGAGCCGGCGCGGACGCCGACGCGAACGGTGATCTCGTCGCCGCAGGTCGTGTTCACCTGGTGCGACTCGGCGAGCCGCAGGCCCGGCGCACCGTCGGCGTCGAACACGCCGAACGGCTCGGACGACGCGCCGTGCCGGTACTTGGCGTGGTCGAGGATGATCTGCTGGTACAGCTGCTGCAGTTCGCTCGAACTCATGGCTTCACTCCAAAGAAGGGGGCGACCTCGTGCATGGCGGCCAGGAACTGGTCGACCTCGTCGGTCGTCGTGTAGAGGTAGGTGCTGGCGCGCGTGGACGCCGTGATGCCGAGGCGGCGGTGCAGCGGCTGGGCGCAGTGATGGCCGACCCGCACGGCGATGCCGGCCTCGTCGAGGAACTGGCCGACGTCGTGAGCATGCACCCCGGCGACGTCGAAGGCGGCGAGGCCGATGCGGTCGATGCCGGCGGCCGGGCCGAGTACCCGAACGCCGGGGATCTCGGCGAGCCCGGCCACGAGGCGCTGGCCGAGTTCGGCCTCACGGAGGGCGATCCGGTCCATGCCGGTTTCGGTCAGGTAGTCGACAGCGGCGGCGAGGGCGATCGCCTGCGAGATGCGCTGGGTGCCTGCCTCGAAGCGCTGCGGCGGCGCGAGGAACTCGGCGTGCTCCATATCGACGGTCGTGATCATCGAACCGCCGGTCAGGAACGGCGGCAGCCCGGCGAGCAGCTCCGCCTTGCCGAAGAGCGCTCCGATGCCGGTCGGGCCGAGCATCTTGTGCCCGGAGAAGACGGCGAAGTCCACGTCGAGCGCGGCGACGTCGACCGGCAGGTGCGGAACGGTCTGGCAGGCGTCGAGCAGCACGAGGGCGCCGAAGCGGTGGGCGAGCTCGACGAGCTCGGCCACGGGATTGATCGTGCCGACGACGTTGGACGCGTGGGTGAACGCGAGCAGGCGGGTGCGCGGGCCGACGATCGTTGCCGCGGCCGCGAGGTCGAGGGTGCCATCGTCGAGAACGGGGATGAAGCGCAGGGTCGCCCCGGTGCGCAGGGCGAGCTGCTGCCACGGGATCAGGTTGGCGTGGTGTTCCATCTCGGTCACGACGATCTCGTCGCCGGCCCCGATGCGGAACCGGGCGGCATCCGGGCCGCCGAGGCCGAGTGAGGCGTTGGAGATCGCGTACGCGACGAGGTTGACTCCCTCGGTCGCGTTCGAAGTCCAGACGAGTTCGTCGGGCTGCGCGCCGATGAAGGCGGCCACGGTCTCCCTGGCGCTCTCGAAGACCTCGGTCGCCGCGAACGCGAGGGTGTGAGCGCCGCGGTGCACGGCCGCGTTGCGTTGCTCGTAGTACTCCTGCTCGGCTTCCATCACGCTGATCGGGTTCTGCGAGGTGGCCCCGGAGTCCAGATAGTTGAGCGGATGCCCGTTGATGCGCTGCTCGAGGATCGGGAAGTCGTTGCGGATGCGAGCGACCTCGTCCTCGGTCAGCGCCACGGCGGCGGCACGACGGAACGATGGGGCGGAAAGCGTCATGCTCCTAGGTTAAGCCGTCTTCGCGGGATTCGGCCGTCCCAGGGGTGAGGCCGAAGGTCAGGGCGCGGGTGAATGCGGCGCGAGGGTTCGCGAAGACCTCGCGGGTGGGGCCCGCCTCGACGATCCGGCCGTCCTCGAGCACGATCACCCGGTCGGCGAGGGCGAGGGCGTCGAGCGGATCATGGGTGACCAGGATCACGGAACGGTCGGACAGCATCCGGTGCAGCAGCTGGCGTTGGGCCGGCACGGCTGCGACGTCGAGGGAGGTCATCGGCTCGTCGAGCAGCAGGAGGCGCGGCCGCGCGGCGAGGGCGCGCGCGACGGCGACCCGCTGCGCCTGGCCGCCCGAGAGGGCGCCGGGCTTGCGGTCGGCGAGGTCGGCGACGTCCGCGGCGACGAGCCATTCCTCGGCGAGCTCACGCGCCCTGGCGCGGGGGGCCCCTGCGCTCCGCGGACCGAAGGCGACGTTGTCGCGCACGGACAGGTGCGGGAACAGGAGAGGCTCCTGGGCGAGAAGCACGGTGCCGCGGGAGTGCGGCGGAGTCCAGGTGCCGGCGCGGGGGACGGTGCCGGTGCGTCCGCCGGGTGCAGCGGATGCCGAGGGCAGGTCGAAGAGGACGTGGCCGGCGAGGCTCGCGCGGCCGGAATCGGGTCGCAGCAGGCCCGCGCTGATCTGCACGACGGTCGACTTCCCTGCCCCGTTGGAGCCGAGGAGGGCGACGGTCTCCCCCGGCTGCACGCTGAAGGCGACATCGAGGTTCCGGTGTGCGAGGACCGCCTCGAACTCGAAGGTCATGAGAGCCCTCGCGGCCGGTGGGTCGCCACCATGACGACGACGGCGACCACGACGAGGACGAGCGCGAGCGCGACGGCGGCATCCGGATCCGTCTCGCGCTGCAGGTAGATCTCGAGCGGCAGCGTGCGGGTGACACCCTCGAGGCTGCCCGCGAAGGTCAGGGTCGCACCGAACTCGCCGAGCGCCCGTGCGAAGGCGAGCACGGCCCCCGAGACGAGCCCGGGCACGACGAGCGGCAGGGTCACCCGCCAGAACACGGTGTTCGGGGCGGCGCCGAGGGTCGCGGCGACGGCCTCGTATCGCGCGCCAGAGGCCCGCAGCGTCGCCTCGACGCTGAGCACGAGGAACGGGAGCGCGACGAACGCCTGCGCGAGAGCGACGGCCGTCGTCGAGAACGCGATCTGGATTCCCAGCACTTCGAAGGTCTGGCCGAGCAGCCCGCGGCGGCCGAATGTCGAGAGCAAGGCGATGCCGCCGACGACGGGAGGCAGCACGAGCGGCAGCAGCACGAACGCCCGCACGAAGCGCTGGCCGCGGAACCGACTCCGGGCGAGCACGACCGCCATCGGCACCCCGAGCAGCAGGCAGAGCGCCGTGCTCGCCGTGGCCGTGCGGAGGCTGAGCAGCAGCGCCGCGATCGCGGACGGCGAGGTGACGAGCGCGCCGAAGTTCGCCCAGTCGACCCTGGCGGTCATCCCGACGATCGGCAGCACGATGAAGAGCGCGCCGACGGCAGCGACAGCGACGATCCAGCGCGGCACCCCGAGCACCTCGGCATTCTCCCGCGCCGTGCCGCGCAGAAAGACCGCCGCCCCGCCGCTGGCCCGTGTCATCTGACGCTCACGGGGTGCCGAAGCCGGTGGCCGCGAGCACCTTCTGCCCGGTCGGTCCGGTCACGAAGTCCGCGAACAGGGTCCCGAGGTCGCGGTGCGGGCTCGTGGCGACGACGCCGATCGGATACGAGTTCACGGCCGAGCCGGATTCGGGAAACGGGATGCCGAGGACGCTCGTGCCCGCTCCGGCGATGTCCGTGACGTAGACGAGGCCGGCATCCGCTTCACCGGAGGAGACCTTGCCGAGCACGTCGGTGACGGCGTTCTCTTCGCTGACCGGGGTGAGGGTCACGCCGGTCGCCTTCTCGATCGTGGTGGTCGCGGTACCGCAGGGCACCTGGGCGGCGCAGATGACGACCTTGGTGGCGGGGTTCGCGAGGTCGGCGAAGCTCGTGACGCCGGCCGGGTTGCCCGGCGGTACGGCGATCTCGAGGGTGTTGGTCGCGAACACCGTCGGGGCGTCTGCGACGAGGCCGGCATCGGTGAGCTTGGCCATGTTCTTCGTGTCGGCAGAGGCGAAGACGTCGGCGGGGGCGCCCTCGGTGATCTGGGTGACGAGGTCGGCAGAACCGGCGAAGTTCAGCGCAACGGTCACGCCGGGGTTCGCGGCCTCGAACTCGGTCGCGAGCTCGGTGAAGGTCTTCTTCAGGGAGGCCGCAGCGAAGACGGTCAGGGTCTCCGGCGCACGGCTCGCGGCACCCGTCGACGCAGCGGATGCCGCGGCGGACGCGGACGCGGACGCGCCGGCCCCGGCCGGGCCTGCACACGCCGTCGTCAGCGCGGCGACGGCCAGGACGGCAAGCGAGGCAAGAACGTAACGGCGAGCGGGGTGACGTCGAGCGGGGTGACGGCGAGTGCTCACGAATGCTCCTGGGGGATTTCGACGATCACGGTGGTGGCCTTCACGACGGCGACCGCGACGGACCCGGGCACGAGGCCGAGTTCCCGCACGGCCTCTGTGCTCATCAGGGAGACGACGCGGTGCGGCCCGCACTGCAGCTCGACCTGGGACATCACCGGGTCGCTCACGACGCGCGTGACGAGCCCGACGAACCGGTTGCGGGCCGAGCTCGCCGTGCCGGACGGGTCGGTCGGCACGGCGGCGTGTTCTGTGGCGAGGCGGGCGAGGTCGACGCCGTCGACGACCATGCGGCCGGCGGCATCCGTCGTGGCCGGCAGCACCTCGTTGTCGATCCAGCGACGCACGGTGTCGTCGCTCACGCCGAGGAACCCGGCGGCCTCGCGAATCCGTATTTGCGACATAAGCAGCACTATATTCCCTCATCTACGGATTCGCTGCCCGTTCTGCTTCGATCGGCTGTCCGTGCGGCACACTGGGGACATGACGACGAACACCCCGACGGATGCGACGCCGCGCGTCGCGCAGATCATCGTCGCGTCGACCCGCGCTGCGGCCGGCATCTATCCTGACCGCACCGGGCCGGTCATCGACGCCTGGCTCGTCGACAGGGGCTGGACCGTGGACGCCCTCCACGTCGTGCCGGACGGCGACCGCGTCGGCCAGGCCCTCGCCGCCGCGATCGCCGCGCACTGCGATCTCGTGATCACGACCGGCGGCACGGGCGTGAGCCCGCACGACGAGACGCCCGAGCAGACGCTGCCGCACCTCGACCGGCTCATCCCGGGACTCGCGGAGGAGCTCCGCCGCCGGGGCGCGGCATCCACCCCGCTCGCCCTGCTCTCCCGCGGATACGTCGGCGTCGCCCGCGGCCGGACCGTGGTCGTGAACCTGCCCGGCTCGACCGGCGGCGTGCGCGACGGTCTCGCCGTGCTCGACGACGTGCTTCCCCACCTCATCGACCAGCTCCACGGCCGCGACCACTGACGAGCGCTGCACGACCCCGGCGGCGCACCCCCGGATGGGGAGGGTACCGTGGACGAAACCGACCCGGAAATGCGGTTGACTGGATACTCGGCCCGGGACGACTGGAGCAGCAATGGACCTCAATACCGTTGTGACGATCACGCCCGCCCGCGAGCGCGCCGACCTGGGATTGCTCGGCGAAACGGTCGCTCCCCTCGCGGGCGGTTCCGAGCTGTTCGCCGATCCCCGGGTTCACCTCACCGGCCTCGTCGACCTGCAGTCGTTCGGCTGGCCCGCGCTGACCGTGACCCCTGAGGGCCTCGAGATCGCCGCGACGTGCACCCTTGCCCAGCTCGCCGCGCTCCCGACCCGGCCGGGCTGGACCGCGCATCCGCTGCTCTTCGAATGCTGCACCGCTCTCTACGGTTCATTCAAGGTCTGGAACGTCGCAACCGTCGGCGGCAACCTCGCTACCGCCCTCCCCGCCGGCCCGATGACGAGCCTCGCCGCGGCCCTCGACGCCGAGGTGCTCGTCTGGCGCCGCGACGGGAGCGACGAGCACCTTCCCGCCGCCGGCTTCGTCACCGGCGACATGACCACCGTGTTGCGCACCGGGGACGTGCTGCGCTCCATCCACATCCCGGACGCGTCGCTGCGCGCCCGCACCGCGTTCCGCAAGATCGCACTCTCCCCCATCGGCCGCTCGGGCGCCGTCGTCATCGGCCGCCTCGACCGGGACGGCCGTTTCACCCTCACCGTCACGGCCGCGACCCTCCGGCCGGTGCAGCTGCGCTACGCAACCCTGCCGACCGCGTCCGCGCTCCGTGCCGGCGTCGACGGCATCGACGCCTGGTTCACGGATGCCCACGGCGCGGCCGACTGGCGCGCCGCGGTCAGCGCCGTGCTCGCCGAGGAGATCCGCCAGCAGCTCGAGGGCCCGGAACACGTTCCGGCCGCGACCCGGGCAGAGACTCCCCCGACCGGAAGCGAGGCCCGCCCGTGAGGTTCGAGATCAACGGCCAGTGGGTCGACGCCACGGCAGCGCCCGGGCAGTGCCTGCGCACCTTCCTGCGCGAACTCGAGCACTTCGAGGTGAAGAAGGGCTGCGACACCGGCGACTGCGGCGCCTGTTCGGTGCTCGTCGACGGCACCCCGGTGCACTCCTGCATCTACCCGGCTTTCCGCGCCGAGGGCGCCGCGATCACGACCGCCGCCGGCCTCGGCACGCCGGGTGACCTCGCGCCCGTGCAGCAGCGCTTCGTCGACCACGCCGGCTTCCAGTGCGGCTTCTGCACCCCGGGCATGGTCGTGACCGCGTCCACGCTCACCGAGCACGACCTCGAGGACCTGCCGCGCCTGCTCAAGGGCAACATCTGCCGGTGCACGGGCTACCGGGCGATCGATGACGCCGTCCGCGGGCGGCACACCCCGGCCGACGGTTCGGCCCCGTGCACCCTTCCGCTCGACGGCCTCGGTCCCGTAGTCCGCACCGGCATCCGCGCGACGCCCACGCCGGCCCGCGGCTACGTCGGCGCCTCCACGCACGCCCCGGCGAGCGAGCGGGTCGTGAGCGGACTCGAACCGTACACGCTCGACGTCGCGGTGCCCGGCCTGCTGCACGTGAGCGTGCTGCAGAGTCCGCACGCGCATGCCAGCATCCGTTTGATCGACACCGGGCGAGCCGCCGACCTGCCCGGAGTGCGTGCCGTGCTCACCCACTCCGACTCTCCCGCGACCCTGTTCTCGACGGCCCGGCACGAGGACCGCAACGACGACCCCGACGACACCCTCGTCTTCGACCGGGTGCTCCGGTTCCGCGGCCAGCGGGTCGCGGCCGTCGTCGCGGACACCGTCGCGATCGCCGAGGCCGCCTGTCGCCTGATCGACGTCGAGTACGACCTGCTCCCCGCCGTCTTCGACCCGGCCCGCGCCGCCGAGCCCGGCGCTCCCCTCGTGCACGGCGAAAAGGATGCCGCGGCGAGCCGCGTCGCCGATCCCTCCCGCAACCTCGTGGCCGAGCTGCACGGCGAGTACGGCGACCTTGAGGCCGGCCTCGGCGAGGCGACCCACCTGGTCACGGGCACCTGGCAGACCCAGCGGGTCGCCCACACCCACCTCGAGACCCACGGCACGATCGGCTGGCTCGAACACGCCGGCACCCCCGAGCAGCGGCTCGTGCTGCGGACGAGCTCCCAGGTGCCGTTTCTCGTGCAGCGCGAGATCTGCCGCGTCTTCGACCTCGACCCGGCCGCGGTCCGCGTCTTCACCGCCCGCGTCGGCGGCGGGTTCGGCGGCAAACAGGAGATCCTCACCGAGGACCTCGTCACCCTCGCGGTTCTCGCGACCGGGCGCCCGGTGCAGTACGAGTTCAGCCGCGCCGACGAGTTCCGGGTCGCACCCACCCGGCATCCGATGCGGGTCGGCGTCACTCTCGGCGCGACCGACGACGGCCGCCTCACCGCGCTCGCCCTCGACCTGCTGAGCGACACCGGCGCCTATGGCAACCACGGGCCCGGCGTCATGTACCACGGCAGCTCCGAGTCGGTGAGCCTGTACTCCGTGCCCAACAAGCGGGTGGATGCCCGCAGCGTCTACACGAACAACCTCCCGTCCGGCGCCTTCCGCGGTTACGGTCTCGGCCAGGTCATCTTCGGTGTCGAATCGGCGCTCGACGACCTCGCCCGCGACCTCGGCATGAGCCCCTTCGACCTGCGCCGGCTCAACTCGGTGCGTCCGGGCGACCCGCTCGTCGTCACCCACGTCGAGGGCGAGGACCTGATCTTCGGCAGCTATGGGCTCGACCAGTGCCTCGACCTCGCCGAGGCCGCCCTCGCCCGCGGCAATGACACGCCCGTACCCGACGGACCCGAGTGGCGGGTCGGCGAGGGCATGGCGACCGCGATGATCGCGACGATCCCGCCGCGCGGACACTTCGCCCAGGCATCCGTCGCTCTGGGTAGCGACGGCCGCTACGCCGTGCGCGTCGGGACCGCCGAGTTCGGCAACGGCACCACGACCGTGCACACCCAGCTCGCCGCGACCGCGCTCGGCACGAGCCCCGACCGGATCGACATCCTGCAGTCCGACACCGACACGATCGGCTACGACACCGGCGCGTTCGGCTCGGCCGGCATCGTCGTCGCCGGCAAGGCCGTGCTGGGTGCGGCGACCGCACTCGCGGCCGTGCTCCGGCAGGCGGCGACGGATGCCCACCCCGGCGCCCCCGCCGACGCCTGGCTCCTCGAGCCCGACGGCCTCCGCTGCGGCAGCACCGTCGTTTCCCTCACCGACCTCGCCGCGCGCGCGGCGGCCGGCACCGTTCTCCGCGGCACGAGCTCCGAGGAGGGCGCCGTGCGTTCGGTCGCCTTCAACGTGCAGGCCTTCCGGGTCGCCGTGAGCACCCTCACCGGCGAGGTGCGGATCCTGCAGTCGATCCAGTCCGCGGATGCCGGCGTCGTGATGAACCCGGCGCAGTGCCGCGGCCAGATCGAGGGCGGTGTGGCCCAGGCGATCGGCACGGCGCTCTACGAAGAGGTCCAGCTCGACGGCGCGGGCACCGTGACGACGAGCGTGATGCGCAACTACCACGTGCCCCTGCTCGCGGACCTGCCCGTCACCGAGGTGTACTTCGCGGAGACGAGTGACGACCTCGGCCCCTATGGCGCCAAGTCGATGAGCGAGTCGCCGTACAACCCGGTCGCTCCTGCGCTCGCGAACGCGGTCCGTGACGCGATCGGCATCCGCCCGTACGAGCTGCCGATGTCCCGTGACCGCATCTGGCGCCTGATGCACCCCTGAGAGTCACCTTTCCGGTCGAGAGCGCCCGGTGCACGGGTACCCCTCGACCGGAAAGGTACCCCTCGCTACGCGCGGGCGGGGGCAGGCGATGCGAGCAGCAGGTGGTACGCGTCCGGGCCGTGTCCGACACGGAGATGCCGGGTCTGCACGAGGCCCGCGGCCTCGAGGGCGGAGGTGATCTCCTCGGTGGGACGCACCCGGAAGCCGTGCTCGACCACGGGCATCCGCTGCATCGCGGCCGGGTCGAAAACGCCCACCACGAGACGGCCGCCGGGCCGGAGCACGCGCGCGAACTCGGCCGCCGCCCGGCCGAGGTCAGGCAGGAAGTAGAACGTGTTGAGGGTGATCACCCCGTCGAGGCTCGCATCCGCGAGCGGGAGGTACTCCATCGACGCCTCGAACAGCGACAGCCGACCGGCGGTGAGGTCGTCGCGGAACCTCCGATGCGCGGCATCGACCATCGTTTCCGACTGGTCGACTCCGGCGACGTGCCCGTCCGGTCCGACCGTGTCGAGCAGCAGCTCGATCCCGACACCGCCGCCGAAACCGACATCGGCGAGCCGGGCATCCGGCGTGGCCTCGAGTGCGTCCACGGCGGCGCGGATGATTCCCCGGTTGCGTCGGTTGAGCATCCGCCCCACCAGCCGCCCTCGCCACCCGCTCGGATGCCCGAGCTGGGCGGCCAGTGCTTTGAGCACCGGGGTCGGAGTCTTGAGACTGCCCATCGGCTTACGGTTCTGTGACGTCTCCATGCCAGGAACAGTAGTCCCGCGCCGATGCGCCCACTACGGCTGTCGCAACCGCCGAGCGCGAGGCTAGGCCCCGGTGCTGCTCTCCATGCCCATCCGGCGCAGCACGAGGTTCTCCACGAGCTGCGCGACGCCGTACAGCACGATCGACACAAGCGTGATCGCCACGACGGATGCCCACACCTCGTAGTTCTTCACCTGGGCGACGGCGATCACGATGCCGTGGCCGAGGCCCTGTCCGGTCGAGAGCCATTCGGCGAGGAGCGCGCCGGTGATCGCGCCGGGGATCGAGATCTTGACGGCCGCGAAGAACGACGGAAGCGAGCTCGGCAGCGCGACCTTGCGAAGCGCCGTGAAGGCGTTGCCGCCGTAGACGGCGATGACGTCGTTGATCTGCGGCGACGACGACCGCAGCCCGAACGCGATGTTCACGAGCGCGGGGAACAGCACCACGATTGCGCCCATCACGACGACAAGGCTCGGTCCGCGCCCGGTGATCAGGCTGATCACCGGCACGAGGGCGACGAGAGGCACCGATCGCAACAGCAGCGCGATCGGCATCAGCGCGCTCTCGATACCGCGGGAGAGCGTGAACGCGATCGCGAGCACGAGGGCGACGACGAGGCCGGCGACGAAGCCGAGGAAGGCATCCCCGAGGGTGACGGTGAGGTTGGTCAGGATCGTCGTGCGGTTGACGGCGGCGTTCGGAACGGTGAACAGCCAGTTCCAGACGTCGAGGGGTCCCTTGGCGATGAACGGGGACACCCCGAGAAGCAGGATCAGGCCCTGCCAGGCGACGAGGACGATGACGAGGGTGATCAGGCCGGTGAGCGCGGCGCGCCCGATGACGGCGCCGAGGCCGCGGGCGACCTTCGCTGCGCTCGGCGGGCGGGCCGCCGACATGGTCTCGAGGGCCATCAGGAGCTCCGTCCCGTCAGCCAGGGTGTCGCGAGCTTGCTGATCAGTCCGAAGAGGCTGTAGCCGAGGCCGGCGAGGAGACCGGCGACGAGCGCGAGCCCCCAGACCCTGTCGACGTTCGCCGCGGACCCGGCCGCGAGCATCGCGATGCCGAGGCCACGGTCGACGCCGCCGAGGTATTCGCCGAGGATCGCGCCGAGCAGCGCGGCGGGGGCCGCGATCTGCAGGGCGGAGAGCACGCTCGGCAGCCCGGCCATCAGCCGCACCTTGCGGAGCTGCATGAACCGTCCGCCGCCGTAGACGGTGACGAGGTCGAGACTCGCGGGGGTCGCGGCCTTGAGACCGACGAGGGAACCGACGACGGTCGTGAAGAACACGGACATGGCCGCGAGGAAGATCGCGGTGCCGGAAAGCTCACCGCCGCGCGGGGCTCCGATCACGATGTAGGCGATCGGGCCGATCGCGACGATCGGGATGCAGTACGTGATGACCGCGATCTGCAGCGCGACCTTCTCGATCCGGGGAACGACGAGCACGAGGCCGGCGAGGACGAGCGCGGCCGCATTGCCCCAGAGGAAGCCGACGATCGCCTCACCCACGGTGATCGACACGTGGGACAGGTAGAACGCCCACCCGTCCGAGACGAGCTGGGCGACGACGGCGCCCGGTGTCGGGATCGCCCCGCCGGGTACGGTGCCGATGCCGCGGAAAATCGTGGCGGCGCCGAGCCACCACAGGACGATGACGACGACGACGCCGATCAGCCCGGTCGCCCAGGCCGGGAGCGTGCGGAACGAGGCGAGACCGCGCATCAGTCCGTCTCCGCCACGGAGAGGGCGTCGGGGCTGAAGAGCAGTTCGGAGGCGCGGTCGTGCAGGGCGTGGAATTCGTGGGAGCGCATCATGTCCGGATGCCGCGGACGGGGCAGGTCGATGTCGATGACCTCCTTGATGCGGCCGGGTCGGGGGCTCATCACCGCGACCTGGTCCGAGAGGAAAATGGCCTCCGAGATGCCGTGCGTGACCATCATCGTGGTCGCGGGCTTCTCGGTCCAGATCCTGAGGAGTTCGATGTTGAGGCGCTGGCGGGTCATGTCGTCGAGGGCGCCGAAGGGTTCGTCGAGCAGCAGAACGGAGGGCTTCAGCACGAGCGACCGGGCGATGGACACCCGCTGCCGCATTCCGCCGGAGAGCTGCGCGGGTTTGGCGTGTTCGAAGGCTTTGAGGCCGACCAGGTTGATCAGTTCGGAGACGTAGTCCTCGTCGACGGGCATCCGTGCGACCTCGAAGGGAAGCTTGATGTTGCCGCGCACGCTGCGCCAGGGCAGCAGCGCGGCGTCCTGGAAGGCGATGCCGAGTTCGTGGCCGCTGCGCAGCTCGGCGGGCGTCTTGCCGTCGACCTTCGCGGTGCCGCTCGTGGGCTCCTCGAGGCCGGCGAGGATGCGCAGGATCGTGGACTTCCCGCAGCCGGACGGGCCGAGCAGCGACAGGAAACTGCCCTTGTCGGTGTGCAGGGTCGCGTCCTCGAGCGCGGAGACTTCCTTCCGGCCCACGGTGAAGACCTTGTGGAGCCCGGAAATGTGGAGGCCGGTGCCCAGAGCGTTGCTCTGGACACCGGCATCGGTCGTACTCACAGGGTGCGTTCCTTTACTGGGCGTCGTCGGCCGCTTTCGGGGCGGCCTCGTTTCGGTGTGCCTGCGTACTGCTGGTGGTGCTGTCGTGCTTGACGAGGAACCGCCTACTTGGCGTAGTTGACCAGGTCGGGGTTCTCCGCGTAGACCTCGGACAGCAGGCTCATGTCGAAGAGCTTGTCGGCCGTGATGGTGACACCGGCGGCAGCGAGCGTCTTGATGCTCTCCTGCTGCAGCTTATCGCTGATGGTGAAGAGGCCGTTCTTGACGGTGTCGTCGCTGACGATGAGGTCGGTCGACTGGATCGTGGCCTGCTTCGTCTCCTTCTCGATCGTGAGGCCGAGGTCTGCCCCATACTTGTCGATCGTGAGCTTGGCGGAGGCGGCCGGGTCCTTGATGGCGGCGGCCCAGCCCTTGATCTCGGCGATCAGGAGGCCCTTGAGTTTCGCGCGGTCACCCGAGATCTCCTTGTCGGAGGCCGTGAAGGTCTCCGCTACGAACGGGAGCCCGTTGTCGGCGAGCGGCAGGTTGACCGGGCCGAGGCCCTTGAGGTCTGCGTCGATGCCCTCGTTGGTGAGGTAGGAGAACCAGCCGTCGACCTCGCCGTTGAAGAGCGGGGTCGGGTCGTACTCGACGGGGACGGTGGTCAGCGAGGTCGGGTCGATGTTGTTGACCTTGAGGAACGCGTCCCAGAGGCTCTGGTTGCTCGCCTGCACGCCGATCTTCTTGCCCTTGAGGTCGGCGAGGGTCTTGATGTTGCCCACCTTGGCGAGCGAGAGGATCGAGAACGGGTTCTTCTGGTACGTGGCGCCGATGATCTTGATCGGGGCGCCTTCGTTCGCGATGACGGTTCCGGTGGAGATCGCGTTGCCGATGCCGAGGTCGACCGTGCCGGAGATGACGCCGGCTTCAGCGGATGCCGGGCCGGCGATGAGGTCGACGGAATCGAAGCCGGCCTTGGTGAAGTCGCCGTTGGAGTCGGCGAGGAACTCACCCATGAACTCGGTGTTCTTGATCCAGGACAGCTGGATGCTCGCGGTGCCGAAGGACGCGGGCGCACCGGAAGCCGAGGCTGCCGGCGTGGAACTCGTCGCGCAGGAGGTGAGCGCGATGGTCACGGCTGCCGCAGCGGCGATTCCCTGCAGGATGCGACGGGCGGGACGCCCTGCCGGTGAACGGTGTGCTGTTAAACCTTGGGTCCGGGTCATGAAGCTGTTCCTCTCGATGATGCTCGTGGGGTGCCGTTGGGGGGGTGCCGTCAGGGAAGACGGCTGCTGTGTAATGCCGTGCGGCACACGTGCGGGTTCCCTGAATTTAGGCCCCGCAGATGACGCTGCGACCTCGACAGTGTTTCCGTCGTGTTGCAGCATGCTGGGTACCCGTCGCGGGAGGAAAAGTGCATCTGCCGCGTGATACGGTCACGGCGTCCGCCCGAAAAGGAGCCCCGATGCCGTCCGTTACTGAGCCTACTGCCGCGTTTGTGTCCGGATTGCCCAAAGCGGAGCTGCATGTGCACCTCGAAGGCACCCTCGAACCCGACCTCAAACTCGCCCTCGCCACGCGCAACGGTGTCGATATCGGCCAGTCGACGGTCGAGGAGGTGCGCGCGAGCTATGCCTTCGACTCCCTCGCAAGCTTCCTCGCGGTGTACTACCCCGCGATGAACGTGCTGATCACCGAGCAGGACTTCTACGACCTCGCCACCGCGTACTTCCGTCGCGCCTCCGCAGACGGGGTCCGCCACGTCGAGGCCTTCTTCGACCCGCAAGCGCACACGACGCGCGGCGTGCCCTTCGAGACCGTGATCACCGGACTGCACCGTGCTGCAGCGGATGCGGCCGGTTACGGTCTCTCCGCCGAGCTGATCCTCTGTTTCCTGCGTGACGCATCCGCCGAGAGCGCCCACGAGACCCTGCTGGCCGCCCTGCCCTACCGCGACCTGATCGTCGGCGTCGGGCTCGACTCCGACGAGCGCGGCAATCCCCCGGCGAAGTTCGCCGAGGTCTTCCGGCTCGCCCGTGAGGCCGGCCTCAGGCTCACGATGCACTGCGACATCGACCAGGTCGGCAGCATCGAGAACATCCGCCAGGTGCTCGGCGAGGTCAGGGTCGACCGGATTGACCACGGCACGAACATCCTCGAGGACCCGGCGCTCGTCGCCCTCGTCCGGGAACGCCGGATCGGCCTGACCTGCTGCCCGGTCTCGAACAGTTTCGTGACCTCGGACATGAAGGCGAGGGAGATCGTCGAGCTGCTCGGCCTCGGCGTGCTCGTCACCCTCAACTCCGACGACCCCGCGTACTTCGGGGCTTATGTCGCCGACACCTATACGGCATTCGCCCGGCAGGCCGGCATCGGCAGGGACGAGCTCGTCCAGCTGGCCCGGAACTCCTTCGAGGCGAGCTGGTTGTCCGACGCCGACCGACAGGGGTACCTCTCCGAGATCGACGCCTTCCTCGCGGCGAACCCGGCCTAGCCGGGACCGGAGGCCGGTCCGGCCCGCGAAACCGGTCCCGCAGAACCCTGCCAGGGAGGCGCGGCGGGGCCCGTATTACGGACAACCGTCCGGCGTGTGACGATCGCGTTTCAAGAGTCCCGATTGGCACCCCGCGGTCCTCACCAGGGTGTTTGCTAGACCATCTGGCCAGCGTCACGGCCTGAGATTCCAGCAGGCAGGAGGACAGATGCGCGAACGAGTCGACCGGGTGATCCGGGCGGACGCCGTGCTCACGCCTGCCGGCTTCGTGCGCGGGGCGGTGACGATCACGGGCGGGATCGTCACCGCGATCCTGCCGATCGACGAACCTGTCGAGACCCGGCCGATCGCTGACTCCGGCCTGTCCGACGGGGCGGCCACGGACATCCGCCTGCCGAGCGGGCGCGTGCTTCTGCCCGGTCTCGTCGACACCCACGTGCACGTCAACGAGCCAGGTCGCACGGACTGGGAGGGCTTCGCGAGCGCCACCCGCGCCGCCGCGGCCGGCGGGGTCACGACGGTGATCGACATGCCGCTCAACAGCATCCCGCCGACGACGACGGTCAGCGGCCTCGACCTCAAGCGTGCGGCCGCCGGCCCGCAGGCGAGCGTCAACGTCGGCTTCTGGGGCGGGGCGGTCCCCGGCAACCTCGGCACCCTGCGCGAGCTGCACTCAGCCGGTGTATTCGGGTTCAAGGCCTTCCTCTCCCCCTCCGGCGTCGAGGAGTTCCCCGCGCTCTCCTCCGCGGAACTCCTCGCGGCCGCCGCCGAGATCTCCGCATTCGGCGGCCTGCTGCTCGTGCACGCCGAAGACCCCGCCGAACTCGACGCGGCCCCGCCGGCCACCGGGCGCTCCTACGCCGGCTTCCTCGCGAGCCGCCCGCCGCAGGCCGAAGCGAGCGCGATCGACCGCGTGATCGACGCGGTCCGCCGCACGGGCGTGAGCGCGCACATCCTGCACCTTTCGGCGGGCGCCGCGCTGCCGCGGCTGCGGGCGGCACGGGCAGAGGGACTGCCGATCACGGTCGAGACCTGCCCGCACTACCTGTCCTTCGCCGCGGAACAGATCCCGGACGGAGCGACGGCCTTCAAGTGCTGCCCGCCGATCCGGGACGCCGCCAACCGCGAGCTGCTCTGGGCCGGCCTGCTCGACGGCACGATCGACCTCGTCGCCTCCGACCACTCGCCAGCGACCCGGGAGCTCAAGCTCGGCCACGGCGGCGACTTCGGCCTCGCCTGGGGCGGGATCTCCGGCCTCGAGCTGAGCCTGCCCGCGGTCTGGACGGCCGCCGGCGCGGCCGGGATCGGCCTCGACCGGGTGATCGGCTGGATGTCGACCGCGACGGCGCGCTTCGCGGGGCTCACCGGCAAGGGGATCATCCGGCCGGGGGCGGATGCCGACCTCGTCTCCTTCGCGCCGGAGGAGTCGTTCACGGTCGACGTCGGCGCCCTGCAGCACAAGAACCCGGTGAGCGCGTTCGACGGCGCGACGCTCAGGGGACGGGTGCACGGCACCTGGCTCGCCGGCGCGCTCGTGCACGACACCGGGGCGGGTAACGGGATCACGTCGCCCGCGGCATCCGCCCGCCCGGAACACCCTCCCCGGGGCGCCCTGCTCCGCCGCCCGGCGCCCACGCGCCCGGCCCCCACGCCCTGAATCCCCACCCTTCCCCACCCACCAGAAGGAGCACCACCCGATGTCGATCATCCTCGGACCCAACCGGTACGGAAAAGCGGAAAACCGGGTTGTGCGCATCTACCGCGACTCCCCCCGGCACGAGATCCACGACATCAGCGTCTCGACCGCGCTCCGCGGCGACTTCGCCAGTGCGCACCTCGCGGGCGACCAGCTGAACGTGCTGCCGACCGACACCCAGAAGCAGACCGCATACTCCTTCGCGAAAGAGAAGGGGCTGCTCTCGATCGAGAACTACGGCCTCGACCTCGCCGCCCACTTCGTCGACACGGTCGAGCCCGTGCACACCGCCAGGGTCGAGATCGAGGAGTTCGCCTGGCAACGGGTTCTCATCGACGGCAGTGAGCACGACCACACCTGGGTGCGGCGCGGCCAGGAGGTGCGCACGGCGGCGATCACGGTCGAGGGCAGGGGCGCTGACCGGCGCACCTGGGTGGTCGGCGGGCTCAAGGACCTCGTGATCCTCAAGTCGACGGGCTCCGAGTTCGCCGGCTTCATGCAGGATCCGTACACGCTCCTGCAGCCGACCTCCGACCGGGTGATGGCGACCTCGCTCACGGCCGGCTGGCGTTTTTCGACGACGGATGTCGATTGGGAGGCCACCTACGACGGCATCAAGCAGGTGCTCGTCAGCCAGTTCGCGACCGTGCACTCCCTGGCCCTGCAGCAGACCCTCTACGAGATGGGCCGGGCCGTGCTCGAGGCCTTTCCCGTGGTCGCCGAGGTGCGCCTGTCCGCCCCGAACAAGCACCACTTCCTCTACGACCTCTCCCCCTTCGGCGTGGCCAACGACAACGAGGTGTACCACGCGGCCGACCGCCCGTACGGGCTGATCCAGGCGACCGTGCTGCACGACGACGCCGCGGACGCAGGTCCCGCCTGGGACTCGTACACGGGGCTCGTCTAGGTGGTCATTTTCGTTGCGGGTCCGCCCGTACGATGGCTGTGATGAGCACCCCCGCGCCGGCGTCTGCGGCCTCCCCCGATCCGTCGGCCGTTCCCACGCCGACCGCCCACGTCTATCGCGGCCACGTCTTCCACATCGCGGGATCCCCGGTGGTCGCCGACGCCCGGGAGCACCTCGTCTCCCTGCCCGACGGCGCCCTCGTCACCGGTGCGGACGGCAGAATCGCCTGGGTCGGGCCATTCGCCGCTCTTCCGGCCGCGTTCCGCGACCACCCGGTGACGGACAACCGCGGCGGGTTCATCCTGCCCGGCTTCGTCGACACCCACCTGCACTACCCGCAGACCTACTCGACCGACGCCTACGGCGGCGGCCAGCTGCTCGAGTGGCTCGACAACTGCGTGTTCCCCGCCGAGACCCGGCTGCGCGACCCCGAGTTCGCGGCGCGCATCGCCCGCGACTTCACCCGGCGACGGGTCGCGGCCGGCACCACGAGCGCCCTCGTCTTCGGGTCGGCGTTCCCGCACGCCCAGGATGCACTTTTCGCCGAGAGCCAGGCCGCCGGGCTCCGCCTGGTCAGCGGCCGCGGGGTGCAGACCGTCGGGTCGGGCCCTGCCGGCGCGCTCCTGACCGGCGAGGCCGAGGCCCTCGACCTGATCGGGGCCGAGATCGATCGCTGGCACGCCGTCGACACCGGCGACCCCGCGACGGCGCTGCTGCAGGTCGCGGTCGTGCCCCGGTTCAGCCTCTCGGTGACCCCGAAGACCCTCGCCGGCCTCGGCGAACTCTACGACGACGCGCGCGAGCGCGGCGTGTACTTCCACTCGCACCTCAACGAGAACAACCGGCCCGGCACCGGCGAGATCGACGCCGTGAAGGCGGTGTACGGGGTCGACACCTACCTCGACACCTACGACGGGATGTTCCTGCCGGGGTCGAAGCGGGGCGGGTCGAGCCTGCTCGGTCGGCGCAGCATCCTCGCCCACGCCGTGCACTGCGAGGATGCCGAGCTCGCCAGGCTCGCCGAGACCGGCACCTCGGTGGCGCACTGCCCGACCTCACAGCAGTTCCTCGGTTCCGGGACGATGCCGTGGCTGCGTACGACCTCGTTCGGCGTGAACGTCGCGATCGGCTCGGACATCGGCGCCGGCGACGAGTGGCTGGTCTCGCGGGTGCTCAACGACTGCTTCAAGGTACACCTGTCGGAGCCGGGCGACGCCGGTCTCTCGCTCGACCCCGCCGCGCTGCTCTTCACCGGCACCCTTGCCGGCGCCCGCGCCCTCGACATGGAGGCCAGGTTCGGCAACTTCGACGTGGGCAAGGACGCCGACTTCCTGCTCATCGAACCGGACCGCTGGGAGCCGCTTGCGACCGTCCTGAACCGTGGCATCCGGGCAGACGACGAGCGGATGGCCACGGACCAGACCCTCTTCGCCCTGCTGCTCGCGCTCCGCCAGCCCGCGATCACGGGAGTGTTCGTGCGTGGACGCCGCGTGCTCGCCCCCGAGTAGCGCGGCCCCGCCCCGCGGCACCGAGCTCCCGGCGCCGATCAGGGCTCGGGGTGCTCCTTCTCGAGGGCATTCGCGAGCGCGATCGAGAACGCGGCAATGAGCACGAGGAAACGAATGGTCGCCGTCCCGTCGTTGTGGCCGGTCGCGACCATCCCGATCACGTCGAGTCCGGACCAGGCCAGCGCCACCACGCCGACACCTGCGAATGCCCGGCTCCCGAGTGCCCGGTCACGAGCGTCGCGGTATTCGAAGGTGCCGATCCGGTCCCTGTCCCGTGCGGTGGCCCGGCGGGCATAGCGGGCGACGCCGACCCAGAACACCGCGGCCCCGAGGAGGGCGAACGCGCCGGCCACGTTGCCCTGAAGCGCAGCGATGACGGCACCGATCAGTATGGCGCATGCGATGAGGGTGTTGGCCGGTGAGACCGGCAGTCGTTCCCGGATCCTGGACACGAGCACCTCCTGAAACACTGGTCGGGCCGAACTTCGGCACGCATCACCGCACGTGCGAACGAGTGAGGACACCGACCCCGCCAGTCTCTCATCCGGCGGTCGTCCCGGATGACTGTGGCCGGTCAGGGGCGGGCAGACGCCTCGGTCAGCCGCTCGGGTCAGCTGCCGCGGTACGTCGAGTACGCGAAGGGGCTGAGCAACAGCGGCACGTGATAGTGCTCGGCCGGGTCGGTCAGGTCGATGGTCACCGAGACTTCCGGGTACAGGGTCGGCTGGCCGGTTCCGGCGAAGTAGCGCCCGGTGTCGAAGGTGAGGCGGTACCGACCGGCGGGGAGATCGACGGGACCGAGCATGGAGACCCGGCCGTCGGCATCCGTGCCGGCGTTCGCGAGCACGTGCCAGCCGGTCTCGAGCTTCCGCTCGAGCTCGACGGGAACCCCGGCTGCGGGCCGGCCGGACACGGCGTCGAGGACGTGGGTCGTGATGCGGCTTCGGGGAGTCGCGGTCGCGGCGGCGGTCGCGGCGGCGGAAGGGGTCGCCGGAGCGATCGTGGTGCCGGCGGCCGCCGTCGCGGCGACGACGTCGGCGACCACGCTCGCGACGAGATCCTCGGAGTCCGGCGAGTCGGCGGCGCCGTTCCGGGCGGCCCGCTCGGCGGCGAGGCGTTCTGCGACGGTTCCGGCGAGCGTGGCCAGCCGGAGCAGGGCGATGTCGCGCAGTTCGGTGCCGACGATCTTCAACTCGGCGGCGTCGTCGAGCGCGAGGCGCCGGTGCAGTTCGGCGAGGATCTCGGTGCGCGACCGGCCGGCTGCGCGGATCAGGAAGACCCGGCCGAACCGCTCCTCGTACGCCCGGTTGCCCTCGGCGATGGCCGCGGCGAGGGTGGAGTCTGCGGCGTCGGCGGATGACTGCTCGCTGCGGGAGAACCGCGCGGCCTGCGAGTCTCCCCGCGGGGTCTCGCCGATCCGCGGGTGCGCGGACAGCGCTTCGTCGATCTCGCTGCGGCTGAGCGGTGTCGCGGCCGTGCGGGCGGCGGCGAGCAGGGCGGCTGCCGAATCGAACGGTGACTGCGACGCGACCTCGTCGACCCAGCGGGGTACGGCCAGGCAGGTCAGGAGCGCCTCGCGAAGCTCAGGTGTCGACATCCTCTTCATGGCAGTTCTCCTCGTCCTGGTCCAGCCTAGAGTGCCCGTGGCGAGAGCGCATACGATGGCGGGCATGGTGAATGCAGACGCAGCGCGCGACCGGGCGGATGCCGGGAAAGCCCCGGTCGCGGGGCTTGTGCTGGCAGCGGGGGCCGGTTCCCGGTTCGGGCAACCGAAGGCGCTCGTGCGCGGGGCCGACGGTGTGCCGTGGCTCGTACGGACCGTCCGCGTGCTCCGCGCGGCGGGTTGCTCGCCCGTCATCGTCGTGCTCGGAGCCGAGGGTGCCGCGGCCGCCGCTCTGCTTACCGAGGCGGGTCTGATCGACGCGGCGGCCCCTGCGGTTGCCTGCCCCGACCGTGCGACGGTCGTCGTTCATGCCGCCGACTGGGCAGAAGGGCTGTCGGCGTCGCTGCACGCGGGAATCGACACGGTCCTCGGTCTCGCCGGAGCCGTGGGCGCCGTTGCGGTCGTTCCCGTGGACGTCCCCGACCTCGACGCCGCAACGGTCGCGCGGGTGCTCGACGCTGACGCGGGCGTGACCCCGGATAGCCTGAGGCAGGCCGTTTTCGGCGGCCGGCCGGGGCATCCGGTGCTGATCGGGCGCGCGCACTGGGAACCGCTGCGGGCGCAGCTCACCGGCGACACCGGGGCGCGGCCCTATCTGCTCGCCCACGGCGTGCTCCCTGTCGAATGCGGCGACCTCACGACGGGCGCCGACGTCGACACGCTCCCCGGCGTGCCAGAGGCATGACGGCGGCGAGGTGACTACCGGGCCGGGTAGTCTGCGGCGAGGGCTCGGACGGCGGCCTCGAGGGCGTCAACGGCGAGGGCGACGTCGGCCGAGGTGACCGACTCGTCCGGGTGGTGACTGATGCCGCCGGCACAGCGCACGAAGAGCATGCCGACGTCGGTGATCGCGGCGATCGCCATCGCGTCGTGACCGGCGATCGAGGGCAGCTCGCGCGGGGCCGGCTCGGCCGGGGCCTCCGCGCCACCCTCGGTCGAGCGGATGCCCGCCGCAATCGCCGCACGCAACCGCGGCGAGCAGGCCACGGCGGCCGCCTCGTGAACCTGGTTGCTGTCGAGATGCAGGGCGCGTGTGGCGCAGATGTCGGTGAGGGCGGCCTCGATCAGGGTCCAGCCCCTGTCGCGGTCGGCGTCGTCCGGCGCACGCAGGTCGAGGCTGAACTCGACCTTCCCTGGGATGACGTTGACGGCGTCCGGAAACACCCTCAGGTGGCCGACGGTCGCGGTGAGACCCTCGGCGCGGGCGATGCGTTCGATCGTGGTGATGCACTCCGCGGCCCCGGCGAGGGCGTCGCGGCGGCGGGGCCACGGGGTCCCGGAGTGCCCGGCAGACCCGGTGACCGTCAACAGGAAGCGACGGGCCCCTGCGATCCCGGTCACGACGCCGAGGGCGCGGTTCTCCTCCTCGAGCACGGGCCCCTGCTCGATGTGGGCCTCGAGGTAGCCGACGAGTTCCTGTGGGGCGCGGGCGGCGTCGCCGACCTTGGCGGGGTCGAGCCCGAAGGCGGCGAATGCCTCGCGGAGGCTCGTGCCGCTCGCGTCGCGCAGGTCCCACCAGGACTCGAGCCAGGTGCCGGCGACGGCCCGGCTGCCGAGCAGGGTCGTGCCGAAGCGGGTGCCCTCCTCGTCGCCGAATGCGGCGATCTCGAGGGCGAACGGCAGCGGGCGGCCGGAGGCGGCGATCCGCCCGGCGACCGTGATGGCCACGAGCACGCCGAGGATGCCGTCGTAGCGGCCCGCCGCGCGCACGGTGTCGAGGTGGGAGCCGAGCATCAGGGCCGGAAGCCCGCGGGTGCGGCCGGAGAGCCGTGCGCACTGGTTGCCCGCGGCATCCTGCCAGGTGGTGAGTCCGGCAGCGGCCATCCAGCCGGCGACCCGGTAGTTGACGGCGGCGTGCTCCGCGGAGAGGTAGGTCCGCTCGATCCCGTCGGTGAGGGACGAGTGCCGGGCGAGTTCCTCGCACCGGGCGAGGATCACGGCCGCGTCGGCATCCGACACCGTCGGCACCGCCGCCGTCATGAGAGCACCGCAGCTGCGTCGGCGGCGGCCCCGGAGGCCCCGGCACCGGCACGGTCCGCGTCGGCGTACAGGTCCCAGGCCGCGCCGACTCCCCCGCCGCCCGTGACGGATGCCCCCGCGCGCCGGAGCACCTGTTCGAGCGCCGCAAGGGTGGTCAGCACGGTGTCCTTGCGGGCGTTGTAGCCCATCACGCCGATCCGCCAGACCTTGCCGTGCAGCGGACCGAAGGAGGTACCGATCTCGATGCCGAAGTCCTCGAGCAGGGAGCCGCGCACCGCGTCACCGTTGACGCCGTCCGGAATCTCGACCGCGACGACGTTGTTCATCCGGTGGGCCGGGTCGCCGAAGACGGAAAGCCCCAGCCCGTGCACTCCCGCGAGCATCGCCGAGCCGTGCAGCCGGTGCCGGGCGACGGCGTCCGCCAGCCCCTCCTCGACCAGGAGGCGCGCGCACTCCCGGGCGCCGTAGAGGGCGGTCGTCGCCTCGGTGTGGTGGTTGAGCCGACGGGGACCCCAGTAGTCGAAGAGCATCGCGAGATCGAAGTAGTTCGAGCGGATCCGGTTGGACAGCACCGCGTCCCCGGGTTCGCGGATCCCGGCCTCGATGCTCCGGCGGGATTCGATCACGTCGACGGCGCGGGCCGAGAACGTTGCCGGCGCAGAACCGGATGGCCCGGCGAGGCACTTCTGCAGGCCGGCGGTCACGGCGTCGAGGCCCCAGGCATCCGCTTCGAAGGTGTTGCCGCCGAGCGAGGCCGTCGCGTCGGTGTAGAAGAGCACGCCGTGCCTGGCGCAGATGTCGCCGAGCTCGTCGAGCGGCTGGGCGAGGGTCGTCGAGGTGTCGCCGTGCACGATCGCGAGCAGCGCCGGCCGGGTCTCGATGATCGCCTGTTCGATCGCGGCGGGCGTGAACACGGTGCCCCACGGCACCTCGCGCACGTGCACCTCGGCGCCGACGCGTTCGGCGATCTCGCGGAGGAGGTGCCCGAAGCGCCCGAAGATGGGCACGAGCACGCGGTCGCCCGGCTGGATCAGCGAGACGAGGGCGGCCTCGATCCCGGCGCGCGCGGTGCCGTCGATCACGAGGGTCTGTTCATTACCGGTGCGGAATACGTCGCGGTACAGGCCCATCGTTTCGGTCATGTAGCCCGTCATCGCCGGGTCGTACTGGCCGACGAGCTGCGCGGACATGGCGCGCAGCACCCGGGGATCCGCGTTGATCGGCCCCGGCCCCATCAGCAGGCGCTGCGGCGGGTTGATCGGAAGGCTCGGAACGGGGGTCGACTGCAGCGGATACGTCACATCATCAGCTTAGGCACGGAGCGTTTCCACGGTGTTACCCACGATCCCCGCCGTGCCGGTCCCGACATCCGGCGCGAGTCCGGCGGCCAGCCCCTGAGCGAGGCCTGCGGCATGGTCGAGCAGCGCGAGGTCGCTGTGCCGCGGCCCGAGGAGGCTGAGCCCGAGCGGCGCCCCTGCGACGGAGAGGCCGGGAAGGGACACGGCGGGGTATCCGCCGATCGCGGCGAGGCAGGTCAGTGAGAGTGTCGCGGTGCGGATCGCTTCGATCTTGGCCCCTGACGCGGTGCGGGCCGGCGCGGTCGACGAGGCGGAGGGCAGCAGCAGGATCCGGCCGTCGAGGGCCGCGTCGAGCCGTTCCCTGGCCTCGGCGAGGTCGATCCGGTGCCCGGCGGCTTCGTCCTCGTCGATGAGGGAGGCGAACGCGAAACGGGAGCGCACGTCGGGGCCGAGCGTCCCGGGGTGGGCGTCGACCCAGTCGCCGTGGGCCCGCCAGGCCTCGGCCGCCTGCACGGTGCGGAAGGTCTCGAACAGGTCGGCGAGCGGGTCGAGGGAGATGATCTCGACCGCGGACAGGTGTCCGCTCCTCTCGAGGCGGTCGACCGCGTCGACGAACGCGGCCTGGACGCCCTCGTCCGCGGCGAAGACGGTCTGGGCGCACACGGCGAACCGGGCGGGCACCGGCAGCTGCCGGTCGGTGTCGAGCGAGGCCGCTGCGGCGGTCCTGAGCACCTCCGGGCCCCTCGCGAGCCAGCCGACCGTGTCGAATGAGGGCGCGAGCGGCAGGACCCCGTCGCGGCTGACGGCGCCATGGCTCGTGCGCAGCCCCCAGAGCCCTTGGTACGAGGCCGGCACCCTGATCGACCCTGCGGTGTCGGTGGCGAGGGCGAGGTCGGCCTGGCCGAGAGCGACGGCGGCGGCCGGCCCGCTTGACGAACCGCCCGGAAGCCCGCCCGGAACGCGCGGATTCGGGGGCGTGCCCGAATGCACGTTGGCCCCGGCGATGCTGTACGCGAACTCGTCGGTCTGCGCGATGCCGATCACGCTGGCCCCTGCCCGGAGGAGTGCGGTCAGCGACGGCGCGCTCGCGGTCGCGGGTGTCGCGCTCTCGAGGTAGGCCGGGTTCCCCGCCCCGACCGCGAACCCGGCCACGTCGAAAAGGTCCTTGACCGCGACCCGAACGCCCGCGAGGGTCCCGCCGACCTCGCCGGCGACGAGCGGCGTGCCGGCCACCCGCCAGATGCTGCGGTCGATCGCGGGAGCGGACGCTGCGACCTGCGCGGTCTCGATCCGCCAGCCCGCGGCTGTCCGGCTCCACAGCTGGGTCACGAGCCCGGCCCCGCCGGCGAACGGCTCGTTCTCCGACACGATCAGGGCGTGGTCTGTCCCGATGGCGCGCACGTGCAGCGAGCGGATGCTGCGCCGCACGACACCGGGACGGCCGGCGCGGAACCCGGCGATCGCATCACTCCCGACGAGCAGGCCGGCGGCGTCGCCGCGGAGCGTGTGCGGTCCGGGCACGAAGAACCCGGCGAGGGCCCCGAGGTCATTGGCGGCGAGCGCGGCCTCGTAGTCCTCGAATGCGCTGAGCAGGCCGGCCGGCAGCTCGCCCGTGACCGAGGTCGGCACGAGGTGGGGTGCGAGGGTGCGCTCAGGCACCGAAGTCCGCCGTCCGGATACGGGCGTGCACGCCCGTGACACGGTCGACGACCTGGGAGATGTTGAAGTCGGTCGCCGCGCTCAGGTAGGCGTACGCGAGGGTCGGGTCCATGCCGTACCGCGCCCCGAGCAGGGCGATCGCGGCGCGCACACAGGCCCGCATCGCTTCGTCGAGGTCGGGGTCGAGGCCGGTCGGCACGAGGAACTCGCCCGTCTCGGCGAGCGGTCCGGTCAGTTCGCCGAAGAGTGCCGCCGCCTCGACCGCCGGAATGACGTCGAAGCGGATGCGCACCCGCAGGCTGGCCTCGAGTGCGGTCAGCGCCACCTCGCCATCGCCCTGGGCGAAGTGCGGGTCGCCGACGTAGGCGAGCGCGCCAGGGACCTGCACGGGCAGGTAGAGCGCGCTGCCGACGGTGAGCAGGCTGATGTCGAGGTTGCCGCCGTGCGCGCCCGGCGGGACGGAGTGCGGCCGGGTGTCTCCCGCGACGCCGACGCCCATGATGCCGAGGAACGGGTCGAGCGGGAAGCGCACGACCCGGTCGCCACCGGGAACGAGCGGGAGGGTGCCGAAGAGCGCCCCGGCTTCCGTCCCGAAGTCGGGATCGGTGTCGACCTCGGTGAACACGGAGACCGTCCCCGGTCCGACGGGGTACTCGCCGGGGAGCGCCCCGCGACCGTGGCGACTCGAGATGACGCCGTACGGCACCCGGGGAGTCGCCTCGAGCAGGGTCATACGGAGCAGGTCGCCCGGCAGCGCCCCGCGCACCTCGATCGGCCCGGTCACGACGTGCGGGCCGTCCGCCTCAGCATCCCGCGGGTAGTTGCTTGCGGCGAGCGCGACGGCATCCGCCAGCACATCGCCCGCTGCGATGCCGTGGCCGCCGAAGAAGGCGAGCGGGTCCCGACCCTGGTCCTCGAGCAGTCCCTCGTGGCTGAGAGTGTCGATCGTGACTGTGTCACCGGATCCGATCGAGAACACCGCGGCATCCGCTGCGCAGGGCAGGCGTCCCCACAGCACGGTCTGGGGGGTGGCCGGAAGGTAGTGCCCGGGCGCGATGCTCCCCATGCCGGGCTGCAATACGACGTGCGACATGGGAGCGCCTTCCAGGAACACGGAAACAAGAACGTGGTTCTTCACACTATTGGTGCCTCGCGATCGAGGCTATCTCCCGTTTGCGTGCCATTCGACCAGCCGGTACGTTTCAGGTCACTGTTGACACGATCGACATGAGTTTTACCTCCAGGAAACAATTGCAGCAGTCCCCGTCCCGAAGGATCACCCGTGCTCGAGAAGCTCCGCCGCCATCCCGCGAACCTCCACCTCGGCCTCATGCTTGCGCTGACGTTCTCCACCGGCCTGGCGGATGCCGTCGGGTACCTCGGGCTCGACAAGGTGTTCACCGGCAACATGACGGGGAACGTCGTCATCCTCGGGATGGCCCTCGCCGGCGCGAGCAACCTGCCTGTGCTCGGCCCGCTGCTCGCCCTGTTCACCTTCATGCTCGGGGCCGCCGTCGGCGGGCGGGTGCTGCGGCCCGTTGCGATCGGCTGGACGACCCACGCGACGGTGCTGTTCGCGGTGCAGGGCGTGATCATGGCGGGACTGGCGATCGCCCTGTTCCTCGGGGGCGGGCATCCGCCACAGCCCTTCGACCTGGTGATCACGAGCCTCCTCGCCGCGATGATGGGACTCCAGGCCGGGGTCGCCCGGCACATCGGGGTCAAGGACGTCACGACGGTCGTCGTGACGTCGACGATCACGGGACTGGCCGCCGACTCGCGGCTCGGCGGCGGAAAGGGCCAGCCCTGGTTCCGCCGGGTGGCCGCGATCCTGCTGATCTGCGCGGGCGCCGCTGTCGGGGCCCTGCTGCTCTCGGTGCACATCGGCTGGGGCGTCGCCCTCTCTGCCGTGATCACCCTCGTCGTCGCGTCGCTCGGGCATGCGGCCGGGCGCCCGCACCATGCGCCGGAAAACAGAGCGAGTGCATGAGTTTCCGGTCTTGGTGGCGGGAATGACCCCGGCGTGTGAGGCTTAACCGGTGCCGAAGACTTCTGAAAAATCGGACCTGCGTGAAGCCGTCTCCCTCGACCGCCCCTGGGTCACCATCGTGTGGGACGACCCGGTCAACCTGATGTCCTATGTGTCCTACGTGTTCCGCAGCTACTTCGGGGTCGCCCCCGAGGAGGCCGAACGCCTGATGCTGCGGGTGCACAACTCCGGCAAGGCCATTGTCTCCACCGGGAACCGGGAGTCGATGGAGCGCCACGTCGAGGCGATGCACGGCTTCGGGCTCTGGGCGACGCTCTCGCGCGAGGACTCCTGATGCTCTTCACCCGTGACCCGGCCGGAACGGTGTCCGCGAGCTTCGAATCGGTCGAGCTCGGGCTGCTCCGGCTCGCCGCGAGCCAGCTGATCGAGCTCCTGCTCGCCGCGGAGACCCATGCCCTCGGGACCAGCGCCGATCCCGCGCTGAGACGCCTGCTGCCGGACGCCTACCCTGACGACGCCGAAGCCTCGGCAGAGTTCCGCCGTTTCACCTCCGGGGATCTCCTCGACGGCAAGCTCGCGAACGCCCGCGTCCTGCTCGCCTCACTCGGCGAGGAACCCCTCGATGAGATCGCCGACGAACCGTCTCTGCCCTTCCTGGACGACCGCTTCGAGGTTCCGCCGATGCCGATCGCCCTCGACGACGTCGGCGTGCAGTCCTGGCTGCGCACGCTCACCGACCTCCGGCTCACGCTTGCCGAGCGCCTCCAGATCTCCCCCGACGGCGAACAGCACCTCGACGCCGACGAGGCCCCGCTGCTCAGCAGCATCTACGAGTGGCTCGGCATGGTCCAGGAGTCCCTCGTCTACGCCATCGACCGCTAGGCGATCGCGACAGGGAGGGCGTCGAGCGCAGTGAGCGCCTCGTAAGCCCGACGCGGGCCCGCGCCGCCCCGCAGTGAGTCGCTGAGGGCGTCGAGACGCGCGCGGTCGCCGGCCGGAAGCCCGAGCACCGAGAGGACTGCGGCGCGGAGCTCGAGGCTCGTCGCGGTGTTGGGCGCGAGCGAGAGCCCGAATCCGCTCGTCTCGACGCCCTCGGCCCCGGCAAACTGGTCGGTGGAGAACGGCAGCACGAGCAGCGGTACTCCCGCGGTCATCGCCTCGGTCACGCTGTTGTTGCCGCCGTGGGTGACGGCGAGGTCCGCGGCGCCGAGCAGGGCGACCTGGGGCAGGAAGCCGCGCACGAGCCAGGCGTCGGGGATCCGGCCGAGCTCGACGGGGTCCGTCGACCCCGTCGCGAGGGCGACCCTGACGGAGAGGCCGTTGAGGGCATCCGCCACCCGGGCGAGCACGTCGCCGCGCACCGAGAGGAAGCTCCCGAAGCTCACGTAGACGAGGGGACGGTCGTCGCCGGCCGCGACGGCGTCGGCGAGCCACGCCTCGACCTCGGCGTCGCGGGCCTCCTCGCGCACCGCGGAACCGAGGAAGACGTGCTGCGGCAGCAGTGCCGTCCGGGCCGGTGCGTGCAGTTCGGCCGGATAGTTGAGCATCAGCACGTCGCCGGATTCGGTGAAGGCGTCACGGCTCGGCTCGGCCGCCGGGTCGAGTTCGAGCAGGGCGGCGTTCCACTGGGCGGTGAAGGTGTCACGCACCGCCTCGCAGGTGCTGTGAAGCCCGGCGAGGTCGTCCGGCTCCGGCGCGAAGGCATCGGGCCAGGCGGACGGGAAGCCATAGACCTCGGTGCCGACCGGAAGGGCGCTCGGGTGCCCGAGCACGACGTCGGCGTGGCGGATGCCGGCGCTCACGAGCGCGAGGCGGGCGCTGAAGGCCAGGTGGTCGACGATGATCTGGTCGGGGCGCACCTCGGCGACGATGCGCTGCACCTCCCTGGCGATCTCGACCGGGTTCCAGAGCAGGTCGTTGCTGCGTGCCTCGGCCTGGAACTGCAGAGTCGGCACGAGGCCGAGCCTCGTCGCGGCGAAGAAGCCGCGGAGGGATTCGTCCTCACCGCTCGGCTGCTGTTCCGCCCGGATGGTGCCGGGGTTCGAACCGCGGCCGAGTTGCAGGTTCACCCGTTCGAAGCCGAACTCGGCGACGATTCCGGCCGTCGCGGGGCCGCTCGCGACGACGACCCGTTCCCCGGCGGCCTGCCAGGCCGTGCCCAGGGTCGCGAGCGGGAACAGGTGCGAGGCGTAGTCGGGGCTGATGATGAGCAGGGTCATGAGGCGCTCAGCGTCCAGTTTGACGCCAGTCCCCGGCCGTAGCCGTTCCCGGCATCCGCCCTGAGGCGCTCGTGCGCTTCTGCGACGTCGCGGTACACCCCGGAGAGAGTCGCGGCCATCGCCTGGATCGTGAACGAGCCGGAGACCATGGCCATGGCGCGCTCGGCGAATTCGGGGCCGAAGGGGCCGGCCGCGAGATCGAGGGCTTCACGCACCCCGGTGGCGAGGCCTGCCGGCTTCCCGGTGTCGACAAGGAACCCGGTCACTCCCTGCTCGACGTAGGTGGCCGGTCCCCCGCCGTTCGGGGCGACCACGGTGAGCCCCGCGGCCATCGCCTCGAGCAACGCGATGCCGAACTCCTCCTTCATGCTCGCGCAGACGTACACGCCGTTCGCCGCGGCGAGGCCGGTGCGGCCGAGGCGGGTGGCGGCGAGCCAGCGGGCGACGGTGTCGTTGGAGCGGTGCCCGGCGAGCAGCAGCCCCGCAGAGGCGGCGTCGCCGCGCGGCACGACGGCGTGGATCCTGTCGAGCTGGCCGGCTTCGTCCGGAGTGGGATCCGTGAGGTCGCCTCCGACGATCAGGAGGTTGCAGGCGGACTGGAGCGCCGGATCGGCCGCCCAGGTTTCGACGAGGGTTGCCATGCCCTTGACCCGGTGCAGCCGGCCGACGGTGATCGCGAGCGGCAGTGCGCGGCGCTCCAGCGGGAGGGTTGCGAGGAGCTCGTCGAGCTGGCCGAGGGCGAGGGCACCCTCGACGCTCATCTGGGCGGGAACCACGGACGAGGGCGGGGCAGCCAGGTCGGGCTCGGCGTACGCTGCGGCCACGACCTCCGCGACCGGCGTGCCCTCGCTCGCCCCGGCGTCGACGAGCGAAGCCTCGATCACGCCGATGTCGATGCCCTCGGCGACGATCGAGTGGCGTTCCGGGTGCTGCGTCACGTCGATGCCGACGAGCTCGCGCAGGTCACGCTCGAGGTCTGGCCGGGGGAAGAGCACCGTGTGGGCGGCATCCGCTGCGAGGCGCTGCACGAGCCGGACGCGGAACCAGAAGTGATCGGCGGCATCGGCCGTGCCGAAGGTCGCGCGGGTGAGGGCACCGGCGGACTCGAGCGAGCGGATGAGGCTGTGCGGGTCCGGCGCGACGGTGAACACGACCGGGATGTCGAGTTCCCTGGCGACCGTCGAGGCGGCGAGGGTGCCCACGTCCGCCATCCGCAGGTGGATCGCGTCGACCGGCCCCGCGGCACGGAGCACCCGGCGGATGCCGCGCTGGGTCGCGATCCGGCGGGACCAGGCGTCGGCGGAGGCGACGGGCTCGCCGAGGAAGGGAACCGTCGCGAAGGCGTGGCCGGACAGGGTCGACGCGACCTCGGGCAGGCAGTCGAGCGCGGAGGCGAAGCCGCCGCGGGAGAGGGTCAGCACCCGGCCGACATCGCCCGTACCCGTGCCGGCACCGCTGCCGGACTGTCCGGAGACGAGCGCGTCCCCGAGCCGGACCAGCAGGGTCGCGATGCCGCCGTTGTCGCCGGAGCCGACCCGGGTCAGCGCGCCGTCGATGTCGGCGTGCAGGAAGAGCTGGGCGACGGTCGTTCCGCTGCTCCACGGTGCCCGCGGGTAGCGCGGCACGGTCAGGTCGATCACGGCGAGCCTGGCGACCTCGGCGAGGACCCCGCTGCCTGCGGCCAGTCCGGTGACGATTCGGAGGCCGGTGTCGTTGGAACCGATCCCGGTTCCGATCCCGGTTCCGATACCCGCGCCGGCGCCCGAGAGGGAGCCGGGACCGGCATCGGCGAGGCCCCGGTCGCCGATCGCGGCGATCGCGGCGGCCCGCACCTCTGTCGCCTCGGCCGGGTCGACGGCGACGCGGAACAGCATGCGTTCGGGAATGCGCCCCGAGATCTGGCCGATGGTTTCGACCAGTCTGGCCCGGGCGCCCGGCTCGGTGACGCCCAGCAGGGCGCCCTCGACGGCGAGGGCGACAGGGGCCGCGACGGCAGCGCTCCATTGCTCGAGGGTGCGCTGGGCGATCATCCCGGCGAAACCGCCGTCGATGACCATCCCGAGCAGGGGCGCGACCGCGTCGAAGCGGGGCAGGCGGGCGCCGAACGCCCAGGCCGCGTGCTCGCGGAGGAAGAGCTGCTCGTGCCCGAGGAGGGAGACGAGGACCTCGTCCGCCGTCTCGTCGAAGACCTGGGCGAGGGCGTGCACCGCGGCGATCGCGGTGACCTGGTCTGCCGGATCGACGGCGGCCTCTGCGAGCAGGCGCACGGCCCTGGTGCCGCCGTCCCGGCTCGCTGCAACGGTGAGGTCGTCTGCGGCCATGATCGTGGCGAGGATCGAGTCCGCGCTCCGGAGCGAATCCAGTGTGCTCTGCGTTCCCATGGTCGAACTCCCTGTCTGCCGGCGATGCCGCGGCTGGTGTCGGCCGGTGGGCCGAGAATGGCCCGGTGGGCCGGGACAAAAGCCCCTTGTCGATTCAACGCCACTTTCCCGGTTCGCGCGCCCTTCCGGGCTGGGAATCACCCGAGAGGACGCATCGCCGTTCTCAGACCCTGCGGCGGCTGCCGTTGTGCCGGTACGCAGTCAAAAGGAGCATCATGGATGGCATGACACGTCACGCCCCGATCCAGGACATCAACGAAGACTCCCTCGTCGTGAAGAAGCCGGAGACCAGCGCGGCGGGCCTCGAAGCCGTCGTCGTAGCGCTCGAGCGCGGCGTCGCCCAGGCCGGGATCGGCCGCACCACCCGGGCCCTGCTCCGGCTCAACCAGCGCGACGGGACAGACTGCCCCGGTTGCGCCTGGCCGGAGTCGCAGGGTCACCGCAAGACGGCCGAATTCTGCGAGAACGGCGCGAAGGCCGTCGCGGAGGAGAGCACCGTGCGCCAGGTGACCCCCGCATTCTGGGCGGAGCACTCCATCGCCGAGCTCGCGACGAAGACCGAGTACTGGCTCGGCAACCAGGGCCGCATCACGCACCCCGTCGTCATCCGCCCCGGTGACACGCACTACTCGCAGATCTCCTGGAACGACGCGTTCGAGCTCATCGGCGAGCAGATCCGTGCCACGACCCCCGACCGCACCGTCTTCTACACCTCCGGCCGCACCGCGAATGAGTCCGCGTTCCTCTACCAGCTCTTCGCCCGCTCGATCGGCACGAACAACCTGCCGGACTGCTCGAACATGTGCCACGAGTCCTCCGGCTCGGCGATGAACGCGACGATCGGCATCGGCAAGGGCACCGTCTCCCTCGAGGACATCCACCACGCCGAGCTCATCCTCGTCGTCGGCCAGAACCCGGGCACCAACCACCCGCGGATGCTGTCAGCCCTGAAGGAATGCAAGGACAACGGCGGACGGGTCGTCGCGGTCAACCCCCTCCCCGAGGCCGGGCTGTTCAACTTCAGGGACCCGCAGTCCGTCTCCGGACTGATCGGCGACGGCACCGCGCTCGCCGACGAATACCTGCAGATCAAGGTCGGCGGGGACCTCGCCCTGTTCCAGGCCCTCGGCCACCTGCTCCTCGAGGAGGAGAAGCGCGTGCCCGGCTCCGTCGTCGACCAGGCCTTCATGGATGCCAACACCCAGGGACTCGAGGAGTACCGGGCCGCGCGCGGCGAGATCGACTGGGAGGAGACCGAGAAGGCGACCGGGCTGTCCCGGCTGCAGATCGGTGTGGTCGCGAGCATGCTCGTGACCTCGAAGGCCACGATCATCTGCTGGGCGCTCGGTCTGACCCAGCAGCCGCACTCGGTCAACACTCTCAAGGAGATCATCAACCTGCTGCTGCTGCAGGGCAACTTCGGCAAGCCGGGCGCGGGCGCCTGCCCGGTGCGCGGCCACTCCAACGTGCAGGGCGACCGCACCATGGGCGTCTGGGAGAAGCCGAAGGAGGCGTTCCTCGCCGCACTCGACACGGAGTTCGGGATCGTGAGCCCGCGCACGCACGGCCTGGACTCCGTCGCGACGGTCGAGGCCTTCGAGAACGAGGACGTCGACGTGTTCGTGTCCCTCGGCGGCAACTTCGCCCTCGCCTGCTCGGACACCGCGAAGCTCGAGGCCGCGATGCAGCGGGTCGGGCTCACGGTCCACATCTCCACGAAGCCGAACCGCTCGCACGTGATGCACGGGCGCACCTCCTTGATCCTGCCGACCCTCGGCCGGACAGACACCGACGACAAGCACCCCGGCGGACGCCAGGTGCTCTCCGTCGAGGACTCGATGTCGGTCGTCCGCACGACACAGGGGCGCCTCGATCCCGTGTCGGAGCACCTGCTCGCCGAGCCCGTCATCGTCGCCAGGATGGCGAGCGCGACCCTCGGCGCCGAACACCCCGTCGACTGGAAGGCGATGAGCGAGGACTACGACCTGATCCGCGACCACATCTCCCGGGTCGTCCCCGGCTTCACCGACTTCAACCGCCGGCTGAAGACGAAGAACGGCTTCGTGCTGCCGAACCCGCCCCGCGACACCCGCAGCTTCGCGACCGACATCGGCCGCGCCCGGTTCACGGTGAGCCCGCTCGAATACCTGACTCCGCCGGCCGGGCACCTCATCCTGCAGACCATCCGCAGCCACGACCAGTACAACACGACGTTCTACGGCCTCGACGACCGGTACCGTGGCATCTCGAACGGGCGCAGGGTCATCCTGATCAACAAGGACGACGTCGTCGAGCTCGGCTTCCACGACCGCGACCTCGTCGACGTGATCAGCACCTTCCGCGGCGAGGAACGCCGCGCGGACGGGTTCCGGCTCGTGGTGTACCCGACCCCGCGCGGCTGTGCCGCCGCGTACTTCCCCGAGGCGAACGCTCTGATGCACCGCGAACTCGTCGCCCGCGAGTCGAACACCCCCGGCTACAAGGCCATGGCGGTGCGCTTCATCGCCCACGAGCAGGCCCCGGTCCCGACGGCCGGTTAGGACGCCGGGCCGAGCACCACGCGGAGCATGCCGGTGAAGACCGCCCGCTCGGCGCCGAGCGGAGTGAAGAAACGTTGGTCGACGCCTTCCACGGCCGCGTTCGCGTGGCGGGCGAGCTCGGCTCCCGTCACTGTCACCCTGAGGGACTTCGCCCGGGCATCCGTCGGGTGACCCCGCCGTTCCACGAGGTCCTTCCGTTCCAGGGTGCGCAGCACCTGCGAGGTCATCATCGGGTCCGTTCCGGCGTGGCGGGAGAGTTCGCGCTGGGTGGTCGGCCCGTCCGTGTCGAGCCACGCGAGCGAGGCGAGCAGCACGAACTGCACATGGGTCAGGCCGAACGGCCGGAGCGCCGCCCGCTGGGCCGCCTGCCAGGCGTTGGTGACCCGCCACAGCATCAGCCCCGTGCTGTCCTCCGCGGTCGCGAACTCGCTGTCGAGCCCGCTCTCCTCGGCGTCCGGCATCAGTGGTCAGGGTCTTCAGGGTCAGCAGGGTCAGCAGGGTCAGCGGATGCCTCGGCGAGCGCGAACAGCCCGGCCATCGCCTCGGGGAAGTCCGCACTGATCTCCGGGCCGAGCCCCGGTCCGATCTCGTCAGCATCCTGCCCGGTGATCACGAGTTCGTGGGTGACCCGCGTGCCGCCGTCACTCGGTGTGAACACGTGCCGGAACGTCAGCACGACGTCGCCGAATGTGGTCTCGTCGGCATACCGTTCGTTCGGGGCCAGTTCGATGATGCGGGATCGGAACGTGTCCTGCCCGACCGGCGTCACGCTCAACTCCGTGCCGACGGTGAATGCACCGTCCATCTCGAAGACGTCCCCGCCCGCGGCCGCGGCGACCCCGGTGTGGATGTCCCGAAAAGCCGCCCAGACCGCGGCGGGTGTGGCACTGGTGTCTGCCGTGTACTCAGTTCTCCACATCAGATGACCTCTCGTCCGAAGCTGCCCCTCGTAGCGGGACAGTTAGTATGCGCACATACTAATTCGGCGCCGCGGAACCGGCAAGGGCCGATGGGGCAGAACTCGCAACACTCGCAGCACCCTCGGCACCCTCAGCAACGGCGATATCTTCCGCTGCGCGACCGCCACCGCCGGTGATCCTCTCGGCGCCCGCGTAGACCACCATCGAGTCGCCGCGCAGGAAGCCGACCAGGGTCATGCCCACCTCGGCGGCGAGTTCCGCCGCGAGGGAGGACGGCGCGGAGACCGCGGCCAGCATCGGGATGCCGGCCATCGCCGCCTTCTGGACGAGTTCGAAACTCGCCCGGCCGGAAACCTGGAGCACGGTTCCACGCAGCGGCAGCCGGTCCTCCTTGACCGCCCATCCGATCACCTTGTCGACGGCGTTGTGGCGCCCGACGTCCTCGCGCAGCACGAGCAGTTCCCCGGTGGCGGCGTCGAAGAGCCCGGCAGCGTGCAGGCCGCCGGTCTTCTCGAATACCCGCTGGCCGGCCCGGAGCACCTCCGGGAAAGTGACGAGGCGTTCGGCGTCGAGGAGCACAGGGTCGTCCGAGACGGTGAAGACCGACCGGGTGCGCACGGCGTCGATGTTCGCCTTGCCGCAGAGCCCGCACGCGCTCGTGGTGAGGAAGTTCCGCTCGAGGCTCGGGTCGGGAGCAGCCACGCCCGGCGCGAGGCTCACGTCGAGAACGTTGTAGGTGTTCTCTCCGTCGACGGTAGCGCCGGCGCAGTAGCGCGCCGCGAAGAAATGCTCGCCGCGGCTGATCACGCCCTCGGAGACCAGGAAGCCCGCGGCCAGGTCATAGTCGTTGCCGGGCGTGCGCATCGTGACCGCGAGCGAGGTGCCGTTCACGCGGATCTCGAGCGGCTCCTCGACGGCGAGCACGTCTTCTCGGCTGGTCCTCCGGCCGCCGACCGTGAGCCGGACGACCTTTCGTCGTGCCGTGATTCGTGTCATTGTTCCTGGTCACCCTCCGATGTACGACATCTCGATCTTCTTCTTACCGGATGCCCGCAGTTCGCTCGTTTTCGCGCTCCGCAGGTCCGAATACCGGTCGGTCCGCTCTCGCCAGACCGCGGCCATGGCGGCGGAGAGGTCGTCGTCCGTTGCGCCGCCGCGCAGGAGCGCGCGCAGGTCGTGTCCCTCCGTCGCGAACAGGCAGGTGAAGAGTTTGCCGTCCGTCGACACCCGGGCGCGGGAGCAGGTCGAGCAGAACGACTGCGTCACGCTCGAGATCACCCCGATCTCGCCGCTGCCGTCCCGGTACCGCCAGCGGCTCGAGGTCTCCCCTGTGTAGTTCGGGGCGATCTCCTCCAGCGGCAGTTCGGCGTCGATCCGGGCGATCACCTCGCGGGACGGCACGACGGCGCCCATCCCCCAGCCGTTGCTCGATCCGACGTCCATGAATTCGATGAAGCGGAGGATGACCGGCGTGCCCTGGAAATGCCGCGCCATGGCGAGGATGTCCCCGTCGTTCTGGCCGCGCTTGACGACCATGTTGACCTTGACCGGGCCGAGCCCGACGGCCGCGGCGACGTCGATGCCGTGCAGGACCTTCGCGACCGGGAAGTTCACGTCGTTCATGGCCCGGAAGGTCGCGTCGTCGAGGGAGTCGAGGGACACCGTGACCCGGCGAAGTCCCGCGTCCTTGAGGGCCTGGGCCTTGACCGCGAGCGCCGAGCCGTTGGTGGTCAGGGCGATGTCGATGGGCCGTCCGTCCGGGGTGCGGAGTACCGCAAGCTCGGCGACGAGGTCTTCGAGGCCGCGGCGCAGCAACGGCTCCCCTCCGGTCAGCCGGATCTTGCCGACCCCGTGCGCGACGCTCACCCGGGCGAGCCGGGTGATCTCCTCGAAGGTGAGCAGTTCGTCGCGTTCCATGAAGGCGAAGTCGCGGCCGAAGATCTCCTTCGGCATGCAGTACACGCACCGGAAGTTGCACCGGTCCGTGACCGAGATCCGCAGGTCGTGCAGCGGCCGGCCTCGGGTGTCCGTGAGTGTCGGGTTTCCGGTCATACGCTCCACCCTAATCTTCTGTCATCACGGCCCCGCGACACGGATGCCCGACCGGGGCGGCCCCGGCCGGGCATCCGTTCGAAACGGTTGCTCTTACGTCACTGATTCACTACTTGACGTAACCGTTCGGGTTGAGCACATATTTCACGGACTTGCCGGCGTCGAACTCGGCGTAGCCGCGCGGCGCGTCCTCGAGGCTGATCGCCTGGGCGTTGACGGCCTTCGCGATCTGCACCTTGTCGTGCAGGATCGCCATCATGAGCTTGCGGTTGTACTTCATCACCGGGCACTGGCCCGTGGTGAAGGACAGCGACTTCGCCCAGCCGAGCCCCAGCCGGATCGAGAGCGACCCGACCTTCGCAGCCTCGTCGACCCCGCCCGGGTCACCGGTGACGTAGAGCCCGGGGATGCCGAGCGCGCCGCCGGCGGCGGTGATGGTCATGAGCGAGTTGAGCACCGTCGCCGGCCGCTCCTCCCCCGCCGCCTGGCCGTGCCCGCGGGCCTCGAAGCCGACCGCGTCAACGGCGCAGTCGACCTCTGGGACGCCGAGGATCTGTTCGATCTGGTCCTGCGGGTCGCCCTTGCGCAGGTCGACCGTCTCGCAGCCGAAGCTGCGGGCCTGGGCCAGCCGCTCCTCGTTGAGGTCGCCGACGATGACGGCGGCCGCTCCGAGCAGGTGCGCGGATGCCGCTGCCGCGAGGCCGACCGGCCCTGCTCCTGCGACGTAGACCGTCGACCCGACGCCGACGTTGGCGCTCACCGCCCCGTGGAACCCGGTGGGGAAGATGTCGGAGAGCATGGTCAGGTCCATGATCTTCGCGAGGGCCTGGGCCCGGTCCGGGAACTTCAGGAGGTTCCAGTCGGCGTACGGCACGAGAACGTACTCGGCCTGGCCGCCGACCCAGCCGCCCATGTCGACATAGCCGTACGCGCTGCCGGGGCGGTCGGGGTTGACGTTCAGGCAGATCCCGGTCTTGCGCTCCTTGCAGTTGCGACACCGGCCGCAGGAGATATTGAACGGGACCGACACGATGTCGCCGACCTTGATGAACTCGACATCGGGCCCGGTCTCGACGACCTCGCCGGTGATCTCGTGACCGAGCACGAGGTCGGCCGGGGCTGTCGTGCGTCCACGGACCATGTGCTGGTCCGAGCCGCAGATGTTGGTGCTGACCGTGCGGAGGATGACCCCGTGCGGTACCTTCCGGCCGACGTTGGCCGGGTTGACGCCGGGCCCGTCCTTCAGCTCGAAGGTGGGGTAGTCGATGTCGATGACCTCGACGTGCCCCGGGCTCTTGTAGGCAACTGCTCTGTTCCCTGTCATTACATACCTTCCTAGGTTCTGCGTAGTGATCCTCTGTGCACGGCCGTTTCGATCGTGCGAGATTGCAGTGGTGCTAGTTGGTGCGCTGTGGGGTGGCGCTTACTCGGTGGTGCCGTCTTCGACGAAACACCCATCGGCTGGGGATATCAAGGGGGTTGCCGAGACTCTGGGCGGATGCGGATGCGCCGGCCGCCGGGAGCGCCTAGCGTAAGGGGCATGGCCCTTCCTCCCCTTGTCGAACCCGTCGCCCGGCTCACCCCGACCGAATCCGTGCGCACCGCCCGTCAACGCCGCCTGCCGCAGCTCGACGAGCTCGGCCAGCGTCGCCTGGCGAACGCGAAGGTGCTCGTGCTCGGCGCGGGCGGCCTCGGCTCCCCGGCCCTGCTCTACCTGGCGGCGGCCGGGATCGGCACGATCGGCATCGTCGACGGCGACGACGTCGAGCCGAGCAACCTGCAACGCCAGATCGTGCACGGCCAGGCGGATGTCGGCAGGTCGAAGGTCGTGAGTGCCGCGGAGTCCATCGCGGCCATCGCCCCGGCGACCATTGTCATCCAGCATGCCGAGCGGCTCGACCACGGCAATGCCCGCGCGCTCATCTCCGGGTACGACGTCGTGATCGACGGCACCGACAATTTCCCGACCCGGTTCCTCGTGAACGACGTCTCCGCCGAACTGGGGAAGCCGCTCGTCTGGGCATCCGTGCTGCGCTTCGATGCCCAGCTCTCGGTGTTCTGGGCCACCCCGCCCGAAGGGAGCGGCGTTGCGGGCGTGCAGCTGCGGGACCTGTTCCCGAATCCGCCCGCCGAGGGCGAAGTGCCGAGTTGCGCGGAGGCCGGCGTGCTCGGCGCCCTCTGCGGCCAGGTCGGTTCGCTGATGGCGACGGAGGCGATCAAGCTCGTCGCCGGCATCGGCGCACCGTTGATCGGGCGGGTGCTCGTGATCGACGCCCTCTCCGGGCGGTTCACCGAGGTACCGCTCGTCGGCGGAGACGCGGAAGGGCACGCCCGGGCCGCCAGGGAGGCCGCCGCGGCTGCCGCGACCGACTCCGGTACGGCAAACATGCAAGCCCCCGTGCCGACCTGGCCGACACTGTCGGCGGCCGAGCTCGTCTCCCGCCTGGTCGCGCGCGCGAACGGGGCGGACGACTTCATCGTCCTCGACGTGCGTGAGCCGGGTGAACACGCCGAGAGTGCGGTGCCCGGCTCCCTGCTGCTCCCCCTCGACCAGCTGCGCACCCCGGAGGGACTGGCGTCGCTGCCGCGCGACGTTCCCCTCGTGCTGCACTGCGCGCAGGGGCCGCGCGCGCTGAGCGCCGCCGCCGCGCTCGCCGCGGACGGCTTCACCGACCTGACACTGCTCGAGGGCGGGATCATCGCCTGGGACGCCGCCGTCGCCGACGGCGGAGCTCCCGGTTTCGGCCAGAAGTGGTCGACCCAGTGGTCGGGGACCTGGTCCCCCGAGTGGTCCGTCGAAGCGCGGAGCTGACCGTGGCAGTAGCCGAGGGCGCTGCGGGGAACCACGATCACGCGAGGCGCGGCGGGCACGCTGACGCGGCATCCGCCCGCCCGGTCGCCGAGCACCTCGACTGGATCCTGGGGCAGTTGCCCATTCTCGAGCCCGTCCGGGTCCCGCTCGAACACGCGCTCGGGCTCGCCCTTGCCGAGGACGTCACAAGCGCGACGGACACCCCGCCGTTCGACAACTCGGCGATGGACGGCTACGCCGTGCGGCGCGCCGACCTGCTCGCCGCGACCCCCATGAGCCCGGTCGTGCTGCCCGTCGTCGCCGACCTCGCCGCCGGTACCGCACAGAACCCGCGCATCGACGCCGGGCAGGTCGCCCGGATCATGACCGGGGCGCCGATCCCCGACGGGGCGGATGCCGTCGTGCCGATCGAGGACACCGACCGGGGCATCGACCGGGTCGGCATCCTCAGGGTGCCGGAGCCGGCAGCCCACATTCGCAGGGCCGGCAGCGACGCCGCAGCCGGCGACACCATACTGCGGGCAGGGACGACGCTCTGGCCCACCCGGATCGCCGCAGCCGCGAGCGCCGGCCGCGCTGAGTTGCTCGTGCACCCGGCGCCCCGCGTCGCGGTGATCTCGACCGGCGACGAGCTCATCGTGCCCGGCACCCCCGCGCGGCGAGGCCAGATCCCCGACTCCAACTCGTACCTGCTCGCCGCTGCAGTGGCCCAGGCCGGCGGCGTCGTGCACCGGATCGGGGCGGTCCCCGACAACGAGGAGTCCCTGCGCACCGTGCTCGACTCCCTCATCGGCACGGTCGACGCGATCATCCTCTCCGGAGGCGTCAGCGTGGGAGCGTACGACGTCGTCAAGGCGGTGCTCGCCCCGCTCGGCGTGTGGTTCGGCCCGGTGCGGATGCAGCCCGGCAAGCCGCAGGGCTTCGGCCGCCTGCCCGCAGCCGGCACCGGCAGCAACAGCACCACCGGGAAGACAGGCTCCGCCGGAAGCGCCGCGCTCGGCCCGATCGTGTTCGCCCTGCCCGGCAACCCGGTGAGCGCGTTCGTCTCGTTCGAGGCCTTTGTACGCCCGGCGCTCCTGTTCATGGGCGGCCACGGCACCACCACCCGTCCGACGATCACGGGGACCGTCGCCCGCGGTTGGAGCTCACCGAGCGGCCGCCAGCAGTACATGCCCGTCGTCTGCGAGCGTCGTGGCCAGGAGACCCTCGTGTGGCCGGCCACCTCCGGCGGTTCCGGCTCGCACCTCGTCGCGGGACTCGGCCAGGCCGAGGGTCTCGCCATCGTTCCGGAGGAGTCCGACACCGTGGCTGAGGGCGACCTGCTCCCGGTCATGCTGGTGATATGAGTCATGCTGGTGGTATGACTTCCGCCCGAGACGAAACCGCCGCCGCCAGACCCGAAGGGCACGCTGCGCCGAATGCGCAGGTCGGGCAGCCGTTCACGCATCTCAATACCGCCGGCCAGGCCCGGATGGTCGACGTGACCGAGAAGCAGCCGACCGTGCGCAGCGCGACCGCCGCGGGTTTCGTATTCTGCGGGCCCCGCGTGGTCGCCGCGCTGCGCGACGGCACGACGCCCAAGGGCGATGTGCTCGCCGTCGCGCGCATCGCGGGCATCCAGGGCGCGAAGAAGTGCGCGGACCTGCTCCCCCTCGCCCATGTGATCGGGGTGCACGGCGCGGCTGTCGACCTCACGATCGAAGACACCGGCGTGCGGGTGGCGGCGACCATCCGCACGGCCGACCGCACCGGCGTCGAGATGGAGGCGCTCACGGCCGTGTCGATCGCTGCGCTGGCGGTCGTCGACATGGTGAAGGGACTCGACAAGTCCGTCAGCATCGGGGACATCCGCCTGATCAGCAAGACCGGCGGCAAGTCCGGCGACTGGCTGCGCCCCGCGGAGTAGGACCGCCCATGCCTGAAGCCCTCACCCCTCAGGTCGACCTGATCGTGCTTGCGGGCGGCCGCGGCAGCCGGCTCGGCGGCGCCGTCAAGGCCGCCGTCGACGTCGCGGGCCGCACACTGCTTTCCCGGGTGCTCGACGCTCGGACCCTCGCCCGTCGAGTCGTCGTCGTCGGGCCGGCGTCAGCACGGGTCGCCGCCGGCCCCGAGGCGGCCGGAGTGCTCTGGGCGCTCGAGGATCCCCCGTTCGGCGGCCCCGTCGCGGGCATCGCCGCCGGCCTCGCGGCCCTCGCGGCACCCTCACCCGCAACCTCAGCCGGCGCCCCGGCCGATGCCCCGGCCGAGTGGCTGCTCGTCCTCGCGTGCGACCTGCCCTGGGCGGCGGATGCCGCCGGCACCCTCGTCGCAGCCCTCGCCGACCAGGCCCTCGCCGACCGCGCAGGCAGGAACACCACCGGCACAGACGCCCTGGACGGCCTGCACCTGTCCGACCCGGACGGTCACCCCCAGTGGCTCGCCGGTCTCTACCGGGCGAGCACCCTCCGGGACGCCGCGGCACGCCTCGGCCCCGCAGCGAACGGCGCGAGCATGCGCGCCCTCCTGTCCGGGCTTCGGCTCGTCGGGGTCCGTGACGACTCGGGAAGCAGCCGCGACGTGGACACGTGGCAGGATGTTGAGTGGAGCACCGCGCTCCTGTCGGGACCCAGCCCGGTCAGCACCACCCCTCCGAGGAGCGACACCCCATGAGCACCTCCACCCCCCTGCCTCCCGAGGCCCTCGACGACTGGCTTGCCGTCCTCGCCGCCGGGCTCGACCTCGATCCGGCCGACGTGCCGGTCGGCACTCTCCTCGACGTCGCCCGCGACGTCGCGCACGGCGTCGCCCGCCCCGCCGCCCCGCTCAGCACGTTCCTCGTCGGTTTCGCCGCTGCCCGCAACGGCGGCACCGCAGCAGACATCGAGCAGGCCTGCGCCACCGCCACCGGGCTGGCCCTCGAGTGGGCGAAGACACACCCCACCGAGACCCGCTAGTGGCCGGCATCCGCTTCTTCGCGGCCGTGGCAGAGTCCGCGGGCACCGAGACCACGACCGTCGACGTTGCGAGCATCGGCGATCTCCGTACGCTCCTGGCCGACCGGCACGGCGCCGAGTTCGCCAGGATCCTGTCGCGCTGTTCCCTGCTGGTCAACGGCATCAGGGCAGCGGATGACGCGGTGCCCCTCGCCGGGACCGACACCGTCGACGTGTTGCCCCCCTTCGCCGGCGGCTGAACCGCAGATCGACGCGGACCGGGTGTGAGCGGCACGATCCGACTGACCGGGCCTGATCGGAGGGGAATGATTTTTCACGGTGTTCCGCGATTGTCGAGGTCCGCACGCACGGTCAGGGTGGTAGTTACGCGGGCCGCACGGCCCGAAACCACCTAGTCCGAGGAAGCACATGTCAGTCCCTTCCGCACTCGTCTCGTCGAAGCTCAAACCAGACCTCTCCAACTGGGATCCGGAGAATGAAGAAACCTGGGATCCCAAGCTCGCGTGGCGCACCCTGTGGATCACGACCTTCAGCCTGACGCTTGCCTTTGCGGCCTGGTACCTCGTGAGCGCGATCGCCCCACGTCTGAACGACATCGGCTATTCCCTCGCGCCCGGCCAGCTCTACTGGCTTGTGGCCATCCCCGGACTCGCCGGCGGATTGCTGCGACTCGTCTTCATGTTCCTGCCGCCGATCATGGGCACCCGGTCCCTCGTGGCCATGTCGTCCGCCCTCCTCGTCCTGCCGATGCTCGGTTGGACGCTCGCGGCCCGCGACACTGCGACCCCATACTGGGTGCTGCTCGCGCTCGCCTTCTCCGCGGGCATCGGCGGAGGGACGTTTTCCGGATTCATGGCCTCGACCAGCTACTTCTTCCCCAAGCGCCTCGCCGGCACCGCGCTCGGACTTCAGGCGGGCATCGGTAACTTCGGGATCGGCCTCATGCAGCTGCTACTGCCGTGGGTCGTCGGCTTCGGCCTGCTCGGCACCGCGGCGCTCACCCCTCAGAGCAGCGCCAAGGGCGACCTGGTCTGGCTGCACAACGGCGGCCTCGTCCTGATCCCCTGGGCACTCCTCGCCGTCGTCCTCGCGATCGTCTATCTGCGCCGGGTCCCGGTCACGGCGAACTTCCGCCAGCAGATGGACATCTTCAGGATCAAGCACACCTGGATCATGACGGCCATCTACCTGATGAGTTTCGGTGCGTACAGCGGCCTCGCTGCACAGATGGGCCTGATCATCCTGAACGTCTACGGGCACTTTCCCGATGCCCCGAATCCGCTCGCCTTCGCCTTCATCGGCCCCGTCGTCGGCGCCCTCGTGCGCGCGGCCAGCGGTCCGTTCTGCGACAGGTGGGGCGGCGCGATCTTCACCCTGATCGGGGGTATCGGTATGACCGTCGGCACCGTGGTCACCGCGTTCTTCCTCAGCCCGAGCAGCGTGTCCGACTTCTGGGGCTTCCTCACCGGGATGCTCATCATCTTCACCTTCGCGGGATTTGCGAACGCCGGCACGTTCAAGCAGATGCCGATGATCTTCCCCAAGCGGCAGGCCGGCGGGGCGATCGCCTGGACGAGCGCCATCGCGGCTTTCGGCCCGTTCATCGTAGGCATCGCGCTCACGGCGATCAGTCCCACCACGTTCTTCGTCGGCTGCGCGGTCTTCTGCGTCTTCTGCACCTGGCTCGCGTGGCACTACTACGCACGTCCCGGCGCTCCGTACCCGAGCTGACCGGCACCACCCGACCGCCGGCTCAGCGCACCACCTGGCACCACCACGACGAAGGCCCCCGCTCTCTGGAGCGGGGGCCTTCGTCGCGCCCGCCCGGTCTTCCTGAGTTAACACGGGGATGAGCGAAGACCAACGGGGACGACGAAGCGCCCGCACGATTCGGTGTCGTGCGGGCGCTTCTCTGGAGCGAAGTGAGGCGGGTCCGGCTAGCGGCGAGCGTCGTCCCTGTCCCTGGCGGATGCCGGCAGTACGCTCTTCTCCCAGCCGCGGCGGGCCTTGCGCGCGCCGGATCCCCGGTGAGAGTCGCGCGACCTGTAGACGATGTACGGTCTCACGATGTAGCCGATCGGGGCCGAGAACACGTGCACGAGCCTGGTGAACGGCCAGAGCAGGAACAGCAGGGTCGCGGTCAGTACGTGCAGCTGGAAGAAGAACGGCACATGAGCCATCAGCGACGGGTCCGGCTGGGCCGAGAGCAGCCCGCGCACCCACGGTGAGATGGTTCCGCGGTAGTCGTAGCCGGCACCGAGCACCTGGAACAGCACGGTGGCGGTGGTCCCGAACAGCAGGGTCGCCCCGAGGAGCAGGTACATGACCTTGTCCATCACCGTTGTGGCGAGCAGCACCCGGGTGTTCAGCCGCCGCCGGTAGATCAGGATCGCAAGCCCGGCGAGGGTGAGGACGGCCGCGATACTGCCGAGCCAGGTCGCGCCGACGTGGTAGATCTCATTGGAGACGCCGACGAATTCGAGCCATTCCTCGGGAACCAGGAGCCCGACGACGTGGCCGCCGAGAACCATCAGGATGCCGTAGTGGAACATCGGTGATCCCCAGCGAAGCAGCCGGTTCTCGTAGACCTGGCTCGACCGGGAAGTCCAGCCGAACTGGTCGTGCCGGTACCGGAAGATGTGGCCGACCACGAACACGGCCATGGCCGCGTACGGGAACGCCACCCACAGTAGAAAGTCGATCGGGTTCATACCCTGAGTTCCTCACTCGCGATGCCGGACGGCGAAAATGGTTTGAGATTGCCGAGGAAGGTCATGCCGACCGTCTCCGTCGGCGGGCCCTCGTTCACGAGGTTCAGGTAGCGTTCGCGGGTTTCCTCATCGATGCTCGGGAGTGAGAGGGAGACCGCTTCGACGACGTGCGCGTACGGGCTCTCGATGGTCTCGAGTGCGGTGCGGAGCACCTCGATCCCGTCGCGGTGTGCCGCCAGCAGCTCCTGTGCGATGGGCGAATCGCTGAGCGCCGAGAATTCGAGCACCATCGGAAGGTAGTCGGGCAGTTCGTCCGCCGCGACCTCCCAGCCGGCCGCGCGATACGCCTCGACGAAGCGCACCAGCGCCATGCCCCGGCGACGGGTGTCGCCGGCGGCGTAGTACGAGAGGTACGGGCAGCACTTGCGTTTGAGGTCGAACGTGGCCGTGAAGTGCACCTCGAGCTGCTGCTGGCCCATGGTGCCGGCCGCGCCAAGGAACGCCTCGAAGGCGTGCCGAAGCGGGTCGGGCAGCAGCGTGACCGATTCGGCGACGACCGCAAACCGCGCCCGGCGTTCGATGGTCGGATAATCGAGCAGGATCGACGCCGCCATGTGCGCGATGGCGCCGTCCTCCGCACTGAGCGGAATCGCCCTGACGGTGCGCGGCGGAAGCTTCGGGAGCCTCATGCGGGGCTCCCGGTGTCGGCGACGGGCGGAATGATCGGCGGGATCGGGGGGAACAGGCCCTTCGGCGCCCCCGAGCCGTTCCAATTCAACAGGTTGAGCCGGCCGGGCGTTGTCGGCTTGGTCTTCTCCCCGCCCTTGCCGATCATCTCGTTGTAGTTGTCGACCGTCGCGTTGAACGGCATTCCCGGTGTCTTGCCATAGGGCCCTGCGGCGGTCGACGTCGGGCCGCCCATGCCGGGGCCGCCGTCGGTGTCGAGCGAGCACGCGAGCTCCTCGAGCTCGCGCGCCGTCTCGACGTGCGCCTTCGGGATCACGTAACGGTCCTCGTACTTGGCGATCGCGAGGAGGCGGTACATTGCTTCGATCTCGGTGCCGGTCATGCCGACGGCCTCGGGGATGGACTCGTCGCGGTCCCGGCCGAGGTTGATGTCGCGCATGTACGAACGCATCGCGGCGAGCTTCCGCAGCGAGGATTCGACCGGGACGACATCTCCGGCCGAGAACAGCCCGGCGAGGTATTCGACGGGGATGCGCAGCTTGTCGATGGCGGCGAACAGGGTGCGGGCGTCCTCACCGTCGTTGTTCGTCGTCGAGATGACGTCGACGACCGGGGACAGCGGCGGGATGTACCAGACCATCGGCATCGTTCGATACTCGGGGTGCAGCGGCAGGGCGACCTTGTACTCGGAGATGAGCTTGTAGATCGGGCTGTTCTGCGCGGCGAGGATCCAGTCGTCCTCCATGCCCTCCGCCTTCGCCGCGGCGATGACCTCGGGGTCGAACGGGTCGAGGAACACCCCGCGCTGGGCCTCGAGCAGGTCCTGGTCGTTCTCGATCGCGGCGGCGGCGAGCACGGCGTCGGCGTCGTAGAGCATCAGGCCCAGGTAGCGCAGTCGACCGACGCAGGTCTCCGAGCAGATGGTCGGCTTGCCCTGTTCGATCAGCGGATAGCAGAGGGTGCACTTCTCCGCCTTGCCGGTCTTGTGGTTGAAGTAGACCTTCTTGTATGGGCAGGCCGAGACGCACATCCGCCAGCCGCGGCAGGCATCCTCGTCGACGAGGACGATGCCGTCCTCCTCGCGCTTGTACATCGCACCGGATGGGCACGCCGCGACGCAGGCCGGGTTCAGGCAGTGCTCACAGATCCGTGGCAGGTAGAACATGAAGGTGTTCTCGAACTCCATCTTCACGTGCTCGCTCATCGTCGCGAGGATGGGGTCCTCCGCCGCGGTCTCCTGGGAACCACCGAGGTCGTCGTCCCAGTTGCCTGACCACTTGATGTCCATGTTCTTGCCGGTCAGTAGGGATTTGGGTCGGGCGACGGGACTCTCGGTGCTGAGCGGAGCTTTGGTGAGCATGTCGTAGTCGTAGGTCCACGGCTCGTAGTAGTCGTCGATGACGGGCAGGTCGGGGTTGTTGAAGATCGTGGCGAGCCGCTTGAGCCGGCCGCCGGAGCGCAGTTTCAGGCGTCCGCGCTTGTTGCGCACCCAGCCGCCGTTCCACTTCTCCTGGTCCTCGTACCGCTTCGGGTAACCGAGGCCTGGCCGCGTCTCGACGTTGTTGAACCAGACGTATTCGACGCCGGTGCGGTTGGTCCAGACCTGCTTGCAGGTCACGGAGCAGGTGTGGCAGCCGATGCACTTGTCGAGATTCATGATCATCGACATTTGGGCCATTACGCGCATTTAGTACTCAACCTCCTGGCTGCGTCGACGGATCACGGTGACCTCGTCGCGTTGGTTCCCGGTCGGGCCGAGGTAGTTGAAGGCGAAGGACAGCTGGGCGTAGCCGCCGATCAGGTGGCTGGGCTTGAGCAGGATCCGGGTCAGCGAGTTGTTGGTTCCGCCGCGCATGCCGCTCGTCTCGGCGATCGGTACGTTGATCGTGCGGTCCTTCGCGTGGTACATGTACACGGTGCCCTCCGGCATCCGGTGCGAGACGATGGCCCGTGCGACGACGACGCCGTTGCGGTTGTACGACTCGATCCATTCGTTGTCGCGCACGCCGATCTTGTCGGCGTCCTGCGGTGACATCCAGATCGTCGGCCCGCCGCGGGACAGCGAGAGCATCATCAGGTTGTCCTGGTATTCGGAGTGGATCGACCACTTCGAGTGCGGCGTCAGGTAGCGCACGGCGACCTCCGCGCGGCCCTTCGACCCCGTCGAACCGGTCGCCGCCGTGGAACCGACGATCGAGTCGTCAAACAGGCGGTGCATGTCGAGCGGCGGCCTGAAGATCGGCAGCTGCTCCCCGAGCTCGATCATCCAGTCGTGGTCGAGGTAGAAGTGTTGCCGCCCGGTCAGCGTGTGCCACGGTTTGAGGTGCTCGACGTTGATCGTGAAGGCGCTGTACCTGCGACCGCCGTGCTCGCTGCCGGACCACTCCGGGGAGGTGAGGACGGGGACGGGCGCGCCCTGGACATCCGGGTATGAGAAGCGCCTGCCCTCGTTGTCGCTCGCGAGGTGGGCGAGCTTCATGCCCGTGCGCTCCTCGAGCTGCCGGAAGCCCTGGGTGCCGAGACGGCCGTTCGTGGTGCCGGAGAGGGCCAGCACCATCTCGCAGGCGTGGATCGCGGTCGTGAGGCGCGGCCGGCCGGCAGCGGGGCCGCTCTCGACGAGACCGTTCTTCCGGCCGAGGTACTCGACCTCGACATCGGGATTGAACTTGACGCCCTTCGTGACCATGCCCAGTTTCGCGGTGAGCGGGCCGAGTGCGCCGAGCTTGTCTGCGAAGCCCGGGTAGTCGCGCTCGACGACGACGAGCTTGGGCATCGTGATGCCGGGCACGAGCGGCTGGCCGTACTGCACGGTTCCGTGCGGGGTCGCCATCGCATCGGGGGTGTCGTGCGTCAGGGGCACGGCGACGATGTCCCGGCGCACGCCGAGGTGGTCGACCGAGAGCTCGGAGATCTTCTTCGCGACGATGTGGAAGATGTCGAAGTCGGTCTTCGCCTGCCACGGCGGCGTGATCGCGGGGTTGAACGAGTGGATGAACGGATGCATGTCCGTCGTCGACAGGTCGTTCTTCTCGTACCAGGTGGCCGGCGGCAGGACCACATCGCTGAAGACGGTCGTCGAGGTCATCCGGAAGTCGCTCGTCACGAGGAGGTCGAGCTTTCCCTCCGGAGCGGACTCGTGCCACTTCATCGTCTTCGGGCGCTTCTCCGGCGGGGATTCGGGCGCGCGCACGGCACTCGTGGTGCCGAGCAGGTGCTTGAGGAAGTATTCGTTGCCCTTGCCGGAAGAGCCGAGTACGTTCGCCCGCCAGACGACCATCACGCGAGGGAAGTTCTCCGGTGCGTCGGGGTCCTCGACCGAGTACGCGAGGCTGCCGTCCTCCAGCGACTCGACCACGTACTGGGCCGGGTCGACCCCGGCGGCGACGGCGTCGTCGACGAGGTCGAGCGAATTCCGGTTGAACGTCGGGTAGCTCGGCATCCAGCCGCGCTTCGTCGATTCGACAAGGCAGTCCGCGGTGGTGCGGCCGGCAAAGGTACCGACTCCGAGCGGGCTCGAGAGGGTGTCGGCGGACAGCCCGTCGTAGCGCCACTGGTCGGTCGCGAGGTAGAAGAAGCCGGTGCCGATCATCTGGCGGGGAGGGCGCACCCAGTCGAGGCCGAAGGCGTATTGTCCGTAGCCGGTGAGCGGGCGGACCTTTTCCTGCCCGACGTAGTGGGCCCAGCCGCCGCCGTTGACGCCCTGGCAGCCGGTCATCGTCGTGAGGGCGAGGAAGGCCCGGTAGATCGTGTCGGAATGGAACCAGTGGTTCGTGCCTGCACCCATCAGGATCATCGAGCGACCGCCCGATTCCTCGGCGTTCTGCGCGAATTCGCGGCCGATGCGTTCAGCAGCCTGCATCGGCACCGAGGTGATGGCCTCCTGCCAGGCGGGGGTGCCGGGCGAGGACGCATCGTCGTAGCCTGTTGGCCAGATGCCCGGCAGCCCGTCGCGACCGACGCCGTACTGGGCGAGGAGGAGGTCGAAGACGGTCGTCACGAGTTCGCCGGCGACGCGCCGCACGGGCACGCCGCGGCGGATGATGCCGGCGCCGCCGGCCTGCTGCTCCCCCGCGTCGTCTGTCGTCGGCGACACGTCGAAGCGCGGCAGGTCGACCGAAGCGGATGCGCCGTCGTAGTCCGGCGCGTCCATGATCGAGAGCAGCGGGTCGACGCCCTCGAGGTCGAGGTTCCACGTGCCGACGTCGGTCTCGGAGAAGCGGTGTCCGATCGATCCGTTCGGGATGACGGTGCGGCCGTCCTGGTCGAGGAGGATCGGCTTGAACGCCGCGCTCGCGACCGTCGGCTCGGTGTCGGGGAGGGCATCCGCCGTCATGAACTTGCCGGGCACCCAGGCGTCGCCGCGTTTCGTGAGCGTGATCAGGTAGGCGGAGTCGCTGTAGCGCTTCATGTAGTCGACGAAACGCGGGGTCCGCCGGTCGACGAGGAACTCCTTGAGAACGACGTGGCCCATCGCGATCGCAAGGGCGCCGTCGGTGCCGGGGTGAACGGCGAGCCATTCGTCGGCGAACTTGGAGTTGTCGGCGTAGTCGGGAGAGACCGTGATGACCTTCTGTCCGCGGTACCGGGCCTCGACCATGAAGTGGGCGTCGGGGGTGCGGGTGACCGGCACGTTCGAGCCCCACATGATCAGGTAGGACGAGTTCCACCAGTCGGCGGATTCCGGGACGTCGGTCTGGTCGCCGAAAACCTGCGGGCTCGCGACGGGGAGGTCGGCGTACCAGTCGTAGAAGGACAGCATCGTGCCGCCGAGCATGGAGATGAAGCGGTTGCCGACTCCCTGCGAGACGATCGACATCGCCGGGATCGGCGAGAAACCGGCGATCCGGTCCGGCCCGTAGGTCTTGATGGTGTGCACGTGGGCGGCGGCGACGATTTCCGCGGCCTCGTCCCAGCTCGCGCGCACCAGGCCGCCCTTGCCGCGAGCGCTCTTGTAGGCCTTGGCAGACTCGGGGTTGCCGGTGACGTCGGCCCAGGCGAGCACCGGGTCGCCGAGGCGTGCCTTCGCCTCACGGTAGAGGTTGAGCAGCACGCCGCGCACGTAGGGGTACCGCACCCGGGTCGGCGAGTAGGTGTACCAGCTGAATGCTGCGCCACGGGGGCAGCCGCGGGGTTCGTACTCCGGCGAGTCAGGGCCGACGGAGGGGTAGTCGGTCTGCTGGGTCTCCCAGGTGATGATGCCGTCCTTGACGTACACCTTCCACGAACAGGAGCCGGTGCAGTTCACGCCGTGGGTGGACCGCACCTCCTTGTCGTGGGTCCAGCGGTCGCGATAGAAGCTGTCGGCGTCCCTGCCGCCTTCGAGGAACAGGGAGCGCAGGTCCGGCGAGGTCTCGCCCCTGCGAAGGAAACGGCCGAGGTTCAGGATGCTGTCCGCGATCGGGCCGTCGATGCCCGGTTTGGTGTCGGGCTGGCCGGCTTTGCGCTTCGAGAAGCTCGAGTTCTTGAGAGTTTTCACGACATACCCCTTGCGGTGCCGGGCATTGCCGATTCAGCAACCACCCTCGCATCCGAGTCTCACGGGCACCCGAACGGGCTACAAGCGGAAAACGCCGTGAATAATAACCACGTCGGTCTCGGTGGGCACCCGGACGGGTCCGGCATCGGCCCCCTCGGATTCCTCACACTCAGCACCCTCGTCGGAGTGCCGGAGGTCCAGTGTGCAGGAGTCCGGCTCGTCGAGCGGATGCAGCGCGTCGGCCGTCAGCGGACCGCCGGTCTGCTGCAGGATCCCCTGGAGCAGGCCGAGGTGCACGCGGCAGACCTCCGGGTGTTCCTTGACCATCTCGCTGTACGGACAATCGTGCAGCCTGACGTGACGCCCGTCCGCGTCGATCCGCCCGTCGAACCCGGTCTGGTCGAGGTGGTCGTCGAGGGCGTCCAGTTGCCGCTGCAAGGGCGAGTCGATCGCGGCGCTGACCGGCAGCATCCGCCGGACCAGGTCGCCGCGCCGTTCGGCGGCCTCGATCTTCGCGACCCGGATCGAGCCCTCCCGATGGTCGACGCCGGCAGCCGCACTGTAGAGCATCCGCGGCCGGCCCTTGACGTCGCGCTCTTCGGGTTCACAGGTGACGAATCCGTCATTGATCAGGCGTTGCAGGTGTTCGCGTGTCGTGTTGTGGTGCAGCCCGGTGGCCTCGGCGAGGTCGCCGACCGTCATCGTCCCGCGCTGTTGCAGAAAGTACAGCAGTTTGATTCTGCTGAACGACGCGAGCGTGCGGTAGCTCGACGGTGGGCTCGAAGACATGGGTCTACTATCCGCTCTTTGTCAGGAAGCCGCCATGTTGTGCCGGGTTTGAGGAGTAGAGCACATGTGCGACGCATACCCCCGGGCGCACGAACGGCTCGAGGCGGATGCCGATGGTGGGCGCGTGCATCCGGTCCAGTGCACCCTGCATCAGTCCGCGGTGCACGGAGCACACGATGGCGCTGTGGTCTTTCGCGACGTCCAGGAACGGACAGTGATGCAGTTCGATCGCGGTGCGGTCCTCCGACAGGGCGGGGGCGAAACCAACGCCGTCGAGTATCTCGACCACCCGGTCGATCGCTCCAGCGAGATCAACCGGACCGGCAGCTGGCTCGTCGGCGAGCACGAACTGTTCCGACCAGCGTCGCCCGGCGTCGCCGGCCTTTTCATTGCCGGGGCGCGCGTCGGGGGCTCCTGCGGCAAGGCTGTCCGCGAGGAGGCCCGCGAGGAGTCGGTAGGAGTCCTCGGAGGTCCCGGATTCTGCCGGCCCGGCGGAACCGGGCCCGGCGGGTTCCGCCTCGGGCGGTACCGCGGCGTAGAGCAGGCGGGGACGGCCAGGTCGCGTCCGCGCCTCGACCGTCTCGGTCACGAGGCCGACCTCGAGGAGCCGTTCGAGGTGCGAGCGAACGGTGTTGGGGTGCAGGCCGACCGCCGCCGCGAGTGCGGGAACGTCCAGCGGCATCCGGTGGGTGCGCAGCACGTCGAGGACGGCGACCCGGCTCACGCCGGAGAGGGCGCGGTGGGTACGGGCATCGAGGTCGGAGGCAGGCACACCCCTAGTTTTCCCTATAAGTGTGGTAAAAACAACTGAGGTGCGCATTCGAGCTGTACCGGACCAGGATCACGTGACTGACACCGCAACGCGCGCCGTTCGACACCTGCACCACGATGCCGGCGAGCGTCCCTTCATCGTGATTTGGGAGGTGACGCGGGCCTGCCAGCTCGTCTGCACGCATTGCCGTGCGGACGCCATTCGCACCCGCAATCCCTTCGAGCTGACCACCGACCAGGGCCGGAAGCTCCTGGACGATCTCGCGTCGTTCGGCACGCCCCGCCCGCTCGTCGTCCTCACCGGCGGCGACCCCTTCGAACGCCCCGACCTCCCCGAACTCGTGGCCCACGGAACGGGCCTGGGCCTCAGCATGGCCCTCTCGCCCTCCGTCACCCCACGCCTCACCCGGGAGGTCCTTGTCGAGCTGCACGACGCCGGAGCGAAGGCGGTGTCGCTCTCCCTCGACGGGGCATCCGCGGCGACCCATGATGCCTTCCGCGGTGTCGACGGGGTCTTCGACGACACGATGGTCGCCGCACGGATGGTGCGCGACGTCGGCTGCCGGCTGCAGATCAACACGACCGTCACCCGCGACACCGTCCACGAGCTGCCCGCCATCCTGAAGACGGTCCTCGAGCTCGGCACGACGCTGTGGAGCGTGTTCTTCCTCGTCCCGACCGGGCGCGGCAAGCTTCTCAACGCGCTCACCTCCACCGAGGCCGAAGAGGTGCTGCACTGGCTGCACGATGTCTCCGAACTCGTCGCGATCAAGACGACGGAGGCGCCGCACTACCGCCGGATCGCAATCCAGCGCGCCGGTGTCGCCGATCTCGATGCGGCGTTCCCCGTCGGCCCGCTGCGCGCCCGGTTGCGGTGCGACACCGCGGAACTGCTGACCGGGGACGAGCCCAGGCGCCGCGCGCCGCGCGCCCCGATCGATGTCAACTCCGGCCGCGGCTTCGCCTTCGTCGACCACGTCGGCGCGGTCTACCCGAGCGGGTTCCTGCCCGTGTCCGTCGGTTCGGTGCGTGAGCAGTCGTTCCCCGAGATCTACCGGGAGGCGCGGCTACTCCAGGAGCTGCGCACCCCGGATTCATTCGGCGGCCGGTGCGGAGCGTGCGAGTTCCGCACGGTCTGCGGCGGTTCCCGCTCGCACGCGTACGCAGTCACCGGCGATCCTCTCGCCGAGGATCCGAGCTGCGCGTACCGGCCGGTCGCCACCGTCCCGGTTTCCTGACCCAGTCGACGGACTCGTGGGGTTTTCGGCACCTGGGCGGGTGAGGCGACCCGAACGGCAAGAACTCCGTCGAATTGGTTCGGAGCGCTATTCGAGGTGGTGGTTGCCGCGAACCCAGCGCAAGGCGCCGATGATACCGACCGTGACGCCGATCCCACCGACGATCATGCCGAGGAAGAGCCAGACGAACAGTGGTTCGAGGCCGGCGATAGTGTGGTCGGCGTTGACGATCGTGCCGCCGAGGAAGCCGCCGATGGGACCGAACAGCCCGACGAGCACCCCGATCAGCATCAGGCGGATGCTGACACCCCGGTCGTGAGCCGAACCGATCGTCGGCACATGCGTGCCCCGCTCCGCGTGCACTGTGTCAGCCATGGTCGGTCACATCCGTTTTCTCTCCGTGAGTCTGGCCGGGACGGCCGGGCTCGGTTGGGTCGAGCCACTGCGGTACTTTCTTCAGGAACGGCCCGATGATGTCCATCGGCAGCGGGAAGACCACGGTCGAGTTGTGGTCCGCGCCGAGCTCGAGCAGGGTCTGCAGGTAGCGCAGCTGGAGCGACGCCGGATTGCGGCTGAGGATCTCCGCGGCCTGGCCGAGCTCTTCCGAGGCCTGCAGTTCGCCGTGGGCGTTGATGATCTTCGCCCGCCTCTCCCGCTCGGCTTCGGCCTCGCGCGCCATGGCGCGCTGCATGGCCTGGGGAATCTCGACGTCCTTGATCTCGACGACCTTGACCTGGACTCCCCACGGCTCTGTCTGCGCATTGATACTCCTGGCCAGATCCTCGTTCAGGTCGGCCCGATGCGCGAGCAGGGTGTCGAGGTCCGCTCGCCCGACGACGGAGCGCAGGGTCGTCTGGGCCATCTGTGAGGTCGCCACCGCGTGGTTCTCAACCGCCATCACGGACCGCAGCGGGTCGGTGACCTGGAAGAGCACGACGGCATTGACCCGCGCGGGCACGTTGTCCTTGGTGATGACGTCCTGCGGCGGAATCGTGAGGGTGACGATACGCAGGTCCACCCTGACCATCGTGTCGAGGCCCGGAAAGACCATCTGCACTCCGGGTTCCCGGAGCTGCCGAAGGCGGCCGAACCGGAAGGCGACCCCCCGCTCGTACTCCTGCAGGACCGTGAACGCGACGGTCAACCAGACCACGACGATCAGGAGGATGACGCCGGCCGTCACGAGTATTCCGGTCATCGGGCTTCCTTTCCGGGGACCGTGCGCGGTCCCGTCTTGCGGATGCTGCCGTAGCCGCTCCGCCTGGCGAGTTCGTTCGCCGAGATGGCGGCCCGCTGGTCCTCGTTGTCTTCGAGTCCGAGCGCCGTGAGGTGATCGGGGAAGCGCGCGGGAGCGCGTCGGAGATGGGACCAGAGCGGCCAGCTGCCCGCTGCGATGATCGCGGACACGACTCCCAGGATGAGCAGTTCGAGGCCGGTGCGGCCCTGGAACATGACGGCGATCGGCCAGATGACCCCGAGGACCACGACGGCACAGGCGATCCCCCTGTGGAATCGCTCGGCTTCGGAGCTCGGCCAGGAATCGATGTTCCGCACGACCTCCCGGCCCGCGTGGGACGGAGTGCAGTCGTCCTTGACCGGGCACGGATTGCAGACGGTCGGGGAAGCGCGGTACCGGGTCACCCGATTCTCCGGGTCGAAGGAGATCGGCCAGAGCCACTGATCTTCGGAACAGGTCCAGGCGTCGTGTCCCTCGTGGTACTCGAATCCCCCGGACCGCGCGCTCGTCGTCGCCGCCGCCGTGCGCCGGGCCAGGATGTCCAGGACATGCGCCACGAGCAGCAGGAAGCCGCCGTAGCCGAGGGCGAACCAGACGTCAGGATTGACCGTCTCCATCACGCGCCCCTGTCCGGCCGGTTCTCACCGTCCTGATCGGCGACGCGCCTGCGGTAGCCCGACCCGTACCCGGACTCCGGTGTCGCGCCATCGACACCCGCATCGGAAGTGCCGCCGACCGCCCCGGCGGGCTGCGCCTCCACGAAGAGGGCCTCCATCGGGACATCCTGGGTGGTTCCCTTGATGCGGTACCGCACGCCCAGCCAGGCGATCCAGACGAACGGAACGACTCCACCGAAGATGAAGACGAGGTCGCCGGGCATCCGCAGCCATTCCAGGACCGTGTTGCCGGTTCCGGTGATGAAGTTCATGCTGCGGGCCTCGAAGTAGCCATCGCTGACGGAGTGCCACAACTGCAGCACACCGAGCGGCAGGAGCGTCGCGAAGGTCATCCAGGCCAGGCCGATGTTGAGCGACCAGAACGAGATCTTGGCGAGCCGGTCCGGCCAGCGTTTGGCCGGAATCAGGTAGCGCAGGGCGAAGAGGGATAGTCCCACGCCCATCATCCCGTAGACGCCCATCATCGACGCGTGGGCATGGTTGGCGGTCAGGGCGGTGCCGATCTCGTAGTACGAGACGATCGGGAGGTTGATCAGGAATCCGAAGACGCCGGCGCCGAGGAAGTTCCAGAAGCCGACGGCCACGAGGAACATCACCGACCAGCGATGTGGGAACGGGGCGGCGCTTCGGGATTGCTGGCGGGCCCCGAGTTGCAGGAAGCTCCACGCTTCCACAGTGAGGAACGTCAGCGGGATCACCTCGAGTGCGGAGAAGAACGCACCCAGCGCCATGTGCTCGACGGGGGTTCCCGAGAAGTACAGGTGGTGCATGGTTCCGAGGATTCCGCCCGCGGAGTACAGGATCACGTCGAGCAGGATGATCTGCATCGCGATCCGGCGGTGCACGACGCCGAGCATCACGAAGATGTAGGCGACCATGACGGTCGTGAAAAGTTCGAGGAAGTCCTCGACCCAGAGATGCACAACCCAGAAGCGCCAGAATTCGGCGACGCTCAGTGTCACTTCGCTGCCGGCGAGCATGCCGACGGCGTAGAAGGCGGGGATGGAGAGACCCGAATAGAAGAACAGCCACGGCAGGTTGAACCGGTGTTCAGACTTCAGCCGGGCCCGGATACCGCGGTAGATGATCGCGATCCAGATGAACATCCCGACGGTCAGCAAGCCCTGCCAGAACTTCGGCAGGTCGATGTACTCCCACTGCATCCCCCAGAACGGCGAGTCCTTGGCGGCGGTGACGCCGAAGATGCTGAGGGCTTCTCCCGCTAGGGAACCGGCGACGACCAAGGCGAGGGCTCCCAGGAGGATGTATGCGAGCCAGTGCTGCCGCTTCGGTTCGTGACCCGAGATATACGGCGCGAGGAAGATCCCTGCCGCGAGGAACGAGGCTGCTGTCCAGAGCAGGGAGAGTTGCACGTGCCAGGTCCTGGCGAGGTTGATCGGCAACAGCTGGGCGAGGTCGATCCCGAAGAAGCTCGTCAGATCGACCCGGTAGTGTTCGACGGCCGCGCCGAGGAACGCCTGCGCGAGGAACATCAACGCGACGACGAAGAAGAACCAGGCGGTCGCAGACTGGGCGGGGGTGACGGCGACGTCGCCGGGCTGCCTGAAGGACAGCGGCGGGGTCTCTTCTCCGTGCTGCCAGCCCATTCGCTTGCTCCAGCGCCCGTAGAGGGCGAACAGCGCGCCGAGGGCAACCATCAGCGAAATGAGCGACAGACCGCTCCACACGATGATGTCCGCGGTGGGCCCGTTGTCGACGAGCTTCTCCGCCGGCCAGTTGTTGGTGTACGAGTAGTTGTGCCCCGGCCGTTCGGCCGCGGAGCCCCACGCGGTCCAGGCGAAGAACGCCGTGAGCTCGTGGATCTCGGCCGGATCGGTGATCACGCTCGGGATCAGCCCGTTCTGGGTCGTCGGAGTGCCGAAGAAGTCCGCATAGTGTTTCTGGACAGACTCGAACGCACTGATCTGCAGGTCCGTGAACACGAGATTTCCCGTTGCCGGGTCGTACCGGTTGGTCCGCATCATCGTGACGAGTGCTCCGTGCGGGTCCTGCACGCCCGAGGCGGTGAGGGCGTCGAGGACGAAGGTCGAGGACCGGCGGAGATAGTCGGCAGTGTAGTCGGGACCGAGATAGCCGCCGTGTCCGACGATCGAGCCGTATTCCTGAAGGCCGCGTTGCACGAAGGTCTGCTGGCCGGCAGTGATCTCGGCGCCCGTGAAGACGACCGTTCCCCGTTCGTCCACGACCTGTTTGGGCTGGGGCATCGAATCGGTGTACGTCATCACGGCGAGGAATCCCATCACCGCGAAGCCGAAGATCATCACGAGGGCGACGCCCTGCAGCCAACCCTTGGACACCATCAACTCGGAACGAATTCTTCCGACCCCGGATTTCAGTTGGACCATGTCGGACCCTCTCGCTGTTGCCTTGTTCAAGGTCGTGCGGCATGCCCGCGCTCGCGACAGCCGAAGTTCCTCCCCCGAATGGGTCACGCGAGGTGGGGAAAAACTACCACGTCTTAAAACTTATTAACTTCATTTTAATGCGCACAATTCTCGTCGAAGGGAAGTGATCGGAACATAAACACCAGATCAAACGGTGAGGCCCCGGAATAGGACCGCGGCGAAACATCGCCGAAACAAATTCACCGGTGAGGTGCGACACGCCGCATGGGGCGCCTTCCCGGCGTTTTCAGACCGGATTCACGGTGTGGCGGCTAAGACCCCACGGGCACCCTTCTCCGCATCCGACATGACGTGGCTGACGAACGGATAGCGCCCGGCCTCGGGGAAGGTGAGCTCGACGAAGCCGCCCTGCGCCGCGGCGAGGTCGAGCACCTGCGCCAGGTCGGCAGGCTGCGAATATGACGGAATCTCCTCAACACGTACCTGATCAGAGCTAGTTTCCACAGACCTGAGCCATGCTCAAAGAATGTCGGTGGTCGGTCGTAACGTGGGGGCATGACCAACTGTCCCGAGTCACCCGCTTCACCCGATCAGCCGCACGGCGACCGGGGGCAGGGTGACCCGGTGCACGGTGACCCGGTGCAGGGCGGCGTGCTCGACGGGTTGCGGTCGATGGCGGATGTCGTCACCGGCCTGGGCGGTTCGTCTGCAGCTGTCGACACGCTCAGCGATGAAGCGGTGCTCGAGGGGCACATGTTGATCGCGGGAGCCCGGCGGGCCTTGGACACCCAGGCGGCGTGGTTCGCCGCAACCCTGGCCCGGCGGTCCCGACCCGAACTCGGCGGGAAGGGCCTCGCGGCCCGGCAAGGCTTCCGGACTCCGGAAGACCTGCTGCAGAGCATCTCCGGATCGAGCAGAGGGGACGCTGCCAAGCTCTTCGCGGTCGGCCGGTTGCTCTCTGAGACCGACGCCGCCGAGAAAGCCGCCCGCGAAGCCGCCGACGCGAAGAAGCTGCTCGACGAGATCCCGCCCCTCGACGGCGCCGCCCCGGACCTACCGCCGCTCGAACTGCCGGTTCCGCCGGCCGCAGTGCCGCCCTGGCACGCCCCGATCGGCCGGGCCCTGCGCGAGGGCTGGCTGAGCGTCGAGAAGGCAGACTCGCTCCGGAAAGGGCTCGGCGACCTGGACCGGGCGATCACCCCGGAGAAACTCGCCACTGCCCTGGCCCGGCTCCTCGCCGAGGCGCGCACGGTGAACGCTGACCAACTGTTCAAGCGCGCCCGGCAGGTGCGGGACGTGCTCGATGAAGCCGGCATCGCCGCCCGCGAGAAAGCCGACTACGACGACCGGTCCCTGCGGTTCTGGCGACTCCACACGGGACAGGTGCGCATGGTCGGGTTGTTCGCCCCGGAAGACGGCGAATACCTGATGAGTACCTACGACGCCATTACCAGCCCCCGCCGGGGCGGGGTCCGCTTTGTGGACAAGGAGCAGGCAGCGTGGGCGAAGCGCGTGCAGGACGACCCGCGCACCACCGAACAGCTCACCGCGGACGCATTCCTCGCCCTGACCAAACTCGGCGTCAAAGCCGACCCCAAGCGCATCGCCGGAAGCCGCAGCCCCGCCGTCCGCATGATCACCATCCGCCCCAGGAGCACCACACCCGCCGGTTTCGCGCCCAGGGGAACCACAACCACCGATGCCGCGCCAACCGAGGCCCCGTCACCCACAGCCGACGCTGCGGCGAACCCCGAAACCGCGTCACCCGCGCTCCAGCCCGGCGTCATCGAGGGGACTGCGGTCGCCCAACGCGCGGCCCTCGCCCTCCGCGACGGCGGCTGCATGTGGCCCGGCTGCGACCGGCCACCCTCCTGAACCGAAACCCACCACATCCAACACTGGAAAGAGGACACCGGCGAGACCAACCTCGACCAGGGCATCCTGCTCTGCCGCGGCGACCACCTCAGGCTCCACAACGAACACTGGCGCATCACCCGCGACGACACGGGCGGCTACTGGCTCACCCCACCACCCGGACTCGACCCCGAACAGAAACCCATCCCCCTCACCAGCAGGAGCGAGATCCTCCGCGACGACGACTGAATCAGCGGAGATGACGGACAGGACGGGCTCGGACGCCCGGGCGGAGTACGCGCCGGGTCCACCCCCGGAACCCGGGTTCGGGCGAAGCCCGATCGAACGCGCGCGACGGGCTTCACGCGGAAGGACGCCAGAGACGCTCGAGACGCTACAGGCCCAGGCCGACCCAGGAGTGGGTGCCGTCGACTTCGTACTGCTTCTTCCAGATCGGGACCTCGGCCTTGACCGCCTCGACGAGACGCTCGCAGACCAGGAAGGCGTCGGCGCGGTGCGCACTCGCGACGGCGGCGACGAGGGCGAGGTCGCCGACCTCGAGGTGGCCGATCCGGTGGCTGACGACGAGCTCCACCGCGGGGTTCCCGGCCCGGAACCGCGCGGCGATCTCCGTGAGGATACGTCCGGCATCCGGATGGGCGCTGTAGTCGAGGCCCGTCACGGCGCCTGCGGCGTCGGGGTCGTGATCCCGCACCTGGCCCACGAAGGTGACGACGGCGCCGGCTGACCGCGAGGACACCGCGAGGACGTGCGCAGCCACATCGAGCGTCTGCTCGGTGACGAGGGATAGCGGCGGTATGCGTTCGGATTCCACAGCCCCACAGTACCCGCGCAGCATCCTCGCCGCGCGGACGCACCCGGCAGTATGCTGGCGCCGGCGGAATCCCCGCTCCGCCGAACCGACTGCCGGAACGAGGTTCACCGATGCCCCACCAGCCCCACAGACTGATCCCCGCGAGTTTCGCTCCCGGACCCTCCCTCGACCTGCGCACGCGGGTCGAGATCACGCCCGACTTCGGTCAGGGCGCCACGATCGCCGGCTACGCCGTCTCGAGTGACGGCCCCGTCCCCGCGGCGATCGGACTCGACCGTGCCGCGCTCACGGAGGCCGGGTTCACCGGTGCGGTGGGCCAGGCGCTCGTGCTCCCCCAGGCATCCGCACCGACCCTCGTCGCCATCGGCGTCGGCGCGCAGGGTCTGCTCACGACGGCGACCCTGAGAGACGCCGCCGCCGCGTTCGCCAGGGCCGGCCGGCAGGGACGCCGTCTCGCGACGGACCTCCTGGACGCCGCGAGCGGGCTCGACCCGGTCGCGGCCAGCGCGTCCGTCGTCGAGGGCGCCGTGCTCGCACGCTATCGCTACCTCGAACTCAAGACGGCGACCACCCACATTCCCCTCAAAGCGCTCGACCTCGTCGGGAGCACCGCACACGCAGGCGGCGTCGCACGCGGCCTCGCCCTCGCCCGGGCGACGGCCCTCGCGCGCGACCTTGCTGCCGCCCCGCCCTCCCATCTCACGGCGACGGTCTTCGGCGACTTCGCAGAGGCTCTCGCACCGCAATTCGGGCTCGAGGTGAGCGTCTTCGACAAGGCGGAACTCATCGAGCTCGGCTGCGGCGGCCTCCTCGGCGTCAATGCCGGCAGCATCGAAGAGCCCCGGATGATCGAGGTCCGGTATCGCCCCTCCGAACAGCCGACCGGGCACCTCGCCCTCGTCGGCAAGGGCATCATGTACGACTCCGGCGGGATCGCTCTCAAGCCGGGCGACGTCACGCACCTCGCGATGAAGATGGACATGTCCGGTGCCGGCGCGATCTTCGCCGCGATGACTGCGCTCACAGAACTCGGCTGCACGAACGCCGTGACCGCCTATCTGATGTGCACAGACAACATGCCCTCCGGTTCGGCGACCGCGATGGGTGACGTCCTCACGATCCGCGGCGGCACGACCGTCGAAGTCAAGAACACCGACGCGGAGGGGCGGCTCGTGATGGCGGACGGGCTCGTCCTCGCCACCGAAGAGGGCGTTGACGCCATCGTCGACCTCGCGACCCTCACCGGGGCTGCGCTCGTCTCGCTCGGCCCGATGATGGCGGCGCTGTTCGGCAACGACCAGGACATCATCGACCAGGTGCGCGCGGCATCCGACCTCACCGACGAGACAGTCTGGCAACTTCCGCTCGACCGCCGCTACCGCAACCAGCTCGACTCGGACGTCGCGGACATGTCGAACCTCGGCGGGCCGTTCGCCGGCGCGACGACCGCTGCCCTGTTCCTCGCGGACTTCGTCGGCGACACCCCCTGGGCGCACGTCGACATGTGCGGCCCGATGCAGTCGGACTCCGACGACTCCTGGCGGACCAAGGGACCGACCGGTTTCGGAGCCCGCCTGCTCGTCGAGCTCGCGCTCGCGTTCCGGCCCCCGGCCGCCTGAGCACGGCCGCCAACTGCGGAGCGCACGGTCGGCTCCTGCTTCGGCTTGCGCGCACCGGATGCCCGGCCCGAGCGACCGGACAGCGATCGCCTCCCATCACACCCGTTCGAAGACGGCGGCGAGGCCCTGTCCACCCCCGATGCACATGGTCTCGAGCAGGTACTGCCCCCCGGTGCGGTGCAGGTGCCTGCTCGCGGTCGCCAGGATGCGTGCGCCGGTGGCACCGACGGGGTGACCCAGGGAGATGCCGGAACCGTTCACGTTGGTGCGTTCCCAGTCGGCGTCGGTGAATTTCCACTCCCGGCTGACCGCGAGCACCTGCGCGGCGAATGCCTCATTGAGCTCGATCAGGTCGATGTCCGCGAGGGTGAGGCCTGCGCGTTCGAGGGCCTTCTTCGTTGCGGGCACCGGCCCGATGCCCATCCGCGAGGGCTCGACGCCGGCCCTTGCCCACGTCACGAGGCGCACGAGCGGGGTGAGCCCGAGCTCCGCGGCGCGCTCAGGGGTCGTCACGAGGCACACGGCGGCGGCGTCGTTCTGCCCGCTCGCGTTTCCGGCGGTGACCGTCGCGGCGGCATCCGTCTTCACGAGAATGGGACGCAGCCCGGCGAGACCGGCCAGGGTCGTGTCCGGCCGCGGGGTTTCGTCGCGGGAGACGACGACGGCGCCCTTCCGCCCCGGAACCGTGACCGGAACGATTTCGGCGTCGAAGCGGCCCTCGGCAACGGCCGCCGCGGCGCGCTGCTGGGACCGCACGGCGAGCTCGTCCTGCTCGGTACGACCGATGCCGTACTCCCGGCGCAGGTTCTCCGCGGTCTCGAGCATGCCGCCGGGAACCGGGTAGTTGCGGCCGCCGGCGGTCTCCCGGCCACGGCTGAGCGCGTCGCGCAGCAGCAGGCCCGGCCCGGCCGTGATTCCGAAACGGGAATCGACGGTGTAGAACGGCGCCTGGCTCATCGAGTCGACTCCGCCGGCCACGACGACGTCGCTGATGCCGGTCTGCACCTGCATCGCCGCGTCGAGCACGGCCTGCAGGCCGGAGCCGCACCGCCGGTCGAGTTGGAGCCCGCCGACGGTCACCGGCAGGCCGGCATTGAGGGCGGCGACGCGGGCGACGGATGCCGCCTCCGCGGTCGGGTAGGCCTGCCCGAGGATCACGTCGTCGATCACACCCCCGTCGATGCCGGTACGTTCCAGCAGGGCCGCGATCACGGCGGCGGCGAGGTCGGCCGGCGCGACCGTGGCGAACATCCCGCCGAAGCGCCCGATCGGGGTGCGCACCGGTTCGCAGATGACGACCTCGCGCATCCGCTCGTTCATGCGCCGACCCCTGACAGCAGGGTGCGGATGACGCCCGGTTCCGCGGGCACGAGCAGCCGCGCCCCGGTCGCGGCCTGCACCTCCGCGACGGTGAGACCCGGAGCGACCTCCCGCAGCACGAGCCCTTCCCCGGTGACGTCGATCACCGCGAGGTCGGTGATGATCCGGGTGACCACGTGCTTGCCGGTCAGGGGAAGGGAGCACTCCGCCACGATCTTGTGCTCGCCGGCACGCGTGACATGCTCCATCACGACGATCACGGTATCGGCGCCGTGCACGAGGTCCATCGCCCCGCCCATACCTTTGATCATCTTGCCCGGCACGGCCCAGTTCGCGATGTCTCCCGTCTCCGAGACCTGCATCGCGCCGAGAACGGCCACGTCGATGACCCCGGCACGGATCATGCCGAAGCTCTGCGCGGAGTCGAAGTACGCCGCACCGGGATTGACGGTGATGGTCTCCTTGCCGGCGTTGATCAGTTTCGGGTCCTCCTCGCCCTCCCACGGGTACGCCCCGACGCCGAGCACCCCGTTCTCCGAATGCAGGATGACGTGCACCCCCTCCGGCAGGAAGTTCGGGATCAGGGTCGGCAGGCCGATCCCGAGGTTGACGTAGCTGTCGGGGGCGAGTTCCTGCGCGGCTCGGGCCGCCATCTCGTTGCGGGTCAGGGGCATGTCAGCCTTCCGTTCTGGCGGTCTGGGCGGATGCCGCGGCCGCGGCGGCGTCTCCCGGCCGTGGCCGGGTCGTGACCTTCTCGATCGGGAGGTCATGCGCATCCGCGTGGTTCAGCTGCACGATCCGTTGCACGTAGATGCCGGCGAGGTGCACGTCGTCCGGATCGATCTCGCCCGGTTCGACGAGCTCGTCGACCTCGGCGATGGTGATCCGGCCGGCCATCGCTGCCGGCGGGTTGAAGTTGCGGGCCGACTTCTCGAAGACCAGATTGCCGTGCCGGTCGCCGCGAGCGGCGCGCACCAGGGCGAAGTCGGTGACGATCGCCTCCTCGAGCACGTATTCCTGCGTCTTTCCGAGCGAGGAGAACACCCGGGTCTCCTTCGGCGGCGAGGACACCAGCACCTCCCCGCCCGGTCCGTAGCGCCAGGGCAGGCCGCCGTCGGCGACCAGGGTTCCAACGCCGCTCGCGGTGAAGAACGCCGGGATGCCGCTGCCGCCCGCGCGAAGCCGCTCGGCGAGGGTTCCCTGCGGAGTGAGCTCGACCTCGAGGTCCCCGCCGAGGTAGCGCCGAGCGAAGTCCTTGTTCTCGCCGATGTATGACGCGATGACCCTGCTGATCCTGCCCTCCCTGAGCAGCTCACCGAGTCCCCAGCCGTCGACGCCGCAGTTGTTGGAGACGACCCGAAGGTCTGTCGTGCCCCGGTCGAGCAGGGCGCGGATCAGCACGATCGGCACGCCGACCAGGCCGAAGCCGCCGACGGCGAGGGAAGCGCCGTCTGGGATGTCCGCGACGGCGGCCGCCGCGGAGGTGAACGTCTTATCCATGGAGCAGTCCTTCGGTCCGGTTCAGGGAAGTGTCGGGGTCGGTGCAGAGGCGGCGGCCTCCGCGTCCAGGGCGGCGAACGTCGTGCGGGCTATCGAGAGCGCCGAGTTTGCGGCAGGCACCCCGGCGTAGATCGCGGTATGCAGCATCGCCTCGCTGATCTCGGCGCGGCTGAGCCCGTTGGTGAGCGCGGCGCGCACGTGCATCGCGAGCTCGTGCTCGTGGCCGCCGGTGATCAGGCAGGCGAGGGTGAGGAAGCTGCGGGTGCGCCGGTCGAGGCCGGGCCTGGTCCAGATTTCACCCCAGGCGTATCGGGTGATGAAGTCCTGGAAGTCGGCGGTCTCCGGGGTGATCGCGGCCGTCGCAGCATCCACGTGCGTGTCACCGAGCACGGCCCGGCGCACGGCCAGGCCCGCGGTGTACACCTCGGCCGCCGTTCGTGCGGAGGGATCCTGGGCCACGGCTAGTCCGATCGGCTGCTCCGCAGACGTTGCCGGGGGCGTCGCCGCGAGCTGTTCCCTGAGCAGGCCTGCGAGGTCCCGCGGCCGCTCGAGGGAGGGCAGGTGGGCGACTCCCGCGATCTCGGCGAACCGGGCGCCGGGAATGGCCGCGGCGAGTTCGGTGACGAGGGCACTCGGCGTGGCGAGGTCGAGTTCCCCGGCGACGCAGAGCGTCTGCACGGCGATGCCGGCGACCGCGTCGCGCTCGTCGAAGGCGGCGAGCGCCTCGCAGCAGAGCGCGTATGACTCGTCGTCGATGTCGAGCAGCCGGTTCAGCGCACCGGCACCCGCCGCGGGATCGCGCTCCAGGAACCCCGGAGCGAACCAGCGTTCGGCGCTGCCGATCACCATCGAGGGCGTTCCGCTCGCCCGGATCTGTGCGGCGCGCTCGTGCCAGCCCTCCGCTGTGCCGATCCGTGCCGCCGAACAGACGACGGTGAGGCTCAGCAGGCGCCCGGGGTGGCGGATGCCGAGCTCGAGCCCGACCGCTCCGCCGAGCGAGATCCCGGCATAGTGGAAGGACTCCGGTGCTGCGTCCGGACCGAGGGCGGCGGCCGTCGCGGAGTCGACGAGCGCGATCACCGCGTCGGCGAGTTCGGCGACCGTGAACGGTTCCCGCGCGGCCGGGCTGACCCCGTGTCCGGGCAGATCGAAGCTGAGCACCCGCAGGTCCGGATGTGCCGGGTCGCCGAGGGCGCCGAGGGCGTCGACGACCGGGTCCCAGAGCGTCGTCGTGGTGCCGAGCGACGGTCCGAGAACGAGCAGCGACGCCCGGCCAGCCGGGCCAGGGCGAATCGTGCCACGAAGAAGGGGCTGGGTCATCGTTCAACCTTCCGTGCTGGGTGGGCAGGCACTGCCGGTTGACGAGGCACTGCCGGTTCACGAGGCACTTCTGCCTCGACGTGTGCCCGGTATCGGGCGAGCACCCGGTCGATCGCTGACGAACCCTGGCCAAGGCCGGAGTCCGCGTCGAATGCGGCCCAGGCCCGGTCCCGCAGTGCGTCGGTCACTCCCCCGGTGGCGCCCTCTGCTGCCAGCAGGCCACCCAGCGTCACCCGCAGCGGTCGCCGGGTCTCGTGGGATTCCTCGGCGGCACGCTGTACGAGTGCGAAGGCCCTGGTCTTCCCGAGGGCCTCTGCGAGCAGGGTGGTCACGCGTTCGCTGAAGACGAGCCCGTCGGTGAACTCGAGGTTGACCCGCATCCGCCCGGGGTGGACGTCGAGGCGCCCGGCGAGGTCGGCCGCTCCGCTGACCGCGGAAACCGCGAGCCGCTCGAGCTCGCGCAGGGTCTGCCACTCGGCGTGCCAGGCTCCGCTCGGGCGCTGGTCCTCGGCGAGCAGGCTGCCGTAGAGCGACGCCAGCAGAGCAGGGGTCTGGCGCGCTGCGGCCGTGACGAGCACGGCCGTCACCGGGTTGCGCTTGTGCGGCATCGCGCTGGAGCCGCCCTGTCCCGCACCGAGCCGCTCGTTCACCTCGGCGATCTCGGTGCGGGACAGCACGGACACGTCGAGGGCGAACGCCCCGGCGACCCCGGTCACCGCGGCGAGCGCGGATCCGATTTCCACGACCGGCAGGCGGTCGGTGTGCCAGCTGAGCAGCGGGCGGCGCAGCCCGAGCCGGGCGGCGAACCGGTCCGTGACGACCTCGACGGCCGGGGTGCCCGACGTGGATGCCGCCGGCCCGGCGACCCCGGAGCGGGCGTTGGCGATGGCGGTGAGCACGGCGAGGTTCCCGACGGCGCCGCCGAGCTGCGCTGGCAGCCCCGCGCGCACCCGGGCGAGTGCGGTCGCGGCCGTGAGCACGGCGTCGAGCCAGCCGGCCGCCACGAAGCCGAAGCTCGTGGGCGAGGCCTGCTGGCCCAGGGTGCGGCCGGCCATGATCGTGTCCCGGTGCTGCCCCGCGAGCGCGGCGAGCGCGGCGGCGAATTCCCCGAGCCGGTCGGCGAGCTCGCCGCAGACCCGGTCGGCGACGAGCATCGCCGCCGTGTCGAGGACGTCCTGGCTCGTGGCGCCGACATGGATGTGGTCGGAAGCCCCTGCACGCACGCGTTCCGCGGCGAGGCCGAGGTGCTTCACGAGCGGGATCACGGGGTTGCCGCCGCCGCGCCCCTCCCGCGCGATCGCACCGAGGTCGAGCGCACCGGCGTCGGCGAGAGTGTCGCAGACGCCGAGCATCCACTCGGGGGCGAGTGCTGCGTCGACGAGCGCCCTGGTCAGGGCGAGCTCGGTGTCGACCATCGCCTGGAGCCAGGCCGCGTCGCTCGTGAGCGCCCGCGCCCGGCTGCCGTGGTCGAGCGGAGCCAGCAGCCCGACGTCGAGAATGGGCTCAGGCATCGAAGACTCAGGCAACACTGACTCAGGCATCGAAATCCAGGAACACGGTCTCGTTCTCGCCCTGCAGGCGGATGTCGAACCGGTACGAGGCAGCGCCCGTCGGCCCGGTCCCTTCCTGCACACAGACGAGGGTGTGCCGCCGGTCCGCCGGGACCGCGGCGAGCACGGCATCCGTGGCATTCAGCTCCGCATTCCCGGGGAAGTAGGCCCGGGTGAAGAGGTGGTGGATGAGCCCCCTGGCGAACACGGTGACGAGCACGTACGGCGCACCGCCCGCGACCGGGCCGGGCTCGACCGTCGTGAAGGTGTAGTGACCGCCGAAGTCGACGGCCGCCCTGCCGAAACCCGTGAAGCCGAAGCCGTCGCGGGCGAGGGAGCCCCGTTCGTTGCGCAGGGCGCCGGTCTCGTCGGCCTGCCAGATTTCGAGGATGGCGTCGGGCACCGGTTCCCCTGCGCCGTCGAAGACGGTTCCGTGCAGCCGGATCGCGTGCGGGTGGTGGCCGGGCACGAGCTCAGCTCCCCCGTCGTACGGCAACGCGAACCCGTAGAACGGGCCCACGGTCTGCGCGGGGGTCTGCACGTACCGGGCAGCAGGCGACTCAGTCATGGGCTTCTTCACTTTCCATCCAGGTGGATTTCGGACCGGTGAGCACGATGTCCCACCGGTAGCCGAGCGAGAACTCCGGCACGCTCAGGTCGTGGTCGTACACGCCGATCAGCCGGGCGCGCGCTGCGGGGTCTGTGATCGACTGGTAGATCGGGTCGAGCGCGAAGAGCGGGTCGCCCGGAAAGTACATCTGGGTGATCAGACGCTGGGTGAACGCGGTACCGAAGAGGGAGAAGTGGATGTGTGCCGGCCGCCACGCGTTCAGGTGGTTCCGCCACGGGTAAGGTCCCGGCTTGATCGTGGTGAAGGAGTATTCGCCGTTGTCCCCCGTGATGACCCGGCCGACGCCGGTGAAGTTGGGGTCGAGTGGGGCGGGATGCTGGTCGCGCTTGTGCACGTAGCGTCCGCCGGCGTTGGCCTGCCAGACCTCGACGAGCTGGTGCCGCACCGGGCGGCCCTCGCCGTCGAGCACCCGCCCGGACACCGTCATCCGCTCGCCGAGAGGTTCGGCGTTGTGCTGGATGGTCAGGTCGCTCTCGAGGGGGCTGACGTCGCTGTGCCCGAAGGCGGGCGAGTGCCGTTCGATCTCCTCGGGGTCCGCCCGCACGAGCTCGTGGGTCGGGTGCCGCAGGATCGAACTGCGATAGGGAGGGTAGTCGCGACGGGGGTGCAGTTCCGGGGCGTTGCCCTCCGCGACGCGGGCCCTGGCTTCCGCCTCGATGGCCTGCATCTCTGCGGAGATCTCGTGTTGTGACGTGGTATCGGTCATGTCGCTGATTCCTCTCGGGAGTATGGGGTCGGGAGTGCGGGGCTAGAACGGGAGTCCGGAATACTGTTCGGCGAGCTCGCGCTGGGCGTGCACCGAGCCCGTGACGTAGTCGAGACGGCCGAGCTGGCTCTGGTAGTCGAACTCCATCGTCTGCAGGTCGGTGCGGTTGCGGTGCAGCAGGTCGGTCATCCACTGCGAGAACTGCTGCACGCGCCACTGGCGGCGGAGCGCCGCCTCGCCGTAACCGGAGAGGAGGGCGTCGTCGTCCGCGTAGTGGGCGGCGAGGGCGGCGGCGAGCATGGTGACGTCGGCGATGGCGGAGTTGAGGCCCTTCGCCCCGGTCGGCGGCACGATGTGTCCGGCGTCCCCCGCGAGGAAGAGACTGCCGTACGCGAGGCGGGACGCCACGAAGCTGCGCATGGGCGTGATCGACTTGTCGGTGATCTCGCCCTCCTGGAGGGTCCAGCCCGGCACGCCGAGCCGGGCGTGCAGGTTCTCCCAGATCCGTTCGTCCGGCCACTGGTCGAGCGAGTCCGCGGTGTCGACCTGCAGGTAGAGCCGGGAGACGTGCGGCGAACGCATCGAGTGCATTGCGAAGCCGTCTTCGTGCAGCGCATAGATGAGCTCGTCGGTCGACGGAGCCACGTTCGCGAGGATCCCGAGCCAGGCGTACGGGTAACTCCGGTCGTAGAGCGTGATGGCTTCGCGGGGGATGCTCGCGCGGCAGACGCCGTGGAAGCCGTCGGCGCCGACGACGAAGTCCGCCGTGATCTCGTGGGCCTCGCCCGCGTGGGTGAACGTCACCCGCGGCGCGCTCGACTCGAGGTCGTGCACGGCGACATCCGCCGCCTCATAGTAGATCGTCGAGCCGGCGGCGTTGTGCGCCGCGATGAGGTCCTTGACGACTTCCTGCTGGCCGTACACCGTGACGCTGCGGCCGATGAGCTCCTGGAAGTCGACGTGGTGGCGTTCGCCCCGGAACTGCAGGTAGATGCCGTCGTGCTCGAGGCCCTCGGTCCTGATCCGCTCGCCGAGCCCCAGGCGGGTGAGGGTCTCGACGGCGCTCTGCTCGAGTACGCCGGCCCGGATCCGGGCGAGCACGTAGTCCTGCGAACGGTTCTCGACCACGATCGAGTCGATTCCGGCGTCCCGCAGCGCCCAGCTGAGGAGAAGACCGGCGGGGCCTGCGCCGATGATGGCGACACGGGTGTTTTCTGGGGACACGGGGTTCTCCTAGCGACGATGACAGGTGATCGCACCATCTTGCGGAGTCAGCAGCCCTCCAGCGCAGCCGTTTCCACTGAGTGAAAGATCGCGGGCTGGACTCACGGCAAGCAGGTCTTTCTAAGAAAGCTCTCACACGCGTCTCGCGTCTGCCTCATCGAGGACAGGCACACTGTCGGATGATGACCCCGACGCCCGGTGACGGCACACTGGCTGTGGAGCCTTCCCCCGCTGAATAGGAGCAGATCAATGCGCGAGCCCATCCCAGCACCTGACAGTCGTCGGCGGCGGACACGTGCCGGCCTCGCCGGGGCTGCACTCATCGTCGTCGTCGCCACCGCCGGCCTTGCCGCGGCCATGGTGAGCTCCCTCGCGCTCGCGGACCAGGCGGGGACGCCGCTCACCGTTCCCGGGGTCACGGTCGGAACCCAGCCGCCCGCCACGGGCGACGCCCCGGTCGTCGCGCCGAGCGCGGTCTCCACCGGCGCGCCGTCGGTGGGCACGGTCCCGGCCACGATACCGACCACCGCACCCGTGCCCGAGCTGGTGCCTGCCCCGACGCCGGTTGTCGTGGACGACCACGGCGGTAACCGATCGGGAGGAAGCGGTGGCAGCGGCAGCAGTGGGAGCAGCGGTAAGGACTGAACCGCCCGAACGCTAAGAGAGCTCTCACCGGCGTCTCCTTCCGGGCTTAGAACCACACCGCAGAGTGGAAGCACTCAGTGACATCCGCTGAAGCGCCGGTCCCGGCGCCGTCGAAAGGACATCTCATGGCCCACCTGACAAAGAAGAGTTCCCTCGCACTCGCCACCCTCGGCCTCGCCGGGCTCCTGTCTGCGGGTATCGCCACCGCACAGGCAGACACCGGCAGGCACGGCGACGTCATCCCGACGCCGACCAGCAGTTCCAGCACGACCACACCCGGCACCATCGTCGGCACCGACGACCCGGCGACCCACGACCTCGGCGACGATCACTCGACCGACCCCGCCACGCCGACACCGACGACCCCCGCCGTCACGACCGACGACAACGGAGCCGACGATCCCGCCACCCACGACGTCGGCGACGACCACTCCGCCGCCCCGGCCGTGCCCGCCACGCCTGCGACTCCCGTCCGCACCGATGACCACGGCGTCGACGACCCCGCAACCCACGACGTCGGCGACGACCACGGAACGGACACCTCCGGCTCCACCGACTCCGGCTCAGGCAACTCCGGCCACGACAGCTCCGGCCACGACAGCACCGGGCACGACAACTCCGGGCACGGCAGCAACGGCTAGAACTCCCCGAACACCGACATCCGCCCGGGCTCGTCGCCGGGGACGGGAAATGGGCTGCCGGCTCAGCGCGATCAGCGCAGCCGGTAGCCCATTCCCCTGACCGTTTCGATACGCGAGGCGCCGAACTTGGCCCGGAGATAGCCGACGTAGACGTCGACAACGTTCGAACCGGGATCGAAGTCGTAGCCCCAGACCCGGCTGAGCAGCTGCTCCCGACTGAGCACCTGGTCGGGGTTGCGCAGGAATTCCTCGGCCAGAGCGAATTCCCTGGCCGACAGGTCCACCTGGTGATCACCGACGATCGCCCGGCGGCTGCGCAGGTCGAGCTGGAGCCCAGGGACGCCCAGGACGGGTTCGAGGACTCTGGCGGCATCTGCCAGACGCAGGCGCACGCGGGCGAGCAGCTCATCGAACCGGAACGGCTTGGCCATGTAGTCGTTGGCACCGCCCTGAAGGCTGGCCAGGGTGTCTTCTGCAGAGTCCCGCGCCGTCAGCACGATCACCGGTAGCGCAGAGTCCTCCGCGCGCAGTCTGCGGAGTACTTCGTAACCGTCGATGCCCGGAAGGCCGATGTCGAGCACCATCAGGTCGAATCCGCCGGTGAGGGCGAAGTCGAGTGCGTCAGGTCCGGTGCGCACGACCGACGTCGCGTACCCGGCCGCCGAGAGGCCCTTGTCGACGAAGGTCGCGATCCGCGCTTCGTCCTCTGCGATCAGGATGCGGCTCATGGGGTGACCTCCGTGGTCTCTGGCGCTTCGACGCTTCGGGGCGGGAGCGGGATATCGAGCGTGAAGGTCGCGCCCTGTCCCTGCTGCGACGTCACCAGGACCGAACCGCCGTGGGCGTCGGCGATCGCCGCGACGATCGCGAGGCCGAGTCCGGAACCGGTCTCTCCCCGTCCGACCGCTCCACGCGTGAATCGTTCAAAAATGTGTTCCTGCGCCTCGATGCTGATCCCTGGACCGTCGTCCCTGACCCAGAGCCGCAGCCGGGACGAGCCGTCCGCCGCCCGGTCGACCGCGCTGCCGATGTCGACCGTTCCTCCGGGCGAACCGTGACTGACAGCGTTTGCCGCGAGCTGGAGCAGGGCCTGGGTGAGCTTGTCGGCGTCGACGGTAGCCGTGACAGCGGCACTCCGGCTCGACACCCAGTGGTGGTCGGAGAGCGCGGCTGCCTTGGCGCGCACGAGTTCGGTGAGGGCCGCGATGTCGGCAGGCGCCAGGTTCAGGCTCACCGGCCTGTGCACTTCTGCGAGCGCGGAGATGTCCCTGACCAGGCCGTTCATCCGGTCGAGCTCGTCGATCGCCAGTGCCCTCGTCGCCGCAACGTCGGCGGGGTCGGATTCGTTCATGAGTTCCAGGTGCCCGCGCACGATGGTGATCGGCGTCTTGAGCTCGTGGCCGATGTCGTCGAGCAGGCGACGCTGGCTGGTGATCGAGTGATTGAGCCTGTCGAGCATGCCATTGACGGTTTCGGTCAGGAGTGAGACATCGTCCCGGCCATAGGCCGGAATGCGCTCACTCATGTCGGACGCGGTGATCCGCGCGGCCGCCTCACGCAGGGCACGGATGGGACGCAGCAGACGTCCGGATACCAGCCAGCCGACGAGGCCGAGCAGGACCAGGGTCAGCGCGGCCACTCCCAGGTAGGTGCGGAAGGCATCCGTGACGGGCCGCAGCTCGGCGTCGAGATCGAAGGCGGCGCTGAACACCCCGGCGGCGGGGTCCGTGCCGACGGTGACGGGTGCCGCGACGTAACGCACAGCCCGTCCGTTCCCGACCGCGGTGCCGAGCACGACCGCTCCGCCCGACGTCTCGGCCGTGATCCGCGTGACGAACCCGGCGTCGTCTTCGAGGCGGAAGGCGACGTCCCCAGCGGGGGCGAAGGCCGCAGCACCGTCGATGACGGCGAGTGTGGACTCATTCGTTCCCGGCCGCACTCGCTGCACGACGGCACCGAGCACGCCGGCCACCGTGGTCAGCCCGGAGTCCCCTGCGATGAAACGGGCGTCCTCGACCGTCACCTTCAGTGAGGCGTCAAGAGCATCCAGGGTTCGTTCGCGCTGCACCAGATACGCGGTCGTCCCCGCGGTGGCCATGCCGAACGCTGTGACGACCAGGATGGCGGCCAGGATGCGCACCCGGACCGACAGCAGGGGTCGCCATCGACCACGGGGAACGAGCTCCTCAACGGGCATTCCCCCATTATCGACTGCCGCAACCATCGAGCGGGCATCCCCGCGCGATCAGTCCGCAATCAGTCCGCAGCTGATCCGCACTCAGCCGGCGGCGCGGCGGTACCCGAGCGCCCTGCCGACCCCGTGGGCCGCGACGCGCACGGCCTGTTCCTGCTCGGGGCTCGACCGGGGCGTTGTACGGGTGACGATAGACACGGCCGCAACCACCTGGCCGGTGCGGTCCCGGATCGGCGCCGCGATCGAACTCGAACCGGCCGTCATCTCCTCGGACATGCGGGCGATGCCCTGGGCGCGGATGCCGGCCAGGCGCCGCCGCAATTCCTCGGGGTCGGTCACCGTCTGTGGCAGGAACCGCGGCAACGGCCCGGCCAGGTAGGCCTGGATCACCTCGTTCGGAGCGAAGGCCAGCAGCACGAGTCCGACCCCGGTCGCGTGCAGCGGCAGGCGGCCGCCCACCCGGGAGATCACCCGCACGGCCTGGTGCCCGGACAGCTTCTCGAGGTAGAGGGCGTCGCTCCCATCGAGGACGGCGAGGTGCACGTGCTCATGGGTCGACTCGTACAGGTCTTCCAGATAGGGCAGGGCGATCGTGCGCAGGTTCCGCGCCGTCGGGGTCTGCACCCCGACCTCCCAGAGCCGCATCCCGAGCGCGTAGCGTCCGTCTTCCTGGCGGGCAAGGCCTCCCCAGCTCGTCCATTCGCCGACGAGGCGATGCACCGTCGTCAGCGGGATCCCGGTGCGCTGCGCGATCGCGGTGAGGGTGAGCGAACTCGCCGGCGGCGCGGTGAACGCGTCGAGAATGGCGAAGAGCCGGGCGGCCACGCCGCGGTCATCGACCGGGAACGCCGCAGCGTCCTCGGTTCCCCTCGACTGTGCGGGCTTCCCTGACATCAGCACCACGCTACTCGCCCGCGCACCGGCGGGCAGCATATTGTGGGGCCATGGCGAATTCCCGCTCCGGCGACTCCCTGCTGTCCCGGCTCGTGACGATTCTCGACGCCTTCGATTCCCATCGCTCGTCCATGACGATCTCCGCGTTATCGCGCCGGGTGGGCATCCCACTCGCCACGACCCACCGGCTCGTCGTGCAGCTCCTCGACGAACGGCTCCTCGAGCGCGACGCGGACGGAGGAGTTCGCCTCGGCATCCGGTTGTGGGAGCTGGCCTCGCGGGGCTCGCGCACCACCGACCTGCGCGAGATCGCGCTTCCCTTCATGGAGGACGTGCACGCCGTCGTGCAGCAGCACACGACCCTGAGCCTGCTCGACAGCGAGAACGTGCTCTACATCGAGCGGCTCACGACCCGCGGTTCGGCGGTGAACATCACCCAGATCGCCGGCCGGCTGCCGATCCACGCGTGCTCGTCCGGGCTCGTGCTCCTGGCATACTCCCCGCCGGAGTTCCAGGACGACGTGCTCGGCAGGGAACTCGTGCGCTACACGGAACACACCGTCACCGAACCCGCAGCCCTGCGCCGGCTACTGGCCGGGATCAGGCAGCTCGGCCACGCTTCCGTGCCCGGGATCATCGTGCCGAACACGACCGGGATCGCCGTTCCGGTGTTCGAACGCGGCGATCGGGTGATCGCCGCGCTGAACGTGATCGTCCCCTTCGGCGAGGAGGACCTCCGGGCGACCGTGCCCGCCCTGAAGACCGCGGCGCACGGCATCTCCCGCGCCCTCGGCTCCGACCGGCCGCGCGGCGGCACAAGCCGGATGCCGCGGGCCGTCTGACCGGGACGCCCCGATTCCCCGGCGAATATTCCTCCCATTGAATGGGAGGGGCACGATGAGCGACCCCGACCGTTGGCAGTCTTCAGAAACGCAAATTCTTGTGTCAACGACGACGGGAGTGGGATTCGATGCGAATTCTCCAGGGCAAGCCGCAGGACCGATTCGATGTCGTGGTGGTGGGGTCCGGCGCCGCGGCGCTCACGGCCGCCGCGACGGCGGCCAACGAAGGCAAGAGCGTGCTGGTGGTCGAGAAGTCGGCCCTGCTCGGCGGGACCTCGGCGGTATCGGGCGGGATGCTCTGGGTCGCCGCCAACCATCTCGCCCGCGGCGCGGGCATCGCGGATTCGCCGGAAGACGCCGCACGGTACGTGCGAGCGGTCTCCAGGGGCCGGGGCAGGGACGAGCTCTTCGATGCCGCGATCGACAGCGGCGATGACATGCTGCGCTACGTCGAACGCGAGCTCGGCGTGGCCTTCCTGCTGCTTGATAACTTCCCGGACTACCGGATGGATCTCGACGGCGCCCTCGACGGCGGACGCACCGTCGAACCCGAACTCTTCGACGCCGCTGCCGCGCTCGGCCCCGTGCGGGCACACGTGCGCACCGACGGCCGGGCGCCCTTCACGATGCAGGAATACGAAGCCTGGGGAGCCTTCACCCACTTCCCCTGGCCAGAACTCGCGGCACGGGAAGCGGCGGGCCTCGTCGCCAAGGGGCAGGCGCTCGTCAGCATGCTGCTCGCCTCCTGCCTCGGGAACGACGTGACCCTCTCCGTCGACGCCCGCGCCGAACGCCTCGTCGTCGAGAACGGGCGCGTCACGGGCGTCGTCGTGGACGGACGCACGTTCCACGCGAATGACGGCGTCGTGCTCGCCTGCGGCGGCTTCGAGTGGGACAAGGAACTCGCCGACGGGCTGCTCCAGACCCGTCTGCACGTCGTCTGCTCTCCCCCGTCGAACACCGGAGACGGCCTCCGGATGGCCCAGCGCATCGGTGCACGGACCGGTGGGACCAGGGAAGCCTGGTGGGCGCCGATGTCGGTCATCCCCGGCGATCTCCGCGACGGGGAACAGGTCGGCACCCTGCTCCGCTTCGAACGCCAGGGTCCCGGTTCGATCATGGTCAACCAACACGGGCGCCGTTTCGCGAACGAATCCCAGGATTACAACGACCTCGCGCGTGCCCTGCACTCGTGGGACCCCGCGGCCAATGCCCCGCTGAACACGCCGGCCCACGTCGTCTTCGACCACGCCTTCCTCGAGCGCTACGGCGTCCTGAGCCACCGCGCCGGCCGGCCGACGCCGGCGTGGCTGCTCGAAGGCGCCACCCTGGCCGACCTCGCCGCGCGCATCGGCGTCGACCCGGCCGCCCTCACGGAGACGGTCGGCCGCTTCAACCACTACGCCGAGCTCGGTGAGGACCCAGACTTCGGCAGGGGCCGGAGCCGCTACGACACCTACTGGGGCGATGCGGGGAACGTCTTCCCCAACCCGAGCCTCGGCCCGCTCACCACCGGGCCGTTCTACGCGCTCCCGGTCGTCAACGGCGCCTTCGGCACGAGCGGAGGCGTGTCGACGGATGGCGTCGGTCGCGTCGTCGACGTCGACGGCGCCGTCATCGGTGGACTGTTCGCCGCCGGGAACACCACCGAGAGCGCGTACGGGGCCGGTTACCCCGGCGCAGGCGCGACCCTCGGGCCGCTGATGACGATGGGCTACCTGATCGGCCGCACCCTCGCAGGCAGCCCGATCGGCTACCCCGACCTGGCCGACGCTGCGGCGACGGCGGTCGTCCGATGATCCGCCACGTGGTGCTGTTCCGGTTCGAAGACAGCTTCACCCCCGCGATCGAACACGACTGGCGTGCCGGGCTCGACGGTCTCGTCGGTCACGTACCGGGGCTCCGGTCGCTGAGCGTCGGCCGCGACCTCTCCGGACAGGCCAGGTCCTGGGACTGCACGATCGTCGCGGACTTCGACACGGCCGCCGACGTGGCCGGGTACGCAGGGCATCCACTGCACACCCCGCTGATCGCCCTCTCCAGCCCGCACACCCGGCAGATCGCATCCGTCGATTTCGACGTTCCGGAACCGGCCACGACGCACGCGGAGCAGAGGAAGGGGCGGGTGCACGGCAAGATCGCCATCGTCACGGGAGGGAGCGGCGACCTCGGCAGCGCCTGCGTGCGGCTCCTCGCCCGCGAGGGCGCCGTGGTCGTCAGCCTCGACGTCACCCCGCCGGCCGAACCGTGGCACGAGCCGGGAATCACCTCCCTCGAACTCGACATCACCGACCCGGAACAGGTGGAACGCGCCGTGGCCCGGGTACTCGAGACGGTCGGCGTTCCCGACATCCTCGTGAACGCCGCCGGTATCATCGGGCGCGCGGCGCCCTCGCACGAGTCGACCCTCGCCGAGTTCGACCGGATCTTCAACGTGAACGTCAAGGGCACCTGGCTCATGACGAAGTACGTGGTCCCGGCCATGATCGCCGCGTCGCGCGGCAGCATCGTCAACTTCTCGTCGATCCACGGCATCACCGGCGGCAGGAGCGTGCCGCTGTACCACGCCACGAAAGGCGCGGTCCGGCTGCTCACCAAGTCCGACGCCGCGACCTACGGTGAGCACGGCATCCGGGTGAATTCGATCCACCCCGGCTCGATGAACACGAGGATGAGCCGCACGGCCGCCGACATGAGCGCTGTCGGGCCAGAGGCGTACTACCGCCAGCTGGTCGAGGGCAATCCGCTCCGCCGGCAGGGGGAACCCGACGAGATCGCCTACGGCGTGCTCTACCTCGCGAGCGACGAATCCCGCTTCAGCACCGGTTCCGAACTGGTCATCGACGGCGGATACACCGCCGTCTGACCCAGGGCAGACCACCCGCACCACCCGAACCACCCGCCCCAACCCCACCAGGCACCTTGTCAAAGGAGACAGCATGTCCAGCACGGTTCCAGCGTCGACCATCCCCCAGCGGATGCCTCGAAAGGCCGCGGCAGCGGCATTCGTCGGCAGCGCCCTCGAGTACTACGACTTCTTCATCTACGGCGCCGCGGCCGCCCTCGTCTTCAACCACATCTTCTTCTCCGCCGCCGACCCGGCGATCGCGACCATCGCCTCCCTGGCGACATTCGGCGTCGGCTATGTCGCCCGGCCGTTCGGCGGGCTGATCCTCGGCCACTTCGGCGACCGGATCGGCCGCAAGCGGGTGCTGATCCTCACCCTCGTGATCATGGGGGTCGCGAGCCTCGCGATCGGCTTCCTGCCCACCTACGACCAGATCGGGGCCTTCGCCCCGGCCCTCCTCGTGCTGTGCCGCCTCGCGCAGGGGTTCTCGGCCGGCGGGGAAGCGGCAGGGGCGAGCACCCTCGCCATCGAGCACGCCCCCGAACATCGCAGGGCGTTCTTCTCCGGTTTCACGATGACCGGGTATGCGGCCGGTATGGTGCTCGCCACCATCGTCTTCATTCCCGTCGCGGCCCTACCGGAGGACCAGCTGTATGCCTGGGGCTGGCGGGTGCCGTTCCTGTTGAGCGCGGTCGTGCTCGTCGTCGCATACATCGTGCGGTCCCGTCTCGACGAGACGCCGGTGTTCGCCGAGACGAAGTCCGTCGCCGCCGTCGAGAGGTTCCCGGCCGCGCAGGTGTTCCGGCACCAGTGGCGCGACGTCGTGCGCGTGCTCGTCTGCTCTCTGTTCGCTGTGACGCAGACCGTGTTCACCGTCTTCGGCCTCGCCTATGCGACGAGCCCCGCCGTGGGCATCGATCGCGGCACGATGCTGTGGGTCGCGACCGTGTCCATCGCGGGTTCCCTCGTCACCATCCCGCTGTTCTCGGCTCTGTCGGACCGCATCGGGCGCCGGCCGGTCTGGATCATCGGCACCCTCGGTTCCGCGGCGACCATCTTCCTCTACTTCTGGGCGATCTCGACCGGTTCGATCCCGCTCATCTTCCTCGGCGGCTTCCTGAACATGACGCTGTTCTATTCGATGGTCAACGGGCTCTGGCCGTCGTTCTTCACGGAGATGTTCGCCGCGCCGGTGCGCTACTCCGGCTTTGCGATCGGCACCCAGCTCGGATTCCTGCTCGCCGGCTTCGCTCCGAGCATCTGTTATGCCCTGCTCGGGAGCGGGATCGACGGCTGGGTTCCCGTCGCCGTCTTCACCGCAGCCACCATGGTGCTCTCGGCGATCGCCGCCGTCACCGCGCGGGAGACCTTCCGGGTGCCGACCGCCCTGCTCGGGGCCGACGCGCTGCGCGTCGAGGCACCGGAGCGACGTCGATCGACGGTCGGCGCTGGCTAGTGTCGGCGGGGTGACGTACACTCCCAATATCGAACGTTTGTTCGATCATTACGGAGGAGCCACCGAATGCCCCAGATCATCGACATCCGCGTCGACGTCGAGCTTTCGGCCGACGGCGACCCCCGCGCCTTCACCTGGGACCGCTTCGAGCACACCATCATCGGGCAACCGCAGGCGGTGTTCACGCGCACCCGCTGGTGGGAGAACGACGGGGTGCCCACCCGCATCGACACCGAGCTGTGGCGGGTCGACGCGGCCCGCGGGGGCGAGGAACAACACCGGTACGACCTGCGACGCGACGTCGACGGGTCGTGGGTGCTCGCCCTCGACTGGGGATGAACGAGCCGGGCACGGGCCGGTCGGGCACTGCCGGGCCGGGCACCGGCTTCCCGCACCTGCACGTCGCGAGCGCATACTCGACCCACTACGGGGTGACGCTTCCCGAAGCGCTTGCCGGCCAGGCGAGGGCCCAGGGCGCCTCCTTCCTTGCACTCACCGACCGTGACGGGCTCTATGGGGCCGTCAAGCACCTTCGGGCGTGTGGGGCGGAGGGCATCCGCGCCGGCCTCGGGGCCGACCTCGCGGTGCACGACGACGACCGGCTGCCGCTCGGCCGCGTCGTCGTTCTCGCGCACGGAGGCACCAGCGGCCGTGGGTATGCTGCCCTGTGCCGCGCCGTGTCCGCCGCCCACCAGGCCATGTCGACCGGAACAGGGCGCGAGCCGAGCATCGGCCGGTCAGAGCTTGCCGAACTGGCCGGGCTCCGGGCGCTGACCGTTCTGCTCGGGCCGGTCTCAGACGTCGGTGAGGCGATCGGCCGCCGCGCGACGAAGGAAGCCGGCGCCCGGCTCACGGCCTGGCAGGGATCGATGCCCACCGGGTCGGTGTGCCTCGAAGTCGTCTGCCATCTCGCCGAGCCCGGCAGCCGCGGCAGCGTCACTCCCGCGACCCGCATGCTCGCCCTCGCCGAGCAGAACGGCCTGCCCGCCGTGCTCACGAATGCGGTGCGCTACGGCGAGCCGGAGGACGCGGTGACCGCAGACCTTGCCGACGCCGCCCGCACCCTGACCCCGCTCGCCGAGCTCGAGCAGCCGCAGACGAACGGACAGGCCTGGCTCAAACCGGCAGGCGCGATGCGGCAGGTGGCCCGCATGGTCGTCGATGCCGGCCTGCACGACGACGGCGCGCTCACCCGGCTGCTGCGCGATACGGACATGCTCGCCGACCGCTGCACCCTCGACCCGCAGGCCGACATCGGCCTCGGTACCCCGCGGATGCCGGAGGCACGCGTGATCGGGGTCACCGGCGACCCGCTCGCCGAACTCTGGAAACGCGGACGATCCGGCGTCGACGAACGCTACGCGGCATCCGGTCGGACGGCGGTCGAAACGGCGCACGCCCGCCTCGAGTACGAGATGGCGACGGTCGAGCATCTCGGCTTCGCGAGCTATTTCCTCACGGTCGCCCGCGTCGCCGACCTCGTCAGGGGCATGGGCGTTCGTATCCAGGCCCGTGGCTCCGGCGTCGGCTCGGTGCTCAACTACGCCCTGCACACCTCATCGGTCGAGCCGATCGCGAACGGCCTGCTCTGGGAACGGTTCCTCTCCCCCGAACGCCAGACCCTGCCCGACATCGACCTGGACGTGGAGTCAGCGCGCCGCCACGATATCTACCGCGCCATTTTCCAGACCTTCGGTGCCGACCGGGTCTCGCTGATGTCGATGACCAACGCCTACCGCGGCCGCGGCGCCGTCAGGGACGCCGGGCTGGCCCTCGGCATGGATGCCGGGCAGGTGTCGGCGATCGCGAAGCAGATGTGGCGGTTCAACGCCCGCGACTTCCGCCGTGCCCTCGAGGAGAAGCCCGAGCTCGAACCGCTCGCCGCCGAAGTGCGCGCCTCGCAGCAGCTCGATCAGCTGGTCGACCTCACCGCACGGCTCGACCGGCTGCCGCGGCACATCTCGGTGCACCCGTGCGGCGTGATCCTCTCCGACGCGAGCCTGCTCGACCGCACCCCGGTGCAGGCGTCGGGAATGGGACTGCCGATGTCGCAGTTCGACAAGCACGACATGGACCCGATGGGCCTGATCAAGCTCGACATCCTGGGCGTTCGGATGCAGTCTGCGATGGCGCATGCCGTCGAGGAGCACCGACGCCTCACCGGCGAGAGCATCGACCTCGACCGGATCCCGCTCGACGACGAGCCGACCTTCGAGCTCATCCGCTCGACGCGCACCCTCGGCATCTTCCAGCTCGAGTCGCCAGGCCAGATGGAGCTCGTCGGCAAGCTGCAGCCCGAGGTCTTCAACGACCTCACCGTGGAGATCTCCCTGTTCCGACCCGGCCCGATGCAGAACAACATGCCCCTGCTCTACCTGCAGGCGCGGCACGGCGAGGTCGTGCCGGACTACATCCACCCGCGTTTCGAACCGATCCTGCGGGAGACCCGCGGCGTCGTCATCTTCCACGAACAGGTGATGCGGCTCTTCGACGAACTCACCGGCTGCGGCCTGGGCAAGGCGGATGTCTTCCGCAGGCACCTGGGGAAACCCGAGCAGCTGCCCCTCATCGAGGCGTACGTCCGTGAGCAGGCCCTGGGCCGCGGATTCCCCCCGGCGGTGATCGACCGGATCTGGACCGTGCTCGCCGGATTCGGCAGCTTCGGCTTCGCCAAGGCGCACGGCGCCGCGTTCGCCCTGCCCACCTACCAGTCCGCGTGGCTGAAGACCCATCACCCTGCGGTTTTCCTTGCCGGTCTCCTCACCCACGACCCGGGAATGTGGCCGAAGGACCTGCTCGTGGCCGAAGCCCGGGCGCTCGGGGTGCCCGTGCTTCCGCTCGACGTGCAGCACAGCGTGCTCGACTACCGGGTCGAGGATCTTCCTCCTGGCCACGCCGGGCCTGTCCAGGTCGAACCGGTGACTGCCGGGTCTCCCGGGCCTGCCGGGCCGCGCAGAGGCATCCGCCTGGCGCTGCCAGAGCTTTCGGGCAGCACCGCCGCCGAGAGGGCCCGGATCGTGCGGCACCAGCCGTTCTCCTCGCTCCAGGACTTCCGGGACCGGGTGCGGCCACGGCGGTCGAGCTTCGAGGCGCTCGCACGGGTCGGCGCCCTCGACAGCTTCATCGGCTATGACCGTGAGCGCCGGCATGAGCTGCTCGCGCACATCCAGTCGCTCCGCGGCACGGCCGTCGCCGTGCACGACGACCAACTCGCCTTCGACGTCGACCTGCCGGTCCCCCGGTACACCGGCGACCGGTTCACCGCCGTCACCTCCCTCGAGCTGCGCGGCCGAACCCAGACCGAACTCGAGCTGCGCGACCTGAGCCTCGCCGTGTCCGGGCACCAGCTCGCCCGTTTCTATCCGCTCTTCGCCGAACTCGGCGTCACCCCGGCGTCGGCCCTCGCCGACCTGCCCGGCGGCACCGAGGTGCTCCTCGCCGGCGTGCGGCGGGCGACGAACACCCCGCCGATGCGCGGCGGGCGACGCGTCGTGTTCGTGAGCCTCGACGACGGCACCGGGCCGGTCGCGAACGTGGTGTTCTTCCACGACGCCCAGGAACGCATCGGCGCCCCGGTCTTCCAGACCAGGCACCTGCTCGTCCGCGGCCGCACCAGGCGCTCGGGTGCGAAAGGGGTGTCGGTGACGGGCGACTCGCTCTGGGACCTCGCGGATGCCGCCCGGCTGGTCAAACAACGGCACAGCGCCGAGCGCGCGGCCAAGAACGCTGCGGGCGACGAGGCCCGGGCCGAGGCCCTGGCGGCCGAGCTCGCCGCGGTCGCGCCCACAAACGTGCGCCACCTCTGGTCCGCGCGCTCCGCCTGATCCGACACGCGAACCCGGCCCACGAACCCGGCCCACGGAACGGCCGCGACCCGTCCGGGCAGGCGAATGCCCGGTGCCGCAGGCGCGGCACCGGGCATCCGATGGATCCTTGTACCGGCCGTCCGGCGGTAGATCCGGACGGCCGTTCGACTATCCGGCGGCTACTGGGCCACCTGGCTGGTCGTTTCCACGTTCAGCCACGGGCCGGCGGGAACGGCGGACCGGTCCACGAAACGCCAGTTGACGTGGTCGTTGTCCCCGTCGAGGTCGGTGAAGCCGAGGCATCCGTTGAGGGCGGGCGACACGTCGGTGCCTGCGCCCTGGCTCGGGTCGCCGCTGAACTGCTTGTTCACCGGACGGGCGTCGTTGCTTCCGAACACGTAGGCAGCGTCGTGGTACAGCGAGCCGCTCGAGGGGCCCGCGTCCTCAACCTGTCCGTAGCACGTCTGGCCATTGGGACCGGTGAGCTGGACCCAGTGGTTCTTCATGTACGAGTAGTTCGAGTCACCATGGTGAGCGCTGTACGGGGCCACGTTCGCCCACGGTACGACGGTGTCGCGGTTGGCGAACGCCGTCGCGTCGTTGACGTCGTCGTAAGGAAGATCCAGGTAGAACGGGTTCTCGAGCGGCTTGGGCTGGCTGGTCGGGAAGTAGCCGTTGGCAGCGGTGCGCTTCTCTGTCGTGCACGTGAAGGTCGCAGCGGTCGCGCCGCTGGACGGGCCATCGCACCCGCCGACGGGCGAGCCGCCGCAGCCGGTGTCCGTTGAGGACCCGAGCTGAACGCCGGTGTGGTGAAGCGCCCACTTGCTGTCATAGGTGCTGCAGACCTGGCTGCCGTCGCTGAGGTTCGCGTTGAAGATCTCGCCGACCCAGAAGGTCGTCGACACGATATTGGTGTGCAGCGGGGACGTTCCGATGGCGATGGGGGGCGTCGTCGGAGTAGGCGTCGGCGTCGGCGTAGGAGTAGGAGTAGGCGTCGGCGTCGGCGTAGGCGTGGGCGTAGGAGTCGGAGTCGGAGTCGGGGTGGGCTTCGGCGTCGGCGTAGGCGTAGGAGTCGGAGTCGGAGTCGGAGTCGGAGTCGGGGTGGGCTTCGGCGTCGGCGCAGGCGTCGGAGTCGGAGTCGGAGTCGGGGTGGGCTTCGGCGTCGGCGCGGGCGTGGGCTTCGGCGCAGGCGTCGGAGCCGGCGTGGGCTTCGGCGTCGGCGCAGGCGTCGGCGTCGGCGCAGGCGTCGGAGTCGGAGTCGGAGTCGGAGTTCCGTTGTGGTGGTTCTTACGGTGTGACCACACCCCGGTCACGGCGAGCCAGCCTGACGGTGCGCTCACGGACGATGAACCGGACGACGAGCGGGACGACGAAGACGAGGAGTCGCCGGAGGCGAACGCACAGGAGGCCGTTGTGCCGACGGCGATGCACAGGGCCGCCGTTGCGGCCAGGACACCGCCTGCGAGTTTGCGACGCGCGGTTGTACTACGCGGCGAGGACTTCTCGGCGCGACGAAAGAGCTGTTGCATAGAGTTTTTTGCCTTTCAAATGACCGGAACGCGCCGATCACAAATCCATCCACAGAACCTACGACACGCATTTTCGATGGGTTGACTGTAACCCATTCGAAGTACACGGCTCCGGAAAATACCCCCAGTTTTACGGCTGCGCTAGGGGCTTGACAAACAAAAAAACTGAGAGATCGCCGTAATCACGGGGAACTCACGACACATTCATAGCTGAGAAACTCTCAGGAAGGAAAACCCTCAGCGCTGTGTTTAACGGGGCGTCGGAGTCTGAGTCTGCGCCGGTGTCGGTCTCGGTGTCTGAGTCGGCGTCGGATTGGCTTCGATGAAGTCATCTCCACCGTACTTCGCATTCGCGACCGACATCACCGCCGGCCACATCCGGTGCCGGGCGGTCGCGGCCTGGCCGCTGTCGAAGTATGTGGTCCGCTGGTTCGCATCGCCGGTGAGGCTGACCACCGCGACGACGGTTGCGACCTTCGTACTCGACCCGGTCATCCAGGTGTCCTTATTGCCATCCGTCGTACCGGTCTTTCCGATCACGGGCACCTGCGGCGCCATGCCCCGGTTCGACTGCTGCCCTGTCCCGGTCGTCATGACCTTGTGCATGGCGTAGGCCATGCCCGCCGCAACCGTGGGGTTGACGGAAGCCGCGCACTCGCTGGTCGGCACGGGAACCTCAGCACCGGTCGGGCCAACGATGCGGTCGATCACGACCGGACTGCACGTCACCCCCCTGTTCGCGATTCCCGCGAACGCGACGGCCATGCTCAACGGCGCGATCTCATTCGTGCCGATCACCGACGCAGCGCTCTGCAGGAGAGGGGTCGCATCAGCGCGGTGCATCCGGAATGCCTCAGCCGTCTTACGGATTCCGCACAGGTCGAGCTTCTTGGCCATCCCGATGTACCCGGTGTTGATCGAACCCACGGTGGCTTCGAGGGCGCTGTAGTGCGCCCCACTCTCGTTGGCGTCGTTCTTCGGGTTCCACTTCTCCTTGTCGTAGTTCTGCGGGCCGAGGCAGCTGTCCTGGAAGGTGCCCCAATTGGCCTTGCGGCGGGAATCGACGCGTTCGTAGAGAGCGTGACCTTCCGTGAGCCACTCGGCGAGGGTGAACACCTTGTACCCGGAACCCGGCTGGAAGCCACTCGAACCGCCATCGGCATAGTCGGTGTTGTAGTTGATGCTCGTGTAGTTCGCTCCCGTGGCCTCGACGACAGGATCCTGGCTGTAGTCCTTGTTCTGCACCATCGCAAGCACCCGACCGGTGCCGACCTGCACGCTCGAGATGACAGCGCCGACATCCCAGCCGGGGAAGGTCGACGGCACATTCTGCTTCATCGTGGCCTCCGCGGCATTCTGAAGGTCCAGATCAATGGTTGTGTAGACGTTGTAGCCACCCCGGCGGAAGTTGAGAAGCCGGGTGTCGGCATCCGCCCCGAACGCCGGGTCGTTCCGAAGCACATGGGTCACGTAGTCGCAGAAATAGGCGCTTCCGCCCGCGGTCTGGCACCCGGTACTGGGCTCGTGGATGCTGGGTTCGACCAGTGCCGCGACCGCCGCCGCATAATCGTCCGGTCCGATCGTGCCGTACTTCAGCATCGTCCCGAGGATATAGTCCCGGCGGTCCCGGTTCGCCGCGTAGCCGTTCGCCGTACCGTTGGAGGCGCTGTTCGGGTCGTCGAGCTGGAACTTGACCGGGTTGTTGATGATGGCGACGAGGCTCGCGGCCTGCGGCAGGCTCACGGCCGCCGCCGTCGTGTTGAAGTAGTACTCGGCGGCCGCCTCGATTCCGTAGACCGTTCCTCCGAAGCCGGTGATATTGAGATACTGGCGAAGGATGTCCTTCTTGGAGTATTTCTTCTCGACGCCGATCGCGAGCCGCATCTCCTTGAGTTTGCGCTCGGCGCTCGTTCGGGTGGCCGTCGTGTAGCAGGAGTCGCGCGCCACGGGGTCGGAGAGTACCTCGCACTTCTGAACGAGGACATTCTTGACATACTGCTGAGTGATGGACGACCCGCCCTGAGTTTCCCCGCCAAGGCTCACCCTGAGTCCGGCCCTGATCGTGCCCTGCATGTCGATGCCGCCGTGTTCATAGAAGCGCGGGTCCTCACTCGAGACCGCGGCATCCGTCACAAAGGGGCTGATCGAGTCCGAGCCGACCTCGATCCGGTTCTGGTCATAGAAGGAGGCGAGCAGGTAGGGAGAGCCATCACCCCGCATCGCGTAGATGTTGCTCTTCTGGGAGAGCCTGTCGATCGACAGGAATTCCGGAAGGCTTTGGAAGGTGTTGATCGTGTCCGTCACGGCGAGTCCCGACAGCGCGACGACGGGCGTCACCGACGCGGCGATCAGGAGTCCGGCAACCCCGCTCATGGCCACAAGCCCGACCAGCCCGCCGATCACACCCCGAGGCGTGCGCCGCTCCTGGAATTCCGTCGTCCGCATCTGAACCCCCCATCACGGTTCATGGAACCCCGGCGCCGACAGAATTGCTAGGGGCGTCTCACGATCGTTATCGGAGCGATCAGGTCTGGGCAACGGATGTCGAGCTGGCCCGCCGGGGAGCTTACCTGGCGGTGAGGATCAGCGCCGGTGCTACCGGGGCCTTGGTCGCCTCGACCTGAAGGCCCACCCAGACGCTCTGCCCCGCGGGAATGGTGCTCGCCCAACCCGCTCCGGTGCACGTGATCGAGGTCCTGACCTTGACCGTGCACGTCATCCCCCACGCGTTGGTCACCGCAGTCACGGTCGGATCGGACCAGGTCACGCTCCAGGCTTTGGCACCGGTCGCACTCTTCACCTGGAAGTCGGCGACGTAGCCGGCGCCCCACGCGCTCTGCAGGTTCCACGTCGTGGTGATCGAGGCCGTGCCGGGGACGGGAATCGGAGTGGCGGTCGGAGTCGGCGTCGGAGTAGCGGTCGGCTTCGGAGTCGCCGTCGGAGTCGGCGTCGCAGTCGGAGTAGCGGTCGGCTTCGGAGTCGCCGTCGGAGTCGGCGTCGCAGTCGGAGTAGCGGTCGGAGTCGGAGTAGCGGTCGGCGTCGGCGTCGCAGTCGGCGGAACGACGATCGGAGTCCCTGCACCGAGCAGCGGCGTGAGGGCCGTGAGCTTTGCCGCCTCCGGGGTGACCCAGTCGTCCTTGACGATGCCGCCGGTGTCGCCGCTGTTCGGGTTGAACGACCAGTACGCGAAGCTCATGCCGTTGCTCGAGAGGTACGGTACGAGCTTGGCAAGCCATTTCTGGTCGGATTCGGTCGCAAGCTTCGTACCGAACTCGCCGAGCAGCACCGGTGCGATCCCGGTCTTGCTGATGTAGCCCCAGTTCTGGTCCCAGACGGTGGCGAGGTTGTCCGGGTAGTTGGCCGCGCTGAACCACTTCTGCGCGTAGACCGTCGCCGGGTAGTCGTGCGGCGAGTACACCACCTGGTTCGCGACGGAGAGGATGACAGGCTTGCCCTTGACACCGCTCAGGCCGCCACCCCACCAGGTGGATCCGCCGGTGGCCTGGTTCTCGATGCCCTCGACGAGGATCAGCAGCCGGGGGTTCACGGCGAGCACGGCGTTCCCACCGCGGGTCGCGGCCGCCTGCCAGTCGATCGCGGGGTTACCGCAGCCCCAGCATGCCTGCCCGTGCGGTTCGTTGTGCAGGTCGAAGCCGATCACGGTCGGATCATTCTTATACCGGGTGGCGAGTGCCTGCCAGTCGCTGATCCACTTGGCTTCACTGTATTGCGCCGTGTACCAGAGCTCCGATTGGGCTCCGGAATCCGGACGGTGCCGGTCGAGGATGACATTGAGTCCGGCGACCTTCGCCCGGGCGATGACCGTGTCCATCAGCCGCTGCGGGGTCAGTCCCGCGAGGGTCGGATTCACCGCGTAGTTGATCGAATTGCTGGGGGCCCCGCCGAGGCACTCGTTCGAGAACGGCAGCCGCAGGGTGTTGAATCCGAGCGACTTGATCTGCGCGAGGCCGGCGTCGAGGCCGATCGTCCAGAGTCCGTGCGGGGCGCAGTTGCTCGTCTCCATTCCGAACCAGGAGATGGCCTTGACGACATACGTCTGGTTGGCGGAGTTCTGGATCGTGCCACCCGCGGTGTGCAGCCAGCCGGACGGCGCACTGACGGAGGATGCCGCGAATGCCGCCGGCTGCGGAGCCGCCGTCACGAGGCCGCCCGTCAGGAGCAGGGCGGCAGCCACGAATGCGACCAGGCGTCCGGTGGCGCCTCCGCGCCGCGGTCGTACCGACGCCGTTGGGGAAATCTGCCTCGTGGCATAGCTGTCGCGAGCACTCATGCTGGTCCCCCAGTATTCCGCGGACGTGGTTCCCGATGGCCACCCCTCGGGGCGGCAAGATCGTCCGTTAGCCCCATCGTAGGGGTTCCCGTGTTTCGGCACGGTAACAAGCTGCGCCGGGCACAGAAAACGGGCCCCGCGACTACCGCGAGGCCCGTTCGATACTGCCGGATCGGATCAGGCGACGGCCGGAACCGCGGTCTTCTTCAAAGCGTGCGGCGTGAGGACGAAGATCGCCCAGCCGAACAGGCCGACGAGGATGCCGAGGCCCATGGCGAAGAAGGAGACGCCGAAGGCGACGATCGAGGTGAAGAGCGAGGCGCGCAGCAGCGACGCGGTCATGACCGTCGGGCGGACCTTGTCGTCCTGGGCGAGCTCGGCGTACGTCTTGCCGCCCGAGGCCTCCATGGCGTGGTGGTTAATGATGTTCGCCTGCGCGAGGGCGGAGAGGGGGTTGTCGACGGTCGTTCCGGCGAGGAACGATGCGTCGGCCGCGACAGTAATCTTCTCGCCGGCCAGCTGGCTGCTGACGGTGCCCCAGACGACGCCGCCGACGAGGAGCATAACGAGGCCGCCGATAATGCCGAGGAGGCCGATAATCCGAAGAATACGCGCCTGGCCGGAACCGGCGATCAGGGGCTGGGCAGCCGTTGTCGTAGCGGTTGTCATGAGATACCTTTCCTGGTGTCGCGCCTGTCGTGACACTCGTGTTACCCCCCAGTCTGCCAGTAATGAAAGCGCATTCATCACATTTTCTCTGCCGATTGCAACATTGGTGGTAAACGTTTGCACGGTGGCGGAGGAAAGGCGCGGCATCCGTTGGATGCCGCGCCTTTCCCAGCGTCTGAACGCCGGTTTCGCCTAGAAAACGGTCAGGCCCCTCGCGCGGAATTGCTCCCGCACGCGCTCCTGCAGATCGTTGTCGGGGGGCGTCACCCCGTGCAGCGGGTACGGGATCTCGAGCCGGTCCCACTTGTCCTCGCCCATCTGGTGGAACGGGAGCACTTCGACGCGCTCGACGTTCGGCCAGCGGGAAATGATTTCCGCGACGGCGTCGACGTTGTCGACGGCATCGGTCAGTCCGGGGACGAGCACGAAGCGGGCCCAGACGGGGATTCCCTTTTCCGCGAGGCGATCGCCGAAATCGAGTGTCGGCTGGAGCTCACGCCCGGTGACCTCTTTGTACGTGTCGTGAAGACCGGACTTGACGTCCAGAAGCACGAGGTCGAGGTTGTCGAGCAGCGTCTCTGACGCGCTCTTCCCGAGGAACCCCGAGGTGTCCAGGGTGGTGTGGATGCCGAGCTTGTGGCATTCCTCGAAGATGCGCTCCACGAAGGCCGGCTGCATGAGCGGCTCACCGCCGGAGATGGTGAGGCCTCCCCCGGTTGCGTCGAAGACGCCCTTGTAGCGCTTGAGGCGCGTGACCAGGTCGTCGAGGGTGGTGATCAACCCGTCGCGCATCTTCCAGGTGTCCGGGTTGTGGCAGTACTGGCAACGCAACAGGCACCCGGACAGGAACAGGGTCATCCGCGTTCCGGGACCGTCCACGGCCGTGACGAGTTCCCAGGAATGGACGCTCGCCACCGAGCCGTTGTGAATCGCGGCCATCTCGAGGTGATGGAGTTCGGCAAGTTCAGCTTGTTCGGTGCTGGGAGTCTTGCCGTCCTCCAGCGCGACGAGTGCGATGGCGGGGCCGACGCTGGGTAGGCCGAGGTTTATTGCGGGCATTGTCTCGTCCTACTCAGCGTCGCCGCCATCTGTTATCGGTGGATATTAGTGCTGGTGAATCTTCGGTGCTGGTGAATCCTTAGCGCTGGTGAATCCTTAGCGCTGGTGGAACGTACGGCTGATGACGTCCATCTGCTGTTCGCGCGTGAGGCGCACGAAGTTGACCGCGTAGCCGGAGACGCGAATCGTCAGCTGCGGGTAGTTCTCCGGGTGCAGCATGGCGTCTTCAAGGGTTTCCTTGTTGAGCACGTTGACGTTGATGTGGTAGCCGGTGGCTTCCGTGTACGCGTCAATGAGTCCGACGAGGCTCGTGATCTGCTCGTCCTTGGTGTGACCGAGGCCACTGGGGACGACCGTGTTCGTGAGCGAGATGCCGTCCTGCGCCTGGCTGAACGGCAGCTTGGCGACGCTGAGCGCCGACGCGAGCATGCCGTGCGTGTCGCGGCCGTTCATCGGGTTTGCACCCGGAGCGAACGGCTCACCCTTGCGACGGCCATCGGGCGTGTTGCCGGTTGCCTTGCCGTAGACCACGTTGGACGTGATCGTCAGGATCGACTGGGTGTGGATCGCGTTGCGGTAGGTCGGGTGCTTGCGGATCATGTTCATGAAGCGTTCCATGACGTCGATCGCAATGGAGTCGACCTTGTCGTCGTCGTTACCGAACTTGGGGAATTCGCCCTCGATCGTGTAGTCGATGACGAGTCCGTTGTCGTCGCGGACCGGACGCACCTTGGCGTACTTGATCGCGGACAGGGAGTCGGCGACAACGCTCAGGCCGGCGATGCCACAGGCCATCGTGCGAACGATTTCCTTGTCGTGGAGAGCCATTTCGAGACGCTCGTACGCGTACTTGTCGTGCATGTAGTGGATGCAGTTCAGCGCGGTGACGTAGGTCTCGGCAAGCCACTCGAGCGTGACGAGGTAGTTCGCGAAGACGGTGTCATAGTCGAGGATCGTGTCCAGGTTCGGCGCGGTCGCCGGGGCGACCTGCTTGCCGGAAACCTCGTCCTTGCCGCCGTTGATCGAGTAGAGCAGCGCCTTGACGGCGTTGACGCGAGCACCGAAGAACTGCATCTGCTTGCCGACGCGCATCGGGGAGACGCAGCAGGCGATCGCAGCGTCGTCACCGAGCTCGGCGCGGATGAGGTCGTCGGACTCGTACTGGATCGCCGACGTGTCGATGGAGACCTGGGCGCAGAAGCGCTTGAATCCATCGGGAAGGCCGTCGTTCCAGAGAACGGTGAGGTTCGGCTCCGGTGCTGCGCCGATGTTGTACAACGTCTGGAGGAAACGGAACGCCGTCTTGGTGACGAGCGGGCGACCGTCTTCGCCGATGCCGCCGAGGGACTCGGTGACCCAGGTCGGGTCGCCGGCGAAGATCTCGTCGTATTCCGGGGTACGCAGGAAGCGCACGATGCGGAGCTTGATGACGAGGTCGTCGATGAGCTCCTGGGCGCCCTCTTCGGTGATGGTGCCGTCGGCGAGGTCGCGCTCGATGTACGCGTCGAGGAAGGCCGAGTTACGGCCGAACGACATTGCAGCGCCGTTCTGTTCCTTGACGGCACCGAGGTACGCGAAGTACAGCCACTGGACGGCTTCCTGGGCGGTCTGGGCCGGCTTGGAGATGTCGGAGCCGTAGGACGCGGCCATCTGGACGAGTTCCTTGAGGGCCCGGATCTGCTCCGAGTTTTCCTCGCGGGCGCGGATGATGTCCTCGGTCGAGGGCTCCATGTCGAGCTCGGCGCGGTCGTTCTTCTTGCCGGCGATCAGTGCGTCGACGCCGTAGAGGGCGACACGACGGTAGTCGCCGATGATACGGCCACGGCCGTAGGCATCCGGAAGACCGGTGATCAGGTGGCTGTTGCGGGCACGACGCACACCGGGAGGGTAGACGTCGAACACGGCGGTGTTGTGGGTCTTGCGGTAGTCGGTGAAGATCTTCTCGAGTTCGGGAGAGACGGGGTAGCCGTAGGTCTCGAGGGAGTTGACGACCATGCGCCATCCACCGAACGGCATGATCGCGCGCTTGAGCGGCGCATCCGTCTGGAGGCCGACGATGACTTCATTGTCCTTGTCGATGTAGCCCGGCTTGTGGGCTGTAATGGAGGACGGCGTGAAGGCGTCGATGTCGTAGACGCCCTTACGACGTTCCTCGGGGAACATCGCGGACAACTTGGCCCAGACTCCCGTGGTGCGGGCAGTCGGCCCGGCCAGGAAGGACGCGTCGCCGATATACGGCGTGTAATTGCGCTGAATGAAATCGCGAAGGTTAATCGAATCCTGCCACGGCCCGGAAACGAATTCCGCCTTGCCGTGCTGCATCGAAGTGTCGCCGCTGAGGACGCCCTCTGTAATTGTCATGTGGACTACTCTCCTCGTGGGATTGAGCTTTCCCGCCGCGGAAGATCCCGCGCTCGGGGTAGTGAGCGGGGGGACACGAGGCGCCAGACGTGCACCGATGCACCGTGGTCCGCTCTCTTTTTCCAACACTACTCCCCGGCAAGGGCCGGTCGGGGGGTTCTTCCGCCGCGTCTCTCGCCCGCGCGTTTAAAAGGACTCGCCTAGCACAGCCAAACCCCGGTAATCCACTGCGGGGAGTGACGATCCTGAGAATTCTCAAACCTGGCGGCTAGAGCTTCTTTCCGGGGTTCAGCAGGCTGGCGGGGTCGAAAGCGAGCTTGACGCGGCGCTGCAGCTCCCGCACGGCGAGGCCGAGTTCGTCGTCGAGGTGCGCCTGCTTGAGCAGGCCGATCCCGTGTTCCCCCGACGCGGACCCACCCAGCGTGACGGCGAGCTGGATCACCCGTTTGAACGCGCGGTGGGCGGCATCGACCTCCGCGGGCAGGTCGGGGTTGAAGCCGATCACCGGGTGCAGGTTCCCGTCGCCGAGGTGCCCTCCGGTGCTGATCGGAATCAAGAGTTCGCTGGAAATCTCCTGAAGGCCGGAGAGGAGCGCCTGCAGCTGCGACCGCGGAACGGTCACGTCCTCGTTGAGGCTCGCACCGCGCGCGGCCTGCAGGGCCGGCTGGAGGAGGCGTCTCGCGCTCATCAGCTGGTCGAGGTGCGCGGCGTCGTGCGCGATGACGATCTCGCCCGCTCCCCCGGCCTCGAGGATGCGCGCGTATTCTGCGACGTCGTCGTCGGCCTGCCCCGCGGCATCCGACTGCACGAGGAGAAGTGCTGCAGCACCCTCCGGGAGCGTGGACGCGGGGTCGAAGGCGTTGATCGCGGTGATGCAGGATCCGTCGAGGAATTCGAGCACGCTCGGACGCCGGTTGTTCGTGACGATCAGTGCGGCGGCGGCGAGGGCCTCCGCGGTGGTCGAGAACGTCGCGGACACGCCGGAGGCCGGGGCAGGGGCAGGCAGCAGCCCGACCGTGATCTCGGTGATGATCCCGAGGGTGCCCTCCGACCCGACGAGGAGCGCCGTCAGGTTGTACCCGGCGACACCCTTGATGGTGCGCTGCCCCGTGTGCACGATGGAGCCGTCCGCGAGGACGACCGTGAGGCGGCGCACGAAGTTACCCGTCACGCCGTATTTGACGCACAGCATCCCGCCGGCGTTGGTGGCCACGTTGCCGCCGATCGTCGAGCCCTTCCACGAGCCGGGGTCCGGCGGGTAGAAGAGGCCGGCGGTCGCGGCGGCCCTGGCCAGGGCGTATGTGCGCACGCCGGCCTCGACCGTCGCGGTCTGGTCTGCCTTGTCGACGGAGACGATCCGGTTCATCCGGGTGAGGTTCACGACAATGGCTCCGGTGATCGCGTTCGCACCGCCGGCGAGTCCGGTGCGGGCACCCTGCGGCACGAGCGCAATGCCGTTGGCCGCTGCGAGGGTGACGACCGCCGCAACCTCGGCGGTGCTTTTGGGGAACACGACGGCGAGGGGCTCCCCCGCAGCGGTGCCGTCCGACTGGTCCGTGAGATACGCATCGGTCGCCTGTCCGGTCACGAGCTGCACGGGCGGCAGTATCGTGGCGAGTTCGTCGAGGATCGTCTGCGGGGAAAGCGTTTCAGTCACGGGGGCCTCTGGGTCAGAGTGGACGAGCCGGCACCGGGCGAAAGGCCTGCGGCCCGGCGGTGGGTGTGCCTCAATCGGGGCGTTTGCCCAGTATATGAGGCGGTATATTCCGCAGCCGACTTGTAGTTATTGATGTATCTATGGCTAGGCTGGGGGTATGCCGACCGAATCAGCCTCCCTCATGCCGGCCGGGGCCTCCGCCGTCGAGAGGGCCTACACGCACGTCGCGGACCTGATCATCTCGGGGTCCCTCCCTGCGAGCTCCTTCCTGACCGAGGGGGAGATCGCCGGAGCCCTCTCACTCAGCCGCACACCGGTGCGCGAAGCCTTCCTCGCGCTCGAGGCCCGCGGGCTGATCCGGCTCTTCCCGAAAAAGGGCGCCGTCGTCACCGCGCTCGACGAGGCGGAGACCGCCGAGTTGCTCCAGGTGCGCATCATGCTCGAGACGACCGCCGTCCGGCTCCTGGGCGAACGCGAGGGCGGGACAGGCGCGGTGGACACCGACCTCGCCGCCCTGATCGAGATCCAGGCGGATGCCGCTGCGAGCGGTGACCTGCTCACCTTCGCCAGGGCAGACCACCGCTTCCACTCCCGGATCGTGGACGAGAACCGCAACCGGGTGATCGACGGTTTCTACGCCCAGCTCGGCCCGAGGCTCGAACGCCTCACCCACCGGGTCGCTTCCCGGGACCCCCGCAACCTCGAACGCCTTCTCGCCGAGCACCGCACCCTGGCCGGTCACGTGTCCAGCGGAGACACCGCAGCGTACGACCGTGCCCTCCGCGAACATGTCGAGGCCGGGCATTTCTCCACCAGGGTCGCCTGACCGCCACGGTCCCCTGACCACCACCACCACCGTCCATCCCCGATCGCGTTCCGAAAGTCCGATGATTCCCCGTACCATTCCCGCCTGGCTCCGCGCAGCACCCGCCATCTTCGTCATGGCCTGGGGCGGCAACCACTTCACCCCGCTGCTGCACATGTACGAGGCGCTCGGCCACTACACGACCGTGATGGCGGATGTCTTCCTCGGGGCGTACGTCGTCGGCCTGATTCCCGGGCTCCTCCTCGCCGGGGCGCTCTCGGACCGGTATGGACGCAAGCCCCTCGCGATCGCGGGCGTGATCACGGGACTCGTGGCCAGCATCCTTCTCGGTTTCGGTTTCTCGAGCACGGTCATGCTGTGCCTCGGCCGCTTCCTGGCCGGGCTGAGCGTGGGCGTTGCGATGTCGGTCGGAACGGCGTGGCTCAAGGAACTCTCCGCCGCGCCGTTCGACAAGCGCGCTGACACGGTGGCAGGCGCCCGGCGCCCGGCACTGACCCTCACCCTCGGCTTCGGACTCGGTGCCGGCGTCGCCGGCGCACTCGCCCAGTGGGGCCCGATGCCGACGCTCGCCCCCTACCTCGTCCACATCGTGCTGAGCCTTGCCGTACTGCCCCTGCTCGTCACGACGCCGGAGACCGTGCCGCGCTATCGGGCGCACCGCCCGTTCTGGCGTGACCTTGCGGTTCCTCTCGCCGGGCATCGCCGCTTCCTGCGCGTCATCGCGCCCTCAGCGCCCTGGGTCTTCGGCGCGGCCGGGATCGCGTACGCGATCATGCCGAAGCTCGTCGACACCCAGCTCGGCGAGTTCAACCTCGCATACGCGACCCTGCTCACGGTCGTCACCCTCGGTACGGGGGCCCTGGTCCAGCCGCAGGTCGCCCGGATCAACACACGCACCAACGGGCGAGCGCTCGTCGTCGGCATGGGCATGATGCTCGTCGGCATCCTGCTCTCCATCTGCGCCGCGGCGACCCTGTCCCCGATCGTCGCCCTCGTCACGGCGATCGTGCTCGGCGCCGCGTACGGCGTGTGCGTCGTCGCGGGCCTCGTCGAGGTGCAGCGCATCTCCACCCCTGCCGACCTCGCCGGCATCACGGGCGTGTACTACAGCCTCACCTACCTCGGGTTCCTGCTGCCGGTCCTCTTCGCGGCGCTCAACGCCGTCGCGAGCTACACCCTGCTGATGTCCCTGCTCGGTGTCGTCTGCGCGGCGTCCCTCGCCGTCGTGGCCTGGGGCATCCGCCGCGTCTAGCCCCGCCCGGGTAAAGGGGCGCTGAGGTACGGCGTGAGGACGGCGCGCAGGTAGCGCGTCCCGCCGGTGGAATCTGCAGTGGAATCCGAAGGCCCTCCGGTGTCCGCCCCGTCGAGCTCCTCGAAGGCGAACCAGGACTCGGCGAGGATCCAGAGCGCCCGCACGAGGTCATCGAGCTCCCGATCGCCGAGCGGGCGGATCTCGCCGTGTTCACGCCAGCCCCTGGCGATCTCGCTGAACCTGACGAGGCGCCGGGCGCGCACGAGCCGGTAGTGTTCGGCGAGCACCGGGTCCGCGTGCAGCAGGCCGAAGAGGTCGCGGGCCAGGAACGCGTACTGCCGCGTCAGCGCGACACCGGCACCGAGGCGGTCGAGTACCTGCTCGGGGTCCAGGCGTTCAGGCCCGTCCCCTCCCCCGGCAGCGGATGCCTCCCAGAGAGATTCATAGGCCGTCACGCGCTGGGCATGCAGCTCGCGCACGATCTCGTCCTTGCCGCCGAACCAGTAGTACAGGTTGCCCGGGCTGATTCCGGCGGCCGCCGCGATCGCGTTGGTGGTCACGGCGGCGGTGCCGCGTTCGTTGAAGAGGCCGAGGGCGACGAAGAGGATCCTGGCCCTGGTCTCCCCCGCCGTCACCGTGGTCGGGACCCGGCTCACGAAAGCACGACTTCCCGCGCGGGGCGTCGAGGGCTCGGCAGGGCCGAGCCGGTCGGATGTCCGATCCGGAAGGTCATGATCGCGTGGCGGCCGGCGGGCAGGAGCGCGGCCAGCGCGTCGCCGAAGTCCGGGTTGAGGCCCGTCGAGCGTTCCCTGTCGATCCGTTCCGGAAGCTGGCAGAGCGGTTGGGCGCTCACCCCGTCGACCGTCATGCTCAGGTGCAGGCGCTGCCAGGCCCTGCCGACGGCGAGACGCTCGCCGGTGTCGAGCGGGTCGCGCACGACGAGCGCTCCGAAGGCCGCGGCCGTGGGGACCTGGCTGTCCCTGGTGCCGGCGAGCCAGCCCGCGTTGTTCTGGGCCGTCGAAACGGGAATGACCTTCGAAACGGCCCTGATGAATTCCGACTGCCCGGACGGGTCGATCGTGATGCCGTCTTTCTTCGACTGGATCTCGTGCCAGTCGGTGCGGTACCAGGCGGCGTCGTCCGCCACCTGTTGCGGGTCTGCGATGATCGCCTCGGTCGCGCGGACGGTCAGGGCACCGAACGCATTCTTCTCCGCGGGGTCCGAGAACCAGACGAGTTCGGCGACGGTCTCGTCGATGAGTCCGCTGAGCCGTGCCAGCTCCGCGGCGCTCACGGGCCGCGTGAGGTCATAGGAGTTGCGGTCGGTGTGTCGGGATGCGATCGCGGTGAACAGCGGTGAGACGGATGCCTCCGCCGCCTGAAGGTCGATCCGTGCGACGTGTGTGGGGTCCGCGGGGTCCGGCAGCAGGGTGACGGCGGCCTTCTTCCCGTTCGCGGGTGCCGCGACGACGATGTTCTCGATCGCGCACCCGAGCGAGACGTCCATCTCCCGGAGCAGCGGGTCCATCGTCCCGAGGTTCCTGGTCGTGTCAGCGAAGACGTCGATCCGGTTGTCGGCGACCCTGAACTGCCAGGGTTGGGCGTTGTGCGCGTTCGCGGCGAGCACGGCGGCCCGAACGAGGCCGAGGGCGTCATGCGCCTCCGGGCCGGCCTGCGCCCATGCGGCGAATGCCTCGCCTGTCCCGCTCGCGAACACGCCACCGTCGACCGCGCGCCAGGTGAGGCCTGCGGCGCCGGCGATCGCGATCGTCCCCAGGCCGATGCCGGCGACCTTGAGGAACGAACGCCGGGTCGACGTCCGCCCCTTCTTGTCGTACCGGCCTTTCGGCTCGTTCCGGTCGTTCCTGGGTGTCCTGTCGGGCGTCATACTCCCATTAGAGTCTTTACTCTAATGTTTGTCGAGCCCGGCGGTCATCAGGCGAGCCCGGCAGTCAGGCGAGTTCGGTGAGTCGTCCGGCCTTGATGTGCAGGCGGCGCTGGGCGCGCCTGGCGACGGCACTGTCGTGCGTGACCACGATCAGGGTGAGGCCCTGTGCCCGCCAGAGCCCCTCGAGCAGGTCCATGATCTCGTCCCTGGTCTCCTCGTCGAGGTTGCCGGTCGGCTCGTCGGCGAGGAGCACGGTCGGGTCCTTGACGAGTGCCCTCGCGATCGCGACCCGCTGTTGCTGGCCGCCCGAGAGTTCGGCGGGAAGGTGGCCGAGGCGGTCCCCGAGGCCGACGGCCTCGAGGGCGGCCGCCGAGCGCTCCCGGCGCGCGGCGTTCGTCCCGCCGAGCGGCGCGAGCGCCGTCTCGACATTCTCCTGGGCGGTCAGCGTCGGGATCAGGTTGAAGCCCTGGAACACGAAGCCGATCTCGGTGGCGCGGATGCGACCGAGCTGGGAGTCCCCGAGGCTCGACAGGTTCGAACTGCCGAGGTGCTCCGTCTCGAGCAACACGGATCCGGAACTCGGGCGGTCAAGTGCCCCGAGCATCTGCAGGAGGGTCGACTTGCCGCCACCGGTCGGCCCCTGGATCGCGACCATCTGGCCATCGGGGATCGAAACGGTGACGTCCTGCAGCGCGGTCACCGAGCGCTTGCCCTGGTCATACTTTTTGGTGACATTCGTCAGCTGGTACATGGTCTGGTTCCTTCTGGAAGCTGAAAGTGAGAATCGGAGCGAATCGAATCGGGTGACGCAGGCAGTGCTACGCGATGCTGCGCAGGGCTTCCGCCGGCCGGAGCCGGGAGGCTCGCCACCCCCCGATCACTCCGGCGAGCAGGCCGCCGAGAACGGCGAGTCCGACCGCGATCAGGATCACGGATACCGTGACGGGCGCCGTCAGGACGATGTTCGACTGGGTGGCCGCCTGGGTTGCGGCACCGAATCCGCCACCGCCAGGGCCGAAGCCTGCGCCTCCCGCACCTCCCGCGCCGCCGGCGGCCCCGGCCCCGCGGCCCACCGCCTGCACGGCCGTCGAGGCCCCTGCGGTCAACGTCGGGGCGATGATGTTGATCACGAGGATCCCGGCGAGCCCGACGGCGATCCCGACGACGCCGCCGATCAGGCCCTGCACGAGCGATTCGCCGCCGACCTGGCGCACGATCCGGCCGTTGGACCACCCGATCGCCTTGAGCGTTCCGAACTCACGGGTGCGCCGGGTGACCCCGGAGATCGTGAAGAGGATCGCGATCAGGAACGCCGCTGCGAGGACGATCAGGGAGAGCCACAACCCGAGGTTGGAGACGAGGCTCGATGCGCTCGCGAGCGACCCGGATACGCTCGACGCGAGGTCCGCCTGGGTCTTGACGGTCGCTGCGGGCAGTGCGGTCCTGATGTCCGCCTGGACCTGGTTGATGTCCGTCGACGACGCCGCCTGCACGTAGATGTTGGAGACCTGGCCCGGCAGGGCCGCGAGGGACTGGGCGACGTCGAGCGGAATGTAGACATTGGCCGCGGTCGCGCTGTCCGCGGTCGCCGCGGAGACCAGCCCGACGATGCTGAAGTCGGTGCCCGCGATAACGACGGTGCCGCCGACGGCGAGGGAGGCGGTCGTCGCGTAGCTCGCGTCGAGGACGGCGACGTTCGCACCGGCATCCGTGCTCGCGAGCGAGCGCCCGGCTGTGAGCGTCACGGCGGAGAGCGGGCCGACGGCTGCGTCGGCCGGGTTCAGCCCGAGCACGGTGAAGGAGTCGACGCTGAACGAGCTGCCGCCCGCACCGTCGGGGCCGCCCGTCGGCGGCGTCTCAGCGCTCTGGCCTGACGGAGCGCCCTGGCCGGTCGATGGCCGGGTGGCGCCCTGGCTGCGGGTCGGGAGGGCGCCGCTGAAGGTGGAGTTGCTCAGCAGGAGCGTCGCAGCGGCCGCACTGACGTTCGGAACCGCGCGCACCGAGTCGAGACCGGTCGAGGCGAAAGTCTCCGTCCCGCGTTCAGCCGTGAGCCTGCTGCGGCTGATCGTCGTGGTTCCGTCCGCTGCGGCACCGTCCGCCGAACCGAAGTCGAAGCGTTGGGGCGCGCCGTTTCCGGTGCCCGGCGTCGCGGCGGCAGCAGGGGCCTGGCTCACGGTGATGTCGGTGCCGACGCCGTACACGGACTCGAGAACGGATGCCTGGGCGAGCTGGACTCCGCTCGACACCGAGTTGACGATGATGACCAGCGCGATGGCGAGGGCCATGCCGATCGCGACGATGGCGGTCTGCTTGCGACGGCCCGCAAGTTCCCGACGCAGGTAGGTATAGAACATGAGTCTCCGGTTCCGGGGACTCTCCGTGGGGCCCACCGGGATCGAAGTTATGGATCAGGGCTTTCCGGACGCTATCACTTTCCTGTGAATACGCCGTCAAATGACAGTTCTGCCCCATGAACATCGGCTGGGCACTGGTGTTTCCAAGCTGATCAGGATGTCTGCGGGCCACACTCTGCCGCTGGCGTACGCTGGCGGCATGACTGGGAATGGCCTCGGATCCGCAGTGCCCGAAGATGTGAGCTCCTGGGCCGCCCGCCAGCGCTGGTTCGCGGACACGGGCCGCCCGGTGGCGCTGGCGCGCGTGGGCGGCTGGTCGCTGCCCTCCGGCGAGCCGGGGGTGCTGATCCGCACCGACTGCGTCGTCGACGCCGGCGACCCTCGCCGGACGGTCTACCAGCTTCCCGTGACCGAGCGGGAGGTGGCTCTCCCTGGCGGCGAGGCGGCCCTCATCACGACCCTTACCGGAGCGGACGGGCGGCGAAAGTTCGTCTATGACGCTCCGGCGGATCCGGCCTATGCGCGGGCGCTGCTCCTGTTGATCCTGCGTCGCGGCACGTCAGGCCCTGGTGCAGACGGATGCTCGGTCGCGGAAGGCGAGACCTTTCCCAACGGCCTCGCCGGCGGTGTACCCGGAGGTGTACCCGGCGACGGAGTCGCGCCGGAGGGTGTCGAGCCGACCGTCGTGTCGAGTCACGTGCTCCGGGGAGAGCAGTCCAACACCTCGATCATCTACGAACTCGCGGGTCCTGACGGTCGCGCACTCACTCCCGTGATCTGCAAGGTCTTCCGGGCGCTCCACCACGGCGACAACCCCGACGTCACCGTGCAGTCCGCACTCGCCCGCGCCGGCTCGCACTTCGTTCCCCTTCCCGTCGGTTGCATCGTCGGGGACTGGGCGGACCCCCGCGCGCCTGGCGGCACCGCGCGCGGCCACCTCGCTTTCGCCCAGGAGTTCCTGCCCGGCGTCGAAGACGCCTGGCGGGTGGTACTCAGTGCGGCACGGAGAAACGAGGACTTCACTGCGCGGGCGCGGAGCCTCGGCGTCGCGACCGCGGCAGTCCACGCCGACCTCGCTGACGCGATGCCGACGGCGGAGCCGACCGCTGAGGTCGTCGGCACGGTCCTCGACGGCCTGCGCGCCCGCGCCCGGCGCGCGATCGCGGAGGTGCCTGCACTCGACCGGTACGCCCCGGCGATCGAGGCGGTGTTCGCCGCAGCGGCCGAGGTGTCCTGGCCGAGGCTGCAGCGCATCCACGGGGACCTGCACCTCGGCCAGGTGCTGCTCGTTCCGGGCAGGGGCTGGGTGCTCGTCGATTTCGAGGGCGAACCGCTCACTCCTCTCGAGGACCGGACCCGTGTCGACGTGCCCTGGCGGGATGTCGCCGGGATGCTGAGGTCGTTCTCCTACGCGGCCGGAACCGTGGCGCGGGAAGCTCCGGAGCGGACCGGTGTCGTCACCGGGTGGGCACAGGCCTGCCGTCGGGCGTTCCTTGCCGGGTACAGCGAACGTTCCGGCAGGAGCCTCGGAGAGCAACGCCCGCTGCTCGGCGCCTTCGAACTCGACAAGGCTCTCTACGAGGTCGTCTACGAAAAACTCAATCGGCCCGACTGGCTGCCGATCCCCCTCGCAGCGATCGACGCCCTGCTCGCCCCCGTCCCCGTTCCCGTTCCCGTCCCCGCCGCCGTTCGCGAAAGCGGGTGAGTCGTCGGTATGCCGAGCTCAGAACGACGTTTCACCCGCTTTCGCGGGGGCGCGGATCAGCTCTTCGACGAACGCTTGAGCTCGGGGAACTGGTCGTCGCGCCATTCCTCCGGAAGCCGGAGCTGCTGCTCTGCGGCATCGTTCTCGCGCGCCCGCAGCTCGACCCTGCGGATCTTGCCTGAGCTCGTCTTGGGCAGTTCGAAGAACTCGATACGCCGCACCCGCATGTACGGCGGCAACCCGTTGCGGGCGTGGCGCAGCACGGCGAGAGCGGTCGCGCTGTCGGGTGCCCAGCCGGCCGCGAGGTGGATGTACGCTTTGGCGATGTTGAGTCGGGTGTCGTCGGGGGCGGGGACGACCGCGGCCTCGGCGACGGCGGGGTGTTCGAGCAGCACGCTTTCGACCTCGAACGGGGAGACCTTGTAATCGGAGGACTTGAAGATGTCATCCGTGCGGCCGATGAAGGTGATGTAGCCGTTGTCGTCCCGGGTGGCGACGTCGCCCGTGTGGAAGTAGCCATCCCGGAGCGCGGCCTGGGTCCTGACCGGGTCGCCGTGGTACCGGGCCATGAGGTTGACGGCGGGCTCGGCGAGGTCGAGGCAGATCTCGCCCTCGTCTGCGACGCCTCCCGTGATCGGATCGACGAGGGTGATCGCGACACCGGGCAGGGGCAGGCCCATGGACCCGGCCTTGAGGACGGACCCCGGCACGTTGCCGACGATGGCCGTCGTCTCGGTCTGGCCGTACCCATCGCGGATCGTGAGCCCCCAGGCACGCTGGATCTGGCTGATCACCTCGGGGTTGAGCGGTTCACCCGCCGAGAGGATCTCGCGGAGGCCGACCGGCTTCTCCCCCACATCGGACTGGATCAGCATCCGCCATACCGTCGGCGGCGCACAGAACGTCGTGACCTTGGCGCGGTGCAGCTGGGCCGTGAGCGCCTGCGGGTCGAACCGGCCGTAGTTGTAGACGAAGACGGTGGCCTCGGCGATCCAGGGCGAGAAGAAGCTGCTCCAGGCGTGCTTGCCCCAGCCCGGTGAGCTGATGGCGAGGTGCACGTCGCCGGGACGAAGCCCGAGCCAGTACATCGTGGAGAGATGGCCCACGGGGTACGAGGTCTGGGTGTGCACGACCATCTTGGGCTTGCTCGTGGTCCCCGAGGTGAAGTAGATGAGCGACGGGTCGTCCGAACCGACGGCAACGGGAACGGGCGCCGTGGAAAGCAGGGCGGCGTCGGCGTAGTGAGCCCAGCCGGGAACCGTGCCGCCGACGCAGATGCGCCGGAAATCGCCGTCGATCTCCGCGAACTTGGCGGCGTCACCCGCATTCGCGATGACGCAGTCCACCTCGCCGCGCTGCACGCGGTCGGCGAGGTCGCCGGCTGCGAGCACGGTCGATGTCGGGAGGATCACGGCGCCGATCTTCATGATGCCGAGCATGAGCTCCCAGAGTTCGACCTGGTTGCCGAGCATGAGCATCACGTGATCGCCCTTGCCGACGCCCTGCTGGGTGAGCCACGCCGCGACCTGGTTGGAGCGTGCGGACATCTCCGCGAAAGTGACCTTCAGCTCACGGCCGTCCTCCTCGACGATCCACAGGGCGATGTTGTCGTTGCCGGCCGCGATCACGTCGAACCAGTCGACGGCCCAGTTGAATGACGCACCGACTTCCGGCCAGCGGAATTCCGCGGCGGCACGGGCGTGGCCGTCCCAGAGGCGCAGCAGCTGATCGCGGGCGGCACGAAAATTGGAGGTACTCGTCGGAAAAGTCACTTCTCCATCATCCTCACTCATAAATGCCTGTAACTGCATGCATCCGGAAAGCACGTCGCGGCGCGTTCCGGGGGCAACCCACACCCGGATGTGGTTAACCACATGGGTCGCCCCATCCGGGTGACAGGGCCAGCGGTCCCCTCCGGCCTCGGGTAGCTTCGTGCACGTCAACACCGACAGTCTCGACGTGGCGTCTCCGGTTCCAGTGTGGGACGTTCGATTTCACCCCGGGGGCACAGATGGTTACGTTCTTCGTCATTTTCATTCTTGTTGTGGGAATCAACACCTTGCTCTGGACCACGGTCGGTCTCATCCGTGCCGTGGTCGAGAGCAGCCGCCGCCGGTCGCCCGATCGATCGCAGGACCCGCTGATCTCCGCGGACGAGGTCGCAGTGCTGGTCGCCGCCCACGACGAAGAACAAGTGATCGCCGCGACGATCGGTTCCGCAACCGGCCAGGTGCCCGTTGGACACGTCTTCGTCGTTTCGGACGCCTCAGCAGACCGGACCGCGGACCTCGCGAGAGCGAGCGGAGCGAACGTGCTCGAACTCGAGTCGAATCATGGAAAGGCCGGCGCGCTCGTCGCGGCAATCGACCATTTCGAACTGGCACGCCGGTTCCCGGTCGTGGTGCTCCTCGATGCGGACACGGTGCTGGCCCCCGACTACCTGCTGACCGGCCTGCCCTGCTTCCAGGATCCGGGGGTCGTCGCGGTTGCAGCGTGTGCGTCGACGATCGCTGATCCTCCCCCCGCGACGATGATGGGCCGATTCCTGGTCGCATACCGGGAACGTTTCTACGTCATGGTGCAGTACCTGCTCAAGTACGGTCAGGCCGCCAGGCTCGCGAACGTGATCTCGATCGTTCCCGGTTTCGCGAGCATGTATCGCAGCCGGGTCCTCGGAAGCATCGACATCGATCCTCCCGGGCTCGCGATCGAGGACTTCAACATGACGTTCGAAGTGCACGCGCGCAAGCTCGGCCGGATCGCATTCCACCCCTCGATCGCGAGGGCCTCGACCCAGGATCCGGACAACCTGCACGATTACACCCGGCAGCTCCGGCGTTGGACCCTGGGGTTCTGGCAGACGCTGCGCCGCCACGGATTCCGGCTCGGCTGGTTCTGGGGTGCGCTGGCGCTCCACGTGTTCGAGCTCGTGACGAGCAGTGTGATGATGCTGCTGTTCCTGCCGCTGCTCGTCGTATCGGTCGTCGCGGTCATCTGGGAGGCGACGTCGACGGACCCGTCCGGCATCGCCACGCGGCTGACGGACGCGATTCCGCCGACCCTGATCCTGCTCGGCGTGCTCGTGCCCGATTACCTGTTGACCGTGCTCGTCGTCGCCGTCACCCGCCGGCCGAGTTATCTGCTGCTCGGGTTCGCCTTCCCACTCGTACGTGTGGTCGACGCGGCGATCTGCCTGGCGACCCTTCCCCAGGCATTCCTGACGCCGTCGAGCGGACGCTGGACGAGTCCAGAACGCCGAGTCACCGTGGCGCCCGTGGCACCCGCGCTGCAGGAGAAGCCGGTGCCGCCGGAGACGTCAGCTCGTGAAGAGATGTCCGTGCCCGAAAAGACGTCAGTTCCGCGGAACCGGCCGCTCGTACCCGACAAAGCGAAAGCGGATGCCGGTCCTCGAGACCATCCATTCCGAGGCGTGGGCACGCGTCCACTCCCCGTCAACAGCGGGGGCCCTCGTGTCGCCGGGCACGGCGAGGTCCAGCTCGGTGACCTCGAGTCGTGAGGCGCGAGCCAGGGCCTCGCGGTAGACCTCGCCTCCGCCGATCACCCAGATCGTCGTGGCCGGATCTGTGGCCGAGTCGTCCGCAGCGAGGGCATCGTCCACGGACCCGGCGCGTTCGGCTCCGGCAGCGGCCCAGTCGGCGTCCCTGGTGACGACGATGTTCCGTCGCCCGGGGAGCGGCCGGAATCGTTCGGGGAGGGAATCCCACGTGCGACGACCCATCACGACCGTCGCGGCATCCGTCACGGCCTTGAAATGCGCGAGGTCTTCGGGAAGGTGCCAGGGTATCGAACCGGCGCTGCCGATGATCCCGTCGTGCGCCTGCGCCCAGACCAGTGCGACCACGGGAGTGTGACCGGCGGGATCAGACGGCAACGGGTGCCTTGATCGCGGGGTGGTGCTGGTAGCCGACGACCTCGAGGTCCTCGTACCCGTAGTCGAAGATGCTCGCGCGTTCGCCCGTGATGCGAAGCGTCGGGAGCGGATACGGTGCACGGGTCAGCTGCTCCGTGACCTGGTCACGATGGTTGTCGTAGATGTGGCAGTCCCCGCCGGTCCAGATGAAGTCGCCGACCTCGAGGCCGGCCTGGGCGGCGACGAGGTGGGTCAGCAGCGCATAACTCGCGATGTTGAAGGGGACGCCGAGGAAGAGGTCGGCGCTGCGCTGGTAGAGCTGGCAGGACAGGCGGCCGTCGGCGACGTAGAACTGGAAGAGCGCGTGGCACGGTGCGAGGGCCATCGACGGGATGTCCGCGACGTTCCAGGCCGACACGATCATTCGACGCGAATCGGGGTCTGTCTTCAGGGTCTCGATCACCTGGGCGATCTGATCGATGTGACCACCGTCGGGGGTGGGCCAGGAGCGCCACTGCACTCCGTAGACGGGACCGAGTTCTCCGGTTTCCGATGCCCACTCGTCCCAGATGCTGACGCCGTGTTCCCGGAGCCATCCGACGTTGCTCTCGCCGCGCAGGAACCACAGGAGTTCGTAAGCGATCGACTTGAAGTGCACGCGCTTCGTCGTGATGAGCGGGAAGCCCTCACGAAGGTCGAAGCGGAGCTGGGCGCCGAAGATGCTCGTGGTTCCGGTCCCGGTCCGGTCGGCTTTGGCGGTGCCCGTCGCCAGGGTGTGGCGAAGCAGGTCTTCATACGGGGTCGCGAGTGAGGTTGGCATTCGTAGCAGTTTATTTGGTGGCGCAGCTTATTCGGTGCCGAAGCGCCGCACGAAGGCACGCATCAGGTTCGCCGGTTGCGTCACGGTTGCCGCCGCGATGCTCGCGATGACTCCGCTCCAGGCATCCGGCTTGACATATCCGTTGTCGCGGTAGATCCGGAGGCGGGTGAGGATGCTCGCATTGGTGAGCTCCGGGTGGAACTGGGTCGCGTAGACGTTCCGTCCGACCCGGAAGGCCTGGACCGGGCAATCCTCTCCGGTGGCGAGGAGTACGGCGCCGGGCGGGAGGACCGTGCACGCCTCCTTGTGTCCGACGAAGGCCTCGAAGTCGGGCTCGAGGATACCGAACAGCGGGTCGGCGGCTCCCTCCTGCGTCAGCCGCACTCTCGTCGGGCCGGCGTCCTCCGGCCACGTTCCGTCGACGACACCCCCGCCGTGTGTCGTCAGCAGCCCGATACCGTAACAGGCTCCGAGAAAGGGAAAATCACGGGCTACGACGAGGTCGAGGAGCGACTGGAGTTCCCGTTCGACCCGGAGCTGGACGGCGGACTTCGTCGCCTCGGGGTCGCTGGCGTTGAAGGGGCTGCCACCGACGATGATGCCGGAGTAGTCGTCCAGCCGGATCGGCGGCAGCGGCGCCGCCTCGAGCCTGACCCGGTGCAGGTCCTCCGGGGTGAGGCCGCCGGCGCTCAGGAAACCCTCGTACTCGTCGTCGGCGGCTTCGTCCTCCGGACGGCTGGCCAAGAGCAGGTAGGGCTTCACGCCGCCATGATACGCGGTGCGGCGCCCATTCCGGTGCGCGCTTCCCGATCAGTACAGGAATGACCTCGCGAAGGTGTTCACATCGATGTTGACGCCGTTGAAGACCCGTTCAAAATGCTGCTGAACACCGACTCGGAGATTCCCGGACGCGTTCCAGCCACCGAACGGAATCGGCGCAGGCGAGAGGAGATCGACCGGGTCGTCAGGGAGGCCGGCCACGGCGGTCGCGCCCGGCTGGACGGGCACGGCATCCCAGAGGGCGACGTCCGAGAACTCCGTCGTTCCCGCGCCCATGATGTCGTCCCACATCCGCGCGCCGGTGTAGACGACGGGGCGCACTCCGGTGGATTGGACGCCCGTGATCATGGCGCGGGTGAGCGGCGGGCCGCCCGTTTCGATGTCGAGGGCGAAGAACTGAAGCCGGATGCGGAAGGAGCCCGTCGCCGCGATCCCCTCCCGCCAGCAGCGCGGATCCCTGGTGTACGCGGCGATCGCGAGACCGGCGTCGATGGCCATCGCGAGCTGCGCCTGGGTGCGGGCGAGAGGCGTGCACGTGCCGAACTCGGTGGAGCTGAGGATGTAGAGCCGGAACCCTGCTTCGTATGCCTGCACGAACCAGGCAGGATCGGAAATCGGATTGTCCGAATCCAGCGCCCTGATCGCCGGTGACGGTTGGGCCCGCGACGATTGGGCCGATACGGTCGGCACCGGAGTGGGGGCCTCGGTCGGGGAAACCGCTGGGATGCCGGACGGGACGGATGTCGCCGGGTCCGGTCGGATCGCACCTGCCACCTGGATGGCCGCGAGGGGAAGGCCCACCGCAAGGATCACCAGCAGCGCGGCCCCGAAAATGGGCGGCGCAACCGGCCCCTTTCCGGGGTGTCTCGTGACGGAAAGCCTGCGCATTCGCTCAGTGTGCACCGGCATCGCGGTGAAGAAAAGGGACCCACCGGGGACTCGTCCAGACTGTCGCACGTGCCCTCGGACCCCGATGGATGTCTGGGGGGCGTACAGTGAGGCAGCACCGCTCAGTCTCAGGTTCCAATGTCGCCCTGATGAAACGGCTGCCGCCGGGGATTCCTTTCCCCAAGCTCTTGATCACATCACTGGGGGAATGGCTTTCATGCGCGACCTTGCACCAACCATTTACCGGCAGCGTCTTGTCATCGAGGCCTACCCCGCCGAACCGATCAGCGCAGTGCAGATCACGGACTACTTGTCAGGGCTTGCCCCGGTGCTCGACATGAAAGGCCTGATCGAACCGGTCACGCATCGCAGCGATCTGTACGGCTGGGCCGGGTGGACTCACTGGGAAACGTCGGGGGCGCATTTCTACGCGTGGGAACAACCGGTGCTCTTCTACAGTGTCGACATCTACACCTGCAAGCCGTTCGACCCCCTCGTGGCCGTCGAATACACCACGCGTTTCTTCGGCAGTGCCAGCGCCGAATACAAGGAGTTTTAGTGCCGACCCGCGACACCGATACCGTGATCGGCGCCGAGGTGTTCAGCCCCCGATACGACCTGAGCGATGCCGAGCTCGAGGACCTCACCGTGCGGCTGCTCGCCGCGCGCACGCGTGACCTCCCGGAGCACTACCGGCTGGTCGCGATCGAGGTCGACGGCCGGAGCCCGTTTTCGAACGTCGGCCGGCACGTGGAACGTGTTGTCTTCGAGGCGACGTTCGGCAACGATGCCGCGCAGATGACGGACGAGTACGGCGCGTACGAGGGCACGAGCACATTCTTCATCTCCATCGACAGGGACACCGGCACGCCGAGCGGGGTGCTGCGGATCATCGAGGATTCCCCGCATGGACTCAAGAGCCTCAACGATGCCGCCCAGGAACCGTTCAATCTGGAACTCGATGAGGCGTTCCGCTTTCACGCGATCACCGATCCGACCGAGATCTGGGACATCGGCACCGTCGCCGTCCTCCCCGACTACCGTCGCGGCGAAGCAGCGGTGAGCGTGCAGCTCTACCGCGCCATGTACCTCTCCGCGCTCGTGCACCGGATCAAGCACATTGTGTCCATCGTCGACGACCGCCCGCTGCGCAAGATGCGGGACTTTCTGGGCATCCCGTTCGTACCGCTCGCCGACACTCCCCCTGGTCCGTACCTCGGCTCGAAGAAGAGCCACGCCGTCTACGGGTACGTGCCGCACTTCCTGCCGAAGGCGCGGGCGCACCGCGACACCATGCGCGGCCTCCTCGTCCGCAACGCCCTGCAGCGCCTTGTCGACGGCACGGAAGACGACTCGATCAGCCTCGACGTCCAGCCCGGCGCCTGAACGTCACTCGGGCGCTGTGCTGCCCGATCCGGAGATGTTGACCAGCCAGCTCACGCCGAACGGGTCCACGAGCATCCCGAAGCTGTCTCCCCACGGCGCCTTCGCAAGCGGCTGGAGTACGGTCCCGCCGGCAGACAGTTTTTCGAAGTAGCCGCTCAGTTCCGCCTCGTCGTCGCCGCTCAGCGAGACCGACATAGTGGTGCCCGGTGTCAGATCCATGCTGTTCGGTGTGTCCGCCGCCATCAGGACCATCCCGCCGTCCGTCGTCAAAGCGGAGTGCATGATCTTGTCGCCCTCCGCAGGATCCTCACTGGCGTGGAGCTCCGCGAAGGTACTGCGCGTGACCGTGCCGCCGAAGACCGACTCGTACAGGTCCATGGCCGCCCTGGCCGAATCACGGAACGAGAGATAGGGGTTGAGCGTTGTCATCTGAGACCTCCAGACCGGGGCGTGCCCGCCGTCGGGCCCGCGCTCCCGAGACATTATCGACCCCGGAACGGCAAAAGACGAGGCGGTGGATCCAGTCCTCGCACCTGTGAATGGTCCCGCGTGAGGCACTAGCCTTGCTGAATGGAACTCCGCCAGCTCGAACATTTCGCGATCGTCGCCGAGGAACGCCACTTCACCCGGGCCGCCGAGATCCTGCAGATCTCACAATCCGGTCTGTCGGCATCCGTTCGGGCGCTCGAAAGCGAGCTCGGGACGTCACTCTTCATCCGCAGCACCCGCAGCGTCGAACTCTCGGTCGCCGGACAGGCCTTCCTGGTCGAGGCGTTGCGCACGCTCGCGAGCGCCACCGCGGCCCAGAACGCCGTTGCGGCCGTGCGCGGCCTCATGCTGGGGAGCCTGACCGTCGGCGCCGAGCCGTGCCTGGGCTCGGTGGACCTTCCGGGAGAGCTCGCCCGCTTCCGCATGACGCATCCAGGGGTCGACGTACGTCTCAGGCACGCCGGATCGCTCGAGCTCATCGAGGGCGTCGCGAACGGCCGCACGGACGTCGCCCTTGTCGTCTCGGTCGGCGACCAGACTCCCGGCGTCCGACTCAGTCCGCTCAGCACGCAGCGGCTCATCGTGCTCTGCCATCCCGATCACGCGTTCGCGGCCAGGGGCTCCGTCGACCTCGCATCCCTGCATGCCGAGTCACTCGTCGGGTTCCCCGCAGGCTGGGGCGCACACGTCCTCGCCCGCCGCGGTTTCGCCGCTGCCGGGTTCGATTACCGGGCCGCGCTCGAGGTCAACGACGTGCATCCGATGCTCGACCTCGTCGGTTACAACCTCGGTGTCGCGATCGTGCCGGAGAGTTTCGCAGCGAAGCGCCCTGACCTCCTGCGAGCCATTCAGATCGAGGATCCGATGCCGCCGTGGACGGCCGCGGTCGCCGTGGCGGACGAGCCCAGCCCGGCCGCCACGGCGTTCCTCACCCAGCTCGCGGGGATCAGCCCAGCTCGCGGGGATCAGCCCAGCAGCGCCAGTTCCTCAGGCGTGAGCGTGATGCCGGCAGCGTGAACCGAATCCCGGATGCTCTCCGGCCGCGAGGCGCCGGGGATCGGGATGACCACAGGGGACTTCGCGAGGTGCCAGGCCAGGCAGACGACCTGCGGGCTGACCCCGCGGTCTGCTGCTACCTGCTGGAACGGCGCGAAGCGTTCGCCGAGCCGGGACGCAGAGGAGATCCCACCGAGCGGGCTCCAGGGGATGAAGGCGATTCCGAGTTCGGTGCAGAGCTCGAGCTCTGGTTCGCTGCTGCGGAACGCAGGAGAGAACTGGTTCTGCACGCTCGCGAGGCGCCCGCCGAGCAGTTCGCGGGCGAGCCGGATCTGATCGACGTTCGCATTGGAGATGCCGGCGAGGCGGATCGTGCCGGCGTCGAGGAGCTCGACGAGCGCCCCGATGGAATCGGCGTACGGCACCGCCGGGTCCGGCCGGTGGAACTGATAGAGGCCGATCGCGTCGCCGCCGAGCCGCGCGAGTGAGGCCTCCGCGGCCTTCTTGAGGCATTCAGGGCGGCCGTCGACATACCAGGTGCCGTCACCGGGGCGCAGGTGCCCGCCCTTCGTCGCGACGAGCACGTCGCTGGTGTCCCCGCCCCACGACGCGATCGCTCCTGCGATGAGGGTTTCGTTGTGGCCGACCTCGTCGGCGTGCAGGTGGTACGCGTCCGCGGTGTCGAACAGGGTCACGCCCTCGTCGAGGGCCGCGTGGATCGTCGCGACGGACCTGGCCGCATCCGGTCGTCCTTCAATCGACATCGGCATTCCGCCGAGTCCGATCGCGCTCACGGTTCGGTCGGCGATCATTCGGGTTTGCATCATTCGGGTCGGCATGGCTTCCTTCGTTGAGCGGTTGACGGGGCTGGCGGTTCTGCAGTGTTCGTTGCGGGATTCGTTGCGGGATCTGTTGCGGGATCTGTTGCGGGATCTGTTGCGGGATCTGTTGCGGGGTTGGTCACCAGGCATAGTCCTCAGGGGCCGGCTTGTGCCCGGGGAAGATCTCATCGAGACGGGCCAGAGCTGCGGCATCGAGGGTGACGTCGAGCGCCCGGAGACCGTCGTCGAGCTGGGCCTGGGTGCGCGGCCCGATGATCGGCGCCGTCACTCCCGGCTGGTGCAGGAGCCAGGCCAGGGCCACGTCTCCCGGCTCGTGCCCCAGGTCTGCGGCGAAGTCCTCGAAGGCCTGGATGGCCGGTCGGTGCGCGGCAAGCGTCTCGGCAGAGCGCCCTTCGAGGCGCCGTCTGCCGTCGCGCTCCTTGCCGAGCACTCCCCCGAGGAGGCCGCCCTGCAGCGGGGACCAGGCGATCACACCGAGCCCGTTCGCTCGCGCCGCCGGGAGCACTTCGAGCTCGAGGTCCCGGGTGAGGAGGTTGTAGATCGACTGCTCACTCACCAGGCCGGTGAAGTTGCGACGTCGCGCTTCCGCCTGGGCCGTGGCGATGTGCCAGCCGGCGAAGTTGCTGCTGCCCGCGTAGAGGATCTTTCCCTGGGCGACGGCCGTCTCCATGGCCTGCCAGATCTCGTCCCAGGGCGTCTCCCTGTCGATGTGGTGGAACTGGTAGATGTCGATGTAATCCGTCTGCAGTCGCCGGAGGCTCGCGTCGAGGGCCCGGCGGATGTTGAGGGCCGAGAGCGTGCCGTTGTTCGGCCAGTCCGAGGTCGTCCCGTAGAGCTTGGTGGCGAGCACGGTCCGCTCCCGGCGATCGCCGCCGCGCGCGAACCACCGGCCGACGAGGGACTCGGTGGCCCCGGGCCCGAGGTCGCCGCCATAGACGTTCGCCGTGTCGAAGTAGTTGATTCCCGAGGCGAGCGCCGAGTCCATGATGGAGTGCGCCTCCGGTTCCGGCGTGAGCGGCCCGAAGTTCATGGTGCCGAGGCACAGTCGGGAGACGGAAAGACCAGAGCGACCGAGGTGTGTGTATTCCATGACTTCAGCCTCCTCCAGGACCACTGATCTGTCCAACAGCCGTCATCGCTGTGATTGACCAGTTGGGGTTCTCAATCGCTTACCCGGAAAGCTGGGTACAGTTTCGAGCATGAAACTCACCGATATCGACCCGCCCGGTCGCAGTTTTTCGCGCTGGCTCACCGAGGAGGAGATCGGACGCGTGCTCGCGAGCGATCGCGGCTGGCGACTCGCCGAGGACGGCAGTGTCGTGGCCGGAAAACTCCGGAAGGCCCGGATCGCCGACTCCCTCGGGGACCTCGGTCGCGCCGCCATCGCCAACCGGTGGACCGCGCGGGCCGCGGCCCCCGGAAGCGACGGCAGCGGCCCGACGCACATCATGTGGGGTGTGTTCAATGCCCGCTCCGACACGGAGATCGCCGCGGAGATCGCCGCCGGGATCGCCGCCAGGGGCTGAACCAGCCTGGCGGCGACTCCGCAGCGACTCCTTACGCGGCCAGGGGCAGCGGCTGCGCCGGCGCGGATGCCGCGGCCGCGACGACGAGTGCGCCGTCAGCAACCGAGACGTCGACTCCGGTACTCGCCAGCAGGTCAGAGCCGACGAGGAGGTCGGCGATCTTGTCGTCGAGTTCCCGCTGGATCACGCGGCGGAGCGGCCGGGCACCGTACTCGGGTTCGTAGCCCCGCGTGGCGATCCAGTCGATCGCGTCCTCGCTCACGGTCAGGGCGAAGCCCTGGGCGGCGAGCCGGGTGCGCGTCCCGGCGAGCAGCATCCGCACGATGTCGTGCAGTTCCGGCGCGTCGAGCTTGCGGAACAGCACGATCTCGTCGAGCCGGTTCAGGAACTCCGGACGCATCGCCTCGCGGAGCTTGCCCATCACCCGGTCGCGGAGCGCCTTCTCCGAGCCGAAGCCGTTGTCGGCCCCGCCATCGATCTGGGCGGTGAAGCCGAGGGCGCCGCTCCGGCTGGCGAGGAATTCGGAGCCGAGGTTGGAGGTCATGATGATGACCGTGTTCCGGAAGTCGACGGTGCGACCCTGGCCGTCGGTCAGGCGGCCGTCGTCGAGCACCTGCAACAGCAGGTTGAACACGTCGGGGTGGGCCTTCTCGATCTCGTCGAGCAGGATCACCGAGTACGGGTTCCTGCGCACGCGCTCGGTCAACTGCCCGGCCTCGTCGTAGCCGACGTAGCCGGGAGGGGACCCGACGAGCCGGCTCACGGTGTGCCGTTCGCCGAACTCGCTCATGTCGAAGCGCACCATCGCGTGCTCGTCGCCGAACAACGATTCAGCGAGGGCCTTGGCGAGCTCTGTCTTACCGACGCCCGTCGGCCCGAGGAACAGGAAGCTGCCGACGGGTCGGCCGGCATCGTTCATGCCCGTGCGATTGCGGCGCACCGCCTTGGCGATGAGCGTGACGGCGTCGTCCTGTCCGACGACGCGTTCGTGCAGCTCGGCCTCGAGCAGGCCGAGGCGGGAACGGTCGTCCGCGGTGAGCCGGGCGACGGGTATGCCCGTCGCGCGGGCAATGACGCCGGCGATCTCGGCCTCGCCGACGACGGCCTCTGCTGCAACGGCCTGGGCGGGGTCTTCCTGGAGCTGCAGCTGTGCCTGGACCGTCTCGATCTCGTCCCGGAGCCGGGAGGCCTCCTCGTATTGTTCGGTGAGGACGGCGGCGCTCTTCGCCTCCTCGAGTGTCACCACGCGCGCACGCAGGGCCTCGAGGGCCTCACGGTCGGGCAGGGAGCCGAGGGTCAGGCGCAGCCGGGCACCGGCCTGGTCGATCAGGTCGATGGCCTTGTCGGGCAGGAACCGGTCGGACACGTAGCGTGCGGAAAGCTCGACGGCGGCACGCAGCGCCTCGTCGGTGTAGCGCACGCCGTGGTGCTCTTCGTAGCGGCCGCGCAGCCCCGCAAGGATGCTCACCGCGTCGTCGATGCTCGGCTCGCCGACCCGCACTGTCTGGAAACGGCGTTCGAGGGCCGGGTCCTTCTCGACCTTGCGGTACTCCTTGAGCGTCGTCGCGCCGATCACGTGCAACTCACCGCGCGCCAGCCGCGGCTTGAGGATGTTTCCGGCGTCCATGCCGCCGTCGCCGGATCCGCCGGCGCCGACGACCGTGTGCAGCTCGTCGATGAAGATCACGAGCTCGCCGCTGTGCGCGGTGATCTCGTCCATGGTCTTACCGAGGCGTTCCTCGAAGTCGCCGCGGTACCGGGTCCCGGCGACCATCGCCGCGAGGTCGAGTGCCACGACGCGCTTGCCGCGCAGTTGCTCCGGCACGGTTCCCGCCACGATGGCCTGCGCGAGCCCTTCGACGACGGCGGTCTTGCCGACGCCGGCCTCGCCGATCAGAACCGGGTTGTTCTTGGTGCGCCGGGAGAGGATCTCGATCGTCTGTTCGATCTCGTCCGCACGGCCGATCACCGGGTCGAGTTTCCCGTCGCGGGCCCGGGCCGTGAGGTCGGTGCCGTAGGTGTCGAGCATCGGCGTTTCCGAAGCGGATGCCGGGGCAGGGTCCTGGCCCGTCGCATCCGCCTGCGGCTCGCGTGCACCGGCCTGCAGGGATTCCTGGGTGACGCCGGCCGCGGCGAGGACCTGGCCGGCCGGGGAGTCCTCGTTCACCACGAAGGCGAAGAAGAGATGTTCGGGGTCGATGTAGGTCGACCCGAAGGCGCGCGCGATCTGGTGCGCGTCGAGGAGGGCGCGCTGGGCGGAGGGGGTGAGTCCCGGCGTCGCGTCTCCGGTCGGGGCGGAGCGCTCCGGCAGGCGCTGCTCGGCGGCCAGGGCGAGGGCCGCGGGGTCTGCGCCGGCATTCCGGATCGCCTGGGCGGCCGGTTCGCGCAGGACGAGGACCCGGAGGATGTGCAGGACGTCGACGTGGGAGTGCCCGTGCTCGACCGCGTACTGGGCGGCCTCGGCGAGCACCTCGTGGGTGCGCCGGCTGAGCAGCCGGGTGATGTCGATCGGGCGCCCTGTGGGTGCAGCACCCTGCTGGCCCTGCAGGTAGCGGGCGATGAACTCGTCGAACGAACCGTTGCCGGAATCCGCGGGACCGAAGAATGTAGGCACGAGACCTCCTGATCTTGAAACTTGAGTGCTATTGACTCAACTCAACGTCAGGCCGTGGGTTTCATTCCCGCCTCATGCTGGGAAACCCCCGGTTACGCGGTCGGCGAACGGGGTGCGAACGGGCCCAGAGGTTCAGGCCCCGAGGATGCCGCGGGCCACGACGACGACGACGGTCACGGCCGCGATGCCCAGCGCGATCAGGACCAGGCCCCGGCCGTGCACGCCGGCGGGCATGACCCGGAGCGCGCGCATCGAGTATGCGAGCCCGACGAGGACAGCGATGACTCCCCCGAACGGGAGCACGAGAGCGAGGACGAATCCGGCGAGGGTGATCCAGAATCCGAGCGAGCGCCCGGGTGTCTTCGTCCAGTCGGCACGCGGCGCGCCGAGGGCGATCAGTCGGTTGTCCTGCATGTTCGCGCGCGGATCGTCCACTGTCTGCCCCCGTTGTTTCGAGTACCAGTCTGCCACGCGGCGGGATCGTTCAGCGCGATCGTTCAGCAGGATCGTTCAGCTGGGCTCAGAGCCACCGAGGCGGGTCGGCCGGAGTCCCGGCGCTCGAGCCCACGCCGGAACCGCCACGCCCGGTCGCCCACTGGACGAGGCCAGCGAGGCTGCCGGACACGACGACGGGATGCGCGGAATGGAGGTCGCCGAACCTGCGCTCGTCGCGGGAATCAGTGACGGAGAGCACGAGGTCTCCCCCGTCACCCCGGGTCGCCCAGGCCGAGGTGATCTCGGTGAGCAGGCGATCGAGCACCTCGACCGGCACGTCGGCGAAGGAGGCGCCGGTCGCGAGGTCGATCGTGTGCACCCAGAGTTCCTGGTTGCGCATCCACACGGTCTCGGACACGGCGATCTCCCGGCCGCTCGGGGTCCGGACCGGGTGGCTCCACGTCTCAGGGGTGAGCCGGCGCCACGCGGCGTCGAGCTGGATGGTCGCGACGTCGAAGAGGGTCCGCAGGGCGTCGCGGTCGAGCTCGGCCCCGGCGGCGATGTCGCTGTCGCGAGCCGCGTTCGAGACGTACATCGGCGTTTCGACGTCGGTGCGCGCCCAGGTCACGAGTCGTACGATGCCCCTCGCGTTATATGCGACATGGGCGATCACGTGACGGCGGCTCCAGCCGGGCAACAGCGAGTCGCCGTCGAGGTCGACGTTCGACAACCCGTTGAGCTCGTGCGCGAAGAACGCGGTCGCGCGACGAGCGAGCAGGAGTTGCGCGAGCAGCTCGGGATCAGCGGGGAGAGCGGTAGGTGCGGGCATTCCCCCATTCTCGCAGGGAACCGGTCAGATCGAGGGCTGGAATCCGCCCGTCGGACTGAAGGACGCGTCGATCGTGAACGGGTCGCGCACGGAATTCGAGCGATCGGATGCCGCGATGAGAGCCGCGAGTTCCCCGGCCGCCCTGTCGATGCGGTCGGGCAGCGTCTTGACCGTGTCCGCGCCGCTTCCCCAGTCCTCCGATGCGGCGAACACCGCGGTGGTGGCGACGACCGCGTGCAGGTAGGTGAACATCGGGCGGATGGCGTAGTCAAGGGCCAGGGAATGGCGTGCGGTGCCCGCCGTCGCCGCGATGACCGTCGGCATGTCGGTCAGCGACCGGTTGTCGATGACGTCGAAGAACGACTTGAAGAGGCCGCTCGCGCTGGTCGTGAAGATCGGGGTGACGGCGATGAGCCCGTCCGCGCCGGTCACGGCTTCGATCACCGCATCGAGCTTCGGGCTCGGGAACCCGGTGAGCATGTTGTTCATCACGTCGAGGGCGACGTCGCGCAGTTCGAAGATCCTGACCTCGGCGGGGATGCCTTTCTCGGCCAGGCGGGAGGAGGTCGCCTCCGCAAGACGGTCGGCGAGCATCCTCGTCGAGGACGGCTGGCTGAGTCCTGCGGTGACGACGGCGATGGTACGGGTGCGTTCCGTCATGGCTAGGCCACCTCGACCGGAGCGCCGACGGATGCGCCGACGGGAGCCGCGGCCGCCGCAGCGACGAGCGACGCGTGGGTGGGGGCATCCGGAACCGTTGCCGGACGGTTCTTCGCGAACTCGCGGCGCAGCACGGGCACAACCTCTTCACCGAGCAGATCGAGCTGTTCGAGAACGGTCTTGAGCGGCAGTCCGGCGTGGTCCATCAGGAACAGCTGGCGCTGGTAGTCGCCCACGTAGTCCCGGAAGCCGAGAGTGCGGTCGATGACTTCCTGCGGGCTGCCGACGGTGAGCGGCGTCTGCGAGGTGAATTCCTCGAGGCTCGGGCCGTGGCCGTAGACGGGCGCGTTGTCGAAGTACGGGCGGAACTCCTTCACGGCGTCCTGCGAGTTCTTGCGCATGAAGACCTGGCCGCCGAGTCCGACGATCGCCTGCTCGGCGGTGCCGTGGCCGTAGTGCTCGAAGCGCTGGCGATAGAACCCGACCATTTTCGCGGTGTGCGAGGCCGGCCAGAAGATGTGGTTGGCGAAGAAGCCGTCGCCGTAGAATGCGGCCTGCTCGGCGATCTCCGGGGTGCGGATGCTGCCGTGCCAGACGAACGGCGCGACGCCGTCCAGGGGGCGGGGCGTCGACTGGAAGCCCTGCAGCGGGGTGCGGAACTGGCCCTCCCAGTCCACGAATTCCTCGGTCCAGAGCCGGCGCAGGAGCGCGTAGTTCTCGAGCGCGAGGGGAATGCCCTGGCGGATGTCCTGGCCGAACCACGGGTAGACCGGGCCGGTGTTGCCGCGGCCGAGGGTCAGGTCCACCCGGCCGTCGGCGACGTGCTGGAGCATCGCGAAGTCTTCGGCGATCTTGACCGGGTCACTCGTCGTGATCAGGGTCGTCGCCGTGGAGAGGATGATGCGCTCGGTCTTGGCCGCGATGTAGCCGAGCATCGTGGTCGGGCTCGAGGGCACGAAGGGCGGATTGTGGTGCTCACCGGTTGCAAACACGTCGAGTCCGACTTCTTCGACCTTCTGGGCGATCGTCAGGATCGCCTTGATGCGCTCCTGCTCGGTCGGGGTACGGCCGGTGGTCGGGTCGGTTGTCAGGTCCCCGACCGAAAAGATTCCGAACTGCATGGTCAGCCTCTCTGAGTGTTCACTGCATTTTCTCGGGCAGTATTTTCAATGCATTTGCATGGATATCGTACCCAACCTCGATCGGGGGTTTCCTATTCCCGCACGACAGAGACCTCGCCTGAGACACGGTGATACTCAGAAATATCTCATGGATCGCCGATATCCGGCCGTTGACATCTCGGAGTGAATCACATAACGTTCCTCCAAAGCTCCTCCGCCCGATGAAGTGCTTCAGGATCCCCGTCGGCCGTTCGGTAACCCGCCGTACTGCCGCACCCGAGAAACCGCTTCATCACGGAAGGACCACTGATGCGGGAACGACTCCAGGCTTCGCCTCACGTCGGTTCGCGACATCATCCGCTGCGCCGCCCATCGGCCCACACCACGCGCTGAGAGCGCTCACCAGGAACGCCCGGCACCACTGCCGGTTGTCCCCGGTTCGCTCGCCGCCGCAGCAGCTCCCCCACACTCACCCCAGAGAAAGAATTGGGTATCCCCATGAACCACGAATCCTCCGACCTGCCGCAGAAGTCCGAACACGCGGAGAACTACGAGCACACCGAGCACACCGAGCACACCGAGCGCACCGAGCGCACCGAGCGCACCGAGAACGTCGCGTACACCGAGAGCCTGAAGCACGCCGACGAACCCGAGCACGGCCAGACCCTGGCACCGTCGGAGGTGGGCAGCATGTTCTCCGAGTACCGGCGTCGCCAGCTGAACATCTTCCGCGAACGCGAATCGACCCTCGAGCTCGACGACACCGCGATCTAGCACACAGCGATCTGGCGGGGCTCAGCAGGCCCGGTCACCGGGCTCCGTGCACCAGGTCCAGGACGGCACGCAACTCGCTGGCCTCGATCTGGCCCGGGGCGCTCGAGGCTCCGACGGAACCGAAGGTGACACAGGAACCGAAGGTCTCCCCGGCCAGCCTCGACACCACGCCGAGTCCCCCCATGGACATCGCGATCACCGGGCGCCGGGCCTGCTCGGCGACGAACTCGGCGGTCGCGTCCATCAGGGTGAGGACATCGCGCGGGCTCGACGGCATCACCGCGAGCTTGAGCACATCCGCCCCGAGTGCCTGCTGCTCCGCGAAGCGTGCGAGAATCTCGGCCCGCGGCGGCGTGGACTCGAAGTCGTGCGAGGACATCACGACGAGGACGCCCGTCTCGTGGGCCGCGCTCACGATGCGGAGCAGGCACGACCGCTCGGTGAAGAGTTCGACGTCGACCGCATCGACCCCGGCGGCGATCGCCAGCCCGAGCAGGTCGGCGTAGGCCTCCGGGAGGATGTCCCGCTGCCCGCCTTCCCGTTTCGTGCGGAAGGTGAAGATCACCGGGACGCCCTCCGGAAGGGCAGCACGCACGACGGCGATCGCTTCCCGGACGGCCGCTGGGATATCCGATTCGGAGAAGAAGTCGATCCGGAGTTCGACGAGGTCATAGTCCCCGGCGATGAGTCCGGAGGCGGCCGCCGCGAGTTCGGCGATCGTCGCCCCGACCAACGGAACGCAGATCTGCGGCCTGCCCTCGCCGAGCACGATCGAGCGCATCCGCACAGAGGACCGTGCCGTCGCGCCGGTCATGAGGCCTCTCCCCCTGCCGGGGAGTGCGCGGGCGCAAGGCCGACGGCCGACCGCATGGCAGCGCGGATGCCCGCCTCACCGTGCAGGGGTTCGTCCTGTTTCCCGCCGGTGAAGATGCGCACCTGGCTGATCGCCTGCTCGACGAGCATGTCGAGCCCGCTGAAGACGACGCCGCCTGCGGAACCCCAACCCTCGGCGATCGGGCTCGGCCACGGGTCGTACGCCACGTCGAAGAGGATGGAACCGGCGTCAAGGGGCCGGAGGTCGAGGCCGTCCGCAACCCCGCCCGGCAGCGTGCTGATGACGAAGGAGAGCGGGCCGGCCGCGTCCAGCTCGTCGAGCCGCCGAACCCGCACGGGGACCCCGAGCCGGTCGCCGAGGGCCGACAGGCCGGTGGCCCTGGCGGGATCCCGCAGGTAGACCGTGATCTCCCCCGCGCCGAGCGCGTGAGCCGCGTAAAGTGCCGAGGCTGCCGTCGCACCACCGCCGAGGATCGCGGCAGAGGAGGGTCGAGCAGAGTCCAGCGTCGAAACCGTACGGACGATGCCGTCGACGTCGGTGTTGAAGCCGTGCAACCGGCGCGTGCCATTGTCGGCCGTGAACAGCACGGTGTTCGCGACGCCGAGGTCGTCGACGAGCGACGAGGTCGTGTCGAGCAGCGGGACGACCTCGCGTTTGAGCGGCATGGTGAGGCTGAGCCCGAGCCAGCTGTCGTCGAGGGAGACGAGCCACGAGGCCAGCTCGCCCGAGCGGACCTCGGCCCGGGAATAGTCGAACGGGAGACCGAGCAGGGTGTACGCCGTCGTGTGCAGCAGGGGCGAGCGCGAATGACCGATGGGAGACCCCAGTACCGCGAGGCGGCGGCGGCCGGCCGGGGAAACGGGTTCAGACACGAGCCCCTCCGATTCGATTCTTCGACAGATCCAGCGATAGCGGCACGTGAGATGCGGCAGGCCGCTGCTCAATGGTAGTGTCCCGAATATGTCACTACACGCAACAAATAGTCGCCGCAATGTCGCGGCCCGTGGGTCGGTGCGCTGATGCTCAGGATCGGAATCCTCGGTGCCGCCGGCATCGCGCCGTCCGCGATCATCCGCCCCGCCCGGCGACGAACCGATGTCGTGATCGCCGCGGTCGCCTCGCGCCGGGCATCCGCTGCCGCCGCCTATGCGCAGGAACACGGCATCGACCGCTCATACGGCGACTACCGCGCACTCCTTGCGGACCCGGAGATCGACCTCGTCTATGTCGCGCTGCCGCCCTCGGAGCACGCCGAGTGGTCGATTGCAGCGCTCGAGGCCGGCAAGGACGTGCTCTGCGAAAAGCCCTTCGCGATGAACGCCGCCCAGGCCGGGCTGATGCGCCAGGCGGCCGCCGAGACGGGGCAGCGTCTCATCGAGGCGTTCCACGACCGCTACCACCCGCTCAGCCTCGAGCTCGACGCCATTGTCGCGTCCGGCCGGCTCGGCGACGTCGTGTCCCTGCGCGGCGAATTCTCCGGCAGCAACCCCTTCGACCCGACGTCGATCCGGCACATCCCGGCCCTCGGCGGTGGTTCGTTGATGGACCTCGGGTGTTACCCGCTGCACTGGGTGCGGGCCCTCACCGGCGAGGAACCCCTCGTCACGAGCGCCGTATCCACCCTGAACCCGCTGGGGGCCGACATGAGCATGGATGCCGCACTGGTGTTCCCCTCCGGCGTCACCGCCCGGGTCTCCTCGAGCATGATCGCGGGCACTCCCCTCGACACCTCGTTCGACATCGTCGGGACAGAGGGCACCGTGCACGTGGACAACATGGTTTTCCCGTCCCGCGGCCACAGCATCCGCGAAGTCAGCCGGGGAATCGAACGCTGGCTCACCGTTCGCGGCAACGAGACCTACGATCACCAGCTCGATGCGGTCGTGCGCGGCCTTGCGAGCGGCGAGCCGCTCCTCACCGAGGGGGACGATTCCGTCGGCAACATGGCGGCCATCGATGCCATCTACGCCGCGGCGGGGATCGAACGCGCCGTCGGGTAGCGGTGCGGCGGGCTCTCGCGGACACAGGACGCGGGGGAAGCGGGTTACCGGAACGCCGCTGCGAGCGCGTGCAGGTCGACCTTCGGGTCCAGTAACCCGTGATAGATCGGCGGGATGGGCTTCTCGACGTCGAAGAGCGTGTAGACAGCATGCATGGCGCCGTGCACGGAGTACTCGACCGTGAAGACGACGTCCTCGGGTAGTGGGGTGAACTGGCCGAGGAAGGCGAAGTTCTCCGCGCCGTCCGGGAGCACCTTCGGCCGGTCCTCCGGCACGCGCCGGCTGAAGAGGGCTGACGCATACGGCATCATGACCGTTGTCACGTCGGTCGACGCGAGCACCTCGTCGAGGATGTCCTCGAAGCCGAGCTGGTGCACGAGCTCCGTCAGAATCTCTTCGCCCGTCGCCTCGGACATCTTCTTGTCAGTGATCGAACCGATTGTGATGAAGGTGTTGTCGTCGAGGTCGAGAGCGGATGTCCCCTCGGCGTTCTCGAGGTGAAGCCGGGTCGCCCGGCGTGGTTCCAGAGCCGCGGCGAAGTCGACGTCGGCACGACCATCGAATCGTATTGGTTGTACGTGGTCCGGCTGACGCCGGACAGGAGGTGGATCCGGTCGAATTCCTGGATGAAGCGCTTGAAGTACCGACGCATTTCGGCAGCGGAGTGCCAGTTCTGGAAGGCGAACGTCGTGCGCCACATCTGCCAGAAGTTGGTCGCGAAGAAGTGCTCGCCGAAAAGCTCATCGATTCTCGGCGGCGTGCGCCATGGTGCACTCCTCACAGTCGGGGCGACACCCCCGTAGTGGGGAGTATGCCGTAAAACTGAGCGTACTCCGTTATTCGGCGATCACGGCGTTGCGAACGGAGTGCGGATCGCGTCGAGGGTTGTCCCGAGTCCGCGCGCGGCGGCAGCACCCGCGATTTCCCGGCGCCGACGGGTGAACGGGTCAAGTCGGGCGAGCCGCCCCGGATCGGTGAGGTCTCCGACGCAGGCGAGCTTCACGGCGAGGGCGATCGGGTCGGCGAGCAGGAACCGGAACGAGATGTCGTCCGTTTCCTCGAAGCCGTGCCCAAGCGCAGTGACGGCCATCAGCAGCCGGTTGGGTACGAAGCCGCGCAGTCCGGCCAGGCCGGGGCCGGACGACGCGCAGGTGTCGTGCAGCAGGGCGACGACTTTCTCATCCTCGCGGGCCAGTGCGGCCATCACACGAAGCGGATGCTCGATGGCCGCCTCCCCTGCCTCGTCGCGTTTCCCCGCGCAGGCCGTCCTGGCGAAGCGGAGAGCATCAGCAAGGAGCAGCGACGAATGACTGTCGTCTCCCTGCCGCTGCCCGCGCTGTGAAAAGTGGGTGAGGCTGAGTGTGTTCATGGCGCTGTCCTTGCTGAGCTCGCGAACCGAGGGATTCGCGCGCACGTCGCTGTGCGTCCTTTCACGCTACGGGCTGTCAGTTCCGGCAAAAGGGGGTTGACAGTGCCACCCGGATCTGTATGGGCGGCCGGGTATTCGCGGATGGGGCCTAACGGCGCGGCGTCCAGCCGAGGGCGGGGGCGATGCGTTCGGCCACGGCCGTGAGAATGCGGTGCAACCCCGCCGGCGGATGGTCGAAGGGAAGGGCGATCACGAGCTCGTCGGACCCACGGAAGGCGACGTCGGCGAGGAGGGCCTCGATGATGTCGTCCGGATCGCCGGAAGGCACCTTGCCGAACTGGAACGGCAGGGCGGCTCCGGGAGTGCCGTGGGCGCGCTGCCGCTCCTCGTCGCGCTCGATCAGCCAGGCGAATTCGTCAGCGTCGTCCCTGCCGAGGATCGGCAGCACCTGACGTCCGACGAGTGCGTAGGACGGCCGCTCGGTGACAGCGGCGTGGGCGGCACGGTACGCGGTGATCGACTCGAGCTGGGCTTCCTCGAAGGAAAGCTCGCTCGGTTCCGTGTTGAGGGTCGAGAGCTGCAGGCGGAGGCCCTGCTGGCCGGTGCGCACTGCGCTCGGGGTCGCGCCCGCGCCGTAATAGAGGCGGTCTGAGAGGGTCGGGCTCAGCGGCTGGGCAGTGAGTGGCGTGCCGGCAGGGAAGGCGGGAAAGCTCGCGTCGGCGATGGCGAGGGTGTCGCCGCGGAGTGCCGAACGGAAGGAGGCGAGCCGGGCATCCGCCTCTTCTCTGAGCGAGCCGGTGATGGCGCCGTAGACGGGGCCGAAGATGCCTTCTGACTGGGCGTAGCCGGAGCTCAAGCCGACCTCGAGGCGTCCACCGGTGAGGAGGTCGGCGGTGGCCGCCTCCTCGGCGAGTCGCACCGGGTTCTCGAACCGCAACGGGGTCACGGAGGTGCCGAGCCTGATGCCCTCGGTGTGCTGGGCGACGACCGAGAGGAAGGTGAGCGGCGAGGAGATGTACTTCTCGAGGTGCCGGTGTCGCACCCAGCCGGTGTCGAAACCGAGTTCGTCGGCGTGCCGAAACAGGTCGATTCCGTCCTGCAGGCCCTGCGACGTGGCGCCGGCGACACCGCCGTGTTCGACGAACGCGAGGAAGCCGAGACGGAACGGGGACGGCGTGGGCGCTGATGCTGGAACTGAGGCTGGGGAGGTCATGTCCGGCAATCTAGCGTCCGGCAACACGGTGAGGGAATCGGGCAGGTCATGAAAGGTAAAGCGGCGTCACAGAGCCGCTTCGAGGCTCTCCCGCCTGCTGCGAATCAAGGGCAGGGCGCGTGTGACCGCGAGATCGATGCGCTCCTGCAGGTCGAGGCTCGAGACCCGGTAGTTGGTGAAGTCGGAATCCTTCGCGTAGACGCCGATCGGGAGGGTGAGCGCCTGGAAGAATCCGAACAGCGGGCGGAGCTGGTGCTCGATGATCAGGGCGTGGCGGTCGCTCCCCCCGGTGGCCGCGAGCAGCACCGGCTTGTCGACGAGGGCGTACTGGTCGACGAAGTCGAAGAGGTGCTTGAACAGTCCGGTGAACGACGCCCGGTAGACCGGGCTCGCCACGATGAGCAGGTCGGCGCCCTCGATCCGGTCGAGTTCGGCCTCGATCGTTGCGGGCAGCTGGTCGCGTCGCAACGCGCCGGCGAACTGCTCGCCGATCTCGTGCACGCCGATGAGATGCGCGTCGATAGGGAGTTCCCGGCCGACGGAGGCGAGGATTTCCTTGAGGAGGACCGTCGTCTTCGAGGGCGCGTGCAGGCTGCCGGACACGGCGACGACGCGGAGGGGCCTGGCCAGTGTCTCGGTCGGCGTCTCGGTCGGCGTCTCGGTCACGTGTGATTCGGTCATGGTTGTCCTTCAGTCGGTGCGGGTGGTGGGGGCGGTCGCGGCGGCGAGCGCCGGCAATGGCGCGGTCGGCAGTGGAGAACCGAGGTGACCGCGGAGAGTGGTGGCCTCGTACTCGTCCCTGATGAGCCCGCGACTGCGGAGTTCGGGCACGACGAGACGGGCGAAGGTCTCGAACTGTTCGTGCAGGAAGGCGTTCAGTACGTTGAAGCCGTCGACCGCACTCGCCCGGAACCAGGTTTCGAGGTGGTCGGCGATATCGGCGGGCGACCCGACCACGATCGGGGACCTGATCAGGTGGGCGACGAGGAGGTGCCGATAGGTGACCGGCCGCTTGCCGCCGATCGTGCGACCGGAGCGGCGGGTGACCACGTCGACGAGACGGGCGCCCGCCGCGGTGAAACGGCTCGCGGTGCCGGGGGTGACGGCCTCGTCGAAGCGTCTCTCGACGAGCGGAAGCCCGATGACCTGGCGCAGGTGCCGGATGTTCCGGTTGGCGGGCAGGTCGAGGTCCGCCGCTTCCGGGGTGCCGTCGTCGACGGGGAACAGGTCCACGAGCCGGTCGTAGACGGCCCAGGCATCCGCTCGCGTCTCGCCGACGATCGGAAGGACGAGGGCGACGATGGTCAGGGCGGATGCCGCACGGCCGGCCGCCTCGACCCTGGCCTTGGTGTCGTGATAGAACTCGGCGGCGTCGCCCAGGCTCGTCGGTGCGACCACGTAGATGTCGGCTTGCTCGGCCGCGAACTGCTGGGCGCGACGCGAGGTGCCGGCGTGGACGAGCGGGACATGGCCTTGGACGGGTCGTTGCACATTGAGGGGACCGGCCACCGCGAAGGCCGGTCCGACGTGCTCAAGGGGCGTGACCCTGGACCGGTCGATGATGGCGGCGCTCGCGACGTTCCTGGTGAAGGCGTTCTCGCCCCAGGTGTCCCAGAGGCCGCGGAGCACGGTGACGTATTCGTCTGCGACGTCGAAGCGGTCGAGGTGGGTGCGGGCTCCGGGCGGCCCGAAATTCGCCTCGACCTTGGCATCGGATCCGACGGTGAGGTTCAGCCCGAAGCGCCCTCCGCTGAGCCGGTCGATCGACGCAGCGGCCCTGGCCGTCGCGTATGGCTCGGAGTGGGCGGTCTCCACTGTTCCGACCAGACCGATCCGTCGCGTGATCGCCGCGAGGTAAGCCGCTGTGCTCATCGAGTCGACGCGGGAGAGCAGGTGCGGGTCCGAGAACTCGAGCTCCGGATCCGTCGCGAGCCAGTCACCGAGGAACAGGTAGTCGAAGCCGGCCTTCTCCGCGGCGAGCGCGAGGCGCTTGAGCGCGCGGGGATCGGTCGAAGGGTCGTTGTGCGCACCGGGATACCTCCAACCGGACGGGAAGGACCCCAGGGTGCGCACCATCGCACCGAGCACGAGGTGGCCGTCGCGCTCCGACCAGTCGGCGTCGAACGCCGGGGAGGTGTGATTCGTCATGGGTCGACGCTAGGCCGGGTCGATTCGGGCCGGGGTCCCGGCCGACACATCCCGTCGCGGACGGAAACATGTCGTAAAGAATGCGTGATCGCTGGCATTATCGCGCGCCAGTGCCTAGCGTCGACGGGTCGTGACGCGACGGCAGGATTCGAACCTGCGATTACCGGAATATGAAACCGGTCCCTTCGTCCTCTCGGGCACGCCGCGGTGCAATTCAGGTGGTGAGCTCGTCCTTTCTGTCGAAGGGGGCGACGCCGTCATCAACGAGACGCAGGACATAGGGCGACGAGGTCGCAAGCAGAGTCTCATCGGCCGGCACCGGGCAACTCGCCAGGAACGCCCACAGCGCCCGGATCATCGGGTGCTCGCGGCCAGGTCGGCCGGCAGCCGAGTGCGCCCCGGGTCGCCCACGAGGCTGTCGAGGTGGACCAGGAGCGCCCTGGCGACCTTGTCGTTCTCGCGAAAGGAGATCGCATTCGTGCGCGGGCGGGAGAAGGCGCCGACGAACGGCGAGTTCGTGTACGGCCCGATGGCGAATCGTCGCGGGTGGTGGTCTCCGTCCGGCGTCAGGACCCGGGTGTCGGCCTGGCGCACCGCGAGACGTCCCGTGCTCCCGGTGAAGCCGGCATCCGTCGCCTGCTCCTCGACACCGGCGCCGGAGTCGAGGAGCGACCTGAGCAGCGGGTTGTCGCTCGCGGAGACCACGGTGTCGGGAAGTCGCGCGTCGACGAGTGCGGTCGCCGTGACGACCCGGTCGAGGTTCGCGCTTCCGGCCCGGAACAGGCCCGTCACCTCGTCGGTCTCGACCCAGAGGTCGCCACCGAGGAATTCGACGATGCCGGCTTCGGAGAGCGCGAGGAGTTCCTCGAGCCGGTGGCCAGGTGGACCGCTCGCGATGAAACTGAAGTAGCCGAGCCACCAGCCGTGGATGTCACGCACCCGTGACTGCGCGCTCCATTTCGGTGAATCGATGATGTCCGAAAGCGCGAAGAGGCTCCGGAGCAGGGCGATGAACAGGGCGAAGGTCGCGCTGTGCTCCGGCGCGGTGCGGAGGGTGAGATCGCGGCGGATATAGTCGCGCAGGGCATCCTGGAGCTCGGCGACCGACTCGAACCGAAGGCCGTCGAGGGGACGGTCGAAGTCGGGCAGGAACAGCCGGTCGATCGGGTCGGTGACGGTTGACTCGACGAGGGCGCGGAAGCGTGCCGCATCCTGCTCGATGAGGAACGTGTCGGCACCCCACTCGGTGAGCGGATGACTCGCCGCACGTTCCCCTGACCGTTCCGGCCGTGCGGCGGCGACCGGCAGCGCCCTCGGGTCGATCGCGTCGAAACGGTCGGAGAAGTCCGCCCAGGACGCGGACACCCGCTCGGGGTGTCCGGTGAACAGCTCCCGGTAGTATCCCCAGACCATTTCCTGCGCTATCAGTGGCCAGACATCGCTCGTGAAGTCGAGGCTCGAGCTGTCCCTGTCGAGGGCCGCGGCAACGTCGGGCGTGAAGAACCGGGGAACCGGTGGCTCCCCGACGATGGTCGAGCTGATCTTGGAGTGGTACGGCACTCCCCTGCGCGACCCGATCAGTACCCGGGGTTCGAGCCCGGACGGCGCGTAGTGCAGCCGCCCATCGGGCAGCCGGGTGAAGCGGCCGCCCCTGCCCTCGGTCAGGAGCACGGTGAGGTCCACCGCGGCCAGGCCGAAGCCGCGCACGATGACCCGCTCGCCTGGCTCGAGCGCGCTCGTGTCGGCATCCGCCGTGAAGGCGGGCGGCAGGTAGTAGCGGTCATGACGGCGGGCGAATTCGGTGAGGGCCGTGTGCTCTGGGGACGGGTCGGCACCGTTGTGACCGAGGGAGTAGAGCACGAGATCGACGTTCAGGGTGACCCCGGTCGAGAGGACCACGATCTGGCCGGCGGCGTCGTCGATGTCGTCGACCCGGATGGCGGTGGCCCGGTGGGACTCGACGGTCACGTTCGGCCCCAGTGCGGCGGCGGCCTCCTCATGGAACCAGGCGAGATAGAGGCTCTGCAGGCGACGGGTCGGGAAGCTCGCCCCGGTGAGGCCGGCGATCTCGGCGGCGAGGACCGCATCGATCTCGCCGGCACCGTCCTTTCCGGCACCGTCCTTTCCGGCACCGTCGATCGCGGGGATCTCGATCGTTCCGGCCCTGACGCCGGCGGCCCACTCGATCAGGGATGGTCCGGGCAGAATCGGGCCCTCGATGACCGACGTCTCGTCGGTGAACATCGTGACGTCCTCGGCGAGGGAATTCAGTTTGAGCAGCGGGGATTGGTCGTGCCGCCAGATCCGGCCGGCTCCGGGTGGGAACGGGTCGATCACGTGCACGACCAGGGGCCGGTCCCTCCCCCACGTTTCGTCGAGGTTTGCCGCGAGGCGTTCGAGCACGCCGGATCCGCGGGGCCCGCCGCCGATGATCGCGATGGCCGGGGCGCGGTCGGGTCCCGTGGGGTCAGTGCCTCTGGAGTCGCTCATGACACAAGAGTCGTCTCGACGGCGACAAATCCCGCCCAATGTGTCGCGCCGTGACGAGGTGACGAATTGTGAAGCGGATGCGTTGGCGCCGCTTCGGAGACCCCCTTAGGTTTCAACTCCAGCGGGGTCGTCCCGCTTCCTGGCTCCCCATCGCTTCCCACCGCCACCCACGAGAAAGGCAGGCACCCCGTGAGCATCGAATTTGCCGGCACCACCACCACGCGAGACACCTTCGTCTACGTCGCCGCCGACGACCCGCTCGCCCAGCCGCTGCTGACGGACCTCGCCGCGGAGTACCACTCCCGGTACGGCTCATACTTCGGCGAGAGTGCTTCCACCGAGATCTCCCGGTACCCGGTCGACGCCTTCGCGGCGCCCGACGGAGCCTTCGTCGTGCTGGTGCGCGACGGCATCCCGATCGCCGGTGGCGCGTTCAAACGGTTCGACGAGCGCACCGCAGAGCTCAAGCGCATCTGGACCGCCGCGACCCATCGGCGTCAGGGCCTGGCCCGGCTCGTCGTCGCCGAACTCGAAGCCGAGTCCGCCAGGCGCGGCTACGACCGGGTGTTCCTGACGACAGGCCCCCGCCAGCCCGAAGCGAAGAACCTCTACCTCGTCACCGGCTACACGCCGCTCTTCGACACCGCGCTCACCCCCGACGAGGTGGTCATCCACGCCTTCGCGAAGAGCCTCGACGCCCAGGAACTCGACGTTGCCGGCATCACGGCGGCGCACTATGCAGCCATCCGGCGTGAACACGCTGACAACCCGCGCTTCGTCGCACTGATCCCCGAAAGCGACTGAGACCATGACGGACACCGTGAAGGAACACCGGTCGGCGGCGCCGACCGAGGACTCGTCCGCTTCTCGCCGAGACGTGAACCAGGTCGTGAACCGGAATTCGCCCGATTTCGCCGCCCTCAAGGTCGTGCACACCCGCCACGTTGTGCGCTGGATCTTCGGCGCCCTCGTGCTCTTCGTCGTGCTGCAGTTCCTCTGGAGCCTCGCCACGAACGACAAATACGGCTGGCCGATCTTCGCGACCTACTTCTTCGCACCGGCGATTATCAAGGGCATCCAGCTGACACTCGCCCTCACGGTCGTCTCCGGGACGATCGGGTTCGTCCTCGGCACACTGCTCGCCCTCGCCCGGCTGTCGAAGTCGCCGATCCTGAACAGCGTGTCCTGGTCGTTCATCTGGTTCTTCCGCTCGGTTCCGCTGCTCGTCCAGTTGCTCGTCTGGTACAACCTCGGCTACCTGTACCCGCGCCTCGGGCTCGGCGTCCCGTTCACCGACAACTACTTCTGGAGCTTCGACACCGTGACCCTGGTCAGCCAGTTCGCTGCCGCGGTGCTCGGACTCTCGCTCAACCAGGCGGCGTACTCCGCCGAGATCATCCGCGGCGGCATCCTCTCGGTCGACCAGGGCCAGCTGGAAGCCGCTGCCGCCCTCGGACTCCCCCGGCACGTACGGGTGTTGCGGATCATCCTGCCGCAGGCCGCCCGGGCGATTCTCCCGAACGCCTTCAACGAGATCATCGGCCTGATCAAGGGCACCTCGATCGTGTCGGTCATCGCCCTCGGCGAACTCTTCTACGTAACCCAGGTGATCTACAACCGCAACCAGCAGGTGATCCCGCTGCTGCTGGTCTCGGTGGTCTGGTACATCATCTTCACCACCGTGCTGAGCGTCGCCCAGTTCTATGTGGAGCGCCACTTCGCCAGAGGTGCCCTCAGAGTGGTTCCGCCGACGCCCATCCAGGCGGCACGCGGCTGGGTGAAGACCCAATGGGCGCGGCTCGACGAGAAACCCGAAACACCCGAAGCACCCACCACCCGGATCGGCGGAAACGGATCATGAGCATCGCAGTAACCCAGGCCTCCGGCACGCTGACCGCACCGGCGACCCGCGGCCTCGTCGAAATTCGCGGCGTCTCCAAGAGCTACGCCGGCCACGAAGTCCTGCACGACGTGAACCTGACCGTGCAGCCCGGGGAGGTCGTCGCGATCCTCGGGCCGTCGGGGTCCGGCAAGTCCACCCTGCTCCGCACAATCAACCACCTCGAGAGCGTCGACAGGGGCTGGGTCACCGTGGACGGCGAGCTCATCGGGTACGAGCAGCGCGGTGACCGGCTCTTCGAGCTGAAGGAACGCGAGATCCTGAAGCGGCGCACCAACGTTGGCGTCGTCTTCCAGAATTTCAACCTCTTCCCGCACCTCACGGCCGCAGAGAACATCGCCGTCGCTCCCGTCGCTCTCGGGCGCCTGGGCAAGTCGGATGCCCGCGAACTCGCCCTCGGACTCCTCGCGAAGGTGGGCCTCGCCGACAAGCCGGACGCCTATCCCCGCCAACTCTCCGGCGGCCAGCAGCAGCGCGTCGCGATAGCGCGGGCCCTGGCCCTGCAGCCCAAGGTGCTGCTCTTCGACGAACCGACATCGGCGCTCGATCCCGAGCTCGTCGGAGAGGTCCTGGACGTGATCCGGGACCTGGCCAAACTCGGCACGACGCTCATCATCGTGACCCACGAGATCAGATTCGCCCGCGAGGTCGCCGACCGGATCGTGTTCATCGACGCCGGGCACGTCCTCGAAGTCGGTCCCCCCGAGCAGGTCTTCGGTTCGCCGAAGCACCCGCGCACCAAAGAATTCCTGGGTCGCGTGCTCTAAACGCGTTCCGGGCCAACCAGCCACCACCCACCCTGCGCAGCAGCATTCACAAACAGAACCCCACAGAAATAGAGGCACACAATGGCAATTAAGAAGAAAACCGCGGTCATCATCGGAGGCATCGCCGCCGTTGCTCTCGTCGCAGGCGGCATCACCGCGGCCGTCCTGGCCGGCACCGGCAACAGCTCGGCCCAGGCCGCAGGCGCGGCCTCTCCCTCGGCGTCCGCCGCACCTGTGACGTTCAACCTCGGCCCGAAGCAGGACCGGATCCGTCTCGACAAGGTGCCCGAGGCCATCGCGGCCATCAAGAAGAGCGGTTTCACCCCGATCGAGGCCGGCAAGCTCACGGTCGTCGTCAGCCCGTACGTCGCTCCCCTTGGCCTGTTCGCGACCGACGACACGACCCTGATCGGCAACGAAACCGACATCGCCCAGCTCATCGCCGATGGTCTCGGCCTCGAGCTCAACCTGCAGCCGGCAGCGTGGGCGGACTGGCCCCTCGGCATCCAGTCCGGCAAGTACGACCTGATCACGTCCAACGTCACCGTGACCGAGGCCCGCAAGGACCTCTACGACTTCGCGAGCTACCGCGAGGACCTCCTCGGCTTCTACGTGAAGAGCGACTCGAAGATCTCGTCCATCAAGGAAGCCAAGGACGTCGCCGGCCTCAAGGTCATCGTCGGCTCCGGGACCAACCAGGAGAAGATCCTCCAGGGCTGGGACAAGGAGAACATCGCCAAGGGCCTCGCCCCCGTCGAGTACCAGTACTTCGACGACACCGCAGCCGCGAACCTCGCCCTGCAGTCCGGGCGCGCCGATGCCAACTTCGGACCGAACGCGACCTCTGCCTACGCAGCAGCCCAGAACGGTGAGACCAGGCTCGTCGGCACCTTCAACGGCGGCTACCCGGCGCACGCCAACATCGCTGCGGGCACCAAGAAGGGCAACGGCCTCATCGAGGGCGTCAGCATCGTGCTCAACAAGGCGATCACGGGCGGTCAATACGGCGACGTTCTCGCCCGCTGGGGCCTCACGTCCGAGGGCGTCACCGAGTCCCTCGTGAACCCGGCAGGACTCCCGCGCGAGTAGCGCGAGTAGCCACCACTCAGTGACCGGAAGAGCCGGGTCGGGAGAGACACTTCTCCCGGCCCGGCTCTTCCGGTTTCACGCCTGTCTCCTGCCCGCCCCCTGCCTAGGATGTCTCCATGGTGTTCATTCAGGACCTGCACCTTCGCGACGGTCGCACGCTCCGCGTGCACGACAGCGCCGCCGACCACGAACTCGACTCGGCCTTCACCGTGCTCTGGCAGCACGGTTCACCCCAGACGGGAGCCCTGCTCGAGCCGTTGCTGTCCGCGGCGGCCGCTCGCGGCATCCGTCTCATCTCGTATGGCCGGCCCGGCTACGGCGGTTCGTCTGCGCTGCCGGGTCGTGACGTGGCCGCCGCGGCCACCGACGTCGAACAGCTTGCCGACGCGCTCGGCATCGCCCGATTCGCCGTCATGGGCGCGTCCGGCGGCGGTCCGCACGCCCTCGCTTGCGCCGCCCTGCTGCCGGAGCGAGTCTCGGCAGTGGGCTGCCTCGCGAGTCTGGCCCCGCTCGACGCCGACGGTATCGACTGGTTCGCCGGCATGGCCACGGACGGAGCCTCCCTCCGCGCGGCACTGCTCGGTCGCGCGGAGCGCACAACGTACGAGGAAACCGTGGACTTCGACCCGGACAGCTTCATCGAGGCGGACTACGACGCACTGGCGGGCCCGTGGGCCTCCCTGGGCACCGATGTCGGCCTGGCTTCGGAAGCGGGGCCGGAGGGCCTGATCGATGATGATCTCGCCTTCGTGGCCCCGTGGGGCTTCCCCGTTTCCGCGGTCTCCGCCCCGGTCCTGCTCCTCCAGGGCGTCAGGTATCGGGTGGTCCCGCCATCTCACGCCGACTGGCTGAGTCGGCGCCTTCCCCGAGCCGAGCTCCGGCTGCGCCCCGACGACGGCCACATTTCCGTGCTCGAGGCGTGTCCAGCGGTCATGGACTGGTTGTACGCGCGGCCGTGAACGCGGCCCCGAGCGCCTCGGCAATCACGCGATCCGCCGAGTCCCGGTGAATCGAATGCCCTGCGCCCGCAACGAACGCGTAGCTGAGGTTCGCGTGCCGGGCTGCGAGGCGCTCGCCCTGTTCGGGAAGCACCGATGCGCTGCCCGACGCGGGGTCCGCGCCGAGGAGCCTGACCGGCACCCGGACGTCGTCGAGGTGCGGTTCGAGATCCCAGGGGCTGGTGTCGCTCAGCACGCGCTCGACCGTGAACGGGCTGACCACACGTGCGGCCTCCACCTTCTGGTGCGCGTCTTCCGCGTGCCAGCCCGGGTTCTGGCTGAGTATTCCCGCCGTTGTCGGATCGGTGATCTCCGCGATCGTTTCGGCGAGGAGCGGTGCGACCGAGTCCGGTCCGAGGGTGAGCGGTGGGTCGAGAAGCAAAACGCTCCGAGTCCAGTCGTCGCTGCCCGCCGCGGCGAGGAGCGCGACAGCGCCGCCGAGCGAGTGCCCGATGACCAGGTCCCACGGCTTCCCCGGCGCCAGGCGGAGCCGCAGCGTGTCGGCGACGAATCCCTCCAGCGGATACGAGGTCGTGCGCGGGGCCCGACCATGGCCACGCTGGTCGGGAGCGACCACGAACCATCCCTCCGCAGCGAGTCCGCTCGCGACTCGCCACCAGACCGCTCCCGCGGACGTGAGTCCGTGAAGCAGCAGCACGCTCCGCGACGCGGCGGGATCGCCCCAGGTCAGCACGGGCAATTCGACGGAGATTCCGGTATATGTGGCGGTCACGATGTCCTTGCGGGATCGGAAATGAAACGGGGAGGATGGAGCCGAGAATACGGCAGCGCCGTGACACTGCAAATCCGGCCCGTAACAATTAGAGTCGTGTGGGGGAATCGGCACAGGAAACGAAGCGGAGCAGGTGTGAGCACTGGAATTGTGGTCATTGACATCCAGAAGGACTACTTCCCCGGGGGCGCATATCCCCTCTCCGGGAGTGAGTCCGCCGCGGTGGTTGCCCGGGGTGTCCTCGACTCTGCCCGTGCAACCGGCACGACCGTCATACACTTCCAGCACATCGCCACCGAAGCGGATGCGACGTTCTTCGTCCCGGGGACCACAGGCGTCGAGATCTACCCGCTCGTGGCACCGGTGACACCGGAGCGCCACTTCACCAAGGGCTCCGCGAACGCCTTTGTGGACACCGGCCTCGAACGGCTGTTGCGCGCTGAGAACATCGACCACCTTGTCGTCATGGGCATGATGAGCAGCATGTGCATCGATGCGACCTCGAGGGCCGCCCTCGACCTCGGCTTCGCCGTCACCATCGTGCACAACGCCTGCGCGGCGCCTGCCTTCGAGTTCCAGGGCACTGAGGTTCCGGGGGCATCCGTTCATGCCGCCTTCATGGCCGCACTCCGCGATGCCGGTGCCGATGTGCTCGCCGCAGCCGACCTCGACCTCGAGTCGCTCCCGGTCCGCTGACGGAGGCCGTGCCCCGTCGCGGTTGGTCACGTCACGGTTGGTCAGTCGCGGTTGGGTGGTCCGGTGAGGACCTGGTGGGCGCGGTGCCTGTTCGGCGGCCGCCAGAGTCGTTGCGGATCGATCAACCCGGGGGCCCGCACCTGCGGTGAGCCCTTCACCATGCGGATCTCCCACCCGGAGGTATCGATGCTGTGGTGGTGGAACCAGCACAGTAGGACCCCGTTGTCGACGGTCGTGGGCCCGTCTTTCGCCCAGGGCTTCACATGGTGCACTTCGGCCCAGTGCGCCGGGGCGTTGCAGCCGGGGATGATGCAGCCGCCGTCCCGGGCGGTGATCGCCCGGCGCTGGGCCCGGTTGAAGTACCGTCGTTCCGGCCCGAGCTTGAGCACTTCGTTGTTCGCCCCGAAGAGGACCCCTTGGAAGCCGCCGTCACAGATGCGCTGGTGCACCGTTTTGAGCGACACGGGGGCCTCGACGCCGTCGATCCAGCCGACCCCGACCCCGGACGCGAGGTCCGCTGCGTTCACGTGCACCATCACGGTCGGGGCGGATCCGCCCATGCTGGGCGTGTCCTCGTCGCGGGCTGCGTGCTCGAACAGGGCCCGGAGGATGTCGGCGCGTTTCTCCCCGCCGGTGCGGGTGTCCGCCCGGCGCTCCCGGAGCTCTGCCTCGATCACGTCCAGATCCGGGCCCGTGTCGGCGTCGGTACCCGCGGTCTCGGCGCCGGGGATCATCTGCCCCGAATCCATCAGCGCCTGTTCCTCGGCGGTGGGGAACGCCGGGCGGGCGTGGAAGCTCAGGAAGGCGTCGAAGAGGGTGTTCATCACCCCGTAGAGTTCCGGCGTGACTCCGCCCTTCACGGGGTAGAGCCCGTTCTTGAGTTGTCCGAAGCCGATGTTGGACTTTGCCTCGAACAGGTCCTCGGTTGGGAGGACCCCGTCGGGGTCCAGGGCTGCCTGCCACTGCGCGACCATGCCCCGGATCAGGTCCGTGGTCACCGGGACACCGGCCCCGGCCAGGTCCTCCGTCTCCGGGGTGATCAGGCCCGCCGCCGTGGCGACCAGGGCCCGCTCCGCCGTGAGCAGGTCATCCGGCGCCACCCGGTGACTGATCACCTGCAACCCCGCCACGATCAACTCCGCCGTCTCCACCCCGATCTCTCCCGCCGCCAGGGCGGCCCCGACCGTCGGGAACAAGGGCGGCAACCAGCTGCTCCCGCCGCACGGCCGCGGCAACACCGCGTCGCCAAGCTTCGTGCGCCGCTTCACTTCCCGGGCCGACACCCGCGTCACCCGGGTGAGGACATCCCACGGGCCCGTGCAGCCCATCCGCCAGGCCAGGCCCTCCCGGCCCAAAACCCGAGCCCGCCGGTCCACATCCGTCGCCGTGCTCACCCGGGCCGCGTCAACCGTCCGCCCGATGGCCTCCACTTCCTTCAGAGCAGTGACCGCTTCCGCATCACTGAGCAACCCCACCGGGATCGCCGCCAAAGCCTCCGCGAGAGCCGCCCGGGCTCCGGCGAGCCTTGCGACAGCATCCGCATGCACCGACGGCACCGAACCGGCCAGACCCTCCGCGCCCTCGAAACCCTCGGCAACCGCAACCGGATGGGCCGACTCCGCCGATGGGGCCAGCTGGTCGCCCGCTGCGGTGGGCTGGTGCCCCGCAGCCCCGGAACCGGGTGACTGCGGGGTGTGTGACTGGGGATCGGAAGCTCCTGCCATACCCCGATTCTACCCCGAATCGAACACGAATACGAGACTTACTCACATAATTTTGGGCTGTCCAGCCCAGCTTTCATACCTGAAAACGAGTACTCCGACCCGGTGGTGGCTAACTCAGGAGATCCGCCCGGGCGAGCAGCACCGGCCCGCGGACCAGTGCTGCCGATCCCGCCCGGCCCAAACAATCTCCTGAATTTGCAACCATCGCTGCCCGAATCTCCTGGGGCTACTGAGTGAGGCCCAGCGTCTCGCGCAGGGTCGCGCCGGCTTCATACTCGGTGCGGTAGACGCCGCGCTCCTGAAGCTCCGGGATGACCCGGTCGACGAACTCGTCGAGGCCCGTCGGATTCGTGTGGCCGACGATGACGAAGCCGTCTGAAGCTTCCTCCTGAACGTGCCGGTTGATCTGCTCGGCGACGTGCACCGGCGTGCCGACGAAGGTGTGCTTCGCGGCGAAGCGGATGACCAGGTCGCGGATGCTCAGCCCTTCGGCCTCAGCAAGGCCGCGCCAGGACTTCGCGACCGCAACCGGGTCCGCGACATGGCGCACCCGGCCGCGGGTGACGCCCTCGTCGGCGAGGACGGGGTCGGTCTCCGGCAGTGGGCCATCCGGGTCGTAGCCGCCCAGGTCGGTGCCCCAGAGCTGCTCGAGGAACGAGATCGCGGTCTGCGGGCTCACCTGCAGGAGCGCTACTTCGCGGGAGCGTTCCCGCGCTTCGGCCGCGGTGTCGCCGAGAATGAAGGTCGCCGCCGGCAGAATCTTGAGGGAGTCGGGGTGGCGGCCGACGGCCGGAAGGCGGCCCTTCACATCGCGGAAGAACCGCTGGCCGTCCTCGAATTCGGAGTGCAGGGAGAAGATCACTTCCGCGTTCGCCGACGCGAAGTCACGGCCGTCGGCAGAGTCTCCGGCCTGCACGATCACCGGGTGGCCCTGTGGGCTGCGCGGGAGGGTACCGAAGCCCTTCACGTCGAACTGCTGGCCGTGGTGGTCGACCGCCGTGAGCGCATCGGCGGAGAGGAACTCCCCCGTGTCCTTGTTCGCGGCGAGGGCCCCGGGCGCCCAGCCATCCCACAGTGCGCGCGCGACGGCGACGAACTCCTCGGCGCGCACGTAGCGGTCCTTCGGGTCGAGGAAGCCGCCGCGACGGAAGTTCTCGCCGTGGAAGGCGTCGGAGGTCGTGACGATGTTCCAGCCGGCCCGCCCCCCGCTCAGCAGGTCGAGACTCGCGAGCTGCCTGGCGAGTTCGTACGGTTCGTTGAAGGTCGAGCTGAGGGTGCCGACGAGGCCGATGTGTTCGGTCACGGCGGCGATCCCGGCCAGGATCGCGAGGGTGTTGGGTCGACCCACGACGTCGAGGTCATGGATGAGCCCCTTCTGTTCCCGCAGCCTGAGCCCCTCGGCGAGGAAGAGGAAGTCGAACTTGCCGCGCTCGGCATTCTGCGCGAAGTGCCGGAAGGACGAGAACGCGATCTGGCTCTCGGCCTTGCCGTCGCTCCAGACCGAGGTGTTGTTCACCCCGGGGAAGTGCGCGGCGAGGTGCACCTGCCGAATCGGACGCCCGGCGGCATCCTGGGGGATCGGGTGGACGGTCGTGCTGGCGGTCGTGGTCATCAGCGGATGCTTCCGGTCAGGTCGAGTTCGAAGGTGGAGTCTGCGGCGGGGTCGCCTTCGGTGTCTGCCGTAGCGGTGCCGCGAGCGTCGGCGTCGGCAGGGGTCGCGTAGCGGCTCTCCGGGCGACCGAATCCGAGCCGGGCGCGGAGCGTGGCCACCCCGTCGGGCCGGTCGAGGACACCCGCGGAACGCAGTAGCGGAACGACGCTCTCGGTGATCGCCGAGAGGTCTTCCGGAAGCCGTGCCGGGCGCAGCCGAACGCCGTCGATGCCGAGCTTGTGCCAGTGCAGGAGCTGGGTGGCGACGGCTTCGGCGGTGTCGGCGAGGATGAGCGTGTCGGAGGTCCAGGGTTCCCCGTGGGTGGCGTTGAGCCGGGCAAGGGTCGCCTGGGCCGCATCCGCCGTCTCCGCGATCAGGACCGAGATCTCGGTCCAGACCCGCAGGGGTTCGTCTGCCCCGCGCGACACGTCGTGGGCCGCCGTCTCGAGCTGCCCAAGGATGGCCTCGAGGTGCGCGTCGTCGTGCGGGGTAACACCGACGATGTCGGCGCCGGCCACGGCGAGTTCGTACGGGACCTTCTGGTGGGCGAGCGCGTAGACGAGCGGCTGGCCCTGCGGCGGGCGCGGGGTGATCGAGGGCCCCTTGACGGTGAACCGGTCGCCCTCGAAGTCGATGTAGTGCAGCTTGTCGCGGTCGACGAACCGGCCCGTCTCCACATCGCGGATCACGGCGTCGTCCTCCCAGCTGTCCCAGAGCCGCCGGGCGACCTCGACGGTGTCGCGCGCCTCGCCGAAGAGGTCCTCGATCAGGGCGGTCTGGGCCGGGTCTGCGCCCAGGACGACGAGGGCTGGGTCGAGGGCGGGCAGCGTGCGGCGTCCGACGTGCGCGGCCTCATGGGCACGCCCGGAGACCTGCACGCGCCAGCCGGCCCGGCCTTCGCTCACGTAGTCGAGGGTCTGCACCCCCGTTGCCACGTGGAACGGTTCCGTGTGCGTCGTGGTGATCGTCGGCACGAGGCCGATCGTGCTCGTGTGCGGCGCAATCGATGTCGCGAGCAGAAGCGCGTCGAGTCGACCGCGCACCTCGTCGCGGCGGGGGTCGATTCCGCCGAAGCCCGAGCTCTGGAGGCCGAAGGAATCCTCGATCGTGACCAGGTCGATGCCGGCAGCCTCGGCGGCACGCACGAGGGCGACCCAGTAGTCGAGGTGGAACAGGTCTGCGGGGCGGGCGTCCGGCTCGCGCCAGGCCGACGGGTGCCAGCCGGCGCCGTCGAGTGCGATTCCCAGGTACAGCGACGATGTCATCGGGAGTGTCCTTTTCTCTGCGCGAGACACGGTCGTCTGCGCGGACACCCACGATATGCACGGCACTGTTCCGCCAGGTCGCAGGCAGGTCACACAAAGTCATGCGTGAAACCTGCGGTAACAATTGTCAGATGCCGAGGAGTTTTGCCTTCGCCGCCGAGAACTCCGCGTCGGTGATCACGCCGGCCGTCTTGAGGGTCGCGAGCCGTTCGATCTGGGCGGACAGGCTGTCGTCGGCGGCGACTGCCGGTTGCGGCGCCTGCGCATACTCCTGCGGTGGTGGAGCGTACTGCGGCTGTTGCGGTTGTTGCTGGACAGCCTGCTGGTCGGCTGCGGATTGGGCCCTGGCCTGTTGCCGACGGCTCACTCCGCCGGAAACTGCGGTCGCCGTGCCTGCGATGACCGCGGTGCGTGCCATCGTCCCCATCAGCCCGGGTCGCCCACCTCGACGCATCATGGTGTTCCTTTCGTCGTGTTCCGAAATGTGTTGCGTGGTCTGTTGGGGTCAGTCGGTGTCGGCCCCGGGTTCTTCCAGCGCCATCAGCACCTCGTCCACGACGGATTCGGGTACGTGCACGTCTTCGAGAAGGACTCCTCCGGAGTCCAGGATCGCATCGCGCAGCGGCCTGAACCAGGTGTGTTCGAAGACCAGGATGGCCGCCGAGCTGTTGTTCTCGAGGTCCGTCGACAGCTCGTCAACATCGTCGTCGGAGAGTCGGCACGGTCTCTCCTCGCTCGTCGTCACGACCTCGTCGTCGAGACGCTCCATCAGGACACTGGGGACACTAATCCCGTCCGATGCGGGCATCAAGGTGCCCGCGAAAGGAGACCTTTCCGGCGGACTCTGGTCGCGCTATGGTCGGGCTGCCGGCGAGATAGCCCGGCACTGGAGCGGATCTCGTGCTCGGTTCGCCCTGCCTGTTCCACCCGGCCTGGAACCGCAAGAACCCCTGGCATCGCAAGAACACAGAAGAGCACCTGAGGCAAGGAGCAGTTCATGTTTGCGAATTTCTGGGACGTCGTGTGGTTCTTCTTTTGGAGTTTCGCGTTCATCGCGTATCTCATGGTGTTGTTCTCGATCGTCGGCGACATTTTCCGGGATCACAAGCTCACCGGTTTGGCCAAGGCCGTCTGGCTGATCTTCCTCGTTTTCGTTCCCTTCCTGACGGCCCTGGTCTACCTGATCGCCCGCGGCCCGGACATGGCAAGACGACAGGCGGAACGCGTGCAGCAGGCGCAGGCATATACGGATGACTACGTGAGGTCCGTCGCCTCGTCCGCCAGCCCCTCCGCGGAAATCGCGAAGGCGAAAGAACTCTTCGACAGCGGCTCGATCACGGCCACGGAGTTCGAGGCGCTCAAGGCCAAGGCGCTCAGGTAGCGCGCTGCGAAGGGCGTGAGCCTCCAGCGCTTCCGGTAGCGGCTTCTAGACTGGGCAGATGGACGCCTCGAGCCTCGTGAATGCACCACCGATTTTGACCCTCACCATCAATCCCGCCCTCGACGTCAGCACCTCGACGGCCCATGTGACCGGGGAGCACAAGCTCCGGTGCGGGAGCACGCGCATCGACCCGGGGGGCGGCGGCGTGAACGTGGCCAGGGTCATCCGTCGCCTCGGCGGCACCGCTCTGTCCCTGTATGCGGCAGGCGGGCCAACGGGAGAGGCCTATCGCCAGCTCATCGCAGCGGAAGGACTCCCCACCGTTCTGGTGCCGATCAAGGAAAGCACGCGCCAGAGCTTCACCGTCGACGAAACCGATACCGGCAAGCAGTTCCGCTTCGTGCTCCAGGGACCCGAGTTGTCCGAGGCCGAGTGGACCACGTGCCTCGACACCCTCGCCGCGTCGATGCCCCGCGGCGGATATGTCATCGCGAGCGGCAGCCTGCCCCCGGGAGTCCCCGACGACTTCTACGCACGGGTCGCCCGCCTGGCCAGAACCAATGGAGCGCGGTGCATCGTGGATGCCTCCGGTCCGGCCCTCAGCGGAGCGCTCGCGGAAGGGGTCTTCCTGGTCAAGCCCAGCCTCCGCGAACTCGAGGCTCACGCCGGCGTGAAGCTCGAGACTCCGGAGAGCCAGGCGGAGGCCGCGTCGGCGCTCGTCGCCAGCGGCGCAGCAGAGTACGTGGCGCTCACCCTCGGCGGAGAGGGCGCCCTGCTTGCATCGAAGACCGGGGTCATCCGCTCTGAGGTTCCGAAGGTGACCGTGATCAGCACCGTCGGGGCCGGCGACAGCTTTCTCGGCGCCTTCGTGCTGCGCCTCGCCCAGGGCAGAACCGTCGAGGAGGCCTTCCGTGCGGGAGTCGCCGCCGGGAGCGCCACGGCCTCGACACCCGCAACCGAACTGTGCCACCGCGAGGACGTCGAACGACTCGAGGCCGAGCTCGCCGCGCGGGCCTGAGCCGGCGCGGCGGCAGACGGCCTACGCGAAGAAGATCGGGTCGAACTCGCGGAGAGTGTTGCCGTTCTTGGGTGCTTCCGTCAGGAACACGTTGAAGCCGTAGGGCAAGGGCGCGTCGTCGTCGTCGATGAACCACAGGTCGGTGACGCGGTAGGCCACGCCACCGGTGTAGATCCCGTCGCCGATTTCCGGAAGAGTGTCGCCATCGGCGATCTCGAGGAATTCCTTGTTCGGCAGCACATAGGTGGTCGGTACAGTCTGTTCTTCATCCATGGTTCGAGCTTACCGGGACCGGATTTGGGGACGACAGCGGGGTGATGTACGAGTAGCCGGTGCTGGTGTTCTTGGTCATCGAGAGCACGAGTTCCATGTGCGGTTCGAGGGCGGTGACCTTGTCGAGCGGCGACCCCACGATGAGCTGGAAGCCGAGTCCCTTCCACGCGGCCACAGCACGGCCGGCGAACTCGGAGTCCGATTTCACGAAACCCTCGTCGAGGAAGACCGGTGCGAACCGCGGGCGGGTGCGGCTCTCGTCGCCGAGCTGGAAGCGCAGCGCGGCCCCGACGACGAACGCCACGAGTTCCTGGGACTCTCCACCGCTCTTGCCGCCGAGCGAGGAGTATGTGCTCACCTCGACGCCGTCGGGCGTCGACCGTACCGCGGTGATCTCCACGTGCTTGCGCACGTCGAGGAGCAGGTCCCGCTGCGACTCCGTGCGCGTCCCTGGTTCCGGCCGGCGAATCTGGGCCATGAAATTGTGGAGACGGGTGAACCGGGCCTCGGTTTCCTCGTCGGTGAAGTCCTCGGTCGCTCCGGACGCGAGTACCTTGAGCTCCTTGCGGAACGCGGTGGCGTCGTCGCGGTGCAGGCGGCGCAGTGCGATCTTCAGTCGATCGCGGCCGGCCCCGAACGGCAGGGTTGCAAGGATCTCGTTGATCGGTCTGAGCCGGTCCTCGATCTCCTCGATGGCAGTGTTGAACGCCGCAGTGAGAGGCACGAGGTCTTGTCCGCTCCACGCCGACAGCCGTCGCTTCCATTCCTGGCGCCGCTCGTGCAGGCCGAGCGTGTAGACGGCGTCGAGGATGTCCCGGTAGCTCGTGTACGACTCGAGCGAGGTGCCGATGTTCGGGTCTGGCCACCGGCCCTGGAACGTCTCGAAGATGCGGACCAGTGAATCCCGGGCGCTCGTGGCGTTCTCCCTGTCGTGCGCGGACTGCTCGGTGAGGCGCTCGCGCAGCCGTCGGACGCCGCCCTCGAGTGCGGCGAGGTCGCCCTGGTCTCCGACGAGGGCGAACTGGTCGGTCAGGTGCGCGAAGTGCTCCTCGGAGAGGGTGGCCGCCTGGTCACGTTCGATCCGGTCGAGCATGCCGGAGACGGCGTCCTGACGGTCGACGATCCGCGCCTGTTCGGCGGCAAGACGCTCGGCGGTCCCATCGGCCGCGTGTTTGAGCTTCTGGGCGGCCTCGAGTTCGGAGGAGAAGCGTCCTTCCTCGGCTTTGAGGGCGCGGAGGATGTCGCTGCCCGCGAGGACGCGCTCCGATTCGGCTTCCTTCTCGGCGATCCTGGCCTCGGCGCCGGCCACATCGATCGACAGCCAGGTGGTGTCCACGACGTACTGGTGGGCGCTTCGCCTGCTGCGGAGGTCGGCGATGCGGTTCCCCACTTCGGCGGCGTCACGGGAGAGTGCCTCGGCCGCGCCGGCCAGTTCGGCGCGTTCGGCCACGATCTCGGCGAGTCGACCGGCGTTCGAGAAGCCGACGATCGGCGCCTGGCCCTTGTTCCAGCCGTGTGCCCCGCGCTTGCCGTTTCGGGTCTGGCCGCTCGGGGTGACCCGCGGGCCGTCGCCGGCCAGGTCGGTGGCCTCGGCCACGCAGAGCGCGTCGAGGCTCGGTGCGCTGACCCGGTCCTGGACCCAGCCGCTGAAGGGTGAATCCTGATAGACGAGCTTGCCGGACACGTAGCGGGGGTCGCCGGTACGAGGTCGGTGCGCCCGGAGTGCGACGCCCTCGAAGTGGATGCGCACCGGGATCTGAATCGGTTCGATGGCCGCGCTGAGGGCGCGCAACCGCGTCTCGTCGACGAGCATGACGCGCACGACGGACGACAGGGTGACTTCGGCGGCCTGGCGCCAGGATTCCTCGCCGGCGGCGAGGTCGACGAGTTCGGCGACGAAGGGCAACTCGTCCGCGGGGATCCCCGCGGCCTCCGCGATCATCATCCGGGCATTGTGCAGGTGCTGGGGAATCAGGTTCTCGCGGCCCGCGAGGAAGTCGTGCTCCTGGCCCAGGGTCCTGAGCTGTTCCTCGACGGGGAAGGCGTTCCGTTGCAGGGTCGTGCGCTCGGCCTCGAGGTCACGCTCGGCCCCGGAAAACCCGGCGAGGAAGCGTTCCGCGTCGTTCTGCGCGAGGGTGAATTCGGCCGGCGAGACGATCGCCGGGGCGAGGACGGCGGTGCGGTCGTCGAACTTCGCACGCTCAGCCGCTACGTCGTCGCGCTGGTCCCGGAGCTGGCCGATCTCGTTCTGCAGGCTGACGAGGACGTCGCCGCCGTTGTCACGCTGCTGGTGCTGCACCTCGGCGACGCGGGACTTGAGCTCGGTCTCGGCGTTCCTGGCCCGGGTGAGCTCGACCTGGTTGTCCCGGCGGCGGATGCGATTGGTGTCTGCGGCACCCTCGAGCAGTCCCTGCTCGGTGAGGAGCTGCCAGAGCACGAACGGGGTGTCGCCGGTGCGATGGACCCCGAAGGTGTCGATCAGGTCGGCCTTCTCCGCAGCTGTCTCGTACTCCCGGTGCAGGTCGGGAATTCGTTCGAGGACCTTCGCCTTCTGGGCCTCGGTCAGCATGGCCCCGTAGGACCTCTCGAGGTCCTCGAAATGATCGACGGCCTTGTCTGCCGCCGCATAGGTGGCCGGCTCTTCGAGGACCATCGACTTGTAGAGCCCGTCGACCGTCTTGACCTGCTGTCCGGCCTGGATCCGCGCGAGGAGCCGCAGCGCCTTGCCGCCCTCGCCGTTGGCGCCGATTCCGAGCCGGGTGTAGAGGGTCTGGGCGAATGCCGCGTAGGTGTCGAAGACATCCAGTTCGGGGAACCGGGTCCGGAGCGCCCGCTTGTCGAAGCGCGCCTCGGTGACGTCGGCGAGGTCACGCAGGTCGAGGAGGCCGTCCTGGGTGGCCATCTTCATGGTGATGTCGGCGAATTTGGTCGCGCCCCGTGGCACGAAATAGGCGCGCAGCACCGTGAACCGGCGGCCGTTGTCGTCGACGAAGGTCATCGCGACCGCGCCCCAGGTCGCGTCGTGCGCGCCGCGGAGGACCTGGTCCTGCATCTCCCCTGTGCCGGCCTCACGGTTGGAGTCGGTCTTGCCCCTGAGGTAGGTCATCAGGTTGCGCTGGTCGAGGCTCCGTGCCCTGCCGGACCCCGCGTCGTTGGACGCACCGTTGAACGGTGTGTCCGAGGGCATCATCAGCGCGAGGTAGGCGTCGAGGAGGCTGCTCTTGCCGGTTCCGGATGCCCCGGAGAGCAGGGTCGCCGAGGGGGCGAAGGTGATCTCGTGGTGGCCTTGGAAGCCGCCCCAGTTGACCATCTGGAACAGTTCGGCGCGCCACTGCGTCGTGCCCTCAGTGGATCCGTCGATGTAGAAGAGTGGGGAATCGCTCATGAGATCGCCTCCAGTTCGGGGTCGCGGTCGCCCGGATCAGGCGCACCCTGGTCGGGGAGGCCGGGTGCGGGCACGACCGCGGCGGGCGCACCCGCTGCGTTCTGCTCGACGAGCCATTCGTGCAGTTCGGCGAGCCGTTCGAGCGGAAGCAGAACTTCGATCACGGCCGAGATGCGGAATCGGTCCGGATCGCTCGTCTTGAGCAGCACCCGCGCCTTGGCGAGGCTGTCGACGGCGGCGCTCGCCTTGCGGGCGTCGCCGTACCGGTCCATCGAGAACTCGGGGCGGAAGTGCGCCACGTTCTCCACGAGATTGTCGCGGTCGACGAGCACGATGTCCTGGCCGTTTGCGCGTTCGCTGCGGAACCGCTGGCGCAGCAGCACGAGCAGGATCGTTTCCTCGCGCGTGTATGCGACGTCGTGCAGAAGGGTCGGGAACCGGTCTCCCGCCTCCGAGACGGCCTGCCGTTTGAACGCGACCTGGTAGTGCAGGTCGATGTGCAGGTCGAGGAACATGTCGTTGAGGCGCGACTTGAGCAGCCGCTGCGAGTCGAGCAGGGTGCGCCATTCCGCGGGCTGAAGCGCTGCTGACACGTAGCGGTGCTTCATCAGGAGCACCAGGGTGCGGCGCTGTTCCACGGTGAGGCCGCCCTCGTCGCCCTCGAAGAGGGAGAAGCTCGCGGGCTCGTCGTCGATGGCGGCGTCGATCCCTGCGCCGGCGTCACCGTCCAGGCCGTCGTCGTCGCGGTCGAGGTCGTCGCGGCCGTCCTGGTCGTCCTGGTCGTCTGTCCACTCGTCAGTCATGATCGGATCCATAGTTCAGGGCGGCCAGGGCCGCCGTTTCGTCGTCGTTCAGGATGATGCGGGGAACCGAGAAGGTGCGCCGGCTGCCGTCGGGCCGGACGGTCTCGAAGCTCTCGACCTGGTGCGCGCGGCCGAGCGCGTCGACCTGGGTCGCGATCTGCAGCATGCCGAGAATCTCGACCGGGCGCCGCAACGCCGGTTCGAGGCCGTTGAACGCCGCACCGACGGATGCCGCGTCTCCCGTTCCGCGGAACGTCACGAGGGCGTCACGCATCCGTTCGAGCATCGGGCCGCCCTGCCTGCGCATCTCGTCGAGGCTCGGCGGTTCGGGGGCATACTCGGACACGTCCTCGAGGTCCGGCGGCGGCCTGTGGTTCAGCGGATCGTAGAACCGTTCGCGGAGGTGCTCGACGTCGAGAATGCCGGGCATGAGTTCTGCCGTGACCGTCGACCGGGGTCCGGCGGTCTCCATCCAGACCGCGAGTTCCTTGTTGATCTCCCGCAGGAGGCGCTCGAGTTCGCGGTCCTTGACGACGTCGTGGTTCACAATGTGCTCGCGGAGAGTGGTCGTGAGGCCGTTCCGCTGGGTCAGCACGTCGTCGATGCCCTTGCGGATCAGCCCGACGGTGCCGAGGAAGGTGCGTCGCTCCGCGGTGGTCAGCCGGGCGGCGAAGGGATGGTCGAGGATCGCTTCGAGGTCGTTCTTGACATCGGAGAGGAGTGCGTCGTCGCGCAGCAGCGTGAAGGCGCCCTCGAAGGCGCGGCCTTCCGCGGTCGCCGACATCAGGGCATCGGTCTTGGCGAGGTATTCGTCGAGGACTTCGCCGATCGGGCGTTCCTCGCCGCGGAAGTCGCTCACTATCTGGCGGTGCATGGCCGCCACGGATTCCTCGACGCGTTTGAAGTCACTCGGCAGCTGCATGATCAGGTCGACGAGGTTCGCATAGCCTTCGTGCATCTGTTCGTCGGTCGCGGTGGCGATCTCGCCGCCGCCCTGGAGTCGGTCGCGCTCCGCGGTCTTCTCGGCGATCTCCTGGTCGAGACGGCGGATCCGCGCATCCCGGTCGGGGGTGGCCTGGGTGGCGCGGTGGCGGACGCTGTCGACGATGGTCGTGAGGCGGGACTCGCTGATCAGGGCGCGGTCCTGGGAGAGGCTGTCGACGAGGAGGAGTGCCTCGAGGGCGTGCGAGGTGAGGGAGTACTGCTCCTCACCGCCCTCCCCGGTCTCGCGGTAGAGCCAGAGGTCATTCATCCACTGGACGCAGAGGGCGCGGCCGTTCTTGCCCGGCACCTCGCTCCCGACGGACCGGAGGTCGGCGAGGTAGGCGTCGACCTGCGAGTGCAGGCGGTCGGCCTGGACGCTCCGCCGGTCACGGCTGAACGCCGACTTGAAGACGGCGAGGACAAACGGCGCCCACTTGCGATCGAGCAAGCGCAGGGTGGGTTTGTCGAAGGCTTCGCGCACGCGCGCCAGTTCACCCGCAATTTCGCTCACAGTGGTAGTTCCCTTCCCGGACCCCTTCAACCGTAACGGGCGCGAGATTCGATTCTGTCCAGGGTCCGGTCGCACGGGCTGGCGCTGGGCAGGAACGGGACGGGCACGGGGGCCGGTCAGGAGCTTAGGTTCGAGCCGCCCCAGTGCTCTCCCTGGCGCCCGCGTCGGCGGAGGCGCACCGTCAGGTGCAGCTCGTTCCGGTGCGCGAGGATCAGGGCGATGACCACCGCGGCGAGCGCGGGCACGAGGCCGGACACGAGCATCCCGGTGTCCGGGCCGAAGGACTCGACGATCCAGCCCATCAGGGGCCCTCCGATCGCCTGGCCGCCGAGCAGCACGAGCACCCAGACCGACATGACCCGCCCGCGCACCCGCACGTTGGACGACATCTGCACGAGTGGGTTGCCCGCGGTGAAGAAGAACTGGTTCGCGATGCCCGTGACGATGAGGGCGGCCCCGAAGCTGATCTCGGTGGGCATCAGGCCGGAACTCGCCTGGATCAGGGCCCAGACTCCGCCGCTGACGATGACCGTCCGCAAGCGGATGTTGGCCCGACGTGTCGAGGCAAGCGCACCCGCGACCGCGCCGACGGCGATCAGGGTGTTGAACAGGCCGTAGCCGCCTGCGCCCACCTTGTAGACGTGGTCGGCGTATGCGGCCAGGAGCACGGGCATGTTGAGGGAGAAGACGGAGAGGAAGGCGAGCATCACGATCGGCCAGAGGATGGTCGGCTTCGAGACGACATAGCGCAGGCCCTCGATGAGCTGCCCCTTCTGCCGCGGAGCCGTCGGGGTGCGGTACAGCGCGGCGGCGTCGAGCCTGGTCAGGGCGAGGACGGTCAGCAGGCACGCGGCGGCGTTGATGCCGAAGGACCAGCCGGACCCGACCGCGACGATCAGGGCACCGCTGATGGCCGGCCCGATCAGCGCGCCGAGCTGGAAGACCGTCGAGTTCACCGTGATCGCGTTGCGGAGGTAGCGCGGGCCGACGATCTCGTTCACGAAGACCTGACGGGTGGGGTTGTCGATCACGGTGACGAGCCCGACCAGGAAGGCGATCGCCCAGACCTGCCAGACCTGCACGGTGTTGGTGAGGGTGAGCACCGCGAGGACAGCGCTGAGCAGGGCGGCCGCTGACTGGGTGAGCATGAGCAGCATCCGCTTCGAATAACGGTCGACGATCACGCCGCCGAAGAGGCCGAAGGCGAGCATCGGAGCGAACTGCATCGTGACGGTCACCCCGACGGCCGCGACGCTGCCGGTCAGTTGCAGCACGAGCCAGTCCTGGGCGATGCGCTGCATCCAGGTGCCGGTCATGGCCACCGCGTTGGACGCCGTGAACAGGCGGAAGTTCGGAACGCTCAGGGAGTCGAGGGTCTGGCGCCACGGGCGGGGGCCTTCGTTCACCGGAATGGGAGTGGTGGGCGGGAAAAGATCCGCGGGTGAAGTCAAGAAATGCCCTGCGTCTACCCACGATCGAAAATCGATCGGGTCTGCTCCACGCTACGCTCCCCAGCGACGCCCGCGCTCCACGACCGGTCGCGCCCGCGCCGAATGCACGGTCAGGCGGGGAGCAGCCCGCTTGCGTCGACGAGGAGAGCCGCCGCCTTGTCCCAGAGCAGGGAGTGTCCGCGTTCACACGCCCCGTCGAGCTGGGTGCCGCTGAGCGCGCGGAACAACGGCTCGTCCCGGCGGATGAAGCCGATCACCTGGTCGCGGAACCGGATCTCCTGCAGGCTGTCATCCTCGCACCGCACGACGACGAGGCGAATCGTCCTGATCGCGTCGTCCCGGGAAATCAGGCGAAGCGACAGGGAGGCGACAGCTGGCGTGCGGCGGCGGGTGGTTTGGACTGCGGGGTGCGACATCGAATCTCCGGCTCTCACGACGGTCGGCCGGGGCTACCGGTGACCCCGGGCAGCTCATGGAACCTCTCGACTCGTGGCTGACATTAACGCCACCGCCTGCCGGAATCGGATAGTCCCCTTTTAGGAGGACCCTCCCATGCGAAGAATCCAAGGCGCCGGGATCGGTCAGACGGTCACGCCGTTCATGGCTCCGGCGGTCAGCTCGACCGAGCGCAGCCGAGCCTCGATGTCCCGCGAGGCGTGCGCGATGATCAGTTCGTCGGCGTGGGTCGAGGCGACGAAGTCGTCGAGGAAGACCCGCACGTCTGCGGGATCGCCGACGGCCGAGTAGCGCATCATATTCGCGATCTGACGCCCTTCCGCAGTGATGAGGAAGGCGTCGACCTGCTGGTCGGTGTACTCCGGCGACGCCGGACCGCGCGTGAGCATGCCGCGCACCCGGTTCCGCCGGGTCTCCTCGAACTGTCGGACGGCATCCGCCCGGTCGTCTGCGGCGATCACGTTCACACCGACGATCACGTGCGGCTCGGCGAGCTGCGCCGAGGGCCTGAAGTCGCGCCGGTACAGGGCGATGGCCTCGTGCAGGGCGTCCGGCGCGAAGTGGGAGGCGAAGGCGTACGGCAGGCCGAGCGCCGCGGCCAGGCCTGCTCCGAAGAGCGAGGAGCCGAGGATGTAGAGCGGCACGTTGGTGCCGGCACCGGGGATGGCCTGCACCCCCGGCACGATCGACTCGCCGCGCAGGTAGGCCTGGAGCTCCATCACGTCCTGGGGGAACTGGTCGGAGGCGCGGGGGTCGCGACGCATCGCCCGCGCGGTAGTCTGGTCGCTGCCCGGGGCGCGGCCGAGGCCCAGGTCGATCCGCCCAGGGTAGAGCTCGGCGAGGGTGCCGAACTGTTCGGCGATGGTGAGCGGAGAGTGGTTGGGCAGCATCACGCCGCCGGAGCCGAGCCGGATGGTCGACGTCTGGCCCGCGACATGGCCGACGAGGACGCTCGTGGCCGAGGACGCGATCGTCGGCATGTTGTGGTGTTCGGCGTACCAGACACGGGTATAGCCGTGCTTCTCGGCGGTCTGCGCAAGGCGGACGCTTCCCGCGAAGCTCTCCCTGGCAGTCTGCCCGGGTGCGATCGGAGCGAGGTCAAGAATGGACAGGGCAACAGTCATACCGTGGACAACCACGCACGGGTGCGAAACGTTACCCGTGCCATCGTGCAGACTTGCATAATGCCGAAATCTCCCCTGGCCGTCGAGCCCAGAACACTCAACACGGATGTCGCGCCGCGCCATTCGGCGGTCGAGGACGTTCTCGGAATCCTCACCGGCACCCTCCTCGCGTCGTTCGGGCTGTTCCTGCTCAAGGCGAGCGCGGCGGTGACCGGCGGCACGGCGGGACTCGCGCTCCTGCTGAGCTACGCGGCTCCCGTGCCGTTCGGTGTGTTCTTCTTCGCGATCAACGTGCCGTTCTTCGCCCTCGCTCTCTGGAAGAAGGGCTGGAACTTCACGCTGCGCACCGTCATCGCGGTCGCGCTCGTCTCCGCGTTCTCGTCCCTGCACCCGTACGCCCTCGGGATCGAGCACCTCAATCCGGTCTACGGCGTGTTGTTCGGCAACCTCGTGATCGGGGTGGGGCTGATCGTGTTGTTCCGCCACAAGGCCAGCCTGGGTGGGTTCAACATCCTCGCCCTGCTCCTGCAGGAGCGCCTCGGCTGGCGTGCCGGGTATGTGCAGATGGTGTTCGACGTGACCGTCGTCGTCGCCGCGATCACGGTCGTCGCACCGCTGAACGTCGCCCTCTCGGCGGCGGGCGCGATCGTGCTCAACCTCGTGCTCGCGCTCAACCACCGGCCGGGACGCTACCTCGGCACCTGAGCCGCGGCATCCGCTGCGGGTGGTCTCGGGCTCGCCGGGCCACTCGGGCCACTCGGCGAGGTGCGGCTCTATTCGCCTTCGCCCGTGGCCTGCTCCGGCTTGCCGATCGTGCGCACGACCCTGGCCGGGTTGCCGACGGCGATGACCCCGGCCGGCACGTCCTTGGTCACGACGGACCCGGCACCGATCACGCTGCCGTCACCGATCGTGACCCCGGGGCATACGACGACGTTGCCGCCGAGCCAGACGTCGTTGCCGATGTGGATCGGCAGCACGCGCTCGTAGCCCGCGCGGCGCTCGTCGACGTCGAGAGCGTGGATCGGCGTGTAGAGGCGGGCGCTCGGCCCGATCAGCACGTTGTTCCCGATCGTGATCTCGCCGCCGCCCAGGGTGAGGAAGTCCCCGTTGATGAAGGTGTCCCTGCCGATGTGCAGGCGGGATCCGTAGTCGAGGTACATCGGCGGCCGGAAGTCGAGGTTCTCCCCCGCCGTGCCGAGCATGCCCGTCAGCAGCGCGTATGCGGCCTCCCTGTCCTCGTCGTAGAGGGCCGTGATCCGACGGCAGGTGCGCTGGGTGCTGTTCGTCATTTCGGCGAGCTCGGGGCCGGACCGGTAGCGGTACCAGTCCCCCGCGACCATCTTGTCGAATTCGGAGCGGTCGGGATCGGGGGTCGGTCGTTCGGTGAGGTCCACGTGGACAATCCTAAACCGCATCCCGGGTATTTGTTTGCGATAACAACAAACGGGTGGCGGATACGATCCGCCTCAGAGCAGCGGCAGCACCTGCTCGCGCACCTGCCTGCGCAGGATCTTGCCGAGCATCGACCGCGGCATGTCGTCGATCTGCACGATGCGGCGCGGGATCTTGTATGCGGCGAGCAGTTCACGGCAGTGCGCGCGCAGGGCCTCCTGGTCGAGGGTCGCGCCGGGCTCGAGTTCGACGGCTGCGACGACCATCTCCCCGCCGCGCTCGAGCGGCTTGCCGAAGACCGCGGCGTCCTTGATGGACGCGTGCAGCCGCAGCGCCGTCTCCACCTCGGTGGGTGAGACGTTGAACCCGCCGGTGATGACGAGTTCCTTGGCCCGGTCGACGATTGTCGTGAAGCCGTCGGCGTCCACGGTGACGATATCGCCGGTGCGCAGCCAGCCGCCCGGCAAGAGCGCCTTCTTGGTTTCATCCGGGTTGTTCCAGTACCCCTGAAAGACCTGCGGGCCCTTGAGTAACAGCTCCCCCGGCTGCCCCTGGGCTACTTCCATGCTCGGGTCGTCCAGGTCGACGACCTTCATCAGGGTCGAGGGGAACGGCACCCCGATCGTGCCGGGACGGCGGGTGGAGTAGAACGGGTTGCCGAGGGCGACCGGGGAGGATTCGGTCATCCCATAGCCCTCGACAAGAAGGCCGCCGGAGACCGATTCCCAGAGCTCGACGACGTGCGCGGGCAGGTTCATCGCGCCGGAGATGCAGTATTTGCAGGAGCGCAGCGAGACGCCCTGTTCCTGCGCGGCCCGGGCGGTGCGCTCGTAGATGGGCGGAACGGCACAGTAGACGGTCGCGGGCGACTTCTTCATCGCGGCGAGGATCAGCCCGGGCTCGAACTTCGGGAACAGCACGAGCAGCGCCTGCTTGCGGATGCCGTAAGTCAGGTAGAGCGTCATGCCGAAGGCGTGGAACATCGGCAGGATCGCGTAGAAGATCTCCTTGCGATATTCGGCTCCGTGCATCCACGCCTCGCCCTGGAGCGCGTTCGAATACAGGTTGAAGTGGGTGAGCATCGCACCCTTGGGACGGCCCGTGGTGCCGGAGGTGTACTGGATGGCGGCAAGGTCGTCGACCGACGGATGCGGGTGCTCCGGGTCGATGCGACCGTGCGTGAGTAGTTCCTTCCAGGCGATCGTGCCGGGCGCGGAACCGGTGAGGGCCTCGCGGGACTCCCGCAGGCTCTTGACCGGCAGGTACAGGGCCAGGCGCTTGATCGTCGGGAACGCCATCAGCAGGTTGACAGAGACGATGTGGTCGATCTCGATGTCGGCAGGGAAGGCGCGGATCGCCGCGACCGTCTTGTCCCAGGCGATCACGATGCGGGCCTGGTGGTCCTCGAACTGGTGGCGGAGTTCCCGCGAGGTGTAGAGCGGGTTGTGCTCGACCACGACCGCGCCGAGGCGCAGCACCGCGTAGAACGCGACGACGTGCTGGGGGCAGTTCGGCAGCAGGAGCGCGACCCGGTCTCCGGCGCGGACGCCGAGGTGCCGGAGGCCCTCCGCCGCGCGGTCGATCTGCTCACCGAGCTCGGTGTAGGTCGTCCTCCGTCCGAAGAACTCGAGGGCGGGGTGGGTGCCTGCATCGGCGACGGACCGTTCGAGCATGGCGACGAGCGACTCCGTCGGAAGGTCGATTTCGGCCGGAACCCCCGGTTGGTAGTTCTTTACCCAGGGCTGCTGCTCAGTGTTGGCCATGCTCCCATCCTCCCGCGAACCGCTCCCCGGCCGCGCGCGACACGGCACGAGCTCGTGCAGGGCCCGCCGCCGCTACCGAAACGGCGGTAGCGGGCGGCCGAAACGGGCGCGGCGGCGGCGAAGCCTGAGCCTGAGTCGACTACTCCCCGAGCACCTGCACGCGGTGCCGGTACTCCTCGGCGTCGAGTTCGCCGCGCGCGAAGCGCTCGTCCAGAAGGAGGCGTGCTGCGCTGCGTCTGGTCGAAACCGGCCCGGAAGGGACGTTGCCCTGCGACCCTTCCGCACGGGTCTCGCTCCCGCTGCTGAAGACCCGGATGGTCACGATGGTGAGCAGGACTACGCCCAGGATCAGGACCAGCCCGACCGGCCACACCCACCACATGAATCCCATGCCGTACCCGTTGCCCCACATCATTCTGTTCTCCTTCGTTGTACCGTCACGCTACTCGCCATACCCGTGGGGGTACGAGGGGCAGCGGCCGGCAGGGTCAGTCCGCGGAAACCGCGGAGGCGGAGGCTGTTGCTCACCACGAAGACCGAGGACAGCGCCATTGCGGCGCCGGCGATCAGGGGGTTGAGCAGGCCGAGCATGGCGAGCGGGATCGCGGCCACGTTGTAGGCGAAGGCCCAGAACAGGTTCGCCTTGATCGTGGCGAGCGTGCGCCGGGACAGCCGGATGGCATCCGCTGCCGCGACGAGGTCGCTCCGGATGAGGGTGAGGTCGCTCGCCTCGATCGCGACGTCGGTGCCGGTGCCCATGGCGATGCCGAGGTCGGCGGTGGCGAGCGCGACGGCGTCGTTCACGCCGTCGCCGACCATGGCAACGACCCGTCCCTCGGCTTGCAGGGCGCGGATGACCTCGGCCTTTTCGGCGGGGAGCACGCCGGCGCGCACGTCGTCGATGCCGACGAGGGTGCCTACGTTCCGGGCAACGGTGTCGTTGTCCCCTGTCAGGAGCACCGGGGTGAGGCCGAGGCGGCGGAATTCGGCGATTGCGGCGGCGCTCGTGTCCTTGACGGCGTCGGCGACGGTGAGGATGCCGCGGGCCACTCCGTCCCAGGCCACGGCGACCGGGGTCTCGCCTCTGTCCTCGCCAGCGGCGAGCGCCGCCTCGAGGTCGGGCGTGAAGACGATGCCCCACTGCTCGGTGAGCCAACGCGGCCGGCCGACGGCGACGAGGCGACCGTCGACGACGGCCTGTACTCCGAGGCCGTCCGCGGAGGCGAACGATTCGGCCGCCGGGAGGGTACCGACCCGTTCCCTCGCCCCGGTCACGATGGACTTCGCGATCGGATGCTCGGACCCGGCCTCTGCGGCCCCGGCGAACCGGAGCAGTTCGGCGGCCTCGAGCCCTGAGGCGGGGACGGCCTGAACCAGGGACATCCGCCCGGTGGTCACGGTGCCGGTCTTGTCGAGCACGATGGTGTCGACGCGCCGGGTGGATTCGAGCACCTGCGGGCCCTTGATCAGGATGCCGAGCTGTGCGCCGCGGCCGGTGCCGACCAGCAGTGCCGTCGGTGTGGCCAGCCCGAGCGCGCAGGGGCAGGCGATGATGAGTGTCGCGACGGCGGCGGTGAAGGCGACGACGGGGGTTGCACCGACCAGAAGCCAGACCGCGAGGGTCGCGAGGGAGAGACCGAGGACGATCGGCACGAACACCCCGGAGACCCGGTCGGCGAGGCGCTGCACGTCGGCCTTTCCGGTCTGGGCCTGCTCGACGAGGCGCCCGAGCTGGGCGAGTTCGGTGTCGGCGCCGATCCGGGTGGCCCGGACCACGAGCCGTCCGCCCGAGTTGAGGGTCGCCCCGACGACGACGGCGCCCGGACCGACTTCGACCGGCACGGCTTCGCCGGTGAGCATACTCGCGTCGATGGCGGACACGCCCTCGACCACGACGCCATCCGTGGAGATCTTCTCGCCGGGCCGCACCACGAACTGGTCGCCGACGACGAGGGATGATGTGGGCACGATGACCTCGACGCCGTCACGGAGCACGGCGGTCTCCTTGGCGCCCAGTTCGAGGAGGGCGGTGAGCGCCGCCCCGGACTGCTTCTTCGCGCGCGCCTCGAAGTACCGGCCCGCGAGGAGGAAGACCGTGACCGCGGATGCGACCTCGAGGTAGATCTCGTTCGCTCCGCCGCCGGCCTGGGCGGTGAGGCTGAACGTCATCCGCATGCCCGGCATGCCGGCGGTGCCGAAGAAGAGCGCGTAGAGCGACCAGCCGAGTGAGGCGATGATGCCCATGCTGATCAGGGTGTCCATGGTCGTCGCGCCGTGCCGGAGGTTCATCCACATGGCGCGGTGGAAGGGCCAGGCGCCCCAGACGGCGACGGGCGCCGCGAGGGTCAGGGCGAGCCACTGCCAGTTGGTGAACTGCAGGGCGGGAATCATCGACATCGCGGCGACGGGGATCGCGAGCGCCGTCGACACGAGGAGGCGGTGACGCAGGCTCGCCACCTCGAGCTCCTGCGCCGTGGGAGCGGGTGCGCTGCCAGAGGTCCCGGCGGTCGGCTCCGGCGGGCGCGGGCGCTCTGCGGTATAACCGGTGTCCTCGATCACGGCGATGGCCTGGTCGACGGTGGTGCCCTCTGGCAGGGAGACGCTCGCCTTTTCGGTGGCGTAGTTGACGGATGCCTCGACTCCCGGCATCCGGTTCAGCTTCTTCTCGATGCGGGTCGCGCAGGAGGCACACGTCATCCCGCCCACGAGAAGGTCGACGCGTTCGGTGGTCATCGTGACTCAGCGACCAGTTCGTAACCCGCTTCGTCGACGGCGGCTGCGACGGCAGCGCGGTCGAGAGGGGCGCCGGTTACCGTCAGGACGGACGTGCCGCCCGGAACGAGGGTGATCGCGACGTTCTCGGGGCCGGCGAGCTTGCCGACCTCCTTCGTCACGGCCGCTACACAGTGCGCGCAGGTCATCCCCGTCACCTGGTATTCGCTGATGCCGAGGTCGTTTTCCGTCTGTCCGATCATGGAATGCACTTCTTTCTGGTTCCTTGTAGTGAATGGGTGAGCCGTGGCTCAGGACCGCACGAGCCGTGCGATGGCGTCGAAGGCCTCTTTGACCTTGGCGTCGGCCTCGTCGCCGCCCTTGACGGCGGCCTCGACCACGCAGTGGCTGAGGTGGTCGTTGAGCAGGCCGAGAGCGACCGCCTGCAGGGCGCTCGTCATCGCCGACACCTGGGTGAGGATGTCGATGCAGTACTTGTCGTCTGCGACCATGCCCTGCAGACCGCGGGCCTGGCCCTCGATCCGGCGGAGCCGTTTCAGGTAGGCGTCCTTGTTGGACATGTAGCCATGCGGACCGCTGTGCGGGTCTGCACTCGCCTCGGCGGCGATCGTTGCGGTCGCACCTGCTGCGGTCGCACCGACCGCGGTCGCACCGTCCTCCGTAGAACTGATATCCGTCATCGCGCTGTCCTCCTCGTCGGATCCTTATACCCCCCTATGGTACACCCGATACCCCCCTATGGTACATATTCGGCCCGATTCGTCCCGATGGCCCGATCTCCCTAATAGGGGGGTGAGCTTCGACCGACTACCTTTGATAGCATGACGCCTCCTGATACAACAGCGCCGAGCGAGGCAGCAACTGCCCTCGTCGCGAAGACCTTCTCCGAGCTCGGCCTGACCGATGCCGTGCTCAAAGCCCTCAAGGACGTCGGGTACGAAACTCCCTCGGCCATCCAGGCCGCGACCATTCCCCCCTTGCTCGCCGGCCGCGACGTCGTCGGCCTCGCCCAGACCGGCACCGGAAAGACGGCAGCGTTCGCGCTGCCGATCCTGTCCCGCCTCGACATGGCGCAGAAGAACCCGCAGGCCCTCGTCCTCTCCCCCACCCGCGAGCTCGCACTCCAGGTCTGCGAGGCCTTCGAAAGCTACGCCTCGCACATGCGCGGCGTGCACGTCCTCCCCGTTTACGGCGGACAGGGTTATGGCGTCCAGCTCTCCGCGCTCCGTCGCGGCGTCCACGTTGTCGTCGGTACTCCCGGTCGCATCATGGACCACCTCGCCAAGGGAACCCTCGACCTGTCCGAGCTGAAGTACCTCGTGCTCGACGAGGCCGACGAGATGCTCAAGATGGGCTTCGCCGAAGACGTCGAGACGATCCTCGCCGACACCCCGGAAGACAAGCAGGTCGCGCTGTTCTCTGCGACCATGCCCGCGTCCATCCGGCGCATCGCCAAGAAGTACCTGCACGACGCCGAAGAGATCACGGTCAAGACCAAGACCACGACCTCGGCGAACACGACCCAGCGTTACCTGATGGTCTCGTACCCGCAGAAGGTCGACGCGCTCACCCGCATCCTCGAGGTGGAGAACTTCGAGGGCATGATCGTCTTCACCCGCACCAAGAACGAGACAGAGACCCTCGCCGAGAAGCTTCGCGCGCGCGGCTACTCGGCGAGCGCCATCAACGGTGACGTCGTGCAGGCTCAGCGTGAACGCACGGTCGAGCAGCTGAAGTCGGGCAAGCTCGACATCCTCGTCGCAACGGATGTCGCCGCTCGCGGCCTCGACGTCGAGCGCATCAGCCACGTCATCAACTACGACATCCCGATCGACACCGAGTCCTACGTGCACCGCATCGGCCGCACCGGCCGCGCCGGGCGGAGCGGTGCCGCGATCAGCTTCGTCACACCCCGTGAGCGTCACCTGCTCAACGCCATCGAGAAGGCGACCCGCCAGCCGCTCACCCAGATGCAGCTGCCGAGTGTCGAGGACGTCAACATCACCCGCCTGGCGCGCTTCGACGACGCGATCACCGAGGCGCTGGGCCAGACCGCCCGCGTCGACCGGTTCCGCGACATCATCGCCCACTACGTCGAGCAGTACGACGTGCCGGAGGCCGACGTCGCCGCAGCTCTCGCGGTCGTCGCCCAGGGTGAGACCCCGCTGCTCCTCTCCGAGCAGGATGCCCGCAACCAGCGTCGCGACGAACGCGAACGCAACGAACGCGAACGCTCCGAGCGCAACGACAGCGGCAGCTATGCGCCCCGCAACGATCGCAACAACCGCGACAGCCGTGGCGGACGCGACGACCGTGGCGGACGCGACGATCGCTGGGACCGCGACGACCGCCCGCGCAAGAGCGAGCGCCCCGAACCGCGCCCCCGCGACAGCACCATCCCGCTCGTCTCCTACCGGATCGAGGTCGGCAAGCGCCAGAAGGTCGAGCCGCGCCAGATCGTCGGCGCGATCGCGAACGAGGGCGGCCTGAGCCGCGAGGACTTCGGGCACATCCAGATCAACCCGGACTACTCGCTCGTCGAGCTGCCAGAGAACCTGTCCCAGGACGTCCTCGATCGTCTCGTGGGAACCCGGATCAGCGGCAAGCTCATCGAGATCCAGCCGGACAACAGCGGCCCGGTGCGCCGCGAGGACCGCGCCCCGCGCCACCCCCGCCGCGACTAGCGCTCGGAGGCCGTCGGCGCGGTGATGGAACATCTGCGACACGAGCGGTGTTCTATCCACTGACCCGCGGGCGACGTGAGAACGCAGCCGGCGGTCACCCCAACGTATGTGGAGGAATCATGAGTACAGAACAAGCGATCCTGGCCGGAGGGTGTTTCTGGGGAGCGCAGCAGTTGCTGCGCCGGCGCCCCGGCATCATCTCCTCGCGGGTCGGCTACTCGGGAGGCGACACCCCGAACGCGACCTATCGTCATCACGGTGACCACGCCGAATCCGTCGAGATCGTCTTCGATCCCGCGGTGATCAGCTACCGCGAGCTGCTGGAGTTCTTCTTCCAGATCCACGACCCGTCGACGAAGAACCGGCAGGGCAACGACGTCGGTCGCAGCTATCGCTCGGCCATCTACTACACGACGCCCGAGCAGGAACGGGTCGCCCGCGACACGATCGCGGACGTCGACGCCTCCGGCCTGTGGCCGGGCAAGGTCGTCACCGAGGTCGAGCCTGCTGGCGATTTCTGGGAAGCCGAAGACGAGCACCAGGACTACCTGGAGAAGTACCCCGCCGGGTACACCTGCCACTATGTCCGGCCGGGCTGGCGCCTGCCCGCCCGCACGGAGACATCCGTCTAAGAACTGCACTCGCGGCCCCGGTGATCTGATCGCCGGGGCCGCGCTCGTCTCAGGCACCTCCCGTCCACTGCCGGGGTCGGGAGCGGCCCACACCTCTGCGGCTACAGGTCCGGCCGAACGGTCCGGCCGAGGTCCCACGGCTCGGCCCAGCTGAGCTCATCGAACATCCGCGACAGCACGATCGCCGTGAACCCCCAGATCAGCCGGCCGCCGACGGTGAAGGCCGGCGAACGGTACGCGGCTCCCCCGACGGTGTGAGCCGTGCTCACCCGGTTGGCGGGGTCGAGCAGGTCTGCGACGGGCACCCGGAAGACGTCGACCGTCTCCAGGTGATCGACGGCTGCCACCTCCGACTCGCGCGTCCACCAGGCCGGCACCGGGGTCACGAGGTGGTTGCTCACCGGCACGGGCAGTGCCGGAAGGGTGCCGAGCGGCTCGAGGCCCTCCGGGTCGAGGCCGGTCTCCTCGACGGCCTCCCGCAGAGCGGCCGCGATCGGGCCGGCGTCGGATGCTTCGAGCCGTCCGCCCGGGAAGGCGATCTGCCCCGGGTGGCTCCCGAGCGTTGCGGCCCGGCGTAGCAGGAGCACGTCAAGGTCCCGTGGGACTTGCGCTCGCTCGCGTCCCGCGACCGGCGGCTGGGCGGGCGAGGAGTCGAGCACCCCGAAGAGGACCAGCACCGCAGCGCGCCTGGCCCGCGTCGAATCCGGCAGCGAACGAGCCACGCCGGTGTGCCAGTCCAGTCCCCGCTTGCACAGCGCCGCGAGCTGTGCCCGGGGATCATCCAACACGTCGAACATGACCCCAGCCTACGGAGTCACGACGAAAGTCCTCACGGGTCACACAACGGATGCCTCCGCCACAATCCGCTGAACAATATGCCATATCTCCTGCTAAATTGTTGTGCATCGCGATCGCTGGGGGGCCGCATGTCATCCGATTCCGTCTTTGTCTGGATCTGCGTCGCTGCAGGCTGGCTGATGATCCTGGGCTCGCTGCTCTTCGCGCAGACCCGGAAGGCTCAAGACCGGCGCTTTCTGCAGTTCTGGCAGAACACCGGTTTGCCGATGGGTACTGAGCGGATGGCCCTGACCGTTCGCCGCCGGATTCGCATCTCCGGGACCGGAGTCCTCGTCGGTTTCCTGGCCGGCCTGCTCGCGGCGACCGTGATCCTCCTGCTGCGACCCGAGCTCGTGTCGCCCCCGTTCGTCTGGCTGATCGCCCTCCCTGCGACCCTGATCGGCGCGTCCACATTCGACTTGGGGCTGACCCTCCGAGAATCGCGGATCCTGCCCCTGACCGACGACCCCCGACCGGCTCGGTCGCCCGCGGTCGTTCTCGCCGACTACGTGAGCCCCGGGCGGTTGCGCGCGGCTCCCCTTCTGGTGATCCTCGCCGCCGTGTTGGCGGGCGGGGCACTGTGGCTGGGGCTCGTCGGCATGCTCACTCCCGACGTGTTCCTGCAGAGCGCCGCGCTTCCGGTTCTCGCCGTAGCGGGCGTCAACCTCATCGTCGGCAGGTTCGCAGCACGACGGATGCTTCGCCAGACCCCGTCTGCGGGAACAGACCTCGAGCGAGCCTGGGACGACGCATTCCGCGCCGAGTCGTTGCGGAGCGCGAGCATGTTTCAGACCATCATCGCGTGGCTGGCCGTGGGCGCCGTCAGCCTCGGATTCCTCAACAGCTGGGGCGCGGCGTCGGGAACGGCCTGGAGCGCCGGGCTCGAGTCCCAGCTCTTCACCTGGGGCTATCTCGCGACGATCATCTGGTTCGGTCACAGCAGTGCAACCGGGTACTCTCGCGGGCGCCTCTGGCCGAATATCGTCCAACCGGGCCCCCCGGCAGACCAGACGGCCTAACCTCCCCAGCCCAGCCGGGTCGGCTACACTCGCGGCATGCCGGTCAGAACCGTAGCCCACTCCGCCCGCGACCTCATCGGCCGCAACCGCACCGTCGACCGCGTCTACCGCACCTCCGTCGGTGTCATCGGCGGGGGAACCGTCGTGCTGGGTATCGTGCTCATCCCTCTCCCCGGGCCCGGCGCGTTGATCAGCCTCGGCGGCCTCGCGCTGCTCGGCACCGAGTTCGACGGCGCGAAGAAGGTCAGCCGCCGGGCAAACGACCTCGCCAGGCGGGGTGCCTCCAAGGTCTCACAGCTGCGTCAGGACCGCAGGGACGCCCGCCAGGACTGACCGGAATCCGCGACGAACGTCAGTCGCGAGCGATCGTGCCCTGCGGGTCAACGGATGCCGCGATCGCCGTGACACTCCGCTCCAGGAACGAGACGATCTCCGCTGAGGGCATCTCGGTGTCGAGCGCGAGGTCGACGAGGATGTCCTCGGCGAATCCGACCCAGGAACGCAGGGCGAGACGAAGCAACTCCGAGTCCGCGACTCCGAGTTCCAGGAAGACCGTGATCACGCGATCGGCCTGGGCCGCCCGTGCTTCTTCCAGCACCTCGCGCACCTCGGTGTCGCCGCTCGCGACACCGCGCACGAGGGAGAAGAATGTCCCGCGGTACTCGCGGACAAAACCGACGATCCGCGTCAGGGTGTCGCGGAGCCGCTCGAGGGGCGGCAGTTCCGGGGCAGGCTCTGTGGCGTCCAGCATGGCGTCGCGGGCCGTGCGCACCACTTCACGGTGCAGGCCCTTCTTCGAGGTGAAGTAGTGGAACAGCAACCCGCGGGAAACGCCGGCCCGCGCGGAGAGGTAGTCGATGGTGAGGGATTCCAGCGGCTGGTCCGCGAGGGACTTCACTCCGAGCGCGACCAGCTGGGCCCGGCGCTCGTCCGGAGTCAGCCGCGTTCGCCGCTCCGTTTCCATGGTTAGAGCATATCCGCGTTCGGCAGCGGGCCGTCCTCGGCACCCCCGAACCGGGCACTCCCACGCGAGTGCCCGGTTAGCAGATCGCAAAAAGCGTTGCCAAACCGTGATGTTTCGCAAATCCGGCTATTAGTACACTCGTCAACAGCGCTTATTGGTTGGCGAGTCAATAACGACCTGCCGGACTGTTTGCCCAGATCAAGGAGGATCTATGAAGTTCACCAAGCTCACCGGCACCCACGCCGGACGGATCGTGCTCGCTGCGGTTCCCGTGGCCCTGCTGTCCACCGTCCTCATGGCGGGGGTGGCCAACGGCGCCGTCCCCGTCTCGTTCGCCGTGTCGGGAGGCCAGTTCAAGATCAGCGCTTCCCAGCTCGATGGGACGGGCTTCTCTCAGTACGGAGGCGTCGCCCAGGAAGGCAAGACCGGCACGTACCACCCCGTCGCGATCGCGAACATCGCGACCGCGAGCCTGGCCGACCTGTGCCAGTCCGTGGTCGCCGTGACCCCGCTCGGCAAGGTCGGCCTGCTCATCGGTGCGGGCGGCGGCGGCAAGCCGGCCACCGCGACCGACCTGCAGATCGGCATGACCGACCTCAAGGGCGACGCGACCTTCGGCAACATCCGCATCGGCGTGGACGCCGCCGCGGTGAAGACGGCGGCCAAGGGCACCACGGGCGACTTCGCCCAGGACGCCGACACGATCAAGGTCGCCGGGCTTCAGCAGACTGCATGGAGCACCCAGGCCTCGGTGTTCACCCTGAACGGCATGCACCTGCAGCTGACCAACGGAACTGAGTGCTTCTAATCGAAGCACCCCGTCACCACGGAGGAGACCGGATGAAAACCAGCACGTGGGCCACATTCACTGCCTGGTGCCGTCAGAGACCGTTCGTCGGTGGCATCCTCGTCGTGCTGGCCGGAGTGGAGATGTTCTTCTCCGGCCAGCTCGACGTCGGCACGATCCACGTGCAGGTCGGGATCGAAGGCATGCAGGCGATGATCATCCCGATCATCGTGGTGCTGCTCGGTATCCTCGCGATCGCGATGCCCACGCACCGGATCTTTTACGGGGTGATCACACTGGTGTTCTCGATCTATTCGCTGGTCGGCGTCAACCTCGGCGGATTCTTCATCGGGATGGTCCTGAGCGCGATCGGCGGCATTCTGGTCGTCGCCTGGATGCCGAAGCCGGCCAGGGCGGGAACCGCCGTTGAGCTGTTTGCGAGCCCGGTCGAGGAGCCCGACATCCAGTTGGGTGAGCTCTTCGAAGAACGCTCGCGTCCGCGGCGTGCCCTGTGATGCGCGACCGCGGGCGCACCCGCGATCTGCGACCGCGCGTCGTCGGCGTCTGGCTCGTGCTGTCGCTGTCGGCGATCGGGGCGGCGGCGATGCCGTCGCCGGGTCAGGCCGTGCCGTGCGATTTGCTCCTCGTGGACTGCGGCGTCCCGACGCCGACGCCGAGCACGACCGCTGACCCAACCGTGGCGGATGCGACCCCCAGCACCGTCCCGACAGCTCCGGTCGATCCGGCTCCCGTCGTTGCCCCGATCCCGGTCCCCACCACCGGTCCGACCGTGGGCGTCACGGCTCCGGGCCCGAACACCCCGGCCGCGGCGGCGGTTGTCGCCGTGGCAGACCCGAATGCACCCGTGTTCGGCAACCCGGCGGCTCAACTCGGCGCATCCTCGATGACCATCACCGGGCTCGCCTCAGTGACGGTCGTGACCGTGTCGCACGCCGACGGTACCGCCGTGCCCGCGCTCCGGATCGTGGCCGATGACATTGTTCTGACGGACGCCGTCATCGACGTGCGGTCGACATCCGGCTCCGGCCTCGTGACGAGCTCACCGCGGATGGAATTGCACGGCAACGTGCAGGTCTACCTGGACTCGATCACCACGACCCTGCCCGACGGAACCAGCGTCAGCTTCGGAGCGGCCACTCCCCCGCCGGGCGGGCTACCGTCGACACTCGGCTCCGTGACACTCGGGCTCGTCGGGACCCTTGCGGATTCCATCGGCTACAGCCAGGTGCACCAGAGCGTGAGCTGACCGCACGGCAGGACGCGGGGCCGGTCGCTTCAGGCGACCGGCCCCGCGCTGGCGAATCAGGCGCTCTCCCGGTAGTGCTTACGACGGCAGCGGGGATTCGTAGGCGCGCAACCACCGGGTCAGGATCGCCTCGAGCCGGTCACGATCGTCGTCGGAGAGCTGGTCGACCAGGCGTCGCTCATTGTCCATGTGGTCTGCGAACGCGGCATCGATGACGTCGAGGCCGCGGGGGGTGAGCGCGACGACCCGGCGCCGGCCGTCTCCGGCGACGTGCCTGCGCACGATCAGTCCGGCCGCCGCCAGCCGGTCGAGTCGCTTGGTCATCGCGCCCGTCGTCACCATCGTATGGTCGGCGAGTTCACGAGGCGCTCGTTCGTAGGGACTGCCGGCGCGACGCAAGGCAGCGAGCACATCGAATTCCCCTTCCCCGAGATCGTGGGCGCGATAGACACTCGCGAGCTCCCCGGTGAGGTGGGCGGCGAGCCGGTGCAGTCGTCCGATGACCGCTTGCGGGGCGACGTCGAGATCCGGGCGTTCGCGTCGCCATTCAGCCTGGATGCGTGCGACCCGATCCGATGCGTCCTTCGTCATACCGTCATTATATCTTCCGTGGAAGTTATAGTAGCTTCCATGGAAACTAAATGGCGCTGGCTGCTCGTCACGTCGATCGCCCCGATCGCGTGGGGATCGAACTACTTCGTCACCCGCCAGTTCCTGCCGCTCGACTATCCGCTGTGGGGCAGCACGCTGCGCGCCCTGCCTGCGGGTCTCCTCCTGCTGGCACTGGCGCGGTCCGTTCCCCGCGGCACCTGGTGGTGGAAGTCCCTGGTACTGGGAGCTCTGAACGTCGGAGCGTTCTTCGTCCTCATCTACATTGCCTCCCACCTCCTGCCCTCGAGCCTTGCGGCCACGATCATGGCAAGTTCGGCGGGAGTCCTCCTGCTCCTGGCCTGGCCGATGCTGTCCGAGCACCCGACCTGGACCGCGGCACTCGGCGCTGCTGCCGGGTTCGCCGGCGTGTGCGTCCTGCTCCTCGACGGCAGCGGGGCAGTGAATCCGCTGGGGGTACTCGCCTCAGTCGCCGCCATGCTGATGTCGTCGGTCGGCTACATCCTGACCAGGAAATGGGCCGTCCGGGAGTCCACCATCGCGATGACCTCCTGGCAGCTCGTCGCCGGCGGACTCCTGCTCCTGCCGTTCGCCGCGTTCGTCGAAGGTCCCCCGCCCGCCCTCGACGGCCCGGCCCTGGCCGGCTTCGCCTACGTCACGGTGATCGCCACGGCGGTCGCGTTCGTCGCCTGGTTCTCGGGACTTCGGCGCCTGCCGGCGGCGACGGTCGGCCTGGTCGGCCTCCTCAATCCCGTCACCGGGGTGCTTCTCGGTACGCTCATCGCCGCCGAGCCCTTCGGCCCACGCCAGCTGATCGGTGCGGGTCTCGTTGTCGCGGGCGTCCTGATCGACCAACGCCGGCGACGGGTGCCGACCGGACCCTCGCGCTCTGGGCGCATGCGCTGTGGCTCCTGCTCCCGTTGGCGGCCTGGGTCGCCCTGATCGCCATGCCCGTGCGCAGTATGAAGGCCGGGGCTGGCCGGACGGGTTGCGCGGAGACCAGTCGACCGCGGTCTGGCTCTTCCTCGGCAGTTACGGCGTGATCGCGGGCGGCCTCCCTGCGACCATGCTCGCCTCCCTGATCAAGAAGTCGTTCTACCTGGCCTGGGTGTGGGTCCATCCCGAGGCGGCCTCCGGCGGTTCAGCGCAGGGATTCTGGCGGTGGATGACATACCGCTGGCGCTTCGACCTCTGGTTCGCCGGCCTCGGCGGCCTGGGCGGCGGTTTCCTCGGGGCATGCTGGATCGCCCTCGCCTTCGAGGAGCAGCTATTCTTCCAGGCCACTGTCCTCAGTGGAGCGGTCCTCTTCCTCGTCGGGGTCGCGCTGAGCCTCAACTACTGGCACGCCGACGAACCGCTCGGCGCCGGGGAATCCCAGAGCTGAGCCTCGGCTCGGCCAGCAGTCAGTACGCCTCGGGATCCTGCGGCGCGGCATCCGCCCGCAGGGTGCTGACGGTGTCGGCCGGATCGCGCTGGCGCCGGCTGGCGAACAAGAACGGGATGCCGATCAGCTCAATAAGGCCTCCGATCACGAGCGACGTTCCGTAGCCCCAGAGGTCGGCGGCGCGGCCGAGTGCCGGCTGGACGAAGACCCCGCCGAGGCTGCCGAACAGTGAGTCGAACGACAGCACCGTCGCGCGCTGCTTCGACGGGATCATGTCATTGAGGTACGCCTGCCGCACCGGGCCGGCGACGGCGAAGACGAACCCCCAGAGCACCAGCAGCACGATCGCGAGCCAGAAGAGGCTGGTGAGCCCGAGAGCGATGAGCACGACGATGCTCGTGACGGATGCCCCGATCACCGTGGTCGTCCGCCGGTGGAATACTCCCCGGATACGCGGGGCCAGCACCCCGCCCGCGACCTGCGCGAGCGAGAGCACGGCCGCGGCGAGACCGGCGATCGAGTACGCGGACGGGTCGCCGGAGAGCACCAGCAGGTAGGGCTGCAGGGCGTAGAACGCATAGACCCCGACCCCGGAGGCGAAGGGCGCGGACAGGATCACCCACCGGACGGAGCGCCTCTGGAGGCCGTGCTCGATCGACTCGGCGAGAACGGTCCTGGTCGCCTTCAGCGGTCCCTGGGATCGATCCGGAGTGAATCCGAGGTCCTTCATCACGACCGCCGCGAACACGAGCATCACGACGAGCACCCCGGCGCGCAGCAGGAAAGGAACGCCGAGATTGGTCGCCTGGGCGATCACGCCGCCGAGGACCGACCCGGCGAACATCGCAATGCCGGTCACGACGAGTCCCCTGCCGAAGACCGCCTCGAGGCCGTCGGTGTACCCGCTGAAGGTCAGAGCATCGACGAGCCAGGCATCCACAGCACCGGAGAAGAACGTGAAGCCGAGCCCGAGCAGCACGGACACGAGCGCCCACCATCCGAAGGGCGCGTGCCAGAGCCACAGCAACCAGTACAGCGCGGTGGTGGCCGAGAGCGTGATCGTGCCCAGCAGGTAGGACGCCTTCCGCCCGACCGTGTCCGCGACGACCCCGGTCGGGATCTCGAAGAGCACCATCCCGGCGGTGAAGAAGGCGTTCGCGGCGAAGGCCTCGAAGTTCGACAGTCCGGCGTCGAGCAGGAACAGCGTGTTGATGCCCCAGATGAAAGACGCGGCCAGGGTGTTGCCGAGCAGGAGGATCAGGTAGATCCTCTGCACGCGCCGCGCCGCGGGGTTCATGGTCGACCTGGTTCCTCCGAGTTCTGCCTCAGGGTTCTGCCTCAGGGTTCTGCCTCAGGGGGCGTCCGGCCCCTGCCCGATGCTCAGCCACGCGTCCGGTCCCGCGCGCTGGGCGCGAGCGGCGCCGTCCTCGGTTGCTGCGCGGGCGTTCTTCAGTTCCTGAAGCTGGCGTTCGACGGATGCCTGACGCACTCCCGCGGACAGCTGCCGGTCGAGGTCCGCGTCCGCGGGCGCCGTGAGGTCGTTCAGGACGCCCCGGGCGAGCAGTTCATCGGTCGCGGCAGCACGCGCCTGCATCTGCGCAACCCGGTCCCTGGCCCGATCGAGGTTGGCGCCGACATCACCCAGATTGGAACCGATGCCGGCCGCCGCCTCATTCGCCCGCGCCTGGGCCTCGGAAGCTGCATAGGTGGCCTTGAGAGCCTCCTTCTCGGTCCGGAACGCGGTGACCCGTTCGGCGAGTCGCCGCTCGTTGTCCTGCAACTGCCCCTGCTGCCGTTCGAGCGAGGCGTATTGCTCACGAATGGCACCGACCTGGGTCTCGAGGTAGGAACGGCGTTCGAGAGCGGTCCGGGCGAGATCCTCGCGTCCCTGGTCCAGGGCCTCCTGGGCCTGGTCGGCCAACCGCTGGTACCGGGCTCCCATCTCCTGCCCCTGCAGCTCGATCCGTTTCTTCGCCGTCGTCACCTCGGCGAGTCCCTGCCGCACCTGCTGGAGCATCTTCAGCTGCTGTTCATAGCTGTCGTCGAGGGCCTCTCCTGGGTCTTCCAGCCGGTCGAGGGCGCGTGACGTCTTGCTCCGGAAGATGATGCGCAGCCGTGACGTGGCGCTCATGATTCGCTCCCTCTCGTGGTGTCGCGGTGATCGTGCAGGTTGAGTGCGTGCAGTTCCTGGATTCCGGCTTCCAGGGCCAAGACCTCGCGGTCGACCTCCGAACGCAGCGCCAGCAGGACATCATCGGTGAGGTCCCCGCGGCCGCCTGCAACGGTCGCCCGCAGCCGACCAACGAGTCCGGCGACGTCGTCCACACGGCGTCTGGCCATCGGAAGTTCCTCTGCGAGGACGACGGCATCGGTCTCACTCGTCAACAGCACCAGTTGCGCGTCGAGGGCAGCGCCTTCATCCTGGATCCGGTGAAACAGGCGGGGAAGCTCGCCCCGCGGCCCGTCACTGCCCAGCGCGAGATCGACTGCGGCCTGACCGCTTCCCAGAGTGTCTCTCAGTCGGATGCGCAGTCCCAGGACCTCGCGCTGCGGTCCCCGGCTCAGGGCGGCCCGGGTGCGAAGCGCCGCACCGGCCACGGCACGGCTGCGACGAATGCGTTTGTACAGCATCCGCGCCACCACGATCGTCGCGCCTGCGGAGACGACGAGGATCGCTGCCAATGCCAGAATCACCGCGGCCACTGCTGTCATGCCGGCCACCCTGCCCTTCATGTCCATCCCACGAGCGAGACCCCGTGCTTCACCGAACAAAATACGCTCGCGTCCGCCGAATTGTCTGTAGGCGGTGCGAATTCTGCCGATTCTGGTCCCGCCCGGCTTGGACCCCAAACGGGGGACACGATGTGCGAGGATAGGTCTGGGACGATCAGCTCGGACGTACGCCCGAGGCGCAGAATTGGAATCCCATCGACGAGTGGGGCGCCTCGATCGCCCTGCACGATCTGCCGGCCCTGTCGGCCCTGCGCACGGGCGCGCCGGTAGCAGAAACCCTGATCGGATTGTTCGTTCCCGGCGATGACACCGACCCGGCTCGTCTGGCCTGGCTCAGGATCTCGGGGATTCCGGCCGTCGACGAGGCCGGTGCGACCGTGGGCGCCTTCGCTCTCCTGGACGTCCGCGAGGACCGACCGGAGGACCCTGCAGGCATCGTTGGCCGGCCTGGGCGACCCGTACGTCCTCGTCCACGCGGTGCGCAACATCCACGGGACCATCATCGACTTCGTGGTGGACGAGGCCAACCCCGCGGCCTGTGCATTCCACCGGATGCCGCAGGGGCAGTTCATCGGCGGCTCGCTGCTCAACCCCATGCCGGCGGCGATCTCCGGGGCGCTCGGCGACCTCTGCGCGGAGGTCCTCGAGCAGGGTGTCCCCTGTCATCGCGACGGTTTCCGGGCCGCCTCACCTCACGGCGACCGGCCGGACCGGTGGTACGACTTCCACGCCGCTCCTGTCGGTGACCGCGTGTCCGTGATCTGGCGGGATGTGACCGGGCAGCACCTCGCCCTCCAGGCCCTGCAGGATTCGGAGCAGCCCTACCGGCTGCTCGCCGAAAACGCCTCCGACGTCGTACTCATGGTCGACTCCGCCGACCGGTATGTCTGGGCGTCGCCCTCCCTCGAAGAGGCGCTGGGCTGGAAGCACGATGACCTGCTGAATCGGATGTCCGCCGAATTCGTGCACCCCGACGACCTGCCGGGCGTGCTGGCGGCCCGCACCAACCAGAACGAGGGCGTGCGGCGCCATCGTCCGTTCCGGGTTCGGCGCAGTGACGGCACCTATCGCTGGGTGTCGACCATCACGCGCGACCTCCACGACGCGGCAGGCCAGACCACCGGCCGGGTGATTTCCCTGCGCGACGTGCACGAGGAGACCGTCGCGCGGCAGTCCCTCGAGAAGTCGGAGGAGCTGTTCCGGGCCGTGCTGACGTCATCGACGACGGGAATGATCCTCTGTGACCTCACCGGACGCATCCAGGTCGTCAACGAGGTTTTGTGCACCATGCTCCTCCGCGACGAGGCCTCGCTTCTCGCCAGGCGCACCGACGAGCTGGTGCACCCCGACGACAGGGCGACCGTGATCCAGGCCAGGGCCTTGACGATCGCCACCGCCGCCAGGGCTCCTTTCCGCGAATTGCGGATGGTCAGGGCCGACGGGGCCATTATCTGGGCCCGCCGGACCGCGTCGGTGATCCGGACCAGTGCGGGCGCACCGGAACGTTTGGTCGTGCAGCTCGAAGATGTCACGGCCGAGCACGAGTCCCGCGAGGAGCTGCTGTTCCAGGCACACAACGACCGGCTGACCGGGATGCACAACCGGGACTGGATCCTCCGCGTTCTCGAGCAGGACCGTCGTCGTCGTTCCGAATGCATCCGAGCCCGCGGATGTCGAACGTGTCGCGGTGAACATCACGGCTGCTCTCAGCACCGAGCTCTCGATCCACGGACACCGGATCATCCCGACGGTGTCGATGGGAATCGCCCTCTCCACGGACGGTTCCACCGCCACCAGTCTTCTTCGGGACACCGACTCCGCTCTCTTCCGGGCCAAGAAGTCGGGCAGGGCACGGTGGCAGTTCTTCGACGACACGATGCACTCCCAGGCGATGGAGCGGCTCACCATCGAGGACGAAATCCGCATTTCGCTGCGGAAGGGCGATTTCGTCGTCTACTACCAGCCGATCGTCGCCCTCCTCGATCGCTCCACCGTCGGCTATGAGGCACTCGTCCGCTGGCAGCACCCCGGGCGGGGACTCCTTGCGCCGGCCGAGTTCCTCCCGATCGCCGAGGAATCCCGGCTCATCCTCGGAATCGATCGCTACGTGCTCGACCAGGTCTGCGCCGTCCTGGCCTCGGATCCCAACGGTGCGACAACGATCAGCGTCAACGTGTCCGCCGTCGACTTGGCCCACGAGTCCTGGGCCGAGACCTTCCGGTCGGCCCTCCGGACCCACGGCGTCGACCCGTCCCGACTCATCGTCGAGGTCACCGAAACGGCCGTGCTGTCACTGCGGCCATCCACCACAGGAAGCCTCGATGCGGTCCGCGATCTCGGCGTCGGCCTGCACGTCGACGATTTCGGCACCGGGTTCTCCTCCATCTCGCTGTTGCGCGACCTCCCGGTCACGGGACTCAAGCTCGACGCGAGCTTCGTCGCGGGCCTCGGTGACGGCAACCGCGGCGCAGATGCCCTGGCGGCAGACCTCGCGGGGCTCGTCGCGCACCTGGGCCTGACCGGTGTCGCCGAGGGCGTCGAGACCGAGACGCAGGCGCGGACCCTGCTGTCACAGGGCTGGCTGCACGGGCAGGGCTATCTCTTCGGCCGGCCGGCGCCCTGGCCCGGACAGGCCGGGCGAGCCCAATAGCCTGAACGACCCGAACGACGCGAGCAGGTCTAGCCGATCCTGGATAGCCCGACCAGGACCATGTGAGTGCTGTCGCCGTTCAGGCAGGTCTGAAAGACGAGGTCGTGGCCACGCGGAACGTCGCTGACCATCGCGGTGCCAGCGCTCAGGGAGCCGATCACACCGGTCACCCGGTAGACGCCGGCGTCGATGCCGGCCAGGCGGACCTGCGCCCCGGTCCACCGCGGGAAGAGTTCGCCACCGCAGCCCCAGTGCTCGACGAGCATCGGCGTGCCGTACCAGGCTGTCGTGTCCACGAGCCCGGAACACAGGTCGATCTCGGGCTGCCGGCCGGCGATCGTGACGGTGGACGTGAAGTCGTCGCCCATCGACGATCGAGGCTGGACCGGGCCAGCGCCCTGGTCCACGATCGACGGGGAGGAGAGTACATCGACACTGAGCTCGATCCCGGAGTCATGGGAGTTGTCCAGGCCATCCACCGACTCCGCTGCGTCAGGGAGAGTCCCGGCCGCCACGGTCACGACGGAACCCGGTCCTGCCGACGTTGCGCTCAGGTGCTGGCCGGCTCCGAAGACACAGACCGCAGAAACGACCGCCGTCGCGACGCAGAAACTACCGACGATGAGGAGCCGGGCTCGAACCGACTGGCTACTGTCGCGCTGCGCATCTCTCGTGGGGTACTCCGGTCTCGGAAGCCCGGAGCACCGTGAGGGATCCGGTCGGCGTGACGGACCCGCGAAGCCCCAACGCTCATCGATACCAGCTCACGTTCACCGATCGATCAGGCTTCGTTCACCCGTTGTTCACCTTTTCAACATAGTCCGTTAAGAGTCGGGCAGGCGGCAGCCACGCCCCTGACGAGCAGGCAGGCCACCCGAAGGCTGAATCAGCGGATGAGCCCGGCCTCGCGCGCTGCCGCAACCGCCGCCGTGCGACTCGTCGCACCGAGCTTGGGGAAGATATGGGCGAGATGCGACTTGACGGTGGTCTCACTCAGGTGCAGCCCGCGCGCGATGTCGCCATTGCTGTGCCCGGCCGCCACGAGGGTCAGGACCTCGAGTTCGCGAATGCTCAGCGCCGACTGCGCGTCGCGCACCCGGGCGAGCAGCCGGGTGGCCACGGCCGGTGCCAGTGCCGACTGCCCGGAGGCGGCGGCGATCACGGCAGTGATGAGATCGTCCGGCGGGGTGTCCTTCAGCAGGTATCCGGCGGCGCCGCTTTCGATCGCGGTGACGATGTCGCTTTCGGCGTCATAGTTCGTGAGGATCAGCACGGCGGGCGCGTTGTCGAGCGCGCGGATGCGCTGCGTCGCCGCGGCGCCCTCGAACTGGCCCTGGAACTGCAGGTCCATCAGCACGACGTCAGGGCCCAGGCGCACGGTTTCGGCGAGCGCTTCGGCGGTCGTACCGACCGCGGCGACGACAGTGATCGACGGTTCCGTGTCCAACAGGGCAAGCAGCCCGGTTCGCATGATGGGATGGTCGTCTGCGATCAGCACCCGGATGGTCATCGGGCGAGCTCGAAGCTGGCTACGACGCTGGTCCCGTGCCGGTTCCGGTCGCCATCCGGGCGCGTGCTCTCGACCGTGAGCGTCCCGCCCAGCTCGGTGACCCGCTCCCGCATGGCGTGCAGGCCGAAGGTGTTGCGAGCGGTGGGGACGGCAGCGGGTACGACGGCAGCGGGAACGGCCTGTGGGCCGGACTCGGGGTCGAACCCCACTCCGTCGTCGACCACGTCCAGAATGACCTCCGAATCGAGCCGGCTCAACGTGAGGTCGATCCGGCCGGCCCGGGCATGCTGCACGGCGTTGGCCAGCGACCCCTGCGCAATCCGGAGCAGGGCCGTTTCGAGCCGGGTCGGCAACAGGCCGATGTCCCCGGAGATCGTGACGTTGACCGGTACTCCGCTGGCCGCCTCCGTCTCGGCGGCAAGCCGACGGAGCGCCTCGACCAGCGTGGTCTGCCGCAACGCCGGTGGCGAGAGTTCGTCGATGAAAGAACGGGTCTCGCCGAGGGCCTGAGTCGCGGCATCCCTGGCCTGGCCCACGCGCATGCGCACGGCGGCACTCGAATCGGCGGAGCGCTCGGCAGCGTGCAGCAGCAGGACGATGCTGGAGAGGCTCTGGGACACCGTGTCATGGATCTCGCGCGCCAGCCGGCCGCGTTCGTCGAGCACTCCCGCGGCCCGCTCGGCCGCCGCGAGCTGGGTTCGGGTGTCCTGCAGCTCGGCGATCAGAAGGTCCCGCTCCCGGGCTTCCCTGGTGAGCGACCGGTACGCGAGCCCGATGACGACGGCGACCACGGCACCGATCACGGGACCGATCACGCCGCCCACGCTGAATCCGCGATGCACGCCGAACGCGACGATCGCGATCCCGGTCGCGAGGGCGATTGCTGCGGGGCCCGTCCAGCCGGGAAGCAGGTGCAGGTAGATGAAGAAGAGCGGGAAGAGCAGGTAGATGGCCTCTGGGCTGAAAACCGTGAGGACAACCCATTCGAGGCTCAGCGCGGCCGTCCAGGCCAGTGCCCACCCGGGCAGGGAACGGCTCGGGAGGTTGTATGCGACGAGTGTGCCGGTGGCATAGGTTCCGAGCAGCACGGCGGAAAGGCAGATGATGACTCCCGCGGCGGGCATCCCCGCCTGCCCGGCCATCGCGACCACGAGCACGACGAGGCCGAGCACCAACAGGTGCAGGCTCACGCGCAGACCCAGGAAGACGGAGTCGAGTCCGGAGCCGTGCGCGGTCATGGCGTTGCTTCTCTCACTCGGCGATCACCAGTCCACCGTACGGGGAATAGGCCGGGACGGCATCCTTCGAAAGGTGTAGCGGATGCTCCGCCCTTCGTCCCGGAATGACCGTTCGGGTGCACGATGACCGGGCGTTCGGTTCTCGGCAGAGTGGTCAGTGGCGGGCACGGGCTCGCCATCTGCAGCCGGTCCAGTGACGGGACCGGCGTGAAAAGGAGTCCTCTGTGTACGTAGCGTGGCGCGATCTGAGATTCGCCAGGGGGCGATTCGTCCTCATCGGAACCGTGGTGACCCTGATCACCCTGCTGGTCGGATTCCTGTCCGGCCTGACCGGCGGCCTGGCCGACCAGAACATCTCCGCGATCACCGGCCTCGGCGCCGATCGGATCGTCTTCTCTGCCCCGGTCGCGGACTCCGAACGCAGCTTCGCCGATTCCGCTGTGACCGAAGCGAATGCGATCCGGTGGCGAGACCAGGCCGGGGTCCGGGACGTGCACCCCCTGGGCATCAGCCAGCAGAGGGTATCGGCCGGCGACAACCAGGTCGCCGTCGCGCTGTTCGGCAGCGCCTCCGGGTTCGGTTCCGGCAGCGCTCCCGCGAGCGGGCACCTGACCCTGCCGCGGACGGCCGCTGCGAAACTCGGCATCGGGGCAGGCGATTCGGTCACCATCCTGGGTTCAACATTCGTCGTCGACCGGGTCACCGACGACACCTGGTACTCGCACACGCCGGTCAGCTGGCTGGCCCTGACCGACTGGCAGAAGCTCGCCGCCACGACCGGCAGCCCCGGCGCATACGCGACCGTCCTGGCCGTGACCGCCTCGGGAACCGACTGGTCCGCCGCGGACACGGCGACCGGCACGTCCTCGGCCGGCGTCCTGCAATCGCTGACGGCCCTGTCGGCATTCCGCTCCGAAATCGGCTCGCTGCTCCTGATGGTGGCCATGCTCTTCGGCATCTCCGCCCTCGTGGTCGGCGCGTTCTTCACCGTCTGGAGCATGCAACGCCAACCGGACGTCGCAGTCCTCAAGGCGCTCGGTGCGTCCAACCGGATGCTCGTCGGCGACGCTCTCGGCCAGGCCGCCCTCGTCCTCATCGTGGGCGTCGGGCTCGGCATCGCGCTCACCGCCCTGCTCGGCGCACTGGCCGGCACCGCGTTGCCGTTTGTGATCAGTCCCCTGACGACCCTCCTTCCCGGTGCGGCGATGATCGCGCTGGGTCTCGCCGGCGCGGCCTTCGCGCTCCGTTCCGTCACCACCGCCGACCCCCTCACCGCCCTCGGGAGCAACCGATGATCCGCCTTGACCACATCACCCTCAGCTTCCCGGACGGCGACCGGCGGATCACCGCCGTCGACGACGTCAGCCTCACGGTCGATCGCGGTTCCGTGGTCGGGATCACCGGCCCATCCGGATCGGGGAAGTCGAGCCTGCTCGCCGTGGCTTCGACCCTGATCAGCCCGGATGCAGGAACCCTGCACGTCGATGACGTGGACGCGACCGCCCTCTCCCTCGCCGAACGGGCGGAGCTGCGAAGGGACAGCATCGGCATCGTCTTCCAGCAATCGAACCTGATCCCGTCGTTGACCGCAGAGGAGCAGCTTGTTGTGATGGGGGAACTCGACGGACCCCGCCGGGGTCGCAGTGCCCGCAACGCCGCACGGGCGCGGGCCAGGGAGCTCCTGGATGCCGTCGGCCTCGCCGATCACGCCGCCAAGCATCCGGCGCAACTCTCGGGAGGGCAACGCCAGCGGGTCAATATCGCCAGGGCACTGATGAATGAGCCGAGCGCACTGGTGGTCGACGAGCCCACGAGTGCGCTGGACCAGGAACGCGGTTCGAGCATCCTGGCCCTGATTCTGCGGCTGACAGCGGAGTTCGACACCGCCACGATCCTCGTCACCCACGACCAGCGCCTGCTCCCGCTGATGACCTCGGTGCATTCGATGGTCGACGGCGCGCTCACGACACGGTGAACGCCCGGTGTCGCTACCAGGTCGCATCCCCCCGGATGACCACATCCGAACCGCCGTCGATGAAGATGACCTGACCGCACAGGTGGGCGTTTTCCTCGCCGGCGAGCCACGCCAGGAGGTAGGCGACCGAGCGCGGTTCGAAGATCCCGTTGAGGGGCATCGGAACCATCGTGGCCATCGCCTCGCGCTGCTGCGGCGTCTTGATCATGTCGGAGGTCATCGGGGTGTCCACGACCCCGGGTGCGACCGCGTTCAGGGGGATCGAGGCGCCGGCCCAGTTGTCCGTCGCAGCGTTCCGGCGGATCCACCGGGCCAGGGCGCGCTTGGTCGTGCCGTAGATCAAGGCTCCCAGCTCCTCGCCGCCCGCTTCGAGCTCGGCGGCGCGGGCCAGGGCATCCGCTTCGTTGCCGGCGAGGAGTGCGGCGAGCAGGATGTCGTCCGGCGGGAAGAGCGAGGCCATCGACGAGACGGCGACGGCGCGGGGGGCGGCCGAGCCGACCAGCAGGGGGCGCAGGTCCTCAAGCGTCGCGATGGTTCCGAAGTAGTTCACGGCCACGGTGGTGGCCGTCGGCGAAGCCAGACCGGCAACGGCGTGCACGGCGTCGATCGCACCGCCGCTCAGGTCGCTCACCTGTTCGACGAGGGACGCGCGCCCTGCCGCGGTGGACAGGTCGACGACCACGTCCGCATCATGGATATCGACGCCGATGACGGTCTCACCGCGCTCCATGAGAAGTTCTTTGGTTGCCTTCCCGATGCCGCTTGCCGAGCCGGTCACAACGGAGGTACGAGGCATGGGAACGACCTTTCGACGGTGAATCGGGCACGGTGTCCACGATGCATGGTGCCCCCACGACCGGGAGCACACAAGGGCGCCGGGCAGGGCGCCGGAACGGGGTGCACGGGGCCGGCCCACTGTCGACGGTCACCGCACCCCGCGCCGTCCCCGATAATGGAAAGGGTGACTCACCTCCAGGAACCCGCCGATATCCGCCTGATCGTCTCGGACATGGACGGCACTCTCCTCGATGATTCCGGCCGGGTGCCCGACGGCTTCTGGCCCGTGCTCGAGGCGCTGCTCCGCGCCGGAGTGATGTTCTCCCCTGCCAGTGGACGCCAGTACCAGACCCTGCGGGAAACCTTCGGTGAGCGCGAGGGCCTCGTGTTCATCGCCGAGAACGGCACGAACGTCGTTCGCGACGGCACGAGCATCGCACTGGAACCCGTAGTCTTGTCCGTCATCCCCGCCATCGTCGAGTGGGTGCGCACCGCGGCCGCCACGGGCTCCGACGTGGGCATCGTCGTGTGCGGGGTGCGAACGGCGTATATCGAGCGCACCGACGCCGAGTACTTCGCCAGGGTCAAGCCGTACTACGAGGCCCTGGCGATCGTGGACGATGTCCTCGCCGCGTCCTCCGACGACGAGGTGGTGAAACTCGCGATCTACGACTTCGCCTCAGCGGAAGAGCACACCGGGCCGTCCCTGCGCGGCCTCGGACTCGAGGCCGATGTCGTGGTCTCGGGCGAGCACTGGGTCGATGTGATGCGTCCAGGGGTCAACAAGGGGCGGGCGCTGATCCGCCTCCAGCGCGAACTCGGGATCACCCGGGAGCAGACGATGGCGTTCGGCGACTACCTCAACGACGCCGAGATGCTCGACGCCGCCGGAGAGTCCTACGCGATGGCCAATGCGCACCCGAGCATCCGTGCCCGTGCCCGCCACCTCGCTCCGTCGAACGACGATGACGGTGTCGTCACCAGCATCCTCGCCGCTTTTCCCGGCCTGATGCTGGGCGCTCGTTGAGCTGGCACGCCCCGTGTCGGCCGGGCCCGATCGGGACCCGGCCGAGGCACGAGTGACTACTTCAGGATGCGGATGAGCTTGCGGTTGGCGAACTCTGCGATCCCGAAGCGTCCCAGTTCCCGGCCGAAGCCGGACCGCTTCACGCCGCCGAAGGGGAGTTCCGGGCTGTCCAGGAGCGACCCGTTGATGAACACCATCCCGGCCTCGATCTGGTCGGCGACGCGCAGTGCCTGCTCCGGGTCGGTCGTGAAGAGGTAGGAACCGAGGCCGTAGGGGATGTCGTTGGCCACCTGCACCGCCTCCGCCTCGTCCTGCACACGGTAGATCGCGGCCACCGGGCCGAAGAATTCTTCCCGGTAGGCGTCGCTCTGCGGGGAGACCCCGGTGATCACCGTCGGCGAGAAGAAGGCGCCGTCCCGCGTTCCCCTGGCAACGACGGTGGCGCCCTGGGCCTCCGCCCGCTGGAGCTGTTCCTCGAGGTTTTCGGCGGCGCCGAGGGAGGAGAGCGGTCCCAGTGTCGTCTCCGGTGACGTCGGGTCTGCCGGCACGTTGCCGGTGATCTTGGCGGTGAAGCTCTCGGTGAAGGCGTCGAAGAGAGCGTCGATGACGATGAAACGCTTGGCCGCGTTGCAGGACTGCCCGGAGTTGTCCAGGCGGGCCGCGACGGCAGCGTCGACGGCTTCCTCGAGGTCGTCCGCGCTGAGCACGATGAACGGGTCGGATCCGCCCAGTTCGAGCACGACCTTCTTGAGGTTGCGGCCGGCGACCTCCGCGACGGCCGCGCCTGCCCCCTCCGACCCGGTCAGGGAGACGCCGTGCACCCGGGGATCGGCGATGATGTCGGAGATCTGGGCGTTGGACGCGTAGAGGTTGCGGTAGGCGCCGGCGGGGAACCCGGCATCCGTGAAGATCTCTTCGATGGCGGCGGCGGATTCCGGGCACTGCGAGGCGTGCTTGAGCAGGATGGTGTTGCCGAGCACCAGGTTCGGGCCGGCGAAACGGGCGACCTGGTAGTAGGGAAAGTTCCACGGCATGATGCCGAGGAGAACGCCGAGGGACGCGCTGCGCATGAACGCGGTGCCCTCGCCGCCCAGCAGTTCGATCGGCTCGTCGGCGAGGAAGGCCTCGCCATGAGTCGCGTAGTAGGAGTAGATGTCGGCGGAGAAGTCGACCTCACCGAGGGCCTGCTCGACGGGCTTGCCCATTTCGCGCACGATGAGCTCGGCCAGGTGCTCGCGACGCTCGGTGTGCAGGTCGGCGACGCGCTGCATGAGTGCCGCCCGCTCCGCGACGGATGTGCGGCGCGAGAACTCCGTGTGGGCGCGGTCCGCCACGCCGATCGCGTCCGAAACCTCGTCGTCGGTTGCCAGCGTGAAACTGGGGCCGCTCGTCCCCGTGGCGGGGTTGGTGACAACGTACTTGTTCATGAATTTCTCCCTGGGTGTCCTCGTTAACGCCGAACGCACTCGCAGCATACCGGTCCGGGCAGGGCTCACGAGGCCGGGCTATCCTGTCATTTTCATTCCGACGATTCTTTGAAGGAGATCCCTCTTGCCGTACTTCAGCACATCCGACGGAACCGAGATCTACTACACCGACCAGGGCGAAGGACAGCCGGTCCTCCTCAGCCACGGCTGGCCGCTCTCGTCCGACGCCTGGCAGGTCGAGGTGAAACTGCTCGCCGACAACGGGTACCGTGCCATCGCACACGACCGCCGTGGGCACGGTCGCTCAGCGAAGACGTATACCGGAAACGACATGGACACGTATGCCCGCGACCTGGCCGAACTCGTCGAGTCGCTTGACCTCAAGAACCTCGCCGTGATCGGTCACTCCACGGGCGGCGGCGAGGTGGTGCGCTATGCGGCGCAGCACGGGGTCGGCCGGGTGACCAAGGTCATCACCGCCGGCGCGGTGCCGCCGCTCATGGTGAAGACGGAGAGCAACCCCGACGGCCTTCCGATCGAGGTGTTCGACGGCATCCGTGCGGGTGTCCTGAGCGATTCGTCCCAGTTCTACATCGAGCTCACCGAAGCGTTCTTCGGGGCCAACCGGCCCGGAAGCGCGGTCTCTGAGGGTGCCAAGCGCGAATTCTGGCGCCAGGGAATGCTGGTGAACCTCGCCGCGGCTTACGACTGCGTCAAGGCGTTCTCGGAGACCGACTTCACCGCAGACCTCACAGCGCTCGAGGTACCGATCTTCATCGCCCACGGAGACGACGACCAGATCGTTCCCATCAAGGACGCAGCACTGAAGTCGATCGAGCTGGTCAAGAACGGCACCCTCAAGGTCTATCCCGGCGCGCCCCACGGCATCTATGGCGACTACCAGGCGGAGCTCGACCAGGACATCCTCGCCTTCCTCGCGACCTAGCTCCCCCCCACGAACGGTGTGACCGGGCACCGGCCGACGGATAGGCTCGGCTCGTGCCCGTCACCCTGGAACCCCTGTCCCCCAAACGTCTTCCGAAATGGCTGCGACGCAGCGCGGAGGAGTACGCATCCGATCTGATCAGCCTCGGCCGCTCCCCCTCAGATGCTCATCGGCTCGCCGCCCGGAGTCTCGGAAATTCCTTCCCCGGCGGACAACCGGCATCCGGTCAGTACGTGTTCGACGTGCACGACGGCCCTGGCCGCCCGGTCGGCTACCTCTGGATCGGCCGCGCCCAGGGTGAGGACGATTCGGACTGGTGGGTCTGGGATATCTCCATCAACGAGGACGAACGTGGCAAGGGGCTGGGCCGGGAGACCATGCTGCTCGCGGAACAGTTCGCGAAGTCCCACGGCGCCAGGACCCTCGGCCTGAGCGTCTTCGGTTTCAATACGGTGGCGCGGCGGCTCTACGAGACGCTGGACTACGAGACGACATCGATCAAGATGAAGAAGACCCTCGGCTGAGCCACCCGCTCACTCCGAGGCACCCGTCTCCGGGGCACAAGTCTCCGGGAGCACCGGCAGGCTGCGCACTCCTTCGAAGTGGCGCGGATGCCCGTCGATCGGATCGGTGAAGCTCACCTCGCTCGCCAGGAGCTGCAGCGGCCGGGAGAAGTCGTCGATGGCGACGTCCTGGACCACAGGGTAGAGCGGGTCGTCGATGATCGGGATGCCGAGGCCCAGCATGTGCATCCGCAGCTGGTGGGTGCGTCCCGTGCTCGGCGTCAGCCGGTAGACGGCGGCACTGCCGAGCGTGGTCTCCAGCTCGATCAGCGACTCGGCGTTGACCGGTGCCCCGGGCACGACCTCGGCCTGCCAGTGGCCGCGCCGGGTGAGCAGGTGGTTGCGGACGGTGACGGGGAACTCAAGCCCCGGTCGGGCCGGGGCCAGGGCCCGGTAGGTCTTGTGGACTTCACCGCGCTGGAACATCGACTGGTACGCCCCGCGCCAGCGCCGCTCGGTCGCCAGCACCAGCAGCCCCGATGTCACCCGGTCCAGCCGATGCAGCGGAGAGAGCTCTGGCAGGCCGAGCTCGGCGCGCAGGCGCACGACAACACTCTGCACGACGTGCCGGCCGCGCGGGATCGTGGAGAGGAAGGCCGGCTTGTCGATCACGACGAGCCGCTCGTCGCGGTGGATCACATGAATGGTCCCTGGCACGACCGCCTCCGCGGCGAGATCACGATGAAACCAGACGAAGGTGTGCGGCCGGTAGGGGTCGCTGGTACCGACGGGCGTGCCCGTTTCGTAGGCGAAGCGCTCTGCGGCCAGCAACCCGGCCACGTCGACGAACCCGGCCAACCGTTCTGCCAGCCAGGCGCCCATGGTCGGCCACGGCTTCGGCCGGGATGGGTCGCGCTCCGGGGTGCAGACCCAGGCCGCGTCGAGCCCGTGACGTTGCGGAAGGGGCGAACGCGGGGGCATCCACTGATCGTACCCACCCGACGATCACAGGTCAGGGTCGCAGGGTCAGAACAGCGGCCAGGGGACCGCGGGCATCTGGCCGCGCGGGGCGGGGAACCGGCCCGCCGCCCGCAGCCGGTCACAGCGGGCGGCCAGGGCCTCGAGCTCGTCCGCGTCGAGCAGTTCCCCGAGGGTGACACCGAGGTCGCCGTCGAGCCCCGCGCGCACCCGGTCGACCCCGTCGAGCTCCTCGGCGCTGAGGGCATCGCCCAGCCAGCCCCACAGCACCGTGCGCAGCTTGTGCTCGACGTGGAACGTCAACCCGTGGTCCACGCCGTGCCGGTGGCCATCCGGCATGGCGAGAATGTGGTTGCCCTTGCGGTCGGCATTGTTGACGACGATGTCGAACACGGCCATCCGGCGCAGCGCGACCGAGTCTTCGTGCACGAGCGTGACCGCCCGGTCCTGCTCGTCGCGACCGTCGAAGACGCGGCGCCAGCCAGCGCCCGGCCCGATCTCCCAGGGCACCAGGTCGACGGCGTCCTGTTCGGGATCCGCGTCCTGCCACAGCTGCACCATCCCCGGGCCCATCGGACCGTCACGAAGCCAGGTCCGGGGTACGACCTTCCACCCGAAGGCCTCGGAGACCCGGTATGCCGCAACCTCCCGGTTCGCGAGGGTCCCGTCGGGGAAATCCCAGAGCGGATGCTCGCCGGCGACCGGCTTGTAGACCACCGGGACGCCGCCAATGCTGCCGAGGAATGTCGCGTTCGAGGCGGTCGTGATGCGGCCCGTGAGTTCGAGCTCACCGCGTTCAAGCCCGCCGGCCTCGAGCTCGCCGGAGCCCGGCGTCATCAGGGCTCGTCGCGCAGCACGCAGTCGTGCCCGTCCGGGTCGATGGGGTCACCGCAGAGAGGGCAGAGGGGGCGCCCGGCGCCGACGACTTCGTGGGTGCGCTTCGCGAAGGCCCTGGCCGTGCCGACCGGAATCCGCAGCAACAGCATCTGCTCGGGGTCGGCCGTTGCGGCATCGACGACGGCGAGGGGGTCGTCTCCGAGGCCCTCCTCGTCGACCACCACGATCGGGAAGGCCTCGATCACGATCTGCACGGTCGAGGGGTCCCAGCCCAGGGTCATGGTTCCGGTGCGGAAATCCTCCTCGACGGGTTGCTCGAGCGGTTCGTTGTCCACGAGCTCCACAGGTGTCGTGGTGGGGACGCTGAAGGGATTTCCCTCGGTGGACATCAGCTGATCGAGGATCTCGTCGATGCTGTCGGCGAGGAGCGCCGACTGCTGCTTCTCCATGGCGATGCTGACGATCTGGGTTCCGCTGCGCACCTGCAGATAGAACGTGCGCGACCCCGGCCGGCCGACGGTACCGACGACGACCCGGTCCGGCCAGTCGAACTCATGCAGGATTGTAGGCATGGGGATATTTTAGGCTCCGGTTTCCTGCGGCCGCTCAGTGCCGGCCCCACCGCCGACCGGCGCATCGGCCACCGGGCCGGCCGCCGCCAGCCAGGACAGGTCGCCTGCGTCGGTGTTGATGGCGTGGACACTCGGGCGATGGGGCCCGTAGCGCACGATCGAGACGGATGCTGGTCCGACGTTGATCCGCTGGAACAGGTCCAGGTGCATCCCGAGTGCGTCGGCGAGGACGGACTTGATGATGTCGCCGTGGCTCACCGCGACCCACACCGCACCGGGACCATGCTCGGCTTCGAAGATCGCATCATGGCGCCGGATGGCCGCGACCGACCGCGCCTGCATGGCGGCCATCGATTCGCCGCCGGGAAAGACGACCGCAGAGGGGTGCGCCTGCACCACCGGCCACAGGGGCTCCTGGGCGAGGTCGATCAGGGTGCGGCCCTGCCAGTCGCCGTAGTCGCACTCGGTGATGTCCTCGTCAACGGGAGTCGAGGGAGTGCCGCCCTGCAGGTCGAGGATCAGCCGGGAGGTCTCCCGGCATCGCTGCAGGGGGCTCGAGACCACGCCGACCAGAGGCACGACGGAGAGCCGCTCGCCGGCGCTCGCGGCCTGGGTGCGCCCGATCGCGTCGAGTCCGACCCCGAGAGATCGCCCTGCCAGGAGTCCGTCGGCATTCGCGGTGGTGCGGCCGTGCCGCACGAGGATGACTGTGGCCATGCGTACAGCCTAGGGAGTCGGCGGCCCGAGTCGCCGAACCCATCGGGCGCCGATGCGTGCGGAGTGCCCTCCCCGCTGTGATGCGAGGATGAGGTGCCGGCTGGCTCTCGGCCTGTCGCCGACTCTTCTCAGCGCAGCCGGGCCAGTGCCGACCGGAACGCGTCGATCGCGTGAGCGTTGAACAGCACGAACGTGACGACATCCACGGCCGTGGAGCTCGCGGCCACCGTCTCGACGGCGATACGCGCCGCGTCGTCCATCGGCCACCCGTAGACGCCGGCGCTCACCGCAGGAAAGGTCACGTGGTGGGCGCCGAGTTCGTCGGCGACCCGCAGCGACTCGACGTAGCAGGAGGCGAGCAGGTCCGATTGGTCGAGGGTCTTCGCCCATATCGGGCCGACGGTGTGGATGACCCACCGGGCGGGGAGGAGCCCCGCCGTAGTCGCGACGGCGGCACCGGTCGGCAGCCCGTCCGGCAGCGTCGTGGCACGCAACCGGCGACATTCCGCAAGGATGCTCGGGCCTCCGGCCCGGTGAATCGCGCCGTCCACTCCCCCGCCCCCGAGCAGCGTGTGATTCGCTGCGTTGACGATCGCGTCCGCGGGCAGCGCCGTGATGTCGCCTCGGACCAGCTCGATGAGTGCCATGATCCGACGTTACCAACCTCGTGCACGGGAGACGCACGAGGCTGATACGGCTGGAGCTACGCCAGCGTCGGCTGCAACAGCCCCTCGAGGCGCTGGTAGCTGGTCTCCATTCCGCCGGTCATGCCCGTAGCAAGCACCGCGTCACGCTGCTCCGCATTGGCGTAGGTGATGACGAGTGAGAGCAGGGTTCCGCCCTCGACTTCCGTGAGGGTCAGCTCGTTGAGCGTTGCCGGGAAGTCCGTCCCGATCATCGCCTCGGTCGTGACCGCGCGGTGCGGTTCGACCGACTCGAGGAGCTCACCGGTGAAGCCGAATCGCTCCTCGCCGCCGTCCCGCTGCCACTCGTAGCGGTAGCTGTCACCGACGGCTGTTGCGATCTCACAGACGGGCATCGACCAACCGTCCGGTCCCAGGAGCCAGCGCTTCATGAGCGCGGCATCGTTGTGGGCCCGCCACACCTGGTCGACGGTGCCGCGGATCACCCGTGCCACTCGCACCTGGGTGTCGCTGAGGATCTGCGCCTCCGCCAGGTGGTCGGCGGCAAATGACGCCAGGTCGGCCAGCACCTGGTCGATCTGGGCCATCGCCTGGCGGGTGCCTTCGAGCATTCCCATCTCGATGAGCTGCTGCATCTGGTGGAGGGAGCCGAAGTACGACGTCGTCTTCAGGCGACTGCCGCCGGGCGTCTCCTCGAAAGCGAAGTCCATTCGGGTGGTGGGGAGGTCGGCGTTGGGCACACCCGCCGCATCCGAGAAGCTGTCAAGCACTTCAAACGCGTGGGGAGCATCGGTCGAGGTCCAGTCCCAGCAGCCGTAGTGCGTATCGCCCTCCGGCCCGGTCATCGCATACACGCTGCGTCCCCCGGTCAGAGCGTCGTGCCGGTAGAACGTGGCCGGATAGGTCGGCGGGCCCCAGAACCGTTCGATCTGGCGTGGATCCGTGTACGCATCCCAGAGCCGGCGGAGGGGCACAGGGAAGTCGGCGACGATCGTGATCGTGAGCTGGTCGAGGTCTTTCTCGACGGAGGTGACGGGCATGATGATCCTTTCGGTTAGGTGTCAGGTGTAGCCGGAGAGTCTTCCGCGAGCAGGCTGTCGAGGCGGTCGATGCGCGAACGCCAGAGCTCCTCGAAGTGGTCGAGCAGGCGCTGGGCCTGACGGATGCGATCAAGGTTTCCCCGTACCATCCGCTCACGGCCCCGCGCTGCCTTCGTCACGAGATGGGCCTCCTCCAGCACGGCAATGTGTTTCTGGACGGCCGCGAAGGACATCTCGTAGGAGTCCGCCAACTGCGACACCGAGATGTCGGTGACCAGCGTGCGGCGCACGATATCCCGCCTCGTCGCGTCTGCGAGGGCGCGGAAGAGGCGGTTCACATCCTGTTCAGAAAGCTCTGATACAACCATTTGATTGTACGATACCCAGCCACAACGAATCGCGCAAGCGGTCACCGCGCTCGCCTTGACCGGTTTCGGAACGGCTCACTATGGTGTTGACGCGGAGTACCTGATCGATGATGCCTTGGAACGGCTCGTCGCAGGGTGGACTGTTGAACTCGAGCCGCACCCCTTCGCGGCGCCGAGCAGGTGTTCGGCGCGCTTCCCGCGACGGCTACGTCAGCCGCGCGATCGCGAACGCGAAAGGAGCACGCAGAGTGGACGGTGCGTGCATCGGGCTCACCTCCTCAGATCGTGTCACGTTCAGGACGATTCCAACGCCGGCCCCGCTATATTCGTGTCATGAAGCGCATCACGTACGCAGGCGGGTCCATTGTCACCGGTGATGCCGTTACAGCGGCCCTACTGGATTTCGCGACGCACCTGGATCCGGGCGCGGGGAGCCTGACCGTGGACATACCCGTTCGTGAGACGAACGGGGCTACGACTACGCACACGTTCCTGTTCGGTCCGGCAAGCCAATTCGAGGTGGCCGATGCCGAGAACTTGCCAACCGGCGACGAAGGCGAGCTTTTTCCCGTTCCGGTCTTTCCGACCAGCAGACCGGTCGCCGTGACCGAGCCGTCCCCCGCCGCCGAAACGGGGGCGGAAGACTTCAATCGGGCAATCCTGGACATCGATGGCGGACTGGGGCAGGGCGCCACGACCTGAATCAGGAGAAGACCGGGGTTTCTCAATATGCACCGCGGCCGCTTCGGCCTATGATCAGAATAATCGTCCACCAAAGCGCTGTTGCCCTCACCTCCGCCCTGTCGTCGATGTATTCCCATTCTCCCGATCAAACGAGGTTTCCCGTGGGTAAATTCATTTACGGAACCCCGGCCATGTCGGTCGAGATTGACGATCGCACCCTGGCTCACCTGAAGGTCGTGATCATCGCGAAGCTGCGCCGCGGCGAGAGCTTCACGTTCTCCTGGGAGAAGTCGCCGGAATCGGGAAGCGGTCGCAGTTCAATCTGGCTCAACCCGGCCGTACCGCTCCAATTCGAATTCGCCGGCAGTCAGGAACCGCACCTGAACCGGGCCTGGTTGGAGCAATTGGTCGGCCTTTCCAACACGCCGGCCGGCCTGCGCATAGTCGCAGAACCGGCTGCGCCCGCTGCTCCTGGTGACGCCGAGTCGAGGCAGCTACATCAGCGAAACTCGCACCCTCGCCCGTGACCCGTCCCCTGGCTGAGTAAGACGGTCCAAGCGCTGGGCTGGGCGCTCACCACGGGGAAGGTTACCCGTCGGGCACCGACTTCGTCGGCCACCCGGAGCGACTCGACGTAACATGACGCGAGCTGCTCCGGGTGGTCGATCGCCCGACTAACGGGCCGGGTCGGTCAGCCGAATCAGCGGTTGCTTCCCCTGACGGCGCGAAGGACCCACCCGATGATCGCGATAATCAGGAGGACTGCACCAACCCAGAGCAGGAACTGGAGGGCTTGAACGAAACCACCCACCACCAGCAAGACAACCGCGATGATGGCGACGATGACAAAGAGATTCATTTTTTGCTCCCTTGACTTGCGAGAAAAACGGAGCTGCCGGGGTCTGGGGCAACCAGCGAAGTGTGTGTGAGTGATGCGGCACACGATGCCATGATCCAGCCTACGCGCGGGCATCGACGGCGGAGGAGCGGCGTCCCTCCGTTCGTCCAACCACCGCAGCCACCGCGCACACACCCGTGACGGCTCTGAACGGTAGCCAACCACAGTCGATTCAACGAGACTGGGGGTAAGCCCCCGAGAAAAAGGAACCTCCACCATGACTCGCAGCGACATCGGCCCCCACCCGGACTCTTTCGACCTGGAAACCGCCACCACCGAGAACACGAACTATCGAACCGTGGCCTGGAGCGGCAAGTATTTGCAGGTCACCCTGATGTGCATCCCTGCCGGAGAATCCATCGGACTTGAAATGCACCCCGACACCGACCAGTTCCTGCGCCTCGATGCGGGCGCCGGGAGGGCACAGATGGGGCCGGAGAAAGACAACCTCGTTTTCGAGCAGGACGTTTCTGACGGGTGGTGCATCCTCGTCCCCGCGGGCACCTGGCACAACGTCACCAATATCGGTGACGGACCCATGAACCTCTACGTCATCTACGCACCGGTCCACCACGCCGCCGGGAATATCCACAAGACGGCCGCCGACGCCGCGGCCGACGAAAAGGCCGGAACGGACACACCGCCCGCCTGGACACAGCAACCCGCCTCGTCCCGCCCCGACGAGGAAGCAAGCTCCTCGTAGCGCTCCTGAGCCCTGAGGCGGCGTCCTTCAGCGCCAGAACTCGGTAAGCCGCTCCGCACGGACCCGGCCTTGGTCGAATCCGGCCTGGGCGGCGGACGGGCGCAACGAGACGTCCATGGCCCTGGCGCCGAACAAGTGTTCGGCGCTGCTCTCGGGGAAGATCGTTTCGACGCGGCTGCCGCCTGCGCGCAGCGCGTCGACCTGGGTTGCAAGATGCAGGCCCCACTCCACCGGCGTCAGTGCCCTGCCGCCGAACGGTGACAGCACCAGCACGCGCTCGTACCCGGCAGCCAGATCGGCGTTCTCGGCGTTGGACCGGTAACCGCCGTCGATATATCGGCCGCCGCCGATACCGTAGGCGAAGCCACTGCTGGCGGCCACGGCGTCCACCAGATCGACCCCGCTGTGCCGGTCGAACACTACCGGCGCACCGGTATCCGCATTGACCGCGGTGATCTGCACCCTTCGTTCGGGCCAGTCGTGGCTGGGCAGGCGCGAGGCGACGGTGGCGCGCCACCGGGCCTGCACCGCCGGGTCCGATGCCGCAGCCAGGTCGAGCGCAACGGCACCCATTCTGCGGCGCATGTCGGCCGCGTCCTCGGCGGCGGCGATGATGCGGCGCCGACGTTCCAGGTGATCGGTCACCGGACCACCCTGAGCGCGATGGCCGTCCGAACCGGCCGGGGCGGTGCGCTGCGCAGACACGGGCACGGGCACGGCGATCAGGGTGGGCGCCAGGAGGTCAGTGGGGTTCGCGCCCGTGAACTGAGCCGCAGCTGTCGCTCCGGCCGAGGTCCCGATGATGAGATCGGCGTCGGTCACATCGAGACCGGCCTCGTACAGGCCGGCGATGACCCCGATCAGCCATGCGTTACCCGTCGATCCGCCGCCACCGAGGACCAGGGCCGTGCGGGAAGGGTGCCGGGAGGCGTCGCGTGAGATCGGCTCCGCATTGTGCAAACGGTGTTGATTCATAGTCGTAGCTTTCTGAGAGTGCGCGAAGCGCTCCCCGCGACGGCTACGTCAGTCGCGCGATCGTGAACTCGAAAGGAGCGCCCAGAGTGGACAGTGTGTGCATCGGGCTCACCTCCTCAGATCGTGTCACGTTCAGGGGAACTCTACCGGTTCGGGGTCGGCGAGCCAACCGATGAGCCTCCTGGGAGATCATGCGGCGCCGGTCCTGTCACATCGGGCCCGCCGCATGCGCCTGAGAACCCGATGCTCAGCGTCGAACGCTGTATCGGTGCTCGGGGCGACCGGTCGAACCGTAACGAAGGGTCACGTCGACGTCACCGCGGGTTGCCAGGGCGGCAAGGTGCCGCTGCGCCGTCGCGCGGGACAGACCGGCACGGCCGGCTATCAGACTTGCGGACGATTCCCCGTCCTGGAGCAGTTCGATGAGCAACTTCTCGGTCGTGGACCGCGACACCGACGCGACTCCACCATCCCGCCCGTGCAGCACCCGCTGGGCCCTGTCGATGGAGTCCTGGTCGAGTTGGCGGTCCTCTGCGACCAGGGTGCGGAACCGGCGATATGCCCCCAGCCGTTCGCTCAACCGCGCGGGTTCGAACGGTTTGATGAGGTAGTCCAGCGCGCCGGCGCGGAGGGCACGGCGCACGGTGGCGCCATCCGACGCCGCACTGATCATGAACGCGTCCACGTCGATCTCCGCAATGAAGGCGATCCCGTCGCCGTCGGGAAGGTAGACGTCGCAGATGACGAGGTCGGGAGACAAATCCCGCACCGCCGCGCGCGCGGCCCGCACTCCCCGAACCGGCTCAAGGGCGGTGTAGCCGGTACACGCATCGACGATATCGCGATGAAGGCCGCCGACGTGGAAGTCGTCGTCGACGACGAGGACGGAAATCGGATCGGTCATTGTTCTTCTCCTTGTAGTGGGCGTGCCTGCTCCCCCATGACCCCGGGCAGCCGGGCGCAGAACACGGCACCGTGTCCTTCCCGGCCTCCGGCGTCGACCAGCCACACCTCTCCGCCGAGGCGCGCCGCGATCTCACGCACGAGCGGAAGGCCGATGCCCCGCCCATGTACCGCGTCCGGGTCCAGGTCCGTGCTCCGCACATCACTGAACACGCGTGCCCCGTTGGGCACGCCCTGCCCGGAGTCGGCCACGGTCATGACGAGCGTGTCACCGTCGTCGAGCAGCTCCACCTCCACCCAACCCGGCTGCTGACCGCACACTGCCGCACTCACCGCGTTCTCAATGAGGTTGGCGAGCACGGTGGCCACATCCTCGGCCGCAGAGACGACCCCGCGCACCAGTGAGTCCAGACCCACCGACAGGCGGACTCCGCGCTCACCGGCCTGCGCGGCCTTGGCTTCCACCAGCGACACCAGGAAGGGCTCGGTCAGGTGCTCGCCGGCGAACGGACCGCCGGGGGTGCGTGACGCCTGCAGCACGTCGTCGAGGTAGCCCCGAGCGTCGGACACGCGGCCCGCATCCATCAAACCGGCCGTCACGTGCAGGCGGTTTGCGAACTCGTGACGCTGCACCCGAAGTGCGTCGGTCATCGACGCCACGGTTTCCAGCCGATCCGTGAGACTCACGATGTCGGTGCGGTCGCGGATCACCGCGATCAGGCCCAGGTCCCGATTCGCCCGCGACACCACGTGAGTGTCGATGTAGACGACATGGTTGGCGAGTACGACCGGATCGGCGGCATCCGTTCCCCGCCTTCCCCGAGACGGCGGCTTCGGCTCACCGGCCAGGGCTGCGACCACCGGCCCCGGCAATTCCAGGTCGCGGATGCGCCGTCCGACCAGGTCCGAGATGCCGAGCAATCGCGCGGCCGTCGCGTTGGCGACGGTCACGACGCCGTCCGGTCCGGATGCGAGCACTCCGTCCCCGACGCCGTCGAGCACCGCCGCCTGATTCTGGACCAGCGCGGCAAGTTCCTCGGGCTGCAGCCCGAGGGTGAGTCGCTCGAGGCGGCGACGAGTGACGAACGACACGACAGCGCCCAATGCGAGGGCAACGGCGGCAGCCAGCGCGACGCCCCCCAGCAGCAGGGGAAGCTCCTTGAAGACACTGCTCGGAGCGAATCCGACGCTCACCTCACCCACCGGCGCGCCGGTGGTGGGATCGCGGACAGGAACTTTTGCGCGAGCTGACTCGCCGAGGGTGCCCGATTCCCACGACACCGTCTCGCGTCCAGCCAGAGCCTCGGCGAACTCTGTGCTCACCACCGCTCCAAGCAGCTGAGGCTCGGGGTGGGCGAATCGGATTCCGTGATCGTCGGTGATCACGATGAACAGTGCACCGGTATTGGCTTCTGCCGCCGCGGCGAGGGTTGACAGCGGTCCGCCGCGGAGGCCCGCGTTCGTCGGCGTGCCGACGTCTGCAGAAGCGCGGGCGATGCCCTCGCGCACATCGGAGTCGGCGGCGACCGTGCGGGCGATCGACAGCGCCGACGCCTCGGCCTCGGCCCGGAGCTGTTGCACGCCGATCCAGACGAACACGCCGGTGCAGATCACGACGACCACGCTCACGCAGGCGAGTTGCAGCAGCAGCATCTGCGTCGAGAACCGCATCTCCGCCCCCTTGCGGCGCATTGAGCAAAATGCGCACAACCAACCATATGCGCAATACGTGCAGCAAAGGGAGATACCGGATGCTTCGTCATCGGTCTGCCTAAGCTTCAGGCCATTCGTCATACGCCTCGGCAGTGACTGCCGATCGGGATTCGCCTGGCTCGGCTGCACCATTCAGACATAGACAAAGGAGTCGATGTGCTCGTCATCCTCGGATTCACCATGATCCTCACCTTCATGGTGCTCATCATGACCAGGCGGCTCACGCCGATGGTCGCCCTCATTCTCGTCCCCACGATCTTCGGCCTCTTCGCCGGTGCCGGCCTGGGCCTCGGCGACATGATCATCGAGTCGATCGGGGACCTGGCCCCGACGGCGGCGCTCCTCATGTTCGCGATCATGTTCTTCGGCATCATGATCGATGTCGGGCTGTTCGATCCCCTCATCCGGTTCATCACCCGCTTCCTCGGCAACGACCCGGCCAAGGTCGTCCTCGGCACAGCGATCCTGGCCGGCGCGGTGTCGCTCGACGGCGACGGGTCGACGACCTTCATCATCACGACCTCAGCGATGCTGCCGATCTACCTGCGTCTGGGCATGAGTCCGGTCGTACTCACCTGCGTTGCAGGCCTGATGAACGGCACGCTCAACATCGTGCCGTGGGGTGGCCCCACAGTGCGGGCGGCCTCGGCACTCGGCGTGTCGCCGACCGACATCTTCGTGCCGATGCTGCCGTCTCTTGCGACGGGAGTCATCATTGCACTGGCGTTCGCCTGGTTCCTCGGGCTCGGCGAACGCAAGCGCATCGGGTCGCTCGAATATTCACAGGCTGCGCAGGCGAATGCCGCCCCGCTGGCGTCGCCCGGCTTCTGGCGCGGCTTCTTCGGCGGCAACCGCGTCGTGCGCGGCACGGAGGTCAGTCCGGGTGCAGCGGCAACCCTGTCGACGACCGGCATCGTGACGGTGCGGCCGGGCCAGCGTGTGCCGGTGGGTCACACGGCCCTGGCCGAACAGAAGGTGCTCGACGCCGAAGATCACGACACGATGATGGCCGACACGATGATGCGGGCGGATCGTCCGACGCTGCGGCCCAGACTCATTTGGGTGAACCTCGCGCTCACCGTCGCCGTCATGGTGCTGCTCGTGCTTGATGTCATGCCCTTGGCCTATATCTTCATGGTGGGCACCGGCGTGGCGCTCGTGATCAACTTTCCGAAGCTCCGCAGCCAGGCCGACGAGATCGTCGCGCACGCGCCCAGCATCGTCGGCGTCGTCTCGATGGTGCTCGCCGCGGGCGTCCTGGTCGGAGTGCTGAACGGTACCGGGATGGTCACGGCGATGGCCGACTGGGTTGTCCAGGTCGTGCCGGCATCGATGGGCGAGTTCCTCGCGGTCATCACCGGAGTGCTCTCCATTCCGATGACCTTCTTCATGTCCAACGACGCGTTCTACTTCGGCATTCTTCCCGTGCTCGCCGAGAGCGCAGCAACCTACGGGATCTCCCCGGTCGAGATGGCCCGCGCCTCGATCATCGGTCAGCCCGTTCACCTGCAGAGCCCGCTGGTACCGGCCATTCTTCTGCTCGTCTCTCTTGCAGGCGTCAACCTCGGCGACCACCACAGGAAAGTGCTCTGGCGAGCCTGCGTGATCTCGCTTGTGATGCTGGTCGTCGGAGTGCTTGTCGGCGCCGTCCCGTTCGGCTGAACGCGGTTACAACCCGGAAAGCCAGAGAGTCCCGGAGACCTGTGCGTCTCCGGGACTCGTGGTCGGGCCGACGGGATTCGAAACTGAGACCGGGCTCAAGTCCTCAGTGGGTCACCGGATGCATCGGAAGCCGATGGGGCCGGTCGGGCGGCGTGTTCAAACAAATCGCGCAATATGTTGAGTACGGGAATCGCGGACGCCAGAACGTCTTGTTCGGCGGGCGAGAGCATGTCGATGGCCGCGGCCACGGTCGCCGTGCTCGTCCGGTCGAACCGGTAGAGCATGTCCCTCGCGTGGGGCGTCGCGACGAGTATCGCTGAGCGGAGGTCCCCGGTCGAGGCGCGCTCAACCAATCCAGCCGCCGTCATGGCTTTCACGAGGTTGCTGACGGTCGGGCGAGCGATGCGGAGAGCGATCGCGGCGTCACGGGTATTGACCGGGCCGGAGGCGACGAGAACTCGCAGCAGCTCAATCTGCGCTTCGGGGATGTCCGGCAAGTCTTCGGCGGCCCGGGTCGCCCGGGACATCTCCCGACGCAAAGGCCCGAGCAATCGGGTGAGTTCGGTCGCGATCTCGCTCACGGACAGCCTCCGGTATCGATGTAGGTTTGCCACAAACATAGGTTTGTGGCAATCTCAGTTTAACGCGAATTTCAGGAAGCGACCGTTTCCGAAATCGCCCTGAGAGAAGGCCCTGACGATGCTTGAAGAAAAATACCTCGTCCTATTCGAACCCCTGAAAATTAAGAACCTGGAGATTAAGAACCGCTATGTGATGGAGCCGATGGGCCCCGGCGGATTCTGCGACGAACAGGGCGCCTACACGGAGCGTGCCGCGGACTATTACGTGGAGCGAGCCAAGGGTGGCGCCGGTCTCATCATTACGGGTACGACGATGGTCGAGAACGAGGTCGAGGTCTGCTCCCTGCCCTCCCTCCCCTGCGCCACGTTGAACCCGAACCACTTCATCCAGAACGCGAAGCAGATGACCGAGCGTGTGCACGCATACGGCGCCAAATTCTTCTGCCAGCTGACCGGAGGCTTCGGCCGCGTGTCGATTCCCTCCATTCTCGGCAAGACGGCCATTGCTCCATCACCCATCCCCCACCGCTGGATCGACGGAGTGGTCTGTCGCGAGATGACCGTTGACGAGATCCACTACATCGTCAGGAAGTTCGGTGAGGCCGCCCTGGTCTGCAAGAAAGCCGGGTTCGACGGTGTCGAGATCCATGCCCTCCACGAGGGCTACCTGCTCGACCAGTTCGCGATCTCCTTCTTCAACCAGCGCACCGATCAGTACGGCGGATCGCTGGAGAATCGCCTCCGATTCGCGACGGAGATCGTTCAGGAGATCAAGAAGACCTGCGGCGCGGATTACCCGGTCTCCCTGCGCTTCGGCCTCAAGTCGATGATCAAGGACTGGCGCCAGGGAGGACTCCCCGGCGAGGAATTCGAGGAAAAAGGCCGCGACATCGAAGAAGGCATCGAGACGGCCAAGGCCATGGAGGCTGCCGGCTACGACTGCCTCAACGCGGATGTCGGCACCTACGATTCCTGGTACTGGACCCACCCGCCGATGTACCAGGCCAAGGGCCTCTACCTGCCATACAACGAAATCCTCAAGCGCCACGTCGACATCCCCGTGATCACAGCCGGACGAATGGAAGATCCCGACCTCGCCTCGGACGCCATCCGGAACAAACAGACCGACTTCATCGGCATGGCCCGCCCGCTCCTCGCCGACCCCGACATCCCCAACAAGATCCGTGCGGGCAAGTACAACACGGTCCGCCCGTGCCTGTCCTGCCAGGAGGCCTGCATGGGCCGTCTGCAGCACTTCACGTCGATCTCCTGCGCCGTGAATCCGGCCGCCGGTCGCGAGAAGACCTACGCCCTCGAGCCCGCGGTCACCAAGAAGAAGATCATGGTGGTCGGCGGCGGGGTCGCCGGTTGCGAAGCAGCCCGCAACCTCCACCTGCGCGGCCACGTCATCGACGTGTTCGAGAAGTCCGATCACCTCGGCGGCAACCTCATTCCCGGCGGAGCGCCTGACTTCAAGGAAGACGACCTCGCTCTGGCCCGGTGGTACACCAACGAACTGGTGACCATGGGCATCCCCGTTCACTACAACACCACCGTGACCCAGGAACAGGTTGAGGCCGGCGACTACGACTGTGTCATCATCGCCACGGGCTCCAAGCCCAAGCGCATGACCCTCGAGGGCTCCGACAGGGTCTTCACGGCGGAAGACGTCCTGCTCCTGAAGGAAGACGTCGGCGAATCAGCCGTGATCATCGGTGGAGGCCTCGTTGGCTGCGAGCTGGCCTTGTGGTTGGAGGGCCTGGGCAAGAAGGTCACTCTGGTTGAATACCAGCCGGACATCCTGCAGCTCGGTGGCCCACTCTGCACCGCGAACTCCGACATGATCCGGGACCTCATCGCGTTCAAGAACGTCGACCTGGTCGTGAACAGCATGGTAACCGGCGCCCGCGATGGCGGCTTCGTCATCAAGGACCGCGAAACCAACGAGGAGACGGTCCTGATGGCGGATTCGGCAGTTGTGGCCGTCGGCTACGTCTCGGAGCGCTCACTGTACGAGGAGCTGCGCTTCTCCGGTCCCGAATTGCACCTGATCGGAGATGCTGGCGAGGTCTCCAGCATCATGTACGCCATCTGGAATGCCTATGAGGTCACGAAGAACATCTGATCGTCATCAGTGGAGGCCCCCATCCCGCGTGAGCGTGGGTGCGGGGCCTTCACCGTGATTTGTGCGGTGACGAGCGCGTCATCTGTGCCTGTTCGCTGATCGCCATCGTGTTCACGCCTCCGGAATCACGAAGCGGTTCTCGTCGATGCGGCGGGTGTCGGGTTCGGGGCCGCGGCGGATGCCGAGGTCGAGCCCGTCGATCGCCGCAAGTTCGGCATCCGTCAGTTCGAAATCGAAGACGTCGAAATTCTCGACGATGCGGGACGGCGTGATCGACTTCGGGATGGCACTGCGCCCCTGCTGGACGTGCCAGCGGATCATGACCTGCGCCGCCGACTTGCCGTGCACGGCTCCGATCGCCTCGATCACCGGGTCATGCAGCGGGTTCTTCGCAGTGCCGTCGCCCCAGCCCGGGTAGAAGTTGATGCCGCCGATCGGGGACCAGGCCTGGGTCAGGATGCCGCGGGCAGCATCCGCCGCCTGGGTCTCCTTCTGCACGAAGTACGGGTGCAGTTCGATCTGGTTGACGGCAGGGACGATGGTGCGCGCCTCGAGGAGCGCATCGAGGTGTTTCGGCTTGAAATTGCTCACGCCGATCGCCCGCACCTTGCCCTCGGCGAGGAGGGTCTCAAGCGCGCGGTAGGCCTCGAGAGTCTTGTCGAAGCTCAGCGGGACCGGCTGGTGCAGGATCAAGAGGTCGAGGTAGTCGAGGCCGAGCTTGCCGGTCGCGACGTCGAAGGCGTGCAGGGTCTCCTCGTAGCCGTACTGGCTGATCCAGACCTTGGTCTCGACGAAGACCTCGGCGCGATCGACACCCGAGTTGCGCAGTCCTTCGCCGACCTGCCGCTCGTTCATGTAGGCGGCAGCCGTGTCGATGTGGCGATACCCGGTACGCAGCGCGGTCTCGACGGCGGCCGCGGTGTCCTCCGCGGAGCTCTGGAAGACCCCGAGACCTACCGCGGGGATATCGACGCCATTGTTGAGGGTGAACGAAGTAGTCATGATTCGAGGCTACGTGCGGTCCCGTCAACGAGGGAGGGTGGCTCAGTACCTCCCTGAGCTACCCCGGCCCGCTGCCCGGCGAGGCCTGCTCACCACCGTTGCCGGGCACGCGGTTGGAGAGAATCGTCAGAGGACCTTCGCGCCCATGGCGATGTCGAAGCCTGCGCCATGGGCGGCCAGGCCCACCAGGAGGATGCCGGCCCATTCAAGGGCGTGGGCCATCTCAAGCGCTCCTGCGTCGAGGGGCCGCATGCCCAGGCTCTCCACAAACGCGGCGACCTCGGCCTTCGCCGCGGCGCTGTCGCCGGCGAAGAACACATCGACGGCCTTGTCTTCCGCAATGACGCCGCCGAAGATCGTGTTGAATGCCTTCACGACGTGTGCGCCCTCGGGGGCGGCCGCGGCGATCTGCTGCGACACAGAGTTGCCCGGGGTCGTCACGACTCCACTGGCGTCAGCGTTGAACGGGTTGGTGATGTCGATGAGGATCTTGCCGGCCAGCGCATCGCCGTAGTGCGCGACCACGTCAACGGCGCCGGCGTAGAGGACGGCCACGATGACGATGTCCCCCGCCGGCCGTGCGCCGAACGCGCCGACGGTGGCACCGTTGCCGATCTGTTCGGCGAGGGCCTGCGCCTTGGCGGCGTTGCGGCTCATGAACTCGATGGTGTGGCCGTGCTTCGCCGCCCGTGTGCCGATGGCGGTCGCCATGTTGCCCGAGCCGATGATGCTGATGGTGGTCATGAGGTGTCTTCCAATCGCCGCGTCGATGTATGTACACCGATCTGAGTACCTAACCTAACGGGCTGATGCGCGGCGAGTCAAGCTATGCACACCGATCGGTACCAACGGGCTACGCTAGGGACTATGACGGAGTTGGAGAAGGGACCGCGCGGCCTGCGGAGCGGCAGGGGCGCTCGAGAGCGCCTTCTCAGCGCGTCCCAGCAACTGTTTCCCGATCAAGGCATCAACTGCACCGGCGTTGACCAACTCTGTGCGGTGGCCGGGGTCTCCAAGCGGACGCTGTACCAGCACTTCGACGGCAAGGACGAGCTCATCGCCGAGTATCTGCGCCGTTTCGATCCCGACATCCTGCCCGAAGTCTTCGACCGCTCCGACCTGACGCCGCGCGAGCGACTCCTCGCCATCTTCGACATCCACTCCCCCCTGTGCCCGTTCATCGGGGCTGCCGTCGAAATCCAGGACCCGGGCCATCCAGCACGCGTCTTCGCCCGCACCTATAAAGAGGGCTTCGCCGCCCGGCTCGCTGATACCGCCCGCGAGGGCGGCGCCACCAACCCCGAACAGCTCGGCGAGCAACTGGCACTGCTCCTGGACGGTGCCTCGGCTCGCAGCCGAGTCCTCAACACCGACACGTTTGCCACCGCGGCCGCCATCGCGGTCGTCCTCATCGACGACGCCCTCCCCAAGGCGTCGGCATAAGCATCGATCCTCGTCGACGCACGACAGTCCGAGCTTTGGTGTCACCGGCGGCAACGCTCCGGAGGACACGGGAGTGGAGACTCGCGTGTCCTGGCAGTGAAACCGCCGGCCTGGCGCGGTGATCAGGCGTTGCTCAGGGCGCTCAAGCAGAATGGCCGCAGAGCCCCTGACGGTTCCCGGACGATGGCCAAGTACCCGGTACGCGACAAGACTTGCCAGTGGAGTCATCATGTTGCCGTGGATCGTTCTGTCCCTCTCCGGAGTTCTCGAGGCCGTCTGGGCAACCGCCCTGGGCAAGTCGGCGGGATTCACAAAGCTCGTCCCGACCCTCGTGTTCGGTGCGGGGATCATCGCAAGCATGGCGGGACTCGCTTTCGCACTGAGAGAGATCCCGATCGGGACCGGCTATGCCGTCTGGGTCGGGATCGGTGCGACGCTGACCGTCGTCTACGCGATGGTCACCGGGACCGAATCGCTCAGCATCCTCAAGATCGTGCTCCTCCTGGGACTGATCGGCTGCGTGATCGGACTGAAGCTCGTGAGCGACGCCGGTCACTAGCATTCAAAACAGATACCCCGGCCGTTCGCTTTCACCGGCGAATGTCCGTGCCCGACGGCTGGAACCAACGCCTCGAAGCGCATTGGGCTCACCGCTTCGTGCCACGGGTCGAGCGCGGCATCGTTGACGATCGATCAGGTGTAGCCGCGGGTGCCGAATTGGAGTTTGTCGCCGGGATGGATGGTGGACATCCCGACTTTGCCGCCGACGAGGGTCTCGACCTGCTCGGGGTAGACGCCGAAGCGAGTGGCGATCGTGCTTGCGGAGTCCCCGCTGACGACGGTGTAGATGATCTTGCCCGAACTGTCCGTCGTCGCGGTCCCTTCTGCGCCCTCAAACGGCCCTTGGTCTCGCGGCGTCGGGTACGTCGACAGGTGCGAGGTTGCCGTCGGCGAGGGCGTGCTTGTCGGAGACGAGGCAGGCGTGCTGCCGTTAATGCTTGTCGAGCTTGCGCACCCGGCGAGTGCAGCCGCGAGCGTGAGCGTCAGTGCGGTGGTCACAATGATTCGGTGGGCGTCCATTGCCATGGGTGTTCAGTCCCTGAGGTGTTCGGGCATTTGTGGGCATTGTTTGTAGATGCCTTGATCGGGGGGCCCCTGGTCGATGTGTGCATAGGGCTGCCAGGTCACGGTTGCGGGGCCTTGGCCGGTGTAGTTGGCCATGAAGGATTCCAGGGTCGGTGGCGGATCAACCCGGATGTGGGCGGCTTCCAGGCACGGCATGAGGACCGTTGTTTGGTACTGGTAGAGGTAGGTGATCTGCGACTCGTTCAGCGGAACGGAGTTCTTCGGGTCGCTGGGAAACCGGGTATTGCAGACGTAGTCCGCGATCGCATGACGCTCCTCGTCGCCGAGCGCCACGTAGGTTTCGATGCCGCCCTCAGGGCTCGCGACCGCAGGGACTCCTGCGGCGGTCAAGCAGGCGGCGATCACCGACGGGATTTCCTCCAGACTCAGGAACCTCTCCCGCGTCGCCGTCGGCACGGCCACGTCCGGATAGCTGGCGACGAATCCGTCGCGCAAGGCAGTTTGCGCCTGATCGGCCAGCTCCTGCCGGGCGGCCTCGGTCATCACGGGCGGGATGGGCGCCGGGATGGGCGTGGCCGACGGTGGAGCGACCGGCGCGGCGGCGCATCCGCTCAGCACGAGGAGCACGAGCGCAATGCCAAGGACCTTCCAGGACACCCGTGCCGGGCGCGGAGCCGGGACCTTCAGTGTTGGGCGCACCCGATGGATACTGCCGTCAGGGATAGACGCGGAAGGTGCCGAGAACGGTGGTGCCGTCGCTTCCGAAGAGCGGACACGGTCGAACAGCAACCCGAACGCGCGGCGATCCGCACTATTCGACCCGCGCGAAAAAACCAGATCGGACTCCCCCGCAGTCTTCATGACCACCCCCATGACTATTGAACGCCATCCGCGGGCAATTCACGGCAAATTGCCCCTGATCGGGTCAGAAAATTTCAACGCGCCTTGTGCCGATCACGTGTCAGCATGGTCGCGTTCCCGCAGCCTGCGTCACGGTGTTCGGCGACTCACTCACGGCAACACCTCAAAGATGCCGCGCGCGCCCTTCTCGGCGTCCGACATGACGTGGCTCACGAACGGATAGTGCCCAGCCTCGGAGAAGGACAGCTCCACGAATCCACCCTGCGCGGAGGCCAGATCGAGCGCTTGCGAGCCACCCGTCCCGGTGCTGCCGCCGTCCTTGAGCGGGTAGTCGCCCTCCTTATAGACGGTATGGAACTGGCCGCCGACGATGTGGAAGGCGCTGCCCACGTTCGGGCCGGCATCCAGCACCCAGACCCGCACGGTCTCGCCGACACGGGCCGGAAGCGGACGGGCGGCGTACTGGTTGGAGTAGCCGTTGAAGACCATCAGGTCGGGGGTCTGCGCCGTGACCTTGACGGCGTCGACCTCGCCGCCCTGCGCGCCGAGGTAGAGCTCGGACTGCACCAGAAGGTACTCGCGGTCCACGTCGGCCAGGCCGGGCGGGTCGATGATCACGGCACCGAACATGCCGTTCGCGATGTGCACCGACATGGGCATTGTGGAGCAGTGATAGAGCCAGATGCCCGACCGGGTGGCGGTGAACGTGTAGACCAGGCTCTCACCGGGCTGGATGGTGCGCATCACGGCGTCGGGGGCGACGGCGCCTGCGTGGAAGTCGATGGAGTGCCCGACCGTGCCCTTGTTCACCAGGGTGATTTCGAACACGTCGCCCACCCTGCCGCGCAGGGTGGGGCCGGGCGCGGTGCCGTTGAAGGTCCAGAGCATCTGGGTGACACCGGGGGCCACCTCGGTTTCCACATTGCGCACGACCAAGGTACGGCGATGCACCGTGGCGTCTGGAGCGGGCGGCAGCACGGCATCGTGCGCCTCGAAATTCGCGTCGGGTACGGCCGAGGGGTCGATGTCGGCGGCCGCAGAGGTTCCGGTCGCGGCCGCGTCCTGGCCGGTGTGACTGCCGTCCGCGGACATGCCCGCCATGCCGCCCATCGAGGTGCTGTCGCCGGTGGCGGATGCGCCCGCGTCGCCCACCGCGACGATGCTGATCTCCATGCCCAGCAGCCGGTGTCCGGCGATCGAGCACCAGCCGTCCACGCTCGCGCCGATCACGCCAACGGCCACGGTCGTGGTGGTGCCCGGGTCAAGTGACCCCGACACAAGGCCGGACTCCAGCACCAGGTTGTGCGCCATGTCGTCGCTATTGGTGAGGGTGATCCTAAGTGCGTCGCCGAGCGGCACCTCGATGCGGTCGGGCACAAAGCGGGTGTGCACCATGTCCACGGCGACCGTGGTGGTGTGACCGGTCGCGGCAGCGGTTCCAGAGGAGCCCGCGGCCTGGGTCGACACCGCCGACAGTTCCACCGAGGCCGGGTCGACAACGATGCCCACGGTCACCGTGAGGAGCAGCACGCTCGCGGCCGCGAGCATCCGCCCGGTGCTGCGCGGTCGCGGGCCCGCCACCGGCCGTTCGCCCGGCGCCACGCGCACGAGCGGCAGGGCGCGCACCCGCCGGTTCGCGCGAAGGGCCCGGGTGAACAGCACCAGGAAGCTGGCCAGGGTCGCCACGATCAGCATCGACAACGCCACGGTGAGGGTGCTGGAGACCGGCAGCAGCGACAGGAGGAGGGCGCCGTTGACGACCACGACCCGGAACAAGCCGCCGCGATCGAGCTCGGCGGCGGTGGCTTTCAGGGCGGCCGGGCCGCCACCGAGCACGACGGGCACGAGGTGACTGAGGGCGCCGAGCAGGATCTGGGCGGCGAAGCCGATTGCGAAGTACGGCACCAGGGTTTCCACGCCGGCGGCCGCGACCGTCCAGCTGGGGGCGATCGCTACCCGCAGGCCGAACCCGAGGGTGCAGAGCGCGAACCAGATCTGCGCGGAGCCCAGGCTCCAGGCTGCGAAGGTCACGGCGGGCGCCCGGCGCAGGTGACCGACACCCTCCCAGAGCACGCGGCCGAGGGCCACCAGGTAAACCAGAACACCGAGTGCAACGACGAGGCGCAGGTCGGCAAGGCAGCCCAGCCCGACGAGAACCAGGCCACCCACCAGCACCGACAAGGTGCTGCCGGCCGCCACTGTGGCACCCGCGATTCGGGTGTGCAAGACGGTCGGCCAGAGCAGCGCGACGGTGCCGATCACGGTGAGGCCGACCCAGCCGAGCAGGTTGAACGCGAGGTGACCGATGAACAGGCGTTCGTAGTCTTCGCCTCCCCCGTCGAGCCGGGCCATCAGGATGCCCAGGGTCACGCCGGCGGCGAGCATCACCGCGCTCGCCACGTAGTGGCGCACCAGCGGGGCGAACCGGCCCGGCATCGCACCACGGGTCTGACCCACGATGACGGCGGCGTGGGCCAACGCGTTCAGGCCCACCAGGATGCCGCCGACCAGCACAAGCGGATACCCGCCGATGACAATGCCCGTCATCACCGCGATGGCGCCGACGGTGTGCGCACTCAACCGTAGCCCGAGCGAGAGACGATGGCCGAGGGCCTTGCGGCGCAGCAGCGTGTCGGCGAAGTGCTGGCTCCAGATCAGGATGGCCGTGCTCACCGCGCCGAGGAGCAGCAGGTGCACGAGCAGCCAGCCCGACGAGGGCAGTTGGCGGTGCACCACGGTGAGAATCACCGCGGCAGCCAGCCACGCGGGCACCAGGCTGCCCGAGACGATGTGCCAGAGCTTGTCTTTCACAGCAGCGACCTCCCCAGGGGCGGTGCTGACGGGGCCGCAGTGCTGCGCGGTGTTGTCCGCACGGGCAGCACAGTGGTTCCGCGCAGAACCGAGACTGCCGCAATCGCCACGAACAGCAGCACCGCGACGATGTTGAACACTCCGCCCCACTGCACCAGCACGGGCCGGCCATAGGTGTCGCCGAGGAGTACCCGCACCAGAAGCGACACATGCAGCAGCGACGCCGGCAGGTACATGACCGGCCGATACGGCAATGGCCGGCGCAGCACGGCCGGCAGGATGGTGGGAGCATGCGCCATGATCATCGACATGACGAAGCCCAGGAACACGGCGTGCATCATGGCGTCGTAACCGGGGCCGGAGTAGACCGGACCCCGCAGCAACCAGATGCCGCCCACGACGGCGAGCCAGCCATAGCCGGCCAGCAGGCACCAGGCCATGTAGCGGGGCAACCCGACCGAGCGCACCATGCGGGTGGCGATGTCGTGCCGGAACAGCCAGGCCACCAGCGCCAGCATCCCGGTACCGAGCAGGGGGTAGCCGGCGATCGGCCAGACCAGGGCGACGACCGAGCCGAAGCTGAGCGCGAGGCTGATGCCGAGCATCCACTGTTCGGCGCGCCGGTTGACGGTGGGCGAGATGCGGGACAGTTCGAGGCGTTCGCCGGCGATCGTGAGCACCAGGAAGAGAATGAGCAACGGTGCGAGCTGCGGGATGCCGATTCCGCGCAGCCAGAAGATCGTGGCCATGAGCCCGGCCAGGGCGCCGAGCACCTGTACGGCGGTGGAGACCGAGCCCTGCTTGCGCCAGATCTCGCTGTAGATTGCCAGCAACATGGTGGTGCCGGCGACCAAGGCGGCCTGGCCCACGACCACCGGCAGCGGTGAGATGAGCGCGATGCCGCCGGCACCGAGCAGGCCGGGCGAGAGATAGGCCCACGTGCGGCGGACGGCCACGGCCCGCTCGAGCACCACGACGGTGCCGACGAAGCCGAACACCATCAGCGGGCCGTGCACCTCCGTGAGTCGGGTGCTGTCGACGGGCGCCCAGAGGCCGAGCAGGAGCAGCGCGCCGTTGAGTCCGGCGAGCAGGGCGATGCCCCCGAGGAGCAGGAAGACCAGCCGGGCGGTGACAGGAGGCCGCTCCATCGGGCCGGTGCCCCGCGTAGCGCTGCCGGTTCGGCGAAGAGGGCTCGGCGTAGTCATCGGCGTGGGTCAGGTCAGGATAGCGTCGGGGTCAGATGGCGCGCGTGGGCGCTTCGGCCGATGCTTCATGGTCGGCAGGTTCGGCACGGCGACGGTCCGATGACAGGATGATCGGTTCGACGGTCACGGCTTCTCCTTCGGGCGGGTCGAATGACCCCAGAGTGCCATTATAGAGGACGAACATCCTTTTAATAGGATCGTGCCATCAGAGCGCTGGCTGCTACTCGCGGCCGGCGAACGACACGGCGAAACCGATGACGCGGTCGCACACGGAGATCCCGCTAATCTGCGGTCCAGGACGTGTGCTCGTGCGTGATCCAGACGTGTTCAGGATGCAGCGAGCGAATCAGTCGCTGGCCTTCGGTCTCGGGGTTGTCCAGCTCGCCGAACCACACCGCGGTGTCTCCGGCGATGATTGTCGGACGCTCGCCGGTATCGACGACAACGATCTGTGAGCCGCGGGTGTGGCCCGGCGCCGGGAGGAGTCGAATCCCGGGAAGCAGGTCGAATTCTCCATCGACGGGTACATAGTGCACGCCGGGCGGGTCCACCCATTCTCGGATGGTGTAGTCGTCTTCGGTGCGGGCATCGTCAAGTTCCTGGCGCTGGACGTAGATGGGCGTGCCGGGGAAGAGGTGGTTGCCGCCACAGTGGTCGAAGTGAAGGTGTGTGTTGATGACGATGTCGACGCTCTCGAGGTCGAATGCCTGCGCCTTGAGAGAGTGGGGGCGAGGGTCGAGATCGGCCGCTGCGGGGTGGATCTCTGTGAAACCGGTGTCGACGAGCACCCTCGCATCGGGATGTTCGATGAGGTGCACGTAGACGGGCATTGGGTACCCCTCTGCGGTCAAGTCACCGACATGAATGGGCGTGATTGTGATGGGGGCGTTCATGACGCGTCTCCTTCGCGAGTAGCGGATGTTGTCGTTCGTTCAGCCCAGATTCCGACGTTCACAGCACCCAACCTAGAAGCTCTACGGTCCAGCGTGAAGGGCCATTTATTGACCAGTTGAGTGGACCATTCGCCAAGGTGAGCGTGTGTCTGTGGACTGGGGGCGCGGAGGCCTCGACCTTCGCGACTCCCCCAGTTTGGGGCGGTGACCTCGGGTCGACACCTCTTGAGGGGAATGTCACTCAATGGGTCGATAGATTGGTGGGAGTTCTAGGGGGGACTGTGGTTGATCGTTCGAGCGTCTGTCCTCGCGAACGCGACCTGGTCCGGAGTACTACCTCAAGTCTGCCTATTCCGGTGAGGCGCTGATGCGCGCGCGAATTCATACCGGACTGGTGTGGGCGATGGTCCTGGTCCTGGCCGCCAGCGTGGTCGGGCTGGCTGTGCATTGGGGCGGATGGGGCCCGGCAGGTGACGTCTGGTTCGAGCCGGTCCTTGTCGTCTCGGTAGGGCTGACGGACCTGTTACCCGTCGCAGTGTGCTGGATGGCTGTCGGAAGGGTCGGACTTCGGCGCCCGGAGGTTCTGCTCGCCGCGACCGCGATGACCGCCTACGTTGCTGGTGACTGTTACAGAGCCTGGGTAGAGGCCACGACCGGCTCGATTCCGTTCCCGTCGGTTGGCGACGTCCTGTATTCGCTGTTCTACCTGCTGATGCTGGCCGCTCTGATCGTTGCGGTGCGCCGCCACGTGCGGACGCTGGCATCGTCGGTCTGGCTGGACTGCGTGGTGGGGTCGCTCGGCGCAGCCGCGGTGCTGGCGATTCCGCTGAGCCCGGTGCTGGACTCGGCCCTGACCAGTTCATCGTGGTTGGCCACCGTGACGGCGATCTCCTTCCCACTCTTCGATCTGCTGCTCGTGGCCGCTATCGGCGGGATCGGCGCCTTGGGGGGCAGGCGGCTGGGAAGACGGTGGGTGTTGCTGTTCGTGGGCCTGCTGGTCTTTGCCGCGGCGGACGTGCTCTACGCGCTGCAGGTGAACGCCAACACGTATGTGCGCGGTACGCCGCTAGCCGCGGCCTGGGCGATCGGACTTGCCCTGTTGGCATTGTGGGTCGACGGTATGGAGCGAACTCATCCGGCCGCGGCACCCGAGACGAGCCCAGCGACCGGCAGGGCGGCACTGATGGTGCCGGTGGTGGCCACCGCCGCAGGGCTAGGGGTGCTCTTGGTGAGCAGCCGGGTGCCCTTGTCAACGCTTTCGGTCGCTCTTGCGGGGGCGACGTTGGTCGCGGCGACAGCTCGCACCCAGGTCGCCTTCCGTCAGGTCGCGTGGATGGCGCACCTGCGCCGCGTTGCCTCTGCAACGGACGACTTAACAGGCCTCCCGAACCGGCGGGCCCTCCACGTAGAGGGGCACGCGCGCTTGGTGGACCCGGAGCGTCGCCGCCAGTCGCTGCTGATGCTCGACCTGGATAAGTTCAAAGAGGTCAACGACAGCCTGGGCCACCACGCCGGAGACCAGCTGCTGGTCCAGGTCGGCGCCCGCCTGCGTGAGCACCTACGACCCGGGGACCTGCTGGCGCGTCTGGGCGGCGACGAGTTCGCGGTCCTCCTCGAGGATGCCGGCCACGCCGAGGCCATTGAGGTGACGGTCAAGTTGCGCGCCGCGCTGGCCGAGCCATTCGCTCTGGAGGACATCACATTGCACACCAGTGTCAGCGTCGGTATCGCGCTCTTCCCCGACCACGGTCTGGACCTGAGCTCCTTGTTACGCACGGCCGATATCGCCATGTACAAGGCCAAAACATCGGGACGTGGCCAGCACGTCTACAACACCGCCGACGACACCGACGCCACCACCCGGCTGAAGACGGTCGAGGAACTGCGAACCGCACTGACCACCGACCAGCTCGTGGTGCATTACCAGCCCAAGATCGACCTGGACACCGGCGAGGTCCACAACGTGGAGGCGCTGGTGCGCTGGGATCACCCCACCCGCGGTCTGCTCTACCCCGACGCGTTCCTGGCCTTGGTCGAAGAATCAGGATTAATGCGGACCCTGACCCGGGTCGTCCTTCAGGTCGCCCTGGACCAGGCGGCGGTGTGGCACGCCGAAGGCCGACCCCTCACGGTCGCAGTCAACCTCTCGGGCAGCACGCTGATCGACACCAGCCTGCCCGACGAGGTCGCAGCAATGCTGACGGCCCGTAACCTCCCGCCGGGTGCCCTCCAGCTGGAGATCACCGAGGAGTTCCTGATGGCCGACCGCGACCGAGCCCGGAGCATCCTGACCCGGCTGCGGAGCAGCGGTATCCAGATCTCCATCGACGACTTCGGCACCGGGTACAGCTCACTCTCCTACCTGCGCGATCTGCCCCTCGACGAGCTCAAGCTGGACCGCTCGTTCGTCTTCCCGATGGTCGACGACGCCCGCGCTGCAGCACTGGTCGCCTCCACGATTGGCCTGGCCCACAGCCTCGGCCTGCGGCTGGTTGCCGAAGGCGTCGAGACCAAGGCCGCTTACACCGAGCTCGTCCGCCTCGGCTGCGATCAAGCCCAGGGCTACTACATGTCCCGGCCCGTCCCCGCCGCTGAGCTCGACCTGTGGCTCAGCGCCCGAGACGTCTCAGCGACGCGGACGCCCAAGGGACTTGTAGGCGCGCATCAACTGCGGCACTACGAGATAGACCGCAACGGGTACGACAACAATGGATAGGACGAAGGCGCGGAGTACTGGATTCCAATCGGTCGCGAACGGAGCGATAGCGAAGAACCCGAGAGTGACGAGCGGGAAGATTGCAATCCACGTGATCACGGCGCGGACGTGGACGGACGGCGGGCCTGCTGGTGCGTTGTTATGACTGAGCTGTGACATTTTTGTATTCCTTTTCAGTGGGGTTGGGCTAGTGCTGACTGAAGAGAGAGTGCCACGCCTGACGGGCGGTCTGGGAATTAACTTGCTGAAATAGGGACGACCTGATCTGATGTGGAAATGAGTGTCACGCCACGAATCGCCTGCAAGCTCAGTGAGATTGCGCCTCGATTGCGCCGGGCGCGCCAGAAGAAGAACGTCACCCTCGCCGAACTCGCTGAGGCGACCGGAATTTCCACGAGCACCTTGTCGCGGCTCGAATCCGGGCAACGAAAGCCCAGCCTCGAACTCCTCCTTCCCATCGTGGCCGCGCTTGCAGTGCCTTTCGAGGAGATTGTGACGTCGCCTCAGGTCGAAGACCCTCGAGTTCTTCGCGCCGCGACACGCTCTGATGGCCGGACCTTTACGCCGCTGTCACAGCATTCCGGTGAGCCGCAAACCTTCAAGATCACGATCCCCGTCACGGATCGCGACCCTAAACCACGAACCCACGTCGGCCACGAGTGGATCTACGTTTTGTCGGGCCAGGTTCGGCTGATCCTGGGAGGGCATGACATCGTGATGGAAGAAGGCGAGGCCGCGGAATTTGACACGCGGAATCCCCACTGGTTCGGGTCCTCGGGTCGGGGACCAGTGGAACTTCTGAGCGTGTTTGGAAAACAGGGCGAGCGCATCCACATTCGGGCCCGGTCCACGGCCACGTCCACGTCCACGTCCACATGATTTCGCGACCCGCGACGGCTCAGACCGCGCCGTCGATTTCCCCGGACAAGCGCCTCACGCAGGTGCGCAGCCACCGGTGCGCTGGGTCGACATCCAGTCTCGGGTGCCAGAGCATCGAGACGGTGATTTCTGGCGTGGGTATCGGAAGGGGGAACGTCCACAGGTCGGTGCGCAGGTTCCTTGTCTATCGTTCAGGCACGGTGGCGATCAGATCTGAAGCCCGGGCCAGAGCGAGCGCGGCCGCGAAGCCGCCGACGACCACGGCGATCTCCCGTTCCAGCCCATAGAGCTTGAGCGCCTGGTCAATGAGTCCTCTTTCGAGACCGCGTCGCGACACGCGGATATGACCACCGGTCGCGTATCTCTTGGGGGTGATCTTGGTTTGCGTCAAGGGGTGCTCCATCCGGACGACGCCCACAAAACGGTCCCGGAACACCGGCTCGGAGCGGATCTCCCCGAGGTTCTCGTCTGCCACGCCGATTTCGAGGTCCACGGTGCCATCTCGCAGGGATGCGGAGTCATTGTTGGTCTTCTGCAGGAAGCGAAGCCGCACGCCTGGCGCCTGCTCGATGACGCTGCTGATCAGATCGGGTCCGAAGCTCTCGACGAATCCATCGCTGGTCCGCAAAGTGAATGTCCTGGACAGGGCACCGAGGTCGACGGTGTCGGCCGGGCTGAGCAAGGCCTCGGCATCGTGAACAAGCTGACCGACGCGGTCGACGAGTTCAAGCGCGTGCGGCGTGCGCACCAGACCGCGTCCGGCCCTGACCAGCAGAGGGTCACCCGTGGTCTCACGCAACCGGGCAAGCGCCCGGCTCATCGCGGAGGGACTGAGCCGCAGCCGTTCGGCCGCGCGAGTGACGTTGCCTTCCTGAAGCAGCACGTCCAGGGCAACCAGAAGATTCAAGTCGGGTCTCACCACCGGACCAGTGTCTCACGATACCTCGGACTATGGCGTCTGATGCACTGCATGTGTAACAATGATGCGCCTTCCGCCATGCCAAAGGCGGCTTTACTCTGAGGATGTCCGTTCAGAGACCGCAGGGAAGCAAGGTTCATACATGACATCAACGAACGTCAATCGAGACAAACCGACAGCCGCGACGACGGGCAGTACGACCGGGTTCCGGGGGGCACTCCTCACTCTTTCGCTGTCCATGTTGCTGCCCGCGCTGAGCACGAGCATCGTCAACGTCGCCCTGCCGAGCATGGCGGAGGGATTCTCTGCCTCCTTCCAGCAAGTCCAGTGGATTGTCCTGGCCTACCTTCTCGCGATATCGTCCCTGATTGTTGGTGTCGGGCGCCTCGGCGACATCGCCGGACGCCGGCGCCTGTTGTTGGTCGGAACCGCTCTATTCACGGCGGCCACGTTCCTCTCCGGCGTTGCCCCGACCCTGTGGTTTTTGATCGCTGCGCGCGCGGCTCAAGGCATCGGCGCGGCCAGCATGATGGCGCTCAGCATGGCGTTCGTTGCGGAGACGGTGCCCACGCCACGAATCGGACGGGCCATGGGGTTGCTCGGGACCATGTCCGCGATCGGGACGGCCCTCGGGCCGTCGCTCGGCGGCCTCCTGATCGCAGGCTTCGGCTGGCGGGCGATCTTCCTCGTCACGGCGCCGCTGGGCCTCCTGACCTTTGTGCTCGCTCGACGTTACCTGCCTGCCGACGGGCCGACGCGAAAGGCCGGTCGACTCAGCTTCGATTATGTGGGGACGTTGCTCCTCGCCCTGACGCTCGGCGCCTACTCGCTCGCTGTGACCCTCGAGCATGGCGTCTTCGGATCCCTCAGCATGGCCCTGCTGTTGGCGACCCTGGTGGGATTGGGACTGTTCGTGCTTACCGAGACGCGAGTATCGTCACCGCTGATTCGATTGAAGAATTTCCGTGACCCCGCACTCAGCGCCGGCCTTGGAATGAGCGCTCTCGTCTCGACGGTCATGATGACGACGCTGGTGGTCGGTCCGTTCCATCTCGCTCGTGCCCTCGGCATCCAGCCCGCCCTGATCGGACTCGTGATGTCGGCCGGTCCCGTCGTCGCAGCGCTCACCGGCGTGCCAGCTGGCCGCCTGGTCGATCGTCTGGGAGCCCAGCGCGTGGTCGTCGTCGGACTGATCGGCATGGTCATCGGGTCGATTTCGATGTCTTTCGTGCCGATCTCGCTCGGAATCGCGGGATATGTCATCTCGCTCGTGGTCATCACGGCCAGCTATGCACTGTTTCAGACGGCCAATAACACCACCGTCATGACCGGCATCCTCGCCGAACAGCGCGGCGTGATCTCCGGAATGCTCAACCTGTCGCGCAATTTGGGGCTTCTCACCGGTGCATCCGTGATGGGCGCCATCTTCGCCTTCGCGTCAGGGGCGGTCGATATCACCACCGCAGATCCCGGTGACGTCGCCACCGGCACTCGGGCAGCTTTCGCGCTGGCAGCGGCGCTCGTCATGGTCGCGCTTGGCATCGCAATCGGAAGCAACCGGTCGACCAAAGTATCGCATCGGGACCCCGTTGGACCGGGCCGGCTCAGCGGCTCCGGAGAGGAGTAGGGGATGGCGTAGTTCTTGCCATTGCGCCACAGGCCAGCGAGCTCCCGGACGGCCCTGGCTTCTCGAAGGGAGGAGGATTGGTGTCGTGAAGATTCTCTCGATTCAGTCAGCCGTCGCTTATGGCCACGTTGGCAACTCCGCAGCCGTGTTCCCCCTCCAGCGCATCGGGGTCGAAGTGCTGCCGGTCAACACGGTGAACTTCTCCAATCACACGGGATATGGCGCGTGGCGCGGATCCCTCATCGCACCCGAGGATGTGCACGATGTCATCCTCGGTATCGAAGAACGTGGTGTGCTCCCCCAGATCGACGTCGTGCTCTCGGGATACCAGGGCGGCACCGGGATCGGCGACGTCATCGTGGATGCGGTGCAGCGGGTGAAGGCGGCGAACCCGTCGGCCATCTACGCGTGTGACCCCGTGATGGGTAACGCGAAGTCCGGGTGCTTCGTTGCGCCCGAGATCCCCCACCTGCTTCGGGATCGCGTCGTCCCCGTGGCCGACATCATCACTCCGAACCAGTTCGAGTTGGGATTCCTCACCGGAACCGAGCCCTCGACGCTGGACTCTACACTCGCATCCGTCGACATCGCCCGGGCGATGGGACCGGGCACCGTGCTCGTGACCAGCGTGGAACGCCCCGACCGCGAACCCGGCACCATCGAGATGCTCGCCGTGGATGCTGCGGGCGCGTGGATCGTGCAGACGCCCCATCTCCCTTTCAAAGCCAACGGATCGGGCGACGTCACCGCGGCGCTCTTCTCGGCGCACTACCGCGCGACAGGTGACGCTGCGGTCGCGCTGGAACGCACCGTGTCCAGCGTGTTCGATCTCCTCGAGCTGACCTACCAGTCAGGTGAGCGAGAACTGCAGCTCGTTCAGGCGCAAGAATCCTATGCGCACCCGCGCATGCAGTTCACGGCCCAGCGAGTGCGATAACCGCTGGAGGCCCCGAAAGCGGCCAACACGACGGCCGGCGAATACGCCGACGTACAGAGCGGACAACGCGTCACCTCTGCTGCGTCACACCCACCGCGTCTGGGAGTCGTCAGTTGATCCCCAGTCGCTCAAAGACCAGCGTGGCCTGGATGCGGTCGCCGCCCCCGAGACCCTTACTGCCTGAGGCTGACGTCGTGATGGTGTGCAGTCGATAGCCGAGAGCGGCTTGCGCGTTGATGGACTTTTCCAGCTCGGTGAGGTTGCCGGATCCGGTACCGAATAGCTTCTCCTTGAGCACCACCTGCAACACGACGTAGCTCTGCCCATTTTGCGCCGGCCGCGCTCTACCTCCCGCAACGGACTCCGACTTGATGTGGTCGATCAGAGCGGCGGGACTGTTCACCGGCGCCTCGTCTTGCCAGACATCCGTCCACTGGTTGCCATCCCACCGTCGCTGGCGACCCGAACCGTCGTCGTACCAACCTGCTGCTGCGTTCCCCACCATTGCCTCGTTTCAGTCGGAGCTGGACGATCGTGGTGAGACGGTCGGGTTCGTTTACCCCGATATTGGAACCTCTATCAGGAGTGTCTCCCAAGACCGTCGAACTGAATCGACCGTTACCTAACTATGCCGCTTCCACCCAGCACCTAAGCCACACCGGACGCCCCACAACGGGGAGCGGACTTGTGCAGTCACCTCCGCACGGAAAGGCTTGCCGCGGCGGCGACCCTCAGGTTCAATACTTCTTGCCGCCGACACCCGGCACGGACGTTTCATTGGTCATCCATGCCGCGACCTGGAGTTCGTCGAGATCGTCCACGGATTGCGCCATGCCCCACCTGCTGCCGAGCGTGCGCGGCGAACTGCTCGCCCGGCTCGGCCGCACCGACGAGGCCCGATCCGAACTGAGCACCGCCGCCGACCTGGCGAGCAACGAACGCGAGAGCGCGGTGCTGCGCGCCAAGGCAGCCGCGCTCTGACGTGTGCGCACGGCCTGACAACCACGCCCGGTTGCAACTTTTTGGTTGCAGTTTTCCCTCGCTTGTGCAACTCTTGGGTTGCAGCAATCAACCGAAAGACCAATCAATCGAAGGGATGCACCATGAGCACGAAGATCAACGAGTTGTCCGTTGTCGATGCCGACAAGTTCACCGTCTCACGAACCATCACCATCGCAGCCCCCATCGAGAAGGTCTGGGCCGCCGTTACCGAGGCGCAGCACATCGCCCGCTGGTTTCCCGAGCACGCGACCCTGTCACCGCTCGCGGTCGGCACCACCGGCGTCTTCGGCTGGTCCGACCACGGCGACTTCCCGGTCCGCATCGAGGAGCTCGACCCGCCGCACATGATCGCCTACCGCTGGGGCAACAGCAACGCCGCCGCATCCACTCTCGAGTCGGGCGAGACCACCGTCTTCCGCTTCACCCTCGAAACAGTGGATGCCGGCACGCAACTCACGGTCGTCGAATCCGGTTTCGACGCCCTCCGTGACCCCGCCGCGAGCATGGACGGCAACCGCGGCGGCTGGGACTTCGAGCTGGACGAGCTAGTCGCCTACCTCGAAGGTTCCGAGTGACCGCGTCCACCCTCGTTCCCGTTTTCGCCGCCCTCGGCGATGACACGCGCTGGAGCATCCTGGCAGCCCTCGGTGGGGCGGACGCATCGGCGTCCGCCCTCGCCGAGGTCCTCCCCGTCTCGCGCCAGGCGATCGCCAAGCACCTGGCGGTGCTGCAGGACGTCGGACTGGTCGAGCCAGTGCGAGTGGGTCGCGAAGTCCGGTACCGGGTGCTGGGCAGCCAGCTCGCCGAGACCGCTCGGCGGCTCGACCTCATCGGGGCGCAGTGGGACCGCCGGCTGGCGACGATCAAGCAGATCGCGGAGGGGCTGGAGTCGGAGTAACGCACTCGATCCCGAGACCCGGCGAAATCCCCGCGGAATCTGTTCCCGACGCTGCCGTCGTCTGTGCGCGTGCCTCGGAATCCGAGACAGTGGCGACGGGAAGGACCCCGGTGAACTATCGAACAGCAGCGCTGGACAAGCTCCTCTTTTCCAGGGCCACGATGGCCTGGGGGCTGAACCCTCTGACGATCAGCCAGATGCCGAGCGAGAACTCGAATACGGCAACGAGGAGCGCTGAGGCTCCCGCCAATGCGTCGTGTTGACCCATGAGCCCGGTGAATACGGCGAGATAGCTTGCAAGGAGTACGGGGGCTCCGACGATTCCGATCAGGGACAGGGCCCGGGGCACCAGGCGGGACTGGAACAGCAAGATCCCCAGCAACAGGTCACAGACGGCCGGCATGAAACTCTGACTCAAGAGGAAGATGCGATCGTACAGGTAGGCGAGCGTGTGGCCGGCGACCACGACGTCTGTTCCAGTACCGCCCTGCCGTAATGCCACGATCGTCAGGATCACGGCAACGCCGAGCAAGATGGCGCTCGACTCCAGTATCCGTGCGGCCACCAGGCCCAGTGCGGCCGCTTCGTTCTGCTTCTTGAGCACGGGGAACAGAACGACGGCGGTGCCGATACCCGCGAGGGCGACAATGATCTCCGAGAGACCGCCGAGCAAGGCCCCGGTGTCCGGGCCGGGGCCAAGAACATAGTCCGCACCCTTTACCGGGCCGTACAGGACGAGGGACGGAATCGAGACGAAGGTGAGCACATAAAGGATGCCCGCGATCAACGAAGTCCTTCGATATGGGGAGCGAGCCGGGACGGTTGCGTGTTCGGTGGCCATGTTCGTTCCTCCACTTTTCGGTTTTCAGGTCGAGGCAGGTCGATCGGGCAACCACGATGGTCTCGACGGGATTCGCAAGATCCTGAGCTTCGTCAGCGTAGTCCCGCGTCCCCGCTGGGGATAGGAGCGCCCTCCAGTGGCCGTCCGAACCCCTTTGAGCGATGACAGCTACGACCCGGTGACGGATGATATGGACCTCACGCGACCGATGCTACGTGCCCACTCGCATCCGTCACTGGCGGAGTTGGGCGAGGAGTTGTAAGGCGTCGGCGTCGGGGGTGCCCGGCTGTGCCTGGTAGGTGAGGACGCGCAGGTTGGATTCAGCTGGCCGGAGGACGTCGAAGTCGAGGGTGAGCCGACCGACCAAGGGGTGGGCGAAAAGGTGTTGGCCATAGCTGAGGTCGTGCACGGGGTGCTCAGCCCAGATCCTGGCGAACGCGTCGCTGCGTTGTGCGAGCTCACCGATGACTCCGCTGAGTCGTTTGTCGTCGGGGCAGGTGCTCGACGAGTACCGGAGGAACCCAACGACTTCACGCGCCATGGTCTCGGAATCCTCGAACAGCTCGGGGCCAGCGCATCCGAGGAAGAAGCGCTGGGCGAAATTCGGACGGATGTCGTCCCGCTCGGTCGCGTCAAAGGGAAGGTCGTGGGCAAGTAGTAGGTGACCGAGCCTGTTCCAGGCGTAGATATCGTTGGCGTGATCGAAGACGATCGCAGGCCCGGGAAGGGCCGCGATGAGCCGCAAGATGCTCTGGCGCGGCCGTTCGGCTGGGACACCGATCGCACGCGCGTACGAGGGGCGCGCGAGGCGACGGAGGTGGAGTGCTTCATCGGGGTCGAGCCGCATGGCGCGAATGAGGGCTTCGATCACCTGATCAGATGCTCGCTCTGCATCCGCTGCCTGCTCGAGCCGGGTGTAATAGGCGACACTCACGCCGACCAGCTGAGCGATCTCTTCTCGCCGCAATCCGGGAACACGCCGCGCCCCATAGGCATTCACCCCAACCGCTTCCGGAGTCAGCGCGGCGCGGCGGCTGCGAAGGAAGTCCCCGAACTCTGTTGACATCATCCCAGTATGCGCGGTGCAGCGACCGGTCGGGAGGATCAGCCTGACCCTGCTGGTGGTACGCACACCGGGGGCTGGCTGGTCATCAACGGCAATGACAGGCTATGGCAAATGCACTCACGTATGACCCGACACCAACTCGTCGCACTCCTGATCCTCCTTTCCTCGCAGTTCCTGCTCTCGGTGGACTTTTCGATTCTGAACGTCGCACTTCCGGAAATCGGGTCGGCATTGGGGTTTGCGTCCGCCGATGTGCAGTGGGTCGCGACGACGTTCGCGCTGTGCGCGGCGGGCTTCACATTGTTGCTCGGGCGGCTGGGCGATTGGGTCGGACGTCGCCGGATGTTCGTCATCGGTATGGCAGTCCTCGCTGGAGCATCGCTCGTGGGCGGCTTCGCTGGCTCTCCCGCGGTTCTGCTCGTAGCGCGGGCGCTGCAGGGCTTGGCAACAGCGGCCGCGATGCCCGCCGCGCTCGCGCTGGTCACCTCCATCTTCCCGGAGGGGCCGCTCCGACGCCGGGCACTCGGGCTGAGCAGCGTCCTCGCCTCGCTGGGATTCACTGCCGGCGCGGTGTTCGGCGGGATCTTGACGAACTACCTGTCCTGGCGGGCAGCGTTCCTCGTCAACGTCCCGATCGCCGCCGCAGTCGTTGTACTGGCGCTACTCATCATCCGCGAACCAACCAGAGAGCATCAGGCCCGCCTTGACGTGCGCGGTGCGGCGCTCATCACCACGGCGCTGATCACCCTGGTCTTCGCGATGTCCCGGTTCGGTGAGCACGGCGTCACGGACCCGAACGGCCTGATCTGTCTCGCCGCCAGCATTGTCCTGATCGTCTTCTTCATCCGCACCGAGCGACGCCACAGCGCCCCGCTGGTGCCCCTGAAGCTCCTGACACGGCCGAATATCCTCGCCGGTCACCTCATCGGCTTCGCATCGCTCGCGATGGAGACCGGCCTTGTGTTCCTGTCCACGATGTACTTCCAGCACGTGCTGGAACTCGACCCGCTCATCACCGGTCTGATCATCGGCTTGACAGGCGTCGGCGCTGTCGTCGGCGGCGTCATTGGACCCCGCGTCGTCGGACGGCTGGGTATCCGCGGCGCGATGCTCCTTGGCCTCGGAACCCAGGCGCTGGCAACCGCCGCACTCATCGCCGTGAACGACCACCCCGGATCGATCGCCCTCTACTCCGTGGTCGGCTTCATAGCCGCGATCGGTCATATGGTCGCCGTCGTCACATTCCTGGTTGCCGCGACGTCCGGTGTCGAACCGGGACAACAGGGCCTCGCGACCGGCTTGGTCACAATGACACAGCAGGTCGGCATGACCCTCGGCACCCCGATCGTGTCGGCGATCGCGACCGCTGCCGGCGGCCTCTCCAGCCTCCTCGCCCTACGCATCGGAATCGGCATCGACGCCCTCATCGTCGCCGCATTCATCGCGGTGGTCGCCATCGTCCTCCGACGAGTCAGCATCCGCCGTGCGCCAGGGTCACCGCTCGACGCACAGCGCGACGCTCACTCCGAAGCAGAACAGGCGACAACCCTCTCGTGATCCTCCACAAGCACCCCCATCCCACGGTTCTCCCGCAAACAGAACGCACCTTTCTCCTCATCGACCCCGGCACGTTCACACCTGCTGCGCCTCGGGTGGTCGGCGGGACGTCCGCCGTCCTGGTCACACACGACCACCCCGACCACTTCGACGTCGACCTGCTCTCTGCGGCACTCGAGTCCCAGCGAGAGCTCCGGATCTGGGCGCCGGCAGACGTCGTGGCGCAGGTCCACAACAACGACGGCCGGGTTACGTTCGTCGCACCCGGGGACAGTGTCGATATCGATGGATTCCAGGTGGACGTCGTCGGAGGAACGCACGCGGTGATCCATCCGGACATGCCCGAGACTGACAACTCGGTCCTGCATCGAGACGATCGCGATCCTTGGATCCATGAGTGGTTCGTCAACCAAGCCGCGGTCGCCCGTGACACGACACTGAGCAGCCTCTGCACGAACCGGGGAATGAAATAGTCGCCCGATGCGACTGTCATGGTCTAGAAGGCCCGGAAGTCCAGCTTCGATTCCGCGACGGCGAGAACCGACCAGGTGCCGCCCTCGGCATCCGTGAACGCGAACGCGGGGACCACCAGGACGCTCCCGTCCGGCTGCCACTGGGTGGTGAGACCCAGGCGTGCGCTGACGATCTCGACCGTGTTCACCGGCCAGGAGACCGAGCCCCCGGCGACTGGTGTTGCCGGCGGCTCCGTCGGTGCCACCCACCCCTCGGTCGTCGACGCCTGATCGCGGAGGGCGATCGACAGAGTCGTCGCCGCTCCGCTGAACCGCGGGTCTGAAAGTCGTTCGAAGCCCTCTTGCTCGCTGACCACCGGGTACGTCCCCAGAGCGACGACATCTGCGAGGGCACCGTTGGCGTTGACGACACCACCTTCGGCCATCTCCAAGGACCAGCCCTGGTCGACTTGCTGCCCGTCGATGACCGGCTTTGCCAGGGCGGTCCGTGTGGGAGAGCCCTCCGACACCTGAGAGGTGAATGCGAACGCGGCGGGGTCCCGGCCGGCGGCGACGACGAGCGCACGAAGCGCTCCGATCGCAGCGTCTTCACTGGGCGGCTGGCCGGTCGGCTCGCAGGCGCTGTCACCCTCGCACTTCCACGGGTTTATTTGCGGGTTCTGGAAGTAGAAGGACAGCATGCCGTCGAGACTCACGGACAGGCTCGGGGCGCTGCCATCCTGCGGGCCGGCGACCCAGCTGCCGTCCCGCAGTTCGGCTGGTGACCCGATGCCGAGCGCCGCGGCGAGCGCGGTGACCTTTTCTGAGCTGGATGCCGAACGAGGGTCGTAGGCGTAAGCCTGCGCTGTGCCCGCCTGTGTGCCAAGACCGGACGCGCTGAAGGAGTTCCGGCCGGATCCGTAGGGGTAGGTCGAGGAAGACATCTTCTGGTCGGTCGCGGCGCCAGAACCCACGGATGGCTCCATTCCGCCTTGCCCGACGCTGTCGGGGCGCCCATTGGACTGCAGAGTGATGGGCGGAGCAGCGCCGTCGGCCAGGCTCTTCGGCCCGCCTTCGCTCGCTCCGATCCCGTATCCCGCGGCACCGACGATCGCGATCGACGCCGCGACCGCGACGAACGGGAGCCAGCGCGGCCGTCGGCGTGCTCGTGCCGTCTCCAGGTCGGCCACGGGTGCCGATCCGGCCATCGGTTCAGCCTCAGGGCCGGTCATCCGAGCGACGACCTCGTCGGCGAACCCGGCACGTGCTTCGATATCGCCAGCGGGGTCGGCGGCACGCAGCCGGGCGACCGGGTCTTGTTGTTTGTCGTCGTCGTTCATGTCAATCAGCCTCCGGGCTTTCGGTTCACCTGGTTAATGTGCGGGGCGTGCCGAATCTTGCAGAAGCCCTAGAACGACATCCGCTCGCCCCAGGCTTCTCGCAATCGCTTGCGCGCACGCGACAGCGCGGCGTCCGCCCCGGATCGGGAGATACCGAGCACCTCGGCGAGCTCGGCTCCGTCCAGACCCTCCCACGCGTGTAGAAGAAGGATCTGCCGGTCGCGCTCGCTCACGCTTGCCAACGCGCCACGGAGTTCCGCATCGAACAGGCTGTTCAGCTCCGGATCACCGTCGACTCGCGCCACGCCCGACTCGGGCACCTCGTCCACCGGAAGATCAACGTGCTTCCTGCGCGCATTCGCGAGCGTGAATCCCGCCGTGCGATACAGCCACGGCAGCACGGCCTCCCGGGGCACGTCGTTGCGTCGACGCCAGGCTGTCGCGAAGACCTCAGCGGCCAGGTCCTCGGCATCCTGACGCGGCCCGCGGCGGGCGAAATAGCGGATGAGCGCGGTCGAGTACTCGCGGACCATCACGGTGAACCAGTCCACATCGGCCGCAGTCGTGGGCGGGTCCGCACTGTCAGGCAGCGCCACTCCCTCGCTCCTGTCGGCGGTGGCTGGGGTGTCGGCGATGCTCACCTACTGAATATGTCGCATCCGCCGTAACTCTTGCACGCAGCGCCCCGAACTTTCGGAGAACATCGTCACCTTCCTGCCCTCTCGTAAGAAGCGAAAGCTTTCTGGGTCGGAATACTTTTGGTTTCGATGTCCTCCAACGTGCGGCCACGAGTTTCGGGGACACGAGTCCGAATGAAGATGACACCAAGAATACAAATGGCACCAAAGATCGCGAACACCGCGTCCTGGCTCATCAATGCGGTCATGATCGGGAACAAGAGACCGACCGCGAACGATCCGATCCAGTTGAAAGACGATGCGATACCAGAGGCCCTGCCGCGAATCGCCATTGGGAAGATCTCTCCAACGATCACCCAGGTGAGTGGGGCCCACGTGAACGAATAGGCTGCCACGTAGATGCTCAAGAACACCACGATCATCATCGGATTCGCGTCCTTCATCACGGTATTCAGTATCGCGGGCAGCAGGAAGGACACACCCATGATCGTGCCACCCACGGTCAGCAAGAGGCGTCGGTTGAACTTGTCCGCGATCACCAGGAACAGCAATGAGCCGAGCACGAGGAGCACGCCCTGGATGATCGGCCACATCAGCGCCGAACTTGCCGCATTACCTGTGGCCTTTTCCACGATCAACGGGATGTAGTAGAAGATCGCGTTGGCACCTTGGAGCTGCTGGAACGCGGCGACACCGACACCCGCAATGACGAGATACCGGTACTTGCTGTCGAACAACGTTGCAAGTGAGGTATTGCCAGCCGCCTGCTTCTCGACTTGGGCCGTTTCTGTGATCGATCTGAGCTCGGCATCGACCTCGTCTGGGCGGCGAATGTAGCGAAGTACCGTGAGTGCCTCGTCTTCCTTGCCGACTTTCACCAGGAACCGGGGCGATTCGGGCAACCGCAACACGCCCAGATACAGAATCACAGCCGGCACTGCGGCCGTCGCGAGCATCACTCGCCACGCCCACGCTTCGGGCAGATCCTTCAGCAGGAAGTCCAAGATGTATGAGATCAGCATGCCGGAGACAATCATTGTCTGATTCAGGCCGGACAAGCGTCCACGTAGCCGCGCGGGTGCAAGCTCGGACATGTACGCGGGAACCGATGCGGACGCCGCGCCGACCGCCAGCCCCAGGAAGATTCGGGCGATGACCAGATAGATGACACCATCCTCGGGTGCCAGGCCGCAGAGAATTGATCCGAGCATGAAGACGACCGCTGCGGCGAGAATCATCTTGCGCCGTCCGAATCGATCGGATAGCTGTCCGGCCACAGCGCCACCAAAGATGGCGCCGAACATGACGCCAGAGGTTACCCAACCGATGATGGCGGCATCGTCAAGGCCCCAGTCGCTTTGCAGGAACGGGAGCGCCCCAGTCATGACTCCGATGTCGTAGCCGAAAAGGATGCCTCCGAATGATCCGAAGAAGTAGATGAACTTGCTGTCGATCTTTTTTTCTTTTTCCATTTTTCACTCCGAGTGAGGAACTAGTTTCAGCCCCGGTTGATCACTAGGAAGGATGGCTGGCCGGGACGTCGTCTCGGGCCTAGGCCGTTGTGCCATGAGTGCGTTCTCGGCGATGACATGGAGCGCGGCACATTGTGGTGTGCTCAGCTATTCCCTATCGCAGCTGTCCACTCTGACGCATGCCTCTGACGCATGCCCTTCCCGGTTATGGGACTTGGATGCCACGCCAGTGGGCTCTTTGGCCGAAAGTGATCGCTAACATCAAGCTTTTTGTTAGCCTAGCTCACAAGATTTCAGCATCGTGCCGCTGACCGACTGTGGTCGAGGCGGTGGTTCGCCGACCGGGCCCGCTCCTTCGGCCCGGACACGGTAGGGGGAACAACAAAACCCCGGACCACGCTGCTTCCACATGATTCCGGGTCCAAATGTCCGGCTGACAGGATTTGTACCTGCGACCCCATGAAGGTTCTGCCCTTAATTTAGTCGCTACCGAATGTCTCCGAAAACACTCGGATTCCCTTATGTTTACAGGGAACCGGGCGGTTCGCTGCCTCGGATTGTACGTCATCGTTTTGGGTCAAATAGAGATGAATTTGATGAGTAAATGATGACTTCGTGGAGCGCCATGAGCAGCACCACGCGCCCCCTTCTATCCTCCACCGCGTGCCGCCGCATGTTGGTCGAGCAAGTCCACGCCGGCCACGCTGGTGGCCACGGTTGGCACGTTGGTGAAGATGAGCTGGCCCGCCGAAGGCGCTATCGTCAATCTCGACGGTGGAGGCTATGTGCGAGTCGACTGGGATGAATCGTATTTTGACGCGCAGCAGGAAGAAGCGTCGATCTATTGGGTATGCTTCTGGACTGGCGACGATATCGAGCAACCCGCGCGACACGATCCGCAACGGATTACAGGCGTCACCTCAATCGAAGAGGTCCTGGCTTGGCTGCACACTACGAAGGGCGAACGGCGGTTCGAATTGTTCGTGGAGACCAGGGACCACACTGACACGCGCGAGTCTCGTTGGATCTCGTACCGCAAACTCATCCGTCTAGCTGGCGACTTCCAGCCCGCGGGATCCTCGGTCACCGTTAACTTCACCAGACCGGAATAAGGTCCTGTCTCCTGCTACTGAGACTGCATGGTCACTCTGGCGTGGCGTGGCGTTATCGCGGGAGCAGGATGTCGCCGACGGCTGTCAGTACAACCACGGACTCGTTCGCATCCGATTGAGGGCGACAGAACCGTTGAGGAGGGTCACCCGGGTGGAGTCCTCAGCAGAGATTCCGCTCCCCTCCGGCCGGATGACAGGGCATGTCTCACCGTCGTCTTGCAGCTGCACGTGGACGCACCCGTCTACTACGACGAAATCTCCATCTAAGGAAGTACCCGTGGTCGTGGGAATGATGCGACCGGACGGGACAGTGTCTGCACTCACATTCGCTTGACAGCCGCTGAGGAGGACTAACGCGGCAACACCAACGATGGTTCGTTTCATACGGGCTCAAGTCGCCCATCTAAGCTTGCCCTCTGCCCACGGAAGGAACCTCAATGAGCATGGAAAGCGCGGCCTGGAGCTCGCTGTACAAGATCTCTTCCGCCAGGGACGGCAAGAACGGCTTCTCCCGTGAGTCCGTTCGGCGGATCCTGACGTTCGCGGTGCCCTACCGGTCCAAGCTTCTGATCTTCATCACCCTCTCCATCGTGGGAGCTTTTCTCGCGGTCGCGACGCCGGTACTCGCCGGCAAGGTGGTCGACGTCATCGTCGCCCAGGGCGCGGTCACCACGATCGTTTGGATCGCAGTGGTCATCGCCCTCGTGGCCGTGGCCGACGCCGCCGTGTCACTCGTGACGCGCTGGTACTCGGCGCGGATCGGCGAAGGCGTGATCCTGGACCTCCGCACTGCCGTCTTCAACCACGTGCAGAAGATGCCGATCGCGTTCTTCACCCGCACGCGGACGGGCGCCCTCGTGAGCCGCCTCAACAACGATGTGATCGGCGCTCAGCAGGCCTTTAGCGGCACGCTGTCCGGCGTGGTCACGAACCTCGTGGCGCTGACCCTCACCCTGATCGTCATGCTCAGCACGTCCTGGCTCGTGACGATTCTCGCCGTGATCATGCTCCCCATCTTTCTGGTGCCCGCGCGCCGCATGGGCAGCCGCCTCGCCGCGCTGCGCCGCGAGGCCGCCGACCACAATTCCGCCATGAGCACGCAGATGACCGAGCGCTTCTCGGCGCCCGGCGCCACCCTCGTCAAGCTGTTCGGCCGGCCCGACGAGGAGGCCGAGGAGTTCCGCGTCCGCGCCGCCCGCGTCCGCGACATCGGGGTCCGGACCGCGATGCTGCAGTTCGTCTTCTTCACCGCACTGATGCTCGTCTCTGCTCTCGCTCTGGCGCTCGTGTACGGGCTCGGCGGCTCCCTCGCACTCGCCGGCCAGCTGAATACCGGTGACGTGGTCACCTTGGCGCTCCTCCTCACCCGCCTCTACGCGCCGCTCACCGGCCTGGCAAACGCACGGGTGGAGATCATGAGCGCGGTGGTCAGCTTCGAGCGCGTCTTCGAGGTGCTGGACCTCGAACCGCTCATCCAGGAGAAGCCCGACGCCGTCCCCGTCCCAGAAGGCCCAGTGGCCGTCGAGTTCGACAACGTTCGCTTCGCCTACCCGTCCGCGGACAAGGTGTCCCTCGCCTCTCTCGAGGAGGTTTCCACGCTGGACACCCGCGGCGGCGAGGAGGTGCTGCACGGCGTGTCCTTCAGGATTGAGCCGGGGCAGACCGTTGCCCTCGTTGGTTCGTCCGGTGCCGGCAAGTCCACAATTGCGCAGCTCCTCTCGCGCCTGTATGACGTCGACAGCGGCGCCGTGCGCCTCGCGGGGACGGATGTCCGCGATGTTACGTTCGTCTCCATGCGGCACAGCCTGGGCATGGTGACGCAGGACGGCCACCTGTTCCACGAGACCATCCTCTCCAATCTGCGCCTTGCGAGGCCGGAGGCGTCCGACGACGAGGTGTGGGACGCCGTCCGCCGTGCGCGGCTCGAGCCGCTCATCCGGTCGCTGCCGGACCAGCTGGACACCATGGTGGGAGAGCGTGGCTACCGGCTGTCCGGGGGTGAGCGCCAGCGGATGACCATCGCGAGGCTCCTGCTCGCCCAGCCGCGCGTCGTCATCCTCGACGAGGCGACGGCGGCGCTGGACTCGACGTCTGAGGCCGCCGTGCAGGCGGCGCTCAGCGAGGCGCTCAAGGGACGGACGGCGATGGTGATCGCACACCGCCTCTCCACCATCCGCAACGCGGACCTGATCCTCGTGGTTGAGGACGGCTCGATCGTGGAGCGCGGTACGCACGAGGAACTGCTGGCCGCGGGTGGGCGGTACGAGGAATTGCACCGGACCCAGTTCGCCGTGCAGAAGAATGTTGCGGCCGATGAGGAAGCGCTGAGCCGGACCTAGTCGCTGAGCTCGGTCGTGTCGGCACAGGGAAGGATCCGTATATCGCTGTGCTCATGCCTCGATCACACGCGCATGTGTGCTTGTATGGTAGTGTGCAGACATCCCCGGAACGAGCCTGGGACCCTGAAGCAGAAGGCACAATGACGTGAGCCCCCTCATCGACAAATCGACCCCACGCGTGTACACGGCCCGACCCATCACGCTTGCCCGGAGCATCGGCTTCGGTGTCCTGGACCTCATGGGCGGCGGCTGGAACACCATCATCAGCGGCCTGATGCTGTACTTCTTCACGACCTACGGGGACGTCAGCGCCGTCCAAGCCGGCACCATCCTCTTCATCGCCCGCATCGTCGACGCGGTCGTCAGCCTCATCATCGGCCCGCTGACCGACAACTTCTATCGGACCCGCCTGGGCAAAAAGTTCGGCCGCCGCCACTTCTTCCTGCTCATCGGCGCACCCTTGCTCCTCGTCGTCTTCCCCCTGCTGTGGATCTCGCAACAGGGCTTCTGGTACTACCTGATCGTCTACCTGGCTGTTGAGATGATCATGGCGATGATTCTCATCCCGTGGGAGACCCTGCCCACTGAGATGACGGACAACTACAAGCTGCGGACGAAGCTCAGCTCAACCCGCATGTTCCTGTCGGCCACGGGCACCTTCCTCGTCTTCTTCATCCCGGCCCAGATCAAAGGGACGAACAACCCGAACGCCTACCTCATCACCGGTCTCATCTTCTCCGTGCTGTTCGCCGGCGCCGTCATCACGACGTACTTCACCACCTGGGAGCGCAAGCTCACCCCGGAGTTCCTCGCGGAGCTCGACGCCCAGCCCAAGGTGCCTGTCGGAAAGCTCATTACCGACAACCTCAAGGACTTCGGCTCGACGTTCAAGAACTCGAGCTTCCGCAAGCACCTGGCGATCTATCTCTTCTCCTTTACGGGCAAGGACATCTTCGCCACAGCGCTGACGTTCTTCGTCGTGTACGCCGTGCACGGCAGCGAGTCTTTCGGCCTCACCCTCCAGGCGCTGTCCATCATCGGGCTGCCGACCACGGTGCTCGCCGCATTCCTCATGATCCGCAAGGGCCCGCGCTACTTGTTTGCCATGTCCTACTCCGTGATCATCGCCTGCCTGCTCGCCCTCGGCGCGATCTACCTCATCCAGCCGTCCTCGACGATGGTGCTGCTCGTCATCGTCGGCCTCGCGTATCAGGCCGGACGATCCATCCTCGAGTTCACGCCGTGGAACGTCTTCCCGTTCATCCCCGACGTCGACCGGATTATGACCCGCCAGGACCGCGCCGGAATCTATGCCGCGGTGATGACCTTCGGCCGCAAGTCGACAGGCGCGGTCGCGACCCTCATCGTCTCGTGGTTCCTGGACCTGGGTGGATTCCTCAAGCCCGGCAGCGAGGGCGGCGTGCAGCTCGACGCCTCGTGCCTCAACTCCTGTCCCCTCGTTCAGAGCTCCGGCACCCAGCACGTCATCGCACTCGTCGTCATCGTCGGGCCCCTCGTCCTCATCGCTATCGCGTTCGCCATCTCACGGTTCATGTACCTCGACCCGCAGAACCACGCAGTCCTGCGCGCCGAGATCGACCGCCTCGAGGCCGGCGGCTCCAAGGACGACGTCACCTCCGAGGCCCGTGTGGTCGTCGAGAAGCTGACCGGCCACCCGTACGAGTCGGCCTGGCCCGAGGACGCGATCTCCCCGACCGCCCCGACCGTCTCCACCAAGGGCTGACCGGCACACCGGCTCGATGCCCCACACCCGTCGAGGGCCGCACGCACTAGGAGCGCTGAACCGTGACCGACACGTCGAGCAACACCGGCACCGCCAAGGAAGTTACGGACGTTCTTCCGCTTTCGCGGATGGAACGATTGAAAACGCTCGATCCTCGGCGCAAAGTGGAAGGTAGATCGGCGGGTCGGTGAGCCAGTCCATGTGCGAAATCCACGCGGCTGCTCCTGAAGGAGACATCACGGTCGTTTCATTGCCCGTTTGGCTGCATCAGATCCCCGGTGGAGGCACATCGGGATGGTTCCGGCAGCAGCACTTCCACGGATCCCTTATCCCACCCGAGGATGTGCAGGAGTGATCCTCGGCCTCGGATCGGTCGTGCCGTAAAGTGCATCGCGTGCGCACTGATCCGAGTACCTGGTTCCTCAGCCGGGCCGAGCGCGGAAACCTGTCCACGGACGTGCATGCGGGTAGTGCCGGATCGCCGGCCTGGTCGGAGGGCAACCTCGTGGTGCCCCTGGTGCATGGCACCACCTACTTCGCCCGGCTGCACGAGGAGTTGACGGCGTTGCAGGCGGGAGACCGCGTCTGGTTCACCGACTGGCGTGGCGATGCCGACGAGCGGATGCTGCCGGACGGGCCATCGATCGGCGATCTGCTCGCTGGACTGGCCCGCTCGGGAGTGGAAGTGCGCGGCCTCGTCTGGAGATCCCACGGGGAAAGCGTGTCGGCCCCGATGAGCGGCCGCTCCAACGAACGGCTGGGTCGCGAGATCAACGAGGCTGGCGGCGAGGTGCTGCTGGACCAGCGCGTGCGCCTCTTCGGCTCGCATCACCAGAAGTTCTTCGTCATCCGCCGTCGGGACGACCCGTCGCGGGACATCGCGTTCGTCGGCGGACTCGACCTTTGCCACGGCCGCCGGGACGACGCCGGACACACGGGAGACCCGCAGGCGCTGGATATGGATCCGCGGTACGGCAAACGCCCGCCGTGGCACGATGCCTCCCTCGAACTGCACGGCCCCGTGGTGGCAGACCTACTGGCGGTGTTCGCCGAGCGATGGAACGACCCTCACCCACTGGACCGGCGCACGCCCTACCGGATGCTGCTACAGCGTCTCGCCCGCATGCCCCGGCACCCCAGGCCCCTGCCGGAATCCGCGCCACCACCGCCGCCGGCGGGCCCGCACGCCGTGCAGCTGCTGCGCACCTACGGTGTGAAGCGCCCACCGTTCCCGTTCGCGCCTGCCGGGGAGCGCAGCATTGCCCGCGCCTACGGGAAGGCCTTCGCCCGCGCGCGCTCGCTGATCTACATAGAGGACCAGTATCTGTGGTCCACGGAAGTCGCAGCCGCTCTCGCGGCGGCCCTCACACGCAACCCCGAGTTGACCCTGATCGTCGTCGTGCCCCGGTATCCCGACTCCGACGGGCGTCTCGCCGGGCCGGCAAGCCGGCTGGGCCAGTTGCGGGCACTCAGCATGCTCCGCCGCGCCGCGCCAGGCCGGGTCGGCGTTTTCGACCTCGAGAACGCCGCGGGCACTCCGATCTACGTGCACGCCAAGGTCTGCATCGTCGACGACACGTGGGTCACCTGTGGCTCGGACAACTTCAATCGCCGATCGTGGACCACCGACAGCGAGCTCACGTGCGCCGTCATCGATACCACCCCGGGCACCCCGGAAGCACCCGGCGCAGGGAACGGCCCCGATGCTTCCGGGCGTCTGGCCCGGGACCTCCGCCTGCAACTGTGGTCGGAACACCTGGGCCTGGACCCGGACGATCCCGCGCTCGGCGACCCCGCCGCCGCGCTCCGCCTGTGGAACACCACCGCCGACGGCCTCGACGACTGGCACGCAACCGGCCACCGCGCGACCCGCCCCACGGGACGAGTGCGCCACCACACTCCCGAACCGGTCACGCGCATCCAGCGGCTCTGGGCGGTCCCCATCGGGCGCTTCGTCATGGACCCGGATGGCCGGCCCCGCCCGTTGCGAGGTACCGCGCGCTTTTAGGCCGCGCAGTTCTAGGTCCGACGGTTTCGCCCAGGCAGCCGCATCCGCGAAATGTTCAACCTCGCTCACATGCCGGCGCACCAGCAGCCGGCACCGAATCGCAAGTCCTTGGGCAGCCTGAGTTGCGTCTTAGGACTCCGAGGGCACCAAGGGAAGTTCGGCTCCGTAGTTCCAAGACACGATGGCCGGCTGCTCACGGTAGAAGCTGAGCACGGAGACTGATCCAGCATCCAGGGTGATTTGAGCACCGAATCGAGGGGCCATCCTCAGGTACACGGCGGTGAGAATGCGCAGGAAATGGCCATGCGCGATCAGGGCGACATTTCCCTCCTCCATGGCAGGCAGCACCCGCGTGAGCACCCGCGACGCGCGGGCGGCGACCTCCTCGACCGTCTCACCGGGCGTGTGACCACGAATCACGCCGTGGGTGAATGCGCTCCAGTTGTAGCCGAGTTCGCTGCGGATATCGCGCGTCGTACGCCCCTCGTACCCGCCGTAGTCCCACTCAACGAGAAGCGGATCAACCTCCGCTTGAAGGCCAGCGAGCTCAGCAGTGCGTCGCGCACGCTGCAGCGGCGAGGTCAGCACGAGGGAGAAATCGTAGCCGGCCACTAACCTACCCGCGCCGCGGGCCAGTTCCTCTCCCCGGTCGGTGAGCGGAACATCCGTGAGTCCAGTGTGTTTACCCTCCTTCGACCACTCCGTCTCCCCATGGCGCAAGAGAATCAGCTTCCCTGACGGGTTATCCGGAGCGGGGTGGCTGGGCAGCGGCTCGTTCATGAACATACGGCAACAGTAGTATCACCCCCCGGTTTCGATGGAGGTTCTTGATTGATGGAAAGGCCAGCGTTCACCCCGCGGGCGTTCGAAACGGGTGGGGGAATGGGCATCCCAGCAATCACGCGGCTACGGCCGTTCATGGTGAGCGCAGACGACTCGGGAAGCGAAGAGATGCTCGCCCCCGGGAACCCCGGATGCCGCTCTCAACATGGACGTACTGCGCTCCCACGCGGGTGTGAGTTCTAGCGCTGCCCGTCGCGGCCGACCGAGAGGTCCACGAGACCTTCGACACGACCGCCCGGATGACCTCAGGAGCCTAGACGTTCCGTGGGCCTTTACGGTTTTAGCCGGGTGCCTCGATGAGACCGCTCGCGTAGCGCGGGGCTCTCGTTAAATCCTTTAACCAAAAAGTCCCGGAAACCCTTGAGTTTCCGGGACATTTGGTGGGCTGTTTACGAAAGGCTGCAGGGCGCGGATCGCGCCAGATCTCAGGCGTCGTTTTCCTCCACAATTTCCGGATTTTCCTCCACTTCCTATAATCGCCTTGGGCCGCGTACCAGAAAGTCGCTACTTTCTATCACCATTCCGGTGATGCACCTTGCCAACCCCAGTCGATCGTGGTCCCATTCGTCGGAGCAGCCGAATCGTCGCCCTGTGCGTGGCCAGTCTTGTTTGACTGCTTGTCAGAGCAAAGTAGCGCCCGTCAACGAGCAACTGTCGACAGAGCAGAGTCGAGATAATTAGTACATGAACGGATGAGCCACCGACGACACCACTTCCGGAGGGCGGCCGACGGGGCGTCCTCATAGGTGCTGGCGACCGAGAACCCCGAGTCGGCGTGAACTCGCGCGACGCCCGCGTGCTCGAACCCGCGCACGTCCGGCATCGAAAGACCGTCGCTCATTGTGACCTCGGACGATTTGACCTCCATTTCTGAGTCCGCGCATGTCCTCGGTACCCCACTGGCGAAAGCCACAACGAGCACACAAGTCCTTCAACCAGAGCTAGTGTGCTGGCATGGGCAACACCGTCGGGCTCTTACTCGTGCATGGGATTGGTAAGCAAGCGCCAGGTTCGACCCTGGCGGACATGGGCGATCCGTTCCTAGGCTGGCTCCGGACCTGGTCACGCGGCCATGGCGGCGATTTCGATCTTTCAACAATTAGCGACGACCCAACAACGCCTCGACACATCGAGGGAACGTGGTCCTGCGAGAACGACGAAGCCAAAGTGGTAGTGGCGGAATGCTGGTGGGCCGAAAGCTTTGCTCCTCCGCCGCTGACCCAAGTTCTCGCCTGGATGCCCGGGATGATGTATCGAGTCATATGGAGGTGGACGCACTTCACCTGGGGACTACTTCTACTATTTCTGGCTCTTCTGTCCTTCTTTCTTCCGGGGGAATGGTGGTGGATCGCGGCAGTGACGCTTGGACTCGCAGTGGCTCTCGTCCTTGCCGTGCCCCTGCTGATTCTGATCGCATATGTCCTTCTGCAACTCCTGCCATGGGGTAGGCGAAGCACTCTAAAGTTCGCAGACTGGCTCACGACCGCCGCTGGAGACGCTCTCGTCCTGCGGAGCAGCGAGACCAAGTTTTCGGCGATGCGCAGCCGATGCCTGAGTGACCTCCAATGGATTGCGGAAAAATGTGACCGCGTTATCGTGATCGCTCACTCTCAGGGTTCCGTAATCGCCGTGGAAACGTTGGCCGCCACTACAGATCCACGTTGTGATTTCTTAGTGACCGTCGGTTCGGCACTCAGACTCCTCCAACTTCCAGGGCGTGATCCGGTAGCTCGACTCCGCGCCAGACGCCCAGAAACGCGGTGGATAAATATATATAGTCAACTGGACCCGGTATCGGCCGGCCAAATCTCGAACAGCAACTACCCAATTGAACTGATAGCGCAGAACAGCGGCTCACCCCTTTCCGCTCACACCACCTATTTCAAGAACACGGAGGGTTTTCTAAGCGTCCTGCTAGCCGTGGTTGCCGATGCAGCTCGATCGAATGGTAACGAGGACGAGACGGCGGGAAGCCCCGTCAACCGAGTCTTTACCGAAGCGGAAGAGCAAGAGTTCGCGCTAGCGGTCGAATTGCGCGAGCTGCGGAGCGCGATGAGGATGGTCTGCCGCTGGCTCAGTCTTGCCGCGACGCCAGGTATCACGTTGCTCCTCCAGGAAGGTCAATGGCCCGCGCTCGTAAGCGATTTTCTTGCTGTTGCGTGGTTCATTCCAGGTTGGCTGCGGGATTATCTGTCCGGCGTCCTTAATCAGCAGTTGGGCGAGACGTTCTCGGCGGCGGTTTGCGGCTTGACTCTGGCCGTCGTTTATCAGGCCATATTCACAGGAGGCGTTTTCAGATGGTGGGACCGGCTTGCTGCTCGAGGTCTTGCCGTCGGCACCCCCGCGGCGGGCACGCGCCTCGCCTCTGGTGTTCTTTCCGCCGCCCTCGCACCGCTAGCGATAGCGGCGATCTATGGCGTTATTGCCAGCGGAAGTGACGCTCCCTGGGCCATCCTTTCTGCGGTAGTGGCAGGTCTATACCCATTAGCAGTGGTTGCTCTCGTCACTTCTCTGCAACGTGAAAGCGCACTGCGAGGTCACACCGAAAGCGAGGACGAATCCGAGTACGAGGCATTTCTGTTTGGCGAGTTCAGGCCGGTCTTCCCTGCATTTCGCACAAAACTGTCGAACCTCCCTGAGGTCTTGAATAGAGAAAGGAAGCGTCCCGAGCGCGAGACAATTTTGGCCCTTGAAGCCAAGCTGGCCGCAAGTGTGAGCGGCGTCCGAGCCGACAGTGGAGGCATCAAGCTTTCCGACGACGCCGTCGCTGCGCTAATCCCGGTGCGATTCCTCCCCCGTAGGAACGCAAACAAGTCGTTCTTCTTGCACCAAAATGATGAAGACAATGCACCTTATTTCACGATCGACCTGCATCTTCGGTCGGCAGATGTCTTCGTATTCATGGAGGCGCGATTGGACGCCCCCGACGGCACTGCCGATCCCCAAACGTACAATTACTATCTGTTGAGACGTACTGAGGTCGCTTCGGTTGGTGAGGCAGCTCCGGGCAGCTTCTTGTCGAGGGACGTCACACGAGCGTCTCTTGTTGACGTGGGCGCTGGTCCGCTCAGGTGGGAGGATCTTCAGCGCCGGTTAGGAGACGCCGCGACAGTCACGGAAGGTGGCTTGCCAGGAGAGTAAGCCTCAAAGGAGACATTCATTTGCACTCCTACACAGCAGTACGTCGGAGTATGAGGTGCAGCCCGTTGGGAGAGCAAGAGCAGCGAAGACGACTGCCGGGCGGAGTTTCATCGGCCGGCAGGCCCCCATTAGTCGACGAGCGGGCCAAGGCGCCCGCGCTGGTAAGCGCGTAGGGAAGGTTCGTCGTGAGCCTACGGACTTTGCCCATGTCTGGTCCAGACCCCACTACGAGGTGCCAACGCCGAGCAGGGGGAATCCGCCAGTATCGAGAGTCAGACTGACTGATATGGGCGGTTATGACATTCGGACCGAAATCCCGCCACTTCACTGTCTCGACCGCGGCGGGCGCTCCTGGTGATTCTGAACGAACTGATCCCACCTAGCTTTCGGACTGCCTTTGTACCGCAGCCACGGTCCCCGCGTCTGCCGTCGAAGTGACACGTACTTACCTGTGGCGATATCGCGCAGCCACGTGCGCCCGTGCGAGTCTTGAAAATAGACGTAATTGAAGGTGTCGTTCGAGTGACGCTCAAGTCGAGTGCGAAAGCTCGTCCGTGAACCTGGCCGAAAGATATATCCCCCATCAGCTGTCAGCGGCATACCACTGTTTCCAGTCGCCTGGCAGGTGATGAGATAGGCAAGCGGGACAGGCGTGTCACCTGCATTGAAGAACTCGAACTTGGCGGTAGAAAACGTCCCTTCGTGCGTTGTGCTGACGATGTAGGCCGTGAAGCGATTGGCTTCAGCTTGCGAAGCTCGAATCCGGTCCGACGAGAACAGAAGGAAGGCCCAGAACAACGCGCCTGTGGTGGCGATGGCAGCAATCCAGTCTGGGACGCTCCCCCACGCTTGACTTGTCCACCAGCCACCAAATGATTCAAAGTCCATGAGCCCACGGTAGGGCAACTCACCGCGCTGCTTGACTCGACGGTAGGCCAGCGCGGGATGATTAGCGGCATGCCAAAGCAAAATGCGGAGTTGAACCCGACACAAGCAAGATTGCTCGCGTGGGTACAAGAGGGATGCCCCGCCGGAATCTACGCGGATTGGGCCCACCGGATCATGGCTCGCTCGCTTCACAACCATGGGCTGGTGGTCATTTCTGGTCGGGGCGCCACTTGGAATGCCACGTTGACGGAGGACGGGGCGTACTACCTCGAACACGGGACGCACCCGGAACCCATCTACTCAGATACTTCACCCCAGCCAGCCGCGGGTGACCCTCGGAGCACCGAACCAGCCCAGCCTGCGTCGAAGACACCACCTTCAAGAGCGTCCAATCCTTCTGTTTCGCTGAATGTCAAGGGCCATGAAGAACTGCCCACTGGCGGCCACGGAAAATGCCCGCTGATGGCCATGAAAACTGCCCACTCATGGCCAACAGATCTGCCCACCAGGATTCGGCGG
>NZ_SOFS01000031.1 GCF_004402235.1 Cryobacterium glucosi
GCTGGCAGGCCGTGTTCACGGCGGCCTGCGGCCCGCCGCGAACCGCGACCATCTGACCACCCAGCCAAACGGCGCAACCGGAGCAGGAACACCACCGGCAGCAAGGCCGACCGCACCGCCATGCCCACCACCAGGAACCTCAGATCAACTCCGAGCGAAACCGCTCACCCAAGCCGACCGGTGGATCGAGGCTAAGCTGGCCGCCTTCACGGATGCCGGGGTCCTGAAGAGTGACGAGCGCGTCGCCGAGGCGGTTCGTTTCATTCGGAATCCGCCACTCTGGCCAGGGATGATGCCGTTCTATCGGATCATGTTCGCGGGAGCCGTGGCGTCGCTTCCCCTGCAGCACCGGCTGCTGCTCGGAGCGTCGTCCACCTCAGAGAATGCTGCCCGCACTCGCCTGGGACTGGAGAAGCGAATATTCATTGAGAAGGCTCGAACCCGGGGTTATCCAACGAACGGGTGGGGGATGAGTTCTACCAGTCGACACTCAGGGCATAGTTGACGCACCCGGACTCCGTATGGTGTCTCCACCGTCGCCACGTTCATCTCGTGGCCGCACGCAGGACATACTGGTCCCTCTCCGGGGATGTCGCCATCGTTCATCGTAGGATTGTGCCTCACATTGTGAAGGCCCACGCCGACAGGCGATGCAGGCTTTCGTGCCCCGGGATTAGCTGCGCAGAAGGCTGACTATGTGTTTGTCGCGTTCGGCGAGAGCAACAGTAACCCTCTTATCGATCAGGGCTGTGAGCTCTGCCATGGCTTGGTGGGCGTACTCGTCCGCGCTGACTTCTGTTGTTGACGTTTTAAAAACATTTTCCGATGACCGTGCTTCTATGTAGCGAATGATCGCGTCTAGTAATTCGCGATTTGGCATTATATATTCCCCCCGAGTGTGGCTCTTGATCCCAAACCTAGTCCTTCATGCCATGGGCCGGCAACGAGCACCACGCGCGCAGATTTTGCAATAAATGTTTTACACGGGTCTTGCCTGCGTCCGGCACCCGGCATGACATGAAGGCGGAGGAGCTTGACGAGTTTCTCCGGCCGCCTCATCGAGGCCCTGAGCAGGTATCAGGTCGCCATGACGCTGGCCTGGGAGTCGTCGGCCTGGCGGCTGCGTTCGAGGGGCCAGTTCGGGAAGTAGGTACCGGTGCACAGCTTCGGGATCGCGACGTCGAGGGACGCACATCAGGGCCCGGGGGAGGGACTATACGATTTTCGGTGTAACTCCTAACAATGGAGGTGCCTGATGACTGATGTGATTCTTGGCGTGATGGAGGACGAGGCCGTGGCGACGGTGAAGCATGAGGACGTGGTGGATGGCCGGCTCGTGGACCAGCTGGTCGGGCGGGCCCGGGAGCAGGGTCTCGCTCTGACGGGCGAGAACGGGTTGCTGGGCCAGCTGACGAAGATGGTCCTGGAATCCGCGCTCGAGGGCGAGATCACCGATCACCTCGGTTATGAGAAGCACGAGAGGTCCGGGTCGGCCTCGAACGCACGGAACGGGTCCCGGACGAAGACGGTTTTGACGGATATCGGGCCGGTCCCGATCGAGGTGCCGCGGGACCGGGACGGGTCGTTCCAGCCGCAGATCGTGCGCAAGCACCAGCGGCGCCTGACCGGAGTAGACGAGCTGGTGTTGTCGCTGTCCGCGCGCGGGCTGACCCACGGTGACATCAGCGCGCACCTCGCCGAGGTGTATGGGGCCGAGGTGTCCAAGACGACGATCTCCACGATCACTGACCGGGTGCTCGAGGGCATGACGGAGTGGCAGAACCGGCCTCTTGACCCGGTATATCCGGTGATTTTCATCGACGCGATCCACGTCAAAGTCCGCGACGGGCAAGTCGCGAACCGGCCGATCTACGTGGCCCTGGCCGTGACTGTCGAGGGCAACCGCGACATCCTCGGGCTCTGGGCCGGGGACGGTGGCGAGGGCGCGAAGTACTGGCTGCAGGTGCTGACCGAGATCAAGAACCGGGGTGTCCGGGACGTGTGCATGGTCGTCTGCGACGGGCTGAAAGGCCTCCCCGACTCGATCGGGGCCGTGTGGCCGGAGGCGATCACCCAGACCTGCGTTGTGCACCTATTGCGGGCCAGTTTCAGCTACGCCGCACGGCAGGACTGGGACAAGATCGCCAAGGCCCTGAAACCGGTCTACACCGCCGCGACCGTCGACGCGGCCGAGGAACGCTTCCTCGAGTTCGTCGAGGCGTGGGGGAAGAAGTACCCGGCGATCGTGCGGATGTGGGAAGCGAGCTGGGCCGAGTTCGTGCCATTCCTGCAGTTCGACGCCGAGATCCGCCGGATCGTCTGCACGACGAACGCGATCGAGTCCGTCAACGCGAGGATCCGCAAGGCCGTCCGCGCCCGCGGCCACTTCCCCAACGAGTTGGCCGCACTGAAATGCGTCTACCTGGCCGTGATGAGTCTGGACCCCACCGGCCAAGGACGAGCCCGCTGGACCCAACGATGGAAGGCAGCCCTCAACGCCTTCGACATCACCTTCAACGGCCGCCTGTCTATCCGAGACAACTAAAAATCAAACCCAGTTACACCGAAAACTTGACAGACCCTACGAGCGTCGCCCGCTCACTGAGGGCCACGAAGGCGGCCGGCCGGTGCTTGCTACTGCGGTTAACCGCAGTTATTGCCTCACGACGGCTGAAAACCCAGACGCCACGACATCCGGCCTAGGCTCAGCGCCCTTTAACAGGGAGGCTGGGACATCATCGCCGGCCGAGAACATGATCCATTTCGCTAAGGAGCTTCGTGTCCAGAATCCAAGACGGGTCAAGGACCGAGGGCTCAATGATCGTGCCGCCCAGTGACCAAGAACCCATAGGCACCAACAGCAGAGTGCCCAGTCATCGTTCTTGGCGTGGCTGGACGCGCACGCGAATTGTCCAGCTTGCTGCCGTCGTGGCCGCGACAGGGGTCGTCGCCACGATCGTCGTCCTCTTTGTCCGGCCGGTGGGGACCCAGTTCCCGTGGCATACGCACATTGTCTCGACCACGTTTTGGGTGGGCGAGGTCTTCGACCCGACGGCCGCAGACGGCAGCCAGGTTCTCTCCACTTATAACTCGCTCTGGATCCAGAGCTTTGGAGGGTGTGACGGGGTTCTCACTGATGGGTCCTGTCAGACCGAGCAGCGCAGTGGCGTCAATGGGTTTTTTCCCAGCCAGATGACTCCGAAGGAGAACCCGTTCTACCTGGATCTTCCCTTCGATGACGTCCACGATCAGACTGCCCTATCCATGCGCCAGAAGGTGATTCCGTGGGCGGGGGAGCCGGACTACGCAGCGCCTGCGGGAGATCCTACGGCGAGTCTGATGAAGAACAGGTGGGTCAGGATTCGGGCGAACGGGCAGACTTGCTACGGCCAGATCGAAGACGCCGGCCCCGGCAGCTATCACGACTCCAGCTACGTTTTCGGCTCCAACGATCAACGACCCGAAAACCGCAAGTTCAACGGTGCAGGCATGGACGTGTCCCCAGCGCTGAACGGGTGCCTACATTTCACCGACGTCAACGGGGAAGCCGACACTGTCGACTGGCAGTTCCTCGCAGCAAGCGACGTCCCGGCCGGTCCGTGGACCGCGATCGTCACGACCAGCGGAACACGCTAACACCACACAACACACCTGGCGCCTGGTGCAGTTCCTCGAGGTGCGTACGTCTGCCCATGATGAAAACTGCACCCGGGGTGCCGCCGTGAAGCCCCAGCTATGAGCGATGAGCGGTTGCAGGGCAGGGCGCAACGAATGGGGAGGGTGCGACGATCGCAATAGTCGCGAACGAGCTTGCGGGATTGCAGGAGAACCTCAGTACTTTTGTGAGTTGCCGGAACTGATCGGAGGTCGGTTGGTTGGCGAGTAGCCCTTGTTGGTACTTCCAGTCCACGTAGTCGGTACCCCTTGTTCTGGGTAGTTGGTACGGCCTGACCTCTTCCGATTCTCTAGTCGAAGCGGGGACACATCGGTGTCGCCGCTTCGATGAGACGGAGGCAGTATGGCCAACTACCGGAAGATCATGGAGCTCGTGCTCCAGGGGCGCAGCTACAACGAGATCGTCGAGATTGTCGGGTGCTCCCGGCGCGATATTTCGGCGGTGAAGAAGACCATCACGGCTCGCAGCATCACGGCGGGGTCGGCAGAATCGATGACCGACACCGATATCCAGGCTTTGTTCCCCGATGGGCGCAAGCGGGTCTCTGACGAGTATGAGACCCCGGACTTTCCCGCCGTGCTGCGGTCGATGAAAGCCAATCGGCACTTCACCCTGCAGCAGAGTTGGCGCAAGTATGTCGGTGCTGGCGGGCAGAGCAAGAAGTATGGCTATGCGCAGTACTGCCACCTGTTCGGTGAGCACCTGCGGACCAATGACCTGGTCGCGACGCTGCAGCACGAGCCCGGCCGGGCGATGCTCATCGACTGGGCCGGTGACACGATCGACCTGGCGGACGCGGTCACCGGTGAGACCACCCGCGCCTACCTGTTCCTGGCGGTGCTGCCGTTTTCCGGGGCGTTGTTCTGCCACGCGACGGTGAATATGAAGTCCGAGGCCTGGCTTGACGCCCACGTGAGGGCGTTCTCTTTCTTCGGCGGCGTCCCGCAGATCCTCGTCCCGGACAATCCCACCACCGCGACCCACCGGCGCACCCAGGGAGACACGGAACGGATCGTCAACGCCCGCTACCAGCAGCTCGCCGACCACTACGGCACCGCGGTCGTTCCCGCCCGAGTTCGCCGCCCGCGTGACAAGGCGGCCGTGGAATCGGCGGTGAACGTCGTGAACAAACGCGTCATCGGCTACCTCGCCGAGGATGTCTTCACCACCCTCGGCGAACTGAACGCCGAGATCGCAGTGCGGGTGAAGGAGATCAACCATGACATCCGCCGGGCGAACGACACCACCCGGTGGGAGGTATTTCAGGCCGAGGAAGCCGCCCAGCTGGGCCCACTGCCGGGCGACCGGTTCGAGGAAGTGGAGTGGAAAGAACTCAAGGCCGGCCGCAACTACCACCTCAGCTGCGACGGGCAGCACTACTCCGTCCCGTTCAAGATGGCGGGCCGGCTGCTGCGCGTGAGGCTGACGTCATCACGGGTGACAGTGTTCGACGGTCAGGACATCGTCTCCGAACACGCCCGCAAGCTCGGCCGGAAGGGCCAGTACTCCACCCTCCCCGAGCATGTCCCGACCCAGCACCGCGACATCGAGGGGCTGTGGTCCCGGCGCTGGTTCGTGGACCGCGCCCGCTCCTTCGGCCCGGCGACAGTGACGGTCATCGAGCAGGTCCTCGACCGGCAGAAGATCGAGGCGCAGGGGTATCTGGACTGCCAGAACATCCTCGAGGGCCTCGGCAAAAGGAACCGGGGGCGGCTGGAAGCAACCTGCCAGGAGCTGATCAACCAGCGCGGCCACGCCACGTATTCGACGCTGAAGCGGATGATGGCCGCGATCGACAGCGACCGCAAACGGCCCGGCCCGCTCATCCCCGCGGCCTCGACACGGAAACCGGCCAGCACCGTCGCGTTCCGCGACACCCTTCTGGACGTCTATGTCCGCGACGCCTCCCACTACGCCCGCGGAACGGAAGAACTCTGATGTTCACCAGCATCGACTACGACAAATTCCGGGCCCTGAGGGTCACCCACGTCGCGACCCGGTTCGAGGAACTCATCCGGGACGAGACCAACGACACCCTCACCCCGGAACAGCTGTTTCTGACCGCGATCGACTACGCGCTCGAGCAGCGACGACACAGCCGGATCGAGAAACTCATCCGGCAGGCGAAGTTCCCGATCCCGAACGCGTCGGTCGCTGAGCTCGACTACCGCGAAGGCCGTGGCATCACCCCGGTCCGGATGCGCCGATACGCGGCTCATTCCTGGCGGGCCGATCCGACGAACCTGCTCATCATCTCGCCCAGCGGCGGCGGCAAGAGCTATCTCGCCTGCGCGATCGGGATCGCCGCCTGCCTGAACGAGCACACCGTCACCTACGCACGGATGGACGACCTCGCCCGGCGCCTGATCATCAGCCGAAGCGATGGCATCGCCCACCAGCGACTACTCAACGAGCTCTCCGACGTCGACCTCCTCATCATCGACGACTTCCTCACCGTCGGCATCGACAGCGACGCCGCCAGCGACCTGTTCGCGGTGCTGGCGAACCGAGAACACCGCCTACCGACCGTGATCGCCTCCCAGTCAGGCCCGGCCTACTGGGTCGAGGCCCTCCCGGATCGAGTGGCAGCGGACTCGATCGTGAACCGGCTCGCGAACCATTCCCGCACCATCAACCTGGGCCGCGTCGACATGCGCAAGATACGCGACGACACCGCCCGCGCCAACAAGGAACACTGGGAATAAGACTCACCGGGGCGGTGCTGGCAGCGGCGGTCAACGACCCGCTGCTGCCAGTACCACCTCGCCAGAAGATCAGTACCACCTGAGTGGACTAACGGTTCCAACTACGGCTACTCGCCAGTTGGTCATCAGGGGCTTTCGTGGAATTCTGCAGCAGTGAGTTCGAAACTTGATGCCGGGATCAACCGTGCCGGGAGAGTGTCTGTGAGGTTTTGTCATAGGCTGTCCGCGAGGCCTGCCAATTTGGGGTACACGCCAGCTTGATCTCACATGGGGTCAGGGCCAGGGCATTCGTCGTTGTACGACGTTGTAGTGTGTGGCGTTTTCTCTTCGAGGTGGCTGTCCTGCACCAATTGCTGGACCGGCATCAGTTCCATAGCCGTCACGCCCAGCTCGGTGAAGTGCGTGAGAGCGGCAGGGCTTGATAGGCCCGCGTAGGTGCCGCGAATGTTGTCCGGGACGTCAGGGTGGGTCTGGGTGAAGCCTTTGACGTGGACCTCGTAGATCACCGTGTTGCTGAGCTGTGTCAGCGGTGCGCTGTCGCCGGTCCAGTCCAAGTCCGGGTCAGTGATCACGCAGCGCGGTGTAAACCCGGCGGAGTCGCTCGGGTCCAAGTGTTCGGGGTTGTTCTGGTCGTGTCTGAACATTTCCTGGGCCCACGCGTAAGCGCCCTCTACGGCGCGGACGTGGGGGTCGAGCAGCACCTTGAGGGCGTTGTGACGTAGCCCGTTGGAGGCCGTAGCGCGTACCGATCCCCGCCCCGGGAATCAGGCCGTGGAATACGTGGCCGGTGCGCTCGGCCAGCGGGGTGCGGGTGTCCACGCCCGCGTCATCGAAGGAGCAGAACTCGACCAGGTCGGCCGTCTCGGAATACACCGCCATGTTGATGCCCCCCCGCAACCGGGGTGGCACCCAACGGGTAGGGCAGAGACCGGGATGCGACGGAGCTCATGGGCCCCTTTCAGTTGGAATCGACGCGCTCAGGACGAGAACTGAATCGTCGCCATCACGGCCGAAACACCCCGAAACTGGAGACCACCTATACCGGTTGATGACAACCCGGTATCCGCGGCGGTGCGCGTTTTTCGCAGTCCACGGGCACGTGGGGGGTGCGCAGGGCGTGGGCGCTCGGACTGGGAAAAACCTGTGAGGCGTGGTAGTGGTGGGTGCCGGGCGTGAGAAATCGGTCGCGGCGCCCGTCGTAGTTAGTGTCTGTCCCTGTGCATTCGCGTCGGGGAAGAACCGTACTGAAAGGGAGTTCACCGTGACTGGACGCAATACGTTTGTTCGCAGCCTGCATGATGTGGGGTTGGCCGTATGGGCGGGCGGGGCATTGATGGGAGCTGTTGGGCTCAACGGGAGCGCCGCGACGGCGAAGAATCCCCGGGAACGATTGGCCTTGGCCAGTGAGGGATGGAAAAGGTGGGCGCCGGTACAGGTAGCCGCCCTCATCGCCCACGGGGTCGGCGGGGCCGGCCTGATCCTAGGCAACAAGGCGCGTCTGGCCGGTCAGCCCGAAGCGCGCGCGAACACCATCGTGAAGCTGGCGCTCACGGGCGTGGCCGCGGGAACAACCCTGTATTCGGGCATCTTGGGCACGCAGATGAGCAAGCACTCCGGGGAAGCCACCATCGGAACCACCGAAGGCGGTCCCGGCGCGTCCGCGGAACTCGAATCTCTGCAGCGTCAGCAGCGCGTGTTGCAATGGGTGACGCCGGCTCTCACCGTGATCTTGATCGTGCTCGCCGCCCAGCAAGGCGAGCAGCAGCGCCCGATCGCCGGATGGCTGGCACGATTCTCCCACACCTCCCGCTGAACCGAGAACCCCTGATTGGGCCCCACTGGGGGCCACACTGCGGTGACGCAGTAGCCGCCACAACCGCGCGCAGCTGGCCTGTGGGACGCTTTCCTTGCGAGGGCCAGCGCGCGTTGTTGCTGCAAGACGAGTCGCTGCCGACGACTTGACCGGAGCTTGCGGAATGTGCGGTGCAAGCCACGGAATCTGAGTGCACTGGGTGCACTACCTGGTTGTTATACGGGCCTGCGCATGAAGACATCCGGCACGCTCAGATTTACCAAGGCCGTCACGAGGAGGGTGCGTCCAGCTTGACGCAGGGTGGGAGGCGGGCTTTGGAACGTGCTCTGTTCATAGTCGGCAGCACGCCCAATGTCGGTTTGGCGCTCGGCCTTGGTCCGGTCCGCTTTGACGGGGCGGCCCGGACCAACGCAGCGAGGTCCTGCCCGGGTGCCCGGACAGGATTAGTTTTAGGCCGTCCGGCGGCGGTCTGTGACGAGGCCGTAGATCAGCAGCACGACGATGGAGCCGCCGATGGCGAGTAGCCAGGTTTGGATGGAGAAGAAGTCCTGGAGCGGGGCTTTGAAGAGCAGGCCGCCGAGGAACCCGCCGAGGAGGGCGCCGATTACGCCCAGGAGGAGGAATCTGAAGAAGCCCATGGTGGGTGCTCGCTTTCTAGTGTTGGACCGGGTGATCGCCGAGGTGGCGGCACCGGGGGCGGAGCTTTGTGCGGCAGGCCGGAGCCTGCCGCACTGCAGGGTTAGCTTGTGAAGGCGTCCTTGACGTTTTCGCCGGCCTTCTTGACGCTGGCGGATGCCTGCTCGGCGCGGCCCTCGGCGACCTTCGAGTCGTCGTTGGCGGCCTTGCCGATGGCCTCGTTTGCCTTGCCCTTGAGGTCTTCGGCGGCGTTGTTGATCTTGTCGGATGCACTCATCGTGTTCTCGCTTTCTGTGTTCATTGGGGTGCTGCTGGGGGGAACCGGAGCAGGGTGTGCCGGGGAGTTGGAGACCGAACCGGCCAGCGGGTCGGCGGTGTCGTCTGGTTCGTGGATGTCGGCAATGGTGACGTTGACCTCGGTCACGGTCATGCCGATGAGGTCTTCTACGGCCCGGACCACGGCTTCGCGCACGTCTGCAGCAGTTTGCTGCAGGCGAGCTGGGTACTGGGCCACGAGTGTGACGTTGACGACTACGTTTGCCTTTTCAACGTCTACGTCGATGCCTTGGCTTGCATCGGTGCCGTTGATGGTTTCTCGGAGTGCACCGAGCGCGCGCGCCATGCCACCGCCGAGGGCGTATACGCCGGTGACGTCGCGGGCGGCGATGCCCGCGACTTGCGCGATGATGCTCTCGCTGATGAATGTTTTGCCCGCACTGCCGCCCGGGTTTTCAGAGGGCAGGGTCACCGCGGACGGGGACGAGAACGCCATAGTCGCACTCCTTCGCTTCAGCACTATGTAGTCGATGCGGTCAAGTCGTCAGTGTTGCACCGATGTCGTACCCGACGACGGTCACAGTTATGACGTGTGGACTGGCCGATTCGTCACATCGAGTGGCAAAAAATACCCGTGAAGGCCCAGGACCCGTCCGGACACCCGGTTCTCGTCGGATGTGGATGCGCCCGGCGTTCGGCGGTGGTCGAAATCCTACGCACGGGCTCCCGGCGGGTGCAACTAACAGGGCTGGTATCGCGGCGGCGGGGGTTCGGACTGCGGGGCGGGGTTCGTGGTGAAGCTGACGAGCTTGTGGGTGTCGTCGCAGAATGGCTTAATCGCAGACACACCGCAACGGCAGAGCGCGATGGATGCGCGGGTTCGGGGTATTTCCCCGTTCTCGTTTTGCAGCTCGAAGTCGCCGCGGACAAGCAGTGGACCGTCGGGGCGGGCTGTGATTGGGGGGGGGGGGGGGGGGGCNGGGGGGGGGGTGCGTGTCTGCCCGGCTCATGGTGTGGTTGTGGCCGCCGGCGGGAAACCCGCCTGGGGTGAGGTTCGTAGGGAAGGCTTCCCGTCTTTCCAGGTGGTGAGGATGTGGTCGGCCATCCGGCCGTCCAGGGTCAGGCAGGTGTTGGCGCCGAACGTGATGTCGGCGACGGCGACGGCGACGGCGACGGGGTCGTCGTGGGCGAGGAGCCGGCCAGGTCGCGGCCGGCGATTTGTTCGTGTACGGCATCTGCTTCGACCTGTTCGTCAAAGTATTCGGTGACCGCGTCATCGAAACCGAGGCGTTGGAAACCGTCGGCGTAGAGTCGATTCGGGATCGCGGACGTCATCTCGAACGCCGCCAAGTGCCCCACCAACGCGCCCACAAGGCGACGATTCAACCCGAACAGGGACATCGTGTTGAACGAGGCCAGGGTGATTGCCGGCACCGCGTCCACATACGCCCCGTAACGGTCGTCGAGCCCGACGCCGCGCATCGTGGCGGCGAAGAGCACCGAATACATCCGCTCCACCCGGCCGCCCCCGTACTCGTCGGCCTGAATCTCGATCAGGGCCGCCTTTGCCCGCCCGGTGAGGCGCGGGATCGCCGAGGAATGCGGGTCGGCCTCTTTGAGGGTATACACGGAGCGGTGCACGATGAATTCGATGGCTTGTTCCCGGGTGGCCGTTCGTGCCAGGTTCCGGGCCAGGCTGGGGTCCGGATGGGTGCCGGTGAGGGTGAAGAGCGCAGACCCGTTGGGGCACGGTACGGCGAAGCTGCGCCTCGAGGGCCCGTTCAATCATGATCCGGGCGCTGATGGTGTCGGGGTGCCATCCCCAGTCCTCGTCGCCGGGAATGACGCCGCCGTAGTGCAGGCCGTAGAGCAGGAACAGGGTGAATTGAACGTCGTCGTCGACCAGAATGTCGCCCCCGTTCTCAAGGGCGCCGGCTACGACAACGCCAAAGCCGTCCAGGAGGGCCTCAGGCGCTCCCGCGCCCGGGCGGTCGGGACCGGAACAAAGCTTTGAGGAGCTGCTCGCTGAGCGGTCCGCGCGCCGAGAAGAGAACGCGGGGGAGAGTGTTCGTGATGCCGGGAATCACGGGGCTTCGATCAAGTGGTCGTGCTATCAAATCTTCTGGGGAGGTGGCGGCGCGTGCCTGTTCGGGGGCGGAGAGTGTTGCCGCCGAACAGGCCCGCGCCGGGTGGTGCCGGGTTGCGGGTGAAACCCGGGTGCTGTGTGTTAGCGGGCGTTGTTCATGCGGCGGGTGGTGCCGGCGTCGGTGGGGTTGAGTGTGTTGTGCACCTTGTACTTGGCCTGCTCGGCCTGTTCTTTCACGCTGGGCGCTTTTTGGGCTTCGAGGCGCATTTTCGGGGCTTCTTCTTCGGCCTTGGTGAGGTAGGACTCCCAGCGGGCTTGCATTGGCTTGATTAGGCCGCCGCCGGCGCCCACGATGATGACGCCCGCGATGATGGCCAGCACGGCGATCAGGATCGGGGTGGTCACGGTCGTGGCGACGTCGATCTGGTTCAGTGCCGCCGTCACGCCCAGGAACAAGATGAAGATGCTGGCAATGTTGGCGAGGACTTTCCCGTAGGACAAACCGCCCAGGGTTCCCTGGATCAGTGTTTTCGCGCCTGCCGCGACCGCTGCGGCGATGACGATGATGATGATCGCGACGATGATTTTCGGCAAGAACGCGATGATGCCAGCGAGCAGGTCGCTGACCGGGTTGGGTCCAAAGACGCCGAACGCGAACTGCAACACGAACAGCACCAGCGTGTAGTACAGGATCTTTCCGATGATGTCGGAGGCGTCCAGGGCGGAGCCCGCCAGGGCCTTCTTGACTCCGCCGCGTTCCACGATCCGGTCAAAGCCGACCTTGTCCAGCAGTCGTGCCAGCGCTTTGGAGATCAGTTTCGCCACGACAAGTCCGACAATCAGAATGACCAGGAACAGCAAGAGTTTGGGGACGAAGTCGATCAGAGTGGCCAGCCCACCCGCGAGAGCGGTAGTGAATTCGATAGGCATGTCAACCTCCAGGGTTGGATTGGGCCGACGGGTCGGCACGATGTAGTCGGAAACGACGGCGTGTGGCAGTTCAAGCGCGCCGCATGTCAAGCGCACCGCACGCATTTCTTCGGAAAGGCCGAAGAACGCAGCGCACAAGGCGCGAATTGTCACACAGCTCTGGGTAAGACGTACGACGTCGGTGATTCCTCACGCGCGGATCCGAAATCGTGGGAACGTCAGTCGATGCTGGCGACCGTGACGCTGATGGTGTCGATCGGTTCAGCGGCCCGGATGGCCGGGTTGGCGGCGATCGTGTCGTACACGAGGCGAGACACCGAGGCCGCGGATTTCGTGTCGGCGACACCGATGCGCGCGGAAACGCTCAGTCCGGCGTGTCCGTTGGAGACCGAGACGAGAGGGGGGGACACCGTGCGGGTAGTGATTGCGTCAACGACGGCTCCAACGATCGTCGCGAGCAGCGGCGCGGTCGGGTACAGGGTGCTCACGCCCGGCACGGCGCGTACGGCGGTTTCCAGGTCTGCAGCGAGAGCGGTGGTATCCGTCACGGTGTGTCCTGTCCGATTTCGGGATCGTGCCGGGTGAGGTAAATGTTTTGAATAGTTACGTCGATGGCCGCGATAGTGAGTTCGGTGTGCGCGCTCAACGCGGCTGCAACGGTTTGTCGGAGCTGCTCGGCGAGGGCCGGAATGCTCTCGCCCCGGTAAATGCTCGCGTTGATGGCGATCGTGATGGGCGCCCCCGGCGTGGCGAGGTCACCGTCGAGTCGGCAGCGGCCGACGATGAGGTTGGCGACGGTATCGCCGGCCGCGCGCACGAGTCCGCGTACGGCTCCCTCGGTGACGAAAAGTCGGGCGTGCGGCGAGGGATGTTCGAGGGGTATGTCGCGTCCGGATCGGGCGTCGCGCACGATTCCGTCCATGATCGCGGTGACCCAGCTGTCGTCGCGCACGTCTGCCCGGTCGGCTTCGTCCTGGAGTAGGGAACTCATCGCGGAGCTCAGGCGCTCCAGCGAAGCGAGAGCGATTTGACACGCCGGGGACGTGTCGATCGACAGGTTGGCGGGTACCCGGCCGCGGTCAAGGTAGTCGTTGAGTTCCTCGATGGTGTGGCCATCGAGGTGGCCAGGCTCATTGTCGGAGAGGTACCAGTCCGAGGTGGCATCGGGCATGTTCGGTGGTGTCATCGCCAGGCCTCCATCTCGCGGATCAGAGTTTTGCGGGCGCGGGCGAGAAGGCCGCGGATCGTGGAGACAGGTAAGTCGAGTTCTTCAGCGATCTCGGCATAACTGTAGTCCCCGAATTCTTTTAGTTCCCAGCATCGACGCTGATTTGTGGGTAGCTCGGACAACACCTGGGACAGTGCCTCGCTCCGCGAGAGCGCCTCAACCGCAGTGATCGGCGAGTGATGGTCCGGTGCGGGCACGTCGAGGTTGTCGAGACTGGAATGGTGTCGCCTGGCGCGGATCCGATCGATGCTCTTGTGGCTGACGATGCGCATCAGCCACCCCTTCGCCAGAGCGGGATTTTCCAGGGTCGGCAGCTTCGCCCACGCGGTGATGAACGTTTCCTGGACGACGTCATCTGCTTCGTCGTTGGATCCCAGGATCCGGGTCGCGTAGGCGCGCATCAGGGGGCCGTGCCGGCGCACGAGCACCTCGAACGCCCGGATATCACCGTCAACGGTGCGCTCGACCAAGGTTCGGTCGTCAGCATGCTCAAGCAGAGCCCTGATCTGGCTGTCTGGCACGGCCGCCCCCCTGTTCGCTGGGAACACTAGCACCTCGCGTGACGAAGTGACCTTCCTTTACGACTACACCATAACCAACATAATTCCCCCGGTCCCGGGGCGGACAACACAGGAGCGTCACTCATGAACAATCCCACGTCACCGACTCTTTCCCCCACCTCGAGTTCCGCAGCCGCCGCCGGGCGGGGTAAGACCGTGATCAACGACGCGGTCGTGGCGAAAATCGCCGGCATCGCAGCCCGGGAGGTCTCTGGCGTGCATGCCCTCGGCGGTGGTGCCGCGCGGGCTCTCGGCGCCATCCGGGACGCCCTGAACACTACTGACGTCAGCCAGGGCATCAGCGTCGAAGTGGGCGAAACCCAGGTTGCAGCGGACGTCACGATCGTGGCGGAGTACCCGGTGGCCCTGCAGGATGTGGCCGACCGGGTTCGGTCCGCGGTGATCGGCGCCATCGAAGACCTCGTCGGCATGGACGTCACCGAGGTGAACGTCACCATCAACGACGTGCACCTGCCCAGCGATGACAAGGACCAGAAAGCCGAGGCGCGAGTCCAATGAACACGGCCACGAAAACAGGCGCCCTGCTGGGCGCCGTGCTCGCGCTGACGTGGCTCGTCTTCGGGTTCTGGCCGTTCTTCTTCGTGGCCGTGGCCATGGGCGTGGGAGCGACCCTCGGGCGGATTATCGAAGGCAAACTGAGCGTGGCCCGCCTCGTCGACGCCTTCCGCGGCACCCGATCCTCCTCATGACCACCCTGACCCCGGTGGCACCGTCCCTTCCTGTGTTACAGCTCGCTCCCGGTCTCGTTCCGCCCGGTCGTGGCCGGACAACCGTGTCCACGCGCGCTCTGAACAGGCTGGTGTCCGCCGTCGCGGCCGAGGCCCTCGGAGTGAGCGTGGCGACGGTGGGTACGACGATCACCGATGACCGGGGCAGTCTTGCCCTGACCGTCAGCGCCCCGATCCCGATCCTCTCTCTCACCCGGGTGGCCCGTGACCCGTTGATCGTGCCGCGGTCTGGCGGGACGATTCTGGAGCGCGCCGAGCAAGCCCGGCAGCACATTCATCACCGTGCGGGGGAGTTGACCGGATCCGTCGTCTCCTGCGTAAGTGTGCAGCTCACCGGCGTCGACTTCAAAGCAGAGGACCGGGTCACGTGACCACATACCGTTCCACCTATAAGCGGATCAGCCGCCGCGAGCTGCATTCGCCGCGTTCGGTAGCAGCAATCACACTTGCCATCCTGATCAGTGCCGTCTGCCTGTGGCTGATGAGCGAGATCGTGCTGCACCTGCTCGGCCGGCCCGGCCTACTCGCCACCCCCTCCGAGATCGCCCACACGGTTGCGGGTGTCGGATCTGCCCCGCCGGCCCTCGTGGGCGGGATCGGTGTCGCCGCCGTCCTGATCGGGGTCCTGCTGCTGTTCCTGGCCGTCGCACCGGGCCGGCGTTCCCGGCATTTGCTGGCTATCGCGCGGGCCGTGACCATCGTCGATAGCGAGGTCATCGCCTCCGCCCTGGCCCGGGACGCCGCCCGCGCTGCGGGAGTAGCGCCGGACAACGCACGGGTAACCGTGACAGGCCGACGGGTGACGGTGCACCTCACCCCGACCTCCGGAACCCCGGTTGACCAGACGGCCGCCCTCACCGCCGTCCAGGGACACTTGCATGAACTGGGACTGCGGCGCGTGCTGCAGCCCCAAGTCGTCGTGGCCGCCGTGGGAAAGGTCGGTGAATGAACTCCACTAACCGTGTCCTCAACCGGCTGTTCATTTTGGTGGTCGGCCTCGTCATTTTCAGCGGCGGCGCAGCCTTGCTGCTGGTGGCGATCGCAGGGCCCGTCCGTGATACCTGGACGCACTCGGCGGCGATCGGGGTTTCCGGGGTGACCCGGTGGCTGCGCGCCACTCCACTCCCCAACCAGCCCATGCCGATCAGCGGCAGCTGGTTGTGGCTGGTCGCACTTGCAGCCGGCGGGGCACTTATCATCCTGCTTGTCCTCTTCATCATCCGACAGGGCCACGGCCACACCCGCCAGCTCATCACCGTCGGCGGAAATGCCGGTATGGTTCTCGTCGACTCCCACGTCGCCGAGCACGCCATCCAGGACGCCCTCTCCGGCCGGCCGGAGCTTGTTGCCTCCCACGTCTCCACCTATCAGGTCAAACACCAATCGGTGTTGAAGGTGGCCATCACCTGCCGGCGCGGTATCTCGCCCCGGGAAGCCAGCCGCATAGTCACCGAGGTATTGGTCGCCTTCGACACTCTGCTCGGTGGGCAACTACCCGCCCTCGTACAGATCAGCGCTGGCATCCGCGCACGCACAACACAAACTACCCGCCTCCACTAACTCCCATCCGTTCGGGAATCGGCCCATCCCGAAAGCACACGATCACCCGGGTTCGACTACCCACACGCCGGCAGCGCACCACCGAGACAACCCAGAACTTTGCTACCAACGCACAGCCCCGAAGACGTGTATATGCTTCGCTCGCCGGAGTTGTTGCCCCTGAACATGTTCGCTCTCGCTCCATCAACCACGAAAGGCACCCTCATGAAAGCATCGGCAGAATTGGGCTCCAACCTGCAATCCATCCTGGTAGACGTGATCGAATTGCATCTGCAGGGAAAGCAGGCGCACTGGAGTGTGGTCGGCCACAATTTTCGGGATCTGCATCTGCAACTCGATGAAATCATCGACGCCGCCCGCGCGTTCTCTGACGAACTGGCCGAACGCATGCGCGCGATCGACGCCCTGCCCGACGGTCGCAGCGAAACGGTGACGAAAGCCACCCACCTCCCGCCGTTTCCCGCAGGAGAAGTCGACACAGGAGACACGGTTGTTCTGATCACCGAACGCCTCACGGTTACCGTCGATAACATTCGTGCTGTGCACGATGCAGTCGATGCGGAAGACCCCACCAGCGCAGACATTCTGCACGGAATCATCGAGAAGCTGGAGCAGTTCGTGTGGATGGTCAGCGCCGAAAACCGGGTCCCGCGGAAACCATCCAAAAAGACGCCCACCCGCCCCGCCGGGACGGCCTGACCGGCCCATGATCAGACCCGAGCCCCTACGTCTCCGGCACCCCGCCGGACACGCAGCGGAGGCCAGCTTTCATGACTGCGCGGATGCGGCTTGGGCGGTGAACAGCAATGCCGAGCGGGCGCTTGCTCTGGCCGTAGAATTGTCCGGGACCGCTCCGCGGCCAGGGTCAGGCAAGACAGTGGAGTATTTCGAGGTCCTCGCGACGTTGGCGTGTTGCGACCATATAGCGGAGCGGGCAGCCCAAGCGCATTCGGACGCGTTGGCAATTGTGAATTAAGCCGGCGTCGAGCCGGCCGAACTCTTCCGCGCAGAAAACGCGGCGGCGGCGACGTGGGGTGTTTTCGCCGCTGAGGGTGCGGGGACCCATCTAACGGCGGACACCGGTATCTCGGGTTCTGGGTGGCGGCTGAACGGCACGAAACCGTGGTGTTCTCTCGCTGGCACACGTAGCTATGCGCTCGTCAGTGCGCACGTCACCGCCTCCAGCGGGCGACTATTCGCTGTGAGCCTCCGAGACCCGGGCGTCACACCCGACGTGGATACGTGGGTCAGTTAAGGGCTCCGTGCAGTTCCAAGCGGCCCGGTGTATTTTGATAACGTGCCGGCTGTGCCCGTGGGCGGTCCGGACTGGTACCTGAGCCGGCCCGGTTTCGCGTGGGGCGGGATTGTCGTTGCGGCGTGCTGGCTAGGAGGCGCGGTTGGCGTCGCCCGTCGGGTGTGGGCTGCTGCGTTGGAGAAGGATCCCGATCAGATCCCTGCGGCGCACCTGGGCGCGTTGGACGTGGCACTCACGGCCGCCCGGACCTCGTTGATCACCGCCGCAGAGCAGATCGATGCGGAACCGCAACAGGCGCGGACGGGGCGTATCTGGCAGCCCGGGTGCGAGGCCTGGTTGCAGAAGTCGTCTGTATTGATGTCGGTACACGTCTGCACGGAGGCATCTCGTCGTTTTGGGGTACACCCCAACTAGACGTCAGGCCTACGTGGTCAAAGCCGTCAGGATAGGGTTCTATTCGGATTGGTTGACGGCCTTCGTTTCTGGGTTATAGAGTTCAACCTGACAGAAGAGGCAGGAGAACCCCGTGACGGGTCAACGAGTTGGATACGTGCGAGTCAGTACCCTCGATCAGAACACCGTCCGTCAGCTTGATGGTGTCGACGTTGACCGGGTGTTCGAGGACAAGGCGTCGGGGAAAGACCTGAAGCGTCCCGAGCTGGAAGAGATGATCAAGTTCGTCAGGGATGGCGACACTGTCCTCGTGCACTCGATGGATCGCCTTGCCCGCAACCTGGAGGATCTCCGCTCGATCGTGCGCCGGCTCACGGCGAAGAAAGTCCGAGTCGAGTTCGTGAAAGAACAGCTCTCCTTCACCGGGGAGGACAATGCGATGGCGAACCTGCTCCTGAACGTGATGGGGGCGTTTGCTGAGTTCGAGCGTTCTCTGATCCGTGAACGTCAACGCGAGGGCATTGCCCTGGCGAAGAAGCGCGGCGTCTACCGCGGCCGCGCACCGTCGCTGGACGCGGCGCGCGCCGCGGATTTGCGGGAGAAGGCTGCACTCGGGGTGCCGAAGGCTGCTCTGGCTCGAGATTTTGGTATCAGCCGCGAAACCGTTTACGCCTACCTCCGCGCCGACGCCTGAAGGATTCTCCGATGAGGTAGCCATGCCTGCGACTGAGGGAGTGGGGCGTCTCCGCGGTATCTCCGTGCCGGGCGTTTCCGACACTGACAACTGTTTCCGACGTAAGGGCATTTCTGTCCAGCCAATGTTCAAATAGGCGGGGGTATTGCATCGGCGCCCGCCGATCGGTAGGGAAGCCGGCCCCCGCGAGGTCCTTTCGCATTTCCCGTCCGAAGGCGTACAGGCCGTAAAATCCGACAGCAGTCGTCCCCATGAAAAGGACGACGATGGTGACCAACGCACCGGGCACGAATGGGCTGTCGCGCAGTCCCATGACCAAGAACAACATCAGGAACAATCCGAAGACATAACTCAGGATGGAATAGGTGAATCGTCTCCTGACCGGCACGAATGCGCCGGCATAGCCGGGACCAATCAACGGCTCCCACGACTTCCACGTTTGTGTCAGTTCTGCCGAGGTAGACATAGTGCCTCCAATTTCCGTGCCCTGTGGCCAGAGTCTACGAGGCATCAAGAGAACAGCCCGAGCTGTGGTGACTTTCGCTTTCTCGCCGCCCGCTGTCCTGGTAGCTGGTCGGATCTATCTGCGCACAGTAGGGAATACGACGATCGTTGCGACCGACTACTTCGGATTTGGCCGTGGCCGTCGTCGAACTTCGAGCCACGCAGCGAATCGAGCTTCAGATGTCAGCGCATTCTCCGGAATTGAAGTTCCGTCTTCCAAGCCCAGGCTCCGCTGAACCGAAAACGTCAATCGTTTCCGACACAGCCTGGTGAATACTACGATCGCGGCGTAGTACGCCAACTCGATCACGGAAAAGAGCGCGACCCAAAGAGAAGTCCTGTCTGGGTCATGAGGTATTAGGCCAGGGCCCACAGTGACTATCAGGATTTGAAAAAGCCAAAAGCCCAACTGAAGGAAGATCCCCGAGCGGTACTTCGTTCGCAAATGAGATCCTTCGACCCCGATCAGCGGCACCCATCCAGCGCTAGTAGGCAATCTGTGCACAACTCCTAGGTCGATGGAAACGGTCTAGCTCGTCTGGCTGCGGGTTCACGTGAATAGTCCGAGCCGTGCTGCTTTTCGAATGGCATCGATTCGGGATGTTGCGCCGAGTTTGGCGTAGATGTTCGTGGTGTGCCGTTTCACTGTGCCCTCGGCGATTGAGAGCTGGCTGCTGATGTCCTTGTTGGAGGCTGCCTGGCCGACCATGCGTAGGACCTGCATCTCTCGGTCGGAGAGTAGTTTGTTGGGCCGGGTAGGCTCATCGCCGCCCGCTGTCGTGGTCTGTGGACGGGATGGGGCAAGGATTGCCGCGATGAGGTCGTGACTGGCGACGTCCTTGGTGAAGTACGAGGCCGCGCCGGCTCGCAGGAGCTCCTGCCTGAGCACGCTGTCGCGATGCATGGTGAGGATGATCACCGCCACGTCCGGAGCCTTGCGGGCGATCTGCCGCAGGGTCGATTCTGCGGACGCTCCGGCCATCTCCACGTCCAGGAGCAGTACGTCGGGCCTGTGCTCGAGAGCGAGAATGATGGCTTGTTCACCGGATTCGCCTTCCGCGACGATCGTTATTCGGTCGTCCTGTTGCAGGAGAAGAGAGAGCCCACTTCGGAATAGGGCGTGATCGTCGACCAGGACGACACGTCGGGCATCGATTGTCACCGCGTACCGTTCCTGCTCGGCACGGTGAGCGTAACCGACGTGCCCCCGCCTGTTTTCGACGCAACTGTCATGTCGGCGCCGACGACGTCAGCTCGTTCGCGCATGGTCAGAAGTCCCATGGAATCTGTGCGCACTTGGAACGGGTCGAATCCGATGCCATCGTCGTGGATCTCGATTGCGACGTTGTGGTCGGTCCATGTGAAGGTGACATCGATGTGGGCCGCCTTCGCGTGTGCGACCGCGTTCCTCAGCGCCTCCCGAATGATGAGGAACACCTCTTCGCCGACTCCCGCGGGAATCCGACGCGGTATGCCCTTCGTGTGGACCGCTGTCGTGGACCCTGCTGACGCAGCGTCGCCCAGGAAATCACGCACAGCGTCATCGAGGACGTTGTTCCCCACGGTCTGCCGGAGTTCGAGGGCGATCTCTCGTGTGTTGTCGAGCGCTTGTTCCAGCAATCCGGTGGCCATCGTGAACATCTGGATGCCGTCATCGGTGCTGGTGCGTGCGGCTGTGATCCCCAGGTTGACGCGTTGGAGGCTGGCTGCGATACCGTGGGCGACACGATCGTGGAGTTCGCGTGAGACGCGCATCCGCTCTTCTGTCTGCGCCACCGAGAGACGTTCGAGAAGGACATCCACGTACCCGACTGAAGCCGACGCCACCCGTGCCATGATGCAGTGATGCAAGGTGCGTGCGACGGCGATCGCTGTTGGTGCCGTGAGCGTCACGTCGCCCAGCGCCTCGATGAGGCGGGGGAGAGCCAGATCGAACAGAGCGCTCGCTGCGGAGAGACTGTCTGACGGGTGGACGTCGTGGCCTGCTCGGGAACGGCCAATGTTCGCGGACGTAAGGCCGACCTGTACCCGCTCAATGATGGCAGTCGGGTCGAATACTCCGCGGTCTGCTTCGTCGGCGAGGGCGAGCAGGGTGTCGTTGACGATGTCCCGGACTTGACTGCGAACTTCACCCGCGGTGACCTCGTCGTCCACGAGAACGCTCTGCTGCGCGCGCAGCGTGGCATCGACGGAAGCGACAATCCGGTCGCGGATGAATGCGCGCTCGGCTGGCTCGGCTACTGGCATGTCCACAGCCTGCCACTTCCCGATGGCACCCCGCCGCAGTTGCCACGGCAGTCGAGCTGACCGGAACTGTAACCGCGTTTAATGTGACCAATGGCACATTCCGCTCGGGATGCGTCCCGCATAGCCTTGTCGATGACGGTCGTCCGTTCGCTCATCGCGGGGCCGGTGGGAACGCGTGGGAAACCCTGGGGGGAATCTGTATGACCGCTCGGCTCGCGATTGCAATGGGATCGGCTGGGCTCCACCCGGAGCAGGCAGGGCAATAATCATCGCTGCTCAGAGCGGGGCCGGTGGGGAAAACGTGGGGAACCTGGGGGGACCTGTGTGACTGCTCGACTCGCGATGGCAGTGGGCTAGCTAGCCATGACAGATTTCCCACCGCCAGTCCCGCGAGACGGCTACGACGTTCCTGCGCCGGCCATGGGTAGAGTGCGCTAATGAGACAGGGAGGCCACCGGTCGGTCCACTCCATCGGGATAGCAACATTGCTCGCGGCGATCCTGACAGGCTGCACGGCGCCTGCGGTGCATCCTGGTCCTTCGGAAGCGTCCAATGCGGCGGCGCCTGCACCGTCGGCTACTGCCGAGGAAGACACCGTGAAGAAGGTTCCGGGCTTGTCGGACCTGCCTCCTGGCACACTAATCGCCATGGGAGATTTCAGTGGCCAGGGAACCACGGGGAAGATCCAGATCAAGGCGAACGGCGCGGACCATGGGTTCGACGTCATCTTGACCGGCCTGCAACCTGTGCCGCTTGCCGGAGCCTCGCTCGAGCTGAATTCCCTGCCATCCACGGCAAGCGAATGGGACCTGCAGCAGGGCTTCAGCTACTACCGATACGACCCGCTCAGTCAGGTGTCCGATCAAACCTTCTCGACACCGAGCGTCGACTACGGTGGCTTCGAGACGAACGATCCCCGCTTCATGCGCACAGCCGTGATCTGGGCGGCACCGCCCGGAGCGCCGATCGGACTGGGCAGCGTCATCGCGACCGCCACACTCACCTGGGACCTTCCCAACATGCCTGCGGGCCCTAATGTCACCGACCATGGCTCTGCCGAGGGCGCGCAAGGTCAGGTTTCCCTTGGAGCTGACGACACTCCCTTCAGCTACCTGATCGCTCCAAACGACACGGAGAATGCAATCGCTGCTCGGTTCGGCATCACTGCGGAAGACCTCGAATGGCTCAACCCGGATCGGTTCGGCGATCGACTCAATCTGGCCAACATCACGATAAACCTGTCAATGGACTCGCGTGGCCTTCGTTGGTGAGTGGAAGTCCGGTCCGTGGCGACGGGCTGGATTGCGGTGGTGACCAAGGTGAGCTGGTCAATTCCGCTGGGACCTCCGCTGAGGATGCTCAGGTAACCCCGGCCCGGATTTCCGAAAAGGCGGGGCAGTCCGCGATCGGCAGTAAGTTCGTTGTCGGGGGCCGCCGATTGCCCTCGGTTCTTTCGAAGAGAGGGTTCGCCATGACAGATTTCCCGCCTCCCGTTCCGCGGGACGACTACGACGTGCCTGCACCTGTGCCGGTGGATCCGTGGGCGCTCGACGGCGTCCAGAGGACGCGTCCGCCATTTAACAGGACGGCCATTTGGGGTTTCGTACTCGCCTGCGTCGGGTTGATCGTTTTCGGATTCGTCGGTGCGTTGGCTACGGCACTCTGCGGCCGTGCGCTCCGGACCATACGTCGGACGGGGGCACGTGGTCGGGGTCTGGCGATCGCGGGCATGTGCATTGGCCTCATCGATTTCGTTTTCTACGTGATCGGCCGTTTCTACCTCGGATGACGAGACCCCGTGCAGTGGACGCGCAGGCCCGTGGCGCCTTCGGCGACCTCACCATCGCCTCTGCAATGGTCGACCGCACCGTCCACCACGTTGACCTCACTAGCCTCAAGTACGACGGCCTGCCGGCTCGACAACACGAAGCCATCGCGACCACGGCACGCTAGGAACACACGACAGTGGCCCTGGTTTCAGTTGGCGTTAACACACAGATTTGGTTGGTAAATAAATAGTTAACTAAAACACAGCTTGTAGTGTAAAGATGGTGGTATTCGAGTTTCTATTCTTTGCTCGAATGCCACCGGATGATTGGAGAGCTAATGGCTGTCACTACGCATGTTAATGCTGCTCACGCGAGGACGATCAGGCTCGACATCCGAGAAATCACTCGCCGGTTGAACGCATCATTGGGTGGAACCCTTGTTGCATCTCTATCCGGGAGCAAGGATCACAAGCTTCCGTACCGTTGGGCCAAGGCCGATGGCCCCGCTCCGAAGAATGAGTCAATGAGGCGGCTCCAGTTCGCCTACGAGCAGTGGACAAAGCTGGTCGAATCTGAAGGGGAGCACGTCGCACGCGCCTGGTTCATTGGTGCGAACCCCTGGCTCGGCTACGACACACCCATAACCGCTATCCGTGAGGACCGTTTCAAAGAAGCTGGCCAGGCCGTTCAAGCCATCATCGACGATACCTTTTCCGGTTAATGACGGTCTGTTCCGTCTCCGGGTTGGAGCTTGTCGACAATCCGGCGCCCGGCAGCTATCGCATTGCTCGAACTTCGTTCGGCGCGCTCTCCCCGGTAATACGAGAGCCTGAACCTGACGGTTCCCTCGACCCTGCCGGGTGGGGCCGGTACGACACTGTAGGGCGCACGCTCTACTCCACGAACGACCGACTCACGTCATTCATGGAGCTTCTCGCCCCCTACCGCACCGAAATCAACGGAAGTCGGCGCGCTCTGCAGAAAGACGCCGAGGCTATGGGTATTTCACTCGACGATTATTGGGCCATGGTGGTCACCGACTGGGACCAGGGCGGCACTATGCGTGCCAGATGGCTGCCGAAGGCGTGGCGCGAAGGACGTGCGATCTATCGACTCGACTACATGCCCGGGTGGTGGGTGGACATCACGTCAACCAGCACTCTGACCGCGCTCTCCACGCATCTTGAGGAAGAGTTGACCACTCTCGGAATCGATGGAGGTCTTACTGTCGCTCACCTCACGGGAGACGATCGTGCAATTACAACCATGATCGCGGGGTGGCTCAGGGATACTGTCACCCTCTTCGATGGAACTCAGCCCCTCGGCATCCGGTTCACCTCAAAGCACGGACACCCCGCCGGCGGAACTGGAACGTGCTGGGCGTATTGGATGCGGGCCACTGACGCTGGGGTGGACGAGCCGATCAAGATCATCAATGAAACCGCCATCGATGAGACCGACGAGGACTTGAAAGAGGCACAGGCGTTCTGCAGAATCCAGACCCGCTGATCAACCTGAAGCGTCAAGAGGTCGGCCAACCTAATTGAATCCGCTACCGCAAGTAGCGATTTGAACCTGAAAAAGTTGGCACATAACGCGACTAGTGCGTACCCTACGGTCCAGGACAAACCCGGCAGCGTGAAGCGAGTGGAGCTGTCCACCGATGCGGTCCACGCCGCGAACTTCCAGAAGGATTGCGGGAGCCCGACGCCGCGGTACATCGGATCATCAGTTGCGAGCACGGGCGCAGTGAAGGCGCTCTGCGGTTTTTGTTCGTGCGTGCGTAGGTGAGGACATGGTCCTCGAGGCCGAGCCAGAGCTTTCTCGACTGGTTGAATTCCCCGGCCTGCGGGGCGTGGCATCATGTTGTAGGCGAAGGTGTCAGCATTGGCTTGTCTGGCGGACACCGCGTCTCCCCACACCGGTTCTCGTCGCCGGACGAGATGTCCGCGGTCGCGAACGTTTTTCGCGTAGACCGCCTCCCCGGTCTGTTCGCCGATGGGATGCACGGGTCGAGGTGCAAGTCATCGCCTCGGTCAACGTCGACGAGCTGGTTACCGTCGATGTTGACGCCAGTCGCGAGGGCAAGGCGCCGCACAGGCTCCAGCAACACGGTGAAATGTGTGTAGGGCAGATCGCTGGCGCGTCACCTCATCGGGTAGCGCTGTTCTGGCGACCCGGTGTGTGATCTCGTGACATCCAGTGGACACTGGATCTCGTCACTTCGTGGACGCTGGGTCTCAAGGCTTTGCATCGCCGGAACAGCGCTACCCGATAGGGCGACTCGCCACCGTCGAGACCGCGAGTCTTCAACGACCGCAGGAAGCTGGTCCAGAAGCCCTCGTTCTCGCTGTCGCCAACGTCGAAGCCGAGGACTTCCCGGCGCCCATCAGCGGCCACGCCGACCGCCACGACGATCGCCTGGGACACGATCCGGTGGCCGACGCGGGCCTTGCAGTAGGTGGCGTCGAGGAGCACGTAGGGGAAGTCCTGCGCGGCAAGGGTGCGGTCGCGGAACTCGGCCACCTCAGCGTCCAGGCCCGCGCAGATCCGGGACACTTCAGACTTGGAGATCCCGGTGTCAGCGCCGAGGGCCTTGACGAGGTCGTCGACTTTCCGGGTCGAGACACCGTGGACGTAGGCCTCCATCACGACCGCGAACAGGGCCTAGTCTACCCGGCGGCGCTCGGCAGCCTCGGCGAAGCATCCACCACCAACGGGCAAGGCGCCGGTGAGGGAATCACGCCCGGAGCTGCTAGCTGGGTGACCATGGATCTGGCACCCGGACGCTACGAGGTGCTCTGCAACCTTCCCGGTCACTATCCCGCAGGAATGTACAGCGAGCTCACGGTTTCCTAGGCACACTGACGCGGCGTAGCGGTCAAGGGTGTCGACGTACGTGTAGGGCCTCATCCCGAACCTGTTTACCCCTCGGGGTGTGACGGTAGCTTGAATACATCGTGGCCAGGCATTGCCCGACCGGACGGAAATGAACAAGGAGGAAGAAATGATGTGGGGAAATGGATACAACATGGGTGCGGCGGGGTGGGTGTGGCCGATTGGGCTGCTCCTACTCGTCGGCATTGTCTTACTGGTCATCTGGGCAGTCCGCGCCTCGGGCGGCGGAGCGAACCGGGGTCGGCGCGATGATTCGTCAGCCGATTCGCGTCCACGAGGACCGAGCGCCGCGCGTCAGGTTCTGGACGAACGATTCGCCAAGGGTGAACTGAACGCCGAGGAATACCGCGAACGGTTGACGGTGCCACACCAGTCGAGTCCGTTGTCGTCGGAGCTTCGACATTTTGGTTACGGGGGTCAGTAGCCCAAGTCACTCCATTCGTCGGAGCCTCGCGCCCATGCGTCGTCGGCGAGGCGGATCAGTGTCCATGCATCGCCTGTGCCGAGGGTCTTCTCGACCCGCCTGAGAACAGTACCTCGCCGTGCTCGGAAGGGAAGGCCGGCGCCTCGGACCGCATACCTCCGGACAAGTGGAATGGCGAATGGTTCCCGCCGCATTTGCATCATGGTTGCAGGTCCTTGACATAGTTCGTATAGCCATTGAGTAACCGCTGCTCGAGTTCGTAAAACTGACTAGGTGTGGCTCCGGCAGGCGCTCCGATATCAACGATTCGCGTGCCTGCTCTCATTTCGCTACTGATAAAAGCCTTGTTGAAGAAGAGATCTATCGTTTCATTCCGCAAGGGAACCCAAGAGGGCGTCCCCGCGTACGTTCTCGCGCCGATCTGCTCAGCATATGGAACTACTCGCGCCATGCCTCGACCTATCACCAGCGTTTCGTTCGAAACCTGAACGGCGGCGCTGCCCGCACCGCCACCGGCTGCGGAAGCACCCCCGGACACCACGGCTGTGACTACACCACCGGCTACAGCGCCGCCGACGTACGATCCATCTTTGTTGAATGTGCAATTGAGGCCTGTGCCGAAAATACTGTCGCTCGCGCTGCGGGCCATATCGGTGAGCCCGAAGGAGGCGCCGTCCCCGAATCCGACGATGAAGCTGGTGACGTTGGCACCGGGCCCGTGGAGGAGGCTGCCTGCGAGCCAGTCGAGTCCGTTGTCGATTGTCCAGAGCCCGTACGGGTCGGTCGCGAGAAGGGGGTTGTTGGATGCGTAGGCGTACGGCTGGTGGGTAATGGAAAGGGCGGGGTCCACGGTGAGGAACTGCCCGGTGGCTGGGTCGTAGTCGCGGGCGCGGAGATACACGAGCCCGGTGTCGGGGTCGGACGTACGACGCGCTCGGGGACCCCCTCTCGGTGACGGATCCGCTTAAGCGGACCGCGACAGCAACATTTGATGCGACCGGTAATCGGTTGACCGCAACCAGCCCTACCGGGCGGAAGCCCAGCATCACCACGACCCTCCGACGAAGGCGAGGCCTCACTGAAGAGGCAGCCAACGCAGCGATCGACCAAGCCTGCCGCAGGCTCCGCCTTCCAACAATCCGCGCTGTCGTCGATGAAGCCACCACAGCAGCACAGAAGGAACAGCTGAGCTATCAAGGGTTCCTCGCAGAACTGCTGCTGGCCGAGTGCGACGACCGCGATCGCCGCTCATCGGTTCGACGAGTCAAAGCCGCAGGCTTCCCGAGAGACAAATGGCTCGGAGATTTCGACTTCGACGCCAACCCGAACATCAATTCCGCCACCATCAACACGTTAGCCACCGGGGATTGGATCCGCCGCGGGCAACCGCTCTGCCTCATCGGTGACTCAGGCACCGGCAAAAGCCACCTCCTCATCGGCCTCGGCACCGCCGCTGCCGAGAAAGGATTCAGGGTCAAATACACGCTCGCCACACGCCTCGTAAACGAACTCGTCGAAGCCGCCGACGAGAAGAATCTCGCCAGGACCATCGCCCGCTACGGCCGCGTGGACCTGCTGATGATCGATGAACTTGGTTACATGGAACTCGACCGGCGCGGCGCCGAACTCCTCTTCCAAGTCCTCACCGAGCGGGAAGAAAACAACTCGATCGCGATCGCGTCCAACGAGTCTTTCTCAGGCTGGACAAAGACCTTCACCGACCCCAGGCTCTGCGCCGCGATCGTTGACCGGCTGACCTTCAACGGCACCATCATTGAAACCGGCACCGACTCCTACCGACTCGCTCACACCCGCGCCGAACACATCACCTGATCAGCCGAGGTGGAAGCTACTTCACCTCTTCGAAGTGCTCGACAGCGGGGAACGGGTCGTAGAAACGGTGTAGTAACTCTTTCCAGGTCTTGTACTCCTCTGACGTTCGGAACCCGGACGTATGAGCTTCCAGAGAGTCCCACTCCACGAGGAGCAAGTAGAGGTTGGGCGATTCCATCGATCGGGATAAGGAAAGGCACCGAAACCCGGGTTGCTTGCTGATGAGGGAACGCGCTTGCGCGAACGCCACCTCGAATTCCGATTCGTAACCCGAACGAACAGGAAGAATCGCGTGCTCAAGAATCATGCACCCAGCCTTTCACACTCTCCTGAGCCGACCCGGGACGCAGCACTAACCCTCCCAACTGATCCACATCGATGGGTACCGCTTAGATCGCCCTCATGGGTCCCGCTTGTGTTGACATAGCCAACTGACTATGGCAGCCTCAGGGGGCTTTTGCTGAGTTCGAGCGGTCTCTGATTCGCGAACGTCAGCGTGAGGGTATTGCCCTGGCGAAGAGGCGTGGTGTGTACCGGGGACGCGCGCCTTCTCTGGATGCGGCCCGGGCTGCGGAGTTGCGTGAGAAGGCGGCCGACGGCGTGCCGAAGGCTGCTCTGGCTCGAGACTTTGGTATCAGCCGGGAAACTGTTTACGCGTATCTCCGCGCTGAGGTTTGAAAGACTTTCCGCTAACGGACGAGGCCGTTGGCGGTGGGGGTGGACGTGACATCATCTGTTGGAAGAAGTTCTGTGTGCTCACGCGCGTATTTGCGTGCCCGGTATATTCGTCGACCGAACAGAGGGAAGAAAGCCAGCAGCACGACGAGGAGCGCGATAATTAGCCCGATCGAAAAGTCCGATCGGGTTCCCGCCACGAGGGACTGTGCCTGCTGGATTCCGAGTCCGACATAGAGCAGCGTGATGTAAGCGAGTTGGAAGGGAAAGACAATCGAAATCAGCACCGCGTATTTGGCCGCAGCGACCTGCTCGTCGTGATCGAGCTCTAGTTGCTTGCCGCGTAGCACTACCTTGCCCATCTTTCTCAATCTTCCAAGGTCCCGGCTGACGCTTTCGCGAAGACGGCGATTTAGTGGCAGCGTCACGAGTATGCAGGCAAGGGCCGCGGCGAAGAACGCAGATTCTGCCGCGAAGGTCAGCTGCACGCCGATTTCCGAGATGGCGGACGTGCTCCCACGGGCGAGAACAATGAACAGCACGAGAGCGAGTACGAGTGTGGCTACAAAGGTGATGGCAACGATGGTGATCTTGCGCACGATCTCCCTTCGGCTGATCGGAACCCAGGGTCGTTCGACGAGGGGACGTGCTTCTTCGTGTCGGAGGAGCGTTTGTCCCACGAGCAATGCGACCGCGGTGAGCGCGACCCCGGCTCCGATGAAGACGATCGGCAGCCAAGCAGGCGCGTGGGTGAGGAGCGCATAGAGAATGATCGCGACCGCTCCGAGTGCCTCGAGTCCGAGCACTATCCCGAACCACCATCTGAAATACCGTCGACTCTCGCCCGTTTTCTTCACATCCCAATATGACGTGATTGAACCCAGGATGAGTGGGCCGTAGATGAAAACACAGAGCGCGCCGATCGCCAGTAACAGCAGGCCGCTCGAATCTGTTGGCGCTTGGACGAGGATCAGGAAGGTGCCGCCGATAATGAGGCCGGTTGCCACGAGCACCGACAAAATGTATGCGAGTACTTTCATGGTTGTAAGCCTTTCGGGTCGGATCGTGATACTCACACTCAGCAGCCTCGTAGTCAACCCGAAAATTGGGCCGCTCGAAAAATGTTGAATTCCATCAATTTCGCCAAACGAGCACCGTTGTCTCAGTTTTTTACTTGGCCCACTTCACGCGCAGAAGGTTCTACCTCAGCAGCTCACACCTCTCGACTTGTCGGGGGATCGGCCGCCGCTCAGTCGTGGGTTAGTCGTCGCTGTACGGAATTCTGGTGGCCAGCCCATTCTGCCGGGGCCAGCAAACGCGCGCACCAAGGTGCGAAGTTCCTCACCGTGACCGAAACCGACCGGGGGTTGTCTTCCCTATCGCGTTTTAGTCGTAGAGGTATTGTTCGAGTCGGGGTACGCGCAGGAGTGCGAGGGCGCGTTTTTCGATTTGTCTGACGCGTTCCCGGGTGACGCCCTGGACGGCTGCGACCTGTTCGAGGGTGTGCGGCTCGTCGCCGTCGAGTCCGAACCGGGCGGTCAAGATGGCCTGTTCCCGGGACGGCAGTCGGTGAAGGTGGAAGGAGATATCGGCCCGGCGGAGGGTCAGGGTCGCGTATTCCTCGGGCTCGGGCAGGTCGCCGTCTTGGATGAGTTCGGAGATGTCCCCAACACCATCACCGATCGGCATGTCCAGAGAGATGGGTTCGCGGTCGTAGCTGAGTAACCTGGACACGTCCTTGGCCGGGAGAAGGCTGGCAGCTGCCAGTTCCTCGATGGTTGGTTCCCGATCGAGGGAAATCATAAGGTCGCGGCGGATTAGCTTGATCTTGTTGAGCTTTTCCGCGGTGTGCACGGGGATGCGGATCATGCGGGACTTGTCGGCTATGCCGCGGTGGATTGCTTGGCGGATCCACCAGGTGGCGTAGGTGGAGAACTTGTAGCCGGTCGTGAAGTCGTACTTTTCTACCGCGCGGACGAGGCCGATGTTGCCGTCCTGGACGAGGTCCATGATCGGCACCCCGCGGCCGGAGTAGTGTTTGGCGATGCTGACGACGAGGCGGAGGTTGGCTTCGATGAAGTGGTTCTTCGCCCGGCCGCCGTCGTGGGCGAGCCAGGCGAGTTCCCGGGAAAGCTCGTGGTCGTCGACCCCGTGCGCGAGTTTTTCGGCGGCGAACAGTCCGACTTCGATCTGCTTGGCGAGGTTGACTTCGTCCTCGGCGCTGAGGAGGGGGCCTTTGCCGATGCGGCGCAGATAGTCACCGAAAGTATCTGTGGCCTCGCGCGTATAGCGCCCGGCGACCGCCGGGCGAACAAGCGAGACTGGGGAGGTGGTTGTCGGGGCTTGGGTTTCGGCGCTCATTTCGTTGCCGCCCCGGCGATACTCTCCACCGCTCGGGCCAGGGTGGACATGGCACAGCATTCTAGAGGCCTGATGAGACTCGTCGCCTCGAAGGTATCTCCGACGTGTTGAATGTAGCCGAGGAGAACAGAGGCCGGCTCATCCCCGTCTCGCTGACCTCGTACTTGCCAGGTCGTCGCGGAAACGGCGACTAAGCTAACGCTATCGGGCTGACGTGAAGCTAGGACATGTTCGGGCATGAACGCCTCCAAATCACAATGGGAGGTTCAGTACACATGCTGAAAAGAGAACTCTCAAGAGGGTTGACGTACCCCTGCGCACCCCTGTATGGGGGCGTCCAACCGTCGCTACGTCAAGTCGCGATGAGTTGGAAAGAAACCTCTCGTTGGTCAGCCGTAAGGTCGTCTGGGACCGACGGCCTCGGCAAAAACGACATGCTCCTCGAACGGTGCAGGTCCTACGAACCTGCTGACATTTGGGCGATGAAAGCGTACCGACGCACGGTTTCGGATGGAGTGTTTAGACCTTGATGCATGCAGGGTCGTGATGATGTTCAGCGTCAGTTGTTTGATACTGGGGCGTACGCGAAATTCGCACGCAGAAGAAAGCTACTGATGGAGAGAGCCTGCACTCACGAGAGGGCCAGTGGCCGCCTCACATCGGTGCAACACGCCCATCAGGGCCGGGGTTACACCACGCTATTGGACGCAACCGGCCACGCGCGGCGGCGCGACCCTCTAGTCGAGCTGGGGCCACTCTTCTTTGTGACTGAATCCCCTTGAGTTGTCGACCATTTTTAAGTAGGTCGGCGCCAGTGCCCACAGCGCGACGTTCACAATAATAGGCACCGGGGATATCGCGGCGAACAGTTTTCGCCCCCGGTCGGCCTCCGCGCCAGCAAGCAGAGTCGACGTTCCGCGCAGCTGAATACCCTGAAGCTTCGTGACGTCTTTTTCTTGGGTGGAAATAGTCGCGGCGACGGTGGGATTGGCCAGCATCAGGCGCCCATGGGCCGTGTTCGGGCTCGTGACAAACAGCAGCCTCCGCCCGGGCAGGTCAAACGAGTAGAACACACTCGCCGCCCACACCGCGTTTTCGGCGCTGGCGGCGAGCGACACCACGTGGTGGCCGGCGATATACCGGTCGATCGCCGCGGTGAACGCGGGCGATATGGTTCCGGCGGCCATGGTTTAGAAGACCAAAGACCAGAGCGTGGTCACCGGAATAACGAAGATCAGCGCCGGCAGCATATTCGCAATCGGGAAGTTTTTCAGGCCGCAGATTCGGAAACCTGTTGCCAGCATCAGAACTCCACCCACGGCGGAGAAGTTGGCCTCTGCGCCACCGCTCATCAGCGGCTCAATGAACACGGCGCCGAGCTCAATCAGAACCATGATGACGATCTGCGGCACCGCGACCACTCCGACCGCGTAGCCCAGGGTGGTGGCAAAGATTGCAGAAGTCAGAAGGTCGAGCGCGGCCTTGGCGATCAGAATCGACGGGTCGCCGGTCATGCTTTCGTGCAGAGCGCCAAAGATTCCGGTTCCGCTCGCACAGAAGAGCACCACAATGGCCACGTACTTCTCGAGGAATTCTTCATGGGTGATGTTGCCGGGTATCGGCACAACCCGTCCGATGAAGCGGTTTAGCGCCGATGCGGCCACGCCGATGACCTTCTCGACGTAGGCCAGCTCCCCTACCACGCAGCCGAGGAGAACCGAGATAACCATCACGCCGATGGTATCGACCTTGACGATCATCACCACGCCCATGGCCATCGAAGCCACACCGAAGATTGCGGGCAGGCCGACTTTCAGTCGTGTGGGCATACGACCGCCGAGGGCCGCACCTCCAAAGCCGCCGACCAGCACGGCTACGGAGTTGATAATAGCGCCTATCATTGGACCTTCTTTGATTCGGCTCCCCAGCGGGGGAAGGTGTCGATGTGGATGTCAAACAGGTCGAGAACCCGACCTACGGTCTGGTCAACGATGTCGATCGACGACGTCGGTCTGATGTAAAAGGCGGGGACCGGCGGGAAGATGATCCCGCCGGCCTCGGTCACAGCCGTCATGTTGCGCAGGTGCACCAGTGACAATGGGGTTTCCCGCGCGAGTAGCACCAGGCGGCGACGTTCCTTGAGGATGACGTCGGCCGCCCGCGAGACCAGCGATGCGCTGACGCCGGTGGCTATCTCGGCCAGAGTGCGCATCGAGCAGGGCGCTATGACCATGCCGTCAGTGACGAAAGAACCCGAGGAGATCGACGCTGCGATGTCGGAGGGCTTGTGCACAAAATCGGCAAGGCCCTCCAACTCGTGTTTGGACAGCACCGTTTCGTACTCCCGGGTGATCTGCCCGGAAGGTGATATGACGAGATGGGTTTCGACGTCCTGTCCGCGCAGCACGTCAAGCATCCGAACGCCATAGGCGATTCCGCTAGCACCGGTGATGCCGACAATCAGGCGCTTGCGCGCCACCTAGTCCTCGTACTCGGGGAAGTGAAGGCTCGGAGCCCATGGCCGGGGGTCGACTTCCTTGAACTGGGCGCGGGCGAAAACATCCTTCATGTGGAACGGTGCGGTCGCGTCAAAGATCGTCTTTGCGGTCACGCCCTTCACGGGAAGGCGCGGGTCGTAGTCCGGCTGCTGGCTAGGGTCAAGCACGTGCCCCATCACACCGGGAACCACGATGAGGTCGAGGTCGCCCTGCATCCGGGTGGTCATCGCCCACAGCACGTCGTCGGAGTCGAACGGGTCAACGTCTTCGTCCACGAGGATGACGTTCTTCAGCTCGCTGTAGGTGGCCAGGGCCACCAGAGCGGCCTGGCGGGCACGGCCGTCATCGAACGCCTTGGACTTGTTCACCTGCACAACCGCGAGCAACTTGCCGCCGCCGGCGGTATGTGCGTAGACCTGCGAGACGAAGCCCGGCAGGGCCGCGTCCAACGCGCGAAGGATCGAGGCCTCAGTCGGGATTCCGGCCAGCGACGTATGCTCCTCGCCCGGGCCGACGAGAGTCTCAAGGATCGGGTGCGTCCGGGTGGTCACCGCCGTGACCTTGAAGATCGGCAGCGCGGCGTTGGCCGGGCCGTTGTAGCCGGGAAACTCGGGCATGGCGTGCCCAGTGTCCGAGTGCAGGTCCTCGCGCATACGCACGTTCGGCAATAGCTCGCCCTCGATGACGATCTCAGCGCGCGCGATGGAGTGCTGGTTCACAGTGATGGCCTTGACCAGCTCGACGGGCGAGTGGCGCAGCCCGCCAGCGACCTGCAACTCGTCGTAACCGAACGGTGTGGTCGGCGCCTCGAAACAGGCTCCGATGTAGACGGCGGGGTCGAGACCCATGTTGATGGTTATCGGAAGAGCCTCGCCCTTGGCCTCGGCCTTGAGCCGGAACGCGTCGATGTGGCGGCCCGGCGCGAAGAAGATCGACAGCTCGTCCTTGCCCTGCACTGCGATACGGTGAATAGTGACGTCGGAGTGGCCATTTTCGGGGTCGGTGCCCAGCAGCAATCCCATACAGAAGTACGGTGCGGCGTCTTCCGGCGTGTTCGTCGGGGCCGGCAGCAGTGTACGGATGTCGAAGCCGGGGTCGGAGGCGAGGTAGATCTTCTCCTGCACAGGTGCATTGTTCTTGTCCACAACGACGGGTGCGAGCGCCGCGTTGAAAGCGGCGGCCACAACCTGGTTCACTGTCTTCGGGGTGGCGCCGAGCAGGGTCGCGACGCGGCTTCGATCGGCGAGCACACCCACCACAACACGCACGTCATCGAAGCCGATGATCTTGTTGAACTGCATCGCGGGGCCACGACGAGTGGGCCGCATCACCGTTCCACCAGCGCCGACGTGCTTGTACACGCCCGCCAGTTCGGCGTTCGGGTCGACCGGATGATCGGTCTGGATGAAGTTCTTCGGATCATCGGCGATGAGGGCGAGGGCCGACCTGAGGTCGTTAACCTGTCCCTGCGGCGCCTGGGCTATCGTCGGTTCCGCGCTGTTGATAAGCGCCATGAGGATCCTCCTACGGATTCACGAGCCCTACTAGGCCCAGACACCAGCGTAATCCTTAACTAGTTAAGTATTTTACCCCCGGTGTAAGCCACCCGGCTCATGGATTCAGCCCGGCTTGTGAGCGAGCAGACGCTGCAGCAACCGGATGAGCTGGCGCTGGTCAGCTTCTGCCAGTCCACCCAAGCTCGCTGCCTCGGCAGCGAAAAACTCGTCGAGCACCCCGTCCAGCACGGCGCGCCCATCGTCAGTCAGCGCAAGCTGGTACTGGCGGGCGTCCTTCGGATCCAAGCTGCGCGTGACCAACCCCATCTCATGCAGACGCCCGAGGCGCTTCTTCATTCCCGCCTGCGTCACGAACATCTGGCCAGCAAGCTGTGCCTGCGTAACAAACGTGTCACCATCGGCGCGATAAAGCGCCGCGAGGATATCGAAAATCTCCCGTGACAAGCCATGGGCGGCCAACACAACATCCGCACCGGAACGAAGGTGTATGGCGGTGCTTCTCACCAGGGCGATGAGCTCGACCTGCTGGGAATCATGGCCCCGCCGTTCCCACTGAGCGGCGAGTTCGTGCACGGCGCGAGAGGAATGAGTGTCTTCGTCTGCGCCAAATTGTGTCTCAGGCGAAGCCATGCAGTTAGGCTACCACCCAGCCCGACTCCGCTGTGAGCGCCGCGACACCAGCAGTTCCTGGCGTCGTCGCGGCAGAAACGCACTCCCGACGAGGGCACTCCCACGTCTTTGCTGTAAAAACCTACTCGTCGCTATTGGAGCCAGCGGCGACCAGGCACGCGCCCCGGGCGGAACGTGGAGGAATAGAGGTGCGGCCGCGGTCACGCCCCGATGAATGGTGTGGTTTCCCGCTCTTGAGCGTTGCTTCGCCAACGGGAAGAGCCACCGTGGGATGGTCAGTGAGAACCGATCAAAGAACTCACAAAGGACACCACACGACCCTTCTATGGTTGAAATCAAGCAGTAAGGGTCGCCAGTGAGCGATAGATGCTGCGGGCGATGATCGTTTGAGGCAGCGGTGGATCTCTCGCCGGGTCTTGCCTTCGGCGGTTCTTCTGTCAACGTAGCTTTTCGTCGTGGGGTCGGTGATCATGCGGCAGCGGGCGATGATGTGGAGCGCTCGGTTTAGTTGACGGTCGCCGTGGCGGTTGAGGCGATGCCGGGTCGTATTTCCTGATGATGCCGGAATTGGGCTAACGCCAGCCAACGCCGCGAAGGCGGCTTCCGAGCGCACTCTGCCTTGGTGGGAATAAGCGGTCAGGATGATAGCGGCCGTGAACGGTCCGACACCGGGGATGTCCTGGATGCCTGGAGCGAGTTCGTCGACGTGCTTTGACAGGGCCGCGTGATTCGTTTTCAACTCGTGAGTGCGTTGGTGGATCGCGGAGGCGAGCCTGCGGGCTTCAGTTCGGGCGACGGCAGCGGCAGTGTCATCGCTGGAGCGATCGCGCCATGCGGCGATCATGTCGACTTGAGTGTTGGTCAGGGGTGCGCGGACGTCGAGGCCCAGGTTGATTATCCGCAGGAGCGCGTTGAGCGCGTTGCGGTCGCTGGTGCGTTGGGAATCGATACTGTGTCTCGCGACGAGCAGAACTCGAAGGGCGCTGCGAAGCCCGTCGGCGCGCGGCAGAATCAGCGCGGTCGCATCGGTGCCAAGCGCGGTGCGGGCGGCAGCCACGGTATCGATTTGGTCGGTTTTGCCGTGACCATCCCGGGCCTGCCGTTTGGGTGGTTTGACCTCGCAGACGCGGATCCCCGCGGTGGTGAGAGCGCGAGTCACGGTGGCTCCGTAGGAGCCGGTGCCCTCGACAGCGGCAAGCTGCTGCCCATCCGAGCGTCGCTCAATCCATGCGATCGCGCGGGCGGTGCCAGCGTCGGTGGTGGGAAATGAAGCGGTGTCAATGACTGCGCCAGTAGCGGCAGCAACGACTGCGTAGGTGTGCGTTTTGGCGTGGGTATCCACGCCGATGACGTATTTGTATGTGTCAGCCACGGTGCTCACGAAGTGTCTTCTTCCAGTAAATGGTTCGTTATCCAGGCCTGGGAGAATCGTCGCGAGGCAGATCTCTAATGAGTCACACCCCCGCCGGAGCGTGGGTGGACAACGTTCTATGAAGCCATCGAAACGGGTCAGGCCGGCACCGACCTAGCCCAGCGGACAGGTCGTGTGAAAGCCACCGCTTGCGCGGGACAGATGGCTCTTGAGTCACGTTGGGAAAGGCCGATACCAGCTTGCCAGCCAGCCCCAGGCCAGCTACTAACCATTAGAGATGGCTCTAGACCAGGCTGCCCTGCTCAACCTGCTGGGAGAACTCAAACTCACCGATGTCACCGACCGTATCCGCGTCGCGACGGAAACTCTCTATCAAGAATTGATCGATGCGGAAGCGACCGCGTTCATCGGAGCCGCCCCATTCGAGCGCTCGGGCGCTGGCTGGCAGCGCTGCCGGGTGCACTTCATCCGTAATGTCCTGGCCGTGATCCCGAAGGGGTCCCAGGACATGGTCGCCTCGATCATCCGCACCATCTTCGCTCAGCCCGACCGTGAGCACATCGAGAAGCAGTTCCGTAAGGTCGCCACGATACTCGGCCGGTCCCACCCGAAAGTCGCCGCGATGCTCGTCGACGCGCAACCCGACCTGCTCGCTTTCGCCGCGTTCCACAGGCGACACTGGCGACAGATCTGGTCCACGAACCTGCTGGAACGGGTAAATAAAGATATCAAACGCCGCACCGACGTCGTCGGCGTGTTCCCAACGCCGCCGCCCTGTTGCGCCTGGTCGGGTCGGTTCTGATCGAGCAGCACGACGAGTTGGAAGCCGGCGAACGCCGCTACTTCTCTGAAGCATCCATGCTCGAACTGGCCACCATGAACAACCCCATCGAGGTCCTCGACGAGGCGGTGATCCTCCCCGAATTCGCCGCCGCCTAAACTAAAATAATTGATCCGCACGGTGTTGAGAAACTCCGCCACTCAGCGGGACGTGACCTCGGAAACCACCCACGGTTACGTCAGGAAAGCCGCATTTCTGGTCAGTTCGGCATGACCAATAACAGCGTATTCCGGTCGACAGAATGTCCGGATAGGAGACGGTGTAAGCGCTCGGCAGACCTAGTTGTGCCCGTTGTTCAGCTTGCCGTTTTTGACAAAGAGCGAGTAGCCGTTCTGCGCGTCAGGGGCGCGCGGACCGAGTGCGCACCTCGGCTGCGACCGACGTGAGCGCCTCGGTGAAGGCGGTGAGCTGCATAGCAGTGAGGCTGGTGGTGCAGGCGGCGAGCATCTTCGAGAAATCTCGGTGGATGCCGCTCATCACGTCGTGCCCATGCTGGGTCAGTTCAAGATAAAGGCTGCGGCGGTCGCCGGGATGGTCGACCCGGTGCAACAGGTTCGCGTCGACTAACCGGCGGGCGATGGCTGTGATAGCACCGGTGGTCATACCCAGGTGGTGGGCCAGGTCCTTGGGCGTGATGCTCATCGACCGACCCACCCTGAACAGCGCACGCAACTCGGTGCCGCTCACACCGGAATCTTGCGCGATGCGCTGGCGGTTGGCATCGAAGGCGCTCACTAACAGCGTAGCCGCCGCCGGAAAACCGGTGAGGGTGTGCGCGAGTGGTGCGGGTTGGGCCATGTCGCCTCCGGTCGGCCCGGAGCGAGTCGTGTCACTCACGGTGGGGGGAGCGCATTTTATCGAATCCTTCCCAAACACGCTCAGAATGTATTTTAATGTTGATGTAACTTACTCAGTAAGACATATCAGGCACTGACAGACCCCGATGGAGTAGCTCATGATTCCCGACATTCTCTCGCTTGGTCAATACGACACCGTCTACAACTTTCTTTCGCTGGTGATCGCCGCGCAACTGTTCACGGCGGTGTACCTCCTGATCGCGCTGCCGCGCATTCTGCCTCGGTACCGGCAGGCAATCACAGTCGCCATCGTGGTCTGCGGTATCGCCGCGTACCACTACTTCCGCATCTTCGATTCGTTCAAGGCGGCATTCGTGACCGACGCCGTGGGTGGCCGAGGCGACTACGCTCAGGCCGCCGGGGCGGGATTCAATGAGGGCTACCGTTACGTGGACTGGCTCCTTACCGTGCCCTTGCTGCTGGTCGAGCTCATCGCCGTGCTCGCGCTGGCCCGGTCGGTGCAGCGGGGTCTTCTCGTGCGGCTCGTTCCGGCTGCCGCGCTCATGATCATCCTCGGCTACCCCGGCGAGATCAGTGGCGACAACGGTCTCCGTGGCCTGTTCGGACTGCTGTCAACCGTCCCGTTCGCCTACATTCTCTATGTTTTGTTCGTGCAGCTGAGTAAGTCGCTGAACCAGCAGCCCGTGGGCGTGCGACGCACACTGAGCCAGCTACGCTTCTTGCTGTTGCTGAGCTGGGGCGTCTATCCGATCGCCTATCTGTTGCCGCTGCTGAGCATCGCCGGTCCTGATGCCTGGGTCTACAAACAGGTCGGCTACTCGATCGCCGATATCCTGGCCAAGGCCGTCTATGCGCTGATCATCTTCCAGGTAGCGCGCATCAAATCTTTCGACGACGACCCCACGTTCGCCGACGTCGAGCGCTCCCGCGACGGGGCTCCGGCGCGCACCTGACCCTGAGGTAGGCGTCACGTTGCGGCGCGCGGGTAGACGGGGCGGCCCCTGGGCACGAGGCCGTGAGTGCTGCCGCGGCAGTATTGTGCTGCAGGATCTATTCGAGAAGGCTGAGCGGATGCCGGCGCAGCGCTGCGCGTCGGTCTGCACCTGTCAAGTCTGCGTCGATCAGCCCGCCGATGAGGGCGCCCATGAAAGTGTCGCCGGCAATGACGGTGTCGGCCACCGTCTTCAGGCGCACACACACCTGCCCTGAGAGCTGGGCGCGAACGCTCTCTCCTCGCCCTGGGTGACGATCACAACGGCCGGCTCGGCGGCCAGCCAGAACACTACCGTCTCGGCGAGATCACGATCGGGGTGCACCTAGAACAGGTCTGCGTCGCTGACCTTCGCGACGTCGGCGAGACGCGTAAACTACGCCGCCCTCGACTGGGCGGCCACAGAGTCATGGATCAGCGCCGGCCGGATGCTCAGATCAAACGTGATGGTGGCCACCGCGCGGCTGGTTTCCGGCAGGCGTGCCGCGTTAGACGCGCCCGGCTCGAGCGCCGTCGCGACCGACCCGAGGTGCAGCTCGTCGGCGGCGTCCGCCAGCTCAGTTTCCACGGCCGGGCTTCAGATGCCGCTCACCTCGCCGGCCGCCTGACGCTGGGCGAGAGCTCGGAGACGTCGCAGCAGAACAGCAGGACCGGCATGGATGAAGCTGAATAGATATCATATGCACTGCATTCTGGATTCGGCTGTTGGTGGCTATCAGGTGACGGCCGGGCTACGTAATGGCCTCAGCAAGAATGCATCTGGGAACTTGGAAGAAGTATTTATCGATCGCCGCCGCCATGGAGTATGTTATCAGTTGGGCTGACAGCTTAGCTTCAGTACCGTTCAGTTAAGCATTGCCGTGTTACGTTGTGGGTATGGCGCGTACAGGGTGGGTGAAGCCGGTCTCTGACCGTCGGTTGTCTGATTTGGTGTCGGTCGGCTTGCTGACGCGTGTTTTCCCTGGGGACGTTATTGACGAGGTGGTCAAGGCGGCGGGTCGGACTGAGCAGCGAAACCGGGCTTTGCCGGCGCGGGTGATGGCGTATTTCTCGATTGGGATGGGTTTGTATGCCGAAGCGTCGTATGAGGATATGTTTGCTCAGCTGACGGATGGGTTGTCGTGGTCCTCTGGCTGGTCGGAGGCTCATGTGCCGCCGTCGAAGTCGGCTATCTTTCAGGCGCGTCGCCGGCTCGGATTTGAACCGGTGCGGGATCTGTTTGCCCGCGTTGCGCGGCCTCTGGCTGGGCCAGACACGCCGGGGTCGTGGTTGGCTGGGCGGCGATTGATGTCCATCGACGGAACGATCCTGGATCTGGCCGACAGTGTGGTGAACGCAGAGTTCTTTGGCCGCCCGCCGGTCAGCCGTGGCGAGCAATCTGCCTTCCCGCAGGCGCGCTTGGTTGCGTTGGCTGAGTGCGGCACTCATGCGATTCTCGACGCGGTGATCGGCCCATGCACGACATCGGAAATTGAACTCTCCCGGGAGCTCGCCGGCCGCTTCGAGCCGGGCATGCTGGTCTTGGCCGACCGTGGCTTCTACGGCTTCCGGCTGTGGGAGCAGGCGGCAGCGACGGGCGCTGACCTGCTCTGGCGGGTCAAAACGAACCTCCGCCCACGGCACCTGGAAACCCTCGCTGACGGATCCTGGCTGGCCACGATTATCCCGACATCTGGCCCGGGGCGGCAGTCGACAACGCCCTTGACCGTGCGGGTCGTTGACTACACCATCGACGACGGCCGCGACAATCCCGACGGCTACCGGTTACTGACGACGATCCTTGATCCGGGCGAGGCATCTGCGGAAGAACTCGCGACCGTGTACTCAGAACGGTGGGAGATCGAGTCTGTGTTCGATGAGTTGAAAGCGCATCAGCGCGCCCAGCGCATGGTGATGCGGTCTAAATCCCCGGACCTGGTCAAGCAAGAAATCTGGGGCCACCTCTGCTGCCACTACGCGATCCGAACCCTCATGGTCGAGGCCGCGCAGCACGCTCACCGCGACCCCGACCGGGTCTCCTCCATCGCCGCACTCCGCATCGCCCGCCGCTCCGTGGCCCAGGGCGATTTTTCCCCCTCCGCGACCTGGCCACGCCAAAGCGGTCTGGCGCCTCGCCATCCTCGTCCTCGTCCTCGTCCGACGGCTGAACCCCGCGCGGCGACGCCGGTCAAACCCCCGCGTCATCAAACGCAAGGTCTCAAAATGGCCCGCCAAACGCTTCCACCACGCGCACTGGCCACAACCCCGCCACGAGCCAGAAATCGCCATTTAAACCCTTAACTGAACGGTATTGAGGCTTAGGAGTTACAGTAATCGCACCATTTTGGATCTGTGCGAGCGTGATTTCGTGGGGTCCGGGTTTGGTAACTGCACCGGCCGCAGCCGTGGATATCGCCTGCGATGGTCTGGGTTGCCGATCCGTAGAAGGAGCAAGGCGCGCCGCGTTCGACGTTGATGTGGCCAAACCCGGGCGCTCGGCAGTGCGGACACTCTGTTGCAAGTCGCGGGGCCATTTTTCTCAGAGCGTCCGGATGGCTGTGGCGAGGGACGGTGCCTTGTGGGCGCGGTAGTCCGGAAGTATCACGACGGAGTGGTGCTGTTTCAGAAGAGCTTTAGTGGTGTCGCCTAGGACCTCGAGTTGGGTGATGTTTTTGTAGGCGGTCGTGTCGTTGTTTTGGGTGCTCTGCAGGATCACTCCTTGGCCCGGGAAGCCGATGGCTGACGCGAACGTGAGGGCTTCGCGGGCGCTGGTGATGCGTCGTCCTCCGGCTACTGGCGAGGTGGTGACGCTGCCTTCGACGATTTCCAGGCCCAGGGTGTTGTCAATGAAGATGAGAAGTTCACTGCTCTCCACGAAGAGTCCGAATCCGGAGGTGAAGGTTCCTTCGGAGGCGAGGCCGAGGCTTGTTCCGGCGATTTGCATGCCGAGTCGGGCTTTCGCTCGGGCTGAGTCGCGCGGGCTGAGGGGGCGGGGGATGTCGCCGGCGAATGTTCCAAATTGGTCGGTGTCGATGCCCGTCGCCGCGGTGCCGGTTGCGCCCAGTGAGTTCTGGAACGCGGCGTGGGCGAGCAATTCTTTGGCGTGCATCGTGGCGAAGGTGATTGTGCGTCCGGTGTAGGCCGTGCGGGGTCGGGTCATTGGAAGTAGTCGGGCCTGGAGACGTAGGTGTCGGAGACGAACATGACACCACTGGAGGTGCTGAGAAGTTCCTGGACGGCGTCGATCAGCTCGCCGGCGTTGTCGGGCGGTAGGACCGTGATGAGCATGGTGAGGGTGTCGTATTCGTTGAAGAGTAAGGCCCCGGAGTGTTGGCCGTGGTGTCCGATTCCGGACACCCCTGACACGGACGTGTAGCCGGTGGCTCCGGCGGATGTGATCAGTTCGCGGATTGCGGGGGCGTCGCGGGCGGGCACGACAACCTCAAGCCGGGTCATATGAGTCAAGTTGTTCATGGTCATCTTCCTTTCAGCGTGGTGGGGGCGGCCTTCCAGCCGTATGGGGTGTAGCGGTGCCAGGGGGCCGCTGGGTCGGTGTGTGCGGTGAGGGTGATCCAGTCGTTGTCGAGCAGGTTACGCAGCACCTGGTTGCGGGAGACGATGCGTCCGATGCTGTCCAGGGGCGCTTGGATGATGACGGTCAGGCGCATCGGTTCGTGGAAAAGTTGGTCGCCGAGGCCGACGGATTGCCACGGCAGGCCGCGGCGCAGGTCGCCGGTGTGGCCGGTGAGAACACCGATGGTGCCGATGGCGTTGTGGATGGTTTTGGTTCCGGCGCCCAAGGTGGCGGGGTTGAGGGCGGAGAAGTAATACTGGTGGTTGATCCACTGGGCGACTACCAAGGGTGCGGTCATGATCGTTTCCAGCGCGACGCCATCCAGGTCCAACTCTGCCTGATACGAGTGGAGGAACACCCGCCGGTCCAGGTTGACGCCGCGGGTCATTTGACGCGGTCCGATGATCATGGCGGCGTTTCCGGCAAGACCCAGCTCTGGATACACTTCCGCCCAGTCGTGGGCGCGCCCCTGGACCCGGGCGGGCGAGCGCGGGGATGCTCCCGGCAGGTCCTGTGCGCGTTCTGTGACCAGCATCTTGGCTGCTGTGTGCTGGGCCCGGTCGAAGGTTCGCGCCACATCGACGTGGCTCGGTGGAATGAGGTGCGGGTCCAGGAGTGTGACGGCGTCGGTGACGGTGTTGTGCTCCGCTGCGATGAAGAAACTGTCGGAGGGGATATCGATTCCGCGGGCAGCCAGGAGGGCGCGTACGTCGGGGGCGTTGAAGATGGCGGCGGAGGCGCGGGCGTTGGCCGCTCCAGGGTTGCCGCCGCAGGCGCCACAGTCCAACGCTGACTGGTAGAGGTTGTTCATTGACTCGGATGCGTGGCCGGCGAGTACGACCAGCGGGGCGAACTGGCCGATGCCCATCATCCGAACAGCGGTTTCAGCCATCGCGGCTCGCTCCTCCAGCGTGAACGAGTCGGCGACGGTCACGTTGCTCGGCAGAGTGACCGTCGATGGGGTCAGGAATCGGTGGATTCGTGCCGCCAGCGTCGGGAAGAGGGTGCGCAGCACGCTGACGGCGCCGTACAGCCATCCGGATACCTCCGCGAAGGCGAATGGTGTCACTGTGCCGGAGTCGGCGAGGTGGGTTGACCGCCGGAGCGCGTCCCGGGTGCGACCGCGCATGATGTGGTCTTCAGCTTTCGCTGGGTAGGTCGGGTCTTCGGTGAGGTGGTGTCGGGCGGTCAGGAGGGCCGGCAAAGAATCGATAGCCCCGCGAGCTCTGTACCGGGAGAAGCGCACGGGGACGCCGAAGAATCCGGCGAACCCGAACGTTTCCACTTCGGGGAGGACCTCGATGTGACGCCGCATTCCTTCGGACCGGGGGTCAATGCACATCACTAGTTGCAGTTGGGGACGAGGGGTAACGGGATCGGTGCCCCTGAGGGACGGCATCAGGGTGGCGCGGTAGTGCAGCTCGTAGGCTTTTTGCCACGTCAGCGCGTGGGCGGGCAGCGGATGGGTGGCCAAGACCCGGCTCACTGCCGCGATGTCGTCCCGGTCTCCTCGACTGCCGATCGATCGGGCAACGTGCTCGGCCCGGTGCCACAGGGTCGTTTGGGCCTCCTCGGCTATTAGCGGTTTGCGTGACGACGGGAAAGGTGTTGTGTCGAGGACGGCTTGGATGGTCAATCTCACGCCCAAGTACGAGAGCAGGTCGATGTCCCCAATCTTCTCGGCCCGCCACTTGATGTGGCCGACCCAGCCCGGCAGGTACTGGAGCTCGGCTCGGAGCGTCTCCGTAACCTCCTCCGCTGGGACTCCGAGTTTGACTAGCGCCCACGCCAGTGCGGCGTCGGGTTCGACGGGCAATTCGGCCACCGTCCGGCGTACCGTTCGCGGGAGTGACGGGTCCCGGCGGGCCAGAGTGCGCCACGCCTTGTAGAACCCGTGCCGCCTGTGAGGCATTGCCCACAGTGGGTCCGGGTTCAGGTAGGACGACACCCAGGTGGCCAGGTACTCGTCCAGCCAGGGCGCCGATGGTTCCGTTGCGGCGGGGGAATTCCACTGCGCGCTCTTCATGTCCAGGACCGCCACGCTCACCGCGGACACGCTTTTCCCGCCGATGGTGAGCTTCCCGGCCAGTTCGGGAATACGCTCGGCCAGGGCTGCTTCGAGGTCGGCATCGACGATGCGGCCGCGGTCCGCGTCGGCAAGGTAGGCGTCTCGGGATCGGGTCAGGACCACGCCCGGGGTGGCGGCGGCCTCGAATGGGCGAGGTTCGTGGCCTGCGAGAGGGTTCACTGCGATGAAGGACTCCACCGGCCAGGACGGCACAATGGCGTGAGCGGCTGTGGCCACCTGGGCGCGAAGAATCAAATTCATGACAACACTCCTGTGGTCACAGACGGGCGGGGGATAGCTGGCGGGCGGGGAAGGGCGGTCGTCACGGTCCTGGTGTAAACGAGGTCACGCAGGTGTGCAAACTGGCGCGGGTTGCGGGAGAGCAGTTGGACCGCGATGAGGCCGACGGCGGGCAAGGCCAGTAGCCAGGCCGGACCTGCGTTGATGGTGGTCGCGGGTTCCAACGCCGCTGTGAATAACTGCAGGAGAGCCACATATCCGAACGCCAGCAACACTATCGATGCCGTGCCGGTGAGGAACGTTCGGGTCGAGAAATTGGTGCTCAGTGCTGTGCCCAGAGCAACGCTGGCGGTCACGGCAACGAACACGAGTAGAGCGGTACTGGCCGTTGACACTGCGGGGGAGAACACCCATTCGGCTGCAGACAGCGACGCCAATGGCACCAGCACCGACAGGGTCACGGCTGCAGCGAGTGTGAACGGCGAGTAGTTCTTTCGGGGTGGAAGGTCTCGGTCGACGGCGTGCTGTCGCACTCCCATGCCGGCCCCGAGGAAGAGGGTGGATTTGAACAGGGAGTGGGCGACCAGATGGAAGATTGCTGCCGCGAATACTCCCAAACCGCAGGCCATGATCATGAACCCCATCTGCGCCATTGTTGAGAACACCAACCGGCCCTTCACATCCGGCCGGACCAGGCGAACCGCCGATGCGTAGACCAGAGTCACGGCACCGGCCATGAACACCCCGATCATGACGGCCTGGTGTGGCGCGATGGCAGGGGCGAATCGGATCAACAGGATCGCACCGGCGTTGACCACGCCGGCGTGCATCAGCGCGGACACAGGCGTGGGCGCCGCCAACGTGAACGGCAACCAGCCGTGGAAAGGGATCTGGCTTGAACGAGCTAACGCCGAGATCACGAGCAGCGCGGCACACGACAGCTGAAGCGGCAACGGCAACGACTCCGAGACGTCACCAAGCTGGTCCAGGGGGATATCTCCTCTGGCGGTGACCAGCAGGATGGCGACAGGAATCAGGAAGACAGTGTCAGCGATCATGAACCTGGATCCGGTGCGCCGGATCCCATCGCGGGCCTGCGCAAGCGGCCGATAGGTTGCCAAGAGCACAACGAGGGCTGCCCCCGCTCCGATCCAGGCCACGGTGAACAGGGCCACCGACCCGGCGCACACCATCAACACGGTGAACCCGGTGAGCAGGTTGGCTGCGACGACAAACCATACCTGTCGAAGATCACCGCGGAGGTAGCGAATCGCGAAGACCTGGATCAGCGCGCTGAGTCCCAGCACCAGCATCGACAAGATCAACGCCAAGGCATCCAGGTGCACGGAAGTGGACCCGAACACCACCTGCTCACTCTGGTGCGGCGCGGCAACGGACGCGATAGCGAACGTGAGAGTCGCGACGAACCCGACCCCGACTACGGTCGCCGATAGGCGAGCCACCCTATCCCAGCTCACCCCAGCCCAGCCAAGGAGCGCGGCGCAGAGCCCCGCGATCCACGGCGTCAGGGTCACACCACCCACAACAAGCCAATCAGACATCAGCACCTTTCAAAGCACGATTTATAAAACAGGAAAAACATAGCACATGTTGAGTATCGGGAATTGAGTGTAGAGAGTCGCTCGTCGGGTGGGAGATAATCAAGAGATGGCGACTTGGACGTTTCTGACCAATCACGCCCACGTGTTGCTGTGCGTGGCGGACAACCCGAACGTGCGGCTACGCGACGTCGCCGTTCAGGTCGGTATTACTGAGCGAGCGGCGCAACGCATCGTCACCGAACTGGAGGAGGCGGGATACCTGGACCGCGAACGCGAAGGTCGCCGCAACACCTACCGGCTCAACACGGCAATGCCCCTTCGGCATCCCCTGGATCGCGACCATCGCATCGGGGAGCTTCTTTCCACCTTCGCCAACACTCGGTGTCACTAACAGATCCGGGGGTCCAACGATGACTGAGAAAAGCGGCCGCCCGGGCGTTGCCTTCGTAGGGATACCCCGATGCGGCTGGAACGGGACACGCTGCAGAAACTCGTTGCCGAGCTTCACGCGCAAGGGATGAGGACAAGGGCTATCGCGCCGATTGTGGGAGTGCGCGGCGACACCGTGGTGAAAGACATTCGAGGTGGCGGAAATCCGCCACCTGCGCCGGGTCCGGAACCTGAGTCCTACTGGTCCCCCGAAGAATCATTCGTCGGGACGCACAGCCTCGAGTGGCCCTGACCCCGTGGAGTGGACACCTCACAAGAGAGAATGTCCACTTGACGGGGTCAGGGCCGCGAGGCTATATCGTCGATCGCGCCGGCTGCGGTCACAGGGCCGCGCGGAGGGATGGTGGCCGGACCTTCTTTGTTGGTTGTTGTAAGAGGGAAGGGAAGTGTCAGCCTTTAACGGCGCCCGCGCTCAGGCCATTGACGTAGTAGCGCTGCAGGAGCAGGAACGCGATGAGACAAGGAATCGTCGCGACGGTGGCGCCAGCACTGAGCACTCCAAAGTCGACCTGTCCGAATTGCCCAGACTGAATGTTCACCAACGCGACCGGCAAGGTGAAACTGTTTTGCGAGGTGATGAGGATGAGGGCGGCGAGGAAATCGTTCCAAGCGAAAATGAATGCGTAGAGTGCCACGGTCGCCATGCCGGGAGTGACCATCGGTAGCAGTGTACGGAGAATACCAAATGTCGAAAGTCCGTCGATCATGCCCGTTTCTTCTAGCTCCTTGGGCACTGTGGAGAACGCGTTTCGCATCACAAAGATTGCGAAGGGCAGCTGGAACGTCGTGTAGACGAACACAAGACCGATGAGGTTGTCGGTAAGCCCGAGCGTGTTCATAAGGGTGAACAGCGGTGTGAGGATGCCCTGAAAGGGCACCATGAACGGTACGAGCAACAAGACGAAAACGGCGCCGGCGCCGGGGAATCGGAGCCGGGCGAGCCCGTATCCAGCGAGAGTGGCAACGACCGTGGTGAGTGCTGTGGTGCCGAGCGCGACGATGGCCGAGTTCGCGGTGTATGTCCAGAGGCTTACCCCGGAGTCCTGAAGTGCCGTGTAGTTATCGAACGTGAGGCCTTGGAACATCTGGGGGCCGACTCCAGATCCCGCGACGGAGAGCGTCTGCACAGACCGGAGGATTGTCCAGGCGATTGGAAATAGGAAGAGAAGCGCGATGATTGTCGCGACCGTGTAGTGCGCTGCTCGGTTAAGGGGCTGACGGACTGATCTAGGGCGGAGGGTGCTAGATCGGGCGGCTGAATATGCAGACATCATGACTCTTCGGATCGGTCGCGGAGTGCGCGTATCTGCGCGACGGTGAATATGACGAGAAGGACTAGTAACAGAATTGATAATGCGGCGCTGTAGCCGAGTCGGTAACGCACGAAAGCGTTGGTGTAGATCCACATGACGATTGTCACGGTCGACTGATTGGGGCCGCCGTGCGTCATAACGAAGAATTGGTCAAAGGCTAGGAACGACCCTGTGAGGTTCAGCATGAGGACGAGCGCGACGGAAGAACGCATGAGTGGCAGGGTGATAAACCATTCGCGTTTAAACCAGCTTGCCCCATCCATGAGGCTGGCCTCGCGGATTTCCTCGGGGACGCTCTGCATGCCTACCATCAGCAGAATGATGGAGGTTCCGAGGGTTTTCCACGTGATCATCAGCACGACGGTGAAGAGCGCGAAATTCGAATCAGTGAGCCACGGAAGAGGTGCGCTAGTGATGCCGAGTTCTTGCAGAATTTGATCGAAGAGACCGCTCTCGGGCTGGATGAGCAACAGAAATATATAGGCACCGCTGGCAAAACCGACCACGACAGGGGCGAAGTAAGCGGCACGGAAGAACGCGACCCCGCGGAAACGTCGGCGCACGATGAGCGCGAGGGCGTAACCGAGGAAAAGTTCGATCGGAGTAATGATCAGCGTGTATTTCATAGTGAACAGAACACTGTTCCAGAAGGTGCCGTCCGTCACGGCCTCGGCGTAGTTGGCCCCCCCGATAAATTTCTGCACGGCCCCGAGAAGTGGCCAGTTGTTGAGCGACATCCAGAACATCAGCACCATGGGTGCAACAAAGAACATGAGAATCAGCGCAAGTGCGGGTGATACAGCGATCAGGCCGGCAACGGAGCGTCTCCGTTTCAAGGTGTGACGGCGGCGCCGCGCCGGCGCAGGGGCAGCAATCGCCTTTGCGCCGGCGTGGGTGACGGTTGGTGCCGTCACTGGCCAGCCTGTTCGTAGGCTTGCTTGATCAGCGGTGCCGAATCCGCGTCGGCTTTGGTTAACGTCGCGTTGACGTCAGCGCCGTTGTAGACGATGGATTGGAAAGCTGCGAGCCAGGGTGAGGTGGCACTGAGCTGCAGCGCGTTTGTGGCCATGCTGTCTGGCGCGTCCGATTTTGCACTGACTTGTAGCTGCAGAGCCACAAGCGGATACTTGGCGGCGAAGTCGGCGGTCAGCAGGTCGCTTCGCACCGGAGAGGATCCGGTGTCGGCGATCGAGGCTTGCTGATCCTTATCGAGCAGCCAGCTTGCGAACTCCCAGGCGGCGTCGGGGTTTTTAGAGCTTGCGATGACGCCGATGTTGTCCCCTCCGGCGAAAGTGGAAAAGTTGCTGCCGTCTGCGTTCGGAATCGGACCGTAACCGACCTCGCTGCCACCTTTTTCCGCGGGGGATACAAGCCATGATCCGGCGAGGAGGATGCCTACCTTGCCGGCGTTCCAGTCGGCACCCCAGGTCGCGCCGGCCTCGGTCTGGCCGGCCGGGTTCACGACACCGTCCTGCCAGAGCTTCTGATAAAACTTCAAGGAGTCCGCAACCTGCGGCGACGTGCTGTACGTCGTTGTCTGGTCAGGGCTTGCGGCGGTCATCGTGGTGCCGCCCGACGCCCAGATGAGGGGCTGCGCGGCAAACGAAAGGCAACCACCGCACGCACCGGGGATGTCGAACCCGTAGATGTCGTCGCCGAGGGCACGGACCTTTTTAGCGTCCTCCTCGATTCCAGCCCAGGTCGCTGGCGGGGTGTCGGTCTGGATGCCGGCCTTTTTGAAGAGGGTCTTGTTGTACAGCAGGATGGAGGGACCTGCGATGAACGGAACCGAGTAGGTCTTATTGTCGTAGGTTCCGAGTTTGGACATGCCCGGGTTGAGGTCGCGTGCGAAGTCGAGTCCATTGACCTTATCGCTGACGTCGGCAAGTACGCCGGTTGCGGCGAACAAGGGGCTGTTCGCGACGTCGAAGTCGAGCACGTCCGGGCCGTTGTTGCTGCGGACTCCCGTGCCGACTTTGTTGACGTACTGGTCATCGGACACCTGAGTTACTTTCACCTGGACGTCTGTGTGGGTGTCGTTGAACTTCTTCGCGAATGCGGCGCGGTCGTCACCGACCCGAGTCCACCAGTTTATGGTCGTGACGCCGGACGAGGACGACCCACCGGAGCATCCGCTGAGGGCACCGGCGAGCAGCGCGGTGCCGAGACCGAGAGCGATGAGTTTGCGGTTTCGAGATTTCATGTGTTTCCTCTTCGTTGAGTGGTGCAGCTGGGTTGGTAGAGAGATGCTTTTGGTGGTCAGGCACATATGCCCGATGAACGAGGGGCATAAGGCGGTTTCAGTGTCAGATCGTAGGGATCCAGACGCGCATGGCGCCTGCTCCTCGGTTGCCCCACGCGAAGTAGGGAATGGCGGTGACGGTGATGTCGTGCGGCTCTGTGCCCGGTCGGGTCGATTCTCGGTATAGCTCTGTATCTGGGAATTCGATTCGACCATTTCCAGCGATCGCGACCCTCACGCCGGGTGCATCGGTCCCCACTTCTGACAGGCCCTTCGAAACGTCGAGTCGCACGTCTTCGAGGATCAGGCCAGGTTCGTAGTCAGCGCTTTCTATGCAGTACACGAGCGGTCCGCGACGTAGTGCTACCGTGCCGCGCACGGAGTCAATCCGAGGGTGGGCGTGCACAATGGACGGCTCCACACGAAGTTCGAGCACCAAGAGCTGCGCCGCGTCACCGATACGGATGACGTGTACGTAACCGTCTTCACCGACAAGCAGCGCGGCGCCGTCTAGGGTGGCTGTAGCCGAATGCGCCCACGCGGGAATGCGAACGGCGATCTCGCGGACTCCTGCCCCGGTTATCGCAAGCTCCACATGTCCGTCCCATGGCAGATTCGTAGTGATCGCGAGCTCAGTTATGCCAGCAGACGACTCGGAGCGGATCGTCGAAGCGAATAGATGATGGATCTGCAGGCTACCGGAGGCGTCTGTGGTCGCGACGTAGTTCTGCAACGATGCCACGAGGCGGGCGAGATTGGGGGGACAGCAAGCGCACATGAACCAGCTGAGTCTCTCGGTAGGATCCCCGTCGTTCTCACCGCGGTGACCCGTGCGCATCTGCAACGGGTTGGTGTAAAAGAAATGGCAGCCATCCAAGGACACGGAGGCCGCAATGGTGTTGTAGAGGACCGTCTCCATCTCGGCGGCGTGGCGAGAATCACCGGTCGCGAGAAGCATGCGCCAGTTCCACTGGAAGCTCGCGATGCCGGCGCACGTTTCAGCGTAGGCGCGGTCCGGCGGAAGCTCGAAGGGATCTCCGAAGGCCTCGCCCGTATGCCGGGATCCTTGGCCGCCTGTGACATACGTCTTCTCGGAGTAGGCGCTTTCCCAGATTCGCGTCACCGCGTCCAAGTAGTCGCGCTCTCCATTCTCCAAGTACACATCGGTGGCGCCAGTCGCGAAATACACCTGGCGTACGGCATGCCCTGTGGCGTCCTGCACATCGCGGATGAGAGCATGGTCACCGAAGTATTCGGTGCCGAGATTGTCTTTCGGTAGCAGACCCTGGCCGCGGCGTTCGATCTGTTTGCAGGCAAAATCAAGGTACGCGTGTTCGCCGGTAAGACGGTAGAGCTCGACGAACGCGGTTTCGATCTCGGCGTGTCCGTCGTATCCGTCTGCTTGCTCGCCAAGGTCCTCAATGATCCGCGTAGCGAAGCGTCGGGCGACCTCAAGTAGACGGTTTTCGCCTGCGCCCCGAACGAGAGCTACTGCCGCTTGGAAGAGGTGGCCGGCGGTGTACAGCTCGTGACTCCACACTAGGTTTAGCCACCGAGTTTTGGTTTCGTCCCCCTGGATGTGCGTGTTAATGTACCCGTCGGCATCCTGTGCGCGCTCGATAAGTCCCAGTGCAGTGTTCAGGAACTCGCCCTCGACGACAGCACCGACACGACCGCTCTCCCATCCGATCGCCTCAAGGGTCTTATAAAGATCAGTGTCCGCAAACCACATGCCTCTGTAGTTGCCTGCTTCACCGTCCGCGACACGTCGAAAATTGTGAAGCACGCCAGAGGACTCAAGATTCTCGACGCAATGGCGGATGGAGGCGTCGTGGTTGCGGGCCTGCCACTCACCGAGAAAACTATCGGCGTCAAGGGATACGGCAGTGCTGGGTAGCGGGTTCAGCTGCCCGTAGGCAATCGCTCCAAGCGGACCGGTCGTCGATGAAGGGGTGATGACCGCGGGGGACGTGCCTGGCACGAGTTCTCCTTTGAACTAGGAAGAGCTAAAATATGTTTCACAAGTTTTCACTTTTTCTGCCCGACTGACGGGTGCATTTAGGAAAACAGTGAAAAGCTTTTCACACAATCTAACCGGTCTTTCTTTTCTTGTCAACATGTCCACTCGAGGAGGTCAATATGACGATCATCAACGACTCGGGGGCCTCACTGACGGCCACTATCCGCGATGTCGCAGCCGCAGCCGGTGTATCCGTTTCTACCGTGTCGAAAGCGCTGAGCGATGGATACCGCGTCAATCCAGAGACCCGCGCACGCGTAAAGGAGATAGCGAAATCGCTTCACTTCACGCCCAACCGCCAGGCGCAGAGCCTGCACAGCGGCCGCACGGGGACGGTCGGGTTGCTGACGAGTGACCTCGACGGACGCTTCTCTATACCGGTCATGATGGGCGCTGAGGACGCCTTCGGACTTGGTGAGGTGTCGGTGTTCTTGTGCGACGCACGGGGCGACTCGATCCGCGAGCAGCATCACGTTCGCGCTCTCCTCAGCCGCCGAGTGGACGGACTCATCATTGTTGGCGACAGCACTAACCCACGCGATCCGCTCTCTCTTGCTCTTCCGATACCCGTGGTCTATGCATACGCACCGAGCTCGTCGCCTGACGACATTTCTGTTATCAGCGACAACGTAGGTGCTGGCCGTCAGGCCGCCGAGCACCTCATATCTTCGCAGCGAGATCGTATCGGCTACATCGCTGGAGATCCGACTTTTCGAGCGGCGACTGACCGGGTTGCCGGAGCCACAGCCAGTCTGGTCGCTCAAGAACTCGAGTTTGTCGGCGGCTCAGCGTTGTACGGCGGCTGGACGGAAGAATGGGGACGCAACGCGGTGCGCCACTTGCTGAGCGTCGATTCGCTCATGGACGGCGTGCTCTGCGGCAACGACGCAATTGCAAGGGGTGTGGTAGACGCACTCCGAGAAGACGGCTACGACGTTCCTCGTGCTATCTCGGTACTCGGGCACGACAACTGGGAGCTCATCGCCACCCAAGCCCGCCCTCCGCTGTCAACTATCGACATGAATCTAGAGGAACTCGGGCGAAACGCCGCCCGGCTACTGTTCCGGGCGATTGACGGCGATCGCGCGATAGGGACCCACGAAGTTAAGACGCGGCTAATTCACCGCGGGTCCACTTCGCCAAAATACTGAGACTCGAGGGTGCTCGCCGGTCGGGCTGTCCCGCTGGTCGTTTTTGTGCTGCTCGGCGGTGCCTGGGCTGACCGATTGCCGCGCAAGAGCCTCATGGTCACCAGCGATTTGGTGCGGTTGTGCACGCAGGGTGCGTGCGCTGATCCTGACGCAGCATGCCTCGGCGCTTTGGGTGATGGTCCTGCTGTAGGCGGGTAACGGTGCGGCGAGTGCTTTCTTCCGGCCTGAATCCACGGGACTGGTGCAGGAGGCTGTTCCCGTCGCCGAGCGGCAGAGCGAATAGGGGTTACTGTCGGCGAGGAACAACATCTCCGCTCACGCAGGCCCGGTGATCGCCGCCGTACTCATCGCCCTTGTCGGCAATGCTTGGGCGGTCGGGGCGCCCTGCGAATTTCGACCGAGGTCGTCGCCGCGATCGAAGTCGACATCGGATGGTCGGTGGCCTTGTTCGGCATCACCTACTTCGTGATCCTTAACGGTGACTTCGGCACTCAAGGCGGCCGTGCGAGAGAATCCAGTGAGGGCGCCCATGATCATGGGGGCCAGCGTCATAAGTGCGCGGACCTACATGTGATTTTCGATCACCCGTCATAAACAGACGAGCGGGCTGACCTGGGAGAGCTCTTGACGATCGTCCGTGCCGACGTTCGTCTGCCTTTCGGTCCGAGTCAGTTGGTCACGACGTGCAGCGTCAGCTTTTCCGGTCGTTAGAAATTTGCGCGGGCGGCGAGATAAAGCGCTCCAACGAGTTCGGCTCGGCTTCCGTGTTCTGCCGCTGCAACGGTCATTCCTTGAGCTGCTGCAGGTTGCGCATACTGATCGATACCCAGTCTGATGCCGGTGAGAAGCGCAGGATTGGCCGTTCCGAGTGTGCCGCCGACCACTAAGAGACTGGGGTTGAGCAGGTTACACAGCGAGGACAAGGCTTGACCCACGGTACGACCGGCGTCGCTGAAGATGCGGTCCGTGATTTCATCTGCGAAGGGGAGGCTGTCGATTCGGTCGATGGTGACGCCTTCATGGCTGTGGGCTAGCTGCGCGACGACGCTGTCGACTGAAACCACTGCCTCAAGACACCCTCGGCTACCGCAGCGACACAGCTCCGCGTTGTTTTCGAGTCGATTATGTCCTATTTCTCCAGCTAATCCTGCTGAGCCTTTGTAGATTCGGCCTCCCAGAATGAGTGCCGCTCCGATGCCGTCGGAAATTTTCACGTAAAGAACGTCATCATGCCCGGATGCCACACCGCGCCGATGTTCTCCGATCGCGCCGAGGACTGCATCATTTTCTACCAGCACGCTGTGCCCCAAGCGCCGCTGTAGCTCTGCAGCCGGATCAAGCCCGACCCAGCCCGACAAAATCGTGGGCGATCGGACTACTCCGCGTTGCGCGTCCACGAGGCCCGGGATACCCGCAACAATCGTGACAAGATCGCCGACTTCGTATTTTTCACATAACCGGTCGAGAAGCTCGCAGGCCGCATTCATTGCCTCCTGCGCGTCCAAGTCGACGTTCAGCAACGTCGTCGCGCTCGCAATCTCCGCGCCAGAACCATCAGCCAGTGCCACGGAAATGTGCTTGTGGCCAAAATCGATACCCGCTACCCATCCCGACAATGGAGTCGGGAGCAGACGTAGAGCTGGTCGACCGCTCCCCGATCCCTTGCCCTTCGCGAGAGGGTCGACCTCCACCACACGGCCTTCGCGTAAAAGCCGACGCACCAGGAATGTGACACCGCTTGGGGACATCAACGTCGATGAGGCCAGTTCTGAACGAGAAAGTCCCTCGGGGGCAAGCCGAATACGGTCGTACAGGTCTTCAAGGGCCCTATCTCGCGGGGCGACAGCTCGTACATCGGTCACCTTGCCAGCATAGGCAGTGTGATGGTGCCAAAAAAATCTTTCTTGCGGTGAATGGCCAAAAAAAAGACAGAAATACAGTCTTTTAGGCATTGACTGACGAGAAAATTCGCGGTTCACTTGCACCAGCCTCGGTACCCGTGCTTGTTCTGCGCACAGCAGTAAAGACGCCGAAGATGCTTGCTTCCGGGTCGGAGACGACTCGGGAGAGCTGGATCAATCCTGTAATGGTGTCAGAGAGGACAACCGTGAATCAGATCAGCAATCAGGGGCGACGTGACAGGAGGGTCGCAAAGACCGCGCTGTCCATGTGCGCAGGGGGTGTCGGCATTGCGCTGGTATTGAGCATGGCCTCAGGGACGCTTGTGGCGGCCGCCGCGCAGCCAACCCCGGCGACCACCCCCCGGGTCTCACCGGCCACCGCCTTGGATGCCCCATTTACGAAGACTGTCTCATATCTTCTTTCCCAGATGACCCCGGGCGAAGAGGTTGCCGTAGTCGAGCATGGCGTCGATCCAGATAACCACGGCCAAGCAGGCTACCTGGCCGGGGTTCCCCGACTTGGCGTCCCCGCGATCCGGCATGCTGACGCCTTGGGCATCAACGTATACGCCGACGGAACAGCATTCCCCACCCGACTTGGACTCGCCTCTTCCTTCGACCGCAATGCGTACAACGTCCTCGGTGAAGAAGTCGGAAAACAGGGGAGGGCTCTGGGCGTAGATCTCGTTTACGGTCCCCAGGTCGATATGGCGCGCTACCCTTCCTGGTCCAGGAATTTGACTACGAATGGTGAAGACGCGTTCGTCTCCTCCCAGTTCTCTGCGGCCGAGATCAACGGCATTCAGAGCACCGGTCTCATGTCACAGGTCAAACACGTGTCGTTCTACAACGGCCAAGATCGAGACACACCGTCGCTGATCGGATCACAGGCGGCCCACGAGATCTACCTCGCACCAGCGCAGTCCGCAATCCAGCAGGGCGGCGTCAGCTCGGTGATGTGCTCTTACGCGATCTTCCAGATTGTCGGCGAGCAAAGCGCACCACAGTACGCCTGCTCGAACTCCAATCTCCTCACCAACATCGTCAAGAATCAGTTCCAACTCAAGGGTTTCATCACGTCCGACTACACCGCCAGCAAGGCAACGTCGGACGTCCTAGCTGGGATGGACAATGAGTTCGCCTCCAGCAACCTTTCGGCGTCCAAGCTGGTCCCACTCATCGACTTGACGTCATCATCGTTTAGTGCACCTTATGCCGCTGCGACGGCCAATGCGGTCGCGCGCATGCTGTACGAGTACGAGCGCTTCGGCCTGCTTGACAACAGCAAGATTCCCACTGCGCACGAGTCGGCGGTACCACAGCACGGCGACGTCACATCGACCTACAACGGCACGAGCGTTGACAAGCAGAGTGGCGATAATGTCGCTCTGGCGCTGGCCGAGGAAAGCGGCGTTCTCCTGAAGAATGACAAGGATGCTCTTCCCCTGTCGACGAACAAAACCGTCGCGGTCGTCGGGCCCACCTCGACGCTCCTACCCGCAAGCCCTGGCGGCGAACGAGCTCGCGGCTTTGGCGACCAGGTCCAATACACCCCGCTCAAGGCCGTCACGGCGCAGGTGGGTTCGGCAAACGTCACCTCCGCGCCGGGCGTGGACTGGATCGGGGACACCGTCCCCACCGCCAACCTGAGAGTGACGAAGGACGCGAACGCCCTGCCCGGCCTCACCCGTGCGAGCGCCGATGGCTCCACGACCGTTGATAGCACCATTGACGGCCAGCAGACGACCCTTGCCAAGGGCGGCCAGTACACCTGGACTGGTTACCTGAACGTCACCACAGCCGACACCTACGGGCTGCTTCTCCAGCGGCCATACGGGATTAACACGGGCAACAAGTCGGCGTACAACGGCGGCATCCAGCAGGAGCCCAGCCGCAACGCTCCGCCGGAGCCGCTCAGCCTCAGCGTTGATGATGCTGCGCAGACGATCGTGAACCCTGGAGGGAACATCCTGCCGAACGCATTCCCTGGCGGGGAGCGTGCGTCCAATAACCAGTACCTCGGCAAGCAGAACCTGGGCGTGAGCCTGGAACTATCGGTCGGACTGCACAAGATCAGCTTCACCTACAAACCGACTCTCACAACAGCCACGGCACCAACGGTCCGCTTCGCCTGGGCCCCCCTGGCACAGAACACAGCCAAAGCAGTCGCGGCGGCGAAGACGAACGATGAAACTGTCATTTTCGTCGATGACTCCACCCCGGGGATCACTCAGGGTGCCGGACCGAACTCGTCTACGTCGGCCGCCCTTCGGAACCTCAACAAGACGCAGGTAGAACTCATCAACACAGTGAGTGCCGCAGCCCATGCGGCCGGCCACAAAGCCGTTGTCGTCCTCAACTCCGGAACCGCCGTGGCAATGCCCTGGGTCAACAACGTCGATGCTGTCCTCGAGATGTGGTATCCGGGCGAACGGGGCGGCGAGGCAACATCCAACCTGCTCTACGGGCTGGTGAACCCATCGGGCAAACTCCCGATGACGTTCCCCAAGAACGACGACTCCACGCCCTTTTCCAGCAACCTCGAGCGCACCACCGGAACGCAGACCGGAACGGAGACCAGACCGTCAATCAAATGGACAGACGGAGTCGATGTGGGCTACCGCTGGTACACCGACCCGACGGCGAACGTCAATGGTTATGAGCCGCTTTACCCGTTCGGTTTCGGGCTCTCCTACACGACGTTTCGGTACTCCGGGCTTCGCGTGAAGAACGCGAAGGACGGCGGGCTTGACGTCACGTTCACCGTCAAGAACACGGGCGAGAAGGACGGAGCAGACTCCCCTCAGGTGTACATCGGAGCTTCCCCAGATCTTGCCGTGCCGACTTATGACGCCAATGGCATCGTAACTGGCGGGTTCCAACAGTCCGCACAGAAGCTGGTGCAGTTCGATCACATCCAACTGGCCACCGGTCAGTCGAAGACGGCAACCCTCCACGTCGACCGGCAGCAGGTATCCGCCTGGGACACTATCGGTCAGAAGTGGGTGATTGGATCGGGTGACCGAATGATCTCCCTTGGCGCCTCATCCGAAGAACTCGTTTTATCGGTTACCCGGAAAGTGCGGTAACCCGTGTTCGCTCCCACGCTGTGGCCGCGGGAAGACAAAGGCTCGCGCTCGACAACGTCTAACTGAACCCCGCGTAGTTCCTGTGGCTGGGCGACCCATGCAAAGGTCGCCCAGCGGGATCAATACCTCGGGGTTGTAAGCCTCTACCGTCGGCTCGACACGACTCTGCCGCGGGCAAGTGTGGTGTCGTCCCCGGGTAGCAGCTGGCTCGGCTTATTCCGCGGCCTGACCGCGCGCGGCCTCACCGGGTTTAAGCTCGTCACCAGCGACGCTCACGCCGGTCTCGTGGCAGCGATCGGGGCGGCCTTGACTGGCGCGACCTGGCAGCGCTGCCGCACCCACTACGCCGCGAATCTGATGTCCGCGACCCCGAAGTCTAGCTGGCCGTGGGTGAAGATTCTGCTCCACTTGCGTCTATGAACAGCCCGACAAGGACGCCGTCCACGCCCAGTTCGGCCGGGTCCTGAACGCCCTCGAGGAGAAGCTCCCCGCGGTCGACACCCACCTTGAGGCGGCCCGGGCGGACGTTCTCGCGTTCACCGGGCTTCCGAAGGAGAGCTGGCGTCAGCTCTGGTCCAACACCCCACAGGAACGCCTCAATCGCGAGATCTGCCGCCGCACCGACGTCGTGGGCATCTTCCCCGACCGCGGCTCCCTTATCCGGCTCGTCGGAGCGGTCCTGGCCGAACAACACGACGAATGGATCGAAGGCCGCCGCTACCTCGGCCTCGACGTCCTCAGCCGCTCACGCCTCACCCCAATCCCGACCGAGGAGGAGGAACCCACAACCGAACTCAGCGCCCTCAGCGCCTAGAAATCCAAGAATCACGCGGAAAACTCGGTACACCACACATTTGGACTTGACCCGTTGTGAATCACGGCGGACGGAGGGAGTAAGGGATCTGGGCACTGCCCATTATCGAAAGCGCCCTGCTGCCGCGATTCACAAAGACCGGAGTTGTAAGCAGGGTCCTGAGACCTCGCGTAAACAAGGCTCTGAGACATGGTGTCAACAACGTCATGAGACAGGTTGTAAACAAAGAGCTGAGACAGGACATACCAGCTGCGCGGACTGGCACTACCGTCAAGCGCTACTCGCCAAGCACGATCGATGACCCGGACCATCCGTTTTGGCTGCCTATTCGATCGCGTGTGGGCTTCATCACCGGAAGTGCAGGATCACAGGATCATCACAAAAACTGGTTCAACGTTTTGGAAGCGGGGCACCCGCCGCAATCCGAGTTCCCACAAGGTCGGGCATCGGTGGCTGTGTCAGCGTCGTTCATGGGCGATATTCAACTTTTATGGCCCACGATCGATCAGCGTTTTGTCTTGTTTCTTCAGCGCTTCGCTCATTCCGGGCGGCGGACTGAAGTGCCTAGACTCACCATATGTTCAAAGAAAAGTTCCTATGGTCGGCTGTCGCCCTTCCATGGGGAGCGAGCTGCCGACACGGAGCGCCAGGTTGAACGCAAGAACCGCCTCGTTGGCCCCGAAGAAGCCGATTTTGGCGGCTACTGCACATCACGAAACCCTGTTTTAAAGCGCAAATATCATGCGAGTGCCGGGGCCACAACCTTGCAGAACTGTGCCCGTCCGACCGCGCTAAACACAATGTTGCGTCCCAAGCCCAGTACCTCAACGAGGAGAGAAAATGAAACGCATCAGGACGATTGCAGCAGTGGTAGCTGTGGCGGCGGTATTCGCTACGACCGCATGTACCAGCACGCCACCCGGGTCCTCTTCTGATCCTTCAGAGAAGGCAAACCTCACGTTTTGGTCATGGGTGCCCGGCGTGGACAAGGCCGTGGACCTTTGGAACAAAGAAAACCCGAATATTCAGGTCAAGTTGGAGCAAACACCTGCGGGAAGCTCCGGAACGTACGCGAAGATGTACTCCGCTTTGAAGGCAGGCAAGGGGGCGCCCGATCTCGCTCAGATCGAATACCAGGAACTTCCCGGCTTCGTTCTTGAAAATGGTCTTGTTGATCTCAAGCCACTCGGGATGGGCGTCGAGAGCAGCAAATTCGTGGACTGGCAGCTGGGGCAGTCAACATTCGGCGACTCCGTGTACGCGGTGCCTCAAGCATCCGGACCGATGGGCTTGTACTACAGGGAGGATATCTTCTCCGCCCTGGGGCTGAAGGCTCCGGCGACGTGGGACGAATATGCCGTGGCCGCCAAAACCATTCACGACGCGAACCCGGCTCAATATATCAATACTTTCGCCCCTGGTAACTCAGCGTGGTTTACGGCTCTCGCGTGGCAGGCAGGCGCGAAGTGGTTCGGCCTCGATGGAGATACTTGGACCGTGAACATCGACTCGGACACCACACTCAAAGTTGCCTCCTACTGGGACAAACTTCGCGAAGCCGGGCTCATCAAGACCGAACCTGATTTCGCCAACGGGTGGTACAGCGATCTCCAGAACGGCAATATCGTCGCCTGGCCGTCTGCCCAATGGGGCGGGTCCATCCTCTCGGGGAACGCACCGACAACTGCAGGGAAATGGAAGGTCGCCCCACTGCCGCAGTGGGATAGCACCTACGCCTCCGCGAACTGGGGTGGCTCGAGCACCGCAGTGCTCAAGGGCACGTCGAACGCGCAGGCTGCGGAGAAGTTCGCGGTCTGGCTCAATACTGACCCGCAGAGCATCAGCCTTCTTCTCGCTGGCGGCTACGGCTGGCCCGCAGCGAAGAACGCGCTTGCCGGATCTACTCTCGACAAACCAGAGGAATTCCTCGGTGGCCAGAACGCAAACAAAGACGTCTTCAAGAAGTCTGACGAGTCCATCAATACGTCGTGGGGTTGGATACCGACAACTGCCAACACCTACACGCACCTAAACGATGGCTTCCAAGCGGCCGTTGAAGGCCACGGGACTTTCGTGGACGCTGTGAAGGCCGCCCAGACCGCGACGATTGCTGACTTGGAGGCGAAGGGCTTAAAAGTTCGCGCAGGGGACTGACAAACAGGACGCTGCGGGGTCAGACCGTACGATCATGATCCGGCCCCGCTTCCCCCCTCACGGCTACACCCAAACACCACAGAAATCATCCAGGAATTGCAGAGAAAGACAGCGTCATGACAACCACGCGATCCAGACACCGACTAACGATAACCGGGCTACTTGGCCCTTTTATCGTCCTCTTCACGCTGACGATGGTCCTGCCCCTTGTCTATGCGATCTACGAGAGCGTGACCGGCATCCAACGTTCTGGCGCATTCGGTCAGGGCGGTAGCAGCCCCGTTTTCGTTGGCCTAGACAACTACATCACCGCACTTGGTGCCTCGGCGTTCGTCGCCAGCCTCGGCCGGGTCCTCCTGTTCGCAGTCGTTCAGGTACCGGTCATGATTATCCTCGCCACCGCTCTGGCGCTCCTGCTCGACGCAGCATCTGCCTGGGGTGTGCGGTTCTTCCGATCGGCGTACTTCTTGCCGTACGGGGTACCTGGTGTTATCGCTTCGATTCTGTGGGGTTTTCTCTACACCCCGGGACTGAGCCCGCTGGTCAACTTCGGGTCAGCTCTCGGACTGAATCTCGACTTCCTCGGTGGAGGTTCGATCCTGTGGTCCATCGCCAACATCGTCACCTGGCAGTATGCCGGCTACAACATGCTTGTGATCGTCGCCCAACTGAAATCTATCGACGCTGATCTCTTCGAAGCAGCCTCCATCGATGGCGCGAACGCATGGCAGGTCATCACCCGGATCAAGCTGCCGCTTATCCGCCCGGCCATCGTGCTCACGACTGTTTTCACAATCATCGGAACCATCCAACTCTTCGCAGAGCCGCTCGTCCTCAAACCGCTTTCGAGCGCAATCACCTCTAGCTTCACGCCCAACCTTTCTGCCTATAACGAGGCATTTGCGAATAACAACTACAACCTTGCCGCCGCAGAGTCAGTCCTTCTGGCACTCGTCGCATGCGCGTTCTCATTCGGATTTCTCAAACTCGTCACTCGAGGGGGGAGCCCATCATGACAACCACCGAACGCGCTTACACCGGCAAAAAAGGAAAGAATCAGTCGTCAAAGCAACCAAGCACGGTCCAAAAGCCACGCAAGATTCAGCGCAGCCCCGGCTGGAGAATTCTGGTAACCGCTGCCCTTGCGGTTGCCGCCGTCTACTTTCTCTTTCCGGTGTATTGGCTCACAATCGCCGCCACCAAATCCACAAGTAGCCTATTTGGGTCTTCCGGGTTGGCCCTGGACAACCCTCAGCTGTTGACCAACCTGGTCAATGTCGTGACGTACAACGGCGGAATCTTCGGCCGATGGGCGCTCAACAGCGTCCTATATTCCGGAGTCGGCGCCGTCGTGGCCACAATCTGCTCTCTCGCGGCTGGATACTGCTTAGCAAAATTCACCTTCCGCGGCCGCGAGGTCTGGTTCAACATCATTCTGGCCGGCGTAATGATTCCCGGAACAGCACTGGCTCTTCCGCTGTTCCTACTCATGAGCCAAGTCGGCCTCGTCAATACCTACTGGTCTGTGCTCCTCCCTTCCCTCGTGAGCCCGTTCGGTGTCTATCTCGGCCGCATCTACGCGCAAGCCGCCGTCCCAGACAGTCTTCTTGAGGCATCGCGTCTCGATGGGGCCGGAGAATTCCGGATCTTCTTCACTCTTGTCCTGCGATTGATGATGCCCGCCGCCGTGACGATCTTCTTGTTCCAATTTATCGGCATCTGGAACAACTTTTTTCTGCCGCTCGTCATGCTCTCCGACCAAAGCCTCTATCCAATTACCCTCGGTCTCGTCCAATGGCAGAGTGTCTCAGATCGTCACCCCGAGTTGTACCAACTGGCTATCGGTGGCGCCTTCCTATCCGTCATCCCGATCATGATCGCCATCGTGAGCCTGCAACGATTTTGGAAGGCGGGTCTTACCGAAGGAAGCGTCAAGGGATGAAACGTTCCTCAAATACCCTCCATGATCGATAGAAGGAACCGATGACTCCCTCACGTCTCACCACGACCCCAGCGCAACTTCCCGCCAAGCTGACGATCACCCTCTGGGACTTCACCTGGTATACCCAAACAGCCAAGGGCGAACCCTTTTACGATCTTGATCGTGCCTTCGCTGAAGCCGTCGATCGCGGCTACAACACCGTTCGCATCTGCGCGGCGCCCCTGCTCCTCTTCGGAGAACACGATATCGACACGAAGGCGCTTCAATTCGTGAACATGGGCGGCGACACCGGTCAGCGCACGAGGTGGTACAACGCCGCCGGGGGCGCCGTGCTCAATGGACGCGCCCACCTCTTGGCTCTTTTTAAAGCGGCCAAGCGTCACGGCTGCTTCGTGATCATCTCGTCATGGGAATACCAGCAAAGTTCCGCATTTCTCTCCAACTCATCGTGGCACGACATGCTCCGCGCAATTCCCGCGAAGAATCGGCACGAGGCACTCGCCCATGCCGAGGCGAAACTGGTGACGTACCTCAAGAAAGAGTCACTTGACGACCGCATAGCGTATGTCGAGATCCACAACGAGGTCGACCTATCCCGCCTAACAGAAGTCCCATCGGAGGGCCTCGATACTTTCTGGGCGCAACGACCGTATCTGGAGAATGCCCTCCGGCTTCTACAGGACGCCCATCCCGACGTCTTATCGACAGTGTGCTACGGCATTCCGCCTTACCTAGACCTCGCATCCATCCCCGACAACGCGCAAGTGGCACACCAACACTTCTACATCTACGGAGTCCTTGCTTCTCTCGAAGCATGGGCGCAGGTTCGCGCAGAGCCGCCAATTTTCCCAACCGAGGAACTGAAGTCCATTCTCAGAGACGACGCACCCCCGTTCGACGAATGGACTACAACGATCGAACCGTGGCGGTTACAAGCGACGGGCATCACCACAAGCATGTTCTATGCCTACGACTGGGTGGACCCGATCGCCTGGGACGCGTGGCTGTACCGGCACTTCGCAGAGCATGAAATTGCTATGAAACAGGCGTTGGAGGCCCGGTTGCAGGCCGTCATGATCTGGGCCACCTACCACGACGTACCTGCGGTGATCGGCGAAGGTTGGATCGGATACACGCCTCTTGAGGCCGATTTCGAGGATGGGCCAGTCGGACAATACTTCGCGGCCTACGCCGTGCAACGATGCGCCGACCTGGGCTACTGGGGAACGTTGCCCGGGTCAAACTCCGCTCCGCACCACCCGGGGTGGGCGAACATCGAATTCCAACGACGACTGAATAGGCTATTTCAGGAAGCAAAATAGCGCAATTCAAAGAAGCGTGCTCACTATTTGTGAGCAGCTTCATACCCGCCCCGGCGCCGTCGCGCCCGAAAGCGCAGTGTCGCAATGTGAAACCCGTTCGCGCAAAACCAGGAGTTGCGCGGCATCCCCGAGCGACCGCCTAATCCATGGTTTCGTGAAGTCTTGTCGAGCACTGAAGTAAGAAACGTCCAGCAAATAGGGTCAGATGCGTCACTGTGACGCACGTATTGCGGCGGGTAAAAAGTTGTTTTGTCTAGGTTGTCCATTGAATTGTGTATTCCGGACCCAAGCTGACCAACCATATGCTCGCTCTATGCTCACCGAAGGGCCCTCCCGGGCATCAAAAATTACTCTCCCCTCAATTCCCGCTGCCCTGGCAGCTGCGCCCGTGGCAGCATGGTCCGAACCAATCAGCATCGACACATACCTCCCAGAGACACCGGACCACTTTCCCGCGTTTCTTGAAACTCGCGTCTACCAAGGCTCGTCGGGACGGGTGTTCCCATTGCCATTCCACGAACGCATCAGTCAGACCAAGTCTCCTCACCTGTGGCAAGCGATACATCTCGAAAACGAGTGGCTCCGTCTGGTAATCCTTCCAGAGCTCGGCGGCCGGATACACATCGCTTATGACAAAGTGGCTAAGTACGACATGTTCTATCGCAACAACGTCATCAAGCCCGCTCTCGTGGGCCTCGCGGGGCCTTGGATCTCGGGGGGGATTGAGTTCAATTGGCCTCAGCACCATCGCCCGGCCACATTCCTCCCGACCGACGTCAGTATTGAGCACGAAGATGACGGCTCGGTGACTGTCTGGTGCTCCGACCATGATCCGTTTGCTCGGATGAAGGGTATGCACGGTATCCGACTGCGGCCGAATAGCTCAAAGATCGAAGCGCGGGTGCGCCTCTACAACCGGTCCGAAACTCGCCAGACGTTCCTGTGGTGGGCAAACGTCGCGGCCGCCGTCAATGACGACTACCAGTCGTTCTTCCCAACAGATGTCAACTACGTCGCTGACCATGCCAAGCGTGCCATCGTAAGTTTCCCGCACGCCCGGACGTCCTATTACGGCATCGACTACCCGAGCCGGGTTACCCCGGAGAGCCCCGATGCTGATCGGCTGGACTGGTATCGCAACATTCCCGTGCCGACCTCGTACATGGTTACGTCTACCGACGGCGAATTCTTTGGTGGATACGATCACGGTCGAAATGCCGGCTTTGTTCACTGGGCCAGCCGCGACATTTCCCCGGGCAAGAAACAGTGGACTTGGGGCAACGCACCATTTGGGTGGGCTTGGGATAGCAATCTTACCGATGCCGATGGTCCGTACGTGGAGCTGATGGCCGGCGTCTACACCGACAACCAGCCTGACTTTGCGTATCTGGCCGCCGGCGAGACGAAGACGTTTAGCCAATTCTGGTATCCGCTTAGCCAGATAGGACCGGCTCAGGAGGCAAGTGCTGATGTGGCCGCCCGGCTAGACATCACCGAAGCCGGAGCGCGCATCGGAATAGTTTCATCTGAAGTCATTCCGCACGCCCACGTACGACTAAGCGCAAGCAATGGTCGCGTTCTCTACGATGGCACCCACCGTCTAAGCCCTGCGGGTCCGTTCCTTTATGATGTCTCTTTTTGCCAAGAGCAGCCAGGCGATGAACTTGAGCTACGCATCTTTACCGACGAGAAAACCATGCTCACTCTCAATCCACGACAGGATGAAGAGATCACTGAGCAACCCCGGCACGCTGAAGAACCGGCCGCTCCCAGCGATGTCGGCACCATCGACGAACTAGTTCAAATCGCCGTCTATCTCGACCAGTATCGACACGCGACGCGATCCTCGGAACCCTACTGGCGTGAAATCCTGACCCGGGATCCCCAGGAGTCACGAGCCACTGCCGGACTCGGTGAACGGCTCTATGACTGCGCCGACTATGAGGGCGCCGTCGAGATGCTGTCCCGAAGTGTGACTCGCCGCACTCAATGGGCACCCACTCCACTGGATGGATCAGCACACTACCGGCTCGGCCTCGCCCTCTCGCGGCTCGGACGGCAGCGAGAGGCGCTCAACGTTCTCGCACGTGCGTCATGGGACAACGCGTACGTAGTCCCGGCACGCTATCTTCTCGCTCGTGAGCACGCCAAGATGGGGCAGATCGACGTCGCTATCAAAACGCTTCGAGACGTACTCACAACGGATAATCGCCACCTGCAGGCAGCCGACTTGCTCGCGCTTCTACTCCAGACGGCCGGCCACGTTGCCGAAGCCGACCAGGTTCTCGCGAATACCCTCAGCCAAGATCCGCTCGATGCATGGGCACTACACCTCCGCAAGCAGCCCGTCACGTCGGACGCCACGGTAATGCTCGACGTCGCGCTTGAATACGCCGCCGCAGGATTCATCGATCACGCACTTACGGCACTAGACGACGCAGCGGCGCTCCTTCCCATTCTTGCGCCCGGGCAAGTAAACGTAGGGCCACTAATCTCTTACCACCGTGCCGCTCTCCTCCACCAAGCCGGCAAAGCACAGGAGGCCAGAGCCGCTGTAGATGCAGCCAGCCGTGGGTCCTCAAAACTCACTCTCCCATCACGCCTCGATGATGTCGATGCGCTCCGAACGGCTCTCGAAATTAAACCGGGTGACCCACTCGCAGCCTCCCTGCTAGGGCACTGGTACTACGACCGTCGCCGATATGCTGACGCGATCCGCCTCTGGCACCTCTCGCTCAGCTCCACCCCGTCCACTGAAGTAGCGACCGTCGTCCATCGGAATCTCGGCATCGCCTCCTACAACGTGCTCCGCGACTTCGATGCCGCGACCGATCACTACCACTGTGCCCTCAACGGGGAACCTGGCAACGCGAAACTCTGGTTTGAATTTGACCAGCTTTCTGCGCGGCTTGGGACGTCCACCGAGGAACGTTTTATACAGCTGGAGAAACGCCAGGAAATCGTGAACCAGCGTGACGACTTGACGGTGTCATTTGCGCAACTTCTGATCGATGTCGACCGAGCGCGCGATGCTCAAACTCTCCTCGCTGAAAGACAGTTCCAACCATGGGAAGGCGGCGAGGGGCAAGTCCTCGCTGCCTGGGATCGGGCCGCCCTCTCCCTAGCTCGGAGCGCCAATACCTCGAATAATCACGAACTGGCCATCAGGCTCTTAGAAGCAGCACTGCGACCTCCGCAAAACCTCGGCGAGGGGCGGCATCCCCTAGCCAACGTCTCCGAACTGCAGTTGGCGCTTGGAGATTCCTGGGCAGGAGCTGGCGACATGTGCGCGGCCGAAGGGCACTGGCAACAGGCTGCACAGTCAACCGGTGACTTCACCAAGATGTCGGCAACACCATTCAGCACCCAGACACACCACGCGATCGTGGCACTCCACAGACTTGGACGCCATGAGCAGGCGCAGCAAGTCGCCCAGAAACTCGACACGTGGGTAAATGAATATGAGGAATCAGTGGCAAAAATTGACTTCTTTGCAACGAGCCTTCCCACAATGCTGCTGTTCATTGACGACCCAGCAGCCGAACGCGACCACGTCGTCTCGACTATCCGCACACAACTCTCGATACTCAAAAATATGGATAGTTCCACTCGGGAAACGGCGAACTCCTAGGGCAGGCCCCGAAGGGAAACACCACAGCGAGCAATCCCACACTTCCAACTTCCAGGGCTTCCCTACGAACATGAGGAGACATCATGACCTCTCCCTCATCTCCATCACCCTTCCCCGCAGGAATGAAGCGGCGGAGTTTCCTTTCCAGTGCTTTGTGCGGTGTTGGAATCGTCGCACTACCGGTGCGGTCGACAGCTGCGCAAGCGACGGCGGCTGTCACCCCAGGAGAAATGCCTATTCTCGATACCCATCCTCCAACTGAGCCGTCTGGCACGCACGTGCAGCGAGTCGGCGAAACCAAAGTGGTCTTCTCTTATGAGCGGTGCTGCCCAGCTTCGATGGCTGGCGCACTAGAGAACCGGAACGGGAATACATCGACCTCGATGGACAATGGCGTTTTGCATCTGACCCCGAGGTTATCGGGCTGGACGGCGGCTGGAACAACTCCAGATTCGACGACAGTGAATGGCAAAGTATCGCCGTCCCTTCCGCGCGGGACTTGCTCGCCACAGCAGCTTTCGGCTCTCTGGATGGTAGCCACTTCGGCGGGGGTACGGCATTCCTCGACTGCTATGCCTGGTGCCGGCGTGAAGTGAAACTATTCGGCGGTCGGACGGAGCGTCATCTGCGCCTTAATTTCCGAGCCGTTGGCTACAGCGCCGATGTGTGGCTCGACGGAGTTCCCCTAGGTAAGTATGAAGGCGCTCACACGCTGTTCTCCTTGCCGATCACCGACCGACTCGATCAGGCCTAGCCGATTGCACACACTCGCCGTTCGCATGTTTCTTCGGACTTCCCACACCTCGTACAGTCCGCCATGCCAGCCAGTCACTGACGACTTTGAGATCCCATACAAGCCCGTCGACTACTGGTCATATGCTGGCATCATGCGTTCAGTCTGGCTCGAAAGTGTCGCTCCAACATCGTTAAGCAAGGTGCTCATCACAACCGCAGATGGTCAACTTGACGCGCGGATTCTCTTCGAAAACCATGGTCATGCGGACTTCACCGGAAACGTACAGCTCGACCCTAGTTCCGAGTCCACGGCAGAGACCATGTCCATTCCGAGACCAATGCACTCACCGTCCAAGCAACTCTCTGCACAACTACCCCCGGCCGCGACGGACGCCACCACCCCGTCGACCGATTGACGACGAACTGCGGCGTCCGTGATCTCCGCATCGCCAACGGTCAACTAGACATGAACGGGGATATTCTGTTCCTAAAGGCGATCCGAGACCACTCAAAATGTGGCGGTGGTCCTGGACTATGAAGTTGTCAGTTCACCAACTTGAAAGCGGCGACCCGTCTCTCGAGTTATATCGGATCAGCAACGAATACTTGCAGCTCGTCTTCCTGCCATCCGTTGGGGGTCGCCTTCTGTCTCTCCAGATCGCAGGGAAAGAACTGCTGTGGATCAACCCGGATTTCTTTGACAGAAAATTTCGCGCTCTTAAGCCGAGGCTGTCCTGGGCAACACTGGACGGCACGTTCGCCTCTTGGGCCAACGTCGGTGGTTCCAAGACCTGGCCGGCACCGCAAGGAGAAAGTGCAGGGCAATGGGCGGGCCCACCGGATCCTGTCCTCGATGCGGGTGAGTGGACCTTCGAATCCACTTGGCTCCCAATTGAGAAAGTACAGCAGGTCATCATGGCCAGCCCCAACGACGCTCGAACTGGCCTTCAAGTCGAACGCGAATTCCGGATCCCAGCCACCGGCTCCTCATTCTTCGAACACACCACCTTTACGAACACATCCCACTGCAATGTGCGGTGGTCTCTCTGGGAAGTGTGCCAAATCGACACTTTCGCGGCCCGAGATGGGGCAACGGACTCTGCAGTAGAAGTCACCGTCTCGTCCAACCATCCACCTATCGAACTCGCACGATACGCAGGCGCAGTAAGACCAACCATCGCAGACGGCATCGCGCGAGTGCCGATCGAACCTGGGGTCGCCAAATTCGGATTCCCCCACTCCACTGGAGAGATTAAGTGGCGTGGACCGGCAGGAACCAGCCTCGTCCTCAAAACCGCCGTCGACGAAAGAGCGGAATACCCAGACCACGGATCACGGATCGAAGTATGGGCGCAATCCCCGATACCGCATGCCCTCAGCGAGCTCAACGGTTTTCATCCGAACGCGTGGCTCGTCGAATTGGAAGTGTTATCGCCCCTACATACGATCGAGCCCGGAGGCTGCGCACGCCTCGATATCCAGTGGTCTGCCCATACGGCTGGCACACCCTAGCGACTGCCCAACGGATCAGCCCCTGTCGTGCTTACGATAGACAGAAGGAGTCAGCCCGTGGATCTTCTTGAACTGGCGAGCAAAATAGAACGAGTCCTCGTAACCAACACTATGGGCAATCATTTCTACCGGCTGTGTGGTCGTGTCTAGCAACTCGCGGGCGCTAGCCATCCGGAGTTGAGTTTGGTAATTCAGGACCGCCAAACCGGTGTGCCCCTTGAAAAGTGCCGCAAAATGGGAATTACTCAACCCCGCCATCGCAGCGAGGTCCGTCACGCTTATTCGCTGGGTGACGTGGCTCCGCAGGTAGTCAATCGCCCGCTCAATAGAGTTGCTCGTCCCCCCCGCACTAGCTCTGTCTGACGCAAGCAAAGCCATCAAATGCCAAGCCGCGCCAGCTGCTGAGAGGAGGCTCGAATCTGTTGTGTCACGCTCCATCCATTGGATCACCTCGGCAACGAGCGACACAGTTGCGTACATGTCGGACAGCGTCCGAACGGGCGCACTAATTGTCATTCCCGCGAACGAGAGAAACCCTTCAAGGTCACTTCCGTCCAGATGCAACCACCAAAGAGTCCAAGGGTCGTCAGAATCAGCGCCGTACGAATGAGCCTGATGCGGAGGCAAAATAATGACCTGTCCCGCGGTGACAGCGAACCTGCCCGCCGCGGTGACACACCAACCTTTTCCTTTGACACAAAGAATTACGACGGCCTGAGGAATCGGGCTTTGCCGTACTCGGCCATGAGAATGCGCCTGTGGAAAATACCCGCAGTCCGTGACGACAAGGTGCGCCGTCCCTGGATGGGCCAGCGCCTCCCTCACTCGAGGGCGTGGCACCACAAGCATCCGCTGACCCGGGAAACCATCCGGGATCACACCCGACAAATTGGTCACCGCTGTCATCGTTCTCTCCAGATACTCAACCGTTCTCTCGTGTTCGACGGCCTAAATCGATCGTACCTTTGCCCTTAGATACAAGTGAGATCACGGCCCAGGGTAGCTTCCCTCCACCCTCCGGGGCACGGGAGTACCCATCCTGCCACGAGCACTTTCATAGTCAAGAGGAGCAAAGAAGCGTGAAGAGTACGACTCGGAAGACGCTCGATGAGTTTGCTTTTACCATCCCTCGCGTGTGGCGCAGAGTTCATGTACACGCCACAGCACTCGGGCGCCTAGACGTCGATATCCCGAACTGGGTCGAGCGGTCCCGGCGCATTCGCCTCCACACCCGTCCTTGGCCCAGGCACCAAGAATGTCTTTCAGCAGGCGGGACGGGATTTTGACGGTCAACAGCGAAACCTCCTCACTCAAACGCGAAACCAAGTCGTCGACCTTCACAATCGGTGTTGACGATTTCTTGCTTCACGGCAAGCCGTTTCAGATCATTTCGGGCGCTCTCCACTACTTCCGCGTGCACCCAGATTTATGGGCCGACCGAATCCATAAGGCCAGGCTGATGGGTCTCAACACGATCGAGACATATGTTCCGTGGAACCAACATGCCCCGCAGCGCGGCGTGTTCGATACAACGGCCGGACTCGACCTGGCCCGATTTCTACGCCTTGTCTCAGAGGAAGGTATGCACGCAATCATTCGGCCCGGCCCGTACATCTGCGCTGAATGGGACAACGGGGGACTACCGGCCTGGCTGACCGCTGATCCGGACGTGCGTATCAGGCGGTTTGAACCTAGATATCTTACGGCCGTCCGTGAGTATTTTGAGCAACTACTTCCCATCATCTCGGTAGCCCAGATCGATCGAGGTGGGCCCGTCATTCTCTTTCAAATTGAAAACGAGTACGGAGCCTACGGGGCTGATAAACCCTATCTCCAGGCTCTAGTCGCTATGGCACATGACCTTGGTATTACCGTGCCCCTCACGACGGTCGATCAGCCGACCGACCAGATGCTCGATGACGGCAGCCTCCCCGAGTTGCACCGAACTGCTTCGTTTGGCTCCAGAAGCAATGAGCGACTCGCAACGCTGCGCCGACACCAAACCACAGGACCGCTCATGTGCTCCGAATTCTGGGACGGATGGTTCGATCATTGGGGCGAACACCACCACACGACCCCCGTTGCGGATGCGGCCCTCGAACTCGATTCGATGTTAGCCGCAGGCGCATCCGTCAACATCTACATGTTCCATGGCGGCACGAACTTCGGATTCAACAACGGCGCGAATGACAAAGGCACTTACAAGTCCCAAGTCACCTCCTACGACTACGACGCCCCCCTTGACGAAGCCGGATACCCAACTGAGAAATACCACGCATTCCGCGAAGTCATCGGCCGTTATTCCCAGCTCCCTGCCTGTGTCCCAGCGTCAGCAACAGACGCACCCGCCTTTCAAACGCCGTTCCAAATCACTGTTCCGCTGACCGACGTACGCGAGAAACTTGGCAGATGGAGAGCATTTGAACACGCACCAACGATGGATCACACCGAGCAATACCGTGGCCTCTGCGTCTACCGAACCACTCTGCACCATTCTGCCGACAATATCGCCCGCTCCGGGATTTTACGTCTTGCAGAGATCCGTGATCGCGCGCTCGTGTCGATCGACGGCACAAGCGTCGGAGCACTTAACCGTGACAACAGAGAGAGAGCAATTGCGTTGCCTGCAGGCGACATCCTGGAACTGCTTGTGGAGGACCTTGGCAGAGTCTCGTATGGCCCCCGTATTGGAGAGCCAAAAGGAATAATCGGGCCGATCACCCTCAACGGTGAAGAACTGGTGCATTGGGAGGTCCTCAGTCTGGACCTCACCTCAATTGACGGATCCCTCTTTGCCGGCATTCCCACCCTGAATTCAGACCCGATGGGGCCAAGCTTCTCGAAGACTGAATTCACCCTGTCCGCAAGTACTGATCTCTTCCTAGATACCTCTGAATGGGGAAAGGGAATTGCCTGGATCAACGGGTTCAACCTCGGACGTTACTGGTCACGAGGCCCTCAGAGCACCCTATACATTCCCCGCAGCGAACTGAGAACTGGAATCAACGAGCTCATAATATTGGAGCTGCATGCGCACGCCCAGTCAACCGCGCGTTTTTTACCTCGGCCATCGCTCGGAAATACCGACTACTAATCCAGGAAGCGTTATCAGGCCTACTTCTCACTCTGAACCGTGGGCAAATCTGTCGGGCTTGCGTTCCGTGGAGCGGAGGACCCCGAGTACCTGAAGAGCAATCCGATCAGAGTGAACGCGTGGTGGTTGGTCACGTCCCGCTGAGTGGATGTTCTTATTGATGTCAAGCGACTTTTGGGGCGGGTGGCGCGTCGCCTCATCGGGTAGCGCTGTTCTGGCGACACATGCGCCGGGGCGCCCCGCGCAGCACGGCGAGATCTGGCCCGGTACCGCGCTCGTTGAGCGGGATCCCGTCGATGGACCCGTCGGCGCGGAAGAAGACGGCGCCACGTCATCGTCGTGAGTATTTGCGCTTCTGGGGGCCAGCGTTATTGACGTTCGGGGCCACTGGTCGATCTGGTCAGTAGCCTAGTGTGGGGCCACCGGATATTTCTGTTGGGGGCCATCTGCTTAGCTCCTTCCGCTGCGTGTATAGGCACGCGGCGGAAGGAGTAGTTAGTAATGGTACGAAGGATCAAGGCGAAACGGGTGCTCGAGCTCCGCGCCGAGGGGATGACGGGGCGCGGGATCGCTCTCGCGCAGGCCATGTCGTGCAAGAGCGTGCTGGCCGTGTTCGACGCAGCTGACCAGGCCGGCATCGGCCGTGATGGTCATGTTGGCCGCAGCGATGCGGAAGTTTATGCGTTGTTGTTCCCGGGCCGGGGCGAGCACGAGAGTGTGTTCGTGCAGCCCGATTGGGATGGGGTGCACAAAGAGCTCGGCAAGGTCGGGGTGACGCTGAAGCTGCTCCATGGCGAGTACGTCGACGGGTGCGCGGTGTCGGGGCAGCCGGCGATGGGATACGACCGATTCTGCAAGTCCTATGCGGCGCACACCCTGGTCACGGGGGCGGCGTCGCGGGTGGGTCATAAGGCTGGTCGGACGGTCGAGGTCGATTGGTCGGGGCCGACGATGCAGCTCACCGATCCGGTCATGGGCGGGGCGTCTCGGGTGTATTTGTTCGTCGCGTGTCGGCCGTTTTCCCGGTATGCGTTCGTGGAACCGGCGTTGGATATGCGGCAAGACTCCTGGCTGCTGGCCAATGGCGCGATGTTCGAGTGGTTCGGCGGAACGGTTCCTAGGATCGTGCCCGACAATTTGAAGACCGGGGTGATCAAGCACCCTCGCGAGGGCGAGGTCGTGTTGAACGACGCTTACCGGGAGATGGCGGCGCATTACTCGGCAGCGGTGCTGCCGGGTCGACCGAGGGCTCCAAAAGACAAGGCCAGCGTGGAAAATACGGTCTCTCATGTCGCTACCTGGGTGATCGCAGGGTTACGTCATCGGAGCTTCGGGTCGCTTCCCGAACTGCGGGTCGCGATCCGGGAGCGGATGGATGCCTATAACCGGGAACCGTTCCAGAAACGTGCCGGCTCCCGCCTGAGCGTGTTTGAAACTGAGGAGAAGGCGTTGCTGCGGCGGCTGCCGTCGGCCCCGTATGAGATCAGCCGGTGGGTCATGGGGCGTCGGGTGCAGAAGAACGGGCATGTGGTCTGGGAGAAGAACTTCTACTCCGTCCCCTACGCCCAGATCGGCCAGGCCGTGGATCTGCGCATCACCAGCCAGGTGCTGGAGGTTTATCGGAGCCATGAGCGGCTCACCAGCCACGTGTTGTTTGGTGAGCATGTTGTGAATGAATACCGCACGAACGATGCCGACCAGCCCCAGGGCGAGAAGTATCGGGAGTGGGACAGCGTCCGGATCCGGGCCTGGGCCGAACGAGTCGGCCCCAACATGGTGACCGTGGTGAACAGGATCTTCGAGTCGGTGCCGGTGGAAGAGCAGGGCTTCGACGCCGCCCTCGCAGTGCTGCGGTTGAGTCGTCGTTATTCCAGCGAGAGAGTGGACAAAGCGTGCCAGATCGCGTTGGAGGGTCGTGTTCGCTCGCCCCGGTATGCGCACTTGCAACCGATCTTGGAGACCGGGCAAGACAAGAAAGGCACCCGCAGGATGCCGCGCTTCGAACCTGTCGAATCTGAATCCGGCGGATATGTCCGCGGCGCCGACTACTACGCAGGCGCTGCACGATGAGCCGGATCGATATCGAGACCAAACGCAAGCTCCGCGAAATGGGCGTGTCCACCCTGCTGGACGCGTTCGATGCGCAAGACGACACCCTCACGCTGGGCCTGGCGTTCGAGGAGAAGATCAAACTCGCCGTCGATGACGCCCATTCCGTCTTCACCCAAACGAAGGTCGAGGGACTGATCCGCCGGGCGAACCTGCGCTATCCGAACGCGGATTTGCGCCGTCTGGACCTTGTCGAGGAACGCGGCCTGGACCGGTCGATGCTCGCGGGGCTGGGCACGTGCTCGTTCATTGACCGGCAGCAAAACGTCGTGTTCCAGGGCTTCACCGGGTCGGGGAAATCGTATCTGGGCTGCGCGTTGGCGAAGGCCGCGTGCCTCCACCGGGTGCGAGCGCACTACATTCGGATGCCGGAGCTCGAAGAGGCCTGGCAGCTGGCCCGCGATAAGCCCTCCGGCACGACGAAGTTTCTGAACAAGTACGCCTCGTTCTCGCTGTTGGTGATCGATGAATGGCTCCTCGATGAACCCGACGAGAGCACCAGGAGCATGCTGCTGGAACTCCTCGAGCGACGCTACGACCAAGCATCGACGGTGTTCTGCACGCAATACGCGCAGAAGGATTGGCACCAGCGCCTCGGCTCCGGAGTCCACGCGGACGCGATCATGGACCGCATCGTGCACAACACCATCTGGGTCGAGACCGGCGGCCACAACATGCGAGAACACATCGCCGGCCAGGTCAAGGCATAAAGACTCGCGCGGTCGGGCGCCACCGGCCCCCGACCGCGCGACAGCCCGGCACCGAAAGACAATACTGGCGGCCCCCGAAGGCAATATTCAACGGCCCCCGAACTCGCAAATACTCAGTCGCCGACGACGCCGACGACGCCGGCCGCGCTGAGGGCCGTGAAGTCCTCGTCTTCGAGGTACCCGCGCGCGTAGACGTGGCTGGGCACCTTGGAGAATGGCGAGCCGAGCCCGAAGAGTGCAACGTTTATTCGCGCCTGCATCTCGAGCAGTCTCGTCACGCCGCGCTCCCGCCAGAACGCCCGCTTCGTCGCGGGGTCGTCGAAGAAGGTCTGCACCGGGAATTGCTCGATGTGGGCTCCGAACGCGTCACCGAAGCGGCGGAGGATCTCGCTCGTGTAGTCGAGGCGGCTCGTCGCGTTGAGTGGGGAACGGATTTGGATGTCCACGAGCCCGTTGGCCCTGGCCTGCCTCAGTAGGCGGGACACCGAGGAACGGGAGGTGTGCAGCTCGTGCGCGATGGCCTCCATGGTCAGGTGGTCCTGCACGTAATACGGTTTTACCGCCGTGAGGGCGTCATCGGTTCGGTCGGACAGGGATGGATCGTTTGTGATGGTCGTAGCTTCTGCTTGCACATGTGTGCACGTGTGTGCACAGGTATTGACCGTTTGTGTGGTGTTGCGCATGCTGTACTGACCCACGAGGTTGCGCGGTATGCGCAGGACCGTGAGCCGGTGATTGTCCGCCGCCGCTGCAGACCTAAGGCTGCAGATCCACACACCAGACCTGCCGACCCACACAGAAGTGAGCGAACAGTGACCCCCTCAAACCAGAAGCCCGCCGGGGCATCCGCGCCGGGTATCCGCCTCGGTGCCGTAGCCGCTCAAGCCGCCATCGCCGCTCATCCTCGGGCGAGCGTGCTCATCATCGGTGCCGGAATTAACGGCATCGCGACCTTCCGCGACCTGGCGATGCAGGGCATCGACGTCGCGATCGTCGACAAGGGCGACTACGTCTCCGGCGCCTCGTCGGCCTCCTCCCACATGATCCACGGTGGTGTGCGCTACCTCGAGAACGGGGAATTCCGCCTGGTCAAGGAGTCGGTCGAGGAACGCAACAGCCTGCTGAAGATCGCCCCGCACTACGTCAAGCCCCTCAAGACGACCATTCCGATCTACTCCACCTTCTCCGGGGTGATGTCGGCGCCGATGCGCTTTCTCACTCACCGCCAGGGCGCGGCCCAGGAACGTGGCGCCCTGCTGATCAAGATCGGCATGATGCTCTACGACTCCTTCTCCCGCGACGGCGGCACGGTGCCCCGGCACGAGTTCCTCGGCAGGAAGGCATCGCTCAGACTGCTGCCGCGCCTCAACCCGGGCCTCAAGTACACGGCCACCTACTTCGACGCCTCCATGCACGACCCCGAGCGCCTCGCGCTCGACGTGCTGGCCGACGGCCTGGCCGCCGGCGCGCACGCGCGCAGCGCCAACTACATCGAGGCCATCGGCATGGATGCCGCGGGCGTGCGTCTTCGGAACGCGGTCACCGGCGCCGAATTCAGCTTCCAGGCCGACATCGTCGTGAACACGTCCGGGCCCTGGACCGACCTCACGAACACGGCCCTCGGTCAGACCAGCACGTACATGGGCGGCACCAAGGGGTCGCACATCGTGCTCGACAACCGGGAGCTTCTCGCGGCCACGGGTGGCCGCGAAATCTTCTTCGAGCACAAGGACGGCCGCATCGTGTTGATCTACCCGCTTGCGGGCCGGGTGCTGGTCGGCACCACCGACCTCGAACACGATATGACCCAGCCCGCGCGCTGCACTGAGGCCGAGGTCGACTACTTCTTCGATCTCGTCAAGCACGTTTTCCCGGATGTGGCCGTCGACCGCTCAGAGATCGTCTTCCGGTTCGCCGGTGTGCGTCCGCTGCCGCGGCACGACGACGAGGCACCGGGGTTCGTCTCCCGCGACTACCGCATCGAGTCCCGTCCGCTCGGTGCCCGACCGGGCACACTTCTCAGCCTCGTCGGCGGCAAGTGGACGACGTTCCGGGCCCTCGCCGAGCACCTGAGCGGCGACATCCTCACCCTGCTCGGCCGCACCCGGGTCGTGTCGACGGCCGGCCTTCCCATCGGCGGCGGCCGCAACTTCCCGGCCACGGATGCCGCGCACCGGGTCTGGATCGCCGCGAACGGCGACGAGGTCGGCGCCTCGAGGGCCGACCAGCTGCTGACCCGCTACGGCACCCGCGCGGTCGACGTGATCGACTTCATCACCGCGGAACCGGACGAAGCGCTGGAACACCACGCCGATTACTCCCGTCGGGAGATCGAGTTCCTCGCGGCCACAGAATCAGTGGTGCACCTGACCGACCTCGTGCTGCGACGCACGAGCATGGCCTTCCGTGGTGAGCTCAGCCTGGCGCTGCTCGAAGAACTCGCCGGAGTCCTCGCTCCCGTGCTGGGCTGGGATTCCGCACGTCGCGCTTTCGAGCTCGACCTCGCCGTCGACGTGCTGCGCGACCGGCATGCTGTCGACCTCACCACGGTCGACGCGGCATCCGCTCCACGCGCGTAGACGACGATCTGCACAAACGTGCACGGCGGAATGCACCGACTAGCGCATCAGGCCGATAGGTTTCTCACGATTCGTTTCCGCTGTTCATCGGCGGAACCTCAGCTGCACGACCATCGGCTATAACTCGGCTTCACTGAACAAAGGTGTCAATGTGGACAATCTCGGTATCGTTTTTCTCTCGGAGCTGGTGGGCACGGCCCTGCTCGTCCTCCTCGGCTGCGGCGTGGTGGCCAACGTGGCCCTGGCCAAGAACAAGGGCCTGGGCGGCGGTTTCCTGATGGTGACGGTCGGGTGGGGCCTCGCGGTCTTCTCCGGCGTCATCGTCTCCTACAACTCGGGGGCGCACCTGAACCCCGCCGTGACCCTCGGCCTGGTCGCATCCGGCGCCACTGAATTCGGCTCCGGGGTCCCGGTGAACTTCCTGTCGGTGCTGACCTACATCGGGGCGCAGCTGCTTGGAGCCATCATCGGCGCTGTTTTCTGCTGGCTGGCGTACAAGCAGCACTTCGACCAGGAACCGAACCCGGCGAACAAGCTCGGTGTCTTCTCCACCGGTCCGGCCATCCGCTCGTACGGCTGGAACCTTCTTACCGAGATCATCGGCACGTTCGTGCTGGTATTCGTGATCATCGCCTTCGGCGGTGGCCGCCAGGGTGTCAACGGCGGGCTTGCCGCGCTCGGCCCGCTCCCGGTGGCCCTGCTCGTCATCGTGATCGGCACCTCCCTCGGCGGGCCGACCGGCTACGCGATCAACCCCGCCCGTGACCTCGGTCCGCGAATCGCGCACTTCATCCTGCCCATCAAGGGCAAGGGTTCCTCGGACTGGTCATACTCGTGGGTCCCCGTTTTCGGCCCCATCATCGGCGGCGTCCTCGCCGGACTCCTGTCCACCGCACTCCTGCCCATCCTGGCCTAACCAGGGAACCGGTGCCGCGGCCTCCGTTGACGGATGCCGCGGCACGTTCGGCTAGCAATTCCCACACCCAACCTGAACCGCACGACTACAAAGGAGTATTCAATGGCCCAGTACATCATTGCGATCGACCAGGGGACGACCAGTTCCCGTGCGATCATCTTCGACAAGGCGGGGTCGATCGTTTCGACCGGCCAGCTCGAGCACGAGCAGATCTTCCCGCGCGCCGGCTGGGTCGAGCACGACCCGATGGAGATCTGGAACAACACTCGCGAGGTCATCGGGCAGGCACTGTCCAAGGCGAACCTGACCCGGCACGACATCGACGCCGTCGGCATCACCAACCAGCGTGAGACCGCCGTGGTCTGGGACCGCACCACCGGGCTCCCCGTCTACAACGCGATCGTGTGGCAGGACACCCGCACCCAGCCCATCGTCGACCGCCTTGCCGCCACCGAAGGCGTCGAACGCTTCAAGAAGCAGGTCGGCCTGCCGCTCGCCACGTATTTCTCGGGCACGAAGATCGTCTGGATCCTCGAGAACGTCGAGGGCGCCCGGGCCAAGGCGGATGCCGGCGAGCTGATGTTCGGCACGACGGACTCCTGGGTACTCTGGAACCTCACCGGTGGCCTCGAGGGCGGCGTGCACGCGACTGACGTCACCAACGCGAGCCGCACAATGTTCATGGACCTCGAAACCCTGCAATGGGACGACGACATCCTCGCCGCCTTCAACGTGCCCCGGTCGATGCTGCCCGAGATCCGTTCCTCCTCCGAGGTTTACGGCATCGCGAGCGAACACAGCCTGCTTCGCGAGACCCCGATCGCCGGCATCCTCGGCGACCAGCAGGCCGCAACGTTCGGCCAGGCCGCGTTCGACCAGGGCGAGGCGAAGAACACCTACGGCACCGGTAACTTCCTGATCTTCAACACCGGCACCGAGATCGTGCACTCCCAGAACGGCCTCCTCACCACCGTGGGCTACAAGCTCGGCGACGGCGCGACGCACTACGCGCTCGAGGGGTCGATCGCCGTCACCGGCGCGCTCGTGCAGTGGCTGCGCGACAACCTCGGCATCATCGGCTCGGCCTCCGAGATCGAAGCGCTCGCCCTCTCGGTCAAGGACAACGGCGGCGCCTACTTCGTCCCGGCGTTCTCCGGCCTGTTCGCGCCTTACTGGCGTGCCGATGCCCGGGGCGCCCTGGTGGGCCTGACTGGCTATGTGAACAAGGGTCACATCGCCAGGGCGGCCCTCGAGGCGATCGCGTACCAGTCGCGTGAGGTGCTCGACGCGGTCAACGCCGACGCCGGGGTCCCACTCACCGAGCTCAAGGTCGACGGCGGCGCCGCGGCCAACGACCTGCTGATGCAGTTCCAAGCCGACATCCTCGGCGTGTCCGTAGTGCGCCCGGTGGTCGCCGAGACAACCGCCCTGGGCGCGGCGTATGCGGCCGGCCTCGCGGTCGGCTTCTGGAACGACCTCGACGAGCTCCGCGCGAACTGGCAGGAAGACGCCCGCTGGGAGCCGAAGCTCGACGTCGCCGAACGCGACCGGCTGCTGCGCAACTGGAAAAAGGCCATCACCAAGTCCCTCGACTGGGTGGACGAGGACGTCCTCTAGCTCGCCCTATTGAGACCTTTCCGGTCGAGAGTGCCCGCCACACCGGCAACTCTCGACCGGAAAAGTCAGTGCGTCCCGTTCCGAATTCAGGAGACTACTTTTCTGTTCAGGTACCTGGCTTTAGAATGTTTCGTTGCACCAAGGAAGTTCTGGGTGCCCGATGTCGAGGCTCGGTGGACGTTGGTGGCGGCCGCGCATTGGGATCGGCCTGGGACGCTTTCGGCCAGCTTCGCGCATCGAGTAATAGGGCGCCGGCGGCCTACTTTTCAACGAGCGTCGAATATACAGGAGTTCACGGCTGCGGGCACTCCGACGATTGAGCCTGAATACCCATTCGTCGACGTAGGCGTGTAGATGCTCGCCACGACCGAACCATGAGTCGTTTCCATCAGCGCCTCTTGACCAGAGAGAACATGTGGTGGAAGCCCGGGAGTACCTCGTGCGCAGGGAGGCCTGAAGCAGGCATGGGAATGCCGGTGTGGTCGTAGCGACCGGGTGTCCAGCCGGATACGCAGACCAGCCGTCGGTGATCACATGGCTACCTGGTTCGATGTTGGCTTGGAGGAAAGCAGTGAGACTGACGTGGCTGGCGCCCTGAATTATGGGTCTGCGTTCCACCGCGGCGGCGGGCAGAAGCTTTCTGGTCGATCTACGGCCCCGTATGCCCGGCTCGAAGCCACCAAAGATTGACTCGTCGACCTTAACGTCGCCGCGCGACGGATCGTGCTGGACGAACGAACCGTTACGGACCGATACCGGTGGGGCACTATTCAGGCCGTCTGGGTCGACCTCAGTTCCAGCTCCCGCTGTACTTGGATTGCTGTTACTCCGATCTTGTCTCCGACCATCCGCCACGCGAAAGCGAACCAGAGCTTAAGCGGGGTTCTGGTCATGTCGGAGTTCGTGCCCGCCGTCACGGACACCTTCCGGTCGTAGCCGCCACGTTTCCAACGAGAGTTGGCGGCCGCCATCCATTGATGCTTCCATAGTGCGGACAAACGCAGCCATCGGGCCAGCGCAGCATGGAAGGCCGTGCCCAGATTTTTGGACGCGCTTTCGGCTTATTTCACCTGAAATTCCGGGCACGTACCCGCTCACACTTGATATCGCTTCTTCCGCGGGAAGGCAAAAAAGCAATCGACCGAAAGTGAGAAACCACCAGGACCACCACACCCGCACCGTGCCGAGCGTTCCGGATCAGGCACCTGTGATTTGAGAACCTCAGCATCGAACGTAGTAACGACACTGCCTGTGCTCTGCAGACCAACATTCTCTGTGGCGACTTCGACACCATCAGCCTCATGGACGTGCAGCACACAAGGATCAACGGCCTCATCAGGAAGCCCTGCCCGGGCATCCTCGGCCACCTCGCCGAAAGCTACGCTCCCGTTTCCGACGATCGCCGCCGTACTCCGGGCGTCGATGGTCGGCCCGCTGATGGTGCTGCCGGTGTGGCCCGGCCGTAGCCCGGGGGCGCGGATCTGGCGTTTCGGCCTGCCCTAGTTGGGAACGTCCGGTTCGGCCGCATCATCGTGCACGTCTTCTACGTACTGGTACGCGATCGGTTCTTCGGTCACATGCCCCAGCTTGAATACCCGGCGGACAATGGCGTCTTCCTCATCGACCTCGAGGGTGACTGTTTGTTGGTAGTCGCCGTCGACGAAGGCCAGTTCTCGTTCCGTGCCGGACGCGATCGGGTTGGCACCATAGAAGATGGCGCGGTAGGTGGACTTCTCGTTCATTATTTCCCCGTCTGCATCGGTCCGGTCTTGCCGTTCGGGTTGCCCCGCCACGGTCGTCGGCTCGCTGCAGACAGACCAGGACACACCGACATTTTTGCACAGGCACCGCAAGAAAACGCCGAATGAAGCCGAATGACCTCACAACCGCTGATGTACTGAGTCATGACGTTGGTGACACTCGGCTGATGGGGGTTGTTCCGATGCCGGTGTGGATGCGTTCAGTGTTGTAGTAGTTGAGCCAGGGTGCAAGCGCTGCTGCG
>NZ_SOFS01000022.1 GCF_004402235.1 Cryobacterium glucosi
GCGTTCGCCGCGGCCGCGGACTCCGCGGCGAGGGCTGCGGCGGGCCGCGCGGCAGCCATAGTTGCTGCGGCGTGCTCCGCCGCGGCAAGGTGGGCGGCGGCCTGCTCGGCGTGAGCCAGGTCGACGGCCGCCCGGTCGGCCGCGGCGCGGTCGGCAGCGGCGAGATCGGCGTCGACCAGGTCGGGTTCGGCGAGCATCGCCTCGATCACGCCGGGAGCAACGAGGGCCGTCACGAGCGCGTTCGGCATGACGTCCGCGGGGGGACCGGCAGGCGAACCGCCGGAATCGCCGGTACCGGACCCAGTACCAGGCCCGGCACCAGGCCCGCCGTCGCCCGCAGCGGCGACGGGCGCCGCGGCATCCGCCGTCGACGCCTGGGTCGCGTACCCGAAGAACACGTTCTCGAAGGAGATCGCGGGGGCGTCCGGGCGGACCGATTCGTTGGCGGCGCCGACGGTGATCGCGAGCGGGAACAGGTCGCGGTCGAACTGGTCCTCTGCGGGCAGGTCGATGATCTCCTGGATACGGCCGAGGGCGCCGAGCGCCGAGTTGACCGAGGTGATCGCGCCGAAGGCCTGGCCGAGCGGCAGGATCATCAGGAACAGGAAGAGGATGAACGCGATCAGGTTCGCGACCGTGATCTGGCCGCTCGCGACCCGGAAGCCGCCGACGCCGAGCACGACGAGGAAGGACACCTGCATCGCGATGCCGGCGATCGGCACGACGAGGGCTGAGATCTTCGCGACCTGCAGCCCCATCTGGTACGCGCCGGTCGCGTCGGCGTCGACGGCCGCGATCTCGCGGTCTGTCGCGTTCGAGGCGCGCACGGTTCGAATCGAGCTGATCGCCCGCTCGACGCTCGCGGCGAGGGCGCCGACCTTCTCCTGGGCCATGCGGCTCGCGACGCGGATCCGCTGCGAAAGCAGCGTGACCGTGACGACGGATGCCGCGATCACGAGCACGGTCAGCCCGAGCAGAACCGGGTCGATCACGAGCATCGCGATCAGCGCGCCGAGGAAGGTGAGCGAACCGCCGATCGCCTCGACGAGTCCCTGGGTGAGCACGGCGCGCAGCAGGGTCGTGTCAGAGCCGACCCGGGAGACGAGGTCGCCGGTGCGACGGGTGTCGAACTCGCTGATCGGGAGGCGCAGCATCCGCCCGATGAGCTTGCGCCGGCTCGAGAGCACGACGCCTTCCCCGGTGCGCTGCAGCAGGTAGTGCTGGTATCCGCTGATCAGCCCGGACACGACGACGAGCGCGACGAGCCCCCAGACGAGTGCGCCGAGCGGCTGGTTCTGCTGCACGACGGTGATGACCTGGCTGACCAGCAGCGGCTGGGCGAGGCTCGCGAGCGCCCCAAGGATGCTCAGCAGGACGACGACACTGAGCACCTTCTTGTGCTCGAGAAGGTAGGGGAGCAGCTGGCCGAACGTCGCGCGCGGGCCGTTCGCAGCATCCGCCCGACGCCCAAGACGCCCGAGGCGGCTGCGCGGCTTCGGTGCCGCGGCCGGTGCGGGCCCGGTAGATGCTGCGGTTTCGGCGGGCGTGTTGGCGTCACTGATCGGGGTACTCACCAATCGAGCTTAACCTCAAACCTCGACCGTGACCCGTCCCGTCCCGGTCGAGAGTGACCCGCGCAACGGGCACTCTCGACCGGAACGGTCACGGAAGGGGCGGGCTACGCCTCGATGTCGACGTCCTTGGTCTCGCGGCTGAGCAGGAGGGCGACCAGGGTGATGACCGCCATCACGGAGAGGTACACGCCGACCCAGAACGGGCTGCCGCCGCCGAGCGTCCAGAGCCAGACGGCGATGAACGGGGCGACCGCCGCACCGAGGATCGAGCTCATGTTGTACGCGAAAGCGGAACCGGTGTACCGCACCGCTGTCGGGAACAGTTCGGGCAGGAGGGCGCCCATCGGCCCGAACGTCATGCCCATCAGGGTGAAGCCGAGGATCAGGAAGATCATCACGCCGAGGAACCCGGCGCCGAGCAGCGGCACGAAGAGCAGTCCGAAGACGATGATCGCGAGGGTGACCCAGATCAGGGTGCGGCGGCGGCCGAAGCGGTCGGCCCAGGGCCCGGAGGCGAGGGTGAACACGCCGAAGAACAGCACGCCGGCGATCATCATCAGCACAAAGGTCGTGTAGCTGTAGCCGAGGCCCGCGACGGGAGCGGTTGTCGCCGCGCGGCCGTAGCTCAGGCTGAACGTCGTCATCAGGTAGAACAGCACGTAGGTCGCGAGCATGATGAAGGTTCCGAGGATCAGTTCGCGCCAGTTGGACTTGAACACCGCGGCGAGCGGGAGCTTGTGCACCCGGTTCGTGCGCGTGGCCTTCGTGAAGGCGTCGCTCTCGACGAGGCGCAGCCGCACCCACAGGCCGATGATGACCATCACCGCGGAGAACAGGAACGGCACCCGCCAGGCCCACTCGAGGAACGCGGTGGACGGCCGGGTCGGGTCGTCGCTCGGCAGCAGCGTGGCGATCAGCAGGAACAGGCCGTTCGCGATGATGAAGCCGATCGGCGCGCCGACCTGCGGGAAAGTTCCGTACCAGGCGCGTTTGCCCTTCGGAGCGTTTTCGGTCGCCACGAGGGCGGCACCGCTCCACTCTCCGCCGAGCGCGAAGCCCTGGGCGAGGCGCAGCACGACGAGCAGCAGCGGGGCGAACCAGCCGACCTGGGCGTAGGTCGGGAGCAGTCCGATCAGGAAGGTCGCGATGCCCATCGTGAGCAGCGCGCCGACGAGGGTCGCCTTGCGGCCGACCTTGTCGCCGAAGTGCCCGAAGACGAGGGCGCCGACGGGACGGGCGACCATGGCCGCGCCGAAGACCGCGAAGGAAGCGAGCAGCGCCGTGGTCTCATTGCCGGTCGGGAAGAAGAGGTGCGGGAAGACGAGAACCGCCGCGGTCGCGTAGACGTAGAAGTCGTAGAACTCGATCGTGGTGCCGATGAGGCTCGCGAGCACGACGCGGCTGCGGGGGTTGGTGGGCGCCTGCGGCTCGGGGGTTGCGGCTGACGGATGTGACAGTGTGGATGAGGACATGGAAGAGAGTCCTTCCGTGGTGAGGGGGCGTGATCGGGCGTGTCGACCCGTGCGGGAGCGCCGGCGTCGATCAGGCGTCGTGCCCGCGCGGGGGTGCCCGGAGGGAGGTGTCCGCTTGTGGCGATCACTCTGCACCATACGTCCGTGACTCGTCGGACTCAAATCCTGAGGCGAACCGTCGCCCAATCGGGACTTTCCGTTTCCGGGGCCGAGGGTGCGAACGGATGCCCCTGCCGGCAGCCGCTGCCAGTGACCGATCTCGGGTATTACGAATTCGGCATACAAAGGGCGCGCAGCACCTGGGCGGTGTTGATCGCAGCGGATGCCGCTTCCTCGCCCTTGTCCTCCTTCGAACCGGGCAGGCCGGCCCTGTCGAGGCCCTGCTGCTCGTCGTCGAGGGTGAGCACGCCGAAGCCGACCGGCTTTCCGGTGTCGAGGGCGACCCGGGTGAGACCGTTCGTTGCGGCAGCGGACACGTACTCGAAGTGCGGGGTGCCGCCGCGGATGATCACGCCGAGCGCGACCACGGCATCCGCCCCATTGTCGAGGGCGACCTTCGCGGCGACCGGCAACTCGAAGCTGCCCGGCACGCGCACGAGCGAGAACGTGGCGCCGGATGCCTCGAGTACCCGGGTGGCGCCGGCGATCAGCCCATCGGTGATGACGTCGTGCCAGCGGCCGGCGATGATGACGATGGTGAGGCCCGTGCCGTCGACGACGACCGTGGGCGAGCCTGCTCCACTCATAGTGCGAGTCCTTTCACGATGTCCCGGTCGGCCAGGTGGTGGCCCATGCGTTCGCGTTTCACGGCGAGGTAATCCTGGTTGTCGATGCCCACGCCGACGATGAGCGGAACGCGTTCGACGACCGTGACCCCGTGCTCTTCGAGCTGGCGGAGCTTCTCGGGGTTGTTGGTGAGCAGGCGCACCGAGGAGATGCCCATCTGGTCGAGGATCGCGCTCGCGGCGCCGTAGTCTCGGGCGTCGGCGGGCAGGCCGAGCGCGAGGTTCGCGTCGATCGTGTCGAGGCCCTGTTCCTGGAGCTTGTATGCCCGCAGCTTGTTGATCAGGCCGATGCCGCGACCCTCCTGGCCGCGCAGGTAGATCACGATGCCGCCCTCGGCCTGGATGGTTTCAAGAGCCGCGTCGAGCTGCGGTCCGCACTCGCACTTGAGCGAACCGAAGGCCTCCCCGGTGAGGCACTCGGAGTGCACCCGCACGAGGGCGCCGTCCCTGGGCGTCCCCGAGACGAGGGCGACGTGGTCCGCTCCGGTCATCCGGTCGCGGTATGCCCGGATCTGGAAGTCGCCGTGCCGGGTCGGCACGGTCGTCTCGACCTCGAAGTCGACGCGCGGGGATTCCCGGATGGCGTGCGCGGTCGGCAGCTCGGAGTCCGCGTGGAACTCGTCGAGGTAGGCGATCAGGTCGGCGATCGTGATCACGAGCACACCCTCGCGTTCGCCGAGCTCGAGGAGGCCGGGCAGGCGCATCATCTCGCCGTCCTCTGCGACGATCTCGGAGATTCCGGCGACGGGGGCGAGCCCGGCGAGTTTCATCAGGTCGACGGCAGCCTCGGTGTGGCCGTCGCGTTCGCGCACGCCGCCGTCCTTCGCGCGCAGCGGCATGATGTGGCCCGGCCGGTGCAGGCTCGAGGGGGTGGATGCCGGGTCGGCGAGCACGCGCAGGGTGTGGGCACGGTCCGCGGCGCTGATGCCGGTGCTCAGCCGGTCGGCGGCGTCGACGGAGATCGTGTAGTTCGTGCCGCGGGGGTCTTCGTTGTTCGGCACCATGATCGGCAGGTTGAGCTTGTCGGCGAGCTCATTGGTCATCGGCGCGCAGATGAACCCCGAGGAGTAGCGCACGGTCCACGCGAGCCATTCCTGGGTGGCCATCTGCCCCGAGATGATCACGTCACCCTCGTTCTCCCTGCCTTCGTCGTCGGCGACGATGACCGGCTTGCCGAGACGCAGTTCCGCGAGCGCGCTGGGGATGTCTGCGAGGCTCATGAGTGACTCCTTCGTGATCCTGCGTCCGCGAGGGCGAGCATGCGCTCGACGTGGCGGGCCAGGATATCGGTTTCGATGTTGACGTGCTCTCCGACCGTTCGTTTTCCGAGCGTGGTGGCCGTGAGGGTTTCGGGGATGAGGGAGACTTCGAACCACTGCTCGGGTTCGGTCGCCGGGCTGATCGTGCTGACCGTGAGGGAGACCCCGTCGACGGCGATCGAGCCCTTGTTCGTCACGAGGGGCGCGAGTTCGGGGGAGAGGCTGAACCGCAGCACCCGCCAGGCGTCGCCAGGGGTGACCGCGAGCAGCTCGCTCGTGCCGTCGATGTGGCCCTGCACGATGTGCCCGCCGAGGCGCCCGCCGACGAGGGCGGCGCGCTCGAGGTTGACCGGTGTTCCCGGCCCCGCCTCGGCGAGAGTCGACATGCGCAGGGTCTGCGCCATCAAGTCGGCGGTGAACGTTTCCGGCGTGCGCTCCACGACGGTCAGGCAGACGCCGTTGACGGAGATCGAGTCGCCGATCGCGGCCCCGGACACGGCGAGAGGCCCGCGGACGGTCAGGCGCACCGCATCCGTGCCCTGTTCGACCCGGTCGACGGTGCCGAGTTCCTCGATGATTCCGGTGAACATGTCAGATCCTTGTCTCTGTGTGTGCGGTTTCCGCGTGCGGGAAGTCCAGGGGCCGGGCGATCACGAGCAGGTCCTCGCCGAGGCGCTCGATGCCCTCGACCGTGAGCCGGCGTTGCTGGTCGATCCCGGTCACGCCGATGTCGCCGAGGGCGAGCCCGCCGCCGCCGAGCAGGGTCGGAGCGAGGTAGACGAGGTATCCGTCGACAAGCCCGGCCGCGACGAAGGCGCTCGCGAGTCCCGGTCCGCCCTCGATGAATGCGCTGCGGATGCCGCGGGTGTGCAGGTCCTGGAGGATCCGGTTCAGGTCGGGGCCGGGGTAGAGCAGCGGCGGATGCGGGTGGTGCCGGATCGCGGCATCCGCAGGCACCGCGCGGGTCCCGATCACCACGGGGATCGGCTGGTTCGGGAGCAGGCTTCCGTCGGCGGCACGGGCCGTGAGGGCAGGGTCGTCGGCGAGCACGGTGCCGGTGCCGACGAGGATCGCGCCTGCGGCCGCGCGCCGCCGGTGCACGTCGAGGCGGGCATCCGGGCCGGTGATCCAGCGGCTCGAGCCGTCGGCCGCGGCGGTCCGGCCGTCGAGGCTCGAGGCCCACTTGAGCGTCACGAACGGGCGGCCGAGCCGCGCGGCGACGAGCCAGTCGGCGAGGAAGGCTTCTCCCTCGTCGGCGAGCACCCCGCCGACGACTTCGACGTCGGCGGCACGGAGTCGCTCTGCGCCGCCGGACGACGCGCGGCCGGGATCGGAGACGGCGAAGACGACCCGGCTCACGCCCGCTTCGATCAGGGCGACGGCGCAGGGGCCGGTGCGGCCGGTGTGGTTGCACGGTTCGAGGGTGACGATGACGGTCGCGCCGCGGGCGGCTCCGGCCGGGAGGTGAGACAGGGCGTCGACCTCGGCGTGGGCAGTGCCGGCGCCGCGGTGCCAGCCTTCTGCCAGGACGACGCCGTCCGGGTCGACGATGACGCAGCCGACCCGCGGATTCAGTCCGGTGGCCGGGCCGTTGGCAGCGAGGGAGAGGGCGCGCCGCATGAGCATGTCACGCTCGGTGTCCTGGATCATTCCCGCCCCATTCGTTTCTGCAACGAACTCCGGGGGTGGACTGTGGGTACGCGTACGCCACAATCCTTCGGCGGGCCCCGAAGGTCCAACCGAATCGTGCGCCTCTCATCCGGACTTTAACCGTCGGTGCTGGAATTTCACCAGCTCAACCGTTTCGCCCTGGGGCGGAACGGGTCGCGGACTTTCACCGCCGGTTCGGATTTACACCGACCCCGGAGCACGTTTCTTGCTTCTAGTTATAGCCCAACGCCACCACTCCCGGATAATTCCCTCCCGGCCCTGTGCAGGATTTGGACGTTTTCTTACGACCCGACCAGGGCGCGGGCGGTGCCCTCGTCGATGAACAGGTCGGTGATGAGGCCGGCGGCCAGCGCGCCGCGGAGGCTGTCCACCTTGGACGTGCCTGCGACAACGCAGATGCGCCGCGGGGTGCGGCGCAACACCGACAGTTCCGGTCCGGTCCCGCGGTCGTTGAGCGGGATGCCGTCTGTCGAACCGTCCGCGCGGTAGAAGACGGTCGCAACGTCGCCGACGACCCCGGCGTCGCTGAGCGCCGTGAACTCCTCGTCGTCGAGGTAGCCGCCGACATACACGTGGCTGGGAACCATGGAGAAGGGCGATCCCACGCTGAAGAGGGCGACATCCATGTTGCCCTGCATTTCCAGCAACCGGCGCAGTCCGCGTTCACGCCAATAGGCCGTGCGTGTGGCCGGATCGTCGAAGAAGGTGGGAACCGGGAACTGCTCCAGGCGGGCGTCGAACGCGTTGCTGAATCGCCGCAGGATCTCATTGGCGTAGTCGAGGCCCGTGCTGCGGGTGTTTCCGGCGCCGTTCAACTGCACGATCTGCGCGTTGTGGGTGCGCTTCGGTGTCAGGTGGCGGCTGACGGCATTCATCGTGGAGCCCCAGGCGATGCCCATGATCATGTTCGAGTCGAAGAATTCGCCGAGAATCCGTGCAACGGACAGGGCAACTCGCTCCAGCCTGTCGACGTCGCTGGCATAGTCGGGCACCGGCAGAACGTGCGCGGTGACCTGGAACCGGTCCAGGATCAGCTTCTCGACCCGGCTGGGAGCGTCGAGTGGAGAGCGGATCTGGATGTCGACCAGCCCGCTGGCCCTGGCCTGGCTGAGCAGGCGGGACACCGAGGAACGGGAGGTGTGCAGCTCCTGCGCGATGGCCTCCATCGTGAGGTCCTGCACGTAATACAGCTGCGCCGCGGTGAGGGCGTCCGAGGTGCGGTCGGACAGGGGCGGATCATTCGGATGGATCACGGCGACTCCTTGCACATATGTTCACGGCTCTTGACCGTTTGTGTAGAACGTAGCAGGGTAGAAGCCTCCCGTCCCGCAAAGTTTCCCAGCCGCAAAGAAGTGAGCGAATCAGTGCCGTCAACTCCCGATCAGTCATCCTCCGCCCGTCCGCTGTCCGGAGCCGCCGCCCAGGCCGCCCTGCAGGAACTCCCCCGGGCCCAGGTGCTCATCATCGGAGCCGGGATCAACGGCATCGCGACCTTCCGTGACCTGGCGATGCAGGGCATCGACGTCGCGATCGTCGACAAGGGCGACTACGTCTCCGGCGCCTCGTCGGCCTCCTCCCACATGATCCACGGTGGTGTGCGCTACCTCGAGAACGGGGAATTCCGCCTGGTCAAGGAGTCGGTCGAGGAACGCAACAGCCTGCTGAAGATCGCCCCGCACTACGTCAAGCCCCTCAAGACGACCATTCCGATCTACTCCACCTTCTCCGGGGTGATGTCCGCGCCGATGCGCTTCCTCACTCACCGCCAGGCTGCGGCCCAGGAACGTGGTGCCTTGCTGATCAAGATCGGCATGATGCTCTACGACTCCTTCTCCCGCGACGGCGGCACGGTGCCCCGGCACGAGTTCCTCGGCAGGAAGGCATCGCTCAGACTGCTGCCGCGCCTCAACCCGGGCCTGAAGTACACCGCCACGTACTACGACGCCTCGATGCACGACCCCGAGCGCCTCGCGCTCGACGTGCTGGCCGACGGCCTGGCCGCCGGTGCGCACGCGCGCAGCGCCAACTACATCGAGGCCATCGGTATGGATGCCGCGGGCGTGCGTCTCCGGAACACGGTCACCGGCGCCGAATTCAGCTTCGAGGCCGTCATCGTCGTCAACACGTCCGGGCCCTGGACCGACCTCACAAACACGGCCCTCGGTCAGACCAGTACGTTCATGGGCGGCACCAAGGGGTCGCACATCGTGCTCGACAACCCGGAGCTTCTCGCGGCAACGGGTGGCCGCGAAATCTTCTTCGAGCACAAGGACGGCCGCATCGTGCTGATCTACCCGCTTGCGGGTCGGGTGCTGGTCGGCACCACCGACCTCGAACACGACATGACCCAGCCCGCGCTCTGCACCGAAGGCGAGGTCGACTACTTCTTCGATCTCGTCAAGCACGTCTTCCCGGATGTGGCCGTCAACCGCTCAGAGATCGTCTTCCGGTTCGCCGGTGTGCGCCCGCTGCCCCGGCACGACGACGAGGCGCCGGGGTTCGTCTCCCGCGACTACCGCATCGAGTCCCGTCCACTCGGTGCCCGACCGGGCACCCTGCTCAGCCTCGTCGGCGGCAAGTGGACGACGTTCCGGGCCCTCGCCGAGCACCTGAGCGGTGACATCCTCGCCCTGCTCGGCCGCACCCGGGTCGTGTCGACGGCCGGCCTCCCCATCGGCGGCGGCCGCAACTTCCCGGCGACGGATGCCGCGCACCGGGTCTGGAGCGCCGCGAACGGCGACGAGGTCGGCGCCTCGAGGGCCGACGAGCTGCTGACCCGCTACGGCACCCGCGCGGTCGACGTGATCGACTTCATCACCGCGGAACCGGACGCAGTGCTCCAACACCACGCCGACTACTCCCGTCGCGAGATTGAATTCCTCGCGGCCACAGAATCCGTGGTGCACCTGACCGACCTCGTGCTGCGACGAACGAGCATGGCCTTCCGTGGTGAGCTCAGCCTGGCGCTGCTCGAAGAACTCGCCGGAGTCCTCGCTCCCGTCCTCGGCTGGGATTCCGCGCGCGGGGCAGCCGAGCTCGACCTCGCCGTCGACGTGCTGCGCGACCGGCATGGTGTCGACCTCACCACGGTCGACGCGGCATCCGCTTCACGCGCGTAGGCGACGATCTGCACAAACGTGCACGGTTGAATGCACCATTGGCCGCGCAGAGTCGATAGGTTTCTCGAGATTCGTTTTGCAGCCATAACCGGCCCAAACACTGTCTCATTTCCAGCGTCAACAATTCGGCTTCACTGAACAAGGGTGTCACTGTGGACAATCTCGGTATCGTTTTCCTCTCGGAGCTGGTGGGCACGGCCCTGCTCGTCCTCCTCGGCTGCGGCGTGGTGGCCAACGTGGCCCTCGCCAAGAACAAGGGGTTCGGCGGTGGTTTCCTGATGGTGACGATCGGGTGGGGCCTCGCGGTCTTCTCCGGTGTCATCGTCTCCTACAACTCCGGTGCTCACCTCAACCCCGCCGTCACCCTCGGCCTTGTCGCATCGGGTGCGACGGAATTCGGCTCCGGCGTTCCGGTCAACGTCGTGTCGGTGCTCACGTACATCGGCGCGCAGATGCTGGGCGCCATCATCGGCGCTGTCTTCTGCTGGCTCGCGTACAAGCAGCACTTCGACCAGGAACCGAACCAGGCCAACAAGCTCGGCGTCTTCTCGACCGGTCCGGCCATCCGCTCCTACGGCTGGAACCTCGTCACCGAAATCATCGGCACGTTCGTGCTGGTGTTCGTGATCATCGCCTTCGGCGGCGGTCGCCAGGGCGTCAACGGCGGGCTGGCCGCGCTCGGCCCGCTTCCGGTGGCCCTGCTCGTGATCGTGATCGGCACTTCGCTCGGTGGGCCGACCGGGTACGCGATCAACCCGGCCCGTGACCTTGGTCCGCGCATCGCGCACTTCATCCTGCCGATCAAGGGCAAGGGCTCGTCCGACTGGGCGTACTCCTGGGTGCCGGTCGTCGGCCCCATCATCGGCGGGGTGCTGGCCGGCCTCGTCTCGACCGCGCTCCTGCCGATCCTCGCCTAGCGCGGCATCCGCCGGTGGCGCCGGCGGGGCGGATGCCTCCCCGGACATTCCCACACAGCTTTCACCTCACCCGCTTAACCTGACACACACACGAATAACAAAGGAGTTATCAATGGCTGACTACGTCATCGCGATCGACCAGGGTACGACCAGCACCCGGGCGATCATCTTCGACAAGGCCGGTTCGATCGTCTCGAACGGCCAGCTCGAGCACGAGCAGATCTTCCCCCGCGCCGGCTGGGTCGAGCACGACCCGATGGAGATCTGGAACAACACCCGTGAGGTCATCGGGCAGGCGCTGTCCAAGGCGAACCTGACCCGGCACGACATCGCCGCGGCCGGCATCACCAACCAGCGCGAGACCGCCGTGGTCTGGGACCGCACCACCGGGCTCCCCGTCTACAACGCGATCGTCTGGCAGGACACCCGCACCCAGCCCATCGTCGACCGCCTCGCCGCCGACGGGGGCGTGGAGCGCTTCAAGAAGCAGGTCGGCCTGCCGCTCGCCACGTACTTCTCGGGCACGAAGATCGTCTGGATCCTCGAGAACGTCGAAGGCGCCAGGGCCAAGGCGGATGCCGGCGAGCTGATGTTCGGCACGACGGACTCCTGGGTGCTCTGGAACCTCACCGGCGGCCTCGAGGGCGGCGTGCACGCGACCGACGTCACCAACGCGAGCCGCACGCTGTTCATGGACCTCGAGACCCTGCAGTGGGACGACGACATCCTCGCCGCCTTCGACGTGCCCCGGTCGATGCTGCCAGAGATCCGCTCCTCCTCCGAGGTCTACGGGATCGCGAGCGGCCAGAGCCTGCTGCGGGAGACTCCGATTTCGGGCATCCTCGGCGACCAGCAGGCCGCGACGTTCGGCCAGGCCGCGTTCGACCAGGGCGAGGCGAAGAACACCTACGGCACCGGTAACTTCCTGATCTTCAACACCGGCACCGAGATCGTGCACTCGAAGAACGGGCTGCTCACGACCGTGGGCTACAAGCTCGGCGACGGCGAGACGCACTACGCGCTCGAGGGCTCGATCGCCGTCACCGGAGCCCTGGTCCAGTGGCTGCGCGACAACCTCGGCATCATCGGTTCGGCCTCAGAGATCGAGGCGCTCGCCCTGTCTGTGAAGGACAACGGCGGCGCCTACTTCGTACCGGCGTTCTCCGGCCTGTTCGCGCCGTACTGGCGTGCCGATGCCCGTGGTGCACTCGTTGGACTGACCCGCTTCGTCAACAAGGGCCACATCGCCCGGGCAGCACTCGAGGCGATCGCGTACCAGTCGCGTGAGGTTCTCGACGCGGTCAACGCCGACTCTGGCGTTCCGCTCACCGAGCTCAAGGTCGACGGCGGCGCGGCGGCCAACGACCTGCTGATGCAGTTCCAGGCCGACATCCTCGGAGTCTCGGTGGTGCGCCCGGTCGTGGCGGAGACGACCGCCCTGGGCGCCGCGTATGCGGCCGGCCTCGCGGTCGGCTTCTGGAACGACCTCGACGAACTCCGCGCCAACTGGCAGGAGGACGCCCGCTGGGAGCCCCAGCTCGACGTCGCCGAGCGTGACCGCCTGCTGCGCAACTGGAAGAAGGCCGTCACCAAGTCCCTCGACTGGGTGGACGAGGACGTCCTCTAGCTCACTGCGCTCGAGCGATACCGGCGTATGTGGCCGATTCGGACAGTTGCGGCCCGCGGGCCGGCAACAGTTGTCCGAATCGGCCACAGTTGTGTCAACGAGCGAATCGGGGCGGGAGCAGGCCGACGCGGTCGTACGCACGGGCGAGGGTGGCATCGGCAACGGATGCCGCCCGCGCGGCGTTGACGGCCAGCAGGCGGTCGAGCTCGGCCGGGTCGTCGAGCAGCTCGATCACCCGGGCGCGAATCGGACCGAAGGTACCGGTGACGACCTCGGCGAGGCCCTTCTTGAGGTCCCCGTAGCCGCGGCCGGCGTATTCGTCCTCGAGGGACTGGACCGTGCGCCCGGCCATGGTCGAGTAGATCGTGAGCAGGTTGGCCACGCCGGGCTTGTTCTCCCGGTCGAAAACCACGCCGCCATCGGCATCCGTCACCGCGCGCATGATCTTCTTGGCGGTGACCGAGGGCTCATCGAGCACCCAGATCACGCCGGCGTGCGACTCTGCCGACTTCGACATCTTCGACAGCGGGTTCTGCAGGTCGTAGATCTTGGCGGTCTCCTTCTGGATGGAGGCCTCCGGCACCACGAACGTGTCGCCGAATCGCGTGTTGAACCGCGCCGCGATGTCGCGGGTCAGCTCGACGTGCTGGCGCTGGTCCTCGCCGACGGGAACGACGACCGTGTCGTAGAGCAGGATGTCCGCGGCCATCAGGATCGGGTACGCGAACAGTCCGACCGTGGTGCCGTCGGAACCCTGCTTGGCGGACTTGTCCTTGAACTGGGTCATCCGGCTGGCCTCGCCGAAGCCGGTGATGGTGTTCAGCACCCACGCGAGCTGCGCGTGCGCGGCAACGTGTGACTGCACGTAGAGCGTCGAGGCGTCGGGGTCGATCCCGCTCGCGATGTACTGCGCCGCGGTGCGGCGGGTGTTCTCCCGCAGCTTGGCCGGGTCCTGTGCGACGGTGATGGCGTGCAGGTCGACGATCGAGAAGAACGCGTCATGCGTCTCCTGCAGCGACTTCCAGTTCAGCAGGGCGCCGATGTAGTTGCCGATCTGCAGCGATTCGGCCGACGGCTGCATGCCGGAGTAGAGACGGGGCTTGTCCATGATTCAGATCTTTCGTAGCGTGTGGCCGCGGGCCGGAGCCGGAGGCGTGAAATGGGTCAGAGCGCGTAGTCGACGACGACGGGGGAGTGGTCCGACCAGCGCTGGTCGTAGGCATCCGCGCGGTCGACCGCGTAGTCGACGACGGATGCCGCCAGGAGCGGGGTCGCGAGCTGGTAGTCCAGTCGCCAACCGGTATCCGTGTCGAAGGCCTTGCCGCGCTGCGACCACCACGTGTACGGCCCCTCCACCTCACCGGCCCACTTGCGGCCGACGTCGACCCAGCCGAGACCGGCGCCGGCGTTGTAGCCGGCTTCGTCCTCCGCGCCGAGGATGCGGTCGAAGTACGCCCGCTCCTCCGGCAGGAACCCCGCGTGCTTGCGGTTGCCGCGCCAGTTCTTGATGTCGAGGGTGCGGTGCCCGACGTTGAGGTCGCCGAGCACGACCGCGCGTTCACTGTGCGCCGCGAGCTCGGGCAGCCGAGCGAGCATCGCATCGAGGAACTTGTACTTCTCGACCTGCTTCGGGGTGTCGGTCTCGCCGGAGTGCACGTAGGTGCTCACGACGGTCACGATCGTGCCGTTCACCTCGTAGTCGGCCTCGAGCCAGCGCCCGGCGCTGTCGAAGTCCTCCGCGCCGAGTTCGACCCGGTGAATGGATGCCGTCGACCGGCTCGCGAGGGCGACCCCGGCCCGTCCCTTGGCCGTCGCGGCATCGTGGAGAATGCTCCACTCCGGCCCGAGCAGGCCCTCGAGGTCCTCGGTCGACGCACGGACCTCCTGGATGGCGAGGATATCGACGTCCCGTCCGGCCAGCCAGTCGCCCATCCCCTTACGGTAAGCAGCGCGCACCCCGTTGACGTTGATCGAGGCGATGCGAAGCGGCTGGGCAGACGGCGTTGAAGCTGCAGGCGTAGACGGCATGAACCAAGTCTAGGTCGGCGGGGCGAAGGGGGCTGCGCGCTTCTCGGCGGCGCGCAGCCGGCGAGCGGATGCCCAGCGCCGGCCCCAGGAGGACGCCTCGTGTGCAGCCCTGGCGTCCCGCAGCTCCGCGAGCGCGGCGATGCGCCGCGCCTCGAGCTCGCGCGCTTCGGCCGCAGCGGCGGCCTCGTCCGGGTTCACCGGCTGCGGCGGGATGCCCGCGTCCTGCATCCCGACCGAGATCCAGGAGGCGGTGAGGAGGATCACCGTGTTCATGAAGTTGAACCAGATCAGCAGCCCGATCACGACGGCGAAGGTCGCGAGCAGGGGGTTCTTGCCCGCCCCACCGAGGAGGGCGCCACCGAGCACCTTGAGCCCGCCGAGCGCGACCCCGCCGAGCAGGGAGCCGGACACGAGCTTACGGAACGGGATGTGCACCCGGCTCAGCACCCGGAACAGCACGGCGAGCGTGAGGGTGTCGATGACCAGCACGACGAGCAGCCCGATCGTGCGCGCCCCCACGATGAACCCGAGAGAGTCCCGCGAGACGCCGAGGAAGCCGAGGATGCCGCCGAGGGCCTCCGTGCTCGCGAGCGAGATCAGCGCGGAGACGATGAGTGCGAGTCCGAAGCCCGCGCCGAGGCCGAGCTCCCTGAGCTTGACGAGCAGGAAGAAGGTGCCGTCGCGCGGCATCCCGAAGATGCTGCGCACGGCCTGCGCGGTCGTCGACAGCCAGCCGAGGGTCGTGCCGATCAGGCCGACGAGAGCGATCGCACCGGTCCAGGTCAGCGTCCCCGTGCTCGCGAGCTCGGTCGGGTCGATCACTCCACCCTTGCCGATCAACCCGGGGACGGACTGGTTGATCAGGGCGTACAGCTGGTCGAGGAGCGCCGGGTTCGAGGTCAGCCAGAGCCCGGCGATCGAGAAGCCCACCCAGATCGCCGCGAAGATCGCGAAAATGGCCTGGTAGGTCATGCCCCCGGCGAGGATCGCGCCGCTGCTTTCCCCGAAGTGCATGAACGCGCGCACGGGCCGCCACTGCATGATGCGCTTGGACAGGGTCGTCAGTCGGTTCACGAATGCGGGCGGCTTCACCGCATAAGCCTAACGATTTCCGCAAACGCCCACGAATACCCCCAGTTCGGGGGCGCAATCACTCGTGAGACTCCCTCACCTCTTGCGCCCGACCGCCCGGATCTGCGACGATCCGAGAGTCCACCCGTCCAGACCGGTCATCCGACACCCGAAGCGGATGCCCCGGCCGGGCCCGATCGCCTCGCTCCGGCGCGGCGCTCCCGGGTTCAGAACGGCTCGTTCGGCACTGTCCGAGCCGGGTCGATCTGGCTCGTGGACTGAGCGACGGTCACTCGACCCGGCCAGCCGCCGGGGACGCGCGACCAGCCGGTGGCGACGAAACCCGAGTCGGCGCCACCGGCTACTCCGGATGGGATTCGTGCGTGTGAGACTCCTGCGCTCAGGCCTTGCCGCGCAGGATCGCCTGCTTGACCTCGGCGATCGCCTGCGTCACCTGGATGCCGCGCGGGCACGCCTCCGAGCAGTTGAAGGTCGTCCGGCAGCGCCAGACGCCCTCCCGGTCGTTCAGGATGTCGAGGCGAACGGCTGCGTTCTCGTCGCGTGAGTCGAAGATGAAGCGGTGCGCGTTCACGATCGCGGCCGGGCCGAAGTACTGCCCGTCCGTCCAGAACACCGGGCAGCTCGAGGTGCATGCCGCGCAGAGGATGCACTTCGTGGTGTCGTCGAAACGTTCGCGCTGGGCGACGGTCTGGATGCGCTCCTTGCCGCCGACGGGCGCGGTGTTGGACACCAGGAACGGCTGAACGGCCCGGAACGATTCGAAGAACGGCTCCATGTCGACGATGAGGTCCTTCTCGAGCGGAAGTCCCTTGATCGCCTCCACGTAGACCGGCTTGGTGATGTCGAGGTCCTTGATCAGCGTCTTGCAGGCCAGGCGGTTGCGGCCGTTGATGCGCATCGCATCAGAGCCGCAGATACCGTGCGCGCAGGAGCGCCGGAACGACAGGGAGCCGTCCTGCTCCCACTTGATCTTGTGCAACGCGTCGAGCACCCGGTCGGTCGGGTACATCTGCACGTCGAAGTCTTCCCAGTGCGGCTCGTCGTCGACCTCCGGGTTGAAGCGCCGGATGATGAGCGTGACGGTGAAGGACTGAATCTCCTCGGGCACGACCGGGGCGTCTGCGAATGCGGTGCTCACTCAGTACTTCCTTTCCATCGGCTGGTAGCGCGTGATGGTGACTGGCTTCCAGTCCAGCGCAATGTGGTCTGCGGCATCCGCTGAGAGCGGGTCACCGGTGAGGTACGCCATCGTGTGCACGAGGTAGTTCACGTCGTCGCGCAGGGGGTAGTCGTCGCGCATGTGGCCGCCGCGGCTTTCCTTGCGGTTGCGGGCGGAGTACACGACGACCTCGGCGAGGTCGAGCAGGAAGCCGAGTTCGACTGCCTCGAGCAGGTCGGTGTTGAACCGGCGGCCCTTGTCCTGCACGCCGATGTTCTTGTACCGGTTGCGCAGCGAGTGGATCACCTCGGTGACCTCGGAGAGCGACTCGTCGGTGCGGAAGACCTGCGCCTTCGCATCCATCGTCTCCTGCAGTTCCTTGCGCAGCACGGCGATGCGCTCGGTTCCCGTCGACGAGCGGATGCCCTCGAGCAGTTCGCGCACCGTCCCGGCCGGGTCATCGGGCAGCGGGGTGAACTCCGCGGTCTTCACGTAGGCGACGGCGTTGTTGCCCGCGCGCTTGCCGAAGACGTTGATGTCCAGGAGTGAGTTGGTGCCGAGCCGGTTCGAGCCGTGCACCGAGACGCACGCGCACTCGCCGGCGGCGTAGAGGCCGGGAACGACGGTGGTGTTGTTGCGCAGCACCTCGGCGTTGACGTTGGTCGGGATGCCGCCCATGGCGTAGTGCGCCGTCGGCATCACGGGCACCGGTTCGGTGACCGGGTCGACTCCGAGGTAGGTGCGGGCGAACTCGGTGATGTCCGGCAGCTTGGTCTCGAGCACTTCGGCGCCCAGGTGGGTGCAGTCCAGGTACAGGTAGTCCTTGTTCGGTCCGGCGCCGCGGCCCTCCGCGACCTCCTTGACCATGCAGCGCGCGATGATGTCGCGCGGGGCGAGGTCCTTGATCGTCGGGGCGTACCGCTCCATGAAGCGCTCGCCTGAGGCGTTGCGCAGGATCGCGCCCTCACCACGGGCTCCCTCGGTGAGGAGGATGCCGAGGCCGGCGAGGCCGGTCGGGTGGAACTGGAAGAACTCCATGTCCTCGAGCGGAAGGCCCTGGCGCCAGATGATGCCGACGCCGTCACCGGTGAGGGTGTGCGCGTTCGAGGTGGTCTTGTAGATCTTGCCGAAGCCGCCGGTCGCGAAGATGAAGGCCTTGCCCTGGAAGACGTGCAGTTCGCCGCTCGACAGGTCGAGTGCGACGACGGCGGACGGCTGGTCGACACCGTCGACCGGGGTCATCACGAGGTCGAGCACGTAGTACTCGTTGAAGAAGTTGATGCCGCGCTTGACGCAGTTCTGGTACAGGGTCTGCAGGATCATGTGGCCGGTGCGGTCGGCGGCGTAGCAGGCGCGGCGCACGGGCGCCTTGCCGTGGTCGCTCGTGTGGCCGCCGAAGCGGCGCTGGTCGATCTTGCCCTCCGGGGTGCGGTTGAAGGGCAGGCCCATGTTCTCGAGGTCGATGACCGCGTCGATGGCCTCCTTCGCGAGGATCTCAGCCGCGTCCTGGTCGACGAGGTAGTCGCCGCCCTTGACGGTGTCGAAGGTGTGCCACTCCCAGTTGTCTTCCTCGACATTGGCGAGCGCTGCGGCCATGCCGCCCTGGGCGGCTCCCGTGTGCGAACGGGTCGGGTAGAGCTTGGAGATGACCGCGGTGCTTGCCCCTGGTCCGGCCTCGATGGCTGCGCGCATCCCTGCACCGCCTGCTCCCACGATCACGATGTCGAACTTGTGGTAGTGCACGCCGTCGATCACGGTGGATTCGGTCGGTGCGGTGTTTGATGCATCCGTCATGTGCTGGTGTGAGCTCCTAGATGGCCGGGCAGAACTTGGGAAGAAGGTCGGCGGGCGAACCGGCCGGGCAGGGGTCGAAGGTGAAGACCACGAGCGTGCCGAGCACGATCAGGATCACGACGGCGGCGAGGATGGCCCACTTGAAGATGCCGCGGGTGACCCGCTGGGTCGCGTAGTCGTTCACGATTGTGCGCATGCCGTTGCCGCCGTGGATCAGGGCGAGCCAGAGCATCGCCACGTCCCACCACTGCCAGAACGGGCTCGCGAGCTTGCCGGCGACGAAGCCGAAGTTGAGGGCGTCGACGCCCTTGCCGATCATCAGGTTCACGAAGAGGTGACCGAAGATGAGCACGATGAGCACGACGCCGGAGCCGCGCATGTAGATCCAGCCCCATTTTTCCCAGTTGGTGCCGCGCTTGCCCGTCGGGCGCGCGTATGGGCTCCTGGGGGAGTCAAGTGTGGTTGCCATGGCTGCTCCTCCTAGTGACTGAAGACGTTCATGAGGTGGCGGGGGGCGAAGCCCAGCATCGTGACGACCCAGAGGCCGATGACGACGTAGAACATCACCTTCTGGTACTTCGCGCTCCAGAAGTCGATCAGGATGATCCGGATCCCGTTGAACGCGTGGAACACGATCGCCGCGACGAGCGCCGTCTCGCCGAGACCCATGATCGGCGTCTGGTAGGTCGAGATGACCGCGTTGTACGCCTCGGGGCTCACGCGCACGAGCGCCGTGTCCAGAATGTGGACCAGCAGAAAGAAGAAGATCGCAACACCGGTGATCCGGTGGAGGACCCACGACCACATACCCTCGCGGCCCCGGTACAGGGTTCCTGCGGGGCGGCGTGACGTGGTCTTCTGCTGGGATGTCAATGTCCGTGCCGATTGCTGAGGCATGACCAACCTTCCCTGGCTGAATGAGCGGCCTCGAATAGTGCAGGCCGGCACTGCGCTGGTGCGCGTGCAACCATCCTAAGTGTCTCTAGGCCGAGATATTATCCGCGAGGGCCCTCAGCGCTGCATTGACAGCGGAACCGCCGTCATCACGCGGATGGCGGCACGTTCGTCGATGACTTTGTCGTAGTAACCGACAAGGGTTTCGCAGACGTTCTCCCACGAGCGGCCGAGCACCGCCCTCCTGCCGGATTCGCCCATCCGCAGCCGGAGCGGCGCGTCATCCACGAGCCGCGTGACACAGCGCCGCAGATCGCGTTCGTCGTCGGGAGTGAAGAGGAATCCGTTGTCGCCGTGCGCGACGAGGTCGATCGGGCCGCCGGCGTGCGGGGCGACGACGGGGAGCCCAGCCGCGTGCGCCTCCTGGATCGTCTGGCCGAAGGTCTCTTCGGTCCCGGCGTGGACGAAGACGTCGAACGCGGCGTAGGCGTCGGCGAGGGCGGACCCGGAGAGCCGGCCGAGCCACGTCACCGGCACGCCGGCGAGTTCGCGCTGGATGAGCGGCACGGACGGCCCGTCGCCGACGAGGGCGACACGGATGCCCGGAACGCCCCTGAGGGCACGGAACCGTTCGACCTGTTTCTCCGGCGCCATCCGGCCGACGTAGCCGATCACGACCTCACCGTTCGGGGACAGGCGCTTGCGCAGCTCGGCGACGGCCGGTTCGCTCCTCCGGTTCGGGTGGTAGCCGACGAGGTCGACGCCGCGCGTCCACCGGGCGAGCCTGCGCACGCCGACCCGTTCGAGGTCCGCCATCGAGGCAGAGGAGGGCACGAGGGTGAGGTCGGCGCCGTCGTGGATCCACTTGACGAGGCGCCAGGCGACCTTCGTCGCCTGGCCGAGCCGGTTGCGCCTGGCGTAACCGGCGACATCCGTCTGGAAGATCGCGACGCTCGGGATGTCGAGGCGGTTCGCCGACGCGATGCCCTGGGCGCCGAGGAGGAACGGGGAGGCCGCGTGCACGACATCCGGGCCGAAATCGGCGAGCAGGCGCTGCACGTGCGGGCTCGGCATCCCGACAGGGAACTGGCGGTAGGAGACGGCGGGGACGCTCAACACCGGGAAACCCGCGTATTCGGAAGGAGCACCGGCGGGGGCGATGACGATCGCCTCGTGCCCGGTGCGCTGCAGGTGCTCGAGCACCTTGCAGACGCTCGTGGTGACCCCACTGACGGTGGGGAGGAAACTTTCACTGACGACGGCAACCCGCATGTTTCGAGCGTATGCACCCCTCGAAACAAGCACGTGAATACCCGGAACCACTGCGTGAATACCCGGTGAACAGCCCCCCGGCGGCCTGTAGTCTGGCCGAATGACCCAGGCACCTGACCCACTCGAGCGCTTCTACAGCGTGATCCCCGCCGGCGGCATCGGATCCCGCCTGTGGCCGCTCTCCCGCGCGGACGCGCCGAAGTTCCTGCACGACCTCACCGGGTCAGGCCAGACCCTGCTCAGGGACACCTGGGACCGGCTGGCCCCGCTCGCCGGCGACCAGCGCATTATGGTCGTCACCGGTCGCGCGCACCGCGCCGCCGTCGAGGCGCAGCTGCCGGAGCTCGCCGACCTCAACGTCGTGCTCGAGAGCGAGCCGCGCGAGTCGACGGCGGCCATCGGCCTCGCCGCGGCCATCCTCGAGAAACGCGAACCCGGCGTCATCATCGGGTCCTTCGCGGCCGACCACGTCATCAAGGGCGCCATCCTGTTCCGCCAGACCATCGTCGAGGCCGTCGCGGCAGCGGATGCCGGGTACATCGTCGCGATCGGCATCCGGCCGACGGAGCCCGCGATCGGATTCGGCTACATCAAGACGGCCACGCCGCTAGAAATCCCGGGGGCGCCGAACGCGCAGTCCGTCGATTCCTTCGTCGAGAAGCCCGACCTCGCGACGGCGGAGGCGTACGTCGCGAGCGGCCACTACCTCTGGAACGCGGGAATGTTCATCGCCAGGGCCGATCGACTGCTCGAAGAGATCGGCGCTGCGGAGCCCGAGCTGCTCGCCGGGCTGCTCGAGCTAGCCGATGCGTGGGACACCCCGCGCCGCGGCGCCGTCGTCGACAAGGTCTGGCCGAGGCTCAAGAAGATCGCCATCGACTACACCGTCGCGGAGCCGGTCGCGGCGCGCGGCCAGCTCGCCGTCATCCCCGGCCAGTTCGACTGGGACGACGTCGGCGACTTCGCGTCGATCGCCAAGATCCACGCGAACGGGCGGAAGCGCGACCTGGCGATCCTCGGTGAGGGCGCCCGCGTGCTCGCCGACTCGTCGAGCGGAATCGTCGTGAGCCACACCGGCCGGATGATCGCGCTGATCGGCGTCGAGGACATCGTCGTCATCGACACGCCGGACGCTCTGCTCGTGACGACGAGCGCGAATGCGCAGAAAGTGAAGGCCGTCGTCGACGCCCTCAAGCTCTCCGGGAGCAGCGACGTTCTGTAGCCGACACCGTCGGAATCGTTTGTGCCGGTCTCCGGCTAATTGTGCACGGATTTGTTTCGTGCAGGTAGCGGGTTGATAACGCTTAGCGCACCTATCGAGTTTGCTCAACTGAGCAATGAAACATTGGGTAACCTGATTGCACACAGCCCCGTCGAACCCGCGCCGGGCCAGCAATGGAGGTCATCTTGACAATCACCAAACGAAGGGCCGTTTTCAGCGGACTCGCCACCCTAGGCGCCGTAGCCCTGCTCGCCGGTTGTGCGGCGGCGCCGAGCACCGGCGGCGCCACGTCGACCGCTGCGGTCACCGACTTCACCCCCTGCATCGTTTCCGACGCCGGCGGCTTCGACGACAAGTCCTTCAACCAGTCCAGCTTCGACGGAATGACCCAGGCAGCGGATGCCCTCGGCGTCAAGTTCAAGCAGGCGGAGTCCAAGACGACCGACCAGTACGCGGGCAACGTCAGCAGCATGGTCGACCAGAACTGCAACTTCATCCTCACGGTCGGCTTCGCGCTCGCGAACACCACCCGCGACGCGGCCAAGGCCAGCCCAAAGACCGACTTCGCCATCATCGACTCCGCACTGTCGAATGACGACTTCAGCCCCCTTGCCCTCGACAACGTCAAGCCGGTCCTCTACGACACCGCCCAGGCCGCCTTCCTCGCCGGTTACCTTGCTGCAGGCACCACCAAGACCGGCATCGTCGGCACCTACGGCGGCAAGCAGTTCCCATCCGTGACGATCTTCATGGACGGCTTCGCCGATGGCGTGACGTACTACAACACCCAGAAGTCGAAGTCCGTCAAGCTCCTCGGCTGGGACAAGGCCGCCCAGGCCGGAACCTTCGCCGGCAGCTTCGATGACATCAACCAGGGCAAGGCACTCAGCACCAACCTGATCGACCAGGGCGCCGACATCATCCTTCCGGTTGCCGGGCCGCTCTTCCAGGGCACCGCGCAGGCCATCCAGGACTCCGGCAAGGACGTTGCCATCGTCGGCGTCGACAGCGACCTCTACGCGACCGCACCGGCCACGAAGGCGCTCTACCTCACCTCGATCATGAAGCAGATGGCGGATGCGACCAAGGCGATCGTCGTTGACGCGGCGAACGGCAAGTTCAGCGCGACCCCGTACATCGGCACCCTCGAGAACAAGGGCGTCGACATCGCGCCCCTGCACGACTGGGAGTCCAAGGTCGACCCCGCGCTCGTGAAGGAGGTCGACGCGATCAAGGCCGACATCATCAGCGGCAAGCTCAAGGTCACGTCGCCGTCCACCCCGAAGTAACACACCAGGAAGTGCCATCGCGGGGAGGCCAGCGAGAGCTGGCCTCCCCGTGTGCTTTAACCCCCGGCCGCTGACCCCCCCCGGCCGGCTGCTCAATAGAATCGGGAAGTATGAAGCTCGAACTTCGAGGCATTACGAAGAGATTCGGTGCCCTGGTCGCCAACGACCACATCAACCTCACTGTCGAGGCCGGCGAGATCCACGCGCTGCTCGGCGAGAACGGCGCAGGGAAGTCCACCCTGATGAACGTGCTCTACGGCCTCTACCGGGCCGAAGAAGGCGAGATCCTGCTCGACGACGTCGTCCAGCACTTCTCCGGACCCGGCGACGCCATGGCCGCCGGCATCGGCATGGTGCACCAGCACTTCATGCTCATCCCCGTCTTCACCGTCGCCGAGAACGTCATGCTCGGCCACGAAGAGACCGGGTTCGGCGGCCACCTCGATCTCCCGGCCGCCCGCCGCCGGGTGACCGAGATCTCGGCCAGGTTCGGGTTCGACGTCGACCCCGACGCCCTCGTCGAGGACCTCCCCGTCGGAGTGCAGCAGCGGGTCGAGATCATCAAGGCGCTCTCCCGCGATGCGAAGGTGCTCGTCTTCGACGAGCCGACCGCGGTGCTCACCCCGCAGGAGACCGACGAGCTGATGGGCATCATGCGCCAGCTGCGCGACTCCGGCACCTCGATCGTCTTCATCACCCACAAACTCAGGGAGGTGCGCGCTGTCGCCGACCGGATCACCGTCATCCGCCTCGGTGCCGTCGTCGGCCAGGCCTCGCCCACCGCGAGCAACGAGGAACTCGCCACGATGATGGTCGGCCGCCCCGTCGACCTCACCGTTGACAAGTCCCCGGCCGCGCCCGGCGCCCCTGCCCTCGTCGTCACCGACCTCACCGTGCTCGACCCGCGCGGGCAGGTGCTCGTCAACAACGTGAGCTTCACCGTGCACGCCGGCGAGATCCTCGCCATCGCCGGAGTGCAGGGAAACGGGCAGACCGAGCTGACTGAGGCCCTGATGGGCCTCCAGCCGCGCGTCTCCGGCGGCATCACCCTCGACGGAGCCTCGCTTCGCAACCACACCGTGCGCCGGATCCTCGACGCCGGCGTCGGCTTCGTGCCAGAGGACCGCACAGAGGACGGCCTCGTCGGCGAATTCACGATCGCCGAGAACCTGATGCTCGACCGGTCGCACCAGCCGCCGTTCGTCAAGCGCTTCAACGTCCAGCTGTCCTTCCTCGCCCGGTTCGCCGAGGACAAGGTCAAGGAATTCGACGTGCGCTCCCAGGGCATCGACACCCTCGTCGCCCGCCTCTCCGGCGGCAACCAGCAGAAGGTCGTCCTCGCCAGAGAGCTCAGCCGCGATCTGCGGCTCTTCATCGCCGCCCAGCCGACCCGCGGCCTCGACGTCGGTTCGATCGAATTCGTGCACGAGGGCATCATCGCGACCCGGGATGCCGGCACCCCGGTCATCGTGATCTCGACCGAACTCGACGAGGTCGCCGCCCTCGCCGACCGGATCCTGGTGATGTTCCGAGGCCGCGTCGTGGGCATCGTCCCCGGCGACACCCCCCGGGCCGTACTGGGGCTAATGATGGCCGGCGAAACGCCGACCGAAGAAGGAGCGGCAGCATGAGCGAGACCCTTCAGACCCCGCCGGTTTCCAGCGGGAAGCCGGCCGGGCCGGACCAGCCTGACCAGCCGAGCCGCGCGTACCAGGTCTTCCGAGAGATCACGACCGGGAACGCCATCATCTCCGTCCTCGCCGTTCTCCTCGCCCTGCTCGTCGGCGCGATCCTGATCGCCTTCACCAACGAGGACGTCCAGAAGGCATCGGTGTACTTCTTCTCCCGACCGGGCGACACCGTCGTCGCGGCCTGGAATTCCGTCTCCGGAGCGTACTCCGCCCTGTTTCAGGGGTCGATCTACAACTTCCGCAAGCCGGACTTCGCGTCCGGGATCAAGCCGCTCACCGAGACCCTCACCTTCGCGACCCCGCTGATCGCGGCCGGCCTCGGCGTTGCGCTCGGCTTCCGCGTCGGGCTGTTCAACATCGGCGGTCGCGGCCAGATGCTTATCGCGGCAGCGCTCGGCGGCTGGGTGGCCTTCGCGCTCGACCTGCCCGCCGGCATCCACCTCGTCGTCGCCCTCGTCGTCGGCGTCGCAGGCGGTGCGCTTTGGGGCGGCATCGTCGGCCTGCTCAAGGCCCGCACCGGTGCGCACGAGGTCATCACGACGATCATGCTGAACTATGTCGCCTACTATCTCGTCAGCTACCTGCTGCGCGACGGCTTCCTGAAGACGCCGGGGTCCAACAACCCGCAGAGTCCTGCGAGCAAACCGACGGCCGTGTTCCCCGACCTGCTCGGCCCCGCGTACAACCTGCACCTCGGGTTCATCCTCGTGATCATCGCGACGATCTTCACCTGGTGGCTGTTGTCGCGCTCGAATCTCGGCTTCCAGTTCCGCGCCGTCGGGCTCAACCCGCACGCGGCCCGGGTGGCCGGGATCAGCGTCAACCGGATGTACGTCTACGCGATGCTGTTCTCCGGCGGCCTCGTCGGCCTCGCCGGCATCAACCAGGTGCTCGGCACGTCGACGAGCGGTTTCGACGCCGGCATCGACTCCGGCATTGGGTTCGACGCGATCACCGTCGCGCTGCTCGGCCGCTCACGCCCGTGGGGGGTCTTCGCCGCGGGCATCCTCTTCGGCGCCTTCAAGGCGGGCGGGTTCTCGATGCAGGCGGCAGAGGGTGTCCCGATCGACATCGTGCTGATCGTGCAGTCCCTGATCGTGCTGTTCATCGCGGCGCCGCCCCTCGTGCGCGCCATCTTCCGGCTGCCGACGCCGGGCCAGAAGACCCCGGGTGCGAAGACGCCCCGGAAACGCACCACGACACCCACGGAGGCGGTGGCCTCGTGAGCACTCCGATAACCGTTTCACCGGCCGGGTCCACCGGACCGGGCGCAGCAGTCACTGCCGCAGGGCCCGACTTCGAGCAGATCAAGAGCTGGAAGACCCCGATCGCCCTCGCGATCTTCTCGGTGCTCGGCTTCCTGCTGCTCGTCGTCTTCGGTCGTGACGGCGAGAGCACCATGCGCCTGTCCACCACGACCGACCTGATCCAGCTGCCCGACGTGGTCCTGCCCACCCGGCCGACCGGCATCGCGGTCGTCGCCCTCCTGCTCCTGATCACGGCGGCGAGCGGATGGCTCGTGCGCTCGAAGGCGAAAGTACCGATCTGGCTCGTCACCGTGTTCGCGGTGTTCCTGCTGGTCGGCTTCCTGGCCTGGGCCTCCGCCGACCACACGATCCCCGTGCCCGGGCTGCTCTTCGGGTCGCTGAGCCTCGCCGTCCCGCTCATCTTCGGTGCTCTCGGCGGCGTCATCTCGGAGCGGGTCGGCGTGGTCAACGTCGCGATCGAGGGCCAGCTGCTCGCGGGTGCGTTCACCTCGGCGATGGTCGCGTCGATCACCCAGCAGCCGCTGCTCGGGCTTGTCGCGGCGATGCTCGCCGGCGTGCTCGTCTCCTTCGTGCTCGCCGCGTTCGCGATCAAGTACTTCGTCGACCAGGTCATCGTCGGCGTCGTGCTCAACGTGCTCGTCTCCGGGGTGACCGGCTTCCTGTTCTCCCAGCTGCTCGCCCCGAACGCCGGGACGCTCAACAGTCCGCCGCGGTTCGAGAACATCAACATCCCGCTGCTGAGCGAGATCCCAATCATCGGCCCGGTCTTCTTCCGGCAGACCCTGATCGTCTACATCATGTACGTGGCCGTCGCGTGCGTGTACTTCGGCCTCTTCCACACCAAGTGGGGCCTCCGCCTGCGCGCCGTCGGCGAGCATCCTCAGGCCGCGGACACCGTGGGCATCAACGTCGCCCGCACCCGGTTCTGGAACGTCTCGCTCGCAGGCGCGATCGCCGGTCTCGGCGGGGCGTACTTCACCCTCGGCTCCGTCGGCGCCTTCGGCAAGGAGATGACAGCCGGTGCCGGGTTCATCGCCCTCGCCGCCGTCATCTTCGGCCGCTGGGACCCGATCAGGGCCACCCTCGCCGCGCTGCTCTTCGGCTTCGCGAGCAACCTGCAGAACGTGCTCAGCATCATCGGCTCCCCGGTGCCGAGCGAATTCATGCTGATGCTGCCCTACCTCGTCACGATCTTCGCCGTCGCCGGCCTCGTCGGCCAGTCACGGGGGCCGGCGGCCTCCGGAAAGCCGTACATCAAATCGTGAGCTCCCGAAAGAACGAACCCGCACGAAATAACGAACCGGAGTCCGGCCACGTGGCTCCCGCCATCGACTGGGCGCTCCTCCGCAGCACCGCGACCGAGGCGATGAGCCTCGCATACGCGCCGTACTCGAAGTTCCCCGTCGGCGCGGCCGCCATCGTCGACGACGGCAGGGTGATCAGCGGATGCAACGTGGAGAACGCCTCGTACGGCCTCACTTTGTGCGCAGAGTGCGCCCTCGTCTCCGTGCTGCATCTCACCGGCGGCGGCCGGCTCCTCGCTTTCAGCTGCGTCGACGGCAACGGCAACCTGCTGATGCCGTGCGGCCGCTGCCGCCAGCTCCTCTACGAACACTCCGCACCCGGCATGCTGCTGGAAACAGTCTCGGGCCTCCGCACCATCGACCAGGTCCTGCCGGATGCCTTCGGGCCCCGCCAGCTCGCCGACTACCGGGAAGAACACCAGTGAACACCCAGACCCACCTCGAAGCCTTCGACGCCGTCGACCTGATCCGCACCAAGCGCGACCACGGCGAACTCGCCACCCCCCAGATCGACTGGCTGATCGACGCGTACACCCGCGGCTACGTCGGCGACGAGCAGATGGCCGCGATGACCATGGCGATCTTCCTGAACGGCATGACCCGGCGGGAGATCAAGGACCTCACCCTCGCCATGATCAACAGCGGCGAGCGGATGAGCTTCGCCGGCCTCGGGAAGCCGACCACCGACAAGCACTCCACCGGCGGCGTCGGCGACAAGATCACCCTCCCGCTGATGCCGCTCGTCGCGGTCTTCGGCGCGGCCGTCCCGCAGCTCTCCGGCCGCGGCCTCGGGCACACCGGCGGCACCCTCGACAAGCTCGAGTCGATCCCCGGCTGGCGCGCCCACCTCAGCAACGAGGAGATGTTCGCGCAGCTCCGCGACCACGGCGGCGTGATCTGCGCGGCGGGCGGCGGCCTCGCCCCGGCGGACGGCAAGCTCTACGCCCTCCGCGACATCACCGGAACCGTCGAGGCGATCCCGCTGATCGCCTCCTCGATCATGTCGAAGAAGATCGCTGAGGGCACGAGCGCGCTCGTCCTCGACGTGAAGTTCGGGTCCGGCGCCTTCCTGAAGGACATCGAGCTCTCCCGGGAACTCGCCCGCACGATGGTCGCGCTCGGCGAGGATGCCGGGGTGGCGACATCCGCCCTGCTCACCAACATGAACGTGCCGCTCGGCTTCGCGATCGGAAACGCGAACGAGGTCCGCGAATCGGTCGAGGTGCTCGCCGGCGGCGGACCTGCAGACGTCGTCGAACTCACGATCGCCCTCGCGACCGAGATGCTCGACCTCGCCGGAATCGAAGGCGTCGACGTCGCCGCTGCCCTCACCGACGGGCGGGCCATGGACAAGTGGCGCGAGGTCATCCGCGCCCAGGGCGGCGACCCGGATGCCGCGCTGCCGGTCGCGAAGGAAACCCACGTCGTCACGGCGGACCGTGACGGAGTGCTCGTCGAGCAGCAGGCTCTGCCGTTCGGGATCGGCGCCTGGCGTCTCGGGGCGGGCCGTGCCCGCAAGCAGGACCCCGTGCAGCACGCCGCAGGGATCGACCTGCACGCCAAGCCGGGCGACACCGTGCGCGCAGGGCAGCCGCTCTTCACCCTCAGCGCCGACGAGCCGGAGCGTTTCGCCAGGGCCCTCGAGGCCCTCGAGGGCGCGTACCGGATCGGCGAACCCGGCGAGCCCGTGCTCGACGGCGGCCCCCTCATCGCCGAGCGCATCGGTGGCTGAGCCCGGCTCGATCTCCTGAACGGGATCGGTTTGTTGCCGATCACGATAAATTACGGGAGTTATGCCTGGGGAGGGGCCGGGGGAGGCCGGGGCCGGTAGATTGGTGAGCGTGAATACGAGCCTTGAGAAATTCCTGCTGCCCGGTGGTACGAGCATCAATGCGCTGCCCAAAATATCGCTGCACGACCACCTCGACGGCGGCCTGCGCCCCCAGACGATCATCGAGCTCGCGGAGGCCATCGGTCTCGCCCTGCCGTCGACGGAAGCTGCCGCCCTCGGCGATTGGTTCGCCGACCAGGCCAACTCCGGCTCGCTCGTGGATTACCTCAAGACCTTCGACGTGACGACGGCCGTGATGCAGACCAGGGAGGGCCTCATCAGAGTCGCCCGCGAATTCGTGCAGGACCTCGCCGCAGACGGTGTCATCTACGGGGAGATCCGCTGGGCACCCGAACAGCACCTCACCCGCGGGCTCACCCTCGACCAAGTCGTCGAGGCCGTGCAGGAAGGCCTCGAGTCCGGCGTCGACCAGGCGGCAGAATTCGGGTCCACCATCCGGGTCGGCCAGCTCATCACCGCGATGCGCCACGCGAACCGCGGCCTCGAGATCGCCGAACTCGCCGTACGCCACCGCGGCAACGGCGTCATCGGCTTCGACATCGCCGGCGCGGAGCTCGGCTTCCCCGCCCGCAACCACCTTGCAGCATTCGACTACCTCGCCAAGGAGTTCATGCCGGTCACGGTGCACGCCGGAGAGGCCGACGGGCTGGGCAGCATCCGCGGCGCCCTCTTCGACGGCCGCGCACTGCGCCTCGGCCACGGCGTGCGCCTCGCCGAAGACATCGTCATCGGCCGCGAGGACGACGACAACACCTACGTCACCCTCGGCCCGGTCGCCCAGTGGGTGCGCGACCGTGAGATCGCCCTCGAACTGAGCCCGTCGTCGAACCTGCAGACCGGCGCAATCGCCGCCTGGGGCGACGACCTGCTCGACCATCCCTTCGACCTGCTGTATCAGCTCGGCTTCCGGGTCACCGTCAACACCGACAACCGGCTGATGAGCGACACGAGCCTGAGCCAGGAACTCGCGCTGCTGAGCGACGCCTTCGGCTACGACATCGACGACCTCGAGGTCTTCCAGCTCAACGCCGCCCAGTCCGCGTTCCTCCCGCTCGAAGAGCGCGAAGAACTCGCCGACGCCATCGTCGCGGGCTTCGAAGAGGCCTGAGAGTCCGCGGACCCCGCCACGCAACCCCAGTGAAAGAACCTATGCAACTCCCAGACCTGCCTCTTACCGCCATCGCGATCGGCATCCACGTGGCCGACTGGCGCGCCGCCGTGACCGCGGCCGGCGACGGTCTCGTGCGCTCGGGGTCGACAGGCCCCGGCTACACGAAACGGATGATCGACGTCATCGACGAGTTCGGCGCCTACGTCGTGATCGCCCCGGGCCTGGCCCTCGCCCACGCGCGCCCAGGCCCCGACGTCATCGCAGAGGGCCTGAGCGTCGTGACGCTCGCGGAACCCGTCGCCTTCGGCCACCCGCACAACGACCCGGTCAGCGTGGTCCTCGGCCTCGCCGTGACGACGGGCGATGAGCACGTGCTGCTCGTCGCCGAACTCGCGAACCTCTTCAATGACCCGCGGGTCATCCCTGCGCTTGCGGCCGCGACGGATGCCGCCGGCATCCGTTCGCTGCTCGGCGTGACGGCACCCGCCGGAGAAGCCAACGGGGTCCGGGAATGAAGATCGTCGCCCTGTGCGGGGTCGGAGTCGGCACCTCCGCGATCCTGAAGATGAACGCAGAACGGGCTCTCGCCCGGCTCGACATCGACGCCGAGGTCACGGCGACCGACGTTGCCTCCGTGCAGACCGTCGGCGCGGACGCGCAGGTGATCCTGACCTCATCGGAGCTCGTGGCCCACATCGGCAAGACCAACGCGGACATCGTCGTCATCGACAACTATTTCGACCTCGACGAGCTCACCACCAAGCTCGAGGACGCGCTCGGCTGAGCCCGGTGCGGTGCGGTGCGGTGCTTCGCGTGCCGGGCCCTGAGGTCCGAGTCCTGCGCGGTGAGCCCTACGCGATGAGCTCGCGCATACCGCGCTCGAGCTCGGCGAGCACGGCGTTGGCGGCGACCTGGCGCTCCACCACCGTGCCGACGACGCTGCTCGTGTCGAGGTAGACCTTGAGCTTGGGTTCTGTGCCGCTCGGGCGCACCATCACCCGGGCCCCTCCGACGAGGCGGATCCGGAGCACGTCGCTCGGGGGCAAGCCGAGGAAGCCGCCGGCGAGGTCGTCGATGTGGTCGACGCGGATCCGGCCGATGAACACCGGCGGGTTCGAGCGCAGCCGGTCCATCACCCGGGAGATCGACGACAGGTCGGTGACGCGCACCGAAATCTGGCTCGACGAGAAGTGCCCGAACCGGCCGCTGAAGTGGTGCAGGTGGTCCGCGAGGGTGAAGCCCTCGTTCTTCAGGTCGCTCACGAGGGACAGCAGCGCGAGGGCCGCGGAGATGCCGTCCTTGTCGCGCACGGTCGTCGGGTTCACGAGGTAGCCGAGGGCTTCCTCATAGCCGAACACCAGACCGGGGGCGCGCGAGACCCACTTGAACCCGGTGAGTGTCTCTTCGAAGCGCATGCCGTAGGCATCCGCCACGGCCTTCAAGGCCGGCGACGAGACGATCGAGCAGGCCAGAGTGCCGCTGCGCGGGGCCGGCGCGGATGTGTCCGCGTCGTCGTCCGTGGCGGCGTCGTCGGCGATGGGCGCCAGTTCTGCCCGTTCCGCGGCACGCCAGCCGAGGATCGCACCGACCTCGTTGCCGGTGAGGCGACGGTATCCGCCCGCGGCGTCGGCGTCGGGGATCGCGATCGCGAGGCGGTCGGCGTCCGGGTCGTTCGCGATGATGAGTTCGGCGTTGATCTCGCGGGCGGTCGCGAAGGCGAGGTCGAGGGCGCCCGGCTCCTCCGGGTTCGGGAACGCGACGGTCGGGAAGGTCGGGTCCGGGGCGATCTGCGCGTCGACGAGGGTCGGCAGGTCGTAGCCCGCAGCCTCGAGCACGCGGCGGGTGGTGTCCCAGCCGACCCCGTGCATGGCCGTGTACACGGCGTTGACCTGGGCGCGCGGCGGGCCGACGGTAGCGGCGGTCGCGGCGATGTAGGCCTGGACGACGGTCTCCTCCGCGGTCTCGTAGACGCCGCGCGGCAGGTCGGGGATGGTCGTGTGCGTCGCCACGCGGTGGATCTCCGCCGCGATGAACGCGTCGTCCGGTGAAACGATCTGGGATCCGCTGTTCGCGCCGCCGAGGTAGACCTTGTAGCCGTTGTCGGCCGCGGGATTGTGCGAGGCGGTGACCATGACGCCGGCGCTCGCGTCGAGGTGGCGGACGGCGAAGGCGAGGACGGGCGTCGGCAGCAGGCGGGGCAGCAGGATGGCGCGGACGCCGGCACCCGCCATGATCGCGGCACTGTCGGCCGCGAAGACCTGGGAGTTCTTGCGGCCGTCGTAGCCGATCACGACGGAGGGGGTCTGGCCGGGAAGGGCGGTTCCGATCAGGAACGCGGCGAGGCCGGCCGCGGCCTGGGACACGAGGACGCGGTTCATCCGGTTGGAGCCGGTGCCGATCGCGCCGCGGAGGCCGGCCGTTCCGAAGGCGAGGCGCTCGTCGAAGCGGGCGTGCAACTCGGTGATGGCTGTCTCGTCCGCGGACTGTGCCCCGCGGAGCAGGGCGCGCAGTTCGGCCTGGGTCTCGGGGTCCGGGTCCTGGGCGAGCCAGGCGGTGGCCGCGGCGACCGTGGTGGCGTCGTCGGGCGCAGGGGCCGGTGCAGACGTCGTCGATGCCCGAACGGGGTGGGCGCGCGCTGCCGGGACGAAGGCCGCCGCGACGGTGGCGTCCATTTCCGCAGTGACGGGGGCCTGTTCGTCCGCGGCGGATGCCGGGTGGGCGGTCAGTGGGGCAGCGGCGGGTTCCTCGGCTGCTGCCGGAACTGCCTCCGCCGCTTCGGCTGCTGCCGATACTGGAACCGCCTGGGCGGCCGCCGGGACCGGAATCTCCACGATCTCGAGCGCGAGGGTCGGGGGCAGTGCGGAAGCGGGAGCATCCGGCAATGCCCGGTGACGCCCGCGCGCGCGAACCTCACCGGTGCCGGTCAGCTCGGAGTCGACGGGCCCTGTGCTGGTGGGCCCGGTGCTCGTGGGCCCGGTGCCGGTCTCGGTCGCGCTCACAGGGCGGCCACGATCCTGGCGAGGAGTGCGCTGATCACGGGTTCGGCCTGCTTGCCTGCGACGAGCACTTCGGCGTGGCTGAGCGGCTCCTTCTGGATCCCGGCCGCGAGATTGGTGATGAGGGACAGGCCGAGGATCTCCATGCCGGCCTGGCGGGCGGCGATGGCCTCGAGCGCCGTCGACATGCCGACGATGTGGCCGCCGATCGCCTTCGCCATCTGCACCTCGGCGGGGGTCTCGTAGTGCGGTCCGCGGAACTGGCAGTAGACGCCCTCGTCGAGCCCGGGGTCGATGGTGCGGGCGAGGTCGCGCAGCCGCTTCGAATAGAGGTCGGTCAGGTCGATGAAGGTCGCGCCTTCGAGCGGCGAGTCCGCGGTGAGGTTGATGTGGTCGCTGATCAGCACCGGCGTTCCGGGGGTCCAGGTCTCGCGGATGCCGCCCGCCCCGTTGGTGAGGATCATGGTCGTCGCGCCCGTTGCCGCAGCGGTGCGTACGCTGTGCACGACCCGGCGGACGCCGTGGCCTTCGTAGTAGTGGGTGCGCGCGCCGATGACGAGAGCCCGCTTGCCGTTCGGCAGGAGCACGGAACGCAGAGTGCCGACGTGGCCTTCGAGCGCGGGGGCGCTGAATCCGGTGATCGACTGCGCGGGGATCGTGTGCGTGGTCTCGCCGATGAGCTCCGCGGCCTTGCCCCAGCCGCTGCCGAGGGTCAGCGCGACGTCGTGATGGGTGACGCCGGTCAGCTCGACGATTTCCTCCGCCGCGATCCGGGCGATCTCGAATGGATCGGTTTGTGGCTCGTCCAGCGGGTTTGCGTCGATCGTCGGCATCCCCCCACTCTATTCGCCCGAACCAATTCGACGGAGATTTTGGGCATTCGGGGCCCAAAGTGCCCTCTCACGCGCGGAACGCTCGATGTCAAGCTGTGTGGAGTCACGTGGGCTAGCTTTTGACAGTTTCCTTGGGGATGTTGATTCCAACGGTGCCGGCTGGTGCGGGTGTAGTCGGCCGCGAGTTGAATCGTTCCGGGTGGTTCTGGTGGTAGGTCTGCAGTGCCATGTCGCGGATGCGGTGGGCCTGCTTCCAGGAGCCGTCGTGGACTTGCTGGGGCGTGAATAACGCGATGCCGGAATGCTTGTGGGTCGTGTTGTACCAGGGCACGTACTCGGCCAGGTGGTCGCGGGCGGCCTGAAGACTCTCGAACGTTCCGGGGTAGTTGGGCCGGTACTTCATTGTGCGAAATTCAGACTCGGAGAACGGGTTGTCGTTGGACACATAGGGCCGGTTGTGGGTTTTAGTCACCTTGTGCTCGGCGAGGAGATCGGCCAGAGCGCCCGAACGCATCGCGGGCCCGGAATCGGCGTGCACGAACTTGGGGGTGCCGTATTGGTCGAACGCGCTCTGGAACATCTCCACGGCGAGGTGGTCGCTCTCGCGTTCCTCGACCCGCCAGCCGACGATCGTGCGCGAGTAGATATCGATGATGGAATACGCCTTGAACGTTCTGCCCCGCCACGGGCAGCGGAGGTCGGTGATGTCCCAGGACCACACCTGCCCAGGCCCGGTCGCTACCAGCACCGGCTTCTGGCGGGGTGTTCGAGACCCACGCCCGGTGGGCACGACGGGGCGGGTGCTCTGATCG
>NZ_SOFS01000039.1 GCF_004402235.1 Cryobacterium glucosi
GGTCTGGGGTTGGCGATCAGTCAGGCCCTGGTCGAGATCATGGGGGGGCGGATCGAGGTGACGAGTACCGTCGGGGTCGGCTCCACCTTCGCATTCACCATCGCCTGGCGGGAAAGCCCGTCGCCGGAGCGCCGCGTGACCGAAACGATCTCACTTGCGGGACTCCGCGCGCTGATGGTGGACGACAACGAGGCCAACCGTCGGATCCTGTCCGGTCAGCTCTCCCGGTGGGGGATGAAATGTACCGTGACCGCGACGTCCGATGAGATGATCGCGGACGCCAGGAACAGCCCTGTTCCCGATATCGCGATCCTCGACATGCAACTGCCGGGGATGGACGGCGCTGCAGTCGCCCGGGTGCTGCAGGACCTGCCGGGATGGCAGGACACCCCGATGATCCTGCTCACGAGCATGAGCGCGACACTGAGCAAAGCGCGCAAGGCGCCTTTCGCGGCGGTCCTGACGAAGCCGGTGCGCAGCGCCCAACTGCAGCGCGTCGTCATCGAAGTGCTTTCCGGCCAGGTCGCCGCGGGCTCCGAGGTGCCCGCGCGTGCGGACGCAGCTTCCGGATTGCGAATCCTCCTCGCGGAGGACAACCTCGTCAACCAGAAGGTCGCGCAATTGATGCTCGCCAAGGGCGGTCACCGCGTCGACACCGTCAGTAACGGTCTGGAAGCCGTTCAGGCAGTCCAACTCGGCGACTTCGACGTCGTCCTGATGGACGTGCACATGCCGATCGTGGACGGGCTCGAGGCCACGCGGTTGATCCGGGTACTGGGCGACAGTATCCGCCAGCCCATGATCATCGCGCTGACGGCGAGTGTCACGGCGGAAGCGCGCCGGGCCTGTGCCGACGCGGGCATGGACCAGTACCTCAGCAAACCGATCCGGGTCGAGGAACTCGCGGAGGCCCTTGCCCTCACCAGTAGGGTGCCAGTGCCGGTGCCAGTGCCAGTGCCAGTGCCAGTGCCGACTCCGGTGCCGAGTCCGGAGCCGGACCTCGCGGCAGGCCTCTCCACGACGCCGGTGGCCGAGAAAGCACCGGTGCTCGATCCCGAGTTGTTCGGCTACCTCGACGAGATGGGCGCCGAGACCAAGGCCGTTCTGCTGCAACACGTCCTCGACGAAAGCGGCGGCCACCTGGCGGCCCTTCGGGCGGAGCTCGACCGCGGCAACCTGGTGCAGGCCGCGTTCATCGCCCACCGGCTGCGCGGGAGCAGCGCCACGATCGGGGCAAGCGGGCTCGCCGCCGTATGCGGGGAGATCGAAGCATCCGCCAACCATGGTGGACCGGTCACGGAGGATCACCTGGCCAGGCTGGAGGCAGTCATCGCCGAGGTGACGGCGGTGCTCACTCCCCACCTCGCGGCCACGCTCGACGCGAGGTGACCCTGCTCGCCGGGCAGCATCAACCGTCGACCGGGCAACGGTCAGAGTCTGTTCACCGGGGGTACCCGTCACTGTTACCGGCACGCCATACCGTGTGAGCAGTGGCAATATGAGCTGCCGCTCCGAGTGCTCCATCGCACAGTTTTGGGAGAATCCTCATGAAGAGACAGACCTCCGTTTTCACCTCGACCACCCTTGTGACCGCACTGGTCGCGAGCGTCATCCTCACTGGATTCGGCGGTGCCGCTCTAGCGGCCTCAGCCGATGACGGAAACGACAGGGCCCGCGCCACCAACGTCATCTACCTCCTGGGCGATGGCATGGGTCGCACCCACGTCACCGCCGCCCGCGAACGCTACTACGGCGCCGCAGGCAAGCTCGCCATGGAAACGCTGCCTGCCCAGGGCTTTGTCAGTACGTACGCCGTCGAGAAGCTCTCCGGCCAGCCGGGTGCCACCGACTTCAAGCCCAATCCGGTGACCGATTCGGCCTCTGCGGCGACGGCATGGTCGTCCGGTGTCAAGACTTACAACGCGGCCCTCGGCGTCGATGCCAAGGGTATGGTCGTTCCCACGATGATGGAACTGGCCAAGAAGGCCGGCTACCGCACCGGAAACGTCTCGACCGCTGAGATCACGGATGCCACTCCCGCCGGCCAGATGAGCCACGCCCTCGCCAGGGGATGCCAGGGTCCGGTGTACTCCGATGCGGCCTGCCAGGACCTGTCCATCACGGGGGCAGCCCTCCCGACGAGCGACGTACGGGTCACCCCCATCGCCGACCAGATCGCCCGCAACGGCACGGCCGACGTCATCCTGGGTGGCGGGCTCAGCCGTTTCGATGCCGCTGACGAGACGGCGCTCAAGGGGCAGGGCTACTCGGTCCTCGGCTCCATCACCGGCCAGTCGATCGCCACGAAAGCCGACCTGGCCGCCGCCTCCGGTGCCAAGGTCTTCGGACTCTTCAACAAGGGCAACCTGACCGTTGAGAAGACCAAGCAGGACAACCCGTCTTCGGTCCAGGCGCAGGAACCGACCCTGTCGGAGATGACGAGCAAGGCGATTGACTTGCTGCAGAAGGGCAAGAACAATGCGGACAAGAACGACCGGAGCGGAAAGGGAGGCCAGGGGTTCTACCTTCAGATTGAAGGCGCCCTCATCGACAAGCGCTCACACGCCAACGATGCCGCGCAGACCCTCGGCGAAATGAAGGCATTTGATGACGCGGTCGCCATCGTCAAGGACTTTGCCAAGCGAGACGGAAACACCCTCGTCATCGTGACCGCGGACCACGAGTGCGCCGGATTCAACATCATCGAGAAGGGCACCTTCACGAACGCCGAGGCCGGGACTCCGCCGGCCAACGTCGACAGCGGGAACTCCGCGAACAACTCCACCCCGACCCGGCCCTCCAATTCCAAGGATGCCGCCCGCTCAACGGGCATCGTGAACGGTGCCGGCGCCGCAGACCCGAAGAACTTCGGGCCGGCGACCTTCCGGACCCCGACGGATGCGGCGGGTGTCGTCGACGGCTCCCCGGACGCCGGACTCTGGTTGACCTATCTCTCCGGCAATCACACCGGGGCGGATGTCCCGGTGTTCGCCACGGGGCCCGGGTCGGATCAGCTCCAGGGCACGATCGATAACACGGCGCTCTTCGGGATAGTCGGGCGCGCGCTCCGAGTGGTGTAGTCGGACCTCGCATGAAGACCAGATCCGGAATCGCCGCGGCGCTGAGTGTCGTCGCCATCTGTGCGGTCGTCGGCGTTGCCGTGTATGCGGCGGCAACCGGCGCCCACAGTGACGCGCAAACGGCCGCCGCGACGCAGTTCACTCCTCAGGCGACCTTTGCAGGACTGACACCGTCGACCGGGAACCCCGAGCTTGAGAGCCTGAATCTGGTGCACCCGAGCCCGGGGACGATCGTTGCGGCGGCCGGTCCCTTCGACGACCGGTTCGTGCTCGAGGACCTCGCCTTCGACGGGGGTGCGGTATCGGGTGCCGTACGTGTGACGAGCGACGTGAGCGACGTGCTCGACCTCGAGGTGCTGGCCGGGTTCTATGACGCCGATGGTGTCCTGGTCGGCAGTGGTCGTTTCGTCCACCACCTGAGCGAGGACACCACCCACACCGAGCCGCCGATAGAACGTCAGGAGTTCACAATCGCGGTACCCGGGGATGTGTCCGGCCGGGCCGTGGCCGTGTCGATCGGGGTCCCGGTCCTCGTCAACGAATGACCCGATGAGTCGCGGGCCGGCCTGTTCCCCGTCATGAAGCACCCGCGCTGCACCATTCCTGGTGCGAGCATCGCGACCTCACGCGAGCCCCATTGGGATCAGACCCGGCCATCGTCGCGGAGGATCGTGTTTTTGCTGGTGAACAGTACGGGTTTCTGGTCGGGGTCGAGTCCGGGTGGTGGGGTGAGCCAGTACTGGCCGGTGTCGTCGCGGGTGATGTGCCAGTGTTCGTTGTGGAGCCTGAGGTGGTCGGCCCGGCAGAGCAGGATGCCTTGGTCGAGGTTGGTCTGGCCGGTGTCGTCTTTCCAGTGTTGGATGTGGTGGGTTTCGGTCCAGGAGGGTGGCCGGTCGCAGCCGGGCCACATGCAGCCGCCGTCGCGGAGGGCGAGGGCCGCGCTTTGGGCGGGGCTGAACGTGCGCTGTTCGCGGCCGAGGTCGACGCCGTGGCCGTGGTCGTCGAAGGTGACGTCGAGGAGTCCGCTGTCGCACCGGTTCCGTTCCAAGGTCTCGGCCGCGACCGTCACCGCAGTCCCCTCGATGACGCCGGGCTGGAGCGCGGGTGCGCGGTTTCGGGGTTCGCCGCAGCGTCGGCTGTGGGTGACGGGGCCTCGGTTGGCGCGGCATCGGTGGTTGTGGTTCCCCTGGGCGCGAAACCGGCGGGTGTGGTGCTCCTGGGGCGGATGGTGATCATGCGGACGGCGGGGCTGCGGCTTCCGGCGATGCGCTTGGGGTCGGCTTTGACGCCGAGTTTGGTCAGGGCGAGGAATGCGTCCGCGGTGAGCTGTTCGNCCGCTTCGCCCACGCGGCCTGCTCCTTGTCCACGAAGCGCACCCCGCCCCGGCGGGGACTGGTGATGGCGTCGTAGGTACTCATCAGGTACTCGCCGTCTTCGGGGGCGAACAGGCCGACCATGCGCACCTGCCCCGTGTGGAGTCGCCAGAACCGCAGGGACCGGTCGTCGTAGACGGCTTTCTCCCGGGCGGCGATGCCGGCTTCATCGAGCACGTCCCGCACCCGGCGGGCCCGCTTGAACAGCTGGTCAGCGTTCAGGGTCCGAGCTTCGGTGAGGAGCCGGGCCAGGGCGGTCGCGAGTTTCTCCGGGGTGATCGCCCGGTCCAGGTCGCCCAGGCCCTTCCGGAGCGAGTCCGCCTTCTCAACACTGAGCCAGCCTTCTCGCAACGCCCGGCCGATCGGCGCGTGCCACGGCGGCACCGCGGCCGCAGGAACCGGCGGGTCGACTGGCGGCAGGTCTGGAGCGGCCTCGTTGAGGGGCGGAGTCCCGTCGAGTAACTTCTGCGCCTCGGCGGCTTCGCGGGCGGCCTTCTCGGCGGCGTCGGCCTCGGCCAGCAGCCGGCCCACCCCGAGGAGCTTGACAGCATCGCCCTTGCTTGACCCAGACACGCTCTGCAGCAGGTCTTCCGGAGTCCGGAAGCCTTGCCGGGCCGCGAGGCCCTTCCCGCCGAGTTCCGGACGGGACCGCCGGGCGAGTGTCGCGGCGAACCAGGCAGCCTGGGTGTCCAAGGCCCGCCGGGCTCCCGCGATCAACACGTGCCCCTCGAGCACCGCCTCGTCACTGAGAGTGTCGACAGCGGCGGACGAACCACCCAGCCCGGTGACGACATCCGCCATCGACCGCAACCCGCCGAGAACACCGCCCTGCACCCGTTCGCCATGCGGCTGATCGGGTGAAGCGGGTGACTCGGGAAGGTTGATCATGCCCCCACGCTACGACCAACCACCGACACTCTCTGAGCATGGCTCAGGTCTGTGGAAACTAACTCTGATCAGGTATCTGGTGAGGACAGGGTCGCTCGATCACCCGCCGGCTACTCGTCGTCGGCCTCGGCGCGCGGATGCCGTTTCGCGTCGGCAGGGGGGAGGTCGCCGGGCGTGCTGACTTCCTCGCCGGTCTCGGCGTTGACGGCGGTCTGGCCGGGCGGAAGGTTCGACAGGTCCGGCGCGATCATCGTCGGCATCAGCTTGGAGTCCGGCAGTCCGAATCGAGGAATCGACTCCGCTTCGGTTGTGGCGAGCACGAGGTCGTCGGACTGGCGCGGCAGGGTGCGGCCGCGGAAGAAATTCGGGTTGACCGCCCACCAGACCAGCATCACGACCACACCGAGCACCAGTGCGCCGATCCCGACGACGGCGACGGCGCCGATGCCGAAGATCGTGACGTTGTCCCCGTTATCGTCGGTGAGCCAGTCGACCGTGGCGTACTGCTGCAGCCCGTAGACGAAGGCCGCGGTCAGCATCAGGCCGCCGAGCAGTGGGAAGAGGCCCCGCATGATCACGTTCCGGAACGACGACCACATCGACCTGCGGTAATACCAGACGCACGCGAAACCGGTGAGCCCGTAGTAGAAGGCGATCATCAGGCCGACGGAACCGATCAGCGCCCCGAGCAGCTGGACACTGATCAGGGTGAAGAGCAGGTAGAACCCGATCGAAATGCCGCCCATGGCGAGGGTGGCCCAGGTCGGGGTGAGGTACCGCGGGTGGATCTTTGCGAAGCGTGCGGGCAGGGCGCGATAGACACCCATCGACAGGGCCGTGCGGGCGGTGGGCAGGATCGTGGTCTGCGTCGACGCGGAGGCCGAGGTGAGGATCGAGGCCGAGAGGAGGAGCATCGCGAGGTTGCCGAGGGTGCTGTCACCGAACAGCGCCGGCCCGATCGCGGCGAAGACGTCCGCCGAGTTCGCGTCGTTGCCGAGTCCCACACCGTCGGTGCCGACGCCCGCGAAGGCGACCGCCGCGATGGTCACGAGGGCATAGGTGCCGAGCAGGAGCAGGGTGCTGATGATGGCGGCCCGGCCAGGGGTCTTGCTCGGGTCGGCCGTCTCCTCGTTGACGGAGACGGCTGTGTCCCAGCCCCAATAGATGAACACGGCGGTCAGCACGGCGGGGGCGATCACACTGCCGAAGTCGAGCGTGAACGGGTTGAACCAGTCGAGCGTCGGGGTCAGCGAGTAGCTTTCCGCGCTCCCCGTGTACACGCGGATGAGCGCGAAGACGGCGAACATGATCAGCACGACAACCTCGATGCCCAGGAGCACGTACTGGATGCGGGCGGAGAGTTCGATACCGCGGTAGCAGATCCAGGTCATGATCACGATCCAGAGCACACCGGCGACCGTCGACCAGAACTGGTCGTTCGCGAGGTCGGCGACACCCGTCAGTCCGAGGTCGCCCATGAAGGTGAATGAGTAGGAACCGGCCACCTGTGCGAGGTTGGCCATCACGATGACGTCTGCGGCGATGATGCCCCAGCCACCGAGCCAGCCGGTGATCGGGCCGAACGCACGGGTGGCCCAGGTGAAGGTCGTTCCGCAGTCCGGCTCCGCCTTGTTGAGTTCCTGGTATGCGACCGCGATGAGGTACATCGGGATGAAGGCGAGCAGCACGATACCCGGCGCCTTGACGCCGGCGAGAAGGGCTCCGCCGCTCGCGACGATGAAGCCGAGGCTCGCGGCGAGGCTGTACGCGGGGGCCGTTGACGCCATTCCGACGACGACGCTCGACAGCAGGCCGAGCGCCCCGCCTTTCAGCCCCTTGCTGTCGACCTGGTCGGAACGTTTCTCGCCGGCTTGGGACGAAGCGCTATCGGTCATCGGTACTCCCCACGTGAGGGCCGACCGGGGTCGGCAACAGGGCGGAACAGGACGAACGCGGTCCCTCAGCGGTGAGCGATCGTGATTGACACCGTTCTACCCCTGTTTCCCGCGGCCCGCACCTGCCCAATGTTCCGGTTTCGCATGTTTCTGGGCCGAGGGAGGGACCCGCGATCACCAGTCGGGCAGGAATTCCTGCCACACCGCCCGACGGTCCCCGCGGGGATCCGACTCGACGCGGTCCTCCGCATCGATGATCAGGGTCAGGCGGTCCTCCGCGGTGAAGCGGGGCCAGTCGGCGTCGGGACGGCCGGTGAGCGCGAAGTGCAGCCAGTTCCGGCGCATCCGCTCGCCCGCGTTGATGAAGAGCTCGCGACCGCCGAGCACGCTCATGATCCGGGCGACCGGCAGGTCGGTCTGGTCGAACAGGGCGAAAAGCTCGATTCCGTGGGTCGCGCCGAATCCGAGCATGTGCATCAGGCGCGGCGCGAGGTCGAAGCGGTAGACGTACACCGGCGCGACCCTGGAGTGCAGCTCCCCGAGCTGCAGGCTCGGGTACCAGAACACGAAGTCGCTGCCGAAATCGACCGAGCCGCGCAGCGGTGACAACCCCGCGTACACCGCGCGCATCGCCTCGTGTGAGCTCTCCGGTGCCTGGTCGAAGATGGCGCTGATCCGGGGAGCCGAATGCGGCAGGATGTCGACCCTGCCGCGGAAGAGGGTGCCTTCCCGCTCGTTGGAGCCGATGATGAGCGGGACCCGGTGTTCGCGGCCGGCGCGGAAGGCATCGACCGGGCGTTCCGGCAGGAAGTCGCCGTCGACGACGGGCACGAGGCAGAAGGTGCCCGGGTTCGAGTCCGGGGTCCGGGTCTGCACCGCGATGACAGCCTGGGAGATCACGTCGGCGGGTGCCATGGCGAGCAGCTCGTCCGGGGCCAGGCCGACCGCTCCGGCGTCGGCTTCCGTGAGCGTCCGCAACTCCTCGACGACCTCCCCGGCCCAGGCATCCGTGAGTTCCCGCGAGAACGCGGCGTTGGACGGCGAGCTCTGGGCGATCGCGCGCGCGAAGAGCCCCTCGGCCGCCGGCGTCGCCATCAGTGTGATGACGGCGTTCCCTCCCGCCGATTCCCCGAACACGGTGACGTTGTTCGGGTTCCCGCCGAAGGCGCGGATGTTGTCCCGCACCCAGCGCAGGGCGGCGACCTGGTCGCGCAACCCGAGGTTGCTCTCAAAGGGGTGGTCCGGCGTCGAGAATCTGGTGAAGTCGATGTAGCCGAGCGCCCCCAGGCGGTAGTTGAAGCTCACGTAGACGACGCGGCCGCTGCGCACGAAGCGCTCGCCGCGGCCGGTGAAGTCCTGGGAGGACCCCACGCTGTACCCTCCGCCGTGGATGAACACCATCACCGGCAGGCCGAGCCGGCGCGGGTGCCCCGCGGCCGGGCGCATGACATTGATCGTCAGGCAATCTTCCCCTGAGGCGCTGCGCGGCCCGTGGGCCCGAAACTGCCCGCGGTGCGGTTGTGAGGCGATCTTCCCGAACCTCGAGGCGTCACGGATGCCTGCCCACGATTCCACAGGACGCGGCGCCCGGAAACGCCCGTCGCCGACCGGTGGCGCCGCATACGGGATGCCGCGCCAGGCCAGTATCCCGTCCTCGTGCACTCCGCGCACGATCCCGCCGCTGACGCGGACGTCGAGCCGGCCCCGGGGGAGCGAGACGGAGCGAAGGGGGGCTCCCAAACCGGGGCCGGGGCCTGGATGCGGTTCATCGTCGAGGGTCACTGCTGTGGACATGCGCTCCTCCTCGTGGGAATCTTCTGGAGTTGTCTTGGTCCTTCGTGTGGGTGGTGGGTCTGGGTCTGGGTCGGGGTTCTGGTGGGTACTGGTGGGTACCGGGTTCGGTTCAGCGGTACTCGGGGTTGGGCTCGAAGCCGAAGCGCTCGCCGGAGTCCCAGTCCTTGCGGAGGTTCCCGTAGGCGGGGAAGCCGCCGTTGGCCTTCAGGATCGCCGCGAGGTGCATCAGGTTCCAGGTCATGAAGGTCGTGTTGCGGTTGGTGAAGTCGTTCAGGGGGCCGCCGGACCCGGCGTCCAGGTAGCTCGGACCCGGCCCGATCTCGCCGATCCAACCGGCGTCCGCGGCCGGCGGGATCGAGTAGCCGATGTGCTGCAGGCTGTAGAGGATGTTCGACGAGCAGTGCTTCACGCCATCCTCGTTGCCGGTGATGATGGCGCCGCCGACCTTGCCGTAATAGACGTACTGGCCCTTGTCGTTGAACTCTCCACTCATCGCGTAGAGCCGCTCGATCACGCGTTTCGTCACCGAACTGTTGTCGCCGAGCCAGATCGGGCCGCCGATCACGAGGATGTCCGCCGTCTGCACCTTGTCGAAGAGCGCCGGCCAGGCATCCGTCTTCCAGCCGTGCTCCGTCATGTCGGGATAGACGCCGGTCGCGATGTCGTGGTCGATCGCCCGGATCGTTTCGGCGTAGACGCCCTGCTCGTGCATCAGGTTCATGCTCAGGTCGATGATCGCCTGGGTATTGCTGGCTTCGGGGCTGCGCTTGAGCGTGCAATTGATGAACAGGGCACGCAGCCCGGAATAGTCGTAGGAGGCCTGGGTATTACGGCTCGGGGTCATGGCGCCAGTGTTGCACCCGCTCCGCGCACCGGCTACCCCGGGGCGCGGGTTCACTTCGTCCGGGATCCGGGGTTAGATTGCCGGGTGACTCCTCGCGAACGCCGCATCCTGATCGTCGCCGTCCTCTCCTCCTTCGTCGCGTTCCTCGACGGGTCCATCGTCAACGTCGCACTCCCCGCGATCTCCCGCGAACTCGGCGGCGGCCTCACCCTGCAGCAGTGGGTCGTCGACGGCTACCTGCTCTCCCTCGGCGCCCTGATCCTCGTGGCCGGCTCGCTCTCGGATACCTTCGGCCGGGTGCGCGTTCTGCGGGTCGGCCTGATCTGGTTCGGGATCACTTCTCTCGCGTGCGCCGTCGCACCGTGGGGCGCCGCCCTCGTCGTCGCGCGGATCCTGCAGGGCGCTGCTGCCGCCCTTCTCGTTCCGAGCTCCCTCGCGCTCATCACCTCGACGTTCACCGGTCCTGCCCAGGGCCGGGCGATCGGCGTCTGGACAGGCTGGACCGGCATCGCGGGCATCGCCGGGCCCATCCTCGGCGGCGTCCTGGTCGACACGAGCAGCTGGCGGCTCGTGTTCGCGATCAACGTGCTCCCGATCGTGGCGACCCTCATCGTGCTCGCCGGAGTGCGGGAACCGGCGCGCACCGCTCCGGCCGCCCGGATCGACGTCGCCGGGGCCTGCCTCGCCGTCGTCGGCCTCGGCGGTCCCGTTTTCGCGCTCATCGAGCAGGGTCGGCTCGGCTGGGGCAGTCCCATCGTGTACCTGCCGCTCGTCTTCGGGCTGCTCTCCCTCGCCGCGTTCCTCTGGTGGGAGGCGCGCGCTCCGCACCCGATGATGCCCCTCGGCCTCTTCCGGGTGCGCAATTTCTGGGCAGGCAACCTCGCGACCGTCGGCATCTACGGTGCGCTGAGCCTCGGTTTCTTCATCTTCGCCGTCTACCTGCAACAGGTCGGCGGCCTCTCGGCGACGAGCGCGGGACTCGCGGGCATCCCGGCGACCCTGATGATGCTGTTCTTCTCGACATTGTTCGGCGGGCTCGCCGGCCGGTTCGGCCCGCGACTCTTCATGACCCTGGGTCCGATCGTGGCGGGCATCGGCTTCCTGATCCTGACCCTGGCCGTTCCCCCGGTGGATGTCTGGCGCACCGTGATCCCCGGCATCGCCGTCGTGGGCCTCGGGCTCTCGATCACGGTGGCACCCCTGACGGGCGCCGTGCTCGGCTCCATCCATCCTGAGCAGGCCGGAATCGGCTCGGCGATCAACAACGCCGTCTCCCGGGTCGCCGGACTCATCATGATCGCCTTCGCCGGCACGATCGCCGGCGAACAGCTCGGCGTCGCCGGGTTCCAGCGGGTCCTGCTGGTCACCGCCACGCTCATGTTCGCCGGCGCACTCGTGTCGTGGCTCGGCATCCGCACCCCGAAGAGCGGGGCGGATGCCGCAGCGCCTGCGGCAGGGGAACCCGCCTGAGCGCGGCATCCGCGCCTCTCCCACCTGCCCTCGAACGGGAGGGGCCGGGAAATCTGTTATAGTTTCTAAGTTGTCTTCGCGAAGGATTTCGCCTGACACATGCGCTCGTAGCTCAACGGATAGAGCATCTGACTACGGATCAGAAGGTTGGGGGTTCGAATCCCTTCGGGCGCACAAGACAAAAGCCCCGCACTCACTGAGATGCGGGGCTTTTTTGTGGCTGTCCGCGGGATCCGCGGCCGAGCCCCCCAGCCGCGTCTCACTCGCCCAGGCGCCCGGGTGGAGCTGCGCGCACGTGCATCCGCTCGCCCTGGCGGCCGAAGAGGGTGAGGAACTCGACGTCGCCCGGACCGACCCGGCCGAACCAGTGCGGCGTGCGGGTGTCGAACTCGGCGGCCTCCCCGGCCGGGAGCACCAGGTCGTGCGTGCCGAGCACGAGCCGGAGGCGGCCCCGGAGCACGTAGATCCACTCGTATCCCTCGTGCACCCTCGGATCCGGCTCACGCTCCGCTACCGTTGCGGGGATCAGGTGTTTGAACGCCTGCGGCCCGCCGCTCGCGCCGCGGGACAGCGGCACGATCGTCTGGTCGCGGTGCCGCGTCGGCCGGAGGTGGATGCGCGGGTCACCCGTCTCCGGCGCCCCGACCAGTTCGTCCAGCGGAACGCCATAGGCCCGCGCCAGTGGCAGCAGCAGCTCGAGTGCGGGACGCCGTTGCCCGGATTCGAGCCGGGACAGCGTGCTGACCGAGATGCCCGTGGCGCGCGACAGTTCGGCGAGTGTCATACCGTGCTCGCTGCGCCGCGCCCGAAGGAGCGGGCCGACGGCGGCGAGCATCGTCTCCGTCGTGGCGGAAGTGTCGTCCATGGGTCGATCTTGCCACTTCGGCAAACGGGCTTGGCGATTCCGTCGATCCTGTCCGAGCATCGAAGCAGGAGGTCTGCCATGACACACGAGGAACACCCGTTCGGCCGCGACTACTGGGAGGAGCGTTACGCCGCCCCAGGGCTGGCGTGGAGCGGCGACCCGAACCCCGTGCTCGTCGCCGAAGTGACACCGCTCGCGCCGGGCCGCGCCCTCGACATCGGCAGCGGGGAAGGCGGCGACGCACTCTGGCTGGCGATGAGCGGGTGGCACGTCACCGGTGTCGACATCTCCACGAACGCGCTCGACAAGGCACGTGCCCGGGCGGAGTCCGTCGACGGACCCGCCGCGGCGCGCATCCGCTGGGAGCAGCACGACCTGACGTCCTGGTCGCCAGAGCCCCGCTCATTCGACCTCGTCACTTCGCAGTTCATGCACCTGCCCGAGAGCGCCCGAAGCGTGCTCTTCCGGGCCCTCGCGGCGGCCGTCGCGCCGGGCGGCACGCTGCTCATCGTCGGTCACGACGTCTCCGACGCTGATGCAGGCGAGCACCGGGCGCACTTCCGCGAGCTGATGTTCGGGGTCGACGACGTGCTCGCCGCGATCGACGGCGCGGAACTCGAGGTCGAGGTCGCCGAATCGCGTGAGCGGGAGGCGCCCGCCGCCCACGACGGCGCGACCCCCGTGCGCGACGTGGTGGTCAGGGCGACCCGGCCGGTCAGGCCTCCGGCAGCAGGATGAACGGCGTCCGGCCGTGGGTCACACCGTTCACCTGCAACTCGACGGCGTGCTCTCCGGGGTAGTAGCGACGGGTGGTGATCGCCCGGAGCGAGTGCCCCTTGGTCAGCAGCACGACCTCGCCTGGCTCCAGGGTCAGGGTCGTGAGCTTGAACGTCTTGCCGGTGAGGGTGCCGTTCGCCTTCTGGTGGTGCAGGACATAGTCGACGGCCAGCCGGGTGGCCACACGGGCGTTGTTGCGGATGCTTGCGGTGAAGTCGACCGTTCCGCCGAACGCCACCTTCGTCTCGGCCAGCACCGGGCCGGCCACCGTCACATCGGCCGCATGGAAGCCGAGCTGGGCGAGGGCGGCAGGATTGCCTCGCTTCACGAGGGTGCGCAGCGCGTGCCGCACGAGCCGGGCGGTGTGCCCGTCCGGCTCGGCGAGCCACTCGGCCGTCGTGGCGACCGCGAGCTCCGGCTGCTGCCTGCTCAGGTCGTTGAGATGGTTGGCGACCGACCGGCGCACGGCCTCGTCATCGTCGCGGTAGAGCGCGTGCAGGATCGGCAGGGTCGCGGTCGGCTCGGCGAGGATCCCCGGGACCCGCCGAGCCCAGGGCAGGAACGGCCGGGTGCCCTCGGTCGCGAGCCTGCGCACGTCGACGTCGGTCGAGGCGGTCCAGCCCAGCACGACCGGGAGCGCCCGCTCGAGGTCGTGGTCGAGGAGTAGCCGGATCGCGAACTCGGAACTGAGCCGGCCGGTGAGCTCGGCGAGCATGCCCAGGGCGTCGTCGAAGGCGGCATCCGTGCCCGCCTCGATGCCCTTGACCGCGATCGCGGTCGACACCGGCCAGATCAGCCAGCCGGTGAACGGCGCGGTTCCCGACGCGGCTGCGCGGATGGTCGCGGCGAATGAGTCGTAGCCGCCCGGCAGGTCTGCCAGCAGGGCGTCACGCAACAGGTCGCTCCGCTCCCGCAGTGAGAGCGGGTCGAGCGCTTCCGTGGCTGCGCGCAGCGCGGTGAGCGGCGCGTGCGGTGTGACGGCCTGGATCGCCGCGGTGAGGGCGACCGCGGTCGGCACTCCGATGAGTTGGTCGGCGAAGGGCATGGGGCTCCTGGTGCTGGTGTAGCGGTGTACCCCTCCAGCGTGCCAGATTGCGGTCGCGCCGAACACCCCGCCGGTTTCTTCCGTCCGCGCCCGAAACGGCGGGCGCGGTGTGCCGAAACCAGCGCGGGCGCGGTGCCGGTCGCGGTGAGAAGCGGATGTCTCAGGCGCGGCCGGCGTCCGCGCTCGCACCGCGGCGCCGAAGGGCAGCAGCCCCCTCCCGGATCCCGAGGAACACGATCGCGGCACCGAGCACGAACGCCCAGTCCAGGACGCCGAGCCCGCTCGTGCCGAAGAAGCCCGCGACCACCGGCACGTAGACGATGACGAGCATGATCGTGATAGCGAGGGCGACTGCATACCAGAACGAGGGGTTGCTGAACTGGTACCTCGTGAAGAACCCGTGCACGCTGCGGCGCTGGATGATGCTGACGAGCTGGCAGATCATGATCGTGACGTAGGTGATCGACATCGCCTGGGCGAGCGGCAGAGCGGGCACGGTCTGGCTGAACGGGTCGATGCCGTTCCGGTCGTAGAACAGCAGGTAGTTCGTGATGGCGAAGATGCCCATCAGGGCACCGCACGAGAGCACGTCGACGATCGACCGTCCGTTCAGGATCCGGGCGCGGGAATCCCGGGGCGGGTCCTTCATCGTCTCCCCTTCGGCGGGGTCCTTGCCGAGCGCCGCGATCGGGAAGATCTCCCCGAGCAGGTCGATCGCGAGGATCTGCAACACGTTCAGGGCGAGGGGCACGCCGAACAGGGAGGCCAGGGCCAGGCTCGCGGTGTTGACCACGAACTCGGCGATGTTCGAGGTCAGGCAGCTGAGAACGCCCTTGGTGATGTTGCGGTAGATCGTCCGTCCCTCGGCGATCGCGTTCACGAGGGTTGCGAAGCTGTCGTCGAGCAGCACGATCTCGGCGGCCTGCTTGGCCACATCCGTCCCGGAGGCGCCCATCGCGACCCCGATGTTCGCATGCCGCAATGCTGGCGCATCGTTGATGCCGTCGCCGGTGACGGCGACGATGTGCCCGGAGGCCTTGACGAGGTCGACGATACGCACCTTGTCCTCCGGCGCGACCCTGCTGAACACCGTGCCGCCGCCGAGTGCGTGACGGAGAACCTCGGCGTCGGGCATCACCGCAAGCTCCGCGCCGGTGACGATGCTGAGCCCGTCGTCGCCAGAGAGCCCGGCCTGGTGTGCGATGGCCTCGGCCGTGAGGGAGAAGTCGCCTGTCACGATGTTGACCTTCACCCCGGCTGCGAGCACGGTCGTCATGGCGGCGGGGACGGCAGCGCGGATCGGGTCCTGCATCGAGACGAGTCCCAGGATGGTCAGGTCGCGTTCGATGACATGGATGTCCCCGCTGGCGGCATCCGCTTCGGTGAGCACCCGCGTCGCGAAGACGAGGTTGCGGAGTGCGCGGCCCGCCTTCTCGGTGTGCCGGGCGAGCAGGGCCGCCCGGTCGGCGTCCGTGAGCGAACGCACGGCGGTGCCGTCGTCGATCAGGGTGGCCCGGGCGAGCAGGCTTTCCGGGGCGCCCTTCGAGTATGCGGTGAGCACTCCGTCCGGGTCCCGGCGGATGCTGGTCATCAGTTTCCGGGTGGAATCGAACGGCAGTTCGTCGATCTCGGGGCAGCGGGCGCGCAGGGCCTCGAGGTCGACTCCGGCCTTGCCGGCCACGACGAGGAGCGCGCCTTCCGTCGGGTCGCCGAGGATGCGCCAGTCGTCGTCCCCGGCAGGGGCGACGAGGCGGGCGTTGTTCGCGAACACCCCGACGGTGAGGAACGCGCGCAGCCGGGCCGTTGCCGTGTCGCTCCGGGATTCCGGCTCGAAGACGCCGACGGGCGCGTAGCCGATCCCGGTGACCCGGTAGTCGGCGCCGCAGACGACGAGTTCGCTGACCGTCATCTCGTTCTTGGTGAGCGTGCCGGTCTTGTCGGTGCAGATCACGTGCGTCGCCCCGAGCGTCTCGACGGAGCTGAGCTTCTTGACCAGGGCGTTCTGCCGGGCGAGGGTGCCGGCCGCGGCGGCGAGCGCAGTGTTGACTTCGGCGGGCAGCCCCTGCGGGATGAGGGCGCAGGCGAATCCGACGGCGAAGAGCATCGCCTCGCGGAGCGGAAGCTCGGACTGCACGGCGATGACAAGCACGACGAGAGACACCACGGCGACGCCATAGCTGACGTACTTCGCGATCTTGCCCGTCTCCACCTGAAGTGGGCTGCGGGTCTGCGGAGCCGACTGGCTGAGCCGGGCGATTCGGCCGAGCTCGGTGTGCATCCCGGTCGCGGTGACGAGTCCGAGCGCCTCACCGGTGGCGACGCTCGTGCCCGCGAAAGCCAGGTTGTGCCGGTCCGCGAGCGGCACCTCGTGCGGGATCGGCCGCGCGTACTTCCGGGTCGGGTCGCTCTCCCCGGTCAGGGCGAAGTCGTTGGTGGAGAAGGCGGTGGTGTCGACCAGTCTCACGTCGGCGGGTACTGAGGCGCCTTCGGTCAGGCGCACCACGTCCCCGGGCACGAGCGCCCGGGATTCGATCTCGGTCAGGGCGCCGTCCCGATAGACCTGGGTGGTCGGGTCGACGAGCCTTTCGAGCGCCTCCATGGTCTTCTCCGCGCGGTTCTCCTGCACGAAACCGATCAGGGTGTTGAATCCGACGAGTGCGACGAGGACGCCGGCGGTGCCCAGGTCGCCGAGAAACCCCGTGATGGCGGCGCTCGCGAGGAGCAACACGATCATCCAGTCGGCGAACTGGCGCAGGTAGCGCCTCAGCGTGGATTCCTTCTTGAGGGTGACGATCGCATTGCTGCCCGCGCGGATCCGCCGCTCGTCCGCGGCGCCGGTCGTGAGGCCGGAGCGGGAGCTCCCGAATGCGCTGAGCACCTCATCAGCTGTTTCCCGATAGATCGACGCGGCGGGGTCAGCAGAATCGGCAGGGTGGAGCTGCGGCAAGCTCATGGACCAAGGCTACGCTTCGGCCCGGGCGGCGGATGCCGGCGCCCACCGGCCGGGGCGTCCGCGCTCAGTCTCCGCGGGCGGTGGTCTCCTGCACCAGCGGGGCCGCGTGCACGAGGTATCCCTCCCCGCGTCGGCGGGGAAGGGAAGCCTGCCGCGGATCTGCGGCGACAAGGGAGTCCTCCTCCCCGGTCACGACCAGACCGGCAGAACTGTTCGCCGATTCGCTCAGGCAGTGCAGCCATCTCTCGTTGATGCTCGGGGCGTGGCCGCCGGAGAACCGGAAGTAGAGCGGAATCGACGGGTTCAACCACGCCGAACTGTGACCGCCGGATTTCCCGACATCGGGCCAGGAGAGCAGGAAGCTCTCGCCCCTGCGGAGCTTCTGCACGATCACGATCTGCAGGTGAGCGAGAATCCGATCGTCGAAATCGACGATCATCCCCTTGTACATCAGATATCCCATGGCGCGCCATTCCGGATCGGCCTGAGGCCCAGCGCCATCGATGTCGCCTCGAAGCATATTGCCCAGTTATACGCGTGAGAATTCGTCACTACAACCAATTAAGCGAGCTTCTAGGCAACCTTCGGATCAGGGGAAAGACGGCGTGGCAGCGCGTGAGGGCGGGGCCGGTGGACCGGGCGTACGCTGTGCTCGTCGGCTGCCGCAGAGGGTGCCAACGGGGAGAATCTCATGACACAGGCCAGGAAGAACATCGCGAAGCGATCGGCACGGAAACGGGCCTGGAGCGACCTCAGCCCCCGGGAGCAGACCGGGGTCCTCGTCGCCGGGTCGGTGCAGCTGGCGCTCGCCGCGACAGCATGGGCAGACCTTGTGAAGCGGCCCGCCGCACTCGTCAACGGACCCAAGCTCCTGTGGGCCGCCATCATCGGACTGAACTTCGTCGGGCCGATCGCCTACTTCGTCTGCGGCAGGCGGAAAGCACCCTCGGCAGGACCAGTGCCGGCAGCGGTCACCGTGCCCGCGGAGCCTTTGGCGCCCGCGGAGCCCGACGCGAGTCCAACGCCCGCACCGACACAGTCCGAGTCCGCCTCAGTGACCCCTGTGGTCGACGAAGGCGAGCCGGGGCCCGTGCCGGGGCTTGCCTAGGCTCCCCGAGGCCTCCAGCAGGCGGACGACCCGGTAGCGATGCGGCTGCCAGATGCGCATCGCGGAGACCATGAGCGCGTCGTCGAAGTCCGCGTCGAACAGGGTGTGGCCGATCGCCCCGGCGAGGTGGTAGTCGCCGACCGAGAGCGCATCGGCGTCGCCGAACGCCCGCTGGGCGACTTCCGCCGCCGTCCACTCGCCGATCCCCGGCACCGCCCGCAGCCGCGCGCTCGCCTCGGCCGCCGACAGGTCGCTCGCCGCTTCCAGCTGCCGCGTCACGGCGAGGCAGACCATCACCGTGCGGGACCGCATCGGGTCGACACCGGCCCGATGCCACTCCCACGAGGGAATGAGCTGCCAGGCCCGTGCCGAAGGCGGCACGCGCATTCCGGCAGGTGCCGGGCCGGGAGCAGGTGTCCCGTGCGCGCGGACGAGGGTGCGGAACGAGGCCGTCGCCTGCAGGCTGATGACCTTCTGTTCGAGGATCGCGGGAATGAGCGATTCGATGACCCGCCCGGTGCGGGGGATCCGCAGGCCGGGCCAGCGCCGGTGCGCATCCCGCACGAGCGGATGCTGCGCCTCGAACCCCGAGGGATCGTCGCGCTCCCCGAGAAGTTCCGGTGCGTCCTCGACGGCCTCCCTCGCGCCCTCGCCCCACGCCTCGCAGCGAAGCTCGGTCAGGCCGGACTGGGTCAGGCGCAGGGTCGCGGGTCCCGATCGGGTGAGCGTCGTGCGCCACACGGCACCGTCCAGGCTCACCTGGAAGGTGGGGTCTGTCCGGCCCCGGCGCAAGCGGGAGAGAGTGAGCCCGACATCCGTCGGATGGGCGGGCTTCCACCGGCTCGAGCAGTCCGCCGCCCCCGGTGCGTTGTCAGGTCCCGTCGCTGTGCCCACCCTGACAGCCTAGGGACTGCGTACGACACAGGCGCGTTCCCGGAGGCTCACTGCGCTTCGGGTGCGCTCCGAACCCCGGACCCTGAACCTTCGAACACCGGGTGCCGGGTCAGTGCGCCCCGACCGTGAGGTGCTGCTTGCGAATCGGCTCGATCCGCACGCTCGTGCGTTCGCAGCCCGAGCACTTGAGCACGTAGAGCGGCAGGGTGACCTGCTTCGCGTGCGCGGCGTTCGGCGTGAGCTGTGCCGGCGAATGACAGAACGGACACTTGATCAGCATGGTTGGGTCCCCTAATCCTCTTACCCGCCACGGTTTGTAACGTGTACTTCAACGGTAGCTCTCGAAACCGGCCGTGGTACCCCCTAGACGGATGTGACGAAGTATGTATCCAAACCGAAACGAAACGTATGCCGCATGGGTGCAGGCGCGCCGGCCGACGGTTCTCAGCGGTCTCAGTCCGTGTCGGAGCGCTCGACGACGAAGTCCGTGCCCGGGTAGACGACGCTCTGGTGGCCCTCGCCGAAGCGGACGAGGTACGGCGGTTCGCCGTCTGGCCCGCGGACCTCGATGATCTCCCCGTGCTTGTCCGGTGTCTCGACCGTCCGGCCGCGAATGATGATCCTGTCGCCGATGATTGCGTGCATGGTCACGAACCTCCTGCGGCTCACGCTACGCCGGGGCGGCGGTTCTCAACAGGGCAGGTCCTCCGGCGGCGGGCAACCCGCCGGCCCGATCCGGAGCCGGTCGCACAGGGATGTGAGCTGCTCGAGCTCTTCGTTGGAGAGGGCATCGCCGAAGCGGGCCGAGATCGACCCCATGTGGTCGACTGCGACACTGCGGAACAACGCGTACCCGGCATCCGTCAGCTCGACGATCGCGCCGCGCCCGTCGTTCGGGTCGGTGAGTTTGCGGATATACCCGCGCGAGGCCAGGCGATCGATCAGGCGACTCACGCTCGGCTGGGTGAGCAGCACGTGCTGGTTCAGGTCACGCAAGCGGATGCGCCGGTCCGGCTCCCTCGAGAGGTTGAAGAGCACGTCGTACTCGTTGAAGGAGATCTCGCGGGACGGGAAATCGCTCGCGAGGCTGCGCATGATCGCCACCTGCGCGCGGAAGAGCGACTCCCAGGCGGATACTGCGGCCGCTCGATCCGTCACCGGTCCTCCTCAGTCGTGTCTTCCCAGACTAGAGAATCTACGCCGACCCTCGCTGCACGCCTCTTGGCGAATTCGCAGAAAGAATACAGCCGCACAGCTAGCTTTCCGTTACCGGTTCGTTATATATTCGTTGTGCGTCAACCGTTTGCTGTGGCGGAAGACGCGAAATGTGATTGCAGGACACTCTTGGTGCAAGGGAAGAGGGTCGGTCGTTAAGCCTCTACGACCGGCCCTCAATCACGTTAACGGCCCGTCCGCGTCATGAACCCGCCGCTCGTCGCGCATCGCGCACGGCCGGGGAGAAGGCTTAGAAGATGTCGGGGCTCGGCGTCGTCGACTGGCGGATGGAGACATCCGCGTGACGGTCGAAGCGGTAGCCGACGCCACGCACCGTGCGCACGATGTCTTCGTAACGGCCGAGCTTGGCGCGCAGGCGGCGGACGTGCACGTCGATGGTGCGCTCGTTGGGTGCGTCGTCCTCATCCGCGGCGTCCCAGAGCTTTTCGATGAGTTCGGCACGCTCGATGGTGCGGCCCTCACGCAGCACGAGGTACTGCAGGAGTTCGAATTCCTTGTAGGTCAGCGCCGCGGTCTCGTTGTCGAGCACCACGCGCTTGCGGGAGATGTCCACGACGACGCCGCCGGCGGCGCGGTCCGGGTCGGCCACCGTGCGGTGGCGGGCCAGGGCGGCGGGGTCCTGGAGGGCGAGGCGCACGACGTCCACGTCGCGACCGCCGGCACCTGCCGGCGCGAGCGCCACGGCGGCGTGGGTTTCCGCGTTCGGGGCGAGTTCCTCGGTGAGGGCCTTGAGCGCCTCGACGATGCGGTGCAGCGAGGTGCCGGCCGCGGCGGCCTTGGCCTCGTCGATGCCGACGTAGAGGACGAAGCCGCGGGCCTCTGTGCCCTCCGGCACGGCGCGGATGCGGGGAGCAGCGGGGGCAGGCGCAAGGGCGAGTGCCGGGCGGGCGTTGTGGATGGAGCGGGCGGTGTCAATGTGTGCGAGCGACATGGCAGGAGTCCTTGGGAATGATGATGCTGGGGTGAACCCGGCGCTCTGCGCGGTTGTGGGTTCGACAATGGCCGTTGCGACCGGGTGCGGAGCGTACGAAAGGCTCCGGGAGTTCAACCGACTGACTCAGAACCGCTCAGTGCAGAGGCACGGGGTGCTACTGCGCGGGGTTCGGAGGCGAGAGGGGAACTCGGCGATGATGTCGCGATTCAGCGGCACATTCGGCAACACTCGGCGCGCATGCCGGGCATCATCATGCCGGCATTCCCAAGGGCCTCGAGGGAGGTCAGGGGGCGGTGAGGGGTTGTCATAACTGTGAGTAAAGCCCACTGTTACGGCGTGTGTCAACTTTGTGACGCAGGAAGCCAGGAAACCTGCTGCATCACGTTCGCCCCGGTCGGGTCGAACGGGAGGATCCGTGCTCGATGGGCACTTCATCACATGTTCCTCGATGGAAAGGCACTTCATCAAAGATTCGTGAAAGTACTGCGCTGCGACGCCCGTGTGTCGCAGGACCTGCGTGTTCCGCCGGCGTGGTCGCAACCGGCGGAACGGGTGGACTGTGCCCTAGACGAGTCCGTACAGACGGTCGCCGGCGTCGCCGAGTCCGGGAACGATGTAGCCGAGCTCGTTGAGGCGTTCGTCGACGGCGCCGAGAATGATCGACACCTCACGACCGGGGAACGCCGCCTCGACGGCGGCGAGACCCTCTGGCGCCGCCAGGATGCAGATGGCGGTGACGTCGACGGCGCCGCGGTCGAAGAGGAACTTGATGGCCGCGATCAGCGAGCCTCCGGTGGCGAGCATCGGGTCGAGCACGAAGCACTGGCGGTCGGAGAGGTCGTCGGGCAGGCGCTCGGCGTACGTGGTCGGCTGGAGGGTTTCCTCGTTGCGGGCCATTCCGAGGAAGCCGACCTCTGCGGTCGGCAGCAGCTTGACCATGCCCTCGAGCATGCCGAGGCCGGCGCGCAGGATCGGCACGACGAGCGGCTTCGGGTCGCTGATCTGCACCCCGTGGGCCAGCCCGACCGGGGTTTCGACGGTAATGTCTTCGACCCGCACCCCGCGGGTTCCCTCGTAGGCGAGGAGCGTCATCAGCTCCTCCACGAGGGAGCGGAAGAGCGGTGAGGAGGTGCGTTTGTCCCGCAGAACCGTCAGTTTATGGGTGATGAGCGGATGGTCGGCTACATGGACTCGCATAGGCTCAATCTACTAGCTGGGGGAGGTATCCGGATGGGCGAGCAGGCTCGCGAGCACCGCGAATGGATGCGGCTTGCCCTCCGGGAGGCCCGCGCGGCCCTCGAGACGGGTGACGTCCCGGTCGGCGCGGTCGTGATCGATGCCTCCGGTGTCGTCGTCGGCCACGGCCGCAACGACAGGGAGGCACGGCAGGACCCGACCGGTCACGCCGAGATCGTCGCCATCCGGGCCGCGGCCGCCGCTCTCGGCGACTGGCACCTCACCGGCTGCACTCTGGTGGTCACGCTCGAGCCCTGCGTGATGTGCGCCGGCGCGATCCTGGCCGCGCGGATCCCGGTCGTCGTCTTCGGCGCCTGGGACGAGAAGGCGGGAGCAGCGGGCTCCGTGTACGACGTGCTGCGCGACCGCAGGCTCAACCATCGTGCCGAGGTCTACGCGGAGGTCGACGCCGAAGAGTGCGGCGCCCTCCTCCGGGAGTTCTTCAGCGATCCAGCCCGTCGAGCCATTCGCTGAACAGCGCGCGGGACGCATCCTGCATCGTCCCGGCGTAGAGGTCGCGCTCGGCGCGCAGCGTTTCCGGGTCGAGGCCGGCCGCGGTGACCTCCGCGGCCGAAGCGCGCAGCCAGACCTCGTGCATGGCCGGTGTCACTTCGGGGTGGAACTGCACCGCGAGCGCCCAGTCGCCGATACCGAACGCCTCGTTGCCGTACTGCGGCGAACCGGCCAGGCGTGTCACGCCCTCCGGAAGGTCGAAGGTGTCGCTGTGCCACTGCAACACCGGGACGCCGGCCACGTGGCGGAGCGGCCCTGTGGCGCCGAGGCTCGTCGGTTCGACCGTGCGGAAGCCGATTTCGTTGGTCGGCCCGGGGTAGACCCTGGCGCCGAGCGCGTTGGCCATCAGCTGCGCGCCGAGGCACACGCCGAACACCGGGCGCTCGGCGGCGAGCCGGTCCTGCAGGATCGTGATCTCCCGGGCGAGCGCCGGGAACCGGTCGATCTCATACGCGCCCATCTCCCCGCCGAGCACGACGACGAGGTCGGCGGAGGTGGGGTCGATCGTGCTGAGGTCGTCGCTGAGGATCTCGACGTAGGTCACGGAATAACCGTGGTCGTGGAGCACGGGCTCGAGGTTGCCGAGATGGATGGTGGCGTCGTGGCGCAGCACGAGTGCCGTCCGCGTCCCAGCGACCGGTGCGGCATCCGTCGCCGGCGCGGCAGGCACTGCGCTCATTCCCGGCCCCGGATGATGATGGTGTCGGTGAGCGGGCCGTGCTGGCTCGGGTCGTGGAACACGTCGGGCTCGAGATAGATCGCGCGGGCGCTCGGCATCGCCGCCCGCACGCGTTCCTCGATCACGTCGATCGACGCCGCGACATCCGAGAAGCGCAGCTCGGCGTCGAACGCGAGCTTCGCGGCCACGAGCAGTTCGTCCGGCCCGAGGTAGAGCGTCTTCATGTGGATGATGCGCTGTGTCTCCGGGCCGTTCAGGATCGCGCGCTGGATCGTCGCCGTGTCGGTGGGTCGGGCGCCCTCGCCGACGAGGAGGCTCTTCGTCTCGATGCCGAGCACGATCGCGACGAGCACGAGGAGCACACCGATGCAGATGGTCCCGATCGCATCCCAGATCGGGTCGCCGGTGACGATGGTCAGGCCGACGCCGAGGAATGCGAGCACGAGGCCGCTGAGCGCCGCGACGTCTTCGAGCAGTACGACGGGCAGCTCGGGGGCCTTGGCGTGGCGGATGAACTGCACCCAGGTCTCCCCGCCCCTGGTGTGGTTCGACTCCTTGATCGCGGTGCGCAGGGAGAACGACTCGAGGCCCATCGCCACGAGCAGCACGAGGATCGGCAGCCACGGCACGTCGAGGTGGTGCGGGTCCTGCAGCTTCTGCACCCCTTCATAGAGCGAGAAGACGCCGCCGATGGAGAACAGGATGATCGAGACGACGAAGGCGTAGACGTAGCGTTCGCGCCCGTAGCCGAACGGATGCTCCGTGTCGGCGTCCTTCCGCGACTTGCGGGCTCCGAGCAACAACAGGAGCTGGTTGCCGGAGTCGGCGAGGGAGTGCACGCCCTCCGCGAGCATCGACGACGAACCGGAGAACGCCCAGGCGATGAGTTTTGTCGCGGCGATGCCCAGGTTCGCACCGAGTGCAGCGATGATGGCCTTGTTCCCCGAAGATGCGCTCATGCAGCAATTCTAGGAGGCCCCCGAGGCTGCGAAACGCCCCGAAAAGTAGACTGGCTGCATGACCGAGACTGCCGCCACCGCGGTGCCCCCCACCGTCCTGCCCACCATCGCATTCCTCGGAGCCGGATCGATGGCGCGCGCCGTCCTGACCGGACTGCTGACCCCCGCCGTGACGGTCGAGGGCGGCATCCGGGCCACCAACCGCACCGCGGAGAAGGCGGCAGAGCTGCACGACCTGCCCGGGGTCACCGCCTGGGCGACCGCGCTCGATCCGGACGCCAACCGCACAGCGGTCACCGGGGCGCGCATCGTCGTCGTCGCCGTGAAGCCGGCGATGGTGCCAGACCTGCTCCGCGAGATCGCGTCCTCCCTCGCGCCGGGCACCCTCGTGGTGAGCGTCGCGGCCGGCGTGACGATCGCCACGTTCGAGGCGCTGCTGCCGGCATCCGTCGCCGTGATCCGATCAATGCCCAACACCCCTGCCCTCGTCGGCAAGGCCGTGACCGGCCTGAGCGCAGGCAGCCGTTCCACGGCGGCCGACCTCGACCTGGCCAGGGCCCTGTTCGGCACCGTCGGTTCGGTGCTCGTCGTCCCGGAGGACAAGCTCGACGCCCTGAGCACGATCAGCGGCTCCGGCCCGGCATACGTGTTCTACCTGATCGAGGAGTTCACCCGCACCGCCATCGACAAGGGGTTCACGGCGGAGGAGGCCGCGATCCTCGTCAACGGCACCTTCCTCGGTGCGAGCACCCTCCTCGCAGCAAGCCCGCTGTCGCCGGGCGAACTGCGCCGCCAGGTCACGAGCCCGCACGGCACCACCGAGCGCGCGGTCTGGGAACTCGAGAAGGGCGGCCTCAAGGAGCTCTTCGACCGGGCGACGGATGCCGCACTCGCCCGGGCGCGCGAACTCGCCGCCCCCACCGACTGACCCTGTCCCGGACAGCCGTTGCGGGCCCTTCCGTAGTATCCCTTCGTGGGAATGACTAGCCTAAAGGTATGGCAGACATCTTCGGCGTGGTGGCGGACTCGACTCGACGCGAAATATTACGCATTCTCCTCGAGCGATACAACCAGTCCGGGGCGGTCGGCGGCGAGCTCAGCGTGTCTGACATCGTCGTGCAACTCGGCCTCAGCCAGCCGACGGTCTCCAAGCACCTCAAGGTGTTGCGCGAGGCGGGACTCGTCGGCGTACGTGAAGCAGGGCAGCACCGTTATTACCATCTCGACTATGCCCCCCTGGAGGAGATCGAAGACTGGCTGATCCCATTCCTGAGCGTCGATTTCGATGCCGCAACGGAGGGGGAAGCCGAAGAGGCCGAGGGCCTCAAGGAAGAGCAGCGGGCGTTCGCGACCGCGATCGGCAAGGTCTTCGCCGATACCTCATTCCAGGTCGCGCATGCGGTCAAAGACGTTAAACCGCGCAAATGGCGGAAGAACGAATAGAACAACCAGCAGTACTCGACCGGCAACCGCCGACCGAGCGTCGAGCGTCGCGCTTATCCGCTAGACTGGCACTTTCGTGTCTGTCGCGAATCTCGCGGCGAAATCAAATCTTGTGAGGTCCGTGTGGGTTCTGTAATTAAGAAGCGACGCAAGCGTATGGCGAAGAAGAAGCACCGCAAGCTGCTTCGTAAGACCCGCCATCAGCGTCGCAATAAGAAGTAGGACGGCTTAGCCCGTCCCCAAGCGTGAGCGTTAGGCCCTTCCGGGCCTAGCGCTTTTTGCTTGTGCGGACCCGGTTCGCGCGCGCCGCCCGGCGGATGCTCGCGCGCTTCATCCGCATCACGGGCCAGTCGCGCGCCGCCGCATACCGCGCGAGCGCAGCGTCCGGGTTGACCACCACCGGGTGGCCGACGAGGTCGAGCAGCGGAATGTCGTTGTGGGAGTCTGAGTACGCCCAGCAGTCGGCGAGGTCGACGCCGCTCGCCGCGGCGCGTGCCCGTGCCGCCTCGGACTTCAGGGCGCCGTGACAGACCCCGGCGGTCAGCCGACCCGTAAAGATGCCGTCGTCCGCCTCGAGCACGGTTCCGAGCGCGCCCGTGAAGCCGAGGCGCTCGGCGATGACGTCGGCGACCTCCTGAACGCTCGCGGTGAGCAGCCAGACCTCGTGGCTGTTCTCGAGGTGCCGTCTGGCCACCGCGACCGTCTCCGGCCAGAGCCGGCGGGTGAGCTTCGTGTCGAAGATCTCCTCGCTCAAGCGGATGAGCTCGGCCTGTTCGAATCCCACGGCGACCTCGAGGGCACGCAGCAGCACCGTGGAGAGGTGATCGCGGTTCTCGCCGACCGCGAGGAACCGGGCCTGCTTCCAGCCGAAGGAGGTGATGTCCCTGCGGGTGATGATCCCGCCCCGCCACGCGGCGACGCCCAGATGATAGAGGCTGGCCCCTCGCATCAGGGTGTTGTCGACATCGAAGAACGCGATGGCGCGCGGGGGAGTGGCTTGGAACATCTCCCTTGGAGTCTAGTTGGGTCACCATGCCGTCCCCGGCTTAGGCTGGGTGCATGGCTACTGCACTGCTCACCCTGATCGGGAAACCCGGATGTCACCTGTGCGACGATGCGCGTGAGCTCGTCACGGGTGTCGTCAGGACCCTGGACGGCACGCCGGGAGCGCCCGAGATGGCCATCGAAGAGCGTTCGATCCTCGACGACGCGGCCCTGAGCGACCTGTATCTGGAGGACATCCCCGTGCTGATGATCAACGGCACGGTGCACAACTACTGGCGGATCGATCCCGACCGCCTCCGCACCGCCCTTCTGGCCGTGAAATGATCCGGCACGTGGTGTCGTGGCGGCTCGCCGCGACCGAGCCCGCCGCACGTGCGGCCGATGCGGCCGCCATCGTCGAGCGCCTCGAGGCCCTCGTCGGCGTCGTCCCAGAGATCCGCACCCTGCAGGTCGGCACGGATGTCGTCGGGAACCCCAACTGGGACGTCGTGCTGATCGCGGACTACGAGGACCTCGACGCGCTCGCCCGCTACCAGGTGCACCCGGCCCACGAGGCCGCCGCGGCGTTCATCCGCTCCGTCGCCGCCGAGAAGGCAGCCGTCGACGTCCAGTTCTGACCCGTGCGGTTCTGAGCCGGCCGGAAACGCCGAAACGCAGGAGCTCCGGGCTGCTGAGGCGGTGTGAGCCTCAGGGCGCCGGAGCTCCTGCGTTTCGTTGTGCCGCTTGGACCCTGGCGGCCTACGGCTCGAGACGGGTCGGGCCGCGGAACAGGTAGGTGACCTCGCGGATGCTGGCCTGGTGCAGCATCAGCATCAGTACCCGGGCGAGGCCCATGCCGAAGCCGCCGTGGCTGGGAACGCCGTAACGGAAGAAGTCGAGGTAACCGCCGAGCTCTTCCGGGTCGAGGCCCTTCTCGATCGCCTGGGCGGTGAGCACGTCGATGCGGTGCTCACGCTGCGCGCCGGTCGAGATCTCGGTGCCGTTGAAGATCAGGTCGTAGCTGTTGGTGATGGTCTGGTCGTTCTCCGGACGCATGTGGTAGAACGGGCGGATGCTCGCGGCGTAGTCGGTCAGGAACACGAACTCGTGGCCGTAGGTCTCCAGCACGTACGCGGCGATCTGGCGCTCGCCCTCCGGGTCCATGTCGTCGTCGTCGCGCGGCACCTCGTAGCCGCGACCCTTGACGATCTCCTTGGCCTCGGCGAGGGGGATGCGCGGGAAGGGCTGGGTGGGAACCGTCACCTCGACGCCGAACAAAGCCAGGACTTCTTCGCCGTGCTTGGCCTTGACGGCCGTGAAGCCGGCGACGAGGAGCTCCTCGTGCAGCTGCATGACGTCTTCGTGGCTGTCGATCCAGCTGATCTCCGCGTCGACGCTCGTGAACTCCGTCGCGTGACGGCTCGTGAACGACGGGTCGGCGCGGAACGCCGGTCCGACCTCGAAGACCTTGCCGAAGCCGGCCGACTGGGCCATCTGCTTGAAGAACTGCGGGCTCTGCGCGAGGTAGGCCTTGGTGTCGAAGTACTCGACCTCGAAGAGTTCGGCGCGGGACTCGCTCGCGCTCGCCATCAGCTTCGGGGTGTGCAACTCGATGAAGTCGTGTTCGATCCAGTACGTGCGGAGTGCGTGCTCGAACGTGGTCTGGATGCGGAAGATCAGGTTCTGCTTCGGCTGGCGCAGGTCGAGGAAGCGCCAGTCGAGGCGCTTGTCCAGGCTTGAGTCTGCGGCGATCGGCGTCTCGGGGATGGCGGCGGTGACGACCGTAAGCGTCGCGAGCTTGATCTCGATCCCGCCGAGCTTGACCCGTTCGTCGTGCTTGAGCTCACCGGTCACGGTGATGAAGCTGCCCTGGGCGAGCGTGGAGATCGTGGAGGCCGGCTCGTCGGCGACGACGGCACCGTCGGCATCCGTCGTGCGGGGGTTCACGAGCTGCACGGCACCCGACTCGTCGCGCAGCACGACGAACTGCACCTTCTTCTGGTCGCGGACCGTGTCGACCCACCCCGAGACCGTCACGGTTCCGTTAGAGAGGGCGGCCAGGTTCTTGATCAATACGCGCGAAGTCACCGGATAAGTTTAGCGGCACCGGCTCTCGGCTAATTCATGGGCACCTCCTCCGTAGAATGAGCGGGTGGTAGCCAGCCAGATCCATCTCGTCCGTCACGGTGAAGTGTTCAATCCTGAGCGCGTGCTGTACGGCAGGCTGCCCGAATTCCGGCTTTCCGACCTCGGCGCCGCCATGGCGACCGCCGCTGCCGTCGACCTCGTCGAACGCGGCCGGCCGGTGCGCCGCGTCATCGCCTCCCCCCTGCAGCGCACCCGCGAGTCCGCGGCGCCCATCGCCGCGGCCTTCGGCCTGCCCGTCGAGATCGACGAGCGCATCATCGAGCCGACCAACAGATTCGAGGGTAAGCGGATGTCGGGCGAGCACGGCGCCCTGCGCGACCCGCGCAACTGGCCGGCCATGCTCAACCCGCTGCGACCGAGCTGGGGCGAACCGTACCGGGTGATCTCGGCACGGATGCTCGCGGCCATCGACGAGGCATACAACTCCGTGACCGACGGCGACGTCGTGCTTGTCAGCCACCAGCTGCCGATCTGGATGGTGCACCGCGCCCTCGCCGGCGAGCGGCTCCCGCACGACCCGCGCGGCCGACGCTGCGCCCTGTCGAGCATCACCACGCTGTCGTGGCGGGGCGAGGGACTCGTGGAGATCAGCTACGCGAACCCGGCGGCCGCGCTGCAGGCCGGGGCCACGGATGTAGGAGCGGTGTGAAGGCCGGTCCCGCGAACGGAACGCACCCGCGTCGGCGCCGTGCCGCCGGCCTGGCCGGCCTGACGGGGCTGCTCGCGCTCGCGCTCGTCCTCACCGGCTGTTCGACAGACCCCCTCGCCGACCAGTACCGCGCCGGAAGCAACAAGGGTTTCATCGCCGGCGACGGCAGCGTCACGGAGATCCCGGCCGCCGACCGCGGGGCCGCCGTGACCTGGAGCGGCGTCGACGAGACCGGCGCCACCGTGTCGAACACCGACTACGCCGGAAAAGTGCTCGTGGTCAACTTCTGGTACGCGAGTTGTGCGCCGTGCCGGGTCGAGGCCCCCGCCCTCCAGAAGCTCAACGCCGAGTTCTCCGGCAAAGGAGCCGAGTGGCTCGGCGTGAACGTGCGCGACCAGGCCGCGAACGCGATCGCGTTCAACCAGAGCTACGGCATCACCTATCCCTCGATCATGGATGTCGACGGCGGGGCCATGCAGCTCGCCTTCAGCGGCAGCATCCCGCCGAACGCGGTGCCGACCACCCTCGTGCTCGACAAGAGCGGCCGGGTCGCCGCGCGCATCCTCGGCGCCCTGTCGACGCCCTCGATCCTCGAGACCATTGTGCGCGACGCGATCGCCGAGGTCCCCGCGGCGTGAACAATCCCTTCGGCGAAATCGTCTTCAGCGGCCAGCTCCTGTTTGCGATTCCCATCGCGGTGCTCGCGGGGCTCGTCTCGTTCGCGTCCCCGTGCATCCTGCCGCTCGTGCCCGGCTACCTCGCATACATCGGCGGATTCACCGACGGCCGGTCGACCGCCGGTCGCGGTGACCGGCGCGGCCGGAACCGGCTCCTGGCCGGCGTCGGGCTCTTCGTGCTCGGCTTCACGCTCGTCTTCGTGCTGACCGGGGTCGTCTTCGGCGCGGCAGGCTTCTGGCTCAACCAGTACCGCGACCTCGTCACCCGGATCGCCGGCGTTGTCGTGATCCTGCTGGGGCTCGTCTTCGTCGGCCAGTTCGCGGCCCTGCAACGCACGGTCAAGACGAGCTGGCGCCCGCGCGCGGGACTTGCGGGCGCCCCCGTGCTCGGCGCGGTCTTCGCCGTCGGCTGGACCCCGTGCACCGGTCCGACGCTCACGGCGATCAACTCGCTCAGCCTCACCACGGGCTCCCCGTGGCAGGGCGGCCTGCTCGCGCTGTTCTATGCGCTCGGACTCGGCATCCCGTTCCTTCTCATCGCGCTCGGCCTCAACTGGGCGACAGGGGCAGTGTCGTTCCTGAAACGGCACGTCCGCGCGATCAATCTGTTCGGGGGCGTGCTCCTCGTCGTCATCGGCGTCCTCATGGTGACCGGCGTCTGGAATGCCTGGCTCCTCGACCTGCAAGGAGTGATCGGCAGTTATGTCCCGGCCATCTGACCACTACGATTCCCCAGCGCCGGCCCCGGCGTCCGACGATGTCATCCAGCCCAGGCTCGGCCTCGTCGGCTGGCTGCGCTGGTTCTGGCGCCAGCTCACCAACATGCGCACCGCCCTGTTCCTGCTGCTCCTGCTGGCGATCGCCGCCGTGCCCGGTTCGCTCGTTCCGCAGCGCAGCTCAGACCCGAACGGTGTCACCCAGTACTTCGCGGACAACCCCGACCTGGCTCCCGTGCTCGACAAGATCCAGGCCTTCGACGTCTACTCCTCCGCCTGGTTCTCGGCGATCTACCTCCTCCTGTTCATCTCGCTGATCGGCTGCGTTATCCCGCGCACGAAGCACCACTTCCAGGCGCTCCGGGCCCAGCCGCCGCGCACGCCAGCGCGGCTCATGCGGCTCGCCGGCTTCACCGAACGCACGGCTCCTGCCGGCACGGATGCCGCGGCGGCGGTCGACTCCGCCCGCTCGCTCCTGAAGAAGAGCGGCTACCGCGTCGCCCTGTTCGACAGCGCGCCGGCACGCGGCGGGCGGGAATTCTCGGCGTCGGCCGAGCGCGGCTACCTGCGCGAGACCGGAAACCTCGTGTTCCACTTCGCGCTCGTCGGCATCCTGATCACTGTCGGCTTCGGCAGTGGCTTCGGGTTCAGCGGCCAACGGGTGCTCGTCGAGGGCCAGACCTTCGTGAACACCCTGCTCGCCTACGACTCGTTCAGCCCGGGGCGGTTCTTCAGTGACTCGAGCCTCGAGCCGTACAAGCTCACCCTCGACGACTTCAGCGTCACCTACGAGACCCAGAACCTCGAGGCGTACGGCCAGGCGATCGACTACTCCGCTGCCGTCAGCGTCACCCGCCGCGGCGAGGCCCTCCAGACCGGCGTCGTCAAGGTGAACGCCCCGATGCGCACCGGCGGCACCGATGTGTACCTGCTCGGCAACGGCTACGCGCCCTCGATCACCGTCAAGGACCCCAACGGGGTCGTCGTCTTCACCGACGCGGTGCCGTTCCTGCCGCAGGACGCGAACCTCACCTCGCTCGGCGTGATCAAGGTGCCGGACGGCCTCAGCGAACAGCTCGGCATGATCGGCTTCTTCTACCCGACGCAGGCCGCCAGTTCGACGGGCGCCTTCTACTCGTCGTACCCGGACCTCGAATACCCGATGCTCACCCTGAACATCTACTCTGGCGACCTCGGGTTGAACGCGGGAGTGCCGACATCCGTCTACTCGCTCAACACCGACAAGATGACGCGGCTCACCGGTGGCAAGACCGGCGTGGAGTCGCTCGAACTCAAGCCGGGGGAGACCCAGCAGCTGCCGAACGGACTCGGCTCCGTCACGTTCAACGACGCGCACCCCGGCGCCGCCGCGAACGATTTCTCCGGCTCGGTGCTGCGGTTCGCGTCCTTCGACATCCACCACGACCCGACGCAGGTCTGGGTGCTGTCCTTCGCGATCCTCGCCCTGCTCGGGCTGCTCACGAGCCTGTTCGTGCCGCGGCGGCGAGTCTGGGTCAAGGCGATCGAGAGCGAAGACGGATCGCTGACCCTCGAGTACGCGGGACTCGCCCGCGGCGAGGACCCGGCCCTCGAAGCGGCCGTGACCGACATCGCAGACCGCCACGGGCGACTGCTGGTATCCTCCACATCAGCCGTCCCGGCAACCGAACAGAATTAGGCTGACCACGTGAATCTCAACGAGCTCTCGATCCTGAGCCTGTACTCGGCGATGGCCGTCTATGCGCTCGCCTTCATTTCCTTCGCCTTCGACCTCGCCAAGCGCTCCGCGGCCGTCAAGACGGCGGACGAGGCGACGGGCCTCGCGGCGCTCGCCTCCGTACCGGTCGGCGTCGGCGCGGCTAATGGGGCGCAACCGGCGGGCAGGGACGCGACCCTCGATCCGGGGAAGCCTGCGGGCAAGGCCGGTGCCGCGGCATCCGCCGGAACGATCGTGAACCGGATCAGCGCCCGCATCGCCAACGACGCCGCCACCCCGTACGGCCGCTCGAAGAGCCTGCGGATCGGCGTCTCGCTCACCGTGCTGGCCTGGGCGATCCACTTGATGGCCGACGTGCTGCGCGGCTTCGCCGCCGGGCGGGTGCCGTGGGCCAACATGTACGAGTTCGCGATGACGGGCACCCTGCTCATCGTGACCGTGTTCCTGATCGTGCTCACCCGCGCGGACCTGCGCTTCCTCGGCACCTTCGTGACCGGCATGGTGCTCGTGCTGCTCGGCATCGCGGCGCTGCGCTTCTATGTCGAGGTCGCCCCGCTGCCGCCGGCGCTCCAGTCGGCATGGCTCGTGATCCACGTCTTCGTCGCCTCGCTCGGAACCGGGTTCTTCGCGCTCGGCTTCGCGCTCTCCGTGGTGCAACTGCTGCAGTTCCGGCGGGAGGCGCTCGTCACGACCGCCGGCCGGGTGCGCCTCCGCTTCCTCGCGACGCTGCCCTCGGCAGCGACGCTCGAGAACCTGGCGTACCGGGTTCACATCATCGGCTTCATCCTCTGGACGTTCACCCTGATGGCCGGTTCGATCTGGGCGGAGAAGGCCTGGGGCCGTTATTGGGGCTGGGACACCAAGGAGGTCTGGACCTTCATCATCTGGACCATCTACGCCGGCTACATCCACGCCCGTGCAACCAGGGGCTGGCGCGGTTCCCGCTCCGCGTGGCTCGCGATCGTCGGTTTCAGCGCCGTGATGTTCAACTTCGGCGTCGTGAACGTCTTCTTCAAGGGACTGCACGCATACTCGGGCCTCTAACCCGGCATCCGCCCGGGCGGGTCAGTCCGTGATGGCGTCCATGATGGCGGGTTCGGCGGCGAGCAGGGCGTAGCAGCGGCTGAGGCGGGCGAGCCACCAGGCGCTGCGCTCGGCGGATGCCGCGTAGCGGTCGAGCAGGTCGGCGTCGGGCACGACGCGGCGAACCGGGATCCGGCCGTCGACCGGCAGCAGCGGGTCGTGGGTGACATCGGCGGCGAGCAGCGAGGCGGTGCCGAGGCCGCAGTCGAACTCGAGGCCGGGGATCGCGGCGGCGAGGTGCGCGCCCATCGCGATGCCGACCGAGGTGTCGAGGGCACTCGAGACCACGACGGGCAGGCCGGCCAGCGCAACGAGGTCGAGTGCGACGTGAATCCCGCCGAGCGGTGCCGCCTTGATCACGAGGATGTCGGCCGAGCCCGTGGTCGCCACGAGCAGCGGGTCATCGGCGCGGCGCACGCTCTCGTCGGCGGCGACGGGGATGCCGAGGTAGTCGGCGGAGCGACGGCGGATCTCGGCGAGTTCCTCGATGCTCGCGCACGGCTGTTCGACGTACTCGAGGTCGAACTCGCCGAGGGCGTTCAGGGCGTGTTCGGCTTCGTCGAGGTTCCAGAGGCCGTTCGCGTCCACACGGATGCGCCCCTCCGGTCCCAGCACCCGGCGCACGGCGCGCACGCGGGCGACGTCTTCTGCGAGGGTCTGCCCGGGGGCGGCCACCTTCACCTTGGCCGTGCGGCACCCCGGAAAGCGGGCGAGGACATCCGCCACGAGTTCCGCGTCGATTGCAGGGACGGTCGCGTTGACCGGGATGCTCTCGCGCAGGAGGGCGGGCGTCGGGGTCCAGCCGAAGTCGATCGCGGCGCGCAGCCAGGCGACGGACTCTGCGTCGTCGTACTCGGCGAACGGCGCGAACTCCGTCCAGCCCTCCGGTCCTTCGAGGAGGAGTGCCTCGCGGGTGTCGATTCCGCGGAATCGGGTGATGAGCGGCAACGCGACAATGCGGGCCGTTCCGAGCAACTCTGCGAGTGGGGGAAGCATGCTTCCAGTCTGCCAGCCGGGCGCGGGTGCGGGCGACCGTGCCGCCGCACGCGTCGGGGCGTGCGCGCCAGAAGCGCCGTTCCGCGCCAGGCCTGCCGGGCGCGGAACGGCGCAGTGGGCGCGCGGCGGAGCGGACCGTGCGGGCGGCTAGAGGGAGTCGTGGTTGAAGGCGCCGTCGACCTCGAGGTCGAGGTCGTCCCCGTTGGTGGGTTTGACGTCGATAACCGCGAACGCGATGCCGGGCGCGATCAGGAGATAGGCGTCCTCGAAGCGGCCGCCGCCGCTGTTGACCGGAAGCCAGTACGGCTGCCCGGACGTGACGGCCGCGTTGATCTCATTCCGGAGCGACTCTGCGGACCGGCCGCCCAGGGAGTACTGCTGACCGCCATAGACGATGTCGATGCGAATCATGGTTCATCCTTCGTCGCGAGCACGGATGCCGGCCGGTGCGGTTCGGGGACGAGCTGCAAACCGCCAGAGGAGTTGGCGGTCAGCATGAGCGCCTCCACCCAGTCGCGATTGAGGCTCGGCGAGCGACCGCCGAAGTATTTGAAGGCGAGCGGGATGGCCGGATGCAGCCAGATCGTGCTGCGACCGTCGCCTCCGGACGGGTCGTCCCTCCACGTGAAGTAGAAGCACTCTCCCCGGCGCAGCTTGGCTCCGATGACCACCTGGATGTGCGCCAGGATGCGATCATCAAAGTCGGCCGTCACCGTCGAGTTATAGGTGAGCTTTCCCATGATTCCCTCGTTGGCGCGTCATAAGGAATTATTGCTACAAAATCGAGACGTTGCCAATGCTCAGTTCGGGGGGTCCCCCGGAGAGCCGTGGAAAAGTTCAGTGCCGTGGAAAAGTTGGGTCACGCCGGAACCGGGTTGTGCGGGTGCTCACGCACCCGCACAACCGGTCATCGACGGACCAGGCCTGCGGGCATCTAATCGCGCAGGTACCGTTCGAGCCGGGGCACGTGCAGGAGGGCCAGCGCGCGCTTCTCGATCTGGCGGACCCGCTCCCGCGTGACGCCCTGGATGACGGCGATCTGGTCGAGGGTGCGCGGTTCGTCGCCGTCGAGCCCGAATCGGGCCTTCAGGATCGACCGCTCCCGCGGCGGCAGCGCGTCGAGGTAGAAGCAGATGTCCGCGGCACGCAGCGTGACCGTCGCATACTCGTCCGGCTGCGGCAGGTCGTCGTCGATGATGAGCTCCGAGATGTCTCCGACGCCGTCACCGACCGGGGAATGCAGGGAAATCGGCTCATTGTCGTACTGCAGCAGCCGCGAGACGTCGCGGATGGGGATCTGCGCCGCCTCGGAGAGCTCCTTGAGCGAGGGGTCGCGGTCGAGGGTGCTCGTGAGGTCGCGGCGGATGCGCTTGATCTTGTTGAGCTTCTCCGCGGTGTGCACGGGGATGCGGATCATCCGGGACTTGTCGGCCATTCCGCGGTGAATCGCCTGGCGGATCCACCAGGTCGCGTAGGTAGAGAACTTGTATCCGGTCATGAAGTCGTACTTCTCGACCGCTCGGACGAGGCCGATGTTGCCGTCCTGGACGAGGTCCATGATCGGCACCCCGCGGCCGGAGTAGTGCTTGGCGATGCTGACGACGAGGCGGAGGTTGGCTTCGATGAAGTGGTTCTTCGCCCGGCCGCCGTCGTGGGCGAGCCAGGCGAGTTCCCGGGAAAGCTCGTGGTCGTCGACCCCGTGCGCGAGCTTCTCTGCGGCGAACAGGCCGACCTCGATCCGCCGGGCGAGGTTGACCTCGTCCTCGGCGCTCAGGAGGGGGCCCTTGCCGATGCGGCGCAGGTAGTCGCCGAAGGCATCCGTGGATGCCCTGCTGTAGCGGGACGCTGCCGTACTGCCGGCCGAACGCTGGGATGAGCCGGCCGGGTTGATCGAGGGGAGCGGGGCGCGGTAGGAGTCGGGAGAATCGAAGTGGTCGTGGGCCGGTGCCGACGTGTTCATCGTGACGGTCACGGTCGCACCGCCGTTCCGATGGCGTTCTGGTGTTTTCTGGTGTTTTCTGCCGGGGTCATGCGGATGCTGACGGCGCTGATGGTGCTGTGGGTTCGGGTTGCCACGTCGTTGTGGAGTGGCAGGTCGATCGGGGCTTTTGACTGTGTGTCTAGGTCGTTCATGACTACCTCCGGGTCTCACTGAGACCACAAGTACACATGGTGAAAATGAGGCGCTCAAGGGGGTTGACTTTGCCACCACAAAAGGGGTATTTCTCATTTTCACCGGCGTGTCGTTTGGTTTTTCAGGCCTGAGTATGTGTGAGAGCGCGCCCATCCGCGCGCTGTCCAGCCGGCACCCCTCGGGTCCGCGCGCGGGGTCCGCCGCGTAGGCTTGCAGCATGATCGAACAGGTGTCTGAAATCTTCGACCCGAGCCAGTGGAAACTCGTCCCGGGCTTCGAGTCCCTCGCCGACGTGACGTACCACCACGACCTCACCGGGCAGATCGCGCGCGTCGCGTTCAACCGCCCGGAGGTGCGCAACGCGTTCCGGCCGCACACCGTCGACGAGCTGCAGGCCACCCTCGAAGACGCCCGGATGAACCCGCGCATCGGCGTCGTCCTCCTCACCGGAAACGGCCCGAGCCCGAGGGACGGCGGCTGGGCGTTCTGCTCGGGCGGGGACCAGCGCATCCGTGGCCGCGACGGCTACAAGTACGCGGAAGGCGAGACTGCCAGCGGCATCGACAAGGCCCGCAGCGGCCGACTGCACATCCTCGAGATCCAGCGCCTGATCCGCTTCATGCCCAAGGTCGTCATCGCCGTCATCCCCGGCTGGGCGGCCGGGGGCGGGCACTCCCTGCACGTGGTCTGCGACCTCAGTATCGCGAGCGCAGAGCACGCCAAGTTCAAGCAGACGGATGCCAACGTCGGCTCCTTCGACGCCGGTTACGGCAGCGCATACTTCGCCCGCCAGGTCGGGCAGAAAGCCGCGCGCGAGGTCTTCTTCCTCGCCCGCGAGTACTCCGCCCAGCGCGCCCTCGAGATGGGCGCGATCAACGCGGTCGTCCCGCACGCCGATCTCGAAAACGAAGCCATCGACTGGGCTCGCACGATCCTGACCAAGTCGCCCACCGCCATCCGCATGCTCAAGTTCGCCTTCAACGCCGTCGATGACGGACTCGTCGGCCAGCAGGTCTTCGCGGGCGAAGCGACGCGGCTCGCCTACGGCACGGACGAGGCCGTCGAGGGCCGCGACGCGTTCCTCGAGAAACGCGACCCCGACTGGGGTCCGTACGACTGGCAGTTCTAGTCCCGCCGTGACACGGATGCTCCGGGTCGTCTCCGTCGACCGGCCGCTCGACCTTCTCGACCTGCTCCGCGAGGCCCTCTCCGGGCGCGGGGACGCCCTGCTGCCCGTGCCCGGCCCCGCGCCCGACCCTGCCGTCTCCCGCGCCAGTTCCGCCGTTACGCGCCAGGCACGCCTGGCGCGTAACGGCGCGCCTGGCGCGCATGTCCCCGTTCCGGTATCCGTGTCGCCCGTGCCCGTGCCCGTGCCCGTGCCCGTGCCCGTGCCCGTGCCCGTGCCCGTTCCGGACGGCACGGCCGTCGTCATCGAGACGAGCGGTTCGACCGGCGTGCCCAAGCGGGTGCTGCTCGGCGCGCCAGCCCTCCTGGCGAGCGCCGCGGCGTCGAGTGCGGCGCTCGGCGGGCCCGGCCAGTGGCTGCTCGCCCTGCCCGCCCACTACGTCGCGGGCGTCCAGGTGCTCGTCCGCTCGCTCGAGGCGGGGACCACGCCGATCGCGCTGGCACCCGGTCACTTCGACCCGGCCGCCTTCTTCGAAGCGGCGGCCCGGCTGACCGCGCCGCTGCGCTACACCTCCCTTGTGCCGGTGCAGCTCGCCCGCCTCCTCGACGCGGTCGACGCTGACGACCAGGGCGGGGCCGCGGAAATGCTCGCACTCCTGCGCCGCTTCACGGCGATCCTGGTCGGCGGCCAGGCCATGCCCCCTGCCCTGATCGAGCGCGCCGCCTCGCTCGGCATCACGGTCGTGCGCACATACGGCTCCTCTGAAACGGCTGGCGGATGCTGTTACAACGGCCGCCCGATCGGCGACACGGTTGTGCGCGTCGTCGACGGCGAGCTCGAGATGTCCGGCTCCGTGCTCGCCGACGGGTACCTCGACGACCCGCTCCGCACCCACGACCGCTTCACCGAAGACCATGGCGTGCGCTGGTACCGCACCGGCGACCTCGGCGAGGTCGACGCCGTGACCGGCCTCGTGCGCGTGCTCGGCCGCGCGGACAACGTGATCATCTCGGGCGGAGAGAAGGTCTCCCTCGACGCCGTCGAACGCGTGGTGCGCGCCCTGCCCGGTTTCGCCGACGCGGTGATCGTGGGGGTGGCGGATGCCCGGTGGGGCCAGGTGCCCGTCGTCGCGGTCCCGGGGTCGCACTCCGCGGTGCCGGCCCGGTCGCGGGGCGAGGCCTCGCGCACGTCGCCGACCGCAACGCCGTTCAGCTCGCCGGAGACGGAGGCAGACACGGCGACGGCCCGACTCGCAGTCGTGAAGGACGCCGTCGCATCCGCCCTGGGCAAGGCGGCCCGGCCCGATCGCCTGCTTGTGGTCGCCGAGATCCCCCTGCTCGTCTCAGGCAAGCCCGACCGGCTCGCCCTGCAGCGCATCGCCGACGCCGGCCCCGTGCGGGCCTAGCCGCGGTCACTGGCCGTGGGCTGAGCCGCGGGCGCATGCGCTGGCCACGGGCGTTGATCTGCGCGCGTCGCGCGAGGGTGCCGACTCGCGGCATCCTCTTATCAAGTGCCCGGTAACATGAAAACGTGGCACAGGGAGCGCGGCCGGTCAGGCCCAAAATGCAGCGATTGAATCCTTCGGAGACCCTCGGGGCACCGGCGTCCGCCGGACAGTCGTCCGGAAAACAGGCGGGTAAGCCAGCCGGGAAGGCAGCGGGCAAGCCCGCCAACTCCGGTCGATCCGGAAACCCGGCGAAGCGGAACGGCGCAGAGGCGCACGGCCGCTCCGGCCCGGCGACGGCCGGCGACTGGATCTCCGGCGCGCGCCTTCGCACCCTTCCCCTCGCGATCGCCCCGGTCGCCCTCGGCACCGGCGCGGCCATCGTCGCGAGCGACCCGGGCGTCTTCCACCCGGTCCGCGCCCTGCTCGCGCTCATCGTGGCACTCTGCCTGCAGATCGGCGTGAACTACGCGAACGACTACTCCGACGGCATCCGCGGCACCGACGCCTACCGCGTCGGCCCGGCCAGGCTGACCGGCGGAGGAGCGGCGAGGCCGCGGTCCGTGCTCACCGTCGCGCTCGCGTTCTTCGGGCTCGCCGCGTTCGCGGGTCTCGTGCTCGTGATCCTGAGCGGCCAGTGGTGGCTGCTGCTCGTCGGCGCCGCCGCGATCGTCGCAGCCTGGTTCTACACCGGCGGCAAGCGTCCCTACGGCTACTTCGGCCTCGGCGAGCTGTTCGTGTTCGTGTTCTTCGGACTCGTCGCAACCGCGGGCACGACCTTCGTGCAGGTCGGAACGGTGAACCTTGAGAGCTGGCTCGGCGGGGTCGCGATCGGGCTCATCGCCTGTGCCGTGCTGATGGTCAACAACCTGCGTGACATCGTCCCGGACAAGGCGTCCGGCAAGCGCACCCTCGCGGTGCTGATCGGCAACCTGCCCGGCCGCATCGTCTTCTGCGTGCTGCTGCTCGTGCCGTTCGCGATCGCGGCCTTCTTCGCGCTCTTCTACCCGCTCGCCTGGTTCGTGCTCTTCGTGCTCCTGCTCGCCCTTCCGGCGTGCCTGATCACCGTCACAGCGAAGACCGCGGCCGAGCTCATCCTGGCGCTCAAGCTCACGAGCTTCAGCGCGCTCCTGTACGGCCTGCTACTGGGCGCTGCCTTCGCGTTCTGACGCCGCTGACCCAGCGGTCGTGACGGGCGCAGCGGATGCCGCGGCCCGCGTCGTCGCCCGGCCGGCGGCATCCGCTACCTCGGCAGAGGCGACCGCGGCAGAAGCAGCGGCGTCGGCGGCACGGTCGATCGCCGCGTCTTCCGACTCCGCGTCGGGATGTACGACCTCAGCGGTGGGGTGCCGGGCAGTGTACAGGTCGAGGGCGACCTGCTCCCTGGGCTTCCGCAGGAAGATGTACGACAGGCAGAGCCCGATCAGGGCCGCGACGATGGCGGAGACCCACCAGACGATCGAGAGCATCAGCAGTACCGCGAGGGGTACTGCGAACATGAGGATGCGGTAGACCGAGTAGCTCAGCCAAGACGGGACAGCTTTCATACTTTCAGCATAGATTGTGGTTCCGATCGTTAGATTTGCGGACCTCTGCGTACTCACCGATCTCTCGGGTGATATACGTAGAATGAGCGGATGGTAAAGGTGTGGCTTGTCGTAGGAATTGCGGTCATTCTCGTGACCGTCTATGCGCTCGTCGAGTGTGTCACCTTCGACCGCGGTCGGATCCGCGGATTGCCGCGCTGGGTCTGGGTCTTTGTGATCGTCCTGGTCCCCGTCGTCGGCGCCCTCCTCTGGCTGTTCATCGGCCGTGGCAGCAACCAGAGTTCCGCGCCCGGTCGCGGCCCATCGCGGCAGCTGGCCCCCGATGACGATCCCGATTTTCTGAAGAGCCTCGGCCGTGACCGGCTCCAGGAGGAGCGCATCCGCCAGATGGAGCAGGAGCTCGCCGACCTCGACAAGCCGGACGCGACCGACAAGCCAGACCGACCGGGCAAGGGCCAGAACTCCGGCCCCGGCAAGGGGCAGGCCGCCGGCAACGCCGGGCCATCGACGGGCCAGTCCACCGGCCCGGCGAAGGGTCCCGCCGCGGCCGAACCCAAGAAGACGACCGACCCTGGCGAGGGCGAACTGCCTGGCCGCCGGGATGCCTGACCCGATCCTGACCGACACCGCGGCCGTGGGTGAAGGCCTGCCCTTCACCAGTCCGGCGGCCACCGGCAGCCCCGCGACCGATTTCAGCGTCGCCCTCCTCGGCGCGTTCGTGAGCCGCGGCATCCGCGACATCGTCGTGAGCCCCGGTTCCCGCTCGCAGGCGCTCGCCCTGGTCGCCGCGGAACTCGAACGCCTCGGCCTGGTCCGCCTGCACGTGCGCATCGACGAACGCGGCGCCGGTTTCCTCGCGCTCGGCCTCGCGGTCGAGACCGGCGTGCCCGCCCTCGTGATCTGCACGTCCGGCACCGCCGTCGCCAACCTGCACCCCGCGGTGCTCGAGGCCCATCACTCCGGGGTGCCCCTCATCGTGCTGACGGCCGATCGCCCCGTCGAACTCCGCGGCATCCGCTCGAACCAGACGACCGTGCAGACCGGGCTCTTCGGCGTCGCGACCCGGCTCTGCCTCGACGTACCGGCCCCCGGTGCTGCTGCGATTGCTGCTGCCGGTGCCCCGGCCGGCCATGCCGGCGATGCCACCGAGTCCCGTGCCGACGGTGCGGGCCGTTCTTCCGACGCTGTCCGCGCTGCCGAACTCGCCGCCCGGTCGATGGATGCCGCCACCGGAGGCCGCTCGCTCGACCCCGGTCCCGTGCAGCTCAACCTCGCCTTCCGGGAGCCCCTCTCCGCCCCCGTGACCCTTGAGCGCTCCGCCGACCCGGCCGCGACGACGACTGAGCCGCCGCTGAGCCACGGCCAGACCGACGGCTCACCCGCTTTCGCGGTGAGCGGTGACGTGGTGACGGGTGACCAGGCCGCACTCGTCGTCGACGGGGGGCTGCGCACCGTCGTGGTCGCCGGCACAGGCGCGGGGAGTGCTGCAGAGGAGTTCGCCCGGGCCGGAGGCTGGCCACTGCTCGCGGAGGTGTCGAGCAACGCCCGCTTCGGGCCGAATCTCGTGGCCGCATACCGTGAGCTGCTGCAGGCCGAGGACTTCGGCGGCAGGGTCGAGCGCGTGATCGTGTTCGGACATCCGTCGCTGAGCCGGGAAGTCCCGGCCCTCATCCAGCGGGACGACGTCGAGACGATCGTCGTGGCCCCGACCGGCGCCGAGTGGTACAACCCTGGGCACCGGGTGCGCACGTTCGCCCGCACGGCGCGTGTCGGCGCATCCGCTTCGTCCGAGGCGGAAACCCGCGACGGCCGGGCCTGGCTCGGCAGCTGGGTGATGTCGAGCCGGCGCGTTCTCGACGCGGCGACCGAAGACGCGGATGTCCCCTTAGGCGCCCACGGGATGACGCGCGCCGAATTCGCAGCCCTCCGCGCTCCCGTCACCCGGAGCATGCTCGTCGACGCCGTCTGGCGGGCCTCCTGGCCGCACGACCGGCTGGTGCTCGGCGCGTCCCGGTTGATCCGCGAGGCGGACCGGCGGGTGCCGGGCAAGAAGATCTCCGTGCACTCGAACCGGGGCCTCGCGGGCATCGACGGCACGATCGCGACCGCGACGGGTATCGCGCTCGCGAGCCAGGCGTTCCAGCACGGCAGCGAACCGCGCTCGACCGGCACGACCCGGCTGCTCCTCGGCGACCTCGCCCTGTTGCACGACGCGGGATCGATGCTCCTGGTCCCGGGCGAGGCGCGGGCGCGGCTGCAGGTCATCGTCGGCAACGACGGTGGCGGAACCATTTTCGACGGGCTCGAGGTCGCGGCATCCGCCCCCGACGACTTGATCAGCAGGGTGCTCTACACACCGCAGGGCGTCGACCTCTCCGCGCTCGCCGCAGCATACGGCTGGGAATACGACCGGGCGGCGACCCGCAGCGAGCTCGAGCGGGCGCTCACCGCGCCGCCGCTCGGACCGAGCCTGCTCGAGGTGCCGCTTACGCGCTAGGTTTTCTCCATAGCCTTACGCGGGCCCGGCTGCACAGTCTCAGTCTTCCTGCGGTTTTCGACGAAGGGTGCATCATCATGAGCGGACTCAACCAAAAGTTTTGGGATTCAGACCCGATCGAGACGCTCCGCGTCGGCCCCGGATTCCGGCTCGCCTCCGTCGACCCCGACGCGACGCCCGGCTTCGACGGGGTCGTGAAGAAGAACGCCGACAAGGCGCTCGCCTCGGGCGTGGGTCTGCTCGATTCGCTTCAGGAGAAGCTCTACGCCAATAGCCGGGCTTCCGCAGACGACGGCGGTGGCCGCAAGGTGCTCCTCGTGCTGCAGGCCATGGACACCGCAGGGAAGGGCGGCATCGTGCGGCACGTCGTCGGGTCCGTCGACCCGCAGGGTGTGCGCCTCACCGCGTTCAAGGCACCGACAGCGGAAGAACGCGCGCACGACTTCCTCTGGCGGGTGCGGAGCCGCGTGCCTGGGCCCGGCCTGATCGGGGTCTTCGACCGCTCGCACTACGAGGATGTGCTGATCGCCCGCGTGCACGAGCTCGCCCCCGCCGAAGAGATCGAGGCCAGGTACGGGCAGATCCGCCAGTTCGAGCAGGATCTCGTCGACGACGGAACCACGATCGTCAAGGTCATGCTGCAGATCAGCTCGGCAGACCAGAAAGAGCGGCTGCTCGAGCGCCTCGAACGCCCGGACAAGCACTGGAAGTACAACCCGGGCGACGTCGACGAGCGGATGCGCTGGGCCGACTACCAGACGGCATACCAGCTCGCCCTCGAACGCACCTCGACCCCCGACGCGCCGTGGTTCGTCGTTCCCGCGGGCAAGAAGTGGTACGCGCGCCTCGCCGTGCAGCACCTGCTGATCGATGCCCTCGAGCGTCTGGACCTCGACTGGCCGCCCGCCGCCTTCGACGTCGACGCCGAAAAGGCGCGCCTCGCAGCCACCTGACCCGCCCCATCCGCCCACTCCTCCCGTTCATCCCGCGAGAGTACGAAATCGGCCCTTATGGGGCCGTCTTTAGGGCCATAAGTGTGCTCTCGCGGTTCACGGCGCTGAGCGCTGAGCGCAGCGGAGGAGGAGGGGGAGTTAGCCGAAGGCCTCGACGATGGGGCGAAACTTCATCCGGGTCTCGGCGAGCTCGCGGTCGGGCTCTGAACCGAGGACGATGCCGCAGCCGGCGTATGCCGTGACGTCGCCGCCGGGAGTGACCTGGGCGCAGCGCAGCGCGATCGCCCATTCGCCGTCGCCGTCCGCGCCGACCCAGCCGACCGGCCCGGCGTACCGGCCGCGGTCGAAGGGCTCGAGTTCGCGGATGAGCGCAAGCGCTGCCTGCGTCGGCGTTCCCGCGACCGCCGCCGTCGGGTGCATGGCGGCGATGAGGTCGAGGGAGGTCGATCCGTCGGAGAGGGTTCCCTCGACATCCGTCGCGAGGTGCCAGAGGTTCGGGAGCTTGACCGTGAACGGCAGCTCGCTCGTGAGCAGGTGCGAGGTATGCGGGCGCAGCGAGACGAGCACGCTCTGCACCGCGAAGGCGTGTTCGTCGCCGTCCTTCGCGCTCGTCGCGAGCGCGGCGGCGGCCTCGAGGTCCGCTGCGGCGTCGGCGCCGCGCGAGACGGTCCCGGCGAGCACCCGGGCGTTGACCTCGCCGTGGTCGGCGCGGATCAGGGTTTCGGGGCTCGACCCGACGAGTCCGTCGACGGCGTAGGTCCAGCAGTCCGGGTAGCCGAGGGCGAGTTCGCTGATCGTGCGGCGGAGGTCCGACTTCGCCGGAAGGTGGCCGCGGAGGTCGCGGGCGAGCACGACCTTGTTGACCTCGCCGGCCGAGAGACGCACGACCGCCTCATCGACGGCTGCCTTGTATGCCTCGGGCCGCAGCGTGCCCGAGAGCAGCGAGATCCGGTACTCCGTGCCCAGCGGATGCAGCGCCACCGGAATTTCCGGAGGAGTGCCGCCGGTCGGCCAGATCCGGGTGACCCAGCAGAGACCGTCCTCACGTCCGACGATGACCTCCGGAACGAGCAGCACGCTCGTCTCGGCGGATTCGTCGTCGAAGGCGAAGGTTCCGAACGCCAGCAGGCCGGTGCCCGTTCGCGCGAGGGGATCGGTCACCGTCGCAGCGGCGACGACGTCCCGCCACGCACTCGCGGCATCCGTCATGCGGGTCGGGCCCGAGAATTCGAGCCGCAGCGCCGAGCCGAGGCCGGCGAGGCCCTGGTTGCGGCGCATCCAGAGCAGCGGCTTCTGGGCGTCGAGGAGAAGGACCAGTTGTCGAATGTCGGCAATGGGAGTGGTTTCAACCGTTAGGGCCTGCACATTCACTTGCCCAGCCTATGCCAGCCGCCACGACGACCGGCTTCCCGGACTCCAGACTGCCCCTATCACCGGCTTCGCAGGATCACCGGGGAACGGCAACCTAGACTGTTGGAGTGAACAGAGCAGACCTCAGTAAGCAGCCGGAGCAGGTCGCTGCCATGTTCGATCAGGTGTCGACGCATTACGACCGCACGAACGCGGTGCTCTCGGTCGGAAACGCCGCCCTGTGGCGGCTCCAAGCGACCCGCGCCGTCAACCCCCAGGCCGGCGAGCGCATCCTCGACATCGCCGCGGGCACCGGCACCTCGAGCGTCGCGCTGACCCACACCGGCGCCCACGTCGTCGCCGCCGATTTCTCCGCCGGCATGATCGCGGTCGGCCGCGAACGCCAAGCGGGCAACCCGCTCGTCGAGTTCGTCCAGGCCGACGCCACGGCGCTTCCCTTCGCCGACAACGAATTCGACGCCGTCACGATCTCCTTCGGCCTCCGCAACGTCGTGGAACCGCGCAAGGCGCTCGCCGAGTTCTTCCGCGTCACCAAGCCCGGCGGCAGGGTCGTCATCTGCGAGTTCTCCACCCCGCCGAACCCGGTCATCCGCAGCGCCTATTTCGCCTACCTCAACCAGGTGATGCCCCGGGTCGTCAAGCTCGCCTCCTCGAACGCCGAGGCGTACGACTATCTCGGCGAATCGATCGCCGCCTGGCCGACCCAGCCCGTGCTGAGCGGATGGCTCCGCGAAGCCGGGTACGAGTCCGTCGCCTACAAGAACCTCACCCTCGGAATCGTGGCGCTGCACCGCGGCGTCAAGGCCGCCCCCGCGGCAGTCCCCGCCGACTGAAACTCCCCACCCAATGGATAGGCTGTCAGAGTGAAACCGAGTCTTCCCCTGTTCCGGCGCGGCTCCTCCGTGACGAGCCAGATCGGCCTCAGCGATCGAATCTTCTCGACAGCGGATGACCGGGGCCTTGCCGCCGGAATCGACGCCGGTCTCGAGCGGGTCGAGGCGAGCCTCTTCGCCGAGATCGTCTTCGCAGACGAGATCGCAAGCGTCACCACCCGGTACCTCCTCGAAGCCGGCGGCAAGCGGGTTCGCCCGATGCTTGCCCTCCTCACCGCCCACCTCGGCAGCGGTGGGATCACCGACGTCGTGACCGCGTCGACGGCGATCGAGATCACCCACCTCGCCTCGCTCTACCACGACGACGTCATGGACGACTCCGGCCAGCGCCGCGGCGTCCCGAGCGCCCAGACGGTCTGGGGAAACTCGGTCGCGATCCTCACCGGCGACCTGCTGTTCGCCAGGGCGAGCCAGCTGATGGCCAAGCTCGGCGAGCGGGCCATCCGCCTGCAGGCCGACACCTTCGAACGCCTCGTCATGGGGCAGCTGCACGAGACCGTCGGCCCGCACGCGGGCGACGACCCGATCGAGCACTACATCTCGGTGCTCGCGGACAAGACCGGTTCGCTCATCGCGGCAGCGGCCCAGGCCGGCATCATCTTCTCGGATGCGCCCGACGAATTCGAACAGCCTCTCGTGAGCTTCGGCGAGAAGATCGGCGTCGCGTTCCAGCTCATCGACGACGTGCTCGACCTGTCCCCGCAGCCCGAGGCGACCGGGAAGGTGCCAGGCACCGACCTGCGTGCCGGGGTCGCCACCCTGCCCCTGCTCAGGCTCCGCGAGCGCGCCGCCGACGAGCCGGCATCCGCGGCCCTGCTCGAGCGGCTCGAGCGGGACGTCATGAGCAGCCAGGGCACCCGCTCAGAGGCGGCCGACTCCGCGATTGCCGCGCTGCGCGACCACGAGGTGACCGCACAGACCCTCTCAGAGGCCCACGGCTGGGCACACGACGCCGTTGCTTCCCTCGCTCCCCTGCCCGACGGGTCCGTCAAGAAGGCGCTGACCCGATTCGCCGACACGATCGTCGAGCGTTCAAGTTAGAAAGGTCGTCATGACCGAGAAGCGCCCCACCGACCAGCAACCCGCGAAGCTGCGCCTGGCGATCGTCGGGGCAGGGCCGGCCGGCATCTACGCCGCGGATATCCTGCTCAAGGCGGAACGCAACTTCGAGGTCTCGATCGACCTGTTCGACCACCTCCCCGCGCCGTACGGGCTCGTACGCTACGGGGTCGCGCCGGACCACCCCCGCATCAAGGGCATCATCACCGCCCTGCGCGACGTGCTCGACCGCGGCGACATCCGCATCTTCGGAAACGTGCGCTTCGGGGTCGACATCACGCTCGACGACCTCAGGAAGCACTACAACGCGGTCATCTTCGCGACCGGCGCCGTGCGCGACGCCGACCTCAGGATCCCCGGCATCGACCTCGTCGGCTCCTACGGCGCCGCCAAGTTCGTGAGCTGGTTCGACGGCCACCCCGACTACCCGCGCACCTGGCCGCTCGAAGCGAAGCAGGTCGCCGTGATCGGCAACGGAAACGTGGCCCTCGACGTGGCTCGGATCCTCGCGAAGCACGCGGACGACCTGCTGCCCACCGAGATCCCGGCGAACGTCTACGACGGGCTCAAGGCCTCACCCGTGACCGACGTGCACATCTTCGGGCGTCGCGGACCGACATCCGTGAAGTTCACGCCCCTCGAACTGCGTGAGCTCGGCGAACTGCCCGACGTCGACATCGTCGTCTACGACGAGGACTTCGACTACGACGACGCCGCGCGCGCCGCCGTTGCGAGCAACAAGCAGGTCTTCGTGATCGACAAGGTGCTCGGCAAATGGCGCGAACGCGCCCACAAGCTCGCCGAGGACCCGCAGGCGGGCGCGAGCCGCCGGCTGCACCTGCACTTCTTCGCCAAGCCCCTCGAACTGGTCGACGACGGCACCGGCCGGGTCGGCGGCATCCGCTACGAACGCACAGCGCCGGACGGCCAGGGCGGCGTCGTGGGCACGGGGGAGATCCGCGAGCTGCCGGTGCAGGCCGTGTACCGCGCGGTCGGGTATTTCGGCTCGCCGCTGCCCGGGGTGCCGTTCGACAAGAAGCACGGCGTGATCCCGAACCGCGAGGGGCAGGTGCTCTCCAAGGGCGACCCGTCGTCTGGTGCGGGCAGCGCCAACCAGCAGCTCTACGGCGTGTACGCGACCGGGTGGATCAAGCGTGGGCCTGTCGGCCTGATCGGGCACACCAAGTCCGACGCGATGGAGACCGTGCGGCACCTGATCAACGATCTCGGCAACTGGTGGCGGCCCGAATCCCCGTCGGAGGAGAGCGTCGTCGCGCTCCTCGAGGAACGCGGCGTCGAGTACACGAACCTCGACGGCTGGCACCGCCTCGACCAGCACGAGCAGGCGCTCGGCGCGGCCGAGGGCCGGGTGCGGATCAAGGTCGTGCCCCGCGACGAGATGGTCGCCATCTCCCGCGCCGTCGCGCCAGTAGCAGTGACCGCCTCGGCCTAGAACCCGAGCAGTTCGCTGACCACCTCGCCGAACACGGCGAGGTGGGCGTCGACGTCCGCTGCGGTGGTGTCCGGGCTCATCAGCGCCATATCGTGGAACGGCGTCACAAGGATGCCCCGATGCCTACCGGAAGTTGACGAACTGCAGGGCGACGTCGAGGTCCTTGCCCTTGAGCAGCGCCATCGTGGCCTGCAGGTCGTCGCGGCTCTTCGAGCTCACGCGCAGCTCATCGCCCTGGATCTGGCTCTTGACGCCCTTGGGGCCCTCGTCGCGAATGATCTTGCCGATCTTCTTCGCGTTCTCCTGGTCGATGCCGGCCTTCATCGAGGCCTCGATCCGGAATTCCTTGCCGGAGGCGTACGGGTCGCCCGCGTCGAGGCTGCGCAGCGAGATGCCGCGCTTGATGAGCTTGGACTCGAAGACCTCGAGGATCGCCTTGACACGCTCCTCCGAGTTCGCCTTCATGAGCACCTTCTCGCCGCTCATCTCGATCGAGGCGCCGACGTTCTTGAAGTCGTAGCGCTGCGCGACTTCCTTGTGGGCCTGGTTGAGGGCGTTGTCGACCTCCATCGGGTCGACCTTGCTGACGATGTCGAACGTTGAGTCTGCCATGACAGCAATGTTATCGGCGGATGCTTCGCCCGGCATCCGCACACCGGCTCACGCACCGGGCATGCCGGGCTCATCGGGAACTGATAGCCGCTGGAGGCCGCGGCCATAGCCCTGCTGCGTACCGTTGCCGACGCGGCAGTCAGAAGCCGCGCACGAGCTATCGAGGAGACCATGAAACGGCCACAGTTTCTCACGCACATCCGCCCACGAACCTGGGTGGTTGCCGGCGTCATCGTGCTCGCCCTCGCGGGCGGCAGCATCTACTGGTTCGGATTCGCCGTTCCGGCGAACACCAAGTCCACGGTCGCCGCTCCCATCACCACCGCAGCGAGCCTGACGACCATGCAGAAGACCGTCGACAGCGACGGCACCGCGACCCCGACCGTGAACGACTCGGTCAGCTTCGCCGTGTCCGGTACCGTCACGGCCGTGCCGGTCGTCGCGGGGACCACCGTGACCGCTGGCCAGGTGCTCGCAACCGTCGACACGCTCAGCCTCGACGCCGCCGTGCTCGAAGCGCAGGCGACGCTCGCGACCGCGAAGGCGAAACTCGCCACGAGCGTGAGCGACAGCGATGGAACCGCCGCTGCCGTCGCTCAGATCGCGGCCCAGACGGCATCCGTCGCCGTCGACGAGGCCGCCGTCGTGACCGCGCAGGCCGCAGTCGCCGGTGCGACCCTCACCGCCCCCGCCGCCGGCCTCGTCACCGCGGTCAACGTCGCCGTCGGCGACGTGATCTCCTCGGGCAGCTCGGGCAGTTCTGGGGCCGGGGGAGCCACGACCGCCTCGACCGCCTCGACCTCGACGAGCACGGCCGACTTCAGCATCGTCGGAACAGACTCGTGGTCGCTCTCCCTCGCCATCGGCGAGTCGGACATCGCCAACGTCGCGGTCAACGACCAGGTCGAACTCTCCCTCGACGACGGCACCGCGTTCTTCGGAACCGTGCAGTCCGTCGGCATCCTGCCGTCGACGACCTCCGGAGCGGTCACCTACCCCGTCGTCGTCGCCGTCACCGGCGACCCCGACGGCCTCTACGACGGCGTCGCCGTCACGGCCAAAATCGTCTACGAGCGTCGCACCAACGTGCTCACCGTCCCGAGCGCCGCGGTCACGACCGCGGACGGCGTCTCCACGGTGAAGACCCTCGACGCCTCCGGCACTGCGGTTGCGACGACTGTCACCGTCGGCGAGACCGTCGGCAATGTCACCGAGATCCTCACCGGGATCGCAGAGGGCGACGAAGTCGTGGTCGTGACATTCACCCCTGGCTCCGGCAACAGCGGCTCGACGACCGACCGGCAGAGCGGCGGCAGCGGCGGATTCCCGTCCGGCGGCCCGCCCTCCGGTGGAATGACCCAGGGAAACGGGTCGAACGGTGGTTGAGCCGCTCGCGAACCCGTTCGCCCCCCTGCCCGCGCCCCAGGCGGCGGTACTGTCCGCAGCCCTGCCCGCCCACCCGTGGGTGCTCGAAGCGGATGCCGCAGGCCCCGTCATCGAGCTCATCGACGCCGGAAAGACCTACAGGTCCGGCACCATCGAATTCGAAGCACTGAAAGGGATCAACCTCGCCATCCACGAGGGCGAGTACGTCGCCATCATGGGGCCGTCCGGCTCCGGGAAATCCACCATCATGAACATCCTCGGCTGCCTCGACACCCTCACCCGCGGCCAGTACCGCCTCGGCGGCACCGACGTCGAGGAGCTCGACGAGATCGAACTCGCGAGCGTGCGCAACCAGCAGATCGGCTTCGTCTTCCAGGGCTTCAACCTGCTGTCCTCGCTCCCGGCCTGGCGCAACGTCGAACTTCCGCTCGTCTACGGGCACGTCCCGCGCGAGGAACGCAGGAAGCGCGCGAGCCGCGCCCTCGAACGCGTCGGCCTCGGCGACCGCCTCGACAACAAGCCTGGAGAGATGAGCGGCGGCCAGCAGCAGCGCGTCGCCGTCGCCAGGGCCCTCGTCGGGGAACCGACCATGATCCTCGCCGACGAACCGACCGGAAACCTCGACTCGGTGTCGACCCGCGACGTGCTCACCTTGTTCGACGAACTCAACGCCCTCGGCCGCACGATCGTCCTGATCACCCATGAACTCGAGGTCGCCCAGCGCGCCCGCCGCATCGTTTGGGTCAAGGACGGCGCCATCATCAGGGACGAGGTGAATGCGGCATGACCTGGATGGAGAGTTTCCGCACCAGCTGGAGCGCCGTCTACTCCCACGCCCTGCGTTCGATGCTCACGATCCTCGGGATCCTGATCGGCATCGCCGCGGTCATCCTGACCGTCGGCCTCGGCCTCGGCACCCAGCTCGACGTCAGCGCCCAGATCAGCTCCCTCGGCAGCAACCTGCTCATCGTCGCCCCCGGCAGCAGCACGAGCACAACGGGAACCCGCGGCGGCTTCGGCACGAGCGCGACACTCACGATCAAGGACGCCGAGGCCCTCAGCTCCACCGTGAACGCCCCCGACATCTCCGGGGTCGCCCCGGAGAGCACCACCTCGCTCTCGCTGACGGCCAATGACACCAACTGGACGACGACGGTCACGGGAACCACGACCGCGTGGACCTCGGTGCGGCAGCGCACCCTCGCCCGCGGCTCCTTCTTCACCCAGGCCCAGGCGGATGCCTCCGCAGCGGTCGTCGTGCTCGGCTCGGAGACCGCCGACGAACTCTTCGGCACCCAGAACGTGGTCGGCCAGTCCGTCGTGATCAGCGACAAGACCTTCCAGGTGGTCGGCGTGCTCGCCACGGCGGGCTCGGATTCCTCGAGCAACCTCGACGACGTGGCCATCGTGCCGTTCAGCACGGCGGCCACCGCCCTCGTCGGCGGCACCTCGAGCAATGCGGTGTCGACGATCTACCTGCAGGCCGCCTCGGACACGCAACTGTCCGCCGCGTACCAGGAGGCCGACGCGCTCCTGCTCAACCTGCACTCGATCTCCTCGACGGACGACGCCGACTTCACCATCAGCAGTCAGGACGCCCTGGTCAGCACCGCGACAGCGGTCTACCAGACCCTGACGATCCTCCTCACCGGCGTCGCCGGGCTGTCGCTCCTCGTCGGCGGCATCGGCGTGATGAACATCATGCTCGTCTCGGTTTCCGAGCGCACCAGGGAGATCGGCCTCCGCAAGGCGCTCGGCGCCCCACCGTGGGCGATCCGGCGCCAGTTCCTGATCGAGGCCGCCATCCTCGGGCTGTCCGGCGGAATCCTCGGTGCCGTGATCGGCGTCGTTGCCGCCCTGACCCTGCCCGCGGTGATCGGAAGCTCGATCGTGGTGTCCCCGCTCGCGGTCGGGCTGTCCATCGGCGTGGCGATCGCCATCGGCATCGTCTTCGGGGTCTACCCCGCCACCCGGGCGGCCAAGCTCGCGCCGATCGATGCGCTCAGGAGCGAGTAGCCATGCGCGTCAACCGAACCCACGCCCCGCACGACTCGCCCGGCAGGCAGAACCGGCCCCGGGCATCCGCTTCAGCCACCGTTCCACGTCCATTGGAGACCTCATGACCCGCACTCGACCGACCACCCGTTTCGCCACCAACTTCGGAGTTCTTCTCGCCCTCGGCGGAGTGCTCCTCCTGACCGGCTGCGCCGCGGGGGCGAGCACGGCCGCGGTCCCGGCCGCCTCGTCAGCCCCGGCGGCCTCGGCTGGGGGGCAGGGAGACGGGGGCATCACCGGCACCATCGCCTCCGTTGCCGCCGGCATCCTGCAGGTTCAGGATTCCAGCACCCAGACCGCCGTGTCGTACACGGCCGCGACGACGATCACTGCGACCGTGACGGGCGCCCTGACGGATGTCTCCGTCGGCCGTTGCGTCTCCGTCTCCGGCTTCACCGCGGCGAGCGGTACGACGGTGGCCACCGCCGCGACGAGCGTGACCGTGACCGACGCGGTGGATGGAGCCTGCACGACGGGCAACCGCGGTGGCGGCGCGGGCGGAACGGGCGGGGCCGACGGCACCATGCCGAGCGGTGCCCCCGATGGGACCGCACCGACCGATATGCCGACTGACATGCCGACGGACATGCCGACCGACGGCGCCACCGGCGCCCCGGGCGGGATGACAGGAGGTTTCCCGGTCAGCGGACTCGTGACCGCGGTCACCGCCGACTCGATCACCATCGACGCCGTTGGCATGGGAGGCACGGACACGACCTCGACCGCGGTCACCGTCGCGTCCACGACCACGTACCTCAACACGGTCGCCTCCGACTCGAGCGCCCTCGTCGTCGGCGCGTGCGCCGTGGCGACCGGCGCCTCGGACACGAGCGGCGGCTTCGCCGCGACCGCCCTGAAGATCTCGACCGCCACCGCGGACGGCTGCGTCTCGCGGTCGGGCTTCGGCGGCGGAACCCGTCCGAGCGGGAGCACCTCCAATGAGTAGGACTCCCTTCGGCGCCTCCCGCAAGGCGGCCCGCGCGGAGGCTGCGGCAGCCGCAGCCGCAGCGGCCGCAGCCGGGGCTTCGCCTGCGACCGCGAAATCCGTCAGGACGGCCCGATCGGCGAAGGCCGTCGTGAAGCGCCGCCGGCGCCTGATTGCCCTCGGCGCGGTCACCGCCGTGCTCTGCGCCTCGGGCGGCGGGGTCGTCTACGCGATGAACCGCACGGACAGCGGCAACTTCCGCACCGTCGTCGCCGCAACGGGAACGGTGAGCCAGTCGCTCGCCGTCACCGGGACCGTCGCACCGACCACCAGGAAGGATGCCGCCTTCTCCGTCGGCGGGACCGTCGCGACGGTCGACGTCGCGGTCGGGGCCATCGTGACCGCCGGTCAGACCCTCGCGACCCTCGACGCCACGGATCTGGCCGCCGCGGTCACGAAGGCGGAGGAGACCGTCACCGCAGCCGAGCAGACCCTCACCGACGACCTCGACTCCCAGACCGCCACCGCGACAACCGCGACCACCGCGACGTCGTCGACGTCGTCTACGGCCGTCGCGACCGGGTCCTCGTCGGCGGCTTCAGTGTCCGGGGGCACCACGGACACGAGCTCGGGAACGACGGGAGCGTCGACCGGCTCGACCCCGACCGTTTCGAACGCGGCCGTGACGGCGGCCGTGACCGCGGTCACCGCAGCCCAGGCGGCGCTCCTCGCGAAATACACCGATGCCCAGACCGCGGTCGCCGCGAGCGACGCGACCATGGCCTCGACCGACGAGACCTGCAAGCCGTTCATCGACGCGGCACTCGACGACGCCGCGACGACCGACACGAGCGCGACCGACACGATCACCGCCACGACGGATGCCTCGCCCACCGCCACCGCCACGCCGACCCCGACCCCGACCCCGACCCCGACAGCGACCCCGACGGCGACCCCGACGGCGACCGCTGACCCTGCGACCGCCGCCGAGCGACTCGCCGCCGCGAAGGCCGACCTGGCCGCCTGCCAGACCGCCATCACCGCGGTCCTCGCCGGCCAGAAGACCGTCGACACGGCCCAGCAGGACGTGCTGACCCTCGTGACCGCGCTGAACTCCGCCGTCACCGGCCTCACCGACGCCGTCACGGCGGCGAATGCCGCCACGACGACCGCGACGACCGGAAGCTCAACCGGGACCACGGGAGCCACCGGCACCGGCACGACAACGGGTGCGACCGGCACGACAACGGGTACAGCAGCAACCGCGGGCACCACGTCAGGGACAGCAACGGGCACCACGTCCACCGCCACCGGAACCACCGGGACGACCGGAACCATCTCCGGAGCCGGCACGGGCTCGACGGCGACGACGACGGTCGCCTCGGCCGAGACGATCGTCGCCGACCGGGCCGACATCGCCGCGGCAGGGGCTCAGCTCGCCATCGCCCAGAAGCAGGCCACCCTCGCCACCCTCACGGCCCCGTACGCCGGAACCGTCGCCGCGGTGGCGATCCTTGCCGGCGACACCGTCTCGGCGGCGTCGACCACCGCCGTCATCACGATCCTCGGCAATGACGGCTACGTCATCGACTCGACCGTGTCCCTCGCGAGCGTCGCGAGCCTCGAGGTCGGCCAGACCGCGAAGATCGAACTCGCCACGACGGGAACGGAACTGACCGGGGTCGTCAGCTCCATCGGCATCCTGAACGTCTCGACGTCGTCGACGCCGAAATATGCGGTCACCCTCGCCGTCGACGCGACGGACGCCACAATCCTGACGGGGGCCTCCGCCCAGGTCACGGTCGCGATCGAGAGCACGGATGCCGTGCTCACCGTGCCGACCTCTGCCGTGCACCGCGACGGCTCGGCATACACCGTCGACCTGCTCGTCGCCGGTACCTCCACCTCGACGACGGTCACGGTCGGCGCGGTCGGCACCGAGCTCACCGAGATCGACTCCGGCCTCGTGGCCGGCGACGTCGTGATCCTCGCCGACCTGGACGACGCGATCCCGGGGACCGCGGCCGACACGAGCTCGAGCCTCACCAGCCTCGGCGGTTCGAGCAGTGGAAGCAGCACCGATTTCCAGGGCGGCCCGCCATCCGGCGACTTCAGCGGCTTCAGCGGTGGCACCCCGCCCCAGGGCTGAGCCCGCGTTCCGAATTCAGGAGACGGCCTCGGATTCCGGCCAGAACCGGTCAGAAAACCGGTTCAGCCGGGCGCAACTCCTGAATTCGGAACGGGGGCGGCGGTGGATTCGACGCGGGGCGCGAACGGGTGAGGTTCAGCCCTGGGCCGGGCGGGCGGTGCTCGACCGCACCATCAGCTCGAACGGGATGGCGGTGTCGAGTCCGACCGGGTCGTGCTTTCCCGGCTGCAGCTCGTCGAGCAGGATCTCGACGGCCTTGTCTCCCTGCCACTGCGGGAACTGGGCGATCGTGGTCAGCCCGAAGAAGTCGGCGAGGTCGTGGTCGTCCGTCCCGACCACGGAGACGTCCCGCGGCACGACCAGCCCGAGGTCGCGCGCGGCGAGGATGCTGCCGATCGCCATTTCGTCCGACGCGGCGAAGATCGCGGTGGGACGCTCGTGCGGGTTGCCGAGCAACTGCTTCGCGGCCTGGTACCCGCCGCGGACCGTGAAGTCCGCCGCCTGGAACAGGGCGGGCGTCGGCGTGATGCCCGCGCCGGTCAGCGCGAGCTCGTAGCCGAGCCGCCGGTTCGTCGGCAGGTGGAAGTCGAGGTCTAGCTCGAGGTTGCCTCCGATATGCGCGATCCGGGTGTGCCCGAGCGCGAGCAGGTGCTCGGTCGCGAGACGGGCGACGGCGACATCGTCGATCGTGAGGGTACGCACCCCGGGGATCGGACCGCCGATGCCGACGAGCGGCTTCTTGAGCGCGTGCAACCGGGCCACCTCATCCGGGCTCAGCTCGAGGGAGACCGCGATGACGGCATCCACTCTCTGGCGCAGCAGGAAGTGCTCGAAGACGCTGCGGCGTTCGTCGTAGTCCCCGGCGAGGCTGTAGAGGGTGAGGTCGAAACCGCCGCGGAGCAGCGCCTTCTGCGCGCCCTCGACGACATTGGAGAAGAACCAGCGGTCGAGGAACGGCACGACGACGCCGATGTTCTTCATCCGACCGGATGCGAGGCTCGAGGCGTTCGAGGACACGACGTAGCCGAGTTCCCCCGCAACGGTCTCGACCCGGAGCCGGGTGGCCGGGGAGACATGCCCGTTGCCGCTCAGGGCGCGGGACACCGTCGCTGTGGACACGCCCGCCTGGCGGGCGACGTCGTCGATGCCGACCATGCGGCTCCTCACAAGTCAGGGGGAAATGGCCCTTCAGCGATCATATCGAGCGGGCGCATCCGCCAGCCGTCAGCGACGGTTCCGGACGCAATTTCGCACGGGGGCAATTCCCTTGTATTCTGTCTGAGCGTCTCCGGTCAGGTGGTTTCACATGGTCGGGTGCGCAATGGCAAGTTACCCAAGTGGCCAAAGGGATCTGACTGTAAATCAGCCGTCGTAGACTTCGGGGGTTCGAATCCCTCACTTGCCACCACCCAATGCCCCCGGAAACCCCGTGTTTCCGGGGGTTTTTGCGTCTCCTTCCCGGCTCTCCCCTGCGTCATCTACCGTGGAACCATGACTGCTCCCGCCCCGACCGAACTGCTCCGCCTCGCCAAGGACACCGCGCTCGTCGCGGGGGAGCTGGCCGCGCGGCGACGCGCGGAGGGTGTCGAGGTGGCCGCGTCCAAGTCCTCGCCGGAGGACATCGTCACCTTCGCAGACCGGGAGACCGAGAACCTGATCCGCGCGCTGCTCGCCGAGGCGCGGCCGAATGACGGCTTCTTCGGCGAGGAATCCGCGGCGACCCCCGGCACCTCCGGCCTGACCTGGGTCGTCGACCCGATCGACGGCACGGTCAACTTCCTCTACGGGATCCCCGCCTGGGGCGTCAGCGTCGCCGTCGTCGAGGGCGACGACCCGGCCACCTGGACGACCGTGGCCGGCGCCGTCTTCAACCCGGCGCTCGGCGAACTCTTCACGGCCTCGGCGGGCGGCGGCTCACACCTCAACGGCAGCAGGCTCCAGGTCAAGACCGGCGTTCCCCTCAACCTCGCACTGGTCGGAACCGGGTTCTCCTACCGGGCGGCCATGCGGCTGCGGCAGGCGAACGTCGTACACGGCCTCATCGGCCGGGTACGGGACATCCGCCGGATCGGTTCGGCCGCGCTCGACCTCTGTTCGGTTGCCGCGGGGCGCCTCGACCTCTACTACGAGCGCGGGCTCAACCCGTGGGACCAGGCCGCTGGCGCGCTCGTCGCCCGCGAGGCCGGCGCGCGCGTCGGAGCCTTCGGCGAGGACCGGGAGGGAATCGACCTCCTGATCGCAGGGGCACCCGACCTGTACGCCGACTTCGAGCCGATACTGGCCCCACTCTTCAGCGAATTCATGAGTTCTCAGGAACGGTGACGCGTCGGCCGCCGGATGCCCGCCGATGCCGGGGTGACAGCGGAAATCCGGCCGAAACAGCGCCCCCAATAGTGACGGCAAAATACCCCGTTTTGGGGTGTCATTACGTGCACAGGAATGGAATATTCGGGCCTCGCGGGTTAGCCTGTAGTGATTCGTTACTTTGGCCAGGCCAAGACGACCACTCTCTCGCCACTGTCAGCCCCGCCGAAAGAATTCACCCGACTTTGTCTTCTCACTCCTCCACACCGCGTGAACGCGCGCGTGCCGCGAGTGACTCTGGAAGCCCGGCAGTGACCGATTCTTCCGCTCCGGCGCAGCCCGTCCAGCAGGCTGTCCCCGTGCATCCGGCCGCACTGACCCGCCGGGAACTGCGCGAGCAGGAACGCCTCGCCGCGACACCCCTGGCCGCTGCACACCGCGCCGCAGCAGCCGACGCACTCGCCGTTCCCGCCGTTCCGAACGCCGCGCGGCCGATCGAACTCAGCGCCGACGCTGCGCAGGTCCTCGCCGATGAACTCGCCGAACCCGAACTCGCCGCCGTGACGGTCAACGACACCGACCGCCTGATTGCTGCCCCGGCCGCCGCAGACGCACCCGTGACCGACCTCGACCAGCTCCTGACGGATGCCGGGACGCCGACCACCTCGATCCCCCTGCCGACCAGGTCCCAGGTTCGCGCCGCGAAGTCCGGCCACGGTTCCGCCCGTGCCGCTGGGGCGATCCGGGCCCTGGACGACGCCGGCCAGCCGGTCCGCCCGTCTCGAACCGGGTCGCGGACCGCCTCTCGGGCACTCCGCAGCGGCACGATGAAGCAGTCGACCCAGCGACCCGCCGTCCAGGCGCCGTCCCAGCGGCCGGCACCGAAGCTGCGCCGCCTCGCCACGACGGGCGTCACGGTCGTCGCCATGGCCTTCGTCGCCCTGATGGCCGTGTCGACATCGCTTCCCGCCGAGGCGCTGCTCTCCTCGGCCGACGTGCAGGCCGCCGCCCGGCTCTCCACGCAGACCTCACCGGCCGAGCCGGCCCAGACGCTCAGCATGGACGGCGGCACGGACACGATTTCCGTCACGCGTGACGGCTTCGAATCGAAGTCGATCGCCGAGGTCGCAGCGGCGAGCGGCATCCGCATGGAAGCGACCTTCACCAACAACCCGAACGGCACGATCCAGTGGCCCTTCGCGGTCGGCGTGCACATCGGCGACCGGTTCGGTTATCGCAACTGCGCCGGCTGTTCCGCTGACCACCAGGGCCAGGACTTCAACCCCGGCATCGGTGCCCCGATCCAGTCCATCGCCGACGGCGTCGTGAGCTTCACCGAAGACGGCGAAGGCAGCCTCGGCGTGCATATGATCATCGACCACGTCATCGACGGCAAGGTCGTCTCGAGCGTCTACGCGCACATGATCCACGGCTCGATGCTCTTCAAGACCGGCGACGTCGTCAAGGTCGGCCAGGTCATCGGCAAGGTCGGTAACACCGGAATGTCCACCGGCCCGCACCTGCACTTCGAGATCCGCCTCGGCGGCAAGGACGGCGTCCACGTCGACCCGCTCGTCTGGCTCCGCGCCAACACGAACTAGAGCCCGCCGCGCGCCCGGTGGCGCCAGCCGGTGGCGCTAGTCGGTGGCGTCGCTCGTGCGGCCGCGATCGATGGCTTCGAGCAGGCTCGTCGGCAGCGCGAACGGGGTGAGTCCGGCGATGCTCAGAAGGTCGTCCCCTGCCCGCACCGTGGGTTCGAGGGCGACGACCTGGTTGTGCAGGCGTTCCATCTGGATATCCAGGCGATTGGCGACATCCGCCGCCTCTTTGAGCTCGGCGACGAGGTTCGCCGGCACGACGCCGCGGTACTTGTAGAAGATCTTGTGCTCGAGGCTCGCCCAGAAATCCATCGCGACGGTGCGGATCTGGATCTCGACGGTGACCGGCTCGACCCGGTCGGACATGAACACCGGGATCGCCACGATCAGATGCAGGCTCTTGTAGCCGTTCGACTTGGGGGCGGCGACGTAGTCCTTGACCTCGAGGACGGTGACGTCTTCCTGGCTGGTCAGCATGTCGAGCACCCGGTAGGTGTCGGAGATGAAGCTGCAGGTGACCCGGATGCCCGCAATGTCCTGGATCTGCCGGCGGATGTCCTCGAGGTCGAGCGGGCAGCCCTTGCGGAGAGCCTTGTTCAGGATCCCCTCCGGCGACTTGATCCGGGAGCTGACATGCTCGATCGGGCTGTAGTCGTGGATGGACGCGAACTCTTCCTTGAGGATGTTGATCTTCGTCATCATCTCGTCGGTCGCGAACTTGTAGGACATCATGAAGCGGGTGAGCTCGGTCTTGATCTCATGGTGGCGCGCCTTCTCGGCGTCGCTCTCGGCCTGCATCTCAGCGTGTGTTTCCGCGTGTGTCTCGACGTAGGCTCCTGCACGGGACACTGCGCGAGCCCCAGACCGGGTTCCTGGCCCTGAACCGGACTCGACGACGAGGTCGGTATCCGTGCTCTCCTGTGCGACCAGGTCGGTATCCGTGCTCTGCTGGATGCCGGCGACGCTGTCGGTCTGTGGGGCGGTCACGGTGTGCTCCTTCTACGGGCTCCCAATCGGCGCCGCTCCCTCAATCCTCCCACTTCGGGCTGAACGGCAGCCGCTGAGGTGTCGCATATCGATGTTCGCGCGGGTCGCGAACATCGATATGCGACACCTCAGCTGAGGGAGGGTGGAGCTAGGCGCGCAGCCAGGCCGTGGTGTCGCCGGGCAGGGTGCGTCCCGTGAGCGGTTCGCTCGCGAGCAGCACCTCGCCGGCGGGCAGCGTGACGGATGCCGCCCCCGTGTTCGCGACAACGGTCACGCTGCCGTTCGTGAACGCCACGACCGCGTCACCGAGCCCGTCCAGCCCGTTCAGCCAGGACACCGAACCGAGCCCGAGGCCGTGCTCCTTGCGGAGCCGGAGGGCGAGCTTGTAGAGCTCAAGGGTCGACGTCGGCACGCCTTCCTGCACGTCGCGGGCGAGTTCGCCCCAGATGGCCGGCTGCGGCAACCAGCTGGCCGCGGTCGGGCCGAAACCGTAGGACGGCGCAGAGCCGACCCAGGGCAGCGGCACGCGGCATCCGTCCCTGCCGTAGCGTTCACCGTTGGTACGGAACCAGGTCGGGTCCTCGCGAGCGGTGTCCGGCAGGTCGACGACCTCGGGCAGGCCGAGCTCCTCGCCCTGGTACAGGTAGCTCGAGCCGGGCAGGGCGAGCATGAGGGCGGATGCCGCCCGCGCGCGACGCAGGCCGACGACGGTATCGGGAAGGCCGACCGTCTTCGGGCCGATGCCGTGACCCTGCAGGTTGTCGCCCGTCAGCGCGAGGCGCGAAGCGTGCCGGACCACGTCGTGGTTGGAGAGCACCCAGGTGCTCGGCGCCCCGACCGCGCTGAACGCGGCGAGGGAATCGTCGATGACGCGGCGGAGGGCTGGGCCGCCCCAGAGAGTCTCGAGGTAGGCGAAGTTGAATGCCTGGTGCATCTCGTCTGGGCGCACCCACTCGGCGACGTGGCTGAGCGGGTCGACCCAGGCCTCGGCGGCCAGGATCCGGTCGCCGGGGTACTCGTCGAGCACGAGCCGCCAGTCGCGGTAGACCTCGTGCACTCCGGGCTGCGCCCAGTACGGGGCGGTCGCGGCGGACTCGGCGACGACGCCGGGCTCGAGCGCGGTGGCTCCGCCCATGCTGCCGCCGTCCGCGGGGGGAGTGTAGTCAGGGAGGCCTGCGGCCTTGATCATGCCGTGTGCGACGTCGACCCGGAAGCCGTCGGCGCCGCGGTCGAGCCAGAAGCGCAGCACGTCGCGGAACTGTGCGCGCACCCAGGGGCTCTGCCAGTCGAAGTCCGGCTGGCTCGAGTCGAAGAGGTGCAGGTACCACTGGCCAGGAGTGCCGTCGGCCTCCATGACGCGGGTCCACGCGAGACCGCCGAAGACGGATTCCCAGTTGTTCGGCGGCAGCTGGCCGTTGACGCCCTTGCCGTCGCGGAAGATGTAGTGCCCGCGCTCCTCGCTGCCTGGGCCGGCCGCGAGGGCGGCCTGGAACCAGGGGTGATCGCTCGAGGAGTGGTTGGGCACGAGGTCGACGATGACCCGGATGCCGAGATCGTGCGCCGTCGCCTGCAGGGTGGCGAAATCGTCGAGGGTGCCGAAGAGTGGATCGACGTCGCAGTAGTCGGCCACGTCGTAGCCTGCGTCGCGCTGGGGCGACGTATAGAACGGTGAAAGCCAGATCGCGTCGATCCCGAGATCGCGCAGGGCCGGGAGTCGGCTGGTAATACCGGCGAGGTCGCCCATACCGTCGCCGTTCGAGTCAGCAAACGAGCGCGGGTAGATCTGGTAGATAACGGCGGTACGCCACCATTCGGAGCCTGTCATGACGAAAACTTTACTGCATGGAATCCCTTATGAAAGCGTTTGCAGAAATCTATGCTTAAACGATTCCGACAAACTTTCAAATACCATCGTGCTTTGAATTGCCAATCAACAGCCGATCGACTAAACATGTAAACGCTTGCACTTTTATTTGTTCGTTCTATGAGAGGCACACCAATGATGGTGAAGAAGAAAGCCCTGCTTGCCGCCGGCGCCGTACTGGCCGCCGCAACACTGGCCCTGACCGGCTGTTCAGGCGGAGGGGCCGCCTCGACAGCGAGCTCCACGGCCGCCGCCGGCTCCGGAAGCCTGACCGTCTGGGTCGACGCCGACCGCGCACCCGTGCTCAAGGATGCCGCCGCAGCGTTCACCCAGGAGACCGGTGTCGAGGTGAAGCTGGTCCAGAAGGACTTCACCAAGATCCAGGACGAGTTCATCGCCCAGGTCCCCACCGACAAGGGCCCGGACATCACGATCGCCGCCCACGACTGGCTCGGCAACTTCGTCGCCAACGGCGTCGTGCAGCCGGTCGAACTCGGCGACACCGCCGCCAACTACCAGAAGGTCGCGGTCACGGCGATGAGCGTCGAGGGCAAGACCTACGGCGTCCCGTACTCCATCGAGAACATCGCGCTGCTCCGCAACACCGCGCTCGCCCCGGCCGCCCCCGCCAGCTATGACGACATGGTCGCAGCGGGCAAGGCCGCCGGCACCGAGTTCCCGTACCTCGTGCAGCTCGGCCCGGACGCCGACCCGTACCACCTGTACCCGTTCCAGACCTCCTTCGGCGCCCCGGTCTTCGGCACCAACGCCGACGGCAGCTACAACGCGAACGACCTGTCCATCGGCAACGCCGGTGGCGAGGGCTTCGCGACCTGGCTCGGCGCCCAGGGCGCTGCAGGCAACCTGAGCCTCAACGTCACGAGCGACATCGCCAAGGAGAAGTTCCTCGCCGGGGCCTCGCCGTTCCTGATCACCGGCCCGTGGAACGTCCCCGACGCCCAGAAGGCCGGCATCACCGTCGCCGTCGACCCGATCCCCTCGGCCGGCGGCCAGACCGCACAGCCGTTCGTCGGCGTGCAGGGCTTCGTCGTGAGCGCCAAGAGCAAGAACGCCCTCGCCGCGAACGAGTTCCTGGTCAACTACATCGGCAGCGAAAAGGTCCAGACCGCCCTCTACAAGGTCGGCGGGCGGGCTCCGGCCAACACCGCGGCCTTCGAGGCAGCCAGCTCCGACCCGATCACCGCCGGCTTCGGCAAGGTTGCGGCCACGGCCGTCCCGATGCCGAGCATCCCGCAGATGGGCAAGGTCTGGCAGTTCTGGGGTGTCACCGAAGCGGCGATCATCTCCCAGAAGGGTGACCCGGTCGCCCTGTGGCAGAAGATGACCGCCGACATCCAGACCGCCATCAAGTAACGAAGCACCACAGCGCCACAGCACCACAGCACCACAGCACCACAGCACGACGGATGCCCGTCCCCGTCCCCCGAGGACGGGCATCCGCTCACCAGCACAACCTGCACCCGAGAAAGCGGACGACGATGACCACACCACGCACCGAGCAGGACGCGGCGCAGCTCCGGCAGACGAAACGCTCCCGGCGGGCCTCCCGGGTCGCCGAGGCCGCCTCCGCCGGGGTCAAGGTGCTCCTCGTCAAGATCGTGCTTCTGGGCATCGTCGACGCGATCAGCGTCTACGCCCTCTTCGTGCTCGTGATGAAGCAGGACTGGGTCGTCGTCGGCCTCGTCGCCTTCGTCACCCTGGTCGTCAACTGGATCTACTTCAGCCACCAGAAGCTCCCGGCCAAGTACCTCGCGCCCGGGCTGATCTTCCTGCTCATCTTCCAGATCTTCGTGATCGGCTACTCCGGCTACATCGCCTTCACCAACTACGGCACCGGTCACAACAGCACCAAGGCCGACGCGGTCAACGCGCTCATCGTCTCCTCGCAGGAGCGGGTTCCCGACTCCGCGAGCTACGGCCTCACCGTGCTCGAACAGTCCGGCGAGTTCAGCTTCCTCGTCACCGACCCCGACGGCACCATCAGCGTCGGCTCGGCGACGAGCCCCCTCCGGGTCGTCACCGACGCGACGACGGATGCCACGGGCAAGGCCACCGGCCTCGCCGGCTACACGTCGCTGCGCTTCGCCGACATCGTCGCCCAGCAGCAGGCGATCGCCGCGCTCTCCGTCCCCGTCTCGGACGACCCGAACGACGGGTCCCTCCGCACCCCCGACGGGTCGAGCGCTTACCTCTACGTCTCCGACCTGGTCTACTCCGCCGCCGACGGCACCATGACGAACAGCAGCACCGGCGTCGTCTACGCCGACAACGGCAAGACCGGCTCCTTCGTGGCGCCGAGCGGCGAGGAACTGCTCCCCGGCTGGAAGGTCGAGGTGGGCTTCGCGAACTTCGTGCACGCCTTCGGCTCCGAGTCCATCCGCGGGCCGCTGATCAGCGTCACCCTCTGGACCTTCGCCTTCGCCTTGCTCTCGGTGCTGACCACGTTCGGGCTCGGGCTCTTCCTCGCGATCGTCTTCAACGACCTGCGGATGCGCGGACGGAACGTCTACCGGGTGGTGATGATCCTGCCGTACGCCTTCCCAGCCTTCCTCTCCGCCCTCGTCTGGGCGGGCATGCTCAACCCGCAATTCGGCTTCGTGAACCAGGTGCTCTTCGGCGGGGCGGACATCCCCTGGCTGACCAACGAATGGCTCGCGAAGTTCAGCATCATCTTCGTCAACCTCTGGCTCGGCTTCCCGTACATGTTCCTGGTCTGCACCGGGGCTCTGCAGTCGATCCCGACCGAGATCCAGGAGGCCGCGACCGTGGACGGGGCGAGGCCCTGGCAGGTGTTCCGGCTGATCAAGCTCCCGCTGCTGCTCGTCTCGGTCGCGCCGCTGCTGATCTCCTCGTTCGCGTTCAACTTCAACAACTTCAACCTGATCTACATGCTCACCGGCGGCGGTCCCCGAGACGTCACGGCCGGCGTGAACGTCGGGGCCACCGACATCCTGATCTCGATGGTCTACAAGGTGGCCTTCGTCGGCGCGAGCCGGGACTACGGGCTCGCGAGCGCGTTCTCGATCATCATCTTCCTGCTGGTCGCGCTCGTGTCGATCGTCAGCTTCAAACAGACCAAGGCGCTAGAGGAGTTGAACTGAGATGCGAATCGCAGCCCCCGAAACGAGTGACCTGTACATCCCGACCAAACGACCGTTCAACTTCGGCCGGTGGTTCTCCCGCACCGGCTGGCGGCACCTCGTCGGCGCCGTCATGGTCGTGTTCTCCGCATTCCCGCTGCTCTACGTGCTCTCCGCGTCGCTGCACCCGGGTGGCACCCTGATCACGGCGAACGGCCTCTTCAACGAGGTCGACCTCGGCAGCTACTCGACCCTGTTCAACCTGCCGCAGCAGCCATACGCCGCCTGGTACGGCAACACGCTCCTGATCGGAACGATCACCTCGGTGTGCACCGTCTTCCTCGGAGCGCTCGCCGCATATTCCTTCTCCCGCATGCGCTTCCGCGGGCGTCGGGCGGGGCTGCTCATGCTCGTCCTCGTGCAGATGTTCCCGCAGCTCCTCGCCGTCGTCGCGATCTTCCTGCTGCTCAGCGGCATCTCGGACATCTTCCCCGCGATCGGCCTCGACACCCAGATCGGGCTGATCATGGTCTACCTCGGCGGCGCCCTCGGCGTGAACACCTACCTGATGTACGGCTTCTTCAACACGATCCCCGCCTCGATCGACGAGGCGGCCAAGATCGACGGCGCCGGCCATGCCCGGATCTTCTTCACGATCATTCTGCGGCTCGTCGCCCCGATCCTCGCGGTCGTCGGCCTGCTCTCCTTCGTCGGCACGACGAATGAGTTCGTGATCGCGAGCATCGTGCTCATCACGCCGGAGAAGCAGACGCTCGCCGTCGGCCTCTACCAGTTCGTCTCCCAGGAGTTCTCGAGCAACTACTCGGTGTTCGCCGCCGGAGCCGTGCTCGCGGCGCTGCCGGTGATGGCCCTGTTCCTGTTCCTGCAGAAGTACATCGTCGGCGGGCTGACCGCCGGGTCCGTCAAGTAATCGGCACGATGCGCCCGCAGCCCTCTGCAGAGCCTCATCACGACGGGTCACCGCTCTACGTCTCCACCCAGACTCCCGCGCTCGGGGAGAGGGTGCGGGTGCGGGTGCGCGTTCCCCGGCAGTTCGGCTGTGTCAGTGCTGTCTACGCACGGTCCAACCCCGACAGGGAGCCTCGATTCAATGCGGCGCACCTGCTCGGCACGGTCGACGGCACGCAGTGGGTCGACGGCGCCCAGTGGTGGGAGGCCGAGGTGCTCGTGGAGAACCCGGTGCACGGTTACCGGTTCCTCCTCACGCGGGTCGACGGCAGCCATGCCTGGCTGAACGCGAGCGGCGTGCACTCCATCGAGACGCTCGACTCGGAGGACTTCAAGCTCGTCACGTTTGCTCCGCCGCCCGAGTGGGCGCGGTCGACCGTGATGTACCAGGTCTTCCCTGACCGGTTCGGCCGGTCCGCGAGGGCCGACGGGCGGGAGGCACCCGCGTGGGGCATCCCGGCGGGCTGGAGCGACGGCGTCGACAGGGAACAGCCCGGTCGTTCGCACCAGTTCTACGGCGGTGACCTCGACGGCGTGGTCGACCACCTCGACCACCTCGCCCGGCTCGGCATCACCCTGATCTACCTGACCCCGGTGTTCCCCGGTGCCTCCAACCACCGCTACGACGCCTCGAGCTTCAGCGAGGTCGATCCCCTGCTCGGCGGCGACGATGCCCTGGTCCGGCTCGTCGGTGCCGCGCACGCGAACGGCCTCCGGGTGATCGGCGACCTCACGTCCAACCACTCGGGCGATCGCCACGACTGGTTCCGGGCCGCGCACCGCGCCCCGGCGGCCCCCGAGGGTGCCTTCTACTATTGGCTCGACGAGGAGCACGACGGCTACGCCTCCTGGCTCGGTGAGCGCAGCCTGCCCAAGTTCAACTGGGCCTCGGCAGAGCTCCGGCGGCGTTTCATCGAGGGCCCCGACTCCGTCGTCGCGCACTGGCTCGAGCCGCCCTTCAGCCTCGACGGCTGGCGCATCGACGTCGCCAACATGACCGGGCGGATGCTCGGCGACGACCTCAACGCCGAGGTGCGCCAGACCATCCGCCGCACCATGATCGAGGTCAACCCCGACACGATCCTGCTCGGGGAGAGCACCAATGACGCCGCGAGCGACTTCCAGGGCGACGCCTGGCACGGCGCGATGACCTACGCGAACTTCACCCGGCCGGTCTGGGGCTGGCTCTCGAAGCCGAACAGTCCCTCCTCGTTCTTCGGCCTGCCCTATGGCACGATCCCGCAGTACACCGGGGTGCAGTTCGTCGAGGCGCATCGCCGCTTCACCGCCGGGTTCCCCTGGCGCACGCGGCTCGCCACGATGAACGCCCTCGACACGCACGACACACCTCGCTTCCGCACTCACGCCCTGGACGGAGCCGTGCCGGTGGCGTTCGGGCTGTCGGTCACGTTGCCCGGTATCCCGGTCGTCTTCGCCGGGGATGAGTTCGGCCTCACCGGCGACGACGGCGAGCACTCGCGCACGCCGATGCCCTGGGCGAGCGCGGGGGAGCCGGCGGTCGCGGAGACGATCGACCTCTACGCCGCCCTGATCCACCTGCGTACCGGCCACCCGGCCCTCAACGGAGGCTCGATGCGCTGGCTGCACGTCGACGACGACGTGCTCGTCTTCGTGCGCGAAACGGGCGATGAGTCCGTGCTCGTGCTGGCGGCACGGGCGCCCGGTGCGGTGTCCCTGCCGGCCGGAACGCTGGCGGGAGTGGATGCCGCGATGCGGCTTCTTGGCGACGCCGAGCTCGTAGGCGCGACCGACGGCATCCGCCTCACAGCGCCCGGCCCGTCGTTCACGGCCTGGGCGCTTCCCGGGGTGCTCGTGCCCGTCGGGTGAAACGGTCACGGGGAGGGCGGCGGAGATGATAATGTTTACCGGTTGCCGAAATTCAGGGCGCAACTTCTGAAGAGAAGTTCTGCCCCCTTAGCTCATTGGTAGAGCACTTCCTTGGTAAGGAAGAGGTAGTGGGTCCGATTCCCACAGGGGGCTCAGGCTTGGGCGGTCGTGAGGCCGGCAGGTCGTGGCGGGGTAGCTCAGTTGGTTAGAGCACACGGCTCATAATCGTGGTGTCGCGGGTTCAATTCCCGCTCCCGCTACACATAGCCCCGGACTTCAGCGAAGTCCGGGGCTTCTTCGTGCCATCCAGAGGCTCAACCCCGCACAAACCCCGCACTTTGGATTGTGCTGTCGATCACCACGACTATCGGCGCCCCTTCCCTCGGGCCGCGGACTCATCGTCCAGTTCGATGTTCTGGTTTATTCCGCACGGCGCACATCGTGACGTTGCCCGAGCATCCAGCCGGCACCGAAGGCGAGCACGACCAGCCCGACGATGAACACCACCGTCCCGATCTGATTCTGTGGCGAGAACAGCCCGCCGGGCGGGAGGAATGTCGAATCGCTGAGCGGCGCATACGCGTACCAGCCGAAGCTCGCTTGATTGCTCGGCAGAAGAAGAATCACAAGTCCGATGACGGCCGCCACGGCGCCGAGGACGACCATCGATACGCTCACCCGACGCGAGCGGTTTGACTCGGAAACGTTGCCTTGCCCAGCCTCGATCTCGCCCATGTGGCCATGCTAGGGGACCGATCCCGGACGCGACGCCTCAACCGCGCCGCCGCGACTACCCCGCGAAGTCGCCGAGCGCGAGGCGCTTCACGACCTCGGTGAGCACTCGGGCGCCCGCGACGAGGTCGGTGTCGTGGGTGAATTCCTTCTCGTTGTGGGACACCCCGTCCACGCTCGGAACGAAGATGAGGATGACGGGGACCGTTTCCTTCAGATTCGTGGCGTCGTGCCCGGCGAGGGTGAGCACCCGCATGCTGTCGAGGCCGAGTTGCTCGGCGGCCGTCTCGGTGATGGCCAGCCCGGTCTCGAGAAAAGGTCCGCTCTCCCAGACGCTCGAGGCGAGGACCTCGATGCGCACGCCGGTTTCCGACTCGATGGCGCGCATCCGCTGTTGCAGAATTTCAAAGGCGCTGGCGAGGATGCTGGATTCCCGGGCGCGCAGGTCGGCGAGCAGCCGAACCTCGCGTGCAATGGTCACGGGGGAGTTGGGCCCGACCGTGAACTCGCCGACGGATGCGTGCAGCACCTCGTCGTCGAACTCGCGGACCAGCTCGTTGATCGCGACGACGAGCTTGGAGGCACCGAGAAGGGCATCGCGGCGGTCCCGCATCAGGGTTGAGCCGGTGTGGGACTGCTCACCGAGTACGACGATCTCGTATTTGTACGCGCACCAGGTGCTTGCGACGACTCCGATCGGTACCCCGGCGTCTTCGAGCGTGCGGCCCTGTTCCACGTGGATCTCGGCGTAGCCGGCCACATCGGGTCCGACGAAGCCGCCGCGGCCGCCGATCGCGTCGAGCGCCTCCCGCACGCTCGTGCCTCTCGGGTCGGTCGTCGCCAGGGCGACCTCGAGGTCGAGTCGGCCGGTGAAGACCGCGCTGCCCATCATGCTCGGCTTGAACCGTGAGCCCTCTTCGTTGAACCAGTCGACCACGGCGATGTTGTACCGGGGCGTGATTCCCGATGCCGCGAGATCGCGGTGTGCGCGGTGCGCGGCGTGCCCGGCGGCGAGCACGCCATATGCGCCGTCGTACCGCCCGGCGAGGGGCTGGCTGTCCAGGTGCGAGCCGAACAGCACGTACGGCGCGCCGGGCACCAGCTCGAGCAGGCCGAAGATGTTGCCGATCGTATCGACCTCCACCCGGAAGCCGCGGTCGGCCAGCCAGCCAGAGAACCAGGACCGCGTCTGGCCGTCGGCGGCGCTCGCCGCCTGACGGTCGACGCCGCCGCCACTGGTAGCGCCGAATTCGGACATGGTGTGGAAATCGGCCAGGAGTGCTGCGGCATCCGCCTCGGTGTTCGCGTCGACAATCGTGTTCGTGGTCATCGTCTAGCTCCAGTCTCTTTGCAGTTCCATGGTCGAGCAGTGCACGCTGCCGCCGTTCTTGAGCATCTCGCGGTAGGCGACGGGCAGGACCTCGACGTCGTGCCGGTCGCTGAGGATCTCGGCCGTCCGCGGGAAGTGGTCGGGCATGATCACCTTGCGGCGATCGAGGGCGAGCATGTTGCACGCCCATTCCTCGCGGGGATCGACCTCGATGGTTTCGATGCCGAGGTCCCACAGCTGTGCCATGTAGTCGTAGGGCGCCAGCCGCGGGTTGACGAGGGCGAGGTCGTCGTCGAGCATGACGGCGCACATGTCCAGGTGGATGAGGTATCCGGGCAGCGTGACCCGCTTCAGAGTGATGCCGAATTCCTCGAGGATCCTCGCCAGCTGCCGGTACCCTTCCGGGTTGCAGCGCACCGAGGTGCCGAAGAACGCCGTGTCCGGCCGCACCTTCTGGAAACTGCCGCCTTCGGCGAGGCCGGAGCCGGTGACCGTGCCGAGGATGGGCATCCCCGCAGCGGCGACCGTTGCGGTGATCGACTGTTCCTCCCCCCGGCGCATCCGCGGGGCGAGGCGCCCGATGATCGCTCCGCCTGGGATCGTGATCAACGGGTCGCGGGTGTACACAGACTTCGTGAACGTGGCGGGAAGCTCGGGGGCGAACACCACCTCGACGTCATTGCGGGTGAGGGTGCTCACGAAGTCGTCGTACTGCGCGTTGAGGAGGTCGAGGTCCGGGGTGTCGCGCCCGGTCCAGTACCAGCGCAGTTCCGGGTCGACGAGGGCGCCGAGTTCCTCGTTGTAGGTGTTCGCCCGCACATTCGCGAGGCCCTGGCTCGGCCGTCGCATCAGCACGGAGCGCAGCCGGCCGACCTCGTCTGCGGCACCCCAGCGCCGTCCCCAGGTCGCTTCGAGTTCCCCGGTGTCGCCGAACGCGGGGAGGGCCTCCGGTCCGAGGAGCCGGTGGAACTTTCCGTCGGATATCTCGAGGGTGGAATCGATCTCGTGCATGAATGCTTCTTTCGGTGACTGGGTGTGGACGCGTGTCGATATGGTCATGGGCGGATGTCGTGTCCGGCTCCTACGGGAACCTCACGACCTCGCGGAGAGGTGCTCGTGCACGGCCAGCCATGCGCCGCCCCGGTTTTCCAGAACGATCGACTCGCGCTCGGCCAGGGTCTCCACGGTGTCGTCGAAGCTGACGGTGCTGGCGACGTCGTGGCTGAACACGGCGACCTTGCCGAAGACCTGGATCCGACGCTCGCTCGAGACGCAGGAGAGTACCCGGAAGCCGTTCTGCTGTTCCCACTCGTCCCACAGCTGTTCGTAGGCGGCCCGGGATTCGAGCCGCGCGGGCGCCGAATGGAAGAGGAACGTCGCCTCAGGGGCGAACCGGGAGAAGTACGCGTCCCGCCGATGGTTTCCGAAGTCGGAGATCAGCGCGTCTGCGGCGGCGAGGGCGTCGGCGGCCGGGGTGCCGGGGTCGGCCACGTCGTCGCTCATGAGGCGCGCCGTGCGGCGGCCCTGGCGTGCACGCGGGCCGCGCTCGAGGCGTGGTCGGTCACGACGTCCTGGAGCGGCGCATTCGAGGAGGGAACGAGCCGCGGGCCTTCCTCGCCGAACACGTAGCGGGGTTCGGGGAAGATCCAGAGGGCGCCGAGGTAGAGCACGGCTCCCGCGACGACGGCCGTCACGAGGCTGAGGTCCATGCCGCCGCCCAGGGCGCTGAACGGGCCGACGATGACGGGCGGGTAGTTCGCGAAGAGGAGTCCGATCACGGCGGCGCCGATCCAGGCGACCATGCCGCGCCAGTTGACGCCGGAGTTGAACCAGTAGATGCCACCGGTCTCGCCCTTGTTGAAGACCTGCAGGTTGCGGGCATCGAAGTGTCCGCGACGCACGATGAAGCCGATCGCCATGATGACCATCCAGGGTGTCGTGGTCACGATGATGGCCCCGATGAACGCGTTGACGGCACCGAGCAGGTCGAAGAACAGACGCCCGGTGAGGATGAACAGGAAAGCGATGACACCGATTCCGATGGTGGCCTGCACCCGGCTGAAGCGAGGCACGACCGAGGAGAAGTCGAGGCCGGTGCCGTAGAGCGAGGTGGTGCCCGTCGACAGTCCGCCGATGAAGGCGACAACCATCAGGAGCACTGCGTACCAGATCGGGGAGGCCTGGATGAGGGCGAAGACGTAGTCGGCCTGGCCCGCGACGATCGTGGCGGTGGCGACGCCGAACAGGAACGGGATGAGGGTGAGGGCCTGGCCGAGGAAGGTGGCGAGGAGGAGCTTGCTCGTCGGCGTCGATTTCGGGATGTAGCGAGACCAGTCGCCGAGGAACGCGCCGAAGGAGATCGGGTTCGCCATCACGATGAGCGCGGAGGCGACGAAGGTGGGCCAGAAGCCGCCGAGGGCGAGGGCATCGGGCCCGGGGTTGTATCCGGCGTCGAAGGTGCCGGAGAACGCGACGAACGCGAGCAGGATCAGGGCGGTGTTTGCGATCACGGCGGTCTTGTTGACGAGGAGCATGAACTGGAAGCCGAACACGACGACGACGATGACGATCACGCCGATGACGCCGTAGACGAGGGTGCGGAGTCCGACGGAGTCCTCGATGCCGGCCAGGCGGTTGAGCGCGCCGACGAGGGCATCACCGCTCACCCAGACCGAGATCGAGTAGAAGGCAATCGCGGTGAGGAGGGACAGGAAGGAGCCGACGACGCGGCCGCGAACGCCGAAGAACGCGCCGGACGAGACGGCATTGTTCGTGCCGGTGCGCGGGCCGAAAAGGCCCATCGGCATGAGGAAGACGGTGCCGACGAGAACTCCGGCGACGGTGGCGAGCACGGCCTGCCAGAACGAGAGGCCGAGCACGATCGGGAAGGTGCCGAGCAGAACGGTCGCGAAGGTGTTGGCGCCACCGAACTGGATGCGGAGGAGGTCGACCCACGTCGATGTGCGGTCAGGGTGTGGAATGGTGTCGATCCCGTGGGTTTCGACCTCGGTGATCTTGGGGCGGGCATTGAGCACGGCGGTGCCGGAATCGCCGGCGCCAGTGTTGCTGCTGGTCATGGTGAACGCCTTGTCTTTCGTAGCGGGTGGGGTCTCCGACTGCGCAGAAGAAGTTGAGATGACATTACGTTCACTGGGAGAAAATTGATAGATATGCAAGAATTATTTACCATGACGAAACAATCGATTGTCGATCTCTCCGTCCCCGTCGGTGCGGGCACGCAGGTCTACCCGGGGGATCCGGTGCTCGAATTCTCCGTGCACAGCACCATCGAGCGAGACGGCTTCAATCTGCTCAACGTGTCCATGGGGTCCCAGACCGGCACCCACGTGGACGCCCCCTTCCACTTCAGCGAGACCGGCCTGAAGATCGACGAGATCCCGCTCGAGCGCTTCGTCGGACGCGGCATCGTCGTCGACGCCCGGGCCGCAGGGCCCCGCGGCCGCATCGGCTGGGAGTTCATCGAGCCGGTCGCCGACCAGGTTCGACCGGGCTCGATCATCCTCCTGCACACCGGCTGGAGCGAGCACTACGGCACCGACCGGTATTTCGAGAACCCTTTTCTCGATGCGGATGCCTGCCGTCGCCTGATCGGGCTCGGCGTGCGAACGTTCGCGATCGACGCGATCAACATCGATGAAACCCCCGATGAGACCCATCCGGGTGAGGGATTCCCTGTGCATCACCTCATCGCAGACGTCGACGGCGTGATCGGGGAGAATCTGACGAATATCGCGGCAATCGACTTCCCTGCGCCGGTGATCTCGCTTCTTCCGATAGCTTTTGAAGCGGCAGATGGTGCTCCGGTGCGAGCGGTAGCGATTCGGCTCGAACCGTAGGGACGTTGAAATGGCACGTCAGATTCCGATTGGAGCGCGGCTCCGCGCAGCCCGGCAGGCCAAGAACCTGACCCTGGAGGCGGTCTCCACCGCGGCGGGAGTCACCTCGGGGTTTCTGAGCCGCATGGAACGCGACCAGGTGTCGCCCTCGGTTTCCTCCCTCGTCGCGATCTGCGATGTCGTCGGTCTCCGGGTGGGAGAACTCTTCGAGGCGCCGGCCACCCAGATCGTCCGTGCCGGTGAGGGGGCGCCGATCAACTTCGGGGGCCAGGGCGCCGAGGAGTTCCTGCTGACGCCGGGGGTGCAGACCCATATGCAGGTGATCCACTCCCGCATCCAGCCGGGGGGTTCGGCGGGCCCGGACCTCTACGAACTGGAAAGCGAGGCGGAGTTCGTGCTCGTCCTGGCCGGTTCTCTCGAGCTGGTCATCGGCGAAGACGTCTTTCTCCTGGCCACGGGTGACGCGATGACATTCCGCGGCAGGGATCCGCATCGCTGGCGAAACCCCTCGCCGGCGGACGCCTGCGAAGTCATCTGGATGCTCGCCCCGGCGCCGTAGACGCACATCGCCGGCTCGCGTCCGCAGGCTTGCCCCGGCACAGCGCCTCAGCCGGGCAGGGGTTGCCTCAGTGCGCCGAGCCGGCTGCCATGGCCGCAGGTACCTCGACGAGCCGGCCGGTCGTCACGTCGTAGATGTAGCCGTAGACCGGGATTCCCGCGGGAACGAGCGGATGCGCCTTGATGCGTCCGACGTCCTGCAGAACGCTCGACGCCTGGTCGGAGATCGTCAGCCAGTCGACGTACTTCGCCTCCGCCGAACCCGGGCCGGTGCCGACGTCGTAGAAGCCGGCCTCGCCGAGGGCGGCCGTCTCCAGGCTGTTGGCGAGCAGTCCACGGATGACTTCGTCGGTGAAGAATTCCATCCCGCAGTTGGTGTGGTGGATGACGAACCATTCCTTGGTGCCCAGGAGCTTGTAGGAGATGACGAGCGAGCGGATGGCGTCGTCGGAGGCACGCCCGCCGGCGTTGCGGATCACGTGCGCGTCGCCTTCGCTCAGACCCGCGTACTTGGCCGGATCGAGGCGCGCGTCCATGCAGGTGAGGATCGCGAAGCCCCTGGCCGGCGGCAGGGCGAGCTCTGACTTGTCGCCGAATGCTTCGGCGTATGCGCTGTTTGCGGACAGGACTTCTTCGAGAACGGTCATGGATGCGTCCTTCACGATGGGGGTAAGCCGCCTCGGCTGGCGGACTTTGTGAAAGCGTAGTCAGCGATGCCGGAGCGGAAAGCCTTTGTTGCGCATTGTTCCGGGGAAGTCGTCCACTTCGTTGTCGGGCGGTAGCTGACGTGCATATCGCAAGAACTCGCGCCTTGATCCTGGTCGCAGCTCACATATAAGTTCTCCGGCCATTTCAGCTGACCGGGAAGCTCGGAAGGCGTCGTCGGTTTGATTCCCGCTCCCGCCACACTGACCCGGACTCCGTCGGAAGTCCGGGTCATTCTTTGCCTGAGAGGGGGTCAGTAGGACCCGGCAGCTCCGGTCGGGATGGCGCCGGCGAGCAGTGCCGCGCTGCCGGAGACGCCGAGGCGGCTCGCGCCCGCTTCGATCATGGCGAGGGCGTCGTCGAAGCTGCGGACTCCGCCCGACGCCTTCACCTGGGCCCGGTCGCCCACTGTCTGCTTCATCAGGCGCACCGCATGCACAGTGGCCCCGCCGGCGGGGTGGAAGCCGGTGGAGGTCTTGACGAAGTCGGCGCCCGCGGCCACGGACGCTTCGCACACGGCGACGATCTCGGCATCGGTCAGCGCCGCGGATTCGATGATGACCTTGAGCACCTTCGGTGCTGGGACGCTGGCACGCACGGCGGCGATATCGGCCTGCACGTCGGCGAAGCGGCCGGCCTTGGCCGCGCCGATGTCGATGACCATATCGATCTCGTCGGCGCCTTGCGCGATGGAGAGGGCGGCCTCGGCGGCCTTGATGATGCTGTGGTGCTTGCCACTGGGGAAACCGCAGACGACCGCGACCTTGAGGTCGGCCCCTTCCGGGATGGTGAGCGGCAGCATGGAGGGAGAGACGCAGACGGAGTAGGTGCCGAGTTCTATGGCCTCGGCAACGAGGGCGGTGACGTCGGCGGTGGTGGCCTCCGGCTTGAGCAGGGTGTGGTCAATGCAGCGGGCGATGCTGATGGTGTCGACGAGGGAGGTTGTCATGGGTGGGTCCTTAGCTGGTGACGAGTTCGGGGGAGATGTGCAGCGCGGTCGATGCGCTGAATTCCTCGATCGAGACGACGCGACCGTCCAGGTCCAGTCGGCGAAACCAGGCATCACCCCGACCGGCTTCGATGGCGATGTGGGAGGTTCGGGAGATTCGGGAGCGGAGCGCTGTGCGCAGCACCGGCCCTCTGAGCCTGTGATCTGCCCAGACATTCACTCTACGCTGGACGGCATGCGTTCAACCGGAGCCGTCGACACCGAGGTGGTTCTCCTCCGGCGAGGACGACGACTCGAATATGTCACCCTGGGCTGGAACGTCGTTGGGGTCGCCATCCTGGCCGTGCTCGGCGTGACCGCATCGTCCGTCGCCCTGGTCGGATTCGGACTCGACAGCCTCATCGAGATCGGTGCCAGTACGGTCGTGCTCTGGGAGCTGTCCGGCACGGGGGAGGCTCGTCAGCAGCGTGCGCTGCGGATGATCGGTGTCGCGTTCGTCGCGCTCGCCGCATACCTCTCCGTGCAATCGACCGTGGCCCTGGCGTCGAACCACCATGCGTCGCCGAGCATCGCCGGAATCGTCTGGACGGGCGTAACGGCCGCTGTCATGTTCGCACTGGCGTTCGGGAAGGCCCGGACCGGCCGCGCCCTCGGAAATCCCGTGCTCGTCACGGAAGGCCGAGTCACTCTGATCGACGGTGTGCTGGCCGTCGCCGTACTCGCGGGGTTGGTCCTCGACCTCGTCCTCGGCTGGTGGTGGGCCGATCCACTCGCCGGCTATGTGATCGTCTACTACGCGGTCCGTGAAGCCATCCACATATTCCGGCCATGATCCCGTTCTTGTCGGTCGCCTGGTCGGTCCCCGCATCGGCTGCTGTGGCTTTTGGGCCGTAGCGATAGCTGCGGCGGCCGGACAATGTAGCAGTCCAGTGAGGGGGACCCGCCGGTTCTAGAACGGTGTCGGGTCGTCGGGGTCTTCGGGTGTGGGGTCGAGGTTCCAGACGTCCACGATCGGGACCGGTGGTTTCGGTGCGGGTTTGGGTTTCCGGGGTGGTCTCATGCCGGCGGAGGGTTCGACGATGTAGCTGTACCCGGCGGGTGAGGTCCATTCGATGCGGCCGTCGCCGAGGTGTTTCGGCGACCACCGTGTGTAGCTCTTCACCGCGTGGTG
>NZ_SOFS01000026.1 GCF_004402235.1 Cryobacterium glucosi
GGTCTGGGGTTGGCGATCAGTCAGGCCCTGGTCGAGATCATGGGGGGGCGGATCGAGGTGACGAGTACCGTCGGGGTCGGCTCCACCTTCGCATTCACCATCGCCTGGCCGCTCGCCGCTCGCCCGGAGCGGCGAGCGGCGACCGGCGTCGACTGGCTGAGCAGCGGTCGCCCCGAGCGCCGACGCCGGGATGACGCCGCGACCCACGAGAGTGCCGGGCGGGAACGCCCGGGGTCCGGGCCGGCAGACCCGTCCACTCTGCCCGGTCGATCCTCGCCGATTCCCCCCACCCCGGGGCTGCGCATCCTGCTCGCCGAGGACAACGTCATCAACCAGAAGGTCGCTCAGTTGATGCTCGCGCGCGGCGGCCACCGCGTCGACACCGTGAGCGACGGGCTCGAGGCCGTGCAGGCCGTCGGAGCCGTCGCGTACGACGTCGTGCTGATGGACGTGCACATGCCCGTCATGGACGGCCTCGAGGCCGCGCGCCGGATCCGGGGTCTCGGTGACAGCATCCGCCAGCCCGTGATCATCGCTCTCACCGCGAGTGCGACCACGGAGGCGAGGCAGGCGTGCCTCGAGGCGGGCATGGACCTTTACCTCACCAAGCCGATCCGGCCGGCCGAACTCGCGGAGACGCTGGCAACGGTGACGGGGGCGGGAACCGTTCTCGGCGACTGCCCGGATGCAGCCCCCATCGCTTCCCGTCCTGACGATGCCGTGATCGACTACGAAGTCCTCGGCTATCTCGACGACGTCGGCGCGGAAACCAAGGGCTGGCTGCTCCGGAGCTTCGCCGGCCAGGGCGAGAGCAGGCTGCGCGCGATCAGCGCCGGGATCGAAGCCCTCGACCACGAGCACGTGGTGGAGCTGGCGCACCGCCTCCGCGGGAGCAGCGCGACGGTCGGCGCGAGCGCCCTCGCCGCCGTCTGCGCCGAGATCGAGGCGGCGGCGACGCGGCAGGAGCCGATCACCGCGGGGCAGGTCGCCCGGCTCGGCACGGCGATGGACCGCACGCTCTCGGCCCTTGAACCGTTCATGCACCCCGTCCGTGAGCCAGAGCCCGAGCCGGAATCGGCCTGAGCCGAGCCGTCAGCCCGTGCCGATCAGCCCCTGCCGATCAGGCCGCGCCGATCAGCGCGCACTGCTCCTGCAGGCGCGAACGGATGCCGGCGTCGGCGCACAGCGCGATCGCCCGTTGGTAGGCGACCCGGGCATCCCTCACCCGGCCGGCCTGGGCGAGCAGGTGTGCGCGGGTCGCCCAGGCCGGTTGGAAACCATCGGCGCCCGGCAGCACGGCGACGGAATCGAGAGCGGCCAGTCCGGCCGCTGATCCCTCGACCGCGCCGACGGTCGCCGCGAGCGCCACCCGGGCGCCGAGGGTGGGCGCGATCCGCACGAGCGCGCCGTAGAGGGCCAGAAGCGCCGGCCGGTCGGTCTCGCCCGAGCGAGCCCGGTCGCAGTGCACCGACTCGATGGCCGCTTCCACCTGGAATCGTCCGATCCGGTCGAAACCGTGGGCCCGCCGGAGCAGCATTTCCCCCTGCCGGATCAGCTCGCGATCCCACCTGGCCGGATCCTGGTCGTCGAGGGCGATCGTTGATCCGTCCGGTGCGGCGCGTGCCGGTGCCCGGGACAGCGAGAACGACAGCAGCGCGGCAAGGCCGAGCACCTCGGGCTCGCGCGGAAGCAGGGCCGCGAGCACGGTCGCGAGGTACAGCGACTCCGCCGCAAGCGACTCACGCACACTCGGCCCGGCAACACCCTGCCAGTCGATCGCATAGGCGCCGTAGATCGCCTCGAGCACCGCGGGGAGCCGCCCGGAGAGTTCGCTCAGCCCCGGCACGGTGAAGGGGATCCGCGCGTCCCGAATCCGCCGCTTCGCCCGCACGAGGCGCTGCGCCATCGTGGATTCGGGCAGCGAGAAGGCCACCGCGATCCGGGCCGCGTCGAAACCGAGCACCGTCTGCAGCATCAGGGGCGTGCGAATGCCGGGATCAATCGCCGGGTGCGCGCAGACGAAAAGCAGTTCAAGGCGCTTGTCGGGGATCTCATCGGGGTCGACGTCGTCGAGCGAGAGCGGTGCGGGCGGATCGAGCGACCCAGAGAGTCCGAACAGCACGGTCGGGTCGAGCGGCACGGTTCGGCGCACGGCGGTGGACTTCCAGCGGTCGCGGAGACGATTGCGCGCCACCGTGAGCAGCCACCCCTCGGGGTTGCCGGGAATGCCGGCCGCCGGCCACCGGGTCAGCGCCTCGAGGAAGGCATCCGCAAGGGCATCTTCGGCGGACGGGATGTCGCCGCCCGGCGCCGCGATCAGCGCGAGCAGCCGGCCGTAGGACTCCCGGGCGACGGATTCCGCCCGCGCCCTGGCCGTGTCCCTGGCTGCGTCCGTGGCTGCGCCCGCGGCGGCTGCGTCGTGCGCGCCCGCTGCGGTCATTCCTGGCCGCGCCATGCTCCGTCCCGGAAGATGATTGCCGACGGACGGATCTCGACAGCCCCGTACTGGGCGGCGGGGCACTGTTCGGCCCATGCGATTGCCGCATCGAGGTCTGGCACCTCGATCACGAAGGTGCCGTTGAGGCGCTCCTTGGTGTCCGCGAACGGGCCGTCCTGCACCCGGAGCGCGCTGTCGCGCACGGTGACGGTCGTCGACGCGGACACGGGCTGCAGGATGTCGGCCGAGATGAGTACCCCGGCGGCGTCGAGCGACTTCCCATAGGCATCGAAGGCCGCGCGTCCCCATTCCATCATCTCGTCGCTGATGTTGGCGTCTTCGGCTTCCTGGCTGATCACGAGCAATGAGTAACGCATCAGACTTCCCTTCGTCGTTGTGATACTGACACCACAATGACGAGCGAGCACGCCCCGAATCGACACCTCAGCGGGCGCGCAACCCGATCGACGTCGTGATCGCCTCATGCTGGCCACCGGAATGCACAAGATGCAGGCCGTCGCCGGTGACCGTGAGCTGGCTCCGGTAGCAGCGCAGGGCGGCCGTCGTCACGGCGCGACGGGCCTCGAGGTCGAGCCATTCGGCATCCGCTGCCGGATCGAGCACGATCTCGGCGAAGGGGGTCTGCCCGGCGAGGCATGCCGCACGGGCCGCCTCGTGCATGCGCACGTGGTCGGGGTGGCCGTAACCACCGCCGTGGTCGTAGCTGATCACGAGGGCGGGCCGCACGTGCCCGATGAGCGCCACGACATCGGCCGTGACCTCGTCGAGGGGAGCGACATAGAGGGCATCGGCGTCGGCGTCCGCGGCCGGACCGGCGAGTCCCTCCCGGATCCAGCTCATGCCCGAGTCACGGTAGCGGCGCGGCGGCCGTCCTTCGGCGCGCGCGGGAGCCTGGCCGAGCCAGAATCGGTCGGCGATCCCGAGGACCTGGGTGGCTCTGTCCAGCTCGTCCTCGCGAACGCGTGCGAGCGCCGCGGTGCCCTCGAGCCCGGACAGCGGCCCGGCGACGACTTCGCCGCGCTCGCCACGGGAGGCGGTCAGGAGCGACACCCGGGTGCCGCGCGCGACGAGTTCGGCTGCGAGGGCTCCGGTGGTGAGGGTTTCGTCGTCGGGGTGCGCGTGCACGAGCAGGACGACCGGGAGGCCGTCGAGGATGCTCACGCGATCCGCAGCCCGCGTCGGTCGTCGTACTCGTCCGCGGAGCACGGCTCGCGCAAGCCCCGGTACACGTCCAGAAGACCCCGCGCGCTGCGCGGCCAGTCGAGGCGTTCGGCGCGGGCGCGGGCGTCGACGGACAGCCGGCGGGCGAGGTCGGGATCGCCGAGCAGGGTCGTGATCGCCGCGCCCCAGGCCTGCGGGTCGCGGGAGCCGAGCACGATCCCGGTGTCGCCGTCGAGCACGGCTTCGCGGAGGCCCCCTGACGCCGAGGCGACGACGGGCACTCCGCTCGCTGCCGCCTCGAGGGCGACCAGGCCGAAAGTCTCCGAGTGGGAGGGGATCAACACGACCCTGGCGTCGCGGAACAGCGCCGCGAGATCGGCGCGGGTCTGCGGGCCGAGGAATCGAACGGTGTCGGCTATCCCGTTCCGTTCGGCGAGGTCACGGAGGCCATCGATATAGCCGTCGAAGTCGCCGGAGGCGTCGCCCGCGATGATGAGCTCCGGCCGGAGTGCCGCAGGGACCGCCGCTATCGCCTCGACCGCGAGGTCGAGTCCCTTGAGCGGCTGCAGGCGGGCGGCGACGATCGCGTAGCCGGGGTCCTGCTCAGCAGCGCGGATGCCCGGCGCCGGGTGGAAGAGCTCGGCGTCGACGCCGGGGGAGACCACGAAGATCCGCTCGGGCGAGCCGCCGAGCCTGGTCACGATCGTGTCGGCCTCGGCGTTGCTGATCGCGACGAGGGCGTCGGATTCGCGGGCGAGCCAGGCTTCGCCGCGCATCCGCCCCGGTGACTCCGGCCGTTCGCCGGCCGAGAGCGGTGTCGAGGGGTCTGCGGCGATGCTGTGGAAGCTCTGCACGTGCGGGATGCCGCGGCCCTGGGCGAGCGGGAGCGCGGCCATGCCGGAGAACCAGTGGTGCGAGTGGATCACGTCGTAGTCGCCGAGGGCGGCCAGGCCGACCCGGAATTCGTCGATGACCGCCTCGTGCGCCCCCTTGCTGATGGGTTTCGCCGGACCGGCCTGAAGGAAGCGGAGGGTGAGTCGCGGTGCGAGGACGACGGCGTCCGGAAGTGTGGCCGAGGACCGGCGGGTCACGATGTCGACGGTGTGGCCGGCAGCGGCCATGGCCTCCGCCTGCTGGCGCACCACGACGTTCATGCCGCCGGCGTCCCCGGATCCAGGCTCGTCACCCGGCGAGGTGTGCAGGGAGACGAGGGCGATGCGGAGGCGGGAGGCTGCGGGGGACACCCGTGAATCTTAACGCAGTCGCCTGAACCCGCCCTGCCGAACTCCGTCGAATGGGTCAGCGGGCGAGGGCCGGCACAGATCGCGGCCGCACGAGCCACCACAGGGCCGCGCTCGCGAAGCCGGCGCAGGCGAGCATGACCGCTCCCATTCCGAGTGCGTCACCGGTGATGAACACCCCGACCAGCGGAGTGACGATTCCCGCGACGGTGAAGTTCATCGCGCCGAGCAGCGACGCCGCGAGTCCGGACTCCGCCCCGTGGGGTGCGAGGGCGAGGCCCTGCACGCAGGGAATGCAGACCCCCACGGCCATGATCGAGAACCAGAGCGGGATGACGACGAGCGGAAGCCCCCAGCCCCAGACGGCTGCGGTGCAGATCACCAGGGCGGACACCACGAGCACGGTCGTGCTGAGGGCCAGTAGCCACTGCGGGGCCAGCCTGCCGGCAAGGCGCGCCCCGAGCTGGGTGCCGAGCACGAAGCCGAGGGCGTTCACCGAGAACAACAGCCCGTACTGCGCTACCGAGAACGCGTAGACGCCCTGGAACAGAAACGGTGAACCGGCGAGGTAGGCGAACTCGCCTCCCCAGACGAAACCGCCGACCAGGGCGAGTCCGAGGTAGCGGCGGTCCCGGAGCAGCCTGCCCATCCGACCCGGCAGCGCACGGATGCCCGACTGGATCCGGTTCTCGATCGGCAGGGTTTCCCGGATGCCGATCACCGAAGCGAGGGCGATCACCGCACCGTATGCGGCGAGCACCACAAAAATACCCCGCCAGTCGATCCACTGCAGCAACTGCGAACCCAGGATCGGCGCGACGATCGGGGCGAGCCCGTTGACCATGCCGAGCCGGGACAGCATCCTGAGCATCGGGATTCCGGAGAAGAGGTCACGCACGAGCGCGAGCGACACGACGCCGCCGGCCGCCGCCGCCGCGCCCATCAGGAAGCGGAAGGCCGTCAGCGCCTCGACGTTCGGGGCGAACGCGCAGGCAAGAGACGCGAGGACGTGGACGAGGGTCGCGACGATGAGCGGCCGGCGCCGACCGATGACGTCGCTCCAGGGGCCGACAACGAGCTGGCCGACGGCGAGGCCGATGGTCGTGGCCGCGAGGGTGATCTGCACGGCCGACTCGGAGGTGTGCAGTGCCGCCGCGACCGCGGGGAAGGCGGGCAGGTACAGGTCGATCGTGAACGGCCCGAGCGCGGTCAGGGCGCCGAGGATGAACACGTACCGCAGGCGGTGACCCCGGCTGAGCAGTTCGCCCGGGTGCGCGGACGCGGTCATGCCCACTCGTAGTACGACTCGTCAACGCGACGGCCGACAGAGAGAGAGTCGATGGTCGCCATGTCTTCTGCGTCGAGTTCGAAGCCGAGGATGTCGATGTTCTCCCTGATCCGGTCGGCGGACGCCGACTTGGGCAGGGGAACGGTACCGAGCTGCAGGTGCCAGCGCAGGATCGCCTGCGCCTCCGTGACCCCGTGCGCCCGCGCGATCGAGGCGATCTCGGATGTGCCGAGGGCGAGGCCGCGGCCGAGCGGCGACCAGGCCTGGGTCACGATGCCTCGCTCGGCGTGGAAGGCGCGCAGCTCCGGCTGTGAGTGCAGGGGGTGCAGTTCGATCTGGTTCACGCTCGGGACCGTCCCGCCGAGCGCGATCACCTCCTCGACCTGCTCCCGCGAGAAGTTGGAGACGCCGATCGACCGCGCGGCACCGGAGCGGTTGACGTCTTCGAGGCCGTCCCAGGCCCGCAGGTGAGTTCCGACGGAGGACACCGGCCAGTGCACCAGATACAGGTCGACGTAGTCGAGTCCGAGGCGATCGAGGCTGTTCCTGGCTTCCTCGCCCGCGGTCAGGTGGTGCGTGTTCCAGAGTTTCGTCGTGACGAAGAGCTCCCCGCGGGGAATACCGCTCCGGCGGATGCCGATACCGACGCCGCGCTCGTTGAGATAGACGGCGGCCGTGTCGATCGAGCGGTACCCGGCGGCGATGGCCGCTTCGACCGCACGAGCGGTCGCCTCGTCGTCCATCGCGAAGACGCCGAAACCGAGTTGCGGGGTCGTCGCCCCGGTATTGAGAGTGATCCTGGGGAGCCGGGTCGGCGGCATGGGGCGCTCCGTTCGGTCGCATTATTATCGGACGAGCGTCCAATATAAAGCGAGCCTAGCGTCTTGCCGCGTGGGCTCAGGCCCGGATGCGGGCAATCAGGTCGTCGGCGAGCTGCTTCTGAAGCTCCGGAGTCATCAGGTCGGGGAACAGTACCGACTGCAGCGAGATCCCGTCGATGAACACCAGGATCTGGTCGACGAGCAGTCCGAGATTCGTGTCGACGGCCAGGTGCCCGCCCGCCGCGGTCGACGTCAGCACCCCGAGCCACCAGTCCCGAGCGACCTGCGCGGACTCCTGCCGGACCAGCTTGAGGCGGGGATCGTTGAGTGCCCTGCCGATGTAGCTGATGTCGATGACGGCCTCGATCCGCCGGTTCTCGTCCATCGGCAGCGTCTCATACAGCGTGGCCCTGAGTGCCTCGATCCCGGTTGACCGGCCGATCTCCTCCTCGACGCGGCGGAAGACCCGGTCATAGGCCAGGCGGTGGGCCTGAACGAGGATGTCGTCCTTGTCTGCGAAATAGTGGGCGAGCACGCCGCTCGAAACGCCGGCTTCCTTCGCGATCTGGCGCACCGTGGCCGCGTCAAGTCCGCGGGTCGCGATCACCCGCCAGGTGGCCTCGAGCACCTCAGCGCGCCGTTCCTCGTGGTCGACAATCTTCGGCATGTGTTGTGTCTCTTCCTCGTTCGCCCCAGTCGACTGCGGGAACCCATCGGCGAGTCCCCGGTTTTTGGACGCATGAGTTAATTTACTCGCTTGTAACAGGGCAGAAACTTATTTCGGACGCGTGTCATAAAAACTGTGAGGACAGCACAGACGAGGAAGTGAGCCAGGGATGACCATCACAGCACCACAACAGATCGAACTGCCCCTTGACGCCGCCCTGCGAGCCCGCGCGGGGAAGGTCATCCCAAGCGGGATGTACGGGCACATGAACGTGACCCTGATGCCGTCGGGGTTCCCCCAGTTCTATGCGGAGGGCAAGGGCAACCGCCTCTGGGACGTCGACGGAAACGAATATCTCGACTTCATGTGTTCCTTCGGCCCGATGATCTCCGGCTACGCGAACCCGGTCGTCGACGCGGCAGCGCTGGCCCAGCAGAAGCGCGGCGACGCCCTCGGTGGCCCGACCGCACGCATGGTCGAGCTCGCCGAACTGATGGTCGACACCGTCGCACACGCCGACTGGGCCATGTTCGCCAAGAACGGCACCGACGCCACGAGTCTCGCGGTCACGATCGCCCGGGCGGCGACGGGTCGGAAGAAGCTGCTCAAGGGCGGCACGGCCTACCACGGCGCGAATGCCTGGTTCAATCCGAACCCGCTCGGCAGCACGCCGGAGGACCGCGCAAACATCATCGACTTCGAGTTCAACGACCTCGCCTCGCTCGAGGCTGCCGCAGCCGAAGCCGGCGGTGATGCCGCGGCGATCATCCTCTCTCCATTCCGGCACGACGCCCCCGGCTCCACAGACCAGTACATCGTCGACCCGGCCTTCGCCAGGGGAGTGCGGGCGCTGGCCGACCGGATCGGCGCCGTGCTGATCATGGACGAGGTCCGCACCGGCTTCCGACTGCACACCGGCGGCGCGTGGGAACCGCTCGGCATCGATCCAGACCTCACCGCCTTCAGCAAGGCAATGGCGAACGGCTACGCGATTTCGTCGGTCGTCGGCATCGACTCCCTCCGGCAGTCGGCCGCCGACATCTTCGCGACCGGATCGTTCTGGTACGCGGGTGCAGCGATGGCGGCCGCGATCGCCAACATCGGCCTGCTCAAGGCGACCGACACCCCCGCCCAGATGAACCGGGTCGGCCAGCTCCTGCGCGACGGACTTCAGAGCCAGGCCGCCGCGCACGGCTTCACGGTCTTCCAGAGCGGGCCGCCCGTGATGCCGTTCCTGCGCTTCGAGGACGACGAAAGCCTCGCGACAGCCGCGGCCTTCACCGACGCGGCGGTCCGGCGCGGCGTGCTGCTGCACCCCGCGCACAACTGGTTCCTCTCCACCGCGCACACCGAAACGGATGTCGCGTGGGCGCTCGAGCGCACCGACGACGCGTTCGCCGAGACGCGCGCCCTGTTCGGCTGACCCGTTCGACTGACCCGTTCAGCTGCCACCATCGCCACCCTTCCACCATCAGCACCCAGGCTCCGACGCTGCAGCCACCTTGAGAACCGGCGGGACGGCCGGGTCCGCAACCAACAGAGGAGACTCACGTGCACACGAAACAACGCTCCACCCGCTTCAAATGGCGCTCCCTCGTCGCGATGGCCGCGACCGCAACCCTGCTGCTGACCGGCTGCAGCGTCGGAGCGGCCACGACGGCTGTCGCGAAACACGATCTCGTGATCGCGAGGGCGATGGACCTGACGACCCTCGACCCCGACCGCGGCTACTGCGACACCTGCCAGATCGTCTTCACGGCACTCTACGACCGGCTCGTGATCGTGAGTCCAGAGGACTCGAAGACCCTTCAGCCCGGGCTGGCCTCGACCTTCACCGCGAACGCCGACAACACCCAGTTCACCTTCGGACTCGACCCAGCGGCGACCTTCTCGGACGCCTCGCCCGTCGAGCCGAAGGACGTCAAGTGGAGCCTGGAGCGCCTCGCCAACATCAAGGGCAGCGCCTCCTACCTGCTCGCGGGCATGTCCTCGATCGACACCCCCGACGCGAAGACCGTGGTCGTCAACTTCGCGGCGCCGAACTCCGCGTTCCTCGCGATCGTCGCGGCGTCGTACCTGGGCATCGTGAACAGTGACGTCGCCAGCGAGCACGGTGCATCCGCCGCGGCCGACGCGTCGACTGCGGACACCGCAGAAGACTGGTTCCTCTCCAACTCCGCGGGAAGCGGCCCGTACATCCTCGACAGCTATACGGCCAACAGTGCCGTGAAGCTCACGGCGAACCCGAACTACTGGCGCACCAAGCCGACCTTCGACACCGTGACGCTCAAGGAGGTCACCGACTCGAGCTCGCAGCTCCAGCAGCTCCAGCAAGGTGACGTCGACATCGCCATGCAGATCAGCCCAGACGCCCTGGACCAGCTCAAGAACACCCCGACGGTCACGACGGCGGCCGTCGATTCGTTCAACTACACATACATCGCCCTGATGCCAGGTGCAGAGGGCGGGGCTCCCCTCGCCGATGTCCGGGTGCGGGAGGCGATCAAGGACGCCATCGACTACGACAACATCGTCAAGACCCTCGTCGCAGGCTACGGGAAGCTGCAGGGCTCTCCGATCCCTAACGGCTTCGAGGGAAGTGAGAAGGTCGCCCTGCCGAGCTACGACGTCACGAAGGCGAAGGCACTGCTCGCAGAGGCCGGCTACCCGGACGGCTTCACGATCAGCTCGACGTACCCGAAGATCGTTGCATACGGCGTCGACCTCGACCTGCAGATGCAGGCCATCCAGCAGAACCTCGCTTCGGTCGGCATCACGCTCGAACTGACGCCGGTCGACTTCAGCCAGTGGGCCGACGTCATCGGCGGCAAAGGAACCCCGATCACGGCCGTGTACTTCGCCCCTGACCACACGGACTCGAGCCAGTACGTGCAGTACTTCGGCCTGATCCCGAACGGCGGATACGTCGCCAACTTCGCCTCTCTGGCCGGCAAGACGGTCAACCAGGCCGAGGTCGACGGGCTCACGACTGCGCTCGCCCAGACCGGAGCGGAGCGCACGGCGAGCTACCAGGCGCTCGCCCAACTGATGGCCGACGACGTCAATATCCTGCCGATCGTCAATCCGCAGTTGATCATGGCCCACGCGAGCGACATCACGGGGGTGACGTACAGCCCGTGCTGCAACGTCGACCTCGGGGCGCTCGGGCTCACGAAGTAAGCCACTGCCCAGCGACAGTGCGGGGCGCGGACCCGGTCCACGCCCCGCACTGTCGCCCTGTACCGTCGCCCCGCACTGTACCGTCGCCCCGCACTTTACGGAGTTCCAGATGCTTCGCTTCATCCTCAAACGGATCGCCATCCTGCCGCTGCTCCTGCTCGGCATCGTGACGATCGCTTTCGTGATCTCGCGGCTGTTGCCGGCGAATCCGATCGCCTCGCTCGTCGGCGAACGCAACCTCAACAATCCCGAGATCGTCGCCGCCGCCAAGGCGCGCTGGGGCCTCGACCAGGACCTCTTCACGCAGTACCTGAACTATCTCGGTCACCTTTTCCAGGGCGACCTCGGCACCTCCTTCAGCACCAAATCGAGCGTGACGAGCGACCTGCTCAGCCGTCTTCCGGCCACGATGGAGCTCACGATCGTCGCCCTCCTGATCGGCACACTCGGCGGCATCGCCCTCGGCGTGATCTCGGCGAGCCGGAAGGACCGCTTCGCCGACCACCTGAGCCGGTTCTTCTCCCTGCTCGGATCGTCCCTCCCGGTCTTCTGGACCGGCCTCGTCTTCCTCTTCGTCTTCTACGCCCAGCTCGGCGTTCTCCCCGGCCCCGGCCGGCTTTCGGCCAGGATCGAACCTCCCGCGAACGTCACTGGCTTCTACACGGTGGACTCACTGCTCGCCGGCAATATTCCGCTCTTCCTCGACGCGGTCAGCCACCTGATCCTCCCGGCGTTCATCCTGGGCTGGGGGCTGGTCGGCACGATCAGCAGGCTGGTCCGCGCCTCGATGCTCGATGAGATGCACGCGGACTACGTGCGCACCGTGCGCGCGAAGGGCCTCAGTGACGGGTTCGTGATGCGGCATCATGTGCTGCGCAACTCGCTCACCCCGGTCGTCACCATCGTCGGCTTCGCGTTCGGCGCGCTGCTCACCGGTGCCGTGCTCGTGGAGCAGATCTTCTCCTGGAACGGGATCGGCTCGTACGCCGTCGGCGCCACCCGCACCCTCGACTACCCCGCCATCAACGGGGTCACCCTCGTCGGCGGTGCCATCTTCCTCCTGGCCAGCCTGGCCACCGACATCGTGTACGCCGTCGTCGACCCGAGAGTGAGGCTCGCATGACCGCGATCTCGTTGCCCAGCCTGGCCGGAAACGCCCGCGACCTGTGGAAGCGCGGGTCGGCATCCGCCTGGCTGCGCCCACCGATGATCTTCGGCTACGTCGTGCTCGCCTTCTGGATCGTCGCCGCCGTCGGCGTGCAGTGGATCGCGCCGTACGACCCGATCAAACAGGTGGGCGAACGGCTGCTCGCGCCCAGCGGGACGCACTGGTTCGGCACGGATGCGCTCGGTCGCGACGTTTTCAGCCGCACCCTCTACGGTGCCCGCTATTCGCTCCCGATCGCCGCGGTCGCGATCGTCGTCTCGGTGACGATCGGCAGCGTGCTCGGCGCCGTGGCCGGCTACTTCGGCGGCTGGGTGGATGCCGTGATCATGCGCATCGCGGACATGACGATGGCATTCCCCGCGATCCTGCTCGCGATGGCGGTCGCCGCCTCGCTCGGCCCCGGCCTGAACAACGCGTTGATCGCGATCGTGATCGTCTGGTGGCCGATCTATGCCCGGCTGATGCGCGGTCAGGTGCTCTCGATCAAGCAGCGGGAGCACGTCGAATCGGCCGTGGCGATCGGGGCGAGCGGTCCACGGATCCTGTTCCGGCACATCGTGCCGCAGTCGCTGACGCCGATCCTGGTCAACGCGACCATGGACCTCGGCCAGGTCATCCTGCTGGTCGCCTCGCTGAGTTTCCTCGGCCTCGGCGCCCTGCCGCCCACGCCGGAGTGGGGTGCGATGATCACCGACGGCGCCAAGAACTTCTATCAGCCGTGGATCGCCGCGGCCCCCGGGTTCGCGATGCTCACGATCGTGCTCGCGATCAACTTCATCGGCGACGGCCTGCGGGACGCCCTCGACGTGAAGGCCACCCGCCGCTGAGTCGCCGGCAGCACAACAGGAAGCGGCGCCCGGACTGTGTCCGGGCGCCGCTTCGTTGGTCCGGCGGGGGTCAGCTCGCGATGCGGGCGCCGGGGATCGCGGCGAGCAGCTCCCGCGTGTACGACTCCCGGGGCGAGTCGAAGATCTCCTCCGGGGTGCCGCTCTCCACGATGACGCCGTTCCGCATCACGTGCACGAAGTCGCTGATCTGCCGCACGACGGCGAGGTCGTGGCTGATGAACAGGTAGCTCAGGCCGAATTCATGCTGGAGTCGCATCAGCAGGTCGAGGATCTGCGCCTGCACGAGAACATCGAGGGCGGACACCGCCTCGTCGAGCACGATGAGTTCCGGCCGCAGCGCGAGCGCGCGTGCGATGGCGACGCGCTGGCGCTGGCCACCGGAGAGTTCGTGCGGGTAGCGGTCTGCGGTCTCTGCGGGGAGGGCGACCGCGTCGAGTAGTTCGAGCAGCCGGACAGCCCGGGATTCCTTCGTGCCCCAACCGTGGACGACGAGGGGTTCGACGATGGTCGCGCCGACCGTGAAGAGTGCGTCGAGCGAGGCGAACGGGTTCTGGAACACCGGCTGGACCCGGCGACGGAAGTCGAGGAGTTTCTTTTTTGTGAAGCCGCTTGTCTCGGCGCCTTCGAAGGTGATCGACCCGGAGGTCGGTGCGTCGAGCCCGAGCACGAGTCTCGTCGTCGTCGACTTACCCGAGCCGGACTCGCCGACGATCGCGACGGTGCTGCCGCGGGGGATGCTGAAGGTCGAGCCGGCGAGGGCGACGAACCGCTGCGGGCGCGACAGGAACCCGCTGCGCACGACGAACTCCTTGCGTACCTCGGAGAGCTCGATGATGTTATCGACATGGCCCGTTCCTGCGGCCTGATGCGTCGCGTAGGGCGTCGCCGCCCGCGTCTCCCCGCGGCGCACGGCGAGGCTCGGCGCCGCCAGGAGCAGGCGCTTCGTGTATTCGTGCTGGGGATCCTCCAGGATCTGGCGTGCCGGGCCATGCTCGACGATGCTGCCACGGAACATGACGAGCACCTCGTCGGCGCGCTCGGCCGCGAGGGCGAGGTCGTGCGTGATCATGAAGAGCGCTGTGCCCATTTCCTCCGTCAGTGCCGAGAGCTGGTCGAGGACCTGCCGCTGCACGGTGACGTCGAGGGCACTCGTCGGCTCATCAGCAATGAGGAGCTGTGGGCGGCAGGCGAGCCCGATCGCAATGAGCACGCGCTGACGCATGCCGCCGCTGAATTCGTGCGGGAACTGCCGGAAGCGGCGTTCGGGCTCGGGGATTCCGACCATCCTGAGCAGCTCGATCGCCCGGATGCGTGCGGCGGAAGGCGTTGCGCCATGCGCCTCGAGGGCCTCGGTGATCTGGTGGCCGATCCGGTAGACCGGGTCGAGGTTCGACATCGGGTCCTGCGGCACGAGGCCGATGCCGGCCCCGCGCACCCCGGCCATCTGCGCCTCGGAGGCGTGGGCGAGGTCGACGCCGTTGAAGAGGATTTTCCCGGAGGTGATGGTCGCGTTCGGTGCGAGCAGGCGGTTGATCGCCGCGGACATCGTCGACTTGCCCGAGCCCGACTCGCCGACGACGGCGAGCGTGGACCGTGCGGACAGCTCGAGGTTCGCGTCGGAGACCGCGGTGAACACCCCCTGGGCGGTCCGGAAGGAGATGGACAGGTTCTGGATCGAGAGCAGCGGCCGCCCGATGGCGGTTTCCGGGGCTGCAGTCGCCGTGGCAGTTTTATCGGACATGCGTCCAACATAAACGCGTCGCGTTTCGGCGAGTCAATGCAGTGTTTCGGACAGGTTTAATCTGGAAGAGAGGCCGGCGCGGGGTTCTGGTGACTGAAACCGTCATTCATCGGAAACATCCTCGCCACGCGACCTCCCTAGATTTAGGCGCATCCGAATCCGCACCTAGTCGCGGAGCAGCATGCCGTAGCAAAGGGGTATTCATGAGTGGAAACAGCGCCCGCCGTCAAGCGATCAGGGATGTAAGGGCTTATGTTCCTCCGGCCCCGAGCTATACGGCGACTGAGACGCCGGGAGAGATCTTCGGCGAAAACGTCTTCAACAAGGTCGTCATGCAGAAGCGGCTGCCGAAATCCGTCTATAAGTCCGTGATGGCGACGATCGAAAACGGCGCCAGGCTCGATCCGCTCGTAGCGGATGCCGTCGCATCCGCGATGAAGGACTGGGCGCTCGAAAAGGGTGCGACCCATTACGCCCACGTCTTCTACCCGCTCACCGGGCTGACAGCGGAGAAGCACGACAGCTTCTTCGAGCCCGTCGGCGATGGCACGGCGCTCGCCGAATTCGCGGGCAAGACCCTCGTGCAGGGCGAGCCCGACGCATCGAGCTTCCCCAACGGCGGCCTGCGCAACACCTTCGAGGCTCGCGGGTACACCGGCTGGGACGTGACGAGCCCGGCATACGTGCTCGAGAACCCGAACGGCAACACCCTCTGCATCCCGACGGTCTTCGTCTCGATGACCGGCGAAGCGCTCGACCACAAGACCCCGCTGCTGCGCTCGCAGCAGGCGATGGGCGAACATGCCGAACGCATCCTGCGCCTCTTCGGGCACACCGATCCTGCCCGCGTCGTCTCGTTCTGCGGCCCCGAGCAGGAGTACTTCCTCGTCGACCGGCACTTCTTCCTCGCCCGCCCCGACCTGCTCAACTCCGGCCGTACCCTGTTCGGCGCGAAGCCGCCCAAGGGCCAGGAGTTCGACGACCACTACTTCGGCGCCATCCCCGAGCGGGTGCTCGGCTTCATGATGGACACCGAGCGGGAGCTCTTCAAGCTCGGGATCCCCGCGAAGACCCGGCACAACGAGGTCGCCCCCGGCCAGTTCGAGATCGCGCCGATGTTCGAGCGCGGAAACATCGCCGCCGACCACCAGCAGCTGCTCATGACGACTTTCAAGTCCGTCGCCAAGAAGCACGGGATGGCCTGCCTGTTCCACGAGAAGCCCTTCCAGGGCGTCAACGGCTCGGGCAAGCACGTCAACTTCTCGCTCGGCAACAACGAGCTCGGCAGCCTTCTCGTCCCGGGAGACAACCCGCACGACAACGCCCAGTTCCTGGTGTTCTGCGCCGCCGTCATCCGCGCGGTGCACAAGTACGCCGGACTTCTCCGCGCCTCGGTCGCCTCCGCGACCAACGACCACCGCCTCGGCGCCAACGAGGCCCCGCCGGCGATCATCTCGATCTTCCTCGGCGACCAGCTCGCGGACGTCTTCGAGCAGATCGCCCAGGGCCCGGCAACCTCGTCCAAGGACAAGGGCTCGATGGTGATCGGCGTCGACACGCTCCCGGTGCTGCCGACCGACCCGGGCGACCGCAACCGTACGAGCCCGTTCGCGTTCACCGGGAACCGGTTCGAGTTCCGTGCCCCCGGTTCGATGCAGACCGTCGCCGGCCCGATGGTGACGATCAACACGATCATGGCCGAATCGCTCGACTACGCAGCGACCGAGCTCGAGGCCGCCGTCGCCGGTGGCACCGACTTCGACACCGCCGTGCAGAGCCTGCTCACCCAGATCATCACCGACCACGGCGCTGTCGTGTTCAACGGCGACGGGTACTCGGATGCCTGGCCGATCGAGGCGGAGAAGCGCGGGCTCGCAAACCTGCGCACGACCCTCGACGCGCTGCCCGAACTCATCACCGAGTCGGCAATGGACCTGTTCGACAAGTACAGGGTCTTCAACCACCGCGAGATGCACAGCCGTTATGAGATCGGCCTCGAACAGTACGCTCTCACCATCGGTGTCGAGGCGCGCCTCACGCTCGAGATGGGGGCGACGGTCATCCTCCCCGCCGCCGTGCGTCACCAGACCGAACTCGCGATCAACATCGGCGCCCTCACGGCCGCCGGCGTTGAACCCGACCACGCCGCACTGAGCGAGGTGTCCGCCCCGATCACCAAGCTCCGGTCCGCGCTCGCCGTGCTCCGGGACGCGCTGGCCGGCGGATCGGAAGAGACCGCACTCGGCGAGGCCGAGCACGCTCGCGACGCGCTGCTTCCGGCGATGTCCGCGGTCCGCGCCGCCGCAGATGCCCTCGAAGAGATCGTCGCGGACGACCTGTGGCCGCTCCCGACCTACCAGGAGATGCTCTTCATCCTGTAACCGCAGAGCACGTACGTCCTCCGCCCGGTCAGCCTGTTTCTGCTGGCCGGGCGGATGCGCGTTCTGACCCGATCAGATGAACAGCGTCGTCGTCGACTCGGCCGCCTCCCCGAGGAAGGTCGCGACGCCGCCGAGTTCGACGCCGTCCATCAGGTCGGTCGGAGCGATCCCGAGCAGGTCCATCGTCATCGTGCACGCGATCAGGCGCGCCCCGCCGGCCTGCGCGGACGTGATGAGATCGGGCAGCGACGAGACCGAGTTGTCCCGCATGACCTTCTTGATCAGTGCCGCACCGGCACCGAGCATATTCATCTGCGACAGCGGCATGCTGCCCGCGCTCGAGGGCATCATGGTGGCGAACATCTTGTCCATCAGTTTGCGCTCCCGCTTGGGCGGGTCCGTGCGGCGCAGGGAGTTGAGCCCCCAGAACGTGAAGAACATCGAGACCTCTTCGCCCATCGCGATCGCCCCGTTGGCGATGATGAAGGCGGCCAGCACCTTGTCGAGGTCGCCGGAGAACACCACGAAGGAGGTCTTGTTGGGTGTCGGCGAGCTCACGATGCCGACGGATGCCGCAGGCCGGGTCGCCAGAGCGGCCCCGCCCTTCCGCATGGTCGCGACGTAGCCAGGGCCCTCCGGCGAAATGGCGACGAGCTCGTGTCCGTTCCGCCTGGCCCAGGCGGGAGCGTCACTGGCGAACCCGGGGTCGGACACGTGCACGACAACCTCGTCGCCGGCATCCAGCGTCTTCATCTTCTCGGACAGCTTCATGATCGGGCCGGGGCAGGCGAGTCCGGAGCAGTCCAGGTCGACCTGCACGCCGGTGCCGTTGGCGAGCAGGGCGGCCTGCGCGGCGGCCTTCGTTGCAGCGGCCGTGAACTCGGCTGCTTCGGCGTAGGTGGTCATCGGCAGCGGGGGTTCGTCGCTTTCGGGCTCGACCTCGTGCCACGACCGGAAGGTGTCCGACCCGCCGGAGAGAGTGGCGACATCCGTGAACCCGCGTTGCACGAGCGCGCGGTAGGCGAGGTAACTGCGGAACCCGACAGCGCAGTACAGGCGCAGCGGCCCGGTGCGGTCCCAGAGCTCGCATTCGAGGCGGATGCTTCCGAGCGGCACGTTCTCGGCGCCCGGCAGGTGCCAGATCGAGAATTCCTCCGGGGTGCGCACGTCGATGAGCCGAGCCCCGGCAGTCGCTTCCGGGTAGTCCTGGGCGTACCAGAGGGTGAGGTCGCCGCGGAGCACGTTGCTCGCGACGAAGCCGGCCATGTTCACCGGGTCCTTCGCGGAACCGAACGGGGGAGCGTACGCGAGCTCGAGCTCCTCGAGGTCGTAGACGGTCTGGCCACCGCGGAGGGCGGTCGCGAGCACGTCGAGGCGCTTGTCGACGCCGTCGAAGCCGGCGGCCTGCGCGCCGAGGATGCGCCCGGTGTCGGGGGCGAAGAGGACCTTGAGCTGCATCATCGCGGTGCCGGGGTAGTAGCCGGCGTGGCCGGAGGGGTGCACGTGCACGGCCCGGTACGGGACCTCGGCGGCGAGGAGTTGCCGTTCGGTGGCGCCCGTTCCGCCGGCGACCATGTCGAAGATCTTCACGATCGAGGTGCCCTGGGTTGAGCGGTATTCGGTGTTGCGGCCGCAGATGTTCTCGGCGGCGACCCGGGCTTCGCGGTTCGCGGGTCCGGCGAGCGGGGCCAGCCAGCGCCCCGGCAGCACGGTGTGCGGCGTTTCGACGGAGTCACCTGCTGCCCAGATGTGCGGGTCGGAGGTGCGCATGTGCGTGTCCACCGTGATCCCGCCGCGGGCGCCGAGCTCGAGCCCGGCCGCCTTCGCGAGCGTGGTGTTCGGGCGCACCCCGGCGGAGAGGATCACCAGGTCGGCCGCCAGGACGGTCGAGTCCGTGAGCTCGACGTTGAGACCGCCGTCGGGGCGGGCCGCGAATGCGGCGGCCGCAGTCGACAGGTGCAGGGTGATGCCGCGACTGCGGAGGTGGTGTTCGACGGGGACGGACATCTCGTGGTCGAGGGGCGGCAGGATCTGGTCGCTCATCTCGACGACGTCGACGAAGGCGCCGCGGTGCTTGAGGTTCTCGGCCATTTCGAGGCCGATGTAACCCGCGCCGATCACGACGGTGCGCACGGGTCCGCGGGCGCCCGTCGCGGCGAGGGCGATCGCGGCATCCAGTTGGGCCTTGATGGCGTCCATGTCGCCGATCCGGCGCAGCACGTGCACGCCGGGCAGGTCTATCCCCGGCAGGGGAGGGCGGAGTGGTTCGGCGCCCGTGCAGAGCGCCAGTTCGTCATAAGGTTCCTCGTACCTGCGGCCGCCGTCGACCTCGCGGACGGTGACGGTCTTCGCGGCACGGTCGATTCGCAGCACCTCGTGTCCGACCCGCACGTCGATGTCGAGGGATTCGCGCAGACTTTCCGGCGTTTGCAGGAGCAGGCGGCTGCGATCAGCAATCACTTCGCCCACATGGTACGGCAGACCGCAATTCGCAAACGAGACGTGATGACCGCGCTCGAGCACGACGATCTCAGCGAACTCGTCCAAACGGCGGGCGCGGGCGGCGACGGATGCGCCGGCTGCGACCCCGCCTACGACAACGATCTTCATGGGGTGCCTTTCGTCGGCCGGGACAGCGATTCGGCCAACCCGGCATATACCCCCGTGGGTAATTGGGGGACTGATTCTGACACTACACCCGCGGGATACCGCGGACCGTGCACTCTCAATACCCATGGGGGTATAGTGAGTGCTTTCACCCACGAAGGAGCTGCCGATGTGCCACGCCAAGACCTGTAAGACCTGCGGGAAGACCACCTGGGCCGGCTGTGGCCAACATGTCGACCAGGTCATGCGCGGAGTGCCGAAGTCGCAGCGCTGCCCCGGGCACGAGAACGAACAGGCGTCCGGTGGCTTCCTGTCCCGGCTCTTCGCGGGCCGCTGATCTGTGCCCCTGAGTTCGGCACACGCCTGACAGCGGAAGCGCGCCTGCGTCTCCCTCCTGCCTGCCGTCGCACATCACCCGATCACCGGAGGTCAGCACCTGATTCTTTCCGCTGACCTCGGTATCCTTTGTCGCCCTGCAGCGATTAGGGTTCAGAATAGGACCGCGGAGAAGCGGGGGCACGGTGGTGACACAAACATTGGGGGATGGCCATGCGTGCTCTAACAGGTTCCGCTGCGTGTGCCGTGGCTTTGACAGTGCTGGTTCTGCTTTCCGGCTGTGCGGGACCTGGGCCAACCGCGCCGGGCGCTGCTCCGGTCACTGAAATGTCAACCACGACTCCGACGCCGACCGCTTCCACAACAGTGCCCGCCGGGCAGACCCGACCGGTCGGTGTCTTCGGCGGCACGTGCGACGCACTCTTCACCGTCGACGAAGTCAGCGCGGCCGTTGGCGCGGTCGTGACGAGTTCGGAGAGGGCCAGGGCCGTCTCGCTTGTGTTGGATCCCTCCTGGGCAGCGGTGCCCGCACGCGGTGGTATCGACTGCCTCTGGTCCGAAAATGAGAGCCTCACGGGCGCGTACGTCAGTGCCGTCGTTTTGGCTGCTGCCTCGGTGACGACCGTTCACCCGGATGAGGTCTACTGCTACGGAGCCGACGTGGTCGACCCTGCGCAGTCCGGGTCCTGCCGGGTCAGTGCCACCGATGGTGGTTACTGGCTCAGCGCCGTCGTCTACACGGCGGTCGGAACGATCAATGACGACACCCGGACCGCAGTTGCAACGCTCCTCACCACGTTCTCGGGTCGCGCACGGGCCGCGGGCACGCCTGTAGCCGTCGTCACTCCGAGTGGCGCCTGGAAACGCGAGGATTGCGCCGCACTGTCGGATACTGCACACGTCACGGACGCCATTTCCAGTCCCGGACTCACTGTCTCTTCTGCTGACACTGCCAGCGGCGAAGCCGCCGAGGGACGTTACGCGGCCCTCGGGAGCGCAGGCGTATTCGCGTGCAGCTGGTCACAGTCGCCGGCTCCGGCTGGCCAGATTGAATCCTTCAGTATCATCCTGTTACCGGGCGGATCCTGGGCGCAGGAGGATGTCGCGCGGAAGACCGGGGCCGAGACCGTGTCAATCCCCGGGGTTGACCTTGTGACTCGGATTCCGAATGAGGCTGGCGGCTATACCTTCGACGCATTCGACGGAGTCAACTGGCTGCGACTTTCGACGAATGCCTCGACAGAGTCGGATCTGGACCAGTTGACTCCAGCGATCCCGGCTCTCGTCAACGCTCTCAACGCCGCGTGAACGGATAGAGCGGAGGCGAGCCAGAACGGTCCGGTGAATCACGTGTTCAGTCGCGGTTGGGCGGTCCGGTGAGTACCTGGTGGGCGCGGTGCCTGTTCGGCGGCCGCCAGAGTCGTAGCGGGTCGATCAGCCCAGGGGCCCGGACTTGTGGTGAGCCTTTCACCATCCGGATCTCCCACCCGGAGGTATCGATGCTGTGGTGATGGAACCAGCACAGTAGGACACCGTTGTCGACGGTCGTGGGCCCGTCCTGCGCCCACGGCTTCACATGGTGCACTTCGGCCCAGTGCGCCGGCGCCTTGCAGCCGGGGATGATGCAGCCGCCGTCCCGGGCGGTGATCGCCCGGCGCTGCGCCCGGTTGAAGTACCGTCGTTCCGGACCCAGCTTGAGCACCTCGTTGTGCTCGCCGAACAGGACCCCTTGGAAGCCGCCGTCACAGATGCGCTGGTGCACCGTCTTCAAAGACACGGGGGCCTCAACCCCGTCGATCCACCCGACGCCGATCCCGGAGGCGAGGTCGGCGGCGTTCACGTGCACCATCACCGTCGGTGCCGACCCGCCCATCGACGGGGTGTCCGTGTCGCGGGCGGCGTGTTCGAACAGGGCCCGGAGGATGTCGGCGCGTTTCTCCCCACTCGTGCGGGTATCCGCGCGCCGCTCCCGGAGCTCTGCTTCGATCACGTCCAGATCCGGGCCCGTGTCGGCGTCGGTTCCCGCTGATTCGGCGCCGGGAATCATCTGCCCCGAATCCATCAGCGCCTGCTCCTCGGCGGTGGGGAACGCGGGCCTCGCATGGAAGCTCAGGAAGGCGTCGAACATCGTGTTCATGATCCCGAACAGTTCCGGCGTGACTCCGCCCTTGACGGGGTAGAGCCCGTTCTTGAGTTGGCCGAAGCCGATGTTGGACTTCGCTTCGAACAGGTCCTCGGTTGGGAGGACCCCGTCGGGGTCCAGGGCCGCCTGCCACTGAGCGACCATGCCCCGGATCAGGTCCGTCGTCACCGGGACACCGGCCCCGGCCAAATCCTCGGTCTCCGGGGTGATCAGGCCCGCCGCCGTGGCGACCAGGGCCCGCTCCGCCGTGAGTAGGTCATCCGGCGCCACCCGGTGACTGATCACCTGCAAACCCGCCACGATCAACTCCGCCGTCTCCACCCCGATCTCCCCCGCTGCCAGGGCGGCCCCGACCGTCGGGAACAAGGGCGGCAACCAGCTGCTCCCGCCGCACGGCCGCGGCAACACCGCGTCGCCGAGCTTCGTGCGCCGCTTCACTTCCCGGGCCGNTGTCACCCGGGTGAGGACATCCCACGGGCCCGTGCAGCCCATCCGCCAGGCCAGGCCCTCCCGGCCGAGCACCCGGGCCCTCCGGTCCACATCCGTCGCCGTGCTCACCCGGGCCGCATCCACCGTCCGCCCGATCGCCTCCACGGTGCTCAGCGCCGTGACCGCTTCTGTGTCACTGAGCAGCCCGACCGGAATGGCGGCCAGGGCCTCGGCGAGAACCGCCTGGGCCTCGGCGAGCCGGGCGACAGCATCCGCATGCACCGACCCGGCCAAACCCTCCGCGCCCTCGAAACCCTCGACAACCGCGACCGGATGGGCCGACTTGACTCCTGCGGTGGGCTGATCACCCGCAGCCCCGGAACCGGGTGTCTGCGGGGTGTGTGACTGGGGATCCGAAGCTCCTGCCATACCCCGATTCTACCTCGAATCGAACACTAATGCGAGATCTGCTCACTTTATTTGGGCTATCGAGCTTTAATTTTCAGACTTAAATATGATGCTGAGCGCAAATTCGAGAGTCTCCTGAGTGGCCGGGAAAGTTTACTTGACGCTTCAAGTAATGCTGCTAGAGTATTGGTTGTCGGTTCAACTAAGCGGGTTGGGCATGACTTGTGAGCCCGACGCGACCGCAGGAGACGAACATGACACTGACCACTGACCTCACCGGATCCCGCGCCGCCACAGGCGACCTCCTCGCGGCGACGACAGGCATGGATGCCGTCACGCTGCGCGTCGGCGACCTCGCGTTGATGTCCTCCTACTATCGCGAGGCGTTGGCACTCGACCCGATCAGCGCGCAGGGCACGACCGTCGTGCTCGGTCGCGGCACGACCCCGCTCGTTGTGCTCGAGCACACCCCTGGCCTGCCGGTTCCCGCCCGCAGCCAGGCCGGACTCTTCCACACCGCCATCCTGTTCGACACGAGCGCCGGCCTGGCCGCGACCGTGCTCCAGGCCGCCCGTGACCAGCGTTCGAGCTTCGTCGGCAGTGCCGACCACATCGTCAGCAATGCCTTCTACTTCACCGACCCTGAGGGTAACGGGATCGAACTCTACGTCGACAGGGACCGGTCGGAGTGGGTCTACAAGAACGGCCAGGTCCAGATGGACACGCTTGCGCTCGACCCGAGCGCCTTCTTGCAGAAGAATCTGCCCGCCGATGGGGGAGAAGCCGCCGTCGGTCCGGCCAAGGTCGGCCATGTTCACCTCCAGGTCGGTGACCTCGAGATGGCCCGGCGCTTCTACGTCGACGCCCTCGGCTTCGAAACGACCCTCGACTTCCCCGGCGCGCTGTTCGTGAGCGCCGGCGGCTACCACCACCACATGGCGATGAATGTCTGGAACAGCCGCGGCGTCGGTCCGCGTGCCGCGACCCTCGGCCTCGCCGACGTGGCGATCACCGTTCCCGGCCGCGCTGATCTCGATGCTGTGGCCGAACGACTCCGCCACCGCGCGATTCCGCTTCACGACGACGGCACCAGCATCCGCGTCGACGACCCCTGGAAGACCCGCGTCACCCTGACCGTCGGCGAGGCCTCGGCGTGAGCCCCGCCATCGAGATCACGGCCCGCCGCGACGGCGTCGACCCCGCGCTCCCGTCGACCCGCCCGCTCCTGCTGCTTCTGCATGGTTACGGTTCGCACGAAGGCGACCTGCCGAGCCTCGCCGCCTACCTGCCCGACGCTTTCGACTGGGTGTCGCTGCGTGCGCCGCTCGGTCTGCCGACCGGCGGGTTCGCCTGGTTCCCGATCACTGTGCCGGGGCGCCCGGGCGCAGAGTCCGTCATCGAGGCAGCGGATGCCGTACTCGCGTGGCTGGACGCCCACGTGCACCCGGGCACGCCCGTCGTTCCCCTCGGCTTCTCGCAGGGCGGACTCATGGTCACCCAGCTTCTCCGCCAGGCTCCCGGGCGATTCCCCGCCGGGGTCGTCCTCTCGGGATTCACCCTCGATGCCACGCTCCCAGGCGATGAGGTCCTTGCGGCCACACGCACGCCGGTGTTCTTCGGCCACGGAGATGCCGACCGGGTCATCTCCGCGGAGACGACAGCACGGGCGAGCGCCTGGCTGCCCGGCCACAGCACCCTGACCGAGAAGGTCTATGCCGGTCTGCCGCACTCGATCTCCGCAGAAGAACTCGACGACGTGTCGCGGTTCCTGACGGAGGCCCTCGTCTCAGCTGGCAGAACCACCCGCAACGGCGTATGACCACAGCTCGCTGCTCACACCGACCGGGCGCGCAGCGGGCTTCCCGTCCTGCGGGGCCTCGCTGCGGTGCCCGTGCGCGAAGGCGGGCGACGTGGACCACGCCTGGAAGGACTCCTCGTCGGCCCAGCGCGTGATGACCAGCCAGGTGGTGCGATCGTCGGTCGGCTGCAGCAGTTCGAAGCCTTCGAAGCCCGGGGCGTCGTCGACGGCCCCTGCGCGGGCGGCGAACCGGCGAGCCAGCTCATCGCCGTTGTCGGCTGGGACAGTAATCGCGTTGATCTTGATGATCGTCATCGGGCTTCCTTCTGTCGTGAATGCGGTGGTGACCGCGTCGTTCGCCCCATGCTGCCACCGCTGGCTGCATGAACCCTCGGTGGCTCGCCTGACTCCTAGATGATCGCGGCGCGCAGCTCCGCGGCCGAGGCGGCGGGGTCGGCGGCGCCGTAGATGGCGCCCCCGGCGACCGCAACGGTGGCGCCCGCGCGCTGGACTCCCCGAATCGTGGACAGGTTCACGCCACCTGCGACGGAGAAGGGAACCTTCGCGGTCTCGCCGTCGTTGAGGAGGGTCTGGAAGGTGAAGCCAGGCTCCGCCTGCTCGTCGAGACCGGCGTGCATCTCAACGAAGACCGCTCCGAGGCCGGTGACCTCACGGGCCCTGGTGACCTTGTCGGCCACACCGATCAGGTCGACGACGATGCCCTTGCCGTGAGCGGTGGCGGCCTTGACCGCACCGACGATCGTGCTGTCTCCGGCGGTGCCGAGCACGGTCACGTAGTCCGCTCCCGCGGTGAAGGCCAGGTCGGCCTCGAGCTCGCCGGCATCCATCGTCTTCAGATCGGCGAACACGAGCTTGTCGGGGTGCGCGTTCTTGATGGCGGTGACGGCGCGCAACCCTTCGCTCTTGATGAGCGGGGTGCCGAGTTCGATGATGTCGACGTGCGGCGCGACCTGGGCGGCGAGGGTGAGGGCGGCGTCGAGAGTGGTGACGTCCATGGCGACCTGCAGTTTCATTGCTGATTCCTTACTTCGGTTGTGCTGGGTTCTTCCTGGTGCACCGCGGTCGCGGCCCAGGGAGGCATTCGGTGGGTGTTATTCGAGGTTCGCGTGCCGGGGCCAGAGCTCTTCCGCCGTGGCGCCCGACATCTTCCAAAGCGCGTCGAAGAGCGCGTCTCCGACGAGGACCAGCGACTGCTCGAACAGTCCTCCGGAGTACTGGGTAGAGAGAACACCGGCGTGGTCCTGTTTCGTTGCGGCCGGGATCACGACGATCACGTCCGCGAGTTCCCCGAGAGGAGAGGTCCGGTCCGTTGTGATGGCGACGACGCCTGCTCCGACGCCTGCCGCGGTGGAAGCGGCGCGGACGATTCCGGCCGTCGTTCCCGAGCCGCTTGCGACCAGGAGCACGTCCTGGCCAGTGATCGCCGGGCTGGTCGCCTCGCCGACCACGTGCACATCCAGGCCCAGGTGCATCAGGCGCATTGCCGTCATCTGCAGGGCCAGGCCCGAGCGCCCGGCACCGAGCACGAAGACCCGACGTGCGGTGCGGATCCGCTCCGCGGCCCGGTCGAGATCGCCAGGGGACTCCGTGACGATCCGCTTCACTATGCCGTCGACTTCGCCGGAAATCCGGCGCAATGAGTCGGTGGTAGGAGCGAATGAAGTGGAAGGTGTCATCTCTCGATCGTGCGCTGCACCGTTCGCGTCTCAGGCCACCCGAACGAGCGGATGTGACTACTCCTTCGGGTAGGTTGCCGCACTTTGAGTAGGGTTGATCTATGTCAGAAGCGAGTAGGTCCCCTTCGATCGAGTTGCTCATCGAGCTCCGGCAGGTACTCGCGAGCCCGCTGCTCGGCATTGCGGGGGCCTTCTCCGCCCTGCTGCAGCAGCGCATCCCGCACGGAGCCCTGGTGATCTTCACCGAGGACTGCACGGGGCGCCCACAGAAGAAAGCCGGCCAGGCGGAGGTCATCGACCACGTCACCATCGCGGAACTCGACATTCTCCGCGATACCGTTGCGGCGCGAGGCGGATCGATATGGACCGAACGGGCGATGCTGGCCCGGTCGGGGCGAACGATGTCGGCCTGGATCGCTTCGACAGGTGCCCTTCTGGTCCTGACCGATCCCGACCTGACCGGGGCGACCCCGAGGGGAGTTCGTGAAACGAGGGACCTCGTCGCCGCACTCTGGGAACTGGTCGCGTCGGGCATCCGCAACCAGGTCGTCGTGGCCGCGCCGGACTACCTGCGCGATTCGCGGATGGCGTCGCGTGACCGGGCCACGCTCATCGCCGAATTGACGGATGCCCACTCCACGACTTTGGAGCTGCTGCTCGCGGTTCTGCGTTCGCGCCAGACCGGGGACGCTGCCGCGCGGCACACGGCGATCGACCTGGCCGTCGCCGCCATGGTGCAGCTGCGCGCGGTGAGCGACCGCGACCGTATCCTCTCCGAGGAGCCGGTCGCCCGGGCGTTCGAGCGGCTCCGAAACGACCTGAGGCCCCTGGCCCGATTCGGGGACCTCGACATTCAGTTCATCGAACCGCCCGTCAACGGCCGCGCGTTGCCGGGTGAGGTCGCCCACGCCGGGCGCGCGATCGTCCGCGGTGCCGTCCTCGCCCTGGTCGATCAGCCCGGGGTCGCCCGAGTGCGGGTGCAGTGGGACTGCGACGGCCACAACCTGCTGATCAATATTCGTGATGACGGCCCAGGCGACCTGTCCACTGAGACGCCGAGCGTGCGCCAGCTCGTCGCCCGGGTGGCGGCTCTCGATGGCGACCTGCACGTGAATGCCACGCCCGGCTGGGGTTCGGACATTTCCGTCACCCTTCCCCTCGATCCGCCCTCGTCAGCGATCGCGCAGGCATCCGGATGGGGGCTGACGGCACGGGAGCAGGCCGTGCTCGACCTCGTGGCAACCGGGGCGCGGAACCGCGCGATCGCGGAGGCCCTGTCGATCAGCGAGAACACGGTCAAGTTCCACGTCGCAAACGTGCTGCGCAAGATGGGGGCAGTGAACCGCGCCGAGCTGGCCTCCCTCGTCCGCCAGGCAGAGACACCATCCGCCCTGGCCTGACCCGGGTATTCACGCCGTCAGAATAAAGCGCCATTGACCGGCGATTCGTGTGATGCTTGGCGGACAGTGGTTTCGGAATCGGGGAAGGATTCTTCATGACTGCAGGTGGCTTGATGATTGTGCTGATAGCGGGTGGGGGACTGGTGCTGGCGGTCATCGTGCTTGCCGCGTTCTACCTCCTCTCTGCCCGGCCGCGTGCGAGGGCAGCGGCTCGCGAGCTTAGGGGTTCGAATCCTGAGTTGTCGCAGGCGTTCGCGCAATTCCAGGCGGATGTCGAAAAAGGCCAGAGAGGCCTGTGAAGGGATCGAGGATGGCCCGCACCCTGACTCCCGCCCGCGGATTCTGGATCGGTCTGGTTCTGACCGTTCTCGGACTTGTCGCAGTCAGGTTGCTGTACACGTCTCTGTTCGGCGCCGTAAACCCGGACTGGCTGTCGAGTGATCTGGTGCGGCTCGTGGGAGTGCTGTTCCCCGGCGTTCTGCTGCCGTTGGGGATGGCCCTGATGGTCGCGTCGGTGGTCGTGCGCGCTTTGGCGGACAAAGCAGTGGTCACCATCAGGGATCCACTGGAAGCCGCGGAAGATGCGCCGACCTGGCCGCTGCGGCTCACGTCTCGCGCCGCACTCATTCTCGGACTCGTGCTCGCGGCGATCGGCTTTGTCGTCCAGCTGAACATCTCGACCTGGACCCAGACGATTCAGGGAGATTCGACCTTCCTGAGAGACTTCGTCGTCTACCTGGGCGGACCGCTGAGCGACCTTCTGCTTCCGCTTGGCGTACTTCTGATCGCCGGAGCCTGGATACTCCGGACGATCGAAGATCGCGAAGGCTCTGACGCGGGGACGCGCGGCGGGGACGAAAACCGCTAGGTCACCGCGCCAGAAGATCTATCCCCAGCAACGTCAGGATCGGTCAAGCGGGGCCGGCGACGCCGATGAGGTTTCCGGCGGGGTCCCGGAGGTGTCCGATGGTGATATCGCCGCCTTCATTGCGTTGCGGCCCGAGAGCGACGGTTCCACCCAGCTGCTGGGCGGCCGCGAGCGTGTCGCTCACGCTCGCGACGCCGACGTAGAAGATCGAGTGCGGGGCGAATCCCTCGCCCCCGCCGATTCCGCCGGCTGCCGGTGCCCAGCCGGGTTCCGGGGTGATGAACGAGTATTCAGCGGATGCGGAAATCGCGGGTGCCACCGGGGCGCCCGCGGGTGCATCCCAGCCGAACAGCGCCGAATAGAATTCACGCAACCTGGCCGGGTCGGGACCGATGAGTTCGAAGTGCACGACGGGATTGCCCATGCGCTCAGCCTGCACCGGAGGCTCGCCCCGCGCTAGCCTCCGTGCATTCCGTGGCTCATCGGGCCAGCGTGTGCCGCTCGCAACGGTTCGAGGACGGTTACGGCTGCTTCACACTGACTCGAGCCAGGCGGCTACGGCGTTGCGTGCTGCTGCTGGCTGTTCATGAAAGAGCAAGTGACCGGCGCCCTCGATGATGGTGACTGTGGCTGCAGGCATTGCGGCGGCGGTCTCTTCGGCAGCGTCGCGGGCGATCAGACGATCCGCGGCTCCATGGATGATCGCTGTGGGACAGGTTATGGACGGCAGTATCGAGCGGAGGTCAGCGCGCTGAACGACGGCACGCTGCTGGCGAAGGAAAGCGGCCGGGCCGACGGGCGCCGTCATGGCTCGCCACGTCGCCAGCAGCGTTTCGTCAGACTCGTTGTCTGCTGAGACGACACCGGGGAAGGCGGCGTCGACGAGAGCGTCGAAATGTCCGTTCTCGACGAGTGTGGACTGCCGGGACCGCGCGGTGATCTGCTCCGGGGTGTCGGCTCGGGCGGTCGTGCTCACAAGGGCGAGGGCAGTGACCCGGTCGGGTGCCTGCCGGACCACTTCCAAGGCGACGTACCCTCCCATGCTTGTTCCGAGAACAGCGATTTCACCGGCGTTCTCGCGGAGGATTCGTTCCGCCATGGCAGCGATCGTATCGTCGTGACGGGTATCGGCCAGGGTGACCTGACCGCGCGACCAGACCGTATTGATCACCGGTGCGTAAGCGAGGGGAGAGCAGAGCAATGGCGGAACCATGACGATCTTCATGTGTCCAGTGTCTACCGGGCCACCGACAGTCGGGTCGGGCTCCGCGCGAGGTCGTGAATCTGACAGCAGTCTTCTCAGGTCATGTCGCCGGTCTCCGGGGTCGAACCCTTCCAGCCGTAGCGCAGGAGAATCGTGCCCTTCTCCGACGGAGTCCCGGCGCCGAGTAGTTCGAGGGACGCAGGCGGCCCGTCGGGTGGGAAGAGGCGCTTGCCCGCACCCAGCACGATCGGGTACACCCAGAGGTTCAGCTGGTCGAACAAGCCGTCCGCGACGAGAGTGCGGGCGAAGTCGATGCTGCCGATCACGTGGATCTCCTCGTGCCGCCCGCGCAGCACCGCCAGCTCAGCGGCGAGGTCGCGACCGAGCTGGTGTGAGTCGCGCCACGTGAGGTCCGGCGTGCCCCGGGACACGACGTATTTGGGGATCGCGTCGAATTTGTGTGCGATTTCGGACGCGGACCCGTCGAGCTGGTCTGGCCAATACCCGGCGAAAATGTCATACGTCCGCCGCCCCAGAAGCAGGGCGTCCATGGTCTGGATTCCTGCCATTATCTGGGCACCGTCTGCTTCGTCGATCAGGGGCGCCTGCCAGCCTCCGAACCTGAACCCGCCGTCGGTGTCTTCTTCAGGGCCCCCGGGAGCCTGGGAGACTCCGTCGAGCGTGGAGAACAGGTCGATGTGGATGCGACCGGTCACGAGAACTCCTTCCGTCGCGGCGCTGAGCCGCCTCATCGAGCACCATGCAGGCCAATCGCCACCGTGTCAAGAACCCCCAGGGGGCCGGCCGGCTTGGGGATGAGGTTACAGGTAAGCGCGAGGCGGTTCCGTAACGCCTCGTTGCGTAACTCGACGACATCAGTTACGTTACTAATAGGAACGTAAAAGGGAAGGCGGTTCTGGTGTCCGAGTCACCGATGGCGCCGCGCCGGCCCGGCGGTCGGGGCAGCGATGTGGGCCGCCCACGCGATCCGGGCACGGACAGGTCGATTCTGCGAGCCACGATCGAATTGCTCGCTGAGGTCGGCTATGCCCGCCTGACCGTGGCGGAGGTCGCCCGGCGGGCCGGCGTGAGTAAACCCGCCATCTATCGACGGTGGTCGCAGAAGTCGCAGCTCGTCGTCGAGGCGATGGTGACCCAAATGCGTCCGGCACGGAGCAGCGCGACCGGCAGCGCCGCCGGCGACCTGCTCTTCTTGACCGAACGGCTCATCGACATCCTGACCCGGACTCCGCTGGGGCGCGTTCTGCCCGGCCTGGTGGCAGAGATGGCCGCCGACCCCGTGCTCGCCACCAGTTATCGCGAGCTGATCATCGAGCCCAACCAACTCGATTGGCGCTCTGCCGTCGAGCGCGGAATCGCCTCCGGCGAGCTCGCCGCCGATACGGACACCGACTTCGTGCTCAACTCGCTTGCCGGGCCGTTGTATTTCAGCCTTTTGATCACGGGTGCGCCGATCGAACCCGGCTACGCGCGCGCGGCCGTCGATCTGGTGCTCGCCCGCTTTGGGACGGGCCCCGGCGAATGACCGGCAACTCGACCACTCGACGTCTGCGCACTCGTGTAGACCCCCTTCCCGTTTACCGAGTGCGGGCGGTGCTCCCGTGAGGACCCTCGCGCGGTGGTTCGTCGTCCTGATCCTGATCGCACACGGATCGCTCCACCTCCTCGGCGCTGCCCACGGTCTTGCCTGGGCCGAGGTGGCGACGCTGACCGAGCCGATCGCGCCGGCGCTCGGCGTGGTGTGGCTCGCCGCCGCGATCATGCTCGTCGCGACAGGAGTGCTGTTCGCGGCCCGCGCACGGATGTGGTGGGTCGCCGGAATCATCGGCCTGCTGATCTCCCAGACCGTGATACTGACTTCGTGGAGCGACGCCAAGGCGGGAACCCTCGCCAACCTCGTGCTGCTCGCGGCGCTCGGCTACGAGTTCGCGTCGAACGGACCGAGAAGCTACCGTGCCGAGTACCGGCGTCGTGTCGCAACCGCGCTGCGTGAAGCCGAACCCGACACGGGCGCGCTGGTGTCGGAATCTGACCTGGCTCATCTCCCGGCACTGGTCGCCGAGCATATTCGCCGCTCCGGCGCTGTCGGCAAGCCCCGGGTTTCGACCCTGCGTGCCACGATCCACGGCCGGATCCGCGCAAGCGCGACATCACGGTGGATGACCTACACCGGCGAGCAGGTGAACACGTACGGCCCAACGCCCAGTCGATTGTTCTGGATGGACGCCACGATGTTCGGCCTGCCGGTCGACGTACTGCACGTGTTCGTCGGCCGGTCCGCCACGATGCGCGTCAAGCTGTGCTCCCTGCTGCGGATGGTGAACGCCGCTGGGCCTGAGATGGACCGGGCGGAGACCGTGACCCTGTTCAACGACCTGTGCATTCTGGCCCCGGCGGCACTCATCGACGCGCCGATTGCCTGGCAGCAGATCGACGACACTCATGCCAAGGGCGTATTCACGAACGGTGCGCAGACCGTGAGCGCCGACCTGACCTTTCGCGACGGCGATCTCGTCGACTTCCGCTCGGACGACCGGATGAGCACCTCGCGCGATGGCTCGACCTTCACGCCGCAACCGTGGTCGACGCCGGTACGGGACTATCGTGCGTTCGGCTCCCGCCGACTCGCCGCCCATGGTGAAGGCCGCTGGCATCCAACCGCCCCGTCGGGCGAGTTCGTCTACCTCGAATACAACCTCGACGCCATCACCTACAACGCCGGTACCGCAGCGACGCGCGTGTGATCTCTCCCGGGAACGCGACCGACCCCGTCCTTGCCGTCCGGTCCTGCTCGGGTGTCAAATCGACTACAACGGTGCGGGAAAGTCGAGACAACGACGTCAGGAGCTGCTCATGTCCGGAAAAGGCACACACGGCTCGTCCAATGGGACGACGGCACCACCGGATCGTCCGGAGAAGATCCGCAACGTTGCCCTGGTCGGCCGCTCGGGGGCTGGTAAGACGATGCTCTCCGAAGCGCTCCTTGTGGCCACCGGCACCATCAACCGGATGGGGTCGATCGTCGACGGCACGACGGTGAGCGATTCCGATCCGTCCGAGATCCACCAGCAACGTTCCGTGACGCTCTCGGTGCTTCCCCTGGTTGTCGACCAGGTGAAGGTGAATCTGCTCGATACCCCGGGCTACGCCGATTTTGTCGGCGAACTGCGAGCCGGCCTCCGGGCGGCGGATGCTGCGCTGTTCGTCGTCTCCGCCGTTGACGGTGTCGACGCGGCCACATCCGGACTCTGGGCGGAATGCGAGAGCATCGGGATGCCGCGCGGCGTCGTGATCAGCCGGATCGATCATCCGCGGGCCCGCTACGAGACGGTTCTGACCGAACTCCAGCGCGCCTTCGGCTCCTCGGTGGTGCCGGTCTACGTGCCGATCCGCACAGCCGGGGAGATCACCGGGTTGCTGGGGCTGCTCTCCGGAACGGTATCGGACTACTCGGCGGGCACCCCGCGTCCCGCCCGTCGGCAGGCGAACGACGTCGAACGCGCCGACTCCGAGTCGGCGCGAGCCGTCCTGATCGAGGGCATCATCGCCGAGAGCGAGGATGAGACGCTGATGGATCGCTATCTCGGCGGCGAAGAGATCCCCCTCGACACCCTGATCGCGGACGTGGAAATCGCCGTCGCCCGCGGGTCCTTCTTTCCCGTGCTGGCGGCATCCGCTGAAACCGGGGTAGGGGTGGCTGAGGTGCTCGACCTGTTGACCGGGGCCTTCCCGTCGCCGGTGGAACGCGGCGTGCCGGCGGTGGCGGAGCTGGACGGTCGGCCGATCGAGACTCTGGCGTGCGATCCAGCTGGGCCGCTACTCGGCGAAGTGGTGCGCACCACCATCGATTCCTTCCTTGGGCGGGTCTGCCTGGTGCGGGTCTTCTCCGGCACGATCCGGGAGGACTCGACCGTGCACATCGGTGGATCCGGGCTGGTCGATCGGGGCCGAACGGACCACGACAGTGATGAGCGAGTGACGCACCTGCAGTTCCCGATGGGGTCTTCCCTCAGCCCGGCACCGTACTGCGTTGCGGGTGACATCTGCGCGCTCACCAGGATGTCGAGCGCCGAGACCGGCGACACCGTGTCCGCTCCGGAGAGGCCGATGCTGGTCACTCCCTGGGAGATGCCGGAGCCGCTGATGCCCGTCGCCGTGCAGGCGGCGACGCACGGCGACGAAGATGCGCTTGCGAGGAGCCTGGCGAAGGTCGCCGCCGTCGACCCGACACTGCGCGTGGAACGGAACGCCGAAACCCACCAACTGATCCTGTGGTGCATGGGGGAGGCGCACGCCGAGGTCGTGCTCGACAGGCTGCGCGGCCAGGGTGTGAAGGTGCAGACCGTCGGTGTCATCACGCCGCTGCGGGAGACGTTCGCCCGGCCCATTGCCGCGCGGGGACGGTATGTCAAGCAGTCCGGTGGGCACGGGCAGTACGCCATTTGCGACATCGAGGTCGAACCGCTCGAACGCGGTGCGGGCTTCGAGTTCGTCGACAAGGTCGTCGGCGGGGTGGTCCCGAACCAGTACATCGGGTCGATCGAAAGAGGCGTCCGGGCACAAATGCAGAAGGGCGTTTCCGCCGGGTTCCCGGTCGTCGACATCCGGGTGAGATTGGTCGGCGGCAAGGCGCACAGCGTCGACTCCTCGGATGCCGCATTTCAGGCCGCCGGGGCGCTGGCGTTGCGCGAGGCCGCAGCCGCGAGCCGGATCCAGCTGCTGGAACCGGTCTCCGCGGTGACGATCAACGTGCCGGACAGCTATGTGGGCACGGTGATGACCGACCTGTCCAGCCGCCGGGGTCACCTGACCGGGGTCACGTCGGTCGGAGAGGAACGGAGTGAGGTCACCGTCGAGATTCCGGATGCGGAGTTACTGCGGTACGCGATGGATCTCCGGGCCCTGACCGCGGGAAGTGGACGATTCCGTCGCGCCTACCTGCGGCACGAACCGGCGCCGTTGAATGTGGCGGCTGATTCCGTGACCCTGTGAGTCGGTCAGGTCTTCTTCAGTTCTTTTTCAGTTCCTCAGCGAGCATCACGATGATGCCGCTGGGACCGCGGACATAGGTGAGTTTGTAGACGTCCTCATAGGTCGCGACGCCGCGAAGCGGAAAGCATCCGTGCGTCGCGGCTATCGCAAGGGCTTTGTCGAGGCTGTCGACGGAAAAGGCGATGCGATGCATGCCGATCTCGTTGGGACGAGTGGGCTCCGTCTCGATCGCTTCGGGATGGATGTACTCGAAGAGCTCGAGACGCCCGTGACCGTCTGGCGTCTGCAGCATCGCGATTCTGGCGTGGTTGCCATCGAGGCCGACGGCGGTGTCGGTCCACTCGCCACTGACTTCGTCACGGCCCATGACCGTGAGACCGAGGTCGGTGAAGAAGGCGATCGTTGCTTCGAGGTCGCGAACGGCGATGCCGACATTCTCAAGCTTGATGGACATGCGTTTCATGCTACTGAACCGGATCGATCCCGGACCCTGCGGTCTCGTCGACCACCCTGAACGCCCGTCGTATTCCGCCTCGCGCGAGCATGAGAACGATGATCAGCACAGTGACTTGAAAGAAACCGCCGAGACGGACGGCATCTCCGAATGCCAGGGCGACCAGTTCGAGCACCAGGAACTTGCTCCCCGGCAGCAGCAGCACCAGAGTGATTACGTTGACGATTCGAACCCAACGAGTTTCCGCCGAGCGGATCCGCGCGACGATATTCTTCTTGACCAAGAGCACGAGTTCAAGGACGACCTTGAGCAGGATCGCCGTCAGCAGTGCCAACAGGAAGCTTTCGGAGATGACGTCGGGAAACAGCTCGATGAACATTCCCAGCACCACGAGATAGACCAGCACGTCGACGAGGTCTATTGGGCGGATCCGCATGCCGCGAGTATAGCGACAGCGCCCGGACCGCCTTCGGACCCGACCTATTCGTTCATCTTTCGCTGAGTTCGCCGATAAGGCGGAGTTCGTCTTCTCTGCTGAGTCCCGCTCGTCGCTCTCGGCCCAGGCCGCGAATTCGTTCGTCTGCGAGTACATCGTGCACGGTCTCGTGGATGCTTCGTTCCATCGCCCCGGATTCGAGGAACCGTTGGCGGCTGCGTTGGAAGAACGCATCCGCGCTGCGGGGAAGCCAAAGGGGCAGGGAGCGGGGCCCAGCCCAATAGTTGACTCCGTGTGCGACCAGCCAGTCGTCGTCCGCCGAGATGAGTTCGCCATCGTGGCCTGCGACCTGCTGTGCGGCAGCAAGAACGTCTGCGAGCTCCCGTTGGACGCCGACAGCGTTGTAGGTGCCCGTGAGACCGAGGTGACCGGCAGCGATGATCCACGCAGCGAGGTCCCTGACGTCGATGAACTGGGCGGCACGGCCATGAGCATCGGGTACGAGAACAGGCTCATGCGAGGCCAGGGCCAGGCGAGCCACCCAGTAGCTGAACCTGTCACTGGTGTCGCCCGGCCCCACGATGAGACCGGGTCTGGCGATGAGGAGACGGTCGCCGACGGCCCGGGATGTGACCCGTTCGGCGGCGACCTTGGCGTGGGCGTACTCAGCCGGGTCGGTTGGTTCGGCGAGATCGGCGTCTTCATCGGCATCCGCTTCACTGTTGCTTGCATACACGGAGACGGAAGATACCAGCGTCCAATGCGGGGTGGTGCCGGCCAGAGCCTCCAACGCCCCGGTTACGAGGCCGGCTTCGCAGCTGAGCTCGATGACGTCATCCCAGGTGCGATTCCTGACTGCATCGTAAGCGTCCGACGCTCGCCGGTCCGTGCGCACGAGGGTCGCGCCCGTGGCTACCGATCCCGAATCGCCGCGCGCCAGGCAGGTGACGTCCTCGCCCGCCTCAACCAGCTGCTGGGCGATCTCGCGGCCGAGCCAGGCCGTCCCGCCAAGGATGAGTGTGTGCGTCACGCTCAACAGCTAAGTGCATCAGACATGCGAAGACCGGGCGGTTCGCCACGAGCGCACAGCTCGGAGGAACCGAAGGCGACCGTGGTTCGGGCCTTCGATAACAACGGAGCATGGGTGGGTTTCCTCCGGGGGCACGCGGAACGCGACAACGGGGGATAGTCGTCAGGTCAGGGCGCTCACTAGAGTGGCCTCATCGTGTCGCTCGCGCAGAGTGCGAGCGCGGGGACTGTGCGATTGCACCGCGGCGGCGTCACGAAGATTTCAACTTTTCTTGGGGGACGAAGTGGCAGAACATGAACCGTGGTTTGGTCCGAAGAAACTGGGTGGCGGCTGGGGTCCGCGCACGTGGCAGGGATGGCTGATTCTTGCCGTTTTCACCATTGCGGTGGTTGTGGTCACGATCATTGCGACGACGCACACCTAATGCGAATTCAGTTCGCGGAGCATCCGGCTAGGAAGGACAGGTCACAGACGTAACCCGTAGACGGAGCGGACGTCTATAGCTCCGCCACGGTCATCCTCTTCGAATTCGAGGCCGATCTTTTCCGCGACGCGTCTTGAGGCCCGGTTGTCGGGGTGGATGATCGCGACCAGGTGAGCTGCCCCCAAGACGTTTCGGGCGAAGTCGAGGCAAGCCGAAGCGGCCTCGGTTGCGTAGCCTCGTCCCTGCATCTTTGCCCGCACGTGGTAGCCGACCTCAAGTTCGGGTCGGCCGTTGACGGCCTGCCAGGTGAGGCCACAGTCGCCGACGAACTCACCCGCTTTCGTCTCGATGACCCACAAACCATAGCCACGCTCGAGGTAGTTGCGCTTGTTCCAGTCGATCCACCCCTGGGCCTCCTCGCGGCTCTTGGGTCGTGGGTAGTACTCCATTACGTCCGCGTCAGCCAGCATGGCGGCCATGTCATCGAGGTCAGCATCGGTCATGTTCCGAAAGGTCAACCGGTCTGAGTGAGGGAAGGACATGCTCCGACCATAGGAGGCATCCGTGCCCGAGGGAAAGGCCGACTAGCTCTTGAGTGGCTTCCAGCGTGGTACTTCCTGCACAGTGCGCGGAGGCGCTTTTCGCAACCGGGTGGAGGACCTGAAGTACAAGAACGCCAGTGATGCGTCGACCATCGCGCTGATCGCGACGTTGAAGATCAACTCCGGTGGCCCTGTGGTCGCAACGAGCACGCCATTGGCGGAGTTCAAAACAAACAGGGATCCGATGATGTACCCGGCTCGTGGCCGGGACGTCATCCTCCACCAGGCGCGGGGTGGTTCTATCGGTTCGCCCAATCCGCGGAAGGACCGCACCCCTCCGAAAATGAGCAGGATGCTCAGCGAGTTTGCCACCACGGCGTACAGCGGATTCGGCAACCTGAACGGCTGGATCGCAATTTCGATTGCGGCCAGCGCGATCACCCCGATAAGGATGTATGCGACCTTCCAACGCGTCTTACGCAGGCGAATCATGGCTTGAGCCTACTGGCGAGGACGATCGCCCCAGTCCCAGCCTGGAATGCTGGCTCAAGCGCCACCAATCCAACGCGACTGCGGCACACTAGTACCACACGAGAGCGACCTGTTTTCAGTTGGCAGCACTAGCCATCTTTTCGGTTGGTGTTGACAGGCCACCCTCACTCTCGGTCTCGAACACACCCCGCACCATGAGGAGGTATGAACATCTTCACTGGGCTGAGCGCCTTCCCCCTGACCCCGTTTCAGAACGATGCGGTCGACGAGCACGCGTTTGTCGGCTTGATCCAGAGGTTGAGCGTTGCGAAGGTGGACTCGATCACAACGCTGGGCTCGACCGGCTCCTATGCCTATCTCACCCCGGACGAGCGTGCCCGCGTCGTAGGTCTTGCCGTCGAGCATGCTGGCGAGACGCCCGTTTTCGCGGGTGTGGGGGCGCTGCGCACCTCCCAGGTCCTCACGAACATCGACCATGCCGAACAAGCCGGAGTCGCGGGAGTGCTCCTGGCTCCAATGAGCTACCAGCCCCTCACCGACGATGACGTATTCGAGCTGTTTCGCACCGTCACCGAGCACACCGAGCTTCCCGTGATCGTCTACGACAACCCCGGTACCACCCACTTCACATTCAGTACCGACCTCTACGCCCGCATCGCCCGCCTGCCGGGGATCGCGTCGATCAAGATCCCCGGCGTACCTCCCGACCCCGCCGCAGCCCGCGCCCACGTCTCGGCGATCCGGGCCATGGTGCCCAAGCACGTCACGATCGGCGTGTCCGGTGACGCATTCGCCGCGACCGGGTTGAATGCGGGATGTGATGCCTGGTACTCAGTCATCGGGGGTGTCCTCCCTGCGGCCGCACTCAGAATCACGCGAGCCGCGCAGGAAGGCCGGGCGGCGGACGCGGCGGCAGAATCAGAACGGCTCGCGCCGCTGTGGCGTCTGTTTACCGAGTTCGGAGGCAGTCTGCGCGTGGTCGCTGCCATCGCGGAGTACCTCGGCCTCGCCCCGCACGCGTGCCTGCCGCTCCCGATCCTCGGTCTGACCGAGGCGAAACGGGTACGTATCGCCGAGGTGGTACGTGAGCTCCGACTTGACCGATGGACGCACTCATCCGGACCCGTCCTATTACGGCTTCGGACAAACTGCTGAGCCAGGGGTTGTATCCCTTGATGCTTCAGCGGGGAATCCTCCCCGGCACAGCAGGCTCGGGGAATGAGTCGATGGCGTCGGCTTAGTCCTCCGGGAGCAATAGCCAGGGGGACCACTGTCCGGCAGGCATTAAATATTCAGTGGAGGACGCGAACGAACAGGGACGTCCGCAGGAATGCAACGACGCGTTGCCGCCGCCTGGGCCCCGAGCTGTGTGCGTCACACTATCGAATCGGCCTTGCACGATTGCGCGCACCCGATTTGCCTAGATCTTTTGATTAAACGCTTGATCAATCCGAATCCGTCAGATATTGTCTAGATGATCAAACGATTAATCACGAATGGGAATCAACGCAGATGAGCCAACCAGTGTTCTTTAAGCCCGACGATGGATGGGTGGGCGACGTCATCCCCTTTGAGCATGAGGGTGAGTTCTGGTTGTTTTATTTGCAGGAACTCCGGGAGTATCCAAAACCGGGGACGTCGTGGAGCCTGGTCACCACCAAGGATTTCGTCAGCTTTGAAGATCGGGGCGTCTCTCTCGCCCACGGGCTTGAGGACGATGCTGACTTCAACGCGTACACGGGGAGTATCGTCCTCGACGAGTCGGGAGTGCACCATCTGTTCTACACGGGACAGAACCCCGCTCGGTTGGGTTCAGACGGCCTCGCGCTCCAACTTGTCATGCACGCCACAAGCGCGGATGGGATGACGACGTGGACCAAGCATCCCGAGCTCACGTTCGGTGCCTCTGCGGGCCTGGAATCCGGCGATTGGCGTGACCCCTTCGTGTTCAAGGACACGAGTCGCGGGATGTGGAGGATGCTCCTCGCGGCCAGGCACGCGGAGGGGCCAGAGAGGCGGCGTGGGGTCATCGCGGAATGCGTTTCGACGGATCTTCTGAGCTGGGAACCGACCGAGCCATTCTGGGATCCGCGGCGATACATTACGCACGAGTGCCCGGATGTCTTCCAGTGGGGCGACTGGTGGTATCTCGTCTACTCCGAGTTCTCGGAGTCCTTCACAACGCACTACCGGATGGCGAAGGGTCCGGATGGACCGTGGCTTGTGCCGATGTTTGACACCGTCGACAGTCGCGCCTTTTACGCTTCAAAAACTACAGAACGTGACGGACGGCGCTTCTTCATTGGCTGGATCGCGAGCAAGGAAGGTGCCCATGATGATGGCGCCTGGGAGTGGGCCGGGACCATGTCCGTGCTTGAGGCGCATCAGAACGATGACGGCACCCTTGCTTTCTCCTTCGCTAGTGAACTCGTCGAGAGTTTCGGGCATGGCATTCCAGTCACTTTGAACGGCGCATTGCCGCACACGCTCGACGCCGTCGATGGATACTCGGCGCTTGTTTCCGACGAGATCCTGCCAGCGCAGTTCTATGCGCGTGCGGTACTCCAGATCGGGCCTGACACGACCGAATGCGGCCTACTGCTGCGTTCGAGCTTCGATGGAGACCAGTCGTACATTATCCGGCTTGAACCGAAGCGCAACCGTCTCGTATTCGACCGATGGCCGCGCACTGTCACGGGTGATGCCCAATGGCACATTTCCGGGGATGTCCCGTTCGCCATCGAACTTGAACGTCCCTGTGACCTTTCCGCCGGGATGCACACTCTGGAAATCGTCGTCGATGGGGACTTGTGCGTTGCCGTCCTCGATCGACACGTCGCCCTCAGTACCCGGATCTACGACCGCCCGGAGGGACGACTGGGCGTATTCGTCGGGGAGGGATCTGCGACCCTGCACGAATTCGAGGTCCGTCAGCGCACCACTGACTAGACCGACACAACCTAACTAGACCTGCACGACACTGTTGATTCAGAATCAAAGGAGATGGAATAGCAATGAAGAAAACACTGAGGACGACCGCGATCGCTGCGGTCGTTGCGCTTGCGCTCGCCGGATGTAGCAACGGCAGCGGCGGCGGCACAAGCCAAACGACCGATATCGATCCCAGCGGTGCGATCGTCCCACGACCGATCTCATGGCTGCTATCACGGCCGGCCGATGGCGGTGTCATCACGGTCATGAAGCAGATCGCAGATGAGTACGCGAAGGACCATCCCGGATTCGCGCTCAACTTCATCACGACACCGGACCGACCGTCCTACATCCAGAAATACGAGACGCTCGCGGCCGCGAACAAACTCCCCGAGCTGTTCGACACCGACGCGACGCCTTTCGCTCAAAAGCTCGCGAAACAGGGAACCATGGTCGACGCTACCAAACTGTTGACGAGCCTTGGTCTCTATGACAGCTACAGGCCGGCGGCGCTCAACTACCAGCGTTTCGACGACGGTTCCTTGTACATGATCCCATTCGAGTTCCAGCTCGAGTTCATCTGGTACAACAAGGCGCTACTTCAGAAGGCCGGAGTAGCAATCCCGAAATCCCTTGACGACATCCCTGCCATGTGCACGGCATTGCGCAACGCCGGAATCACTCCCATCGCTCTTGATGGCCAGGACCAGTGGCCGCTCGAGCGCTATGCGGCCTATCACCCGTTCCGCACAGCAGGTCCCACCTACGTGCAGAACCTCAAAAAGGGCGATGCGAAGCTCAGCGACCCGGCAGGTTTGGCTGCAGCCGACTGGTTGAGCAAGCTCGGTTCCTCCAAGTGCTTTGAGGACGGATTCTCGTCAACTGGCTACTCGGACGCACAGAACCTATTCACGTCGGGTAAAGCGGCCATGTATAACATCGGCACCTGGGAGCTTTCCAGCCTCGCGACCGACAAGCTCGACCCTGCCGTGCGCAGTGACGTCGACTACTTCACACTCCCGACCACTGCGAACTCCGTCACGGACGCCAACGAGTACGTGTCTCCCTCGGGCATCGGGATGGCCGTCAACGCCAAGACTTACGATCCCCTGGTCCGCGACTTCCTGAAGTTCGCCCTCACGAAGTACCCTAGCGCCATTGCCGCAACTGGAGCACTCTCGCCGACGACGAACGTGACGACCACGATTCCGGCAAACGCGACTCCGCTCTACCAGAAGGCCGTCGATCAGTCCAACGACGTCGGATCAAAGATCGCGATGCCGTGGGACACCCAGCTCGACCCGACATCGAACACGCGTCTGCAGCAGGAACTCACCCTTCTGGTGCAGGGCAACACCGACCCGTCCGAATTCGTCAGCACGATGGACTCAACCATCGCGCAGAACGCCCCAGCCGCCTTCAAGTAGCTCCGAGAGGTGGGGGGCTCCGGCCCCCCACCGAAAGGTTCATCATGCTCCCCAACCGATCGAGACTCTCAGTCCTGATCTTCCTCGTGCCCCCGCTTCTCCTATACGGAGTCGCGGTCCTCCTGCCGATCGTCCAGTCCCTGTTTCTCAGCTTCTTCTCTTGGGACGGAATTAGCGACATGGAGTTCGTCGGCCTGACGAACTACATCCACATGTTCACCGGCGACACCGTCTTCTGGCATGCCTTCTCCAACTCGCTGGGCTACCTCGTGATCTGCCTCGTGCTCCAGCTCGGCGGCGCTCTGATCGTGGCGAGCCTGCTCACGTCACTTCGCCGCGGCCGCAATATCGTCAAGACGCTCTATCTGCTTCCGGCCGTTATCTCCACCGTGGCGATCGCGTTCCTGTTCCAGCGGATCTATTCCATAGACCCTGTGGGTCTCCTCAACCAGATTCTCGGCTGGGTGGGGCTCGGAAACCTTGAGCGGGCGTGGCTCTCCGACATCAACTCCGTCTTGGCCGCGGTATCGATCCCCGAGGGATGGCGCTTCACCGGACTGTACATGCTCATCATCTTCGCAGCGCTTTTGTCCGTCCCCCAGGAACTCGAGGAAGCTGCGCGCCTCGATGGCGCCTCACGGTGGCAGGTATTTACCAAGATCCGATTCCCGCATATTCGACCTGTCTGGATAACCACGACGATCATGGCAACGACCTATGCACTCCGTGGCTTCGACATCCCCTATCTCCTGACAAATGGCGGTCCTGGTCAGTCTTCGGAGTTGCTGACCACCTACATGTATAAGACCGCCTTCACGAGCACGAACTATGGGTACGCCAGCACCATGTCCGTCTTCATTGTCGTTGAATGCCTCGTCGCCGTCGGCCTCATCATTTTCACCCTCAGAAGAAAGGACGAGGCATGACCACCCAAACCGCCCCGGTGACCAGATCGATCGTCACTTCACCCATCACCAGGGGCGCCCGCCGCCGGCGGCGCAAGCCGAGCGTGTTCCGAACGCTGTCGACGGCGTTGATCGTCGTCATCGTCATCGTGCAGGTTTACCCGCTCGCGTGGCTCTTCCTCACCAGCCTGCGAACAGAGCATGACTACGCCAGCGGCAACCCGTTCGCATTGCCGTCGTCGATCACGTTCGACAACTACGCCCGCGCGTTCGCAACGGGGAACCTCGGTATGAACATCGTCAACAGCTTCATCGTCACGATGGGCGCCAATCTCCTCATCGTGCTCCTTGGGATGATGGCGGCCTACGCTCTGCAGGTTCTCGGTTTCCGCTTCAGCAAGTTCGTCCGGGGACTCTTTCTGATCGGTATCATCGTGCCTGTCCAGATCGCGCTCGTCCCGCTGTTCATCGACTATGCCTCGGTGAACCTCCTCGACACGTATCAGTCGATGATTATCCCTCTCGCAGGGTTCTCTCTGCCCATGTCGATTTATCTCTTCTCGTCGTTCTTTGAGTACATCCCCCGTGAAACCTACGAGGCTGCGTCTCTGGACGGCGCTGGACCGTACCGTATCTTCGGATTGATCACGCTTCCCCTCTCGATCAATACCGTCGTGACGGTGGTGATGGTCAACAGCATCTTCATTTGGAACGACTTCATTTTCGCCAATACGTTCGTGCTCTCCGAGGGACTTAAGACGATTCCTCTTGGCCTCCAGAACTACATTGGGGCGATGGGCAAGGTCGACTGGACGGCGACCTTCGCCGCAGTGTGCATTACAATCACACCACTGCTACTCGTGTTCCTCATCCTCAACAAGGCGATGATCTACGGACTCGAAAGTGGCGGGTCGAAGGGGTGATCGCACCCGCCGACCAGAACTGTGTGGGGAAGATTCGATGACGACTCAAAAGGGATCCAGTCAACCTGCGGAATCCGATCCGCCACCGAACACAACTCGACATCGCCCAACGACAATGCGCGAAGTGGCTGAAGCTGCGGCGGTTTCGGTGGCCACCGTTTCCCTCGTTGTCAACAACAAGAAGGACGCGCGAATCGGCGCGGACACGCGTAAACGTGTTCGCGACGCTATTCGCGTGCTCGGATATCGGCCCAATGCGCTCGCGAAGAACCTAGTGAGTGGGAGTTCGCGCTTCATCGGTCTTGTCGCTGACGCGATTGCCACGACACCGTTCGCCGGCCAGATCATCCGCGGAGCACAAGACGAGGCGTGGAAACACGGTTACGTGCTCTTAATCGCCAATACTGAGGGCAACGAGCCCGCGGAGAAGGAAGCGATTTCGATGATGCTCGAACACAAGGTGCGGGGCATTCTGTACTCCACCTGGTATCACCGGGTGGCACAAGTGCCCGCCGCGCTGAATGAGACCGACTTCGTTCTCGTGAACTGCTTCGCCCGCGACTCGGACGCCTGGGCAGTGGTTCCGGATGAGGTGCAGGGTGGCCGAGCGGCCACTGAGATTCTCATTAGACACGGTCATCGACGAATTGCGTTCCTTAACACGACCACGCCATCTCCCGCGAGGGACGGGCGGCTTCAAGGGTACCGAGAAGCTCTGGAATCCGCTGGGATCCCGTTTGACCCTAACCTCGTCTTCGATGCATACCCGGATCAAGAAGGCGGATACGCGGCCGTCGAGGGCTTAGTTCAGTGTGGTGTGACCGCGGTCTTCTGCCACAATGACCGTGTCGCGATGGGGGTGTATGACGGCCTGAGGCAGGTCGGCATGTCCATTCCCGAGGACATCGCCGTGGTCGGGTTCGACAACCAAGAGGTCATTGCAGCACACCTCCGGCCACCGCTTTCAACCGTCGCGTTACCGCACTATCGACTCGGGGCCGCAGGCGTGCGCCTTCTGCTCGGACTCGACGAGGCGCCCGGGAACGGTGTCCTCAGGATCGTGTGTCCGGTCGTAGAACGCGACTCTGTCAGTACCAGGCAAGAGAAGGCGCCCGCCAACATGTAATTTCCCAGGCTGGGAGGTGGTCTGTCCTAACCGGTGCCGCACGCGGGTCCCGACCGGCTCTGTGCCTGGCCAGCGTCGGATAGGCACCATGCCTCTGTCTGCCGCCTGATCCCGATGACTGTTCCTAAGCCGTCCCGGGCGAGGCCACGGTGCCATACGAGTTCATGACCGTCGATTCTGGACCCGAATGAGACCGGTGAGTGCACGCTGAACGCTCGGCGAGCGCGCATCCATCTGACAAGCGGCGGAAGGCGTCCGAGATCTTCCTCACCGCCGGGATCTGGAAATTTCAAACACGTGGAACCGTCAACGTCAATGAGGAGTGAATCTTCGAATGAATGTCAAGACCGTGAAGTCGAGCTGCGAGATGGTGCTTGCATCACAGGAGCGGCATATCGGCTTTCAAGCAAGCGATTGCCGACGATCCGGTTCCCCGGCGGCGCTTCATCAAGCGGGGTGCAGGAATGGTTGAGGCCGTGTCTCTGACCCCTATCGGACGTGAGCGTTTCCGACCCTCGATTCATTACACCGCGGAACAGAATTGGCTCAACGACCCCAACGGGCTTCTCTACTACAAAGGGCTTTATCACCTCTTTTATCAATACAACCCGCGAGGCAACGTCTGGGGCAACATGTCCTGGGGTCATGCCTCCTCGCCAGATTTGGTGAACTGGACGGAACGCCCGGTAGCCATCGAGGGCGACGTGAATGAGGAGATCTTCTCGGGAAGCATCGTCGTCGACGCAGGCAATACCAGTGGCTTCGGGCGTGCCGGAACAGTGCCCCTGGTTGCCGTCTACACGAGCGCATTCACTGAACAATCGGCCTTCCCCGGGGTTCAGGCCCAGTCCCTTGCTTACAGCCTGGACGAAGGTGCAACTTGGGCGAAGTATGAGGGCAACCCTGTCCTGAACCGGCACTCTCGGGACTTCCGCGATCCCAAGGTATTTCGATATGAGGGCCTCTCCGAGCGCTACTGGGTGATGGTCGCCGTCGAGGCTGAGGATCGAACGGTCGTTCTGTATCGGTCCGATGACCTCAGGGAATGGAGCTTTCTCAGTAGTTTCGGTCCAGCCAACGCAACGGGTGGCGTCTGGGAATGTCCCGATCTGTTCCCGCTCGCCGTCGATGGCGATCCTGACCGACTCAAATGGGTACTCATCGTCAACTTGAACCCGGGCGGCATCGCGGGCGGATCCGGCGGCCAATACTTCGTCGGGAACTTCGACGGCACGACGTTCACGTCGGAGAGCACGATCCCCAAGGACAGCGAGGGCTCAGGCGGGGGGCAAGAAGAATGCAACTGGCTCGATTGGGGACGCGACTACTATGCCGCGGTGTCTTTCAGCGGTGTCCCCGGCGACAAACCCATCATGATTGCCTGGATGAACAACTGGGACTATGGGAACGACATACCGACCCACCCGTGGAAGAGTGCAATGTCGCTGCCCCGAGAAGTGAGCCTGATTACCGTCCGTGGCGTTCCCCGCCTCCTCCAGAGAGCAATAGCTGTCGTTCCTGACCCAGACGAAGTCACACTCGCCATCGACCACAAGACGGTTGACGAGGGGGCTGAGTCACTCCCGGAAGAATGCTGGGGCTCCGTGCTGCACATCGAGGCGGCCCTCACGCCCGGAACGGCGAGGGAGATTGGGCTCATCGTCCGAGGTGGCAGGGGCGAAGGCACATTCATCGGCTACGACGTTGAGACCGGCTCGGTTTTCGTGGACAGGAGACATTCCGGGGACGTCGATTTTCACCCGGACTTCGCCTCCAAAGAGAGGGCGCCTGCCGACCTGACTGGAGGCAAGATTCGACTGCGCATCTACGTCGACCATTCATCTGTAGAGGTCTTCGCTCAGGACGGACTCGTCACAATCACCGATCAGATCTTTCCCGAACCATCCAGCCGAGAAATCGCCATTTACGCAACCCACGGATCTGGCGCGATTGACTCGCTCAGAATCTACAACCTCGAACGAACGACCACCCCACCGACCGCCGCACAGAACGGACCGCACGCATGATTGTCGTCATAGGTGAGGCCCTCACCGACATCGTGGCAAACCACGTCGGAGTGTCCGAGCACCCCGGTGGATCGCCCATGAACGTTGCGATCGGCGTAGGCCGACTGGGACTATCGGTGAGTCTGCTGACGTCGATAGGGAACGACGATCGCGGGGCCCAAATCCGCCGTCGGCTCACCGACGCTGGAGTTGAACTTGTCCCGGGCTCGATCGTCCGGGGCCCGACATCGACAGCGACAGCACACATTGACGCATCGGGGACTGCATCATACGACTTTGACATCCACTGGTCACTTTCGAACGCCCAATCCATCCCAGCCGGCCGTCTCCTGCATACAGGGTCAATTGCAGCCTTCCTAGAGCCGGGGGCTTCGTCCGTCGCGGCGGCAGTTGTCGCGGCCGCCCAGAGAAATGCGATTGTGACCTTTGATCCCAACATTCGACCATCACTCCTCGGCAGTCACACAGAGGTCCGAATTGCCTTCGAGGCTTTGGCCAGGTCCTGCGATATCGTCAAGCTGAGCGAGGAGGATGCGTTCTGGCTCTACCCTGAGCTCTCAATCGATGCGGTACTTGACACCATTCTCCGGCTCGGCCCCGGCCTTGCAGCCATCACCCTGGGCGCGGATGGCGCAATTCTCTCCACCGTGAACGACCGAATACGAGTGGCCGGCGTACCGACGAAAGTTGCCGACACCATTGGCGCTGGAGACTCCTTCATGAGTGGTCTGATCTTTGCCACGCTGCAGCGTACCGGCGCCGGATCAGGCAGCACCGACGACCTGATCTTGGAACGTCCGATAATCGGAGCATTGACGCGGAGAGACCTCACGTCAATCGGGGAATTCTCCGCAGCATGCGCCGCTATCACGGTCTCGCGAATCGGAGCGGAGCCTCCCACGCTCGCGGACATTGATGAGGGAGGAATGTCTCGGCGGCACAGGCCTTGATGGCTTCGGCGACACTCATCGAGCGAGCAGCGGGCGTCAGCTGCAGGGAGGACGCGGGTGATTGGGACTTGCATGGCGCATGCCACTGAGTCCCGCCGGATTCACGATCTATTCCGCCCGCGAGACGGACCCCCCCTCGACGGGCTGTGTGAAGATGGGACATGGTCAGACGCCAGGTGTCGATGCAAGACATCGCCCGCAACGCAGGGGTTAGCCGGTCGACGGTTTCGTTCGTCCTCAACGAGCGCACCGACATCAGTATCCCCGAAGAGACGAGGGCACGCGTCAGAGAAGCGGCTCGACAACTGGGGTACCGGCCGAACGTAATGGCCCAGTCGTTGGCCAAAGAAAGCACCAACCTCATCGGCTTGGTCACGGATATCGCGTCGAGTCCGTTCGCCGGCGGCATCATCAATGGTGCGCAACAGGCCGCGTGGAGGCTGGGCAAGTTCTTGCTTATCGTTAGTACCGAAGGAGACCCTGCCCGGGACGAAGCCGCGCTCGAGATGCTCCTCGAACGCCGGGTCGAGGGCCTCATCTACGCCACCCAGGCACACAAAGTCGTGGCACTCCCGTCCGCAGCTCGAGAAGTGCCGACTGTGCTGGCGCACTGTGTCGAGGAATCTGGCGAATTTCCGTCGGTACTCCCGGACGAGGAACAGGGCGGGTTCACAGCGACACGCCATCTGATCGAAGCGGGTCACCAGAGAATTGCACTCATCAACCTTGACACGGCAATGCCCGCAGCCCGGCTCCGAGAAGCCGGTTACCGTCGCGCTCTCCGCGAAGCAAGGATCGAGGTGGACGATCGCATGATCACGGTCGGCCACGCCACCGCGAACGGTGGTTTCCATGCTGCGCGCACTCTATTGGACGGCGGTGAGGTGCCAACGGCCTTATTCTGTGCAAACGACCGCATGGCCATGGGGGCCTACGACGCTATCAAGGAAGCCGGGCTTCACGTGCCCGACGATGTCTCCGTCGTCGGATTCGACAACCAAGAGATCATCGCGGCATATCTGCGGCCTGCGCTGACGACAGTCGCCCTTCCCTTCGAGAGGATGGGCGCGGCCGCTGTCGAAGTACTCAGTTCCGTGCATGGTAGCGCTGGTTGCACCCCGCTCTTGGTGCCCTGCCCGCTAGTAAAACGCGGTTCCGTAGCCTGACTATTGCAGGGTCATCAACGCGACCCTACACTGAGGTCCATTGCTAACGCACGTTAGCTAACCATTCGGACCAATGGAGGTCGCAATGATTCGAGCGCTGAAACGGTCATCGTTCGCGAAGAAGGTGGGCCTTCTCGGCCTAATCGTTTTGCTCACAATATCTACGATCGCTGTGGGACGGCTCGCTGGAGCCCATGCCACCGGCTCCTCGACGCCCAGCTCGCTCCGTGCGGGATATCACCTGACACCGCCGTCCGGCTGGCTCAGTGATCCGCAACGACCGGTGTACGTCAACGGCAAATACAACTTCTATTACCTGCACAGCTCGCAAGACAACGGCCCCGGCGGATGGGAGCACGCGACCAGCTCTGACACTGCCGTGTGGAACGACGAGGGTACTGCGTTGCCGCAAGGCACGAACTTTCCAGTCTGGACCGGGTCTTCGGTGGTCGACACGAACAACACGGCGGGCTTCGGTTCCGGCGCGGTCGTTGCACTGGCGACCCAACCCACTGATGGCGATGCTTTTCAACAATCGCAATACTTGTGGTATTCCACTGACGGTGGCATCACGTTCACGCAATACGGCGCACCGGTCATTGCCAACCCCGACTCATCCGACTGGTTCCGAGACCCGAAGATCGTGTGGGATGCGAGCAATTCCAAGTGGGTCGCGGTCATCGGTAGACAACAGAAGATCAGCTTCTACACATCTCCGGACCTCAAAACGTGGACACACACTTCGGACTTTGCGTATACGACTCCGAACATCGGCGGTTTTGAATGCCCAGATATTTTCCAGATCAAGGCCAGCGATGGCACCTGGCACTGGGTGATGGCTGGCAGTATGCAGGGTGACTACAGCGGCAAACCGGACACGTACGCCTACTGGACAGGCTCGTGGAACGGAACGACGTTCACGACTGACCAGACTGACCCGCAATGGCTTGACTGGGGTTCGGACTGGTACGCCGCCGTCACCTGGCCCGATCAATCGAATCCAGACACATCGCGATACGCGATTGGCTGGATGAACAACTGGCACTACGCGCCTCACGCTGTCCCGACTGACTTCACCGATAATTACAACGGCCAGATGTCCGTCGTCCGCCAGATCACACTAAAATCCGAGACGGGCGGGGTCTACAGCCTGCTCTCGCAACCAACCCCGGCCCTGTCCAATCTTGCGACCAAGGTAATACTCCCGGCGAATTCAACCGTAAATGGCACAACCAACCTTGACTACCACGGTTCCTCGTACGAGCTCGACGCCGACGTGAACTGGACAACACTCAACAATGTTGGCATCTCTGTCGGCACCAACAAAGACGGTAGCCGGAAGACAAATATCGGCGTCTACAACGGCAACCTCTATCTTGACCGCAGCGGCTCAGACCAAGTTCCATATTCCTTCGGTTCCTTTCAGCAGTCCCAGGCGCCGTTACCCGCGGGGGACACCTCGGTACACCTAAGAATCCTCGTCGACCACGGCAGCGTCGAAGTATTCCTCGACGACGGCAAGATCGCGCTATCAAGTCAAGCATTCTTTGCCGCCTCCGACACCGGGGTATCGCTGTACACGATCGGCGGTAGTGCAACGTTCAGCAACATATCGATTACTGAATTTGCCAACATCACCACGGCCGCGCTGCCAGCATCGCCTTATGCAGATTTCGAGGCGTCGAACTATGGCTCCTGGACCACGACGGGCAGCGCGTTCGGCACAGGTCCCGCATCAGGGGCCCTGGCAGGACAGCAGCCCGTCAGCGGGTTCGTCGGAAACAAGCTAGTGAATAGCTTTGTCGGTAGTGACACCTCAACCGGAACGTTGACCTCTCCCTCCTTCACGATCGGCAGCTCCTACGTCAACTTCTTGGCTGGCGGCGGCAACCACCCCCGACCATCCGACGTATTTGCCGATTTTGAAGGCACCAGCTGGGGCCCATCATGGACATCGTCGGGCAGCTTCACCGGCCAAGGGCCCACCGCAGAAACGCTTCCCAACCAAGTCGGTGCCAAGGTCCTGGATACCTATGCGGGCGGCGGCGATTCATCCACGGGAGCGATCACCTCACCGGAGTTCACAATCACCCGGGACTACATCGACTTCATGATCGCCGGCGGAAATCACCCGTGGGGAAGCTCAGGGTCGGCAGCGGTGAACCTTCTCGTCAACGGGACGGTCTATCGCACGGCCACCGGGGCGAATTCCTCGACGATGTCGAGCGTCAACTGGGACGTGCACTCGCTGATCGGCCAGAAGGCGCAGATTCAAGTAATCGACCACGCAACAGGCTCCTGGGGTCACGTCATCGTTGACCAGATAGTCCTCACTAACGCTCCGAATGCAACAGCTGGCGAGACCGACAACCAAACGACGATCAACCTGATCGTCGGAGGTCATGTTGTTCGGACGGCGACAGGACAGAACAGCGAGCACCTTTCCTGGAACTCATGGAATGTTTCTGACCTTGCAGGCCAGACGGCACAGATCCAAATCATCGACAACAACTCTGGTTCGTGGGGCCATATCCTTGTTGATCAGATCCGCTTCGAGAACGGACCAGCGGCATAAGAGTTGACTGGTCACAGTACTATCTTCGGCCAAACGCGGTAGACGGCGGCCTCGATCCTAGATCTTTGAGGCCGCCGTCGAACCTGCGTCCCAACTCAGGTCCAACCGATGTGCTCTGCATTCGGGGGAGGGTGTGGCAACTTGTACCGCGCAGGGACTGCTCCGCGTGTTTGCAGAATTCGACACTGGGGCACAATGTTTTTTGCAGTCTAGGGGAGCCGCAAATTGGTGCGCCTCGTCAGGTTCGATTTCCTGAATCTTCCGCAAATCGCTCGAAACAGTGTCTCGGCACAGCTCGATCGGATGGCCGTTTCAGGCCGCCCAAGGGCGTCATGGTTCATAGCGTTGGTGATACCCGCAATTAGGGGCGGAAGCGTCGACGGTCCAAAAAACCTGCATCCGAATCAAGCTCGGCCGTAGCCCTGAACTTCGGGAAGGCTTCGAAGACACCGACTGGAATCCATATGACTGTCACCAATTTCCTGATGCAGGAAGTGTCACCGACCTCCTGAAGCAGAACTGTCAGCCATGTCCCGATACATCACACATGCGGTGGAGAAGTGTTATGTCTCAGGACATCGGTGACAGTTCTGCATCAATAGATCGGTGACCATTCGGGCGTGTTTGGTGGTGACACTTCTCCCGCGTACACATTTGAGGGATGACTCG